>CBHWDN010000026.1:0-72021 GCA_966112585.1 uncultured Gemmatimonadaceae bacterium
GGCCGCCCCGCGCCGCCGGGGGGCCCCCTGCTAACCCTGGTTCACCCCCCCCGTGTGTTCGGGGGGCCCCCTCCGTGCGCTCTGTGCGAGCTGTTCCAACCCAACTCAAGGCGTCTTCGGTATCCCGCCACTGGTCAGGAACTCCAAAGCCACGTTCGCCAATGCGCGCGTCCCCACCGGCAACGCCGCATCATCGCCCTGAAACAGCGGCGAGTGGTTCGACGCCACGTTGAACAAATCAACGTTCGGCGGCGTCACGGACAGGTTGAAGAAGAAGCCCGGTGCCTTGTCGGCGAAGCGCGAGAAGTCTTCGCCCGCCATGCTCGGAGCCTTGTTCTCGAACGCCTTCCCGTTCGCGACTCGCTTGAGCGCCGGTGAGTAGCGCGTCACCATCGCGGCGTTATTGAGCGTGCTGCTGTAGCCCAGATCCACTGTGACCTGCGCGGTGGCGCCATTGGCTTCGGCGATCTTCTGCGCGATGACCTTCATGCGCTCGGCGATGACCTGACGCGACTTCGGGTCAAACGTGCGAATCGTGCCGATCATCCAGACCGAATCGGGGATGATGTTCTCACGCAGTCCCCCATGAATGGCGCCGACCGTGACGACCGCCGGACCCGACGTGAGGTCGATCGACCGTGACACGATCGTCTGCAACGCGCTCACGATCTCCGCGCTCGTCACGATCGGATCGATCGCCGCCGACGGCATCGCACCGTGTCCCTGTTTGCCACGCACGATGATCTTCCAGCTGTCCGCCGCTGCGGTGATCGAACCCGCCCGATACGACAGCGTCCCACTCGGGCCCGGGCCGACGTGCAACCCGAACACGCCGTCCACGCCATTCATCGCGCCCGACTCGATCATCGCCTTCGCGCCACCGTTCGGTGGCACCTCTTCGGCCGGCTGGAACATGAACTTCACGGTCCCGGGGATCTTGGCCTTCATCCCCGCGAGCACTTCCGCCGTGCCCATCAGCATCGCCGTGTGCATGTCATGACCGCACGCGTGCATGATGCCAGTTTCGACACCGTTGTACACGGTACGAACGGTGCTCTTGAACGGCACATCCACCTGTTCGGCGACCGGCAACGCGTCCATATCCGCGCGCAGTGCGACCGTGGGCCCGGGCTTCCCGCCCTTGAGCACCCCAATCACACCAGGAATACCGCCGACATTCTCCTGCACCTCGAGCCCCAACGACTTGAGATGCGCCGCCACCAGTGCCGCCGTGCGCTTCTCCTGATAGCCCAACTCAGGATGCTGATGAATATCATGGCGCCACGCCGTGATCTTGTCGGCAATGGCGGCGGTGCGCTTGTCGATCTCAGCGGCGAGAGCGGGGTCGAAGGGGGCTTGCGCGCGCAGCGGCGCGGCGAGTGCGCTCGAGAGCAGGAGCGTGGAGAGGAAGTTTCGCATCATCATCGGAGTATGAGGACTCAAAACCCGAAACCCGAACCCAGAACTCAGAAACTGATCGGTCTCTGAGTTCTGAGTTCGGGTTTCGGGTCGTGGGTTAGTTATTCCCCTTCGGCTTCGCTTCCTGCGCCCGCACCGTCGGGTACTCAATGCCAAGCTGCTCCAGGTACGTCTTAAACTTCGTCGGATCGTAGTACATCTTCTTCTGCTGTTCGCGGAAGCGCGCCATGATCTCCGCATTCAGGTACGTCGGCGGCATGTCCGACGGGCGGATAAACGGCTTGTACTTCGTCTCCTTCGTCTGGACGTTGTTGAAGTAGTCCCACGCATCAGCAACGGTCTTGGGCGTCATGAAGATGTCGAGCATCGTCATCGCCTGAACCTTGGCACCAGCGAGCGCACCCTTGTGCGCGATCGGCGTGGCCATCGAAATCGCGTTCGCCCAATTGTGTCCCGGCAAGCCCGGGATGTTCGACGGATAACGCAGCGTGATCGTCGGCATGTTCCACGACACGTCGCCGATGTCGTCCGAGCCACCCCCCGTGAACGCGCGCGTATCACCACCGCGCAACTGCTTGTTCACATCAAGCGCGAGGCCAAAGTCGGGCGAGCCGAGTTCCTTCTGAATGCCCTTGGCGAGCGTCTGGTCTTTGTCATCCCACTTCGGCATCCCCACCTTGAGGATGTTCTGGTGCATCGCTTCCGCGATCGGCTTGCTGAAGTGACCGCTCCAACCGCTGCCGAGGATGTTGACCGTATCGAGCTTCGTGTTCGTCATCATCGCGGCGCCGGCAGCGATCTGCTTGCCGATTTCGAAGAGCGCCATCGTGCGCGGATAGTCTTCCTCGCGGAAGTAGAACCAGATGCTCGCCGTGCTCGGCACAACGTTCGGCTGGTCGCCGCCATCCTTGATCACGTAGTGCGAGCGCTGCGCGAGACGCAGATGCTCGCGGCGATATTCCCAGCCCGTGCCCATCAGCATCGCGGCGTCGAGCGCGCTGCGACCGCTCCACGGCGCGCCGGCGGCGTGTGCGCTTTCGCCGCGGAACTTGAACTCGGCCGAAATCAGCGCGCTCGAGCCGCTCGGGCCATACGACACGCCAAGGTCGTTGCCAACGTGCGTGAAGAGCGTGACGTCGGTGTTCTTGAAGATGCCCGCGCGCACCAGGAAGGCCTTGCCGGCCATCTGCTCTTCGGCAATACCAGGCCAGAGGAGAATCGTACCGTTGATCTTGTCACGCATCATGAGCTGCTTCACCACGATCGCGGCCACGATGTTCACTGCCTGACCCGAGTTGTGGCCTTCGCCATGACCAGGGCCGCCGGTGATCATCGGATCCTTGAAGCCAACACCGGGCTTGTTGCTCGCCTGCGGGATGCCGTCGACATCCGAGCCCAGCGAAATCTCCGGCTTTCCGGTGCCATAGCTCCACTTGGCCGTCCACGCGCTGGGCATGCCGGCGACGCCCTTTTCGATCGCAAAGCCTTCCTTCGCCAGAAGCGTGGTGATGTACTTCTGCGTCTCGAATTCCTGGAAGCCGAGCTCCTGGAAGGAGAAGAGCATGTCCACGATTTCCTGCACCTGCTTCGAGCGCGCCTCCACCATCTGGAGCGCTTCAGCCTTGAGCTTTTCGATCCGCGGATCCGCCGCCGCCGCCGGGGCGGGGGGCTGGGTCGCTGCCTGGGCCGATAGCGCGACCGGCGAGGCGGGAAGTGCCGTCAGAACGGCGGCAAGACCCGCACGACGGGTCCAGCGGGAAAGAGAGGGGGCAAGGGGCACGGCCGGTCTCCTGAAACGTTTGCGATCACCGAGGGGTCGAACCCTCCGAAGTTACCTGCTCACCTCGGAAACTGCTCGCGTCAGCAGGCCGTACGTCACCCCGGTACGTTGCCAGTCGGCTTCTCCTCCTGCTTTTGTTCGCGTATGCGTCGCATTCTTGCCCTGATCTCGGTTTGCTCGGCGGTTGTCACGCCGCGGGCGGCCAGTGCCCAGTCCCAGCCGCCGAAGCCGCCCGCCAAGGCGGTTCCCGCGACGGCTGCGCCTCGTCGCGATACGCTCAGCACTGAAGAGCGCCGGGCCATTCGCGAGGCCTCGCGCGATGCACGATCGATATCACGTCGCCGTCTCGGGGGCGACAGCGCGACGCGCGAAGCACGGAACGCCGAAGCCGCGACCTCCGCGTTCGCCACGCCCGAAGCTCGGACGATTCTCGAAAAGGCCCGCGCCGCGCGCGAACAGCAGGACAGTGCACTCAAGTCCTATCGCGCCACCACCACGCAGCGCATGTCGGTGGGACTTGGTGCGCGTCGTCTGGGATTGGAGAAGCTGCTCTTCCGCGGAGACAATGTGGCGGAGATCTCGTGGCGCCGCGGCGTAGGTGTGCGGGTGCATCCGATCGGTTCGCGCATGACCGTGCCCATGGCCGGTGATGTCAGCGGCGATTTCGTGAGCGCGGTGTCGATCCCGTACTTCCCCGGTCGTGAGCAGCTGTGGTTCCCGTCGTCCGACTTCGGCATGGTGAAGACCGAGGTCGACGAGCGTGAGATGATCCATCCCCTCGCGCGCGGCGCTGAGCGCTACTATCGCTACGCCACCGGTGACTCGACCGACATTCAGCTGCCCGACAAGCGCGTCATTCGTCTGCGCGAGCTCAAGATTGCCGCGCGCAAGCCGGAGTGGCGTACGTTCGTGGGGTCGTTCTGGTTCGACGTCGATGGTGGGCAGCTGGTGCGCGCGGCCTATCGCATGGCGTCGGAGATCGACATCTGGAGTGTGGCAAGCGAGGAATCCGAGAAGGATGTCGCCGAACGCATCGCGACCATGCCCGTGCAGGACTCGCTGCTGCGTGCACGCTTGCCGCGTGACCTTTACGTGAAGGACAGCACGCGTCGTGCGGACGCGGAACGTCGTCGCAATCCGAACAACAGGAACAACAGCAACGACGACAAGCCACCCGCGTGGGTGACCGCGACGTTTCGCCCGATGAAGGCAAGTCTCGACGCGATCACCGTCGAGTACGCGCTCTACAAAGGCAAGTTCTGGCTGCCGCGCATGCACAGCGCCACCGCAAGCGCCGAAGCGATGTTCATGAAAATCCCGGTGCGCTTCGACGAGAAGTTCTCGTACGAAGATGTCGACGGTGACTTCACGCTTGCCGCGTTGCCTCCGGCTCGCAATCGGTTCGCGCCGCGCGACTCGACGAAAGATGAGTCCACCCGGGCCGACTCGGCCGTCGTCGATCTCGACAACACGGGTGTCGAGGTCTCCATCAGCACTGGCACAGGCAAGAAAACGCAGGCGAAGACTGATTCCGCGGAGCGTCGTCGTTACGGCGCCGCGAAGGTGCGTCAGTGTGCGAAGGACAGCACATGGACGCGCGTGGAAGAACGTTACGAAGGCAATGTGCGCATCGCCTACGATTTGCCCTGTGACATGAGCTCACTCGAAAAGTCCAAGGCACTGCCGGCGCTCGATGCCAGCGATGCGGATGTGTTCGACATCGCCAGCGCTGAGCGTTTGATCGATGCGCTTGGCATGGGACTGCAGGCGCCGTGGGCGCCGCAACTGCCGAAGGTGCGCGTGGGTACCGATCTGCTGCGCTACAATCGCATCGAAGGGCTGTCGCTTGGCGTCGAGGCGAAGCAGCAACTTGGTGCCGGCTACTCACTCACCGGCGTCGGTCGCTTTGGCATCGCCGACAAGCATGGCAGTGGTGAACTCTCACTCGCACGCAGTACGGGGTTGCGCACCGTCACCGGTTCGATCTATCAGCGATTGATTGCGCCCAACCCGGAATGGGCCGGTGCGCTGACCTTCGCACCGTCGCTCCCCGCATTGCTCTACGGCCGCGACGAAGGGTTTTACTACCGCGCCATGGGCGCCTCGCTCGGCGAGCATCGCGAGCAACGGAAAGGCTCGATTGATTATCGCATCTTCATCGAGCGCCAGTGGACTGCGGGCGACTCGAACGTGGTAAACACCTTCTCGTTCGCGCGAGCGTTCGGTGATCGTCGCTTCGCGCCGAACATCCAGGCTGATCCGTCCACGTTCACGGGTGTGGACGTGAGCTGGGCCCACAGCTGGCTCGATCAGCCGCTGGGGTGGCGCCTGGTCAGCGTCGCGCGCGGTGAAGCGGCGACGGGTACGTTCGAGTACACCCGAGGCAGCCTCGAAAGCACCATCACGCACTCGCTGACCAAGCGAGCGATGTTCGCGTTGACCGGATCGGCCGGCGCATCCGGCGGCCGTCTTCCGGTGCAGCGCAGCTTCTTTCTCGGAGGGCTGCGCACCGTGCGTGGACAATATCCCGGCACGCAGTCGGGTAACGCCTACTGGTTCAGCCGCGCCGAGCTCGGTCAGCGACAGGGCTTCGTGCGCCCCGTCCTCTTCTACGACATGGGGTGGGCCGGCAACCGAAAGACATTCGGCGAAGGGATGATGCAGCGCGGCGCCGGCATCGGTGTCGGCTTCCTCGATGGCCTCATTCGCATGGACTTCGCGCGCGGACTCAACCCATCGAAGCGCTGGCGCACGGATCTGTACATCGGAGCACCTCTCTAAGCGCTGAGTAGTGCGTCGGGATGCGGATTGACCGAATGAGGGTTCTATTCGTCCCTTATTCGCCCCGTCCGTCTGGGGTGTCACCTCGTCACACGAGAGCACTCCCCTGTCCCTCGATCTCGTCTACGCCGCCGCCCTCTCGCTGCTGATTCAGCAGTTGAGGGAGAAGGCGCCCATGCCCGATGTGTTGGCCAGTGTCGCGCGTCTTTGCGCACTGGCCCGAGTCGGCTCGGTCACGATTCGAGCGACCTCGCTGGACAGCATCGAGAACGAAAGCGTGAATGAAGGCTTTCGTGCGCTACGCGACGCCATGCAGGCGCACGGAGTGGAGGCGATCGACATCGCCGGCACGATCATCGATGCGGAATTTCTGAAGCTCGCCGGAATTCTGTCGAGCGAACCGTCGATCGTTGCCGGCGCCATTGTCGAAATGGCCGAGGCACTGTCCATCTGGAACGTGCGTCTGCGCGCATTCGGCGCCGCGCTTCGGCCGACACCGCGCGGCATGCATTCCATCGCCGAGCCCGCGCCGGCAATGCCAGAACCGCAAGCGATCACGCCGGCCCCGGTGGCGAAAGTCGAGCCCCAGGGCGATCGATTGTCGGCCGATGAACTACAGCTGCTGGTGGAGCAGCTGCTCGACTCGAAGATCGGCTACAACGAAGGGCACGCGCTGTTGGATAGCGCCGGCGCGCCCGGCGCCCGCGCAGTGTTCGTGCAGCTTGTCGCGGCTACCGACATTTCGGAGCGGCGATTTCTCTACGATCTGGCCGCGTCGCTCAAGGGCATTTCGGAGGTGGCGAAGTCGCACGCGCAGGACCCGCGTTGGTATGTGGTGCGCAACGCCGCGGGGCTTATGGGTGAGTCGGGAAATCCGGATATGGTCGTGGAGTTGAGCAAAGTGCTCCGTCACGACGATCAGCGAGTTCGAATTGCGGCGGTTGTCGCGCTTGGCCAATTGGGCGGTGCGATTGCGCTGGCTCGACTCGAGTCGGTGCTCTTCGATCCATCGATCGAGGTGCGCAATCGCGCGCTCTCGATCGTCTTCGCGTCTCCGGAGAACGCGCCTCCACCGTCGCGTGTCCTGATGGCGCTTGAAGAGGAGAATGCGCTCGAGTACCGGCTCGAAATGGTCGCTGCGCTCGCGAACGTGCAAACCGCTCGAGCGCGAGCCCGCCTGGAGGCCTTTGCGCGCAAAGCCAACGGCACGCTCGATGATCATCAGGTGCGATTGGAAGCGCTGGCCGCGCTTGCCGCCGGCCATCGCAGCTACTCGGAAGGGTTGCTTCGCGAGATGCTCGATGATGTGAACCCGTACGTGCGGGAACGCGCAGCGGCCCTGCTGGCAGCGTAGCCAACAGGACCACGCGTCCGACTAGCTCACTCGCGCCGCGGCGGTCTCTTCGGCCAGGTACGCCGCAATGCGAGGTGCCCACTGTTCGCGGATGCGCGACACGTGTTCGGCAGCACCACGAGGCTTCACCTTGCGCCACCGGACGTGCTGATGCTCCCAGTCGTCCAGGATCCAGCGTGCGCGAGCGCTGCCCGTGCGCACGATGTGCAACCTGAGCAGCGACTGGACGAGCGACGTGTCATCGACGTCGAGTTCGGCCAGCAGCACCATCTCGTGATTGAGCCGCCCCGCGAATGTCTCCGATTCGTCGAACACATACGCGATGCCGTTGGACATACCAGCGCCAAAGTTGCGACCAGCGCGCCCCAGCACCGTGACGATACCGCCGGTCATGTATTCGCACGCATGATTGCCAACGCCCTCAACCACCGCGCACGCACCGGAGTTGCGCACGGCAAATCGATCGCCGGCCTGACCGGCGGCCAACAGCAAGCCGTCCGTCGCGCCATAGAGCACGGTGTTGCCAAGGATCATGTTCAGGTGACTCGCGCCCCGATAGCGCGCGTTGCGGAACGGTCGCACCGTGATCTCGGCGCCGTTGAGACCCTTGCCGACGTAGTCGTTGCATTCGCCTTCGAGCGACAGGCGCATACCGCGAACGCCGAACGCGCCGAAGCTTTGCCCCGCACTGCCGTAGAATCCGAGTCGCATGGTGCCCGCCGCGAGACCACGATCGCCAAAGCGTTCCGCCAACGCACCGGCCACCCGCGCACCAACCGACAGATGATGATTGCGGATATCATACTGCGCCGTGAACTCGGCGCCGGTCGCGACGGTCTGGTAGGCCTCTTCCAGAATGCGCTCGTCGAGCACCTGCAGGCCGCGACGTTCGTTGCGCGCGGTGGTGCGCGCGCGCGGATCGTCGATGCGACGCGGTGCACCGAGTACAAGCGAGAGGTCGAGCATGGTCGAACGCGGGAGCTCCGGGCGCTCGGCGCGCTGCAGGCGCTCCACCTGACCGATGATCTCCTGCAGCGACCGCGCGCCCATCATCGCGAGCTCGGTGCGCACATCCTCGGCGATGCGCGAGAAGTACGCAATGACCTGCTCGGGCGTTCCGCGGAACTTGGCGCGCAGATCTTCGCGTTGCGTCGCGATGCCCGTTGGGCAGGTGTTGAGATGACACTGTCGCGCCATATCACACCCCATCGCCACCAGTGGTGCAGTGCCGAAGCCGTAGGACTCGGCGCCGAGCAACGCCGCAATGATCACATCGCGCGCGGTCTTG
The DNA here is from genome assembly GCA_966112585.1 of uncultured Gemmatimonadaceae bacterium. Lineage (GTDB taxonomy): Bacteria > Gemmatimonadota > Gemmatimonadetes > Gemmatimonadales > Gemmatimonadaceae > Gemmatimonas. Next base: position 8,623 of record CBHWDN010000026.1, read on the forward strand.
AGTCCACCATCGACGCGCACTTCAACGCGATGGCGCAGGCCGTTCTGCACCAGCACCTGTTGCGCTTCGGCGAGCCCAAGCTCCCACGGTGAGCCAGCATGCTTGATGCTCGACAACGGACTCGCGCCAGTGCCGCCGTTGTGGCCCGCGATGAGTACGTAATCCGCGAAGGCCTTTGCCACTCCGGCGGCGACTGTGCCAACGCCACTCTCGGCGACCAGCTTCACACCCACGCGCGCGCGCGGGTTCACGCTCTTGAGGTCGTGCACCAGCTGCGCGAGGTCTTCGATCGAGTAGATATCGTGATGCGGCGGCGGAGAGATCAGTCCAACGCCGGGCGTTGAGTGACGCAGTCGCGCGATGAGTTCAGTGACCTTGTGCCCCGGAAGCTGGCCACCTTCCCCGGGCTTCGCGCCCTGCACGATCTTGATTTCGAGTTCGTCGGCGCGCACGAGGTACTCGGTGGTCACGCCAAAGCGCGCTGACGCCACCTGCTTGATCTTGCTGTCGCGGCGGTCGTCGCTCACGGCGCCGTAATGCGCAGGCTCCTCGCCCCCTTCGCCCGAGTTGGAGCGCGCCTGCATGCGGTTCATCGCAATCGTAAGCGTTTCGTGCGCTTCAGGCGACAGGGCGCCCAGCGACATGGCGCTCGAAATGAATCGTGCGCGAATCGCTTCCATTGGCTCGACATCTTCGATCGGAATGGACGCGGATGGCCGAATGGCAAGCAGGTCGCGCACTGCGGAGGGGCCGCCGCCGTCCATACGATCCACAAAGTCGCGCCACGCCTTGTCCGGATCGGTGCCGGCGCGGGCGGAGCGCGCACTGCCCACCGCCTGCTGCAGCGTGAGCGCCGCCTGTGGTGCCCACGCGTGCTGCTCACCTTCCTTGCGGAAGCGGACACGCCCCTGGTCTGGGAGCGCCGCGGTCGGCGCGCCATCGGTGGTGAATGCCCGGCGATGGCGCTGCAGGACATCCTCGCTGATTTCGCGCAGCGACACGCCACCCATCGGCGAACTGGTACCGGCAAAGCAACGATCGATCACATCCGAGCCCAGTCCCAGCGCATCGAATGTTTGCGCACCGCAGTATGACGCGAGCGTGGAGATGCCCATCTTGGCCAGCACCTTGAGCAATCCCTTTTCGACCGCCGAACGGTAGCGCGACTGCGCGGCGGCAGGACCAGGCCGATCGGGGTCCGCGTCGGTCTTGCCGTGCGTTTCCGCGAAGATCGTTGCAACGGTTTCCATCGCGAGCCACGGGTGCACCGCTTCAGCGCCGTAACCGAACAGCGTGGCGACATGATGCTGCTCGATCGCATCGCCCACTTCGACGACCAATCCCACTCGTGCGCGAAGACCCGTGCGCACCAGATGCTGACGGATCGCGCCAAGCGCCAACAGCATCGGGATCGGCGCGCGATCGGCGCTGACTTTGCGATCACTGACGATGAGAATGCGCGCGCCTTTGCGGACCGCCATCTCGGCGCGGCGACAGAGTGAGTCGAGCGACGCTTCGAGTGCTTCCGATCGCGAGCGCGCCAGGTAGGTCGCATCGAGGGTGGCGCTCGGGAACTGCGGAAACGCACGAAGCGCAGCCATCTCCTCCGGAAGGAGGACCGGATGCTCGATTCGCAGCATACGGGCGTAGCTGGCCTTCTCCACCAATGGCGATCCGCGACGCCCGAGGTGCATGCGAAGTGACATCACCATGCTTTCGCGCAGCGAGTCCATCGGCGGGTTCGTCACCTGCGCGAAGCGCTGACGGAAGTAGCTATAAAGCGTTGGTGTCATGCTCGAGAGCACGGCGAGCGGCGCGTCGTCGCCCATGCTCCATACGACTTCCGCCGCGGTGGTCGCCATCGGCTCGATGATCAGCCGGAGATCCTCGTGGCCATAGCCGAACGCGAGTTGCGTGGCGCGAAGCTGATCGCTCGAGCGCACGAGCGGCTCGGTGCCGTCGCTCGTCGGCAAGGTCGACATGTGCTGCGCAATCCACTTGGCATAGGGCCGCCGTGTGGCCACTTCGCGCTTCGCTGCCATGTTGCGCACGATGCGCGCACCCTGCGTGTCCACCAGGAACACGCCGCCGGGACCCAGCTTCCCCGTTTCCACTACATCACGCGGATCGAAGTCCACGATGCCGACTTCAGATCCAGCCACCACCATTCCGTCCGCGCGGATCTTGTAGCGACAGGGGCGCAGGCCGTTTCGATCAAGCGACACGGCCACTTGTACGCCGTCGCTGTACGCGAGCGCCGCCGGTCCATCCCATGGCTCGATGACGCATTGATGGAACTCGTAAAACGCCTTCACGGCCGGTTCGACATCGGGGAACTTCTCCCACGCCTGTGGCACCAGCATCATCGTGGCGTGCACCGGTGAGCGACCAGCGCGTGCCAGCAATTCCAGCGCGTTATCCAGACTGGCCGAATCGGAACCGCGCGGGCGAATGGGTTCGCGCACGCGCTCGGCGTTCGCGCCGAACGCGGGTGCGTCGAGCAGCGTGCCGCGCATCGCCATGCCGTTGCGATTGCCCCAGAGCGTATTGATCTCACCATTGTGCGCGAGCATGCGAAACGGCTGCGCAAGCTCCCAGCGCGGCATTGTGTTCGTCGCATAGCGCTCGTGGAAAACGGCGATCGCGCTTTCGAAGGCGGGATCGCGCAGATCGGGATAGAAATCTCCCAGCTGATGTCCGGTGAGCAATCCCTTGTAGACCACCGTTCGACACGACAGTGAGCTGATATAGAACGGCTCGAGCCCGCGGGCGAGGGCGCGATGCTCCATCTCCCGACGGGCGAGATACAGCTGGCGCTCCCACGTGTCGTCGTCGGCGCCAGCCGGTCGCCCGACCAACACCTGCTTGATTGCGGGCATCGACGCTCGCGCCGACGTGCCCAGCACCTCTGGCCGCACCGGCACATCGCGCCAGCCGAGTACGGGAAGACCGTCGCCGAGCAGCACATCCTTTATGAGGGACATCGCCTCGTCGCACGCCGCCGACTGCGTCGGGAGAAAGCACATCCCTACTGCGATGGCCGCATCCGCCGGCAGATGAATGCCGAGCCGCGAGGCGGCGAGGATGAACAGACGTCGCGGAATCTGTGTGAGCAGTCCGGCACCATCGGCCGAGTTGTCGGTCGCCGAGGCGCCGCGATGCGCCAAACGCGCCGCCGCCTCGAGTGCCAGACTGATCACCTCATGCGTACGCTCACCGCTCTGACGGGCAATGAATCCGACGCCACACGAGTCCTTTGGCGCATACGGCGAACCCACGTGATCATCGGAGAACTTGCCGCTGGCGAGGTGCTGGATCATGGCCGGATGACGTGGACGGTGAACAGGCATCAGCGCGCGTCGCTCAAAGGTGCATGAGCGCTCTATTCCAAATGCCTGCTACGGATTCACCTGTCAATCCGTTCGCTCGATTGCGCGAACGTTTACATCAGCCGTAGACGGAGGTCTCAGGCACTCCGCGTCGCGACCTCAGTTCGGGCCAACAGCCAGGTCGTGATCTGCGGCCCAGCCTGCGGGACGGAGAACAGGAAGCCCTGTCCGTCGTGACATCCCATCCGCCGCAGCGCGTCATGTTGTGCGCTCTGCTCAATGCCTTCGGCGACCGTTCGGAGGCCGAGCGTATTGCCAAGCGTCACGATCGTGCGAGCCAGCGCCGCGTCCGATCCGCCGTGCGCTACGCCTTCGACGAAGGCGCGATCGAGCTTGAGTACATCGACTGGAAAACGCTGCAGGTAACTCAGACTGGAATAGCCCGTGCCAAAATCGTCGATCGCGAGCCGAATGCCGAGCGCCTTGAGCGAGGAGAGCGTTTCCAGTGTCTCCGCCGTGTTCTGCATGATCACGCTCTCGGTAATCTCGAGCGTGAGCGATTCTGCGGGCGCGCCGGTGCGCTGCAGTACGGCTTGCACCTGCTCGACGAACTGCGGCTCGGCCAACTGCCGACCGGAGATGTTCACCGAGATCGCCGGAATGGAGGACAGGTCGCGACGCTCTCGCCACCACTGCGTGCGCCAGGCCATCAGCTGCTGGCACGCCTGCTCGAGCACCCAGGCGCCGAGGACGTCGATGACGCCGGTGTGTTCGGCGACCGGAACGAAGACGGACGGTGCAATCGCACCACGCGTCTGATGATTCCAGCGCAGGAGCGCCTCGAAGCTGCGCACCCGGCCCGACGTGAGGTCAACGATCGGTTGATAGGCGAGAAACAGCCCTGCGGCTTCGGGCGCCGATGACGCAGCCTTGAGGTCCGCCTCCAACTGCAAGCGCTCCACAATGGCATCGATCATGGCGCGTTCGAACACAGCATGTCGCGCCTTTCCCGCTTCCTTTGCCTCGTACATCGCGACATCGGCGTTTCGGAGGAGCGCGTCTACATCGTCGCCAACATCGGCAAAGGCGACGCCAATGCTGGCCGATGACGTCAGCAGCCGCCCGCTCAGCGCCAACGGACGTCGCAGCGCAACCTTCAAGCGGTTCACGATCGCGAGCGCCTCAGCGTCGGAGTTGAGGTCCTCCAGCAGGATCGCAAACTCGTCGCCGCCAAATCGGGCCACCGTGTCGGACGTGCGCGTTTCGAGGCGAAGTCGCTCGGCGATGGCTTGCAGCAGCTGATCGCCCGCTTCGTGACCAAGACTGTCGTTCACACCCTTGAAGTCGTCGAGGTCGAGAAACAGTACCGCCACCAGGGCGGTGGGATTGCGGCGACGAACGGCCAATGCATGCTGCAAGCGATCGCGGAAGAGCGCGCGGTTCGCCAAGCCGGTGAGTCCGTCATGAAACGCCTCGTGCCGAAGCCGGGCCTCGAGCGCACGGTTCTCGGTGACATCCCGGAATACGGTCTGGTGCGCACTGGCGCGTTCGAACGTGATGAGCGCCGACACGGCCTCGACTTCGCGAAGCCCGCCGTCCACACGTACCAGACGGTAGTGCATCGAGGAGCGTGAGCTCGAGGCACGCTGCAATACGCGAGCGGTGTCGTCGGTGTGTACGAAATCGATTGCCCGTCGGCCCAGCAGATCGGCAGCGAGGTCTACGCCAATGAGTGTGGCGGCCGCCGCGTTCGCGTAGACGAGGAAACCATCGCGGTGAACGGCAATCGCTTCCGGAGATTGCTCGACCAGTTCGCGATAGCGCGCCTCGCTTTCCTCCAGGACGCGTTCGCGCATCTCCAGTCGTTCGCGCGCCGCCTCGCCAGCCGTCAGTTCCGCGAGCACCGACGCCTGTCGATTGATCGCGATCCAGGCCGCCGCGCCGGCAATCATCGAGCCAAAGACAATCGTGATGCTGTGTGATTCCCAGATCGTGAGATGCGGGAAGACAGCGGATTTGCTCGCCTCAAAGGCAAAGAAGACGAGCGCGCCCAACAAGACGGCAATCAGCGTTGCGCGAATCTGTTGAGTCGCAGGAAGTCGGATCGCGCGAAACGACGCGGTGGTGGGCATAAATCGCATAACTGGACGGCGTCGGTTTCCCTGCTTCGGGTGCCAAACACGCTCGAGACTTGAGTACATATCGGCGCCACGCGTGTGCGAGCCGATGTCAATTTGCGATTCGTTACGTAACAGCAACGCGCGTCCCGTTCGGTGCCGAACGTATCGGTGTGGCAATTCGCGAGCTACACTTCCGTATGGCCACTGAACGCCCACGCGCTGAGATCGCCGCAGCCGATGTTCTGCTCTGGCAGACCGGCTACCGCCTCGCGCTGGCACTGTCGGTCGCCATCATCGCGGTGGGACTTCGCCTCTTTGGATTCCTCGCGCTCTCCGAGGTGGCTGAACAGGGTGTTGGCACCGATGTCGCCGATTGGTTGCTCGGGCTGATCACCACCGGTTATGCGGCGCTGGTCCTGGGAATTCGCGCCTGGATCACTCGCCGTCATCGCGCCGGGCTTGTGCTCTCCACCGTCATGGTGGTGGCCGATCTGGTACTCGTGTTTTGTGTCGTGTTTCTCATTGCCGCACCCGAGAACTACGACATCGGACTCTTCATCGCACTGGTGTCGTTGCAGCTGACCCACGTGTACTTCGGTCGGGCACCGGCGCTGTTCATGCTGGCCGTGATTGGCGCTGGGTATCTCGGCCTCAATGAGGTCGCGAGTCGTCTCGGCGGCACTGTGCTCTGGGAGCGCGCCTTCTTCCGGGTGGCGTTGTTCAGCCTGGGCGGACTGCTGCTGACGAGAGTGCAGACGAACTTGCAGGCGCGCATCGGTCGACTGATGTCCATTTTCGAACGCGCCGAGGAAGGCGACTTTTCCGAGAGCTATGATGTCGCCGCCGATCCGCGCCCGGATGCAATCACCGGCGTGGGACGTGCGTACAATCGCATGCGCTCACAGCTCGCGAGCATCGTGCTCACCGATCCGCTTTCCGGCTGCTATAACCGTCGTGGCTTCGAACTGCAGTACCGCCGCGAACTCGCCCGAGCAGCGCGAGCCCACACGGACCTGGCGCTCATCGCGCTCGATCTCGATCACTTCAAGCTGATCAACGACACGTACGGCCACTTGGTTGGCGATCAGGTCATCGCCGAAACGGGCGAACTGCTGCGCGCCAATGCGCGCGCCGAAGATGTCGTCGCGCGCACCGGCGGCGAAGAGTTCGTGGTGCTGGCGCCGAACACCAACGCAGAAGGTGCGCATCTGCTCGCGACGCGCATCACCGATGCCTTCCGTCGTCGTACCTTCGCCGAGCCTCGCGCCCGCGTCACCGTGACGGTGAGCGCGGGGATTGTTGCCGATCGCGTGCCTGATGACAGCATCGCCGAAGCGCTGCGGGCGCGAGCGGATGAGGCGCTCTATGCGGCGAAGCGCAGCGGGCGCAATAGGGTGGTGACGTGGGCTGGATCTGCCAAATGAACTGCGCTAACTGCGACGGCGCTAACTGGGCGTACGCTAACTCAACTGCGCTTACACGCGGAGTGTACCTTCGCACATCACGACCGTTGCTCCGCCCACTCGTACGGCATCGATCGCGCCGCTGATCTTGTGGGCTTCGATGGAGAGTCGGCTCGGGCGTCCCATCTCCACGCCCTGCGCGACTTCCCAGGTGAGTGTACCATCGCGCGGAGTGCGCGCGGCGAGATAACCGGCGAGACACGCATTCGCGGACCCTGTCGCTGGATCCTCGGGGACCGTGCTGCCGGGCACGAACACACGCGCGCGAATGTCGGCGCCCTGGACGTGCGCGGGCCAGGTCGACTGATCATCGTCATGCGCCATCGCGAACACCATCGGCCACGCGGCCCACTTGCCCTCGAGCACGCGACTCCACGCATCCATATTGAGTCGCGCGCGCGCCACCGCCTCCGCCGTCTTGAGCGGCATGAGTTGGAACGGTAAGCCGCAGCTCACCCCCGCCGGCGCATGCGCACCGCCCACGAGGTCGTCGGCGCGCAACGACAACGTGCTCGCGAGCGCTTCCAGATCGGTGACCTCGACACGCTCCTCCGGCAGCTGCGCCGTAGTCAATTGCCCGTGCACCGGCGCGCCGTTCTCCAATCGGATGCGCACCGGCACCGGTCCGACATTCTCACCGAGTACCACGGTCATCTCGTCGCCCGCGGCCGGCACTTCACCCGACGCCACCAGCACATGCGCGGTGCCGATCGTTGGATGTCCGGCAAACGGCACCTCCAACTCCGGCGTGAAAATCCGCACGCGCCGAGTCGTGTCCGCCCGTTCCGGCGCGAACACGAAGGTCGACTCGGCGTAGTTGAACTCCCGCGTGATCGCCTGGAGCGTTTCCGTGGGCAACCCTTCCGCGCCGAAGACGACGGCGAGCTGATTCCCCGTGAACGGCACCGATGTGAACACATCGGCCGTGATATATCGAAGCGTGCGCATCGCCAGGGCTCAGCCGAGAAACGGATAGCGCCAGTCGAGCGGCGGCGAGAAAGTCTCCTTGACGGTGCGTGTAGAGGTCCAGCGCATCAGGTTTGACTTCGAGCCCGCCTTGTCGTTCGTGCCCGACCCGCGCGCGCCACCGAACGGCTGCTGACCAACGACCGCGCCCGTCGGCTTGTCATTGATGTAGAAGTTGCCGGCCGCATTGCGCAGCACGCTCATCGCTTCACGCACACCCTGACGGTCGTTCGAGAACACCGCACCGGTGAGCGCGTACGGCGACGTGCCGTCCACGATTTCCAGCGTCTCGAGCCACTTCGCATCGTCGTACACGTACACCGTGAGGATCGGGCCGAACAGTTCTTCGCACAGCGTGCGGTAGTTCGGATCCTTCGTTTCGATGATCGTCGGCTGAATGAACCAGCCCTTCGACTTGTCGTAGTATCCACCCGCGACGATCGTCGCGTTCGCCTTCGCTTCATCGATCGCCGCTGCGAGACGCGTGAACGCGCGCTCGTCGATCACCGCCGCCACGAAGTTCGAGAAGTCGCGCGTGTCGCCCTGCTTCATCTCGCTCATCATCTTGATGCAGCGTTCCTTCACCGTCGGCCAGAGCGACGCCGGCACGTAGGCGCGGCTCGCCGCCGAGCACTTCTGTCCCTGGTATTCGAATGCGCCGCGCACCATGCCCACGGCGAGCGCCTGCGGATCCGCGCTCGGATGCGCGACGATGAAGTCCTTACCACCCGTTTCGCCCACAATGCGCGGATACGAGCGGTACTTGTCCATGTTCTTGCCGACTGTCGCCCACATGCTGTTGAAGACGCCGGTCGAACCGGTGAAGTGCACGCCCGCGAGGTCGCGATGGTTGAGCGCGATGTCCGAGATCATGGCCGGGTCACCCGGCAGGAAGTTGATCACACCCTTCGGCAGCCCCGCTTCCTCGAGCAACAGGAAGGTGTACCAGCTCGAGAGCGTGGCCGTGGCGCTCGGCTTCCAGAGCACCGTGTTGCCCATCATCGCCGGCGCGCCCGGCAGGTTGCCGCCGATGGCCGTGAAGTTGAACGGCGTCACGGCGTACACGAAGCCTTCGAGCGGTCGGTAGTCCAGCTGGTTCCACATCGAGTGATCGCTGATCGGCTGCTCGCTGTAGAGCTCCTGCGCGAACTGCGCATTGAAGCGCCAGAAGTCGATGAGCTCGCAGGCGGCGTCGATTTCTGCCTGATGCACCGTCTTCGCCTGCCCAAGCATCGTGGCCGCGAGGATCGTGTCGCGCCAGGTGGTCGTCAGCAGCTCGGCGGCACGAAGGAATACGGCGGCGCGATCTTCCCAGCGCCAGCTGGCCCATTCCTTCTTCGCCTCCGCTGCCGCCGCGATCGCTTCGTTCACCAGCGCCGGCGTCGCCTTGTGGTAGTGCGCCAGAACGTGCTGATGATCACAGGGCATCGTGACGTTGCCCGTGTCGCCGGTTGTGATGCGACGTCCGCCAACGACCACGGGAATCTCTGCGACTTCGGCGGCCATCTGCGTCAAACGCGCCTGCAAGGTTTCCCGTTCACGGGATCCGGGCGCGTAGCTACGCACCGGCTCGTTCACGGCGGGCGGAACGCGACGCGTCCCGTCGAAGGCTGCAAAGGACATCAGAATCTCCAAAGCATCGAAGGATCTATCGAAGGATGTGGGGCAGGGGAGCCTTGAAAGCTACCATCGCGCGGTGCGCGCAGTACCCTTCGACCATGGCCTCGCTTGCCCATCCTGCCTCGCGCGTCGTTCGCGCGCTCCTGTTGGCCGGCACGACCGCCGGTGCCGCCGTGATCTTCGCCGGTTGCGACCGCTCGCCATTGATATGGGTCGACGACGCACCCGTTCGAACCACCATGCCGTCGCCGCTCGCGCATCCGCCCTATGTCGCGGTTGACTCCACCGTGGCGGATTCGTCGGCGCTGGCGGCGTTTCTGCTCACGCAGGACCGCCTGCGCGAAGCCGGGGCACAGTCGCTCCTGACTGATCTGTTTGCAGCGATTCCCGAATCCGCAGACACCGCCGTCTCCACCGCGCCCGTCGCCAAAGCCGCGATGAATCATTCGTCGCACGCGATGAACATGATGGACACCGCGGCGATCGGACCGCTTGGTGACGGATTGATCCCGCGCGATGACGCGCGTTGCGCGCGAACGCTGCGCACCGTGTCCGCACCGGGGTTCGGCACCGTCGCGCTCTGGTGGACCCGCGTCTCCAAGGGACGGGTGCACCTCGTCGCCGCATGGCGCGACGGCAGCGACACCATCACGACGGGCGCGTGGCGCGGACCGATGCCGGTCGACACGCTCGATCAGGGGCCGGGTGATGCGCAAGCCGCTGAGCGCGGCGCGCATGGCTGCATTCGACCCGCACCAAGCGTCGTGTGGGATTCACGGACCAACTTTCTCCACGTGGCATACACGGTGCGAGGCCCGGAAGGACCGGGCGTGTTCTACGCGCATCAGATGGATCCGCGCGCGTCGTTCGAGGTTCCGGTCGCGGTGCTCTATGGCGAGCAGCTCGGTATCGCGCGCGTCGCCTCGGCGGGCGACATCGTCGCGGTGACGTATGAGGATCCGAACACCCGCGGCCGCTCACGGGTGGGAGTCGCCATCTCGCGCACGGCGGGGCATACCTTTGAGGAGCAGCGACTCATCGCGAGTGGCGACGCCGGTGAGGCGCGCGATCCGCACGTCGCCGTTCTCGGGCGCGCCGTGGTGCTCGGGTGGAGCGATGTCGCCACCGCCCCGAATGCCCCATCGTCAAACGCGGAACCGGTTTTCGTTACACGGCGGTTGCGGGTCCAGCGCTAACGTCATTCACCCACACCTCGACTTCCATGCTGCTCCTCGGCGCGCACTGCATCGACAATGGTGGCATCCCCATGGCGGCGCGTCGCGCCGGCCGTGGTGGCATGCAGGCGCTACAGATCTTCAGCGCGATCCCCAAGTTCTACAATGACAAGATCAGCGTGAAGCCAGACCGTCTCGCACGCTTCCGCGAGGCGCTCGAGGCGGCCGAGATCCGACCGGAGCATGTGATCGTGCATGCCGCGTACGTGCTGAACTGCGCGACACCCGACGAGGAAAAGTGGGCGCGCGCCGCAGCGGGGCTGGCCAAGGAGTTCGAGCGATCCACCGCACTCGGTGTGGGCGGCGTCTGCTTCCATCCGGGTGCAGCCACTGATGGCGATCGCGATGCGGCCTGCGCGCGCGTGAGCGAAGCCATGCGCCGGGCGCTCGCGCATGTACCCGAGGGGAAGACTCGTCTTCTTATCGAAAACACAGCGGGTGCCGGTACGACCGTTGGACGCACGCCCGGGGAAGTCGCGCAGATGCTGAGCGGCATCCCCAGGGCGCAACGTGCGCGCACCGGTTACGGACTCGATACCTGCCACCTGTTCGCGTCCGGGTTTCCGATCAATGAGTCGAAAAAGGCACTGACCGGCGTGCTCGATGCATTCGAGGAAGCGACCGGAGAACCGCCCGCGTTCTTCCATCTGAACGACAGTGAAGGCGCGCTCGGGTCGAACAAGGATCGCCATAAGCTGATTGGCGAAGGGCTGATCGGCGCCGATGCATTCGGCTGGCTGCTGCATGACAAGCGGGCGAAGGGCATCCCGTTGATTCTCGAAACGCCGCAGGAAGTCGCCGACATCGCCGACGATGACGACACGCCAGACCCGTGGGATGTGCGTTCGATCGCGCTGCTTCGGTCGCTCGCGAGCTGACGCGCAACGCGTTTCCGAGGGAAAAATTATGAAAAAATGCGTTTTTCAGAGGGAAAAACGCAAAATCACCTATTGCGCGCACTACTCGCGATTGTAGTTTGTGGCCGACCGCGAAGCGAACACTGACTTCGCGCGATCTGTCGAGACATGGATTTGCTCGACCCGACCTTACGGTCACACACGCTCAGGAGACGACATGGCCGCTGCGAAGAAGGCTGCAAAGAAGGCTGCTCCGAAGAAGGCCGCCAAGAAGGCGGCGCCAAAGAAGGCCGCGCCGAAGAAGGCTGCTGCGAAGAAGGCTGCGCCGGCTAAGAAGGCCGCTGCGCCGAAGAAGGCCGCCAAGAAGGCTGGCAAGCGCGCGCCGAACCCGGCGTTCATGAAGCCCCTCACGCCGAGCGCCGACCTCGCCGCGATCGTGGGCGAGAAGGGTCTCCCGCGTACGGAAGTCGTGAAGAAGCTTTGGGCCTACATCAAGAAGAACGGCCTCCAGGACGCGAAGAACCGCCGTCAGATCAACGCGGACGACAAGCTCAAGAAGGTCTTCGGTGGCAAGACCTCGGTCAGCATGTTCGACATGACCAAGCTCGTTTCGAAGCACCTGTCGTAACCTCCGACGGTCTTCTGCGTATGTTTGAAGGGGCGCGTCCTATCAGGACGCGCCCCTTCTCTCTGTCCTTCTACCTGCCTGCCTGTGGCCGCGAAGCCGTCCTCGTCCGATCGCTCCTCCGTTTCCCAGCTCCGCTCCGGTAAAAAGAGCGGCAGCAGCGGTGCCACCACGTGGGAGAACATCAAGGCGATTCTCGTTACGGTGGCGATCTTCCTCGCCATCCGGACGTTTCTGATCGAGGCCTACCGGATCCCGTCGGGCAGCATGATTCCCACGTTGCTCATTGGCGATTGGCTCTTCGTCAACAAGCTCGCGTACGGTCCGCACGTGCCGTTCACCGACGTGAACCTGCCGGGCTACGATGAGCCGACCCGCGGCGACGTGGTGGTGTTCGTTTCACCGACACAGATCGACCAGCCCGAAGATCCGAACCCAACGCTCGTGAAGCGCCTGGTTGCCGTTGCCGGTGACACGATCTGGATGCGGGGCGGCATGCTGCATGTGAACGGCAAGCCGCAGCCGCAGGGATACGCGGCGTCGCAGAACCCAAAGCAGGACGGCGGTTTTTCGCATCCGCTCTTTCAGTGGCAGCATCAGTTCGAGCTCAAGGGCTCGGCGTACGGCGATCCGCCGGCGCAGCCCACGCTCGACGATTGGGGTCCGCTCGTTGTGCCGGCCAAGCATCTCTTCATGCTCGGCGACAATCGTTACGACTCGAAGGACGGTCGCTATTGGGGCATGGTGCCGCGCGAAAACGTTCGCGGGCGACCGGTGTTTGTGTACTACTCGTTCAGGGGTACCGAAGAGTCCGACCGCCCGATGCCGTACATCACGGACATCCGGTGGGGCCGTTTAGGGACGATCATTCGGTGATGCGACAGGTGGCGGTGAGCGCGTGCACCGTGGCCGCTGCTGCGCTGACGCTGATGTCGGCGCAGCAAGCGAGCGCGCAAACCGCACCGCCGGCCTCGTTTCCGCGAGGCACGGTTCGCATGGACACCGTGTGGGGCAATGCGATCGGCGCCAGAAAGGCGCTCCGCGTCTACCTGCCGCCGTCGTACGCCGCAAATCCGACCAAGCGCTATCCGCTGCTGATCTATCTCCACGGTCTCGGCGGTAACGAAAAGAATTGGGTCGATAACGGCGCACTCGATCGCACTGCCGACTCGCTCGCAGCGACCGGCACGCCGGAAGCGATCATCGCGATGCCCGACGGCGACGACAGCTGGTACACGACGTGGGGACAGCTCCCCGACGTTCCCGCCTGTACGGGCGACACAACCCGGAAGGAGCCGGCCGCGACCTTCTGTGTGCCGTGGCCGCGTTACGACGACTACATCGAGCGCGATGTCGTCGATCACATGGACAACCACTACCGCACGCGTGGCGATCGTGCCCATCGCGCGATCGCGGGCCTCAGCATGGGTGGCTACGGCGCGATCACGCTCGCGCTTGCGCACCCCGATCGATTCGCCGCCGCCGCGAGTCATTCCGGTGTGCTGTCGCCGCGCCTCATGCCCGGCAAGACGCCCGACGACGCTGACCGCTATGGCACGACCATGTCGCAGCTTCAGCGCGCCGCTGGCGGCCTCTGGAAGTCGCAGCGCATCGCGTTTGGCCCAGACACCATCGCCTGGCGTGCACGCGATCCCAAAGTGGTGCTCGGCAAGTTGCTCGCCCGGGTAAAGGCGTCGCAGGCCACGTTGCCAGCGATCTATTTTGACGTAGGCACCGAAGATCCGTGGCTGCAGCACAATCGCGACTTCAACACCACACTGGCCGCCGCCGGTGTGCCGCGACGCTACGGCGAATTCTTTGGCGGTCACACGTGGACCTACTGGCGCGTCCACGCCGAAGACAGCCTCGAGTTCCTGCTGGCGGTGGTCGGGAAGCCGTAGGCTGTTACGTAGCCCCTCTAAGCAGTGCGTGAGGGGCTCCACCACGCACGTGACGGGAGAGAGCGTTACGGCAACCGCCCCCGCGTCGTAGCTTGGGATATGTCCCGGTTCTTCCCGCGCGATGTCATCCACTGGGGTGAGGAAAAACTTCACCCGCTGCGCGCGTTCGCGATTCGCACCATCGAGCCCGCCGGCATCACCGGCCTCGTACTGCGGTTGTGGCGCGCCGTCGTGCTGATCCCCGATCAGTGGTGGCTGTTCGTTGTCGGGGTGACGACCGGATTGGTGTTCCTTTGCGGCATGCTGACCTGGCACCTTGGGAATTTCCCCGTGCGGAGATGGCCACTCCGCGTTCTCGCGTTCCTGCTGATCGAAGTCATGGTAGAGCTTGGAATGAGCTCCCTGCTGATCGCATTCAATCGCGAACGCATCGGCTCACGGCTCGCCACCTGGGCCGACTGGTGGCCCATGGCCGCGCAAACGTTCTGGCAGCGAGGATTGGTGGTGATCCTGTTCGCGCTAGTCCTGGCACTGGTAGTCCAACTGGTCCGACGAGCCGTAGACAAGCGAATAGTCCACGCGCACTAGTCAACCCGCTATTAAGCGTAGTCGAGTTAGCGTAGTGCCAGTTAGCGTAGTCGCAGTTAGCGCAGTACAGTTGGTCCATGCTTCCCGCCCAAAAACTAGTTCTTCTGAGTGCCGTGGTACTTACAAGTGCCACCCGCGCCTCCGCCCAGCCCATCGCCTTCCCCGCCACGAAGAGAACGCGCACTTCGGGCTCAGTCGCCGCAGACACTCTCCGCCCCTTCGGCACGCTTCGCGATCAGGCGTTCCGCATGCAGAAGTGGCTCGAGTTCCGCATGGACAGCGTGCTCCCCAGGTTGATGCGCCGACAGGGCGTCGACATGTGGGTCATTCCCATGCGCGAGTACAACGAAGACCCCACCTTCCGCGCGCTCGTCTCACCCACGACGTTCTCCGCGCGTCGCCGCACGATCTACGTCTTTTACGATCGCGGTGAAAAGGGCATCGAGCGCCTGGCGCTTGGCGGCACGAGCCAGGGCAACGTGTACAAGGCCGTGCGCAGCACCAAGGCCGTCGCCGCGCCCGCGGCTGGAAGTCGCAGCAACGATCGCACCGCCGAATTGTGGGGCGACGATCAGTGGTCGGTGCTCAAGCAGGTCATCGATGAACGCGCGCCAAAGAAAATCGCGATCAACACGTCGCGCGTGTTCGCATTCGCCGACGGCCTGTCGAGCGGCGAAAAGGAAGGCATGCTGGCGAACCTCGGTCCGGCCATCGCGAGCAAGGTTGTCAACGCGGAAGCACTCGCCGTCGATCTCATTGCCGCACGTTCCCCCGATGAAGAGATCTTTTACAGGGATCTCAACAAGCTCGCATGGGCCGTAATCACCGAAGCGTTTTCAAACAAAGTCATCAAGCCCGGTGTGACGACCGCCGACGATGTCGTCTGGTGGATGCGTCAGCGGGTGAACGACCTGGGGCTCGGCACCTGGTTTCAGCCAAGCGTTGAAGTGCAGCGACAGCTTGGCAGTCCGGACCTGGTTGGTGTGAATCCCGTGATCTTGCGCGGCGATGTGTTGCACTGCGACTTCGGCATCACCGCTCTCGGACTCAACACGGATACTCAGCACATGGGATACGTGCTGAAAGCCGGCGAAACCGACGTACCGGCGGGTCTCAAGAAGGCGCTGTCGAACTCCAATCGCCTGCAGGACATCACCGTCGCTGAACTCAAGCCAGGTCGCACCGGCAACGAGGTGCTGGCGTCGGCGCTCAAGCGCATGAAGGACGAACAGATCGACGGCACCGTCTACTCCCACCCGATTGGTCTCAACGGCCACGGCTCCGGCGCCCTGATCGGCTTGTGGGACTACCAGGACGGCGTACCCGGCCGCGGTGACCACACGATCATTCCCAACATGTGGTATTCCATCGAGTTGCAGGCCACCACCAAGGTTCCGGAGTGGGGCAATCAGCCGGTGCGGTCGATGCAGGAAGAGGACGTCATCATCGATGTAACCGGAAAGGTGCGTTGGGCGTACGGACGACAGACCACCTTTCACCTCGTTCGATAGGAGCGCATTCCGTGTCCCTGGGCGATTTCCTCCGCAAGCAGTTCATCGACGTCATTCAGTGGACCGAGTCGGGTCCCGGAGTGCTCATGTCCCGCTTCCCGATGCGGGATATGGAAATCCAGAGCGGCGCACAGCTCACCGTGCGCGAATCGCAACTGGCGTTGTTCGTGAACGAAGGACGTGCCGCCGACGCTTTCGGGCCCGGCTTGCACATGCTCGTCACGCAGAACTTGCCGCTGCTCACGAACCTCATGAACTGGGACAAGATGTTCGAGTCTCCGTTCAAGAGCGACGTGTACTTCTTCTCCACTCGCGTACAAACGGGGCAGAAGTGGGGCACGCAGCAGCCGATTACGATCCGTGACAAGGAGTTCGGCGCCGTACGACTGCGTGCCTTCGGCATGTTCTCGTTCCGCGTGCAGAATCCGGCGGTGTTCCAGCAGAACATCGGCGCGACCGACGCCGAGTACACCGTCGCGCAGATCGAGCCACAACTGCGGAACGCCATCATCAGTGGCTTCACGTCGGCATTCGCCGCAGCGAATGTGCCGTTCCTCGACATGGCCGCCAATCAAGCGCAGCTCGCGACACAAATCGCCGCGTCTACGCAGCCAGCATTCGAACAGCTCGGCCTCAAGCTCGAGTCGTTCACCGTCGAAAACCTGTCGCTGCCAGACGAACTGCAAAAGCGTCTCGACGAGCGCATCTCGATGAACATCATCGGCGACATGCGCACGTACACGGCGTTTCAGGCGGCGCAGTCCATTCCGATCGCCGCGGCAAACGAAGGTGGTATCGCCGGTCTCGCGGCCGGACTTGGTGCGGGTGTTGGCTTGGGTGGCGCGATCACCACTGCGCTTGCGGGTGCGTCTGGTGCGCCGCAGGCGCCAGGTGTCGCCGTGCCGCCGGAGCGCATGGCGCCGCCCGTGTCGCCGAGCGCCGACAGCAAGTTCTGCACGAACTGCGGCGCCAAGCTCCCAAGCATTGCGAAGTTCTGTTCGGCCTGCGGCACTGCTCAGTCGTAAATCACGAGCGTGCTTCCCCTCGGTTCACGAACAGGAAGTGAATGGGTCGTCGAGGCGTTCGGGTGTGATCCCGACCGACTCGGCGACCTCTCGTCGTTGCAAGCGGTGTTCGCGGCGGCCGTGAGTGAGCTGTCGTTGCATCCCATTGGCGACGCGCGCTGGCATCGATTCCCCGAGCCGGGTGGCGTGACGGGGCTGTTGATGCTCGCCGAGTCGCATCTCACCGTGCACACGTTTCCCGAGCATGCGTCGGCGTGCTTCAATCTCTTTTGCTGCACGCCGCGGCCGGCGTGGGATTGGAGTGCGCGCCTTGCTGAGCTGTTGGGCGCGACCGACGTGCAGGTGCGCGTGCTCGCGCGCGAGTATGCACCGATGCCAATGCCTGTTGTCGCGGTGAGCGGGGCGAACGCGTGACCGCTCCCAATGCCACGAGCTGCCCCAACTGCGGCGCCGCCGTGCGTTTCCGTTGGGCGCAGGCGGTGCAGACGACCTGCGAGTACTGCCGATCCGTTCTCGTGCGCACCGACATAACGTTCGAGATGGTCGGTACGCAGGCAAGCTTTCCTGCCACCGGTTCGCCGATTCAGCTGGGCACCGAAGGCAAGTGGAAGCAACAGTCGTTTACCGTGGTCGGGCGCATCACCTATCAGTGGGCGCGCGGACGATGGAACGAGTGGCATTGCGTGATGCACGATGGCTCGAGCGCGTGGTTGGCTGACGCGCAGCTCGAGTACACGATGACTGCGGCTGCTGCGCTGCCCGCAGGTTCGGTGAACATCGTGCAACTGCATCCCGGCGATCGCCAGACCTTCGCGCGGCGCAACTACGAAGTCGCTGGCTTTGTTGACGCGGCGTATGTGGGCACCGAAGGCGAGCTGCCTTTCACGTCGTGGGACAAGCGCAGCTGCCGCTTCGTGGATTTTCAATCGATCGACGGACACTTCGCCACAGTGGACGGCACCGAAGATCCGCCGCTCCTCTTTGTGGGCGAGTACGTGCGCTTCGATGATCTCGCGCTCCGCAACCTGCGCGAGTTCGATGGCTGGGGGCCGCCGGCATGACCGTGCCGACCACGCCGACCACGCCGCAGGCCATTGGTTTCAACTGTCCGTCCTGCGGCGCCTCGATCACGATGCACGCACAAGGGTGGGCCGTAACCGTGGCGTGCGGGCAATGTGGCTCGCTGCTCGATGCCACCAATCCCAATCTCGCGCTGCTGCGTCGCGGTGAGGCGCTAGACTTCTATCCAAAGATCCCGCTCGGCACGCGTGGTACCTGGAAGGGTGTGCGTTGGGACGTCATTGGTTTTCAGCGGGTCGAGATCAGCGTGGAGGGGACGAAGTACTCGTGGGATGAGTACGTCTGCTTCAATCCATATCGCGGTTTCTTCTATCTGTCCGAGTATCAGGGACACTGGAACGTCATCGAGAAGCAGCATCGGAAGCCTGAAGCGGAAACTGGTGGTGAACGTCCGACGGCGACTTTCGGTGGCACCACGTTCAAGCACTTTCAGACGGCCGCCGCGTACACGACCCACGCACTCGGCGAGTTCCCGTGGGAGCTGCGCTATGGCGACTCGGTCATGGCGCGTGATTTCATTGCGCCGCCGTACATCCTGAGCGCCGAAGCGTCCGACGAGGAAGTCACCTGGTCGCTTGGCACGTACACGCCGCCTGAAGTCATCGCCAAGGCGTTTGGTGTGAAGGGGCTGCGCGCGCCCGCTGGTGTGTTTGCCAATCAACCGAATCCGTACGCGGGCATGCCGAAACGCATGTTTGGTGTGTTCGGGCTCGCGCTTCTGGCGTTGATGGCCATGATGGTGCTCAACATGGCGTTCTCCAGCAATCGCGTCGTCTTCGAACACGCGTACCAGTACACGCGCCCGTCGATTCGCTTGAGCGACCTCAATCCGACAACCAACGACACGACTGAATCCGAAGGGGCGGCGTTCGTCACCGATGCCTTCGAGCTCGATGGCCGTGCGTCGGCACTTTCGATTGCCCTGTCAACGCCGCTCGAGAACGACTGGATGTACGTCAATCTCGCGTTGATCAACGAAGCGACCGGTGAAACACGCGAGGCCGGGCGGCAGGTCAGCTACTACCACGGCACCGATAGCGACGGCAGCTGGAGCGAAGGCGGGCGCAACGAAACGGTGCGTCTCTCACACGTGCCTGCCGGTCGCTACTTCTTGCGAGTGCAACCGGAAGGCGGTGAGCCGGGTCGCGCGCCGCTTTCTTATCGCATTGAAGTCCGACGCGATCAGCCGTACTACCTCCTGTACGGTCTCGCATTTCTCGCGCTGCTGTTGCCAACCATCATCTCGCTCGTGCCCAGCGCCAGCTTTGAAGGTCGTCGCTGGGCCGAGAGTGATCACGCTCCTTCGAGCTCCAGCGACGATGACGACGACTCCGATGATGAATAGTCGCGCGCGAGGGATTCGCTGATGGTCAAACTGTACACGCTCTGGGCGATCGCTGTATTGGGCCTCTTGGGCTACGGGCAGTACATCGGCTGGTCGTTCACCACCGTGTCCGAAGCGCGGACCAATCCGCGTTCAGTGCGCAACAATCCGGGTTCCTATCGTCCCACGTACTACTCACCGGGGCGCGTGCTCCGCGGCAAGTGAGGCCTTTGCATGACTGAAACACTGCTGCACAACGTCGCGGGCTCGGCGCTCTTCGCCGCGCTCGGTATCGTGATCTTCGTGGCCGCCTTCATTGTCGTCGATATTCTCACGCCAGGTCGGCTCTGGGATGAGATTGGCGAAAAGCGCAACACGGCGGCCGCCATCCTCATGGGCTCCGTCGCCATCGCGCTCGGCATCATCGTCGCCGCGGCGATTCACTAACCGGAGTTCGCGGCCCAAGTGCCGATCGCGCTATTCGTTTCCGTCTGTCTGATCGCCGCCTGCGGGCTCATCTACGAGCTCGTAGCAGGCGCGCTCGCGTCGTACCTGCTTGGCGATAGCGTCACCCAGTTCTCGACAATCATCGGCACGTATCTCTTTGCGATGGGCATCGGGAGTTGGCTGTCGCGCTTTGTAACACGCGGCGTCGTGACTCGCTTTGTCGTTGTAGAGCTGCTTGTAGGCGTGGTGGGCGGCCTGTCGTCGCTCATTCTGTTTCTGGCGTTCGCGTACACGGAAGCGTTTCGCCCCACGTTGTACACGCTGGTTGTACTGATCGGCATTCTGGTCGGTCTCGAGATTCCGCTGTTGATGCGCATTCTCAAAGACCGATTCAGCTTCAAGGATGTCGTGTCGAATGTGCTCACGTTCGACTACATCGGAGCGCTGTTCGCGTCGCTCTTGTTTCCATTGTTGCTCGTGCCACGTCTCGGCCTTGTGCGATCGGCGCTGCTCTTTGGCGTGATCAACGTGGCCGTGGGGCTCTGGAGCACGTGGATCTTTCGCGATGTGTTGCCGAGACGTCGTGCGCTGCAGGCGACCGGAGTGATCGCGCTGCTGGTGCTGTGCGCTGGGCTTTGGAAGGGGCAAGCCATCACGACACTGGCGGAAGAAGGGATGTACGCGGACCCGATCATCCTCGCCAGGGACACGCGCTATCAGCGTATCGTGCTGACCAGCTGGAAGGATGATCTCCGCCTTTATCTCAACGGGCATCTTCAGTTCGCCTCGCGCGACGAGTATCGCTATCACGAGTCGCTGGTCCATCCCGGTCTCGCGTCGGCGGCGGCGCGCGGTCGTGTATTGGTATTGGGTGGCGGCGACGGGCTCGCGGTGCGTGAGATCCTCAAGTATCCCGAGGTCCAGCAGGTCACGCTCGTCGATCTCGACGAGGGGATGACGCAGCTTTTCAAAACGCATCCGCGACTGACCGAGCTCAATGCGCATTCGCTCACCGACAAGCGCGTGACGGTGATCAACGCCGATGCCTTCACCTGGCTCGATACGCACGCGCAGCAGTTTGATTTCGTGGTGATCGACTTCCCTGATCCGTCGAACTATCACGTCGGGAAGCTGTATACGAGTGCCTTCTATCGACTCGTGAAGCAGCACCTCGCGCCCAACGCATTCTTGGTGGTGCAAAGCACGTCGCCCATGTTCGCGCGACAGAGTTATTGGAGCATCGTCGCCACGCTCGAGGGCGCGGGGCTTCGCACGTGGCCGTATCATGTGTATGTGCCGAGCTTTGGCGATTGGGGCTTTGTGATCGCGGGCGAATCGAGCTACGCGCCGCCGCACTCGTTGCCTGGCAATCTGCGCTATCTCACGGTCGCCACGTTGCCGTCGCTCTTTGATTTTCCGGCCGACTTGCAACGCATTCCCGCGGAGCCTAACCGACTGAACGATCAGGTCCTCGTGCGCTACTACGAGCACGAGTTCGACGCGATCAATCGGTGACATCGCGCAGAGATGCGGTCAAGCAGCTGGCCGCGCTGGCTGCGTCGCCGGCGCTACTTGGCCTGTCGCAGAAGGGGCGCGAGATCGTTGGCGGTTTTGCTGACGACAACAGCGGCGCGGGACATGCGCTCCGCGACGGAACCACCTCCTTGCCGACGGCACGCCCATCGCGACGAGTGAGTGTCGCCATCGTTGGCGGCGGCATTGGCGGTTTGTCGGCGGGTTGGAAGCTCGATGCGCTCGGTATGCACGACTGGGTGCTCTGTGAGCTCGGGAGCCGTACCGGCGGCAATGCGCGCGCCGCGTATTATCCCGGTATCCATCAGGCGGCACCGTGGGGCGCGCACTATCTCCCCGTTCCGTCGACGGATGCAGAGCATGTGCGTGCGCTTCTGCGCGATCTCAAGGTATTGGACGCGGATGGCACGTTCGACGAACGCGTGCTCTGTCACACACCACAGGAACGGTTGTTTCAGCACGGTCGATGGCACGAAGGGCTCGAGCCACTCGATGCGCTACCGCGCGTTGAGCGCGAGCAGTTTGTCCGGTTCGAAGCGCGCATCGCCGAGCTGCGTGCTTCGAAATGGTTTGCCGTGCCGAGTGCGCCTGCGCATGAGCGTCGTCGACAGGCATCGCTGGCGGCACGTCGTGAAGTCGAGACGCTCGATGCACTCTCGGCTGATGCCTGGCTGACGCGCGAGGGCTTTACGTCGCCGGCAGTGCGTTGGTGGGTGGAGTATGGCACACGCGACGACTATGGCGCGTCGCTCTCGCAGGCGAGCGCGTGGGCGGCCGTGCACTACTTCGCCGGACGTGACGCAGCAGAGCAGGGGCCGCTCACCTGGCCCGAGGGAAACGATTGGATTGCGCAGCAACTCACCCGTCGCGTTGTCGCACGGCGCGCAGTGGACGGCGGCGCGCGATTGATTACGAACGCTCCAGCAGTCCGCATTGAAGCCAACGGATCACGTTGGCGAATTGACACGCCCACGATGCGGCTCGACGCCGACGTCGTGATCTGGGCGGCGCCCTTATTCGTGCTGCCGCGCGTCGTACGAACGGTGCGCCCACCGGTAACGCTCGAGTACGCGCCGTGGGTGGTCGCGAATATCGTGCTCGATCGATTGCCGCAGTCCAACGGGTCGCCACTCGCGTGGGACAACGTACTGCGCGACAGTCCGTCGCTCGGCTACGTCAACGCCGCGCATCAGAAGCTTGGCACCGAGTCACTGCCAACGGTGTGGACCTGGTATCACGCCGTCGTGGACCGCGCGCCGCGCGAGGCACGGGAGTGGTTGGCCAAGCGCCCCTGGAGCGAGTGGCGTGATCAGATCCTCGCCGATCTCCGTCGCGCACACCCCGACATCGGTGACTGCGTGGCGCGCATTGATGTGATGCGGTGGGGGCACGCGATGGCGCGCCCAACGCCCGGGCTCTTGTCGCGCGTCGAAACGCTGCGGCAGTGGCAGCCAGCGCCACGTTTGCATGTCGCCCATGCCGATTTGAGCGGCTTCAGCCTCTTCGAGGAAGCCCAGTGGCACGGAGTCCAGGCAGCCCAGCGCGCCGCACAGCAGCTCGCCCGCCCCTGATCCGCTTGGGGTCAGACTCCAAGCCGCCCCAACACCCCGCTTGGGGGGGGGGCGGCACCACCGGCGGGGGGCGCTGCCCTCCAAGCCGCCCCCCCGCCCGGCTTGGGGTCAGCCTCCAAGCCGGCTTGGAGTCTGACCCCAAGCGGATCCCGCCGAGCGGAAGGGGCTTTGCGCCCCGTCTAGATTGTGGGGATGAGCAAGAACAAGCGTCTCATCGTGGTGGGCGACCGCGTCCTCGTCAAAATCGAGGACGGGGAGCAGCGCTCCAAAGTCGGACTCTATCTGCCTCCTACCGCCGTGGACAATCAGGCGGTGCAGGGCGGTGAGATCGTGTCGACGGGTCCTGGACTCGCGCTCCCCGATCTCGCAGATCAGGGCGATGAGCCGTGGCGCATTGGTGGGAGCTCGTCGCGCGAGGCGCGTTTTGTGCCGATTCAGGCACAGGTCGGCGACTATGCGCTGTTTTTTCGTAAAGCGGCCGTCGAGATCACGTTTGAGAACGAGCAGTATCTCGTGGTGCCACAGGCGGCGATCCTCGCGCTCGTGCGTGAGCCGCGCGAAGACATTCCGGACTACTGAGGGGGAACGATGAAGGTCATGATGTATCCCGAACAGTTGCTGATTCCTATGCGTCAGGAGCTCACGCGCCTGGGCGTTGAAGAGCTGCGCTCCGCAGCGGAAGTGGACGCGGTGTTGCCGACGTCGGGAACCACGCTCGTGGTGGTGAATTCCGTGTGCGGCTGCGCTGCACGCAATGCGCGCCCGGCCATTGCCATGGCGCTGACCAACGCGGTGACTCCGGATCGCTCCACCACGGTGTTCGCCGGCCAGGATCGCGAAGCGGCCGATCGTGCTCGTGAGTATTTCACGGGCTATATGCCTAGCTCGCCAAGCATCGCACTGCTGAAAGATGGCGAGCTGGTATTCATGCTCGAGCGTCGCAACATCGAAGGGCGCACCGCACAGGACATCGCGACCGACCTTACCCGCGCGTTCGACACGCATTGCACGGGGTCCGGCGCAGCCGCCTGAACGTCGGTTGTACACCGTTTACAATGCGGGGGTGCGTACGAGCGCCCCCGCATTGTGTTTCCGGCAGTATTGTTGATCGCATGACGAGCGATCTGCGGATAGACGATCCCACGACGGCGGCGCTGCTACGCGCCGTAGCTGGCGAATTTCGAATCGTTCGCGAAATCGGTCGCGGTGGCATGGGCGTCGTGTATCACGCCGTCGATGAACGCCTCGAGCGTGCGGTCGCCATCAAGACCCTGCCGCCGCATCTCGCGAGCGATCCGGCCGTGCGCAGCCGTTTCCTGCGCGAGGCGCGCACCGCTGGCGCGCTTTCGCATCCGAACATCGTGCCAGTCTACCAAGCCGCCGAGCGCGATGGCGTGGTGTACTTCGTCATGGCGCTTGTTGATGGTGAATCGCTGGCCGAGCGCATTCAGGCACGCGGATCGCTGTCAGTGGAAGTGCTGCTGCCCATCGTGCGTCAGCTCGCGGTCGCGTTGACGTACGCCCACGAACAGGGCGTGGTGCATCGGGACATCAAGGCCGAGAACGTGCTGATGGACAAGCACGAACGCGCGATGGTAACGGACTTTGGTATCGCGCGTGTCGCTGAAGCGCAGCCCATGACCGCGACCGGCACCGTACTGGGCACGGTGCACTACATGAGCCCCGAGCAGGTAAGTGGCGATGCGCTCGATGGGCGGTCGGACCTGTACGCGCTGGGTGTGCTCATCTTCTATGCGCTGTCGGGACGCTTTCCGTATGAACGCAGCTCGGCGCCCGCTGTGCTCATCGCGCATGTGAATGCCCCGGTGCCGCGATTGAGCAGCGTGCTGCCGGGTGTGTCGAATGCGATCGACGAGCTGGTGTTTCGGCTGCTCGCGAAGTCGCCTGCGTCAAGAGTGAGCTCAGCGAATGAATTGCTGTCGTTGCTTTCAGCCACAGGTCGCGTCAGTGAGTTAGGGTCGGTGCCGTTAGCGTCGGTGCCGTTAGCGTCCCCTCAGTTAGCGCCTCCGCGAATGTCGTCGCGCGACGCCGAGCAGGTCTGGGCGCGCGCGGCGGAGCTGCAGGCGAATTCCGGCGAACACGTGAGTGCACCGTCGTTTGCCGCGCCCGCCGAGCTGTTGACGCGTGGTTTCGACGCGAGCGACGTCCGTGCGGCGGCGGTCGACGCCGGTATCGATTCGCGTTACGTGAATCGCGCGCTCGTTGAGCGAGACGCGGCCAACGTGGTCGTGCAGCGTGGAGTATCGCTCGAACAGAAGCCCAACGTGTTTCTGGGCGACGCGAGCAAGATCGAATACTCGGCCGTGGTGGAGCGTGAGTTGCGCGCCGACGAGTTCGAGGAGATTGCGGATGAACTGCGGACCATGATTGGTCAGGTGGTGAGCGTGAGCGCGGTGGGTCGGACACTCACGGTCAACACGACGGCGCACTCCGGTCGCAGCGGAATGCCACGCACGCTGCAAGTCACCGTATCGAGTCGAAACGGGCGCACGCAGATTCGCGCCTTCGAAGATCTCAATCAGGTGGCCGGGGGACTGTTCGGCGGTTTGGGAGCGGGTGCCGGTATCGGTGGTGCATCGCTCGTGGCCGCGCTGACACTCAAGTTCGCGCACTCCGGCGCCGCCGCAACGATGGCGGTACTGAGTTGGATCATGCTCGCACTGTTGTCCGCGCGATTCTTCTTCAAGCGCGCTTCACAGAAGCGTCAGAAGGAGCTGGAAAAGCTCGTGCGCGACGTCGCGTCGCGCATTCGCGCACTGCCGCCTGTGTGACGGGATCAGAGGCAGGTATTGCCGTTGAGTGCGCTTCGTAAAACAGGGTCAAAACGTATGGCACAGCTCGCTAATGTGAGTGATCGATGCAACACTCATGGTTGCACTCTTGCAGCAGTTGCGCCCGATCTAACGTGACCAGCGTCTCGTACCAACCCACGAGCCGTCATTTTGCGTCTTTAAATGAAGCTTTGTTCATGTTCTAAGATGTTGCTTGACATAACTTTCCGGCAAATGTGATTCTTTGAATGTTAACAACAGGGTCATCCTTTCCATTTCTGACGCGTCTCTGCCGCAATCATGGCGATCTCGTCATTTAATGGCCCCAGAAGTGCTCCGAATCAGACCACTTCAGGTGGCTTCGGCCATCCCCTCTTGGTCGTGTCCACAGCAAACGGAGGCCCTTTGTCACGCATGTCTGGTCTGGTGCGTCGGTTCGCGCAGGAAGAAGAAGGCGCATCACTCGCCGAATACGCGCTGCTGCTCGGAGTCATCACGGTTGCCCTTATTGGCGTCGTGTCGGCGTTCCGCAATTCCATCGCGAACGTGTTCAACCGCACCACGAATACGCTCAACTCTGTCGGCACCTGATCGTCGTTCGTCCCTTTCACCAGAACATCATCATGTCGTCTCTCAAGCAGTTGGCCAGCCGGTTCGCTCGTGAGGAAGAAGGCGCGTCGCTCGCCGAGTACGCCTTGTTGCTCGGGGTGATCGCCGTGGCGCTGATTGGCATCATCTCGGCGTTCAAGGATTCGATCGCGAACGTGTTTAACCGCACGACGAACACGCTGAACTCGGTCGGCACCTGACCGTCGTTCTGGGGCATGCCATCGGCTGACGGACGAACAATCGGAGCGTCGTTGATCCTGCTGGCCATGTTGTTGGTGGCAGCAGTCAGCGACCTCCGTGTTCGCCGTGTCCCGAATGTCCTGAATGTGTTGGTGTTGGTGACCGGAGTGTCCTGGAGCGTGTGGCAGTTCGGCATGCTGTCCGGACTTCGGTCGGTGGGATTCGGTGTGCTGTTCATGACGGTCGTCTGGTTCCCCATGTTCGCGTTGCGATTGATGGGAGCGGGCGATGTGAAGCTGTTGATTGCGAGCGCGGCGTGGTTGGGATGGCCGCACGTGATGTTGGCTTCATTTGTGACCGGTATCGCCGGCGGTGTGTTGGGCGTCTACTGGCTGGTGCGCCGTGCGGGCGTGATCAGCGCAGTACACGCGTTGAGCGTCGCCGTGCGCACTCCAATGGATTTGCGACTTCGGCCGTATGAATCGCGCGAGCGGGTACCATATGCGATCGCCATCGTGATCGGTGTGGTGAGTGCGTGGATTTACGCGGGTCGGATGGGAATTCCGGGAGGGAGTGCATGAAGTGGTCGCGGCTGCTGCAGCGATGGAGACACGAGTCCGACGCCGGACCGATCGTGGAGTTTGCGATCGTGGCGCCGGTGTTGTTTCTCGTGATCTTTTTTGTTGTGGACATTTCGCGAGCGCTCATGATGCGGAGCCATCTCGTGACTGTCGCACGAGAAAGTGCCCGCTACGCTTCTGTGCTCGAGTTTCCCTGCGCTTCAGCCAATCAGACCTACATCAAGGCGAGGGCTGATACCATGCTGACGAAGCTCGGTGCGACCGCGCCGACAGCGGCTCAGTTCAAGATCGGCACGTCAACCGACACGACGTGCACCACCTCGCCCGCGATTACGAACATTTCCGTTCTGATTCGCAGCTATCCGTATCGCTTGCTCACGCCGCTCGTTCCGACGCTGAATCTCACGGTTCGCGCGACGTTTCGTTGGGAGCGCTCGGCACCATGACTGTCGCGCGCCGCGTCACCTCTTCTGCCAGTCCCGCCCATGTTCGGTGACCGCCGCTATCGCTTCGTCCTGTATATCGCCATCCTCGTCGCCGGATTGGCGACATTTGGCGTGTACCGGGTCCTCGACGGCATGAAGGCGTCGAGTCGTATCGCCACGCAGAACGTGGTGATTGCCGCTGCTGACGTTCCCGAGGGGACCGCTCTCACGAAGATTGCGCTCGCCGTAGTGCAGTTGCCGGTGGCGGCGGTTCCTGCCGGCTCGTACGGCAATCCTGATTCCGTAGTCGGTCGCGTCTCGCGGATCCCGATTTTCAAGGGCGAAGCCATTGTGCCAGGGCGACTCGCTCCGGAAGGCACCGCGGGCGGTCTCGAAGTCAAAATCCTGCCAGGTAAGCGTGCGATGACTTTGCGCATCGACGACGTGGCCGGCCTTGCGGGCCTGGTCCAGCCGAACTCGCGCGTGGATCTCATGCTGACAACCGGCGACTCGCGCGGACCCGGGCAGATCTCAAAGCTCTTCATGAGCAACATGCGCGTACTGTCGATCGGCGCGCAGGTCACGCGCGGCGAAGATGGCCGGCCGATCAATGCGCCAACGGCAACACTCGAAGTTACGCCTGAAGAAGCTGAGCGCTTGGCGCTCGCGACGCGTGAGGGCGCAATCCAGCTCGTGCTGCGCGGCTACGGTGATCCGGATTCGGTGAAGACATCGGGTGCAAAGAAGGGAGACCTGCTCAACGCGGCGGGATTACCGCCGGAGCCAGTTCCGGTGTCTCGACCAGCTCCTGCTCGTACTGCGCCCGTCGCGCCACCCAAAGCCGCTCCCGCACCGGTCGCAACGGTCGCCATCCCTGAAAAGACCGACTCCGTGGTGGTAAAGGTGTACCGCGGTGATCAGCTGTCGCAGTTGAAGTTCGAACAAGCGCGCGATAGCGCGCGTCGCGATTCCATTCGCCGCGCTGAACAGCGCCGGCGAGACACCATGCCGCCCGCCTTCGAATGAACTTCTCCCTTCTGTTCCTTCGTAGTTCGCGTCAGCTCGTTGGCTTCGCATTCGCTGCCGTCGCACTCGCATCCGCTTCGTCTTCGTTGCGCGCACAGGCCGCGCAACCGACGCCTATCGAGCCGATCTCGTTGTCGATCGGTCGATCGCTGCCACTCGATTTCACGAATCCGGTGACGCAGGTGACGGTGGCCAATCCGGCTGTCGCCGACGTGGTGGTGCTCAACGAGCGCAGTGTCGTGTTGAACGCCAAGACCGCCGGCGAAACCGACGTGCTCCTCTCGGGCCCGGCCCTTGGACGCCGACATCTTCGGGTGTCCGTGCTCGCCGCGACCGATCAGCGACAAATCGCTTTGGGAGTGAAGTTCGCCGAAGTGCGTCGCGATGCGCTGTACGAATTGGGTGTTTCCGGTCGCTACCAGTCGGTCAACGGCAACACGAAGGCGGGTACGGGCGTACTCGGTCCCACGGTGGATGGCACCGGAGCGTCCACGGCGTCGCGGTTTGCAGGCGCGCTCATGACGTTCGGAACGAAGGACATCACCGCCTTCATTGATGCTCAGGAGCAAGCGGGTAGGGCGCGTTCGCTCGCCGAACCGACGCTGGTCGCGGCGAATCGTGAAGAAGCAACATTCCTGGCCGGTGGCGAATTGCCGGTGCCCGTCGCTCAGCCGAGTGCAAACGGCCAGGTCTTCGTGGTGATTCAATACCGTCCGTACGGCGTCCAACTCAAGTTCCGCGCCGAAGTGCTGTCGGATTCGCTCGTGAAGCTGCGCGTAATTCCGGAAGTATCGAGCCTCGACTTCGGCAATGCTGTGCTCCTTGCTGGTTTTCGCATTCCCGCCATTCGCACGCGCCGAGTGGAAACGACGCTCGATGTACGCCCCGGTGAAAGCCTCGTGATCTCCGGCCTGTTCAACGAGGAGCGCGAGAGTGTGCGTACCGGAATTCCTGGGCTCATGAGGCTCCCGATTCTCGGAACGCTTTTCTCCAGCAACCGCTGGCAAAACAACGAATCGGAACTGCTCGTCGTGATCTCGCCGGAGCTTTTCGATCCGCACACGTCACGCGGTGTCCGTACGATCAAGCTCAAGTCGGATTCGTTGACGCCGGCGTTGGACGCGCTCAAAAAGCGCTTACCACCTCAGTAATCTCGTGAATTCTCTGACTTCCCCGGTCGACTGACGCATGCGTCGCGTATTGGTGGTTCGTGACGCCTTGGGTCCGTTGCAAGCGCTCGCCCCGGTCTTTTCCGCGGCGGGCTTTGCGCGTCCGATCGAGGTCGAGAACGTCGCTGCGCTATTGACGCAGGCGCGCGACTTCACGCCCGAGTTGATGGTTGTACCGTTGGAGCAACTGCCGGACTCCGCGCTCATCGAGATCGAGTCGTTGCTCCGCGAGCGCGACAAGATGGCCGCGATCGGTACGGCGAGTCATCCCGACAGCACGTTGATTCTCTCGGCGCTCCGTCGCGGACTCTCCGAATTTCTGGTCACTCCGGCCGACCCGACCGAGCTTGCCGCCGCCATGGCGCGCTTCGAGCCTCGCTGGGCACGCGCGACGCGCGCGGGAAACGTCACCGCGGTGTATAGCCCCGCCGGTGGCGCCGGTGTCAGTACCGTGGCCGTGAACGTCGCGCACGCCATCGCGCGCAGAAAGCCAGCCGGACGAGTGGCGGTTGCCGACATGGTAGTTGGGCTTGGCGATGTCGCAACGCAGCTCAATCTCACGCCGCTCTACGATCTCGGCGAGTTGGTGCACAAGATCGACCGCGCCGACGCGGAAGCCCTGCATTCGATTATGGCGAATGTCAGCGATGGATTCGACGCGCTGGTTGGCACGAGCGATCTGGCGATCGGTGAGGAGTTGAACGCCGACGCTGTCCAGCGCGTGTTGTCGCTGATGCGCGGCGTCTATTCGCATACAGTTCTGGACCTCGAGCATACCGTCTCGCCTCGCACGATCGCAGCACTCGATCAGGCGGATCGAATTCTGCTCGTATTTCAGGTGAGTGTTCCAGGGCTGCGCAAAATGAAGCGCACGCTCGCGATGTTCGAACAGCTCGATTTTCCAGCCTCCAAGATCTCATTGGTGGCGAATCGTGTCGGCGGTGGAGAAGTGCTGACGTGGCCCGATGTCGCGAAGGCGCTTGGCCGTCCGGTCGACTTTCGTCTCCCGAACGCCTATCAGGTGCTCGCCGACGCGCAAACTCGCGGAGTGCCGCTCGCATCGGCTGGTAACGCAAAGGAAGCGGCACCTCTTTTGGAGGCCTACAATCAACTGGCGTCCAAGGTCATGGCGCAGCCTGGCGTCACGCCGGTTGATGTGGCGGCAATCAGTGAGAACGGGAAGGGCAGCATTGGCCGGCTCTTCGGCAAGTTGAGGAAGTGACTGTGGAACGTTCACTCCGCGATCGCCTCCTCGGACGTAAAGCCTCAACGTCCGAACAGGCGGCACAATCCAACGGTACCGGTCCGCACATGCCAGCGGAGCCGGCGGTTGATCCGCTGGCGGGAATGCCGCTGCCGGTGGAGCGGAAAGAGATTGAGCAAGCTGGACCGTCACCGGTCGATCTGCTCAAGCGCGATCTGCATCAGAAGCTCGTCGAGCGTCTCGATCTCGCTGCGCTTGAGAAGATTCGCGATGAAGGCATGCTCGTGCAGCAGATTCGGGCGGCCGTGCTTGAGTTCTTGCGTATCGAGCAGGCTCCGCTTTCCTCAGCAGAGCGCGACGAAGTTGTCGAACAGATTGTCTGGGAAGTCACGGGTTTGGGTCCGATCGAGCCGCTGACGCGTGATCAGACCGTCTCCGACATTCTCGTCAACGGCCCCAAGTCGGTGTATGTCGAACGGCGCGGTCGACTCGAGAAAACGAGCGTCACGTTCCGCGACAACTCGCACCTCCTCACCATCATCGACCGCATCGTGAGTCGCGTGGGTCGTCGAGTCGACGAGTCGCAGCCGATGGTGGACGCGCGACTCGCCGACGGCTCACGTGTCAACGCGATCATTCCGCCGCTCGCGATTGATGGGCCTGTCCTGTCGATTCGTCGATTCGGTGCGTCGATTGGCCCTCGCCGCCTGCTGGAGTTGAACGCGATGTCGGCGCCCATGATGCGCTTGCTCGCCGCCTGTGTGGTATCGCGCCTCAACATTCTGGTGTCGGGCGGCACGGGATCCGGCAAGACGACCATCCTGAATGCGCTGTCGAGCTTCATCCCCGACAGCGAGCGACTGGTGACGATCGAAGACGCCGCCGAATTGCGATTGCAGCAGGCGCACGTTGTACGCCTCGAAACGCGACCGCCGAATACCGAGGGGCGAGGCGAGGTCAGCGCGCGCGAGCTTGTGAAGAACGCACTGCGTATGCGCCCAGACCGCATCATCATCGGTGAAGTGCGATCCGGTGAGGCGCTGGACATGCTTCAGGCCATGAACACCGGTCACGAAGGATCGCTCACGACCGTTCACGCGAACTCGCCGCGCGATGCGATGGCGCGCCTGGAAACGATGGTGCTGTTCGCCGGCACGGCGCTTCCCACGCGGGCCATTCGCGAGCAGATGGCGTCGGCTCTGCATCTTATCGTGCAGGTCTCGCGCATGTCCGATGGCACGCGCCGAGTCACGAGCATCACGGAAGTCTCCACGATGGAAGGGGACATCATCACCACGCAGGAAATCTTCCGGTACCGCCGTCGCGGGGTCGCCGAGGACGGAACGGTGCTTGGAAGCTTTGAAGCCACTGGAGTCCGTCCGATGTTCCTCGAGGCGATCGCCGCCCGTGGCATCGACATTCCGGCAGAAATCTTCGCGTTCGGCACGCCGTCAAAGGGAGTGCCGACAGAGCTCGGGTTCGGCGTATGACCCTGCTCGTTCTCGCGCTCGTATTTATGAGCGCGCTGTTGCTGGTGGTTGGCGGTTTCGTGTTCGTGAATCGCCGGCGACTGGCCGCTGCGGATGCGGCGCGACTTCGTTTGGGCGACGCGGGCGGCCTCATTCGAAGCGATGTGCCGCTGTCGATTCTGCGCGACGAACGCGTGTCCGACCTGCGAGCGCTCAACGAACTGTTGACGGGCAAGACGGCGACGTTGCGACTCGAAAAGGAACTCGCCCGCGCCGGTTCCCGGCAGAAGCCTGGTGAGTTCCTGCTCGTGACGGCGCTCTCGGCAATGATCGGCCTCACGGTGCTGCAGTTCGGCGTCGGTGGACCTGCCGTGGTGCTCGGATTTGCGATGGGCGGTCTGGTACCGTGGGGGCTGCTTCGGCGCCGACAGAGTGTGCGACGCAAGCAGTTTGAGGCCGCGTTTCCGGATGCGCTGGAACTGATGACGAATGCGCTTCGTGCCGGCTACTCGCTCCAGGCAGCCATGGAGTTCGTCGGTCGCGAAGCCGCCGCCCCACTCCGCCAGGAGTTTCTGCGATTTTACGATGAACAGCGACTTGGTGTCGACGTTCGCACGGCGCTCATTGCGATGCAGGAGCGCATCGGCACCGAGGAAGCCCGTCTGTTCGTGACGGCGTTGATTCTTCAGCGTGAAACCGGTGGCAATCTCGTTGAGCTGCTGTCCAACATCGCTCAGCTTATTCGCGACCGTCTCACTTTCCGATCAAAAGTCGAAACACTGACGGCCGAACCCATGATGTCGGCGCGAGTCTTGGCGGCCATGCCGTTTGTGATGTTCCTGGCGATCAGTTTCGTGAACGGTGAATATCTGCAGCCGTTGTTCAACGATCCGGTTGGTAAGCTCCTGGTCGTCTACGCCGTTGTGAGTGTCGCAATCGGCTATCTCATCATGACCCGCATTGCTCGCGTGGATCTCTGAGATGTCGTCGCTACCGCTTTCCCTGATCTTCCTGGTGATCACCCTCGTGCTCGCGGCGGGCACGATCGTGTACGTCGCACTCGCGGAGCGCGAGCGTCGGGAGACACTCCAGCGAGTGACCCCAGACGTGGAAGCGGCACGCTTGGCCGAGCGCTTGCTGGTCAACGAAGACGAGTCCATGTCTTCGCGCCTCGCTGCGTGGCTTCGTGAACGCATGCCAGAAGGCCTGCTGTCGGAAGAGGCCAGCCACAATAAGCTCATTCACGCTGGCTTCGATGGAAACGCAGCGCCGGTGATCTTTTCGGCCATTCGTTTGGCGTCGGCACTGCTGATGCCAGTATTGGCGTTCGTAGCCGCTCCGCGCGACCAGCCCACTTGGCTCGCGGTGGCAATCGTGATGGGGTTGGTCACTGGCGTCGCGGCCCCTCAGGCGGTCGTCGATCGTCTGGCCACCGCGCGCCAAGAACGTATCCGACACGCGGTGCCGGATGCGCTCGATCTCCTCGTGGTTTGTGTCGAAGCCGGCGTGTCACTGGATGCCGCAATCATACGTGTCGCGCGCGAGTTGACTAACACGCATCAGGATCTCGCACTCGAGTTCGCGCAAGTTGTCCGTCGGGTCAATGCAGGCATTCCGCGCGAGCGCGCTTTGCTGAGTCTGTCTCAACGCACCGGCGTTGACGAACTGCGGACGCTGGTGGCCAGTATGATTCAGACTGAACGACTGGGCACCTCGATTTCCCGCGTGTTGAGAATCAACGCCGAGACGCTGAGAAATCGCCGTCGGCAGAAGGCCGAGAAACGGGCAGCCGAGGCGGCAATCAAGATGATCTTTCCGTTGGCACTCTTTCTATTGCCGGCGCTGTTGGCGGTAATTCTGGGGCCAGCGGCGATCACACTGTTGTCGCAGATGGGAAGTCTTGCTCGATGACCGGCGCGATGAAGCGCCTCGCGGAGGTCGACCATGAGAACTAGACGTGGTGCAACGATGGTGCTGGTCGCTATCTGCACCGTGGCATTCGTCAGTATCGCGGCCTTGGCAATCGAATTCACTCGATTCAGCACTGGTATCGGTGAAGTCCAAACGGCCGCAGATGCGTCGGCGCTTCGCGGTGCCCTCCGCATTCAGCGCGTTCCAGGACTAAGTCCAGTCGACTCCGTGGTGGCCTTTTCCGCTGTCAACGGCGCGCTCGGCGCCAGGGCTTCGATTGCATCGACGGACGTCCTTCCGAAGTACTACAATCCTCTGCTGACGCCGGCCGAGCGGGATACGACCTGGGCCGCGGCGAATGCGGTGAGTGTACTGGTAAATCAGCCGACCAATCTGCTCTTCAGGCGTGTGCTTACGAGCACCACTGCACGCCGGCGAGCCGTCGCCTGGGTTGCGAACGTCACCGGAAAGACTTGCGACTTTAAACCAATTGCGCTGCCGATGGCGACGTTCTTCGGCTCGGACACGCTGACCCAGACGATGGTGAGCGCGATGCTGGCCGATACTTCTGACACGGCCAAGAAGTCCAGAACGCGCGTGATGCTTCCTGTCTCGCCGTCGAACGATCCGGGAGCGAGCACGTTCCTGATGATCGCCGATACGCCGAACAAGTACGCTGATCAGCTGAGTCGCGGTGGTGGATGTGCGGCGGACTCGTCGATCTTCTCCGGAACTTTGGAGCCGTTTCCGGGCAAAGGTCTTGGCGCGGTTACGAAAAACACGGTCGAAGGGTTCGCCGGCATCAAGACCACTGGAAGTGCGGTCTGCACATTTATCGGTGGAATCGACAGCAACGACGCGACCTGCGTTGATGCGGCTACGGGGGCAGTTGGCTCAAAGATCTGGGTGGCGTACTCAGTCACTGCTGGGGCTGGCTGCAAGAACAACGATTGCAACATCAGGACGCTGATGGTCGGCACGTTTCGGCTGATGTGCGTCTTCTCCGGTAAGCCGAACAACACACAACCCGATGCCGCCGAAAGTTGCCCTTGGCTTTCTGGCACCGGACTCGCGACCAGCGGATATGATCCTGGAACTTTGGTAGGATATCCTGAGGCGGGGCCTCCAGGGCTTGATGGAAATACGAGTCTTGGTTCCACCAAGTCGATCGCCCAGCGCCTCATCCTCGTCAAATAATGCCAGCCCCCGTCGTCCCCCGGCGGCGGCTGCCCGCGCTGCTTTTCCCTTTTCTTTATTTCGCACCGACGCTCGTTGGTGCGCAGGGACTCGACGGTACTCCGGCATCGCGGTGCGGTGGTCCGCCACTCACCGCGCCGCCGCCGGCATCGGATAACGACGCTCGTGCGCTCGTGCGCTTTGCGCCGGCACTCCGCGCGGACACGAACGATGCCTATCTCGCGCGCGCGCTCGGTACGCTCACCAGTGATCGCGTTCGTCGCGCCATCGATGTCGAAATCCGATCACGTGGTCTGGCGGCCGGCCCGCTGCCAACAAATGCAGCCAGCGCAGTCGCTGAAGGTCGAGTGCTCGGCGTGCGATTCGTGTTGGTCGGAACAGTTTCACACGACAACGACACGGCAAAAGTCGAGTGGAAGCTCGTCGATGCACGCTCCGGCGCCGAAGTGGGCCGCGGCGTGCTCGCCGCGCGTGACGGTGATACGGAGCGACTGGTCGCCAATCTCACGAACACGCTCACCAGGGCCTTTGGTCGCAACACCGCAACGGTGCCGCCGCGCGAACAGCTGGCTACGGGTTCCGTGCCGGCGATGCGCGCATTCCTGCGCGGCATGGGCGACGCGGACGGATACGATTCGGATCGGTTGGAGATGGCCCGCAACGCGTTCCGCGAAGCGATTGCCGCCGACAAGCAGCTGCTCGCGGCGCACTATCGACTGGCCGAAACAGGGCTGCGTGAACTCGAATGGGGACCGGTCTCCGGAGCGGTGCGTGATACGCTCGTGCGCGAAGCACAGGGCGCACTCGCCATGGTGCTGCTTCGCGATCCCTACGATACGCGCGCGCTCGCATTGCTTGGCCAGTTGCATCTCGAGGCGCGCGAAGTCGCGCTTGCCGGCGTGATCGCGTCTACGCTTGAACAACGCGCGCCGAGCGATCCAACCGCACTGCTCCTTCGAGCCGCGGTACTGCGCGCCAATGGGGCTGACAGCGATGCGTTGGCACTGCTGCGCAAGAATC
Organism: uncultured Gemmatimonadaceae bacterium; assembly: GCA_966112585.1. GTDB lineage: Bacteria > Gemmatimonadota > Gemmatimonadetes > Gemmatimonadales > Gemmatimonadaceae > Gemmatimonas. The sequence goes on from CBHWDN010000026.1 coordinate 45,401, forward strand.
GCTCGGTAGTGTCGCGCGATGCCGATGCACTGCTCGCGCTCGCGGATCTCGAGCGACGCGCGGGTACTGCCGCGGATGCGTGCCGCCTGCTCAATCAAGTGCTGACGATCGATCCGCTCAATGCACCCGCGTTCGTCTGGCGCGGTCTGGTACGCAGTGGCCTGAGCGAGCGCCGCGAGGGTTGGGCCGACGCCGAGGTCGCGTCGCGACTGGGTCGCGTAGACTGGGGCGATCTCGCCGGCGCCTGGATCGATGCATCGGTGGGCGACACGGTTCGCGCACGCAATCGCACCGCTCCGTGGATGAAGGAACGCGCACTGCAGAACGCGGGATTGCTCGATCTCACGCTGCGTGCCCTCATCATGCGGAGTCTGGGCAACGTGCAGCAGGAGATACGCGTGACTGATCGCTTTGCCTGCGCTGACCCGCGCCGCAAGCGCGTGGTCGGCGACCCGTTGCTTGCTCGCCGAGTGGACGTCAAGTGTCCTGCGCGCGCGTCGGTCAGTACCGGACCGACGCGCAATGCGCATGCTGGTCAATAGCTATTCGTTGACCCGGATCCAGCGCACAATTTCGCGCAGCGACGGTCGCTTGCCGTACATCAGCAGCGCCGTGCGATAGAGGCGTCCCGCCAAGAGCATGGCCACCATCGCGCTGAGCGACAGAAGCGCGAGCGATGTGACGAGCTGTAGCGTCGGTACAGACGCCATGCCCAGTCGCAGCGGCATCATGATCGGCGACGAAAATGGCACGAGGCTCAACACGCGCGCGATGGGCCCATCGGGGTCCTGCAACGCGGGCTGCAAGAGCGCCACGCTGCCCACGAGCAGCATCAGTACCGGCGTCTGCGCCTGCTGCGCTTCCTGTTCCGAGCTCACGATGCTCCCTACCGACGCGAACAGTGCAGCGTACATCACGTAGCCGAGGAGGAAGTAGGCGAACAACGGAACGAGCTCGGCGAACCCGATCGTTGGAAGCGACATACTCGCCCCTGACACGCCGAGCACTGAGAGCAATCGCTCGCGATTGGCGAGCAGTGCAACGATGGACGTGGTCCACACGCCAAGCTGCAACAGCGCCACGCCGCCAATGCCAAGCACCTTGCCTGACAGCAGCACACGCGGCGGTACACTCGCCAGGACCAGCTCCGACACGCGCGACTGTTTCTCCTCGGTGACGCTGCGCAACACGATCTGCCCGTACAGCACGATCACGACGTACAACAGCACGGCCACGCCGCCACCAAAGATGATGTTCACCTGCGCCGATCCACTGCGTCCGTCGCGCAAAATGCGCTCGATCTTGAGTCCGACCTTGAGGTGCGCGAGCGCCTCGGCCTGAAACTGATCGATCCCCGATGAGGTCACGCGCCAGTTGAGCACGGCACGTTCAGCGGCGTTCTGCACACGTGTGCTGAGACCGAGCGGGGCATTGCCGGCGAGCAACAGGCCGATCTGCCCAGTGCCTGCTGACTGACTGTCGATGACCGCCACACCGGGGAGTCGATCGTTCTGCAACTCCGAACGCAGGGAATCGACCACGACCTTCATGCGAGCCGCGTCGATTTTGAGCACGCGCGGCGTCGTCGCGCTTGAGCCTTCACCGCCGCCAAGCTCGCTCGCCAGCATCTGACCGAGCTCGGTACCGCTCGCGTCGGCCACGAGAATGCGCGACACGTCTACACTTCGTGCCGAACGAAGGGCGAGCCATGGCGGACCAACGGTGAGCAGCGCGAAGAAGAGCGGACCAAACAACGTCGACAGCACGAACCAGCGAGTGCGCACGCGCTCGAGAAACTCGCGCTCGATCACCGCAAGCAACTTATCCATGGCCACTCAACCCCGTTTCAACGCCTGTACCGCCGACGCGCTCGAGGAAAATGCGATGCAAGGAGGCTTCGAGTCGATCGAAGTGCGCGAGCTCCACATCAGCGCGAACGAGCGCTGTGAGCAACGCCTGTGAGGAAACACCATCGGGAAGCTCGACCTCCACGCGCTGACCAAAATCATCGAGTTTGGACACCAGCTGAGAATTGGCGAGCACGGCCTGCGCGCGATCGCGACCCTCTCCGCTGAACACGAGGTTCACACGGCCAGCGCCGGAGAAACTGGACCTGAGTGCGCCGAGGGCTCCGTCGGCCACCACTTCACCTCGTGCAATGATGGCGACGGCGTCGCACATGCGTTCGGCCGCATCCATGACGTGCGTGCTGAAGATGATCGTGCGTCCTTCGCGACGAAGGTCCAGCACGGTGTCCTTGAGCGCCTGCGCGTTGAGCGGGTCGAGACCGCTGAATGGCTCGTCGAGAATCACAAGCTCGGGGTCGTGCAACATCGTGCCGGCAAACTGCACCTTCTGCTGCATGCCCCGTGAAAGATCCTCCACCTTCGCCTCGCCCCAGTCCTGCGAATCGGTGCGTAGCCCCAGGCGCTCGAGCCAGTGATCGATGCGCCGATCAGCGTCGCGCTTTTCAATCCCCTTGAGGCGCGCCAGAAAGCGCAGAACGCGACGGACCTGCATCTTTCGATAGAGTCCGCGCTCTTCGGGCAGATAGCCGAGTCGATCGGAGACGGTCATGTCGCCGGCAGGATGCCCAAGGACTTCAATGCGCCCGGAATCCGGGAGCATCAAGTTGAGAATCATGCGGATGGTCGTCGTCTTTCCAGCGCCGTTCGGACCAAGCAAGCCGTACACGGTGCCGGTGGGAACGGTGAGCGAGACATCGCGAACCGCGACGTGCTGCGCGTAGGCCTTTCGAACCCGCTCAACCAGAATTGCAGGACGCGATGTCACCACGGACCACGTTCGGGAAAGGGAGACAGTGACGGCGGGCGCCGTACTCACTGATCAGCAAGCTAACGCGACGACGCGTGACTCGGAGTCTGTGTCACGTGCGGAAGGCGTTGCCATTTTGCTGGTGGCCCTGATTGCCGCGCTGCTGGTCCCGTTGGATGATGCCGATCTGCCGATGCATCTGCTGACGGGGCGCTGGATCCTCGATCACCATGCCTGGCCAACCGTTGAGCCATTTGCATGGACGCGGATGGGTGCGCCGTTTTACGCGTACTCGTGGTTGCCGGAAGTTCTGTACGCAGTGGGTTGGTCCAGCGGTGCGGCATTGGGGGTCTCGGCGATTCATGCGCTGATGGTTGCAGCGTCGGTGGGTGTGGTCGCCGCATTTCTTCGCACAATTCGTGCACCGCTGTGGGCCGCTCGATTGACGTTGGTGGTGCACTGCATCATCTGGCTGTTCGTTCAGCCCGCGACGCGACCGCAACTCGTGTTGGCAATCTCGGTGCCGCTTGTTTGGCTTGGAGTTGGCCGTGTCGCTCGACGCGGACTCGACGTGATCTCCATTGCCCTTGTGGCCGTCGCCGGCGTGCTCGCGGTGAACTCGCATCTGCTCTTTCCGCTGACGGCTGTACCGATTGCATCGATGTGGCTTTCGCCCGAAGCCGTGAGCGGCACGCCGATTGACACGACTTCGACCAGTCGGCGTGCGGCGTATGCGCTCGTTGGTGTGCTTGGGTTGAGCTGGATGTGCACGCCGTACCTGCCACATCTCATCGACATCTGGCGACTCAATTTTCATCCGAATGCGCTCTTTGGACCGCTGTCGCCTATTGAAGAGCACGAGCCCGGGTTGTCATTCCTGCTGCACGCCGCGCCCGGCACGTGGGTAATCGTTGGACTCCTGGCGAGTGGCCCGTTCCTGCCGTGGTTCACACATCAGCGCTTTCGCAACCGAGTCGCGTTGCTCGTGGCATGGGGGGCTGGTGCCGGACTGTTCCTGTTGGCGATTCGCGGGTTGGTGCTCTGGTGGTTGCTCGCGTTGCCGCTTGTTGCGCCGACTCTGGCGAGCATTCCTCTGCCGAAAGAGCGCCTCACCTGGCGACTGCTTCGTGTCGCGTGGGTCGTTGCGTTGCTCGGCTTGCTTGGACAGCCGTTCCGCTTGTGGCGCGAAGAACATGGTCGAGGGGCGCTGAGTGCCGTGTGGCGTGACATACCGCATCCGTCGGCCGCGACGCTGGCGCCAGCGCTTTCGGTACTTCGCTGTCTCGACGGAGCAAAGACATCGCCACCCAAAGGCGTAACGACCTTCGACTTTGGGAGCTATCTCGCCTGGCGCGCGCCATTCGTGAGCTGGTCGATCGACGGGCGCACGATTTTCCCCGATTCCGTGGCGCTCCCTGAAGCGCGGCAGGAAGTGCGTTTCGGGCCGCCAATGCTGCCGCCATATCACACGGCAGACATTGTGCTGCTCGCGCCCCATCATGCGTTGCTCGATCTGCTCACGAAGGACACAACATTCGCGCACGTTGCAACGCCGGGCGACTCGTTGAGCGCGCAACTGTGGGCCCGACGCGATGTCGCCGCGAGTTTGGCTCGCTGCGCGCGTGTGCCGTGACCGTTGCTACGTCGTTACGCGCGTTGGCACGGCGCGCAGTCCGCTCGCACCGGCGTTTCCCGCATCGCGCGAAGGGGCACGACCAACTTCTTCGTGATATTCGGCGTCTTCGTTCACCAGCCACGGGTCATGCAACGTCTGACCCGCAATGATATTCTCGGCCGTGAGCAACGCCGTCATCATCGCGTGATCCTGATTGTTGTACTTGTGCATGCCGTTGCGCCCGACCAGATGCAGGTTGGGATAGCGCAACGTAAGTCCATCGCGAATGACTTGCACGTGACGGGCGTACGCGTCGTCGTACACTGGATACGCTTTCTTCTGGCGCACGACGCAGCCTTCTACAACGTCGGCAGCGTCAGCGAGACCGAGTTTCACCAACTCGCGGGTGGCGAGATCGATCAGCGATGCATCATCGCTCGCCCACAAGCCGTCGCCTTCAAAGCAGAAATACTCGAGGCCGTAGCAGGTCAGGGCCGGGTCGGGCACCATCTCCGGCGACCAACTCTTGAAGTTCTGAATGCGACCGACCTTTACGCTCGCATCGTGCACGTAGAGCCAGTTGTCACTGAACACCTGGCGATCCTTGAGTACCAGTGCGACGGTGAGGAAATCGCGATAGCCAAGCTTGCTCGCCGACTCCTGCATCGCCGCGCTCGGCACCGGCGTGAGATTCTCGACGATCTCGCGCAACGGCGCCGAGGAGATCACGTTGGCGGTCGTCGATTCTTCTCGGGCGCCGTCTTCGCCGACATGGCCCACAATCCAACTGGTGTTCGCTTCGTCGTAATGCAGGTCAGTGACAGTGCGACCCAACCGCACCGCACCGCCCATCGCGCGCACCTTTTCGGCGCACGTCTCCCACAGGAGCCCGGGTCCGAGTCGCGGATACCGGAAGGTGCCGATCAAGCTCTTGATCATGCCGCCCTTCGCCGGACGCAGCGCCGACATCACCGCCGATCGCAACGACACGCCCTTGATGCGCTGCGCCGCCCAATCCGCCGAGATTTCTGTGCAGGGCATGCCCCACACTTTCTCGGTGTACGTCTTGAAGAAGATTCGATACAGTCGCTCGCCGAATTCGTTCGTCACCCATTCTTCGAAGGTGCGGGGATTCGGGTTCGGCTTGAGACGCGCCTTTGCATAGCTCAACCCGCAGCGAATCGACTCGAAGATGCCCAGGTCCCAGAGCGCCTGCGCCGGCTTGAGCGGATAGGCGAAGAAGACGCCATTGTAGATGATGCGACTCGACCGCGGTCGATCGAGGAAATCATCCGGCAGGATTTCACGCCAGAGCGCTTCGATGCGGTCGGACTTCGAGAAGAAGCGATGGCCACCGATATCGAAGTGAAAGCCCTTGAACCGCACCGTGCGCGAGATGCCGCCGACGTAGGTCGGGTCGGCTTCGAGGACGGTGACGGGGACGCCTGCCTTGGACAGCGTATAGGCGGCGGTCAGTCCAGCTGGTCCCGCGCCGATGATGACGGTGGCCTTCGAGGAGGGGGACATTCGGGCGGGCGGGGTGCTCACAGATGAACGCCCCGTTATCGTTTGGGGCAATGAAGGCGACCGCCGGGAAACTGTCGACCACCCCAGAGGGAGCGCCAGAGGGCAATAGCCTCTGGTGGACGATCGCGTCTGGGATGGCGTTACTCGCCTTTCGTCCGTACCAAGGGATCGTCCACGATGCGCGCCTATATATAGGATACGCATTAAGTGCGCTTCATAAAGAGACGATTGGGCGGGATATCGTCTTTACGATGGATGGACAGAGCGGGCTGTCGATTTATCCCATTGCGCTCCGTGCGATGGTCGACGCGCTGGGACCCGCCAGGGGCGCTCAGTTCGCCACCATGTTCGGATTGCTGATCTGGTGGATGTGCTATCGGGTGTTCGTGCGCGCAGCCCTTCCGACGCTAGCCCGAGGGTGGCGCACAGACGCGATCCTGATCGCGATCGCCGCAATGCCTGCCTTCTACGGAGCGCAGAGCATCATCTCGGTGGCCGAACCATTTGCCGCGCCGCGGGCGATCGCGGAAGGACTCTGCGTCGCAGCGTTTGCCTTTGCGATGCGTCGACAGCTGTGGCCGATGTTCGCGTTGCTGTGTATCGCTATGAGCGTGCACCCGCTTATGACGGCGCCGGCAGCAGTCGTTTGCGCCGCACTTTTCGTCGTATCTGACGAGGACGCCAACTGGCTAGCGAATCTTGAACGACTGAAGCGTTACCTGCCGCTACTGGTTTCGCTGGCTGTCCTGATGTTGCTCGTCGCACTCTGGACCCTTCCACACTTTGATGTGGAGTGGCGACGGGCACTGGACGCAAAGCGCGTGTTGGTGTTTCCGAGGTATTGGCCCTCCAGCGACTATGCGCGACTGCTGCTGCATCTAGTGACAATCGGCATTGCAATGCGAATTGAGTCGTCGCCGCTGCGAGCGTTGGCGATCGTATCGTCGATCGTTGCCCTGCTGAGTGTTCTGCTGACTTGGATAGCGGGCGACGTCGGTAACGTGATACTGATCGCACAAGGCCAGGCGTGGCGCTCGCTCTGGATCGTATGGGTGGCAGCGACGCTGAGTCTGATTCAATTGCTGCTCTATGCGTGTTCGCGAAAAGGTCGTTCCGCCTCCGGCGAAGTATTTAGCGTTGAGCAAGCGGCGATTGCTCTGCTGGTCGCTAGCTGGGCGTTCCAGGAGTTGAGCGTCAATGCCACCATTCTGGTCTCACTGTCCGCGTTTCTCTGGTTCGCGCCTTCTAGTGTTGTTCGACTGCCTCGTTACGGCACCACGCTCATCGTCGTGCTCGCGGCGACGGTATACGCGTCGACGATCGCCATCTCCGCTTACGTCGGCTTTCATGTCGTCTGGACGTCTCCCGACGTGTCAATGCGCTGGGCGAGCGCCTATCTGAACAACACGGGCATTCCCACGTTTGTCGTCGCCGTGAGCGTTGTCAGCGTTTTGATCGGTCGAACTGCTCCGAATCGAATCACGCTGCTAATTCCAGCGCTTATGCTGGGCGCACTTTCGATCCTCTCGTTTGATTCTCGAAGTCAGTATCAGCGCTACCTTGAGTCAGAGCTTGATGCGCGCCATTCAGGGATCGCTTCACCGGTCGAGAGCGCCGGTACTGTCGCATTCTACTTGGGCGATCTCGATTCGTGGGCGTTCGCTGGCGTTCCGAGTTGGGGGAGCGTCAGTCAGGGAATTCCGGTGGTGTTCAGTCGATCACTCGCGATCACGTGGAACACGAGGTCAGTGCGACTCACCAACGCGGGACTGCAGGTGCGTTCGGAAAGCGCGGGTATGCCGTCAGTACCAACGTCGGAGGCGTTGGATGGGCCGCGCCTAAGTCGACTCTGCGAGGGCGAAGATCATCCGACGACGATTGTGGTCCCGGTTGGATCCATCATTGGTTCGCTTTCTCCGCTAATTCGCTCGACGGGATTTACCCTTGCCGAGCCGAAACCCATTCGACCGCGACAATTTGGAGCGGCTTGGCGAACAGTCAAGGACTACGACGTGCTCGTGTGTCGAACGTCGCCATCGCACTAGCATTTTCGCCGCTATTCGTTGAGAGGTGCTGTGCGGAAAATGCTGTTGCTGATAGTTCCAGCGCTCTCATCCTCGCGCCCTACCGCCGCACCAAGAAAATAGTTCGCCTGTTCACGATTTTCGCAGCGCCCTGCTTACTCTTTGGTGTTGCCGAGTTGAGGTAGTCGCGCGGCGAGCGCGCGCGCGACACGATTGCTACCGTAGAGGCTCAAGTGGTCGTCGTCTGCGTAAAGTAGCGTGTCTCCAACAATGGCTTCGCAATATCTTGCCTGACAAACCAACGACGCAGCATCAAACAGGATGACGTCACGCAGGTTCTGGGCAATCTCGCTCAGCAGTCTGCGGTGAAGTCGCTGACGATCCAGAAAGGTGTCATAGGCAACTCCGCAAGGTGTTCGAGGCGCGCGGGCAGGGAAGGGTCTCGCGGTGAGACAGTCTCGCGGGTTGAAGCCCAACTCAGGAATGTCTTGAACGAGTACAACTTGTACGCCTTTCGATAGTAAGAACTCGAGAAATTGAGATAGACCGTCCTTGAATTGCCTAGCGGCCTCTGCGCGGTCGTGCTCGCTTTCTCGAGCAGCGACGCGTCCAACAAAGCCGCTGTCGTCCACTGCCCCGAAGCCCGTAGCAGAAAGATAGAGCGCGCCTCGGGAGGACACGATCACGGTTTTGAGACTGTCTGATTGTCGAAGAATTCGAATCATCAGATCCAACGAACGCTGGCACTCTTTGGACACAAGGGCATTGCGCGCGGGAAGGCCGAGCAACGGAGGGCAGCCCATCTCCGCCAAGAGAAGGATGTGTTCGTCAGCAAGAGTGCTGACAAGTCCGGAATACAGTGCTGCAGCGTGGCTGTCGCCTACGAGCGCTACGGTCGGCGAGTTTCTGTCGGATTGCGCACACCAAGTTGGTCGTGCCTGGGTCTCGTATACTCTGCACGGTTCGCCGTCATTGATTCTCTGGTAGAGCCGTTCCTTAGATGCTGCATCGAGCTGCTGAATCTCGCTGGGTAGTCCTCGATAGCGCTGGGGAAAGCCGTGATTAGCCAAGGATACGCCCCCCAGCAAACTCGCGATGGCAAGCGGTACGCCGAAGAAGGTCAAGGTTTTCTGCGCTGTACGGGTCCGCGCGCTGTCGCCAGCGACGCGACGAATCGGCTTCTCGATACAAAGGTAGGTCGCCCCGGCGAGTAGAACCGCCAGAGCTCCGGCAACCACGCGAAGCGCGAGCACGGCTCTTGGCGCGAGGCCAAAATCGAAAGAGAGAATCGTGACGAATGAAATCAGCGGCCAATGCCACAGATACGTGGGATAGCTGATTCTTCCCAGCGCCACTGCTGCTGGTTTGCTAAAAATCCAACGACTCGCGATTGAGTTCGGTCCGGCCGCTATAACAAGCAGCGTTCCGCTGACGGGGAGCAGCGCCCACAGCCCCGGAAAGTTGCGCTGCGATGAGATGTGCACGAACCCGTTGAGCAGCAGTAGAAGCCCGGCGATAGAAATGCCGTCAGAGAACAGCGATCGATCGTCTTTCCGGAAATGCAGCTCAGTGAAGGGCGCAGTTCGGCCTGTGTGCCACACTGAGAGCGCGCCGCCCGCGCCGAGCTCCCAAAGGCGAGATGGTAGTAGGTAGAATCCGGCCGAACGATGGGTAGTCCCCCAAAACGCACTGATCGCGAGCGATGCCGTGCAAACTGCGACGAGGGCCCACACGGCGTGCGATTTGTACCTGCGGAACAGAGTGCCGGCGACGAGCGGCCATAACACATAGAACTGCTCCTCTACGCCAAGCGACCAAAGATGCAGCAGCGGTTTCTGGTGCACGTCGCTGTCGAAGTAGCCGATCTCCCGCCAAGCCAGAATGTTCGAACCAAAAATGCCGGCGGCGACGGTGTGTTTTCCCATCGACTCAAACTCGGGGCTCGTCATAACAGCCGCGCCGAGCAGCGAGGTTCCGGCCAACATTGTCACCAATGCCGGGACGATTCTACGACCTCGGCGCCAATAAAAATCCGAGTATGAGAACTGCCCTAAGGCGATGTCCCGAGCGATTGTTCCCGTGATCAGGTAGCCAGAGAGCACGAAGAAGACATCGACCCCGATAAATCCTGCCGGAAGCCATCCCGCGTTTAGGTGATTCAGCAGAACTGCCGAAATCGCGAGCGCGCGCAACCCGTCAAGATCACGTCTATACATGGTCACCGGCGAATCGAATTCTATTGATTGAACGTCACGCCCAAGAACTTAGCCCTCTCATCGGCTGAGCGTTCGTTGAGTAACCGCCGCGTGTCACTAGTTCCCTGATGGCAGAGTTACCAAGTTCAGGCAGTGAGCAATGCCGATCGTGTCCATGATGCCGGTCTTCGCGAATGCGCGTTCGTTGATCATCAAAACGGGTCCCATTACTGGAGTGTTCGCGTCCAAACCCTCCGATGTCCTGACGCGTTCACTGGCAGAGTTGAGCGCATCCGCCTTCGTCACCGGGCCGTGCATGGAGGCACGTCGCAAATCGCTAGCGTGCCAAACGATCAGCACGCAGCTCAATTCGCACGTAGCTTCACAATCCATGTCGACTCTGGTCGCCCCCACCCCCCTCTCCTTCTCCCGCCAGGAACTCGCCGGCGCCTTCGGTGACCTCGGCACCGACCTGCCGCTCTTGGTCGGCGTGATCCTGGCCACGGGGATGGACCCGACCACCGCCTTCGTGGTCTTTGGCGCACTGCAGATCATGTCGGGCTTGGTCTATCGCCTCCCGATGCCGGTGCAGCCGCTCAAGGCGATGGCGGCGATCGCGATCGCGGGGAAGATCGCGCCCACACTACTGGCGGCGGGCGGGCTCATCGTTGGCGTGGTCATGCTGGTGCTCGCACAAACGGGGCTGCTCGAACGGATCGCGCGCGTCGTACCGAAAATGGTCGTGCGCGGCATTCAGCTGGGACTCGGCATCCAGCTCGCGCGACTGGCGTTCACGAAATTCCTTCCGGCCGACGGCACGCAAGGCTGGATGCTCGCAGCGGTGGCACTCACCATCGTGATCACCCTGCGGACGAACAAAACCGTACCCGCTGCCCTCGTGGTGCTCGCGCTGGGCGCCATCGTCGCGGCGTACACATGGCCGGCAAATGTCGCTGGACCGTTCGGTTTCCATCTGCCGCAGTGGAGCGGACAGTGGCCAACGACCGACGAGTTCATCAAAGCCGCGGGACTCCTTGCGCTGCCGCAGATCGCCCTCTCACTCGGCAATTCCGTTCTCGCCACCAGGCAGGTCGTCGCGGACTTCTTTCCGGAGCGCGAACCGCTCACCGTAAAGCGAATCGGTACGACCTACGCGGTCATGAATTTGGTTGCCGCGCCGCTCGGCGGGCTGCCGGTCTGTCACGGCTCGGGTGGTATCGCGGGTCACTACGCGTTCGGTGCGCGCACCGGCGGCAGCGCGATCATTTATGGCACCACATTGGTGCTCGCGGGACTCTTTCTTGTCGGTGATCCGGCGGCGTTCCAGCGTCTTGTGCCGGGACCAATACTCGGCACGCTGCTCGTGGTCGAAGCGGCCGCGATTCTCTGGCTGGTACGCGATCAGTGGGGCGATTGGCCGGCCTTCTCGCTCGCCGTGGCCTGCGGCGTTACCGCGGCGTTCGCGCCGTACGGTTACGCCATCGCGCTGGTAGCAGGCACTCTGGTGGCGCTGCCGCTCGTCAAACGGCGTGAGCGGCAGCCACTGTTAGCGTAGTCGCAGTTAGCGTGCTCGCAGTTAGCGTGCTCGCAGTTAGCGCGGTTCAGTTAGCGCAGTAGCGACGCAGCCGCCGCCTAGAAGAACCATCTCTTAAGGCCCGTTCGCCCCTGACGATTGGCGCCAGCGAGACGCCAGTAGAGCGTGAAGCCGCTCACGGTCAGCGCGAACAACGCAATGCCCCAGAACATCGACGCCACGAGACCGCCGTCGCCAAAAAACTCGCCTGAGTGAATGCGATTGACGAGCGGCTTGTCGGCATAGGAATCCTCGCGCAGGAAATTCCCGGTCCTGGCATCGAAGAGCAGTCGCTTGTCTTCGCCGCCGGTCGCCTTGCCGAGGTAGACGGTGATGACCGGCGCCGCGCCCTTGAGCTCCATCGCGATCTTGTCGATTGGCGCGTCGGGCGCCTGCTTCGCGGCACCCGTCATGACCTGATTGATCACGCCCTGCCACGCGTCCGGCGGCGACGTGGTCTTCACCGCGCTCACCAAATCGCGATTGGCTTCGCGTAGCGCTTCGTCTTCGCCAAAGAATTCGACACCAGCGACGATTACGCCCGTAATGGCAGCGAAGGCCAGAAAGAGGGCGGCCGGGGCACCGATCCAGCGGTGCCACTGTCTCCAGAAGGCAGGGGTAGGCATCCCGGTACGTTGGGCCCGGTGCCGCTATCTTTCAACCATTCTGCGGGTATTCTCTATCCTATCCCGACAGCGGACGCGGCCACGTGACCCGTTCGCCCCACCTCAGCCCCTGCCGATCCCATGCTCCGTCGCTTCGTCGCCTCCGCCGCGCTTTTGTGCGCCGCCGCCAGTGTGGCCGTTGCTGCGCCGCGCCTGTTTGCCGATCTCACTGGCAAGTGGAACGTTTCCATCGCGACGCCTGACCAGGCGCGCACTTCGCTCATCACCTGGACGCAGAAGGGTGATTCGCTCGCTGGTACCATCGAATCCGAACTCGGCTCCTCGCAGCTGCGCGGCGCCACAAAGGGTGATTCGGTGTTCTTCGGATTCCAGCTCGACATGGGTGGTCAGGCGATCGTGATCAACGGCGCCGGTTCGATGAAGGACAAGGACACCATGAATGGCATGCTCGAGGTGGGCGGCATGGGTGCCTTCCCCTTCAGCGCGGTCCGTCAGCAGTAACAGTAGGTCATCTTATCGCGCGTTGATGCGGCGCCACCGCTCAACGAGCTCCACGAACGCGGCGCGATAACCGCCTTCGTCTTCCCCCAGCGCCGCGCGGGCCTGTTCAAGGACCTGCGCGGCGCTGCTCGTTCCCTTGTACTCCGAGTCGCGCAGCAACATCCCGAACTGTGCGACCGCTGCGGCAAACCGTGTGTCGGTCGTGCCACGACCACTATTCGTGCGAACCGCTTGCTGCAGCAGTCGGCTATTGCTCTCGCCAGGCTTCTTGTAGCGCAGCTTGACGAAGAGCATCTCGTCGCGTGATCCGGTGCTCGTGCCCGATGGCGTGGCATATCGCGACGCATCCACACCGCGCAGGTTCACCGTGCCGTTCACGCCCACCGGCACCACTTCGTACAGCGCCGTGACCTGATGACCGGTGCCCATGTCGCCGGCGTCCTTCTTGTCGTCGTTGAAGTCTTCGTCGCGCAGCAGACGATCCTCGTAGCCGATCAGACGATACCCTTGCACGGCGTTCGGGTTGAACTCGATCTGCAGCTTCACATCGTTCGCCACGGTGAGCAACGTTGCGCCCATCTCCCGCACGAGCATCTTGCGTGCTTCGTTCAACTCGTCGATGTAGGCGTAGTTGCCGTTGCCCTTCTTCGCGAGCTTCTCCATGGTCGCGTCCTGATAGTTGCCCGTGCCGAAGCCAAGTACGGTGAGATACACACCGCCTTCGCGTTCGAGCTCGATGATCCGCTCGAGATTGCCACCGGTCGCGCCAACGTTGAAATCGCCATCGGTCGCGAGAATCACGCGGTTATTGCCTTCCTTGAGGAAGTGCTCACGCGCCGTCCTGTAGGCGAGCATGATACCGGCACCGCCCGCGGTTGAACCGCCAGCTTCCAGACGATCAATCGCTTCCGCGATCTGCACCTTCTCATCGCCACTTGTGCTCGGCAGCACCACACCGGCCGAACCGGCATAGACCACCAGCGCGACGCGATCCTGTGGACGCAACTGATCGACGAGCAATCGCAACGACTGCTTGACCAGCGGCAGCTTGTCCGGACTTTGCATCGAGCCCGAGACGTCGATAAGAAAGACCAGGTTGTTCGGCGGCAGCTTGTCGGTCGCGATGCGCTTGGACTGGAGCGCAATGCGCACGAGCTGATGCTTCGGCTGCCACGGTGCCGGCATCACGTCGGTCGTGATGTTGACCGGATCGTTGCCACGCGGTTCGGCCAGATCGTACGGGAAGTAGTTGATCAACTCCTCGATGCGGACCGCGTCCTTGGGTGGACGATTGCCGGCGGTGATGAAACGCCGCACGTTGCCATACGCTGCGCGATCGACGTCGACGGAGAAAGTCGACAGCGGAGCGCTCCGCACCGCGAGAAACGGATTGTCTTCGATGCGATCGTACTGCTCACGGTCCACCGGCGGCACGTTGCGACGGATCGAGTCCATGCCCGTGGTGCTGCGCTTGGCCGGTTCGATCGCGCGATCGCGCGCGATGCCGCCGGCGACGCCGAATGCCTGCGGGGGAGCGAACGTCGCCGGGGCGGGTGCAGGCGCCGCAGGCGCCGCGACGCGATCCACTCGACGATCGGCCTTCGACTTGTCGTTGGTGACCACAACTTCGGAAAGCGAAATCGCCGCTGAATTCATCCGGATGTCCAGCGGAATCGAGTCGCTCATGACCCGCACCGCGGTTCGCACAATCGTGTACCCCACCGACCTGACCATCACCGCGAGCGCCGCATTACGGGGTGCGTTGCCCGTGACGCGGTATCGGCCATCCTGCGCGGACTGCGCGAAGCCGAAGAGCGTACCGTTCGCGTTGGTAATGTCGACTCGAGCGAATCCAATCGGCTGTGCGTGCTCGTTGCGCACCGTGCCATAGACCACGAACGAACCGGGCGCCGACGCCACGTTCGATTCCGACGCCGACGCGACGGTTGTGCTCACGGTCGCTCCAAGCGCCCTCGCCTGTGGTGCGGGTGTCTGCGGCGAGGGTGCCGATAGCGCTTGTACCGGTGCAACGATTTGAGGAGCCGCCGGAGCCGCAGCGACCTTCAGCGCGCGATCGGCCATCGCCGAAACCGTAGAATCCGACGTCGTTTCAGCGCGGCGCGGGCGCGCCTCAGCAACTTCCACCTTCGGTTGAACCGTCGGCGGTGCACTCGGCGTAACACCCGGCACGCTCGGCACAGCCGCAACACGAGCCATCGAATCGGCGCCGTCTTTCGCCGGTGCTTCTGCAGCGGCCGGAGCTGGCGCACGTTCGGCGAACGACGCCGAATCGGCTACAGGCGCGGCGACACCAGCCACACGCGCCTGCGAGCGCTGCCACACCGTAATCGCACCAACCATCAGGACCGCCGCCGCAGCAAAGCCAGTCCATGAACGCCGTGAACGGTTGGGCGCCGTCGTGATGGACAAGACGGACGGACGTTCGTCGGCAATGCGCGATGCCGTCACCGCTGCATCGGCGGCTGGAACAACATTCATCGGCACGCCATCGAGTGCGCCGAGTATGCGCGCGCTGGCCGCAAGCAGGCCGCGCGCCTCGGCCACGGCACGCTGACAGGTCGCGCACGTCGCCACATGCGCTTCAACGCGCTCGGCATCGGCGGGCGCAAACGCACCGTCTAGCCAGGCATGCACTGTTCCTTCGTCGACATGGCCGTTGCTGTCGAACTCGGGCAGCAACACATCATCGGACACCGTAAACGCTGCCGGATCGGGCAGCTCAAAGTCTTCACGCGACATCGGTCCCCTCCCGCGCCGCGCGATCACGCTGCAGCGCCTCATAAACGTCCACCAGCCGGCGACGGGCACGCGACAGTGTCGTGCCCACGCTTCCCACGGACAAACCGAGGGCGGCGGCGATTTCGTGGTAGTCGAGTCCTTCTTCCTTGAGCAGCAGCGCCATGCGATCGCGTTCGGCGAGTGCGTCCACCGCCTCACGCGCCAGCGCCTGCTCCTGCAATCGCTCGAGCGATGTGGGCTCGGGTTCGATCGCATCCTGCGCTTCCAGCCGCAGCATCGTCAGTCGTTTGCGTTCGCGCGCATCGCGGCGCGCTTCGTCTCGCACGAGATTGGTCGCGACCGCGAAAATCCACGCGCGCTTGTTGGTTGCCGGCGCATGCCGCAGCGCCCGCACAAAGGTTTCCTGCGCCAGTTCCTCGGCGAGATCACGATCGCCCAATCGTCGCGTGAGATACCGCACGACTGGGGCGTGATACTCCCGGAACAGCCGGTCCACGTGGTCCATTGGCAAGTCCAGTGTGGCGTCCTGCATAGGCTCCCGAATTGGTGAGGCACAGCCTGTGAATGGCTGCCACACGGGGAGACGCCGCGCTCCTCAGAACTTGCACACCAGAGCACCGGGCCGGATCCTTTCGGCATGGCCAAACTCGTTTCTGCTGTTTCGCTGCTGGCGCTGGGCGCTGCCGCCACCTGGGCTGGCACGCAGGGGGTGGGGGCGATCCCGCCTCTCGACGCGCTGTTATCGCCCGCGGTGGGCCTCTGGGCCAACGCCCAGGCCGATCTGCCCGTCAACGCCGCCGACGCTATCCCCGGGCTATCAGGTGCGGTGGATGTCCGCTACGACCGCCGCAGCGTGCCGCACATCTTTGCGACCACCGAGCTCGATGCGGTGCGCGCGCTGGGCTATGTCGTCGCTCGCGACCGACTCTTTCAACTCGAATTGCAGTCGCGCGCCGGAGAGGGGACGCTCACCGAGCTGGTGGGTGATGTCGCGCTACCCGCCGATCAGGAGACGCGACACCTCGGCATGCCAAGAAGCGCCGAGCTGCGATACAAGGGGATCGATCCGTCGAGCCCCATGATGCAGATCATGCAGGCCTATGCGGATGGCATCAACGCGTATCGCACGTCGCTTCCCAAGTCGATGTACCCCGTGGAGTACAAGCTGCTGCAGACAGCGCCGCGTGAGTGGAAACCGATCTACTCGCTGCACCTGCTCAATCGCATGGGCTACACGCTCGCCCATGCGCCGGTTGAGTTGGATTTGCTCGAGGCTCGCGCGACGATTGGTGATTCCGCTGCTCGCGCGATCTTCGACACCGACTCGCCAGTGCAGGAGCCCATCCAACCGGCACCGCGCACCGCGCCGCGTGATGCGCTCACGCATTTGCCAGCGCCCGGCGCGCCCGATTCGACTGCCGTGCGCTATCTCGCCCAACTCATACGTGGCGGCGACAGAGGCCCGCTGCGTTGGACGCGTGACGCCCAGGGCTCGCCGGAGGAGCGCGCAGCGATTGCGCAGGAGCGTGCCTTTGCGAGCAATAACTGGGCGGTCGCGCCATCGCGAAGCGCGAGTGGCAAAGCGTTGTTGGCCGGCGACCCGCATCTCGAGCTCACCATTCCGAGCATCTGGTATGAAGTGCACATGGTCGTGCCCGGACAGCTCGAAGTAGGTGGGGTAACGATTCCGGGCGCGCCCGGTGTAACGATCGGCTACAATCTCGCTCTGGCATGGAGTTTCACGAACACCGGCGCCGACGTAATGGACTTCTGGCGCGAAACGGTAGATGACAAGGAACACCCGACCAGCTACGAGCTCGATGGCCAGCGCACTCCGTTGACGGATACGCGCGTCGAGCAGTACCGCGACAAGCGCGGCAAGGTGATCGCGACTGATACCGTCTACTACACGCACCGCGGGCCGATGCGTCGTCAAGGTACCGAGTGGTTGTCGATGCGCTGGACCGTGAATGAAGCCGGCAAGGAGATCATGGGCTTCTACACGGCGGCCCATGCGAACACCGCCGAAGCATTTCTTGATTCGATGGCGACCTACTTCGCGGCGCCTGCGCAGAACATGATCGTGGCCGATACCGCGGGTTCGATCGCGATTCGCTCAACGGGCAAGTATCCCGTTCGCGCCGACAGTGGCCGCGGCACGGCAATTCTCGAAGGCAACACACGCAAGAACGATTGGATTGGCTTTCGCCCCGTCACGCGTTATCCGCAAAGCATACGTCCCGCGCAGGGATTTCTGGCGTCAGCGAATCAGGAGCCGATCGATCCGGAATTCGACAAGCTCTATTTTGGCGTGGACGGGCACTACGAGATCTGGCGCGCCTTGCAGATCAATCGATTGCTGCGTGCGGATAGCAGCATGACCCCGGAGAAGATGCGTCAGTTCCAGACGAACCCCGGTAGTGTGCGCGCCGATCGCATCGTGCCGGCGTTTGTACAGGCCGGTACTGCGCGCGCGACTGTGGACACGGCTGCGTCACTCAAAGCGGCCGTGGCGATGCTGTCGGCATGGGATCGTCAGTACACGAAGGAGAATACGGGCGCACGACTCTTCGAAACCACGATAGGACGCGTGGTCCAGCAGTTGTACGAGGAGCTGATCCCGCGCGGCAAGGATGCGAGGGTTGCGACGCCCAGCGAGTCGCGACTGCTGCAGTTGCTCGCCGATTCAGCGAACGGCTGGTGGGATGACAAGCGAACACGCGACGTGACCGAAACGCGCGACCAGATCATCGCCAGCGCGCTCGCATGGGCGTACGACACGCTCGTGGTACAGTACGGCGACCCGAAGCAGAATCCGTGGACATGGGAGCGCACCGCGCCTGCGCATCCGTCGCATTTGCTGCGCCTTGAAGGTTTCGGCGCGCCGCATGTGGGCATCAATGGCGGACGAGGCACACTCAATCCCAGCGTCGCGTCACGACGTGCCAACTTTGGTGCGAGTTGGCGGATGGTCGTGGAACTCGACAAGCAGCCGATCGTGCGTGCGACGTATCCGGGTGGCCAAAGCGGCAACCCGGCGAGCCCGCGCTATCTCGATCGCTATCCGCTCTGGGCGAATGGCTCACTCGACAGCGTGCGCACACCCCACACGGCGGCTGAACTCGCGCCAACGGATATCAAGGCGACGCTCACCCTGCGCGCGCCCGGTGCGCGCTGAGGACGACACATGAAATCATCACACTTCATCGTCGCGCTGGTATTGCAGGTGCTCGCGCTCACCTTCGGCGGCATCTGGGGCGCGGCCGGCGCCGGCATTCTGATCGGACTCGCAATTGGTCTCACCGGCACTACCGGTGGCTTTCGCATCGGCTTTCTCACCGGCCTGCTCGCCGCCGCGCTGCTCCTCGCCGTCGCAGCGATGCGCGGCGCGCCGATCACGCACTTCGCCGATATGATCGGCGCGAACTTCAAGATTCCGGGGATTGCGCTGATCGCGGTGACGCTGCTGCTGCCGGCGCTGCAGAGCGGGGGGATGGCGGGAGGGATTGGGAGGCTGCTGCAGCGAAAAGCGTAGTTCACCCAAGACCCACCACCAAAAACCCGAAACCCAAAACCGATCAGTTAACCGATCAGTTTTGGGTTTCGGGCTATAGGTGGTGGGTTTTGGGTTTCTACTTCAGCGTCCCCTCCAACTCCAGCCATACCCTCCGCATCGCAATCGCCCCCTGTTGATCCGCGAGCATCCACCCACTCAACGATCCCCAGTTCGCCTGCTTGATGGCATCATCAACACTCACGCCAAGCGTCTTCTGTCGCTTGGCTTCGGCGATCACACTGACGAGCGCATCACGGAAGGTGACCAGCTCCTCGCGCGACACCTTGGGTGTTTCAATGAAGCCGTGACCGGGGATGTACTGATCGACGCCCTTGAGCGCGAGCGCGGCGTCAACCGTCTTGACCCACTCGCTCGGATACGCGGAGCGCATGGCGGGGAAGACGCGATTCAGGAAGGCCTCGCTCATGAACAGAATCTTTTCACGCGGCAGCTGCACCATGAGATCACCACCGGTGTGCGCGCGGCCAAGATTGAGGACCTTCACGCTGATGCCACCGAGGTCGATCGTTTCCTCGTTGCCAGTCATCGCCGCTATTGGCACGACGACCACGCGCCCTTGGGTGGCGGCAGCTGAATCCTTTTTGAGCTGCGCGAGCGACGCCGGGCTCACGATGTAGCGAATATCCTTCGCGAGCACACTGTTGCCGGCCGTATGATCGCCGTGATCGGAACCAACCACGTACCACTTGATCGGAAGTGGCGTGAGCTCCTTGATCTTGTTCACCATCGTTTGCGTCGCCGCCGGAGTGCCCTGGCCATCCGCAACGAGCACGCCGTTCGTGCCAATCACGACAAGACTCACCGTCGTCATGCCGGGTTGACGAATTTCCTCGTAGCCGTACACGCGATCGGACAGCTTCACGAATCGCGGGAACGCGGTGAGTGGAATTCCGCGTGCTTCGGGAAACGCCGTGCGCACAACGGGCGCCTGTGCGTGCGTTGTGGATGCGATACACGCGGCAGCAACCACTGCTGCAGCAGCGAGGGTGAATACACCTCGCGATCGGGGAGCAAGAGTGTCGGACATACATCGAAGTTGCGGCCTGATGAGTCCGACCGCAAACTCGAGCATGCCTACCTCCACTATCGGCGAGTTCTTCGGAACGTTCGTCCTCATTCTCCTCGGCAACGGCGTGGTGGCAAACGTCGTTCTGCCCGACACGAAAGGCCACAAAAGTGGGTGGATCGTGATTACCGCGGGTTGGGCGTTTGCGGTTCTCTCCGGTGTGCTGGTCGCCATTGCGCTCGGTGCACCGGGTGAAATTAATCCGGCAGGCACGATCGCCAATGTCATCGCGGGCGCGCGAACGACCAACGATGCGCTCTGGCACATCGCCGCGCAGGTGGTCGGCGCGATGCTCGGTGCAACGTTCGTCTGGCTCGCGTATCTCAATCACTGGCGACTGTCCGCGAACACCGGCGATACACTCGCCTGCTTCGCGACGGGTCCGGCGGTGCGCAAGACTGTGCCGAACCTCATCACCGAAGTGATCGGCACGTTCGCCCTCGTGTTCGTCGCCACCGCCATCGGTTCGCACGGCGTGATGGGAGCAACACCCGCCAGCAACATCGGCCCTGCCTTTGTCAGCGCACTCGTCTGGGGCATCGGCCTTTCACTCGGCGGACCGACGGGTTACGCCATCAATCCCGCACGCGATCTCGGTCCGCGTATCGCGCATGCGATTCTGCCGATCACCGGCAAGGGCAGCAGCGATTGGGAGTATGCGTGGATTCCGGTTGTCGGTCCAATCGTCGGCGCCATCGCCGCGGCGATTGTGTGGCGTTCAGTCGCGCCGATGTAACAAAAAGCAGTCCGCAGTTCCGGGATGCCCGGGACGCCAAGGATGCCCGGTGACTGTAGTTTGCGATCTCGCCCATCCGCAGATCTCTGAGCGACTGCGAGATCGTAAACAACAGTCACCAGGCATCCGAGGCATCCCGGGCATCACGGAACAGAACTACTTGGCGCGATACCGCAGCAGCCACTCCGACGCCCAGCTCGCGAAGTCACCCGCAGCCAGTCGCGCGCGCGTCTCACGCATCAGCTCCAACAAAAACGTCAGGTTGTGCAATGCAAGGAGCCGCCCACCAAGCGGCTCCTCCGTCACATGGAGATGCCGCAGGTACGCGCGATCGTACTGCGTGCACGCGGGGCAGGGGCATCCATCAACGAGCGGTCGCTGGTCGGTGCGGTAGCTGCTTTTGGTGACCTGTACCTTGCCGCTGTTCGTGAACACCGTACCGTGCCGGCCCATGCGTGTTGGTGCCACACAATCGAAGAGGTCCATGCCGCGCGCGACTGCTTCGAGCAGATCGTCGGGGAAGCCCACCCCCATGAGATAGCGGGGCTTGTCCTGTGGCAGGAGTGGTGAACAGGTGTCGAAGGTATGGTACATCGCTTCCTTCGCTTCGCCCACACTTAAGCCGCCCACGGCGATGCCAACCCAATCGCCCGTGTTGAGAATGCCGCCGATGCTGCGTGCACGCAGATCGTCGAAGGTGCCACCCTGCACAATTGGAAAGAGCGCCTGCACCGGCGCTAAGCGATCGCGTTCGAGATCGCTGCTCGCCAGCGGCGGTGCGCCATCCGGAACAGTGAACGCTGGGAGAGGCGCACGCCCCTCTCGACCAATGCGTTCGAACTCCACACGGCAGCGATCGAGCCAGCGCAGACTACGCTCCATCGCCGACTCCGACGCACGATGTGGCGAGCCGCCCTCGATCAACTCATCAAGCTGCATGATCAGATCAGCGCCGATATTGCGCTCGATTTGCATCACGCGCTCGGGTGTGTACTGATGAAGTGACCCATCGAGCTTGCTCTTGAACTCGACACCTTGCTCAGTCACCGAGCGATAGCGCGACAGCGAAAACACCTGATAGCCACCGGAGTCGGTGAGCATCGGGCCACCCCACCGCGCGAACGCATGCACGCCTCCGAGGGCGCGTACCATCTCATCACCGGGTCGCAGATAGAGATGATATGCGTTCGCGAGAATCATCGATGCGCCGGCGGTGCGAAGCTCGGGCATCGCAAGTCCACGCACACTTGCATGCGTTCCCACTGGCATGAACGCCGGCGTTTCAACGACGCCGTGCGGTGTGGTGAGCGAGCCGAGTCGCGCTGCGCCGTTGAGGTGCGACGTACGAAAGTCGAATCCGCTCACGCCTTGTCTCGCTCGTCCTGCTCTACTGCGCGCGCCTCAGTCTCCGCGTCGAGGACCTCGCGAATCTGTCGCAGCACCGGCTCGGTGGCCGTGTAGCGCGCGCCATAGCCGAGGTTGAACCGAAAGTCGAATCCCGGCGGCATCGCACCCTGATTGTGCTGCAAGATGGTCTCGAGCTTGTCGAGCCCCTTGGCCAATCGCGCCTCAGCGGTTGCCGCGCTTTCGTACTCATCCCAGAGCGCCGCGAATTCGTCGCGAATGGAAGACGGCAGATCCGTCATCAATTCCAGCAAGTCCGCGCGCTCCTGTTCCGCCTTGCTTGGCACCCCTTCCTGCAGCACCGCAGAAATATCGCCGCCAATAGCTTCGCCCAAGTCGTGCACCAGACAGATGCGCAGCAGCTTGCCCAAATCAACGCTAGGTACCGAACGCGCAAACACCATGGCGAACAGGCACAGTCGCCAGGTGTGCGACGCAACAGTCTCCTGCCGACCGTCAGAGGTCCAGGACGTGCGCGTGACCATCTTGAGCGCCTCCGCTTTGCGCAGAAACGCGAGAATTCCAGTGAGCTCTTCAGGGTTCATACAAACGTCTCAAATCTCAAAGCGCAGTCGAGTTAGCGTCGTGCCAGTTGGCGTGGTCGCAGTCAGCGCTTTTGAAGTCTATTCTCGACCCACGCCGCGGCTCCGTTTCGAACGAGCCACGCGAAGACCATCGTCCTGGTGAGGCGACCAGCAGCCAAGGCCAGGAAAAACTCAAAGAACGGTACGCCCACGATCCCGGAAGCAATACTCGTCAGCTTCGTCGACAGTGGACTCATCGTGCTCGCAAAAATCGCCCATCCACCCCACTCGGCGAGCGTGGAGCGATAGTGGTCGATCGTAGCTGGAGACAAGTCGAAAAAGTTCGACAGGGGCCCCTGCAGCACGGCCAGTGCTTCGTGGCCAAGCCAGTAGAGTCCAACGCTGCCGATCATGGTGCCGGCCGTCGCGACGAGCGCCAAGGTGTACGCGCGCGCCGGTCGCGCGAGAGCAAGTGGCAGAAAAAAGAGGTCGGCCAGCCCTGGGAAGATGAACCCCTGGAGGAGCCCCCAGCCGAGTACCACGCTGTTGGCCCATCCCGCGTCGGCCCAATGCTGGAGCCGCGCGTGTAAGCGCGCGATGCGGGTGGTCGGAGCGACGGGCGAGGACATTGCTCAAAGATAGCCACCATCTCACGACAGAAACCGCGCCCGTTCCCGGCCGTACGGCCTGAGCACATACCGCAATCCAGCGGCTAACTTCCCTGCGTCTGACGGACCCGCCCCGCAGCCGGCATTCAGCCACACTATTCGTGTTCGCTGTCGACTTACAGCACATCACCAAGCGCTACGGGCAAGTCACCGCCGTGCGCGACCTCTCGCTACAGATCGAACCTGGCGAGATCGTAGCCTTCCTCGGACCCAACGGGGCTGGCAAGACCACCACGATCGACATGCTGCTCGGACTCGCGCGTGCTGACGAGGGCAGCGTGAAGGTGTACGGGCAGACGCCCGCCGACGCGATCGCGCGCGGCGATGTTGCGGCCGTGATGCAAACGGGCGGCCTGCTCAAAGACTTCACGGTGGGTGAAACGGTGCGCTTTACCGGTTCGCTCTTTGCGCACACGCGCCCCGCCAGCGAATGCATGGAGCGTGCGGGCATCTCGCACATCGCCGATCGACTGGTGGGCAAGTGCTCCGGTGGCGAGCAGCAGCGCCTGCGTTTTGCAATGGCGCTCCTGAGCGATCCGCGCCTGTTGATTCTCGACGAGCCCACGACTGGCATGGACGTCGAGGGGCGCCGCGATTTCTGGAGTGCGATTCGCGCCGATGCATCGAAGGGACGCACCGTGTTGTTCGCCACGCACTACCTCGACGAGGCCGATGCCTACGCCGATCGCATCGTGCTGATTCGGCAGGGGCAGATCGTGGCCGATGGGACGACCGCCGAAATCAAGGCACTGGCGACTGGACGCACGGTACGCGCGTACCTGCCGAACGCGCAAATGAGCGCGTTGCAGGCGATCAGTGGCGTCACGCACGTCGAAGCACGGGGGGAGTCGGTGATCGTGCAGTGTACCGATTCCGATGCAGTCGCTCGCTTTTTCCTTACGCAGACCGCCGCACGCGATCTCGAGATCACGGCGCAAAATCTTGAAGAGGCCTTTGTGGCGTTGACCGGTAGTGATGAGCGCACGTCGAAGGTCGGAGCGGCCGCATGAGTGTCGAACTCACACCGGCGCGCAACGCGCCCGCATTCGGCGGATTCAATCTCACGGCGCTGTCACTCGAGTTGCGACGAGTGCTGCGCAACCGGCGCACGACGATGTTCATCTTCGTGTTTCCGAGTCTGTTCTTCTATCTGTTCGGCATGGCCGGCAGCGCGTCACGTCGCCCGGGCGGCGCGGCGATGCTGGGGTTCGTGATGGTCAGCATGGCGGTGTACGGCGCGATGATCGGCGCCACGAGTGGCGGCGCGGCCGTCGCCGTTGAACGCAGTCTCGGCTGGAGTCGACAGCTCCGGCTCACACCGCTCGCGCCGCCGGCGTACATCGCTATGAAAGTCATCGTCGCAATGACCCTCGGCCTGTTCGCCATTGTTTCCACGTTTGTCGTGGGCGCGCTCGTTGGCCATGTACGACTCGAGCCGCAGCAGTGGATCTTGTGCGGACTTGCGGCGTGGGGCAGCTCCTGCGTGTTCGCCGCCTTCGGTTTGTTCATGGGCTTCCTGGTGCCGTCGGAGAACGTGATGCAGTTCGCCGGTCCGGCGATGGCCATCATGGCGCTCTTTGGCGGAATCTTTGTGCCGGTGAACAACCTGCCGCCTGGTGTGCAGAACATTGCGAAGCTCACGCCGATGTACGGCGTGGGTGAACTCGCGCGTTCGCCGCTGCTGCACAACTTCCACATGGAGGCCGTCTTCAGCGTGGCGATTTGGGCGCTGGTGTTCGGCACGCTTGCCATGTTGCTGTTCCGGCGCGATACCAAGAGGGTATGAGCCCACAGTTATCCCGAGTCTTCGCGGCGACGCTCATGCTGGGCGTCGCCGCGTGTCGTAGTGCGCCGGTCCTTGCGCCGCGCCCCCTGACGCTCGCGCCGGGAGTCGCCGATACAGTGCGCAGCGAAGCGATTGCGCGTGGCGTGACGCTGCACACGCTGGTCAAGCTGTCGGCACCGTGGCGCGCCTTTGTGCTGGATGTCGATCTCAAGTGCAACGCGCTCGAAGCCGTGAAGGGCGGATCGGTTGCGCTGGGGCGACTCACCACCTCGCAGCTACTTCAGGGAACCGCCGCGTCCGAGCGGATGATTGCCGCGGTGAACGCGGACTTCTTTCTGTTCGCGCCGCCTGGTGTGCCGACCAACGCGCACGTCGAGCGGGGTGTGTTGCTCTCTGGACCTGATCTCAAGCCCGTCTTCTGGCGAGGCGCCAACAATGCGGTGGGCTTCGATACGATGCGCGTGGTTGGTGCATCGATCGTGGGGAAGCGGGATCCCGTCATGCTTGCGGCTTGGAACCGCCCGTCTCCGTCCACGAATGGTGTGGTCGACGAACATTGGGGCGCGCCGCTCGATACGATGATACGCAAGCGCTACTGGCGACTCGATCCCATCGCGCGCCCGATGTCTGGTGCCAACACCATCGCCCTCAGCGGTCGCTATATCGTGCGCGTGCCGCGCGGTGCAGACACGCTGGTGCGCGGTGATACGCTCCTGCTGCATTTGCGCGCCAACGCGGTCGCACCTGCTGCGGGCGACACGATGGCGATCTCGGTTCAGCTCTCCAATCCCGCCGCGACGTTGGCGCATACGCGACCCATGCACGTGGTCGGCGGACGCCCCATACTCGTGACCGACAGTTCGGTCGCTCGCGATGTCGACACCGAAGGCGCCGCCAGTTTCCGCGATCTCAATCCCCGCACCTTCATGGGATTGGATCGCGACGGAAAGCGTGCCTGGTTCGTCGTCGTAGACGGCCGCCAGAAGGACTACAGCATGGGGATGACGCTTCGGCAGGAAGCAGAGCTGATGCTTGCGCTGGGTGCCACGCGTGCCCTCAATCTCGACGGCGGAGGCTCGTCAGCGCTGGTGCTTCGCACGCCGGCCGGTCCGCTGCGTACAGTCAACAAGCCGAGCGATGCCGGCACCGAGAGAGCCGTCGCCAACGCGTTGGCCGTTCGCCAGACCTGCCGCTAACCCCGCCGACCTTTTCAAAGGGGTCAGAGTCGTTGAAATTCGCCGACTTTTTCAAGGGGTCAGAGTCG
>CBHWDN010000027.1:0-70873 GCA_966112585.1 uncultured Gemmatimonadaceae bacterium
GCGGGCCGCGCTGCTTGCCGCCGGGGGGGCCGGGCGCGGGGGGCGGGGGGGCCCGCCGGCGCCCCCCCCCCCCTCTCGCTTCACACTTGCCAGTCACGCAAAGGACTTACGCGAACAGGCAACGGCCGAATCGGGTCGACCCCGTGAGCGCTGTTGCACCTCGAATTGAGAGAGAGCATCTCACCGACACCCACTCCATTTTTCGTGCGCCTTTCGCTCCACACATGTGGCGCCGTGACACTCCAAACCACCTGCGCCGCCACAAGAGCGAGCGCCCTCTTACTTCACCGCATTCACCATATCGAAGATCGGCAGGTACATCGCGACGATCATACCGCCGACGACCACACCAAGGAACACGATCATGACCGGCTCGAGCAGTGAGAGCAGTGCGCTCACGGCGGCGTCAACTTCGTCATCGTAGAAGTCAGCAATCTTGCTCAGCATTTCGTCCAGGCCGCCGGTCTGTTCACCAACGGAGATCATGGAGATCACCATGGGCGGGAAGACTTCGCTCTTCTGGAGCGGGCCGGCAATGGTATCACCACCGGCGATGCTGGCGCGTGAGCTCATCACAGCGTCCTGCACCACACGGTTGCCCGACGTGCGCGCGGTGATCTCGAGACCATCAAGGATGCTCACACCCGACGAGATGAGCGTGCCGAGCGTACGCGTGAAGCGTGATACGGCCGACTTGCGGAGCACGTCGCCCAGCACCGGCACCTTGAGGAGCAGCTTG
Source organism: uncultured Gemmatimonadaceae bacterium (assembly GCA_966112585.1). GTDB lineage: Bacteria > Gemmatimonadota > Gemmatimonadetes > Gemmatimonadales > Gemmatimonadaceae > Gemmatimonas. The sequence continues at coordinate 740 of CBHWDN010000027.1, forward strand.
TCGATCACCAGCTGCCCGTTCGATGTCGCGTAGTACTGCTTCACGGTGAACGCGAGACCAGCGCCGCCGGCCAGAATGGCCCACCAATAGCCGTTCACGAAGTGCGACAGGCCAATGACGACCTGCGTCGGCAGCGGAAGCTCCTGACCCACGCTCGCGAACATGCTCGCGAACACCGGGATGACCTTCCACAACAGAATCACGACGCACAAGCCAGCCACGCACATGATCACCGTGGGGTAGATCATCGCGCCCTTCACCTTGCGAACGAGGGCGTCGTTCTTTTCCATGAAGATCGCGAGGCGATTCAGGATCGTGTCCAGAATACCGCCCGCCTCACCGGCCGCCACCATGTTGGTGTACAGGTCGGAGAACGCCTTGGGATGCTTGCGCATCGCGTCGGCCACCGTGTGACCTGACTCCACGTCGAACACCACCTCGCGCACGACCGACGCGAGCAGCTTGTTCTCGGTCTGGCGCGCCAGAATGTCGAGCGCCTGCACGAGCGGCAAGCCGGCGTTGATCATCGTGGAGAACTGTCGCGTGAAAATCACGATGTCACGCATGCTCACCGAGCCGCCGATCTTCTTCTTCGGCGTCGACTTGGCCTCGTCGACCTTGACGATCGTCAGGCGCTGCCGACGCAGCTGCGCAACGGCATCATCCCGACTCGGCGCGTCGATCGTGGCCTGCTTGAGGTCGCCGCTGGTCGTGCGGGCGGTGTAGGCAAACGTTGGCATTACAGGTCTCCTGGGGGATTACTCAGCGACGGCCGCCCGCACCAGCGAGCTGTCCATTCGTTTTTCCGCCGATCGGCGTGACGCCGCTTCCTTCGTCGGTCGGCGACTTGCCGATCATGCGCAGGAACTCGTTCGGGTCACCCGCACAACGGACACACTCGTCCGCGCTCACCTGGCGCGAGACGTACAGCTGATACAACGCATCGTTCAGCGTCTGCATGCCGAACTTCTTTCCGGACTGCATCAGCGAGTAGATCTGATGCACCTTGTCGTCGCGAATGAGCGCGCGAATGGCCGGCGTCACCACCAGCACCTCGGCCGCCATCGCACGGCCACGCCCACTCATCTTGGGGAGCAGCACCTGCGTCACGATCCCTTCGAGCACGAACGCGAGCTGCGCCCGCACCTGGCTCTGCTGATGACTCGGGAAGACGTCGATGATTCGGTTGATCGCTTCGGCGGCGCTGTTGGTGTGCAACGTCGCCAGCACGAGGTGACCGGTTTCGGCAATGGTCAACGCGGCCTGGATGGTCTCCAGGTCGCGCATTTCGCCCACCAGAATCACATCGGGGTCTTCACGCAATGCATACTTGAGCGCGGCGGAGAAGCTCTTCGTATCGGAGCCCACTTCGCGCTGATTGATGATGCAGTTGCGGTGCCGATGGATGAATTCGATCGGGTCTTCAACGGTGATGATGTGCGCGCGACGCTCGGTATTGATCTTGTCGATCATCGCCGCGAGCGTGGTGCTCTTACCGGAACCGGTCGGACCGGTCACCAGCACGAGGCCACGCGGACGTTCCGCAAATCCCTTGATGACGGCCGGGACCTGCAATTCTTCGAAGGTCTTGATCTGGAACGGAATGCAACGAATGACCATGCTCACGCAGCCACGCTGCTTGAACACATTGCCACGGAAGCGCGACAGATTCGCAATGCCGAACGAGAAGTCGAGCTCGTCCTCCATTTCGAAGCGCTTCTTCTGATTTTCCGTCAACACGGAGTACGCCAGCTGCAACGTGTCGCGCGGCGTCAGCACGTGATCCACATTCGAGTTCACGATGTCGCCGTCGACGCGCAATTTCGGCCGTTCACCGGCCGTGATATGCAAGTCGGACGCCTCCCGCTCGATCATCTCATCGAGCAGGGTGCGCAGTGATACTGGGGATGGGGCTGGAGGCGTCATCGCTCAGGAATACCGGAAGTCGCGGAGGGCAGACCCCCCGCGCGCTGGACGAGCCGGCGGCGTACTGGAAACGCCACCGTCACAGATTCTCAACTGGATGTTTCACGGATGACCTGATCGAGGGTCGTGACCCCCTTCAGGACCTTGAGCCACCCGTCCATTCGCAACGTCAGCATCCCCTCTTCAATGGCCGCACTCCGGAGGACCTGCACGTCGGCGTTTTGCATCACGAGCTTCTTGAGGGTCTGTGTCATGAACATGACCTCGTACAGACCCTGACGACCCTTCAACCCGGTGCCACCGCACGCGTCGCAGCCGTAACCGCGGAAGTACGGCAGCTCTCCAATGGTGGTATCGAGCGACAGGTTGGCCAGCTTGGGCACCGCCTCGGGCGTCGCCTTGGCCCGGGCGTTGTCGATGGCTTCCTGCGTGAACTTGAGTTCGCGAAGCGTCGTCGAGGCCTTCACCTTCGCGCCGGCCAATTCCGCATCACTCGGCTCGTACGCCACCTTGCACTTGGGGCAGATTCGGCGCACGAGACGCTGGGCCAGAATGAGATTGAGCGCCGAGGCCACGTTGAATGGCTCGAGCCCCATGTCCAGCAAACGCGTGATGGTTTCCGGCGCGGAGTTCGTGTGCAGCGTGCTCATGACCATGTGGCCGGTGAGCGCGGCCTTGATGGCGATACCGCCCGTCTCGAGGTCTCGGATTTCGCCGACCATGATGACGTTCGGGTCCTGACGCAAGAACGCCTTGAGGGCGGCAGCGAACGTCATGCCGATTTCGTTGCGCACCAACACCTGATTGATACCGAAGAGGTTGTACTCCACGGGATCTTCGGCGGTCATGATGTTCGTGTCGCCGGTGTTGATCTTGGAGAGCGCGCTATAAAGCGTCGTGGTCTTACCAGAACCCGTCGGACCGGTAACGAGCACCATGCCGTAGGGGTTCGAGATCGCTTCCATCAGCTCGCGCTCGGCGCGCGGCTCAATGCCGAACTTCTCGAGTTCGAGTGTCAGGTTGCCCTTGTCGAGAATTCGGAGCACGACCTTCTCGCCGAAGAGCGTGGGCAGCGTACTCACACGGAAGTCGACGACCTTCCGCCCGACCTTGAGCTTGATGCGGCCGTCCTGCGGCACGCGACGCTCGGCGATGTTCAACGACGCCATGATCTTGAAACGCGAGATCAGGGCGGCGCGCATCTTCATGGGCGGCTTCATGACTTCGATCAGCGCACCGTCGATGCGATAACGCACGCGAAGCTCGTGTTCGAAGCACTCGAAATGAATGTCTGATGCGCCCTTGTTCACTGCGTCGACGAGGATCGCGTTGATCAGCTTGACGACGGGGGCGTCATCGACCTGCGCGGCCAGCGTGCTTTCATTGACCTCGTCCTGATTCTCGAGCACCTCCACATCGTCGTCTTCGCCCGCGATGTCCTGCAGGAGCGACTGCATGTGGATTTCATTCGACTCGTAATGCTTCTCGATCGCCGCGCGCATCGAGTACTCGCCCGCAAGGACGGGGACGATGTCGTAGCGCGTGATGAACTTGAGGTCGTCGACCACCGCCATCGCGGTGGGGTCGGCAATGGCGACCGTGAGCTGACGGCCATCGCGCTTGAGCGGAAGCACCGTGTGCTTCGACGCCAATTCCGCCGGCACCAGCTTGAGCAGGCGCGTGTCGACTTCGAACTTCGAGAGATCCACCGCCGGCATGCGGTACTGTCGCGCCAGCATGCGCACGACATCGGTCTCGGAGACCAACCCGAGCTTCACCACCGTCAGCCCAAGACGCTGTCCCGGAAACTGCGCCTGTTCAGCCAGCGCACGCGTCAGGTTCTCGCGCGTGAGCAGACCTTCGCGAACCAGGAGTTCGCCAAGTTTCTCAGTCGCGCGACCAGTCAGCGGGGATACAGGTGCGGCCATGGTTAGGGAGTTCGGTCAGACGACGTCGTCAAGGAATGGAGCACTGAGCGGAGGGCTCTCACTGAGTAAGGGACTGTGCCGCCCGGAAAACGTCACGAGCGGCAAGAGCAGGCGAACAGTGGAAGGGCCGATGCCACGGACGTGACGGAGGTCGTCCGGACCGGCGAACGCGCCATGCTTGTTTCGGTAGGCCACCACCCGCTCCGCGAGCGCCGGACCTACACGGGGAAGACGCTCCAGATCGGCCGCGGTTGCAACGTTCACATCGATCGGCTCAGGCGGCGCTTTCGGCTCCCGCGCTCGTGGCTCACGTGGCTCACGTGGTGACGCGTCGGCGCGCTGAGCAGGTGCCCGTTTCGAGCCCCGTTTCGGTCGGCTGCTTCGGGATTTTCCACCCGCCGCTCGCGCCGAATCCACGGCCACCAATTGCCGTTCCAATGCCGCCAGTCCGGCATCGCCGGCGTTGGGTCCGGCGGCCGCTCTCGCCTCACGGTCGAATCGAGACACGCCGACGGCCTGTACCCCCGCCCCCATGAGGGCGATGAGCACCAGAAATCCAAGTGCCTGCTTTTCAGCGGTGGTGGCCATGCGCGAGAATGCGCCGGCGGACAACGATCGCGTTAACCAAAAGAGCGCACGATGTACCGAATAGACGCGACGGTCTGGTCGCGAGCGCGCGCTACTTCCTCAACTCGCCCGCGAAGAAGGACATTTCCAGCACGGCGCTGAACACCAGCGTCGAGAACTGTCGATTCACGGTGCGATCGAAGTTCACCAGGTGGCTGCCCGTGAAGCTGAAGGTGAGCAACTCGCTGAGCGGCGTGTTCGCGCCCAGGCTGATGCGGCGGCTGCCGTTGTCGGTCAGCAGCGACGGTCGCTCGCTGCGCACGATGCCCGTGAGCATGCTGACCCCGTTGATTTCGGAGCGGTTGGTCTCGCTCTGATACGACAGCAACGTCTGCACACGCCCCGATTTGGTGTTCCACTGCGCCGGGAGCGGGAGTGAGCGCTCAATGCTGAAGAAGGTGAGGCGACTGTCGCCCGAAATGAGCGCGCCGGGTCGCTGATCTTCGCGGTGCGCCCTGGTGAGTCTGGCCGACGTCTTGAGGTTCCCCGCATCCGCCCAGCTGATGGCCGCCGACAGCGGCTGCAACGTGGACATCGTGCGATTGAGATCCACCGTCAGGTCTTCGTTCGGCAAGCGCGCGACCTGCTCGCGCATGGTGTATCCGCCGTCCACCGAGAGGCGGCTGATGACTTTCTTCCATGCGACGGGCTGCCAATTCCACGCGAGCGTGAGATTGGGGAGCACCTGCTGCGTACCGGTGATCACCGACTGCGTCCCCTCGAGGGATCGCTGACTCCATGCCTCCGAGGTGCCCTGCTCTGCACTCGCGCGCAGCGACAATGACCAGGGCAACGCGAGCGCGCTCGACACCGTGGTGCGCTGCATGCGGCCAGCGGTCGTGGCGAGCCGACGATCAAGGCCGCGGAATGTGCCAATACCCGCCATCCCGAACTGATAGCCCCAGCCGGGAATGAACGCGGTGTTGTCGTAATTCGATGTCAGCGACCGCTGCCACTGCACATCGATCGGCGAGAGCCACTTGCTGCGCTTCTCGCCAACGACGCCCGCGAGCAGGTGACCGATATCGAACGCCGAGCCTACGCCGACCGTTTGTGCGGCGCCGAGCCGGCGGGGGAGGCGGAAGGCGCCAGTGGTGTCGTTGCTGCGGAGAAGCAGCAGCGCGTTCGGATCCTTCGTCAAACCGAAGGTCGAGGTGAAATCCGCGCGCGGTCTCCACCATCCGCGAGCTTGCGGTTGAAAGAGGAAGGTCGACGCGAGTGTACGCTCACGCTCGAGCCCCAGCGCGCTGCCGAAGAGATGCAACCGCTCGCCATCGGCGATGATGCCGCGGTCGACTGAATCGAAGGGCGTGAATCGTTGATCGAAAGCGTTGCGATAGTCACGCAGGTCGAGCAGCTGCCGCGCATTGAACGACGCCGACAGCGATGGGATGGGGCGGAACTCGAGCGCGCCGGTGTTCGACCACAGGTTATTGAGGCCATTGACCACCTGCCCCGAATCGTCGAGCGCGGTGGCCGCCTTCACATACGATGTGGTGGTGATCGCGTTGCGATTGACCGAGCTGTTGAGACGGAATTGTGTTGGCGACCAGCGCACCTTCTGATCGCGCCACGCCTTCACACCGGCCGATTCGCGCCAGCTCCTGGGGAGCAGGTTGGTCAGGGCGGTGAGGAAGCCCGGCATCTTCGACGTACGCGCATTGCTTTCAAGCGCGAAGCCGCCGCCAACGTTGTAGGCACTCGCGTCAGCTTCCTGGAACGCGCTCTGGGAGCCCAACGACGACCAGCTTCCGTTCAGCGCGAAGGCGTTCACGAGTGGCGCGTACCAGCCGCTTTCGAGCGGAGCCGACCGACGCAATGCAAAGCTGTACGAAGTGCGCCGGTCACTGGGCTTGCGCAGCCCCTGAATACCGCTCGCACGAACGTCGGTGCGATTGATGAAGAGTTGATCGATGCCCGTTCCCGAGTAGTCGATACTGAACGGAATCGCAAAACCAAAGTTTTGCGGCAGGAACCGTTCGAGATGCAGTGTTGTGCCGACGCTGACGCCACTTGTCGTCAGGAAGTTTGGTGTTTCACCGAGCTGCCTGAAGTTCGGATCGCGACGGGTCATCGACAGGCGCACGTCGGCGTAGTCGCCGGCATTCACGTTGAGACCGATCTCGCCGGCCATGCCGATTTCATCCACGACATCGCCGAGCCGGATGTCGTTGACCCACAGCTCGAGTGTGTCGTTGACCATCACGCCAGTGCCGCCGCGCGGCACCGAGTCGACGCGCACAATGCCCACCGCGAGCTCCTGCACACCAGCGAGGTTGGGCGGGGTCACTGCGGGATCGGCGCTGTACACTATGTACCCATCCTGACAGATCGCATAGCGACGCACATTCACGCCACGTGGCTTGCCGGAACGCTTGACGAGCTCGAGATCGGCGCCCGTGCATGCAATCGAGTCTTTGCTCCCCTGAAGGAACGCGTTCTCGAGCTGCGCGCGCAGCATCTGAAAGCGCGTGAGGTCGACGCGTACTTCGGGGAGCCACGCGCTCTGGCTTTCACCGGTGTTCACCGGTGTGCGGTACATGTAGAAGTTGTTCTCGTCGCGTCCGATCTTGATGTAGCCGTTGAGTTCACCGTTGGTGCCCCAGCCGTTGCCGCGGCCACGCATCCACAGGCGCAGTGTCTTGTAGCCCATGAACGTCTGCGAGCCGTTACGGAAGCGATAGTACGCTTCGGCGCGATCGAACACGCGGAACTCGCGCCCCGGCACACCCGCCTGCAGTCGCAGCGCGCGCTCGTTCACCTGGCGACGCGCGACCTCGTAGCCGGTCAGTCGCGTTTCGGGCGCCTCAACTACGCCCGGCGGCGCTGAGTAGGGGAGCTGGGCGGTGGAGTCGGCGGTACCCACGATACCGGCGATGACGTAACCGCCCACGGTGCCGCTCGAATCACCAGCCATGCCGCTCAGCGGCTCGGCGCTCCGCTTGAGCCACGGCGCACCTGGCAGTTTGAGATTCGCGATGGCGATGCGTGTGAAGTCTTCGTCCGGTGCAAGCGGATTTGACACCATCGTGATGCGTAGCGCGCGCATACGCCGCTCATTCGGTCCGTTGAGCACTTCGGTAGGCGCACGCCAGTTGAGGCGCACTTGCACCCAGCAGAGCGAATCCGTGGTCACGCCGACCGCCGTGGAGTCCCTCTGCTGAATGCACCCACCGATGCGCGTCCATTTGCTCTTGTCGCTCAAGTCGACCGCGAAGCGCTTGATCGCTTCCTGCTCGGTGCTCGCGAGATTGAGATTGAGCTGCCCGTCGAGATCGATGTCTTCTTCGTCGAGGCGATTGTTGCGCACCGTGCAGTTCACGCGACTATCGCCGAGCTGCTGCACGCCGGTGACGGCCTGTCGACAGATCGGCACACCGAACTGTGTTGTGGTAACTGGCGACGCGCCGGTGCGATCGACCACCACCAACGTATCGGCAACATCGCCAGCGAGACCGACGTCGTTCTTGATGGCGTTGAAGCCACGCGTCAGCACATCGCGTTCCGTGTCGAGGCGATCGACACCAACCAATCGTTTGCCGCGATAGGTGCTGTCCGGGCGCGCACCGTTGACCGACGAAACGGTGAGTGTTTCGGGCGCGAACGTGACACTGTTCTCCGAGACTTCACCAAAGTCGTACACCAGCGTCGGATTGCGACGGAGCTTCGCCGCTTCGACGTTGAGCAGGACGAAAAACTCGAGGTTCTCGACCGCCGACAGGTCCTGTCCACTGGGATTGAGCACCGTGCGGATAGAGCGCCAGCGGCGACCGGTGGGCGTGACTCCAGCCATACTGTTGTTGCCAATCGTCCAGGCGTAGCGGCGCTGCGTCGTACCTGGTACGAAATCGTAAATGCCACCGGTGCGCAGCGGGTAGAGCGACATCCACAACAGATCCGCCGCCACATCAGCGCCGCTGCCAACCAATCGCACCGATGGATCGATCTGTGCTTGCGTGAAGCGCACGTAGCCACCGGTCGAGCTCACACCATAGTTCTGGTAGGCCAGTGTGGCCGCACGATTGAGCCCGAAGGTGCTCGAGCCTTGACCGGCGAAGGTCGCGCCCAGCGCAGGGCGCGAGCTGAAATACCAACTGGCTTCGCGCAGCTCGATCGGCGTATCGCCGCCGCCTTCAAAGCTTTCGAGATACGCCTGACCCGCGGCGTTCGGCTGTGGCTTACTCACGGCAAATTCGCCACGCACTCCAATTCGTGACGGCAGCGTGGATGGTTTGAGCGGTAGTCGCTCGAGCGCACGCGAAATCGCCGTGGCGTCCCACTGGAGGTTGCCGGTCACACCGGCAACGAGTGAGCCCATGGGCTCGAGTCCAAGCTGCGGCCGGTTGAAGCTCGAGCGCTGGCGCTGCGAGATCGCGGTGAACGACAGCTGGCCGTTGTCGAGAGCGAACGTGGAGTTGAATCCCAGGATCGTGGTCGGCGACTGCACCTGGAACTGCGGATTCTCCTCGTAGCGTACCGATATCTGTCGCGGCGTATTGAACAGCGTATCGGCACGGAGAAACGAGACGAAGCCCGTTTCGTAGTCGATCATGTAGTCGCTATCGCGCACCAGATCCCGCCCTTCGAGCATGACGCGCTCGGAGAAGCGCCGCACGTTGCCCGTGGGCAATTGAATGTTGCGGGTGCCTTCGCTGTTGTTCGCGTCGTAGCGGAGCATCAGGCGGTAGATCGCCTGCGGTCGCTGCGCCGTGTAGAGATACTCGTTCGGAAAGCTGTACAACGTATCGTTGGCCGGATTCGCAAATGGCTGGGCGAGGCCAGCGCGCGCGAATGGCTGCAACGACGGGAAAATCACGAACTGATCGCGAATGAGCTGGTCTTGGGTTGTGCCCGCAAACACCGAGCGCACGTTCGGATCATTCGGGCGTGGCCACACGTGATTTTCGACGTCGAGCAACGCCGGATTCGTCGCCTGGGCCAGGCCGAACAGCCGCAGATAGGTCTCGCCGCGCGATGGATCCAGCGGCTTCTCCTGATCGCCCGAGGTGCCGGTCACGATGCGCAGCGACAGCGATTCGCGAATGACATCGGGACCGCCGAGTCGATACGCCGACTTGATTTCGCGCAGGAAGTACGCGGCATTTGCCGGCTGAAGCTCCGGCTCCCATAACAGATTGGCGTACTGCGGCGCTGAGGTGAATTCGAAGTCTGGGGTACCACCGGTGCTTTCGTTGCGCGTCACCGTGCCGCCGCTTCTGACTTCGTACGCCACCGCGAGTCGCTCGCGTCCATCAACAAGCGGCCGGAAAAGCGTGATCCAGAGCAGGGTGGGATCGACGTAGTAGTCTTCGCCCTCGCGCAGCACCTCGTACGTTTGCCGCGCGCTGTTGCGGGCACCGCGCACACTCAGCTGCGGTCCGCGCGGATTCTGGTTCGCCGCGTTGATCAGCTGTCGGTACACCACAAGTCGCACTGGCCGGATCGAATCGGGGAGCGCGGCGGCGAGTTGACGCAGCCGTACGCGATTCAGGATGTCGATATTCGGGAAGCCGCCGAGCAGTCGCGGATCGATTGTAAAGAAGAATCGTCGCGGCTCGATCTGCATGTCTTCAATGACGCGATCGACGCGCTGCTGCGTGCTCCCGCCAACCGTGAACAGGTTGTCGCGCGAGATGACGCCCTTCTGCTGCGCCACGATCCCGGTGAAGCGCATTGGGCCCCATTTGCCCTCGGCCTGCACACCGTAGTTCCCGGCCGGGATGCCCGAGGTGAGGAACCGCGACGGCGGGGTCACGAAACTCACATTGCCGACCTCGACCGACTGCAGCCACTCATTCGGCTTGCCGCGATAACGCAGGCCGATGCGATTGCTCCCCTCGTATTCGTTCCGCGAGTTGTAGTCCACGTCGACGAATAGCCGGTCGCCCACGGTGCCGTTCGACTTGAGGTCGAACTGCACGTCGAAAATGGGATTCCAGCTCCCCTTGCAGCTATTGCCGAGGACCGTGAGCTGGGCGGAGGTGCAGCGGTCGTTCTTGAACCGCTCCATCCTGGACTCGAGCCGGGTATTGAGCGACAGCCCAAGGCTATCGCCAAAGAGGTCGCGCGCGGCGTTGGATGCGGCCTGGGCGGCGGCCCCGGTGGGGGCCCGGGGCACCAGCGGCGCTGGTCGGGTCGAGTCGGGGCGGGTGGTGGAGTCGGTCCGGGGGGGCCCTCCCTGCGCCAAGACGGGACGCGACCCGACACTGAGCGCGGCCAGGAGCCCAAGGGCACCGGCGACTGCCACGGCCACCGAACGGGCCGAACGGGCGACGGGCCCGATCCTGCTTCCTGCCCCTCCGGGCCACAGCCTGCGCACCGAACTCCGATCGTGGGGTACCAGCCGGCTGCCCCCGGCGCCGTGGTACGGTCTCAAGCTGCGAGCGCAACTGCCAATCACAATGACGGTGCGCCCTTGATAAAGCAGGTAGTCACCTTGGAATTTACGTCGTGAAGCTCCTTACCCGCTATGTCGTTCGAGAGCACGTTGGGCCGCTGATATTCTCGCTGTCGGCCATGACGTCGCTGCTCATGCTGCAGTATGTCGCGCGCCAGCTGGCCAACCTGGCCGGCAAGGGGCTGCCATGGGGCGCCATTGGGCGCTTCTTCGTGTTGTCGCTGCCCTTCACCGTCGCGATGACGATGCCGATGGCCGTGCTCATGGCGACGCTCTACGCCTTCGGTCGCATGGCGGCCGAGCATGAGATCACGGCACTCAAGGCCAGCGGCGTGCGAGTCCGAGCGCTGATGACCCCCGTGCTCTTCTGCGCACTGCTCCTCTCGCTCGTGATGGTGTGGTTCAATGATCAGGTGTTGCCCGCATCGAATCATCGGCTGCGTATCCTGCAAGGTGACATCGGTCGCACAAAGCCGACGCTCGCGCTCAAGGATCAGGTCCTCAATCAGCTGAGCGAGCAGTTCTTCATGCGCGTGGCGCGCACCGATGCGGCCACCAATCGCATGGTCGATGTCACCATTTACGATTTGCGCAAAGGCACGGAGCGCAAAACGATCTACGCCGACAGCGGGGTGTTCACCATCGCCGCGAACGGCCAGGACCTGCAGATGCAGCTGTACAACGGCTACGTGCAGGAGTTCACGCGTGGCGATGTGCGGCGATTGCAACGCACCTACTTCACCGCGCAAACCGTGAAGGTTGGTGGCATCTCGCAAAGCTTCCAATCCACCAAGGGCGACACGTACAAGGGCGACCGCGAGATGTCGGTGTGCGAAATGCACGCGCGCTATCGCGGTGACGCCGCCGAGTTCCATCGCATCCGTCGCGAGTACGTGGACTACGCCTTCCGCCTCGCCAAGAAGGGGAACCGGGTGACGGCGCCGCGTGATCGACCGGACGCGGACCCGCTCGCGAGTTTCTATTGCGACAAGTTCCTCGGTCGCGTCGAGAATCTCTTGCTGCCGGCCAAGGCGAAGGCGCAGTCCGTCTCGCAACCGCCAGTCAAACCGGATTCGGCCAAGCCGCAGCCGCCGGTGCAACAACCGCCGGTGCAGCAACCGCCGGTACAGCAGCCGCCGGTCCAACCACCGGTTCAGTCGGGGCAGCCGCCGATCGTGCAGCCGCCGGTCATGACGAAGGCCGACTCCGATGCGATTGCGCGCGTCAATGCGCTGCTGACGAATCCGGATTCGGTGCGCCAGGACTCGATTCGCAGGATCGACTCGATTCGTGTCGACTCGATGCAGAAGGCGCAGCCCGTCGCGACGCCGGTTCTGGATACCGTGGCGATGCTCACCGGTGCAATTACCGGATCACGCGTCCAGCTGCTCGCCTCGCGTGAGGGGCTCGACAATCTGGCCGTTGAAATCCACAAGAAGTTCGCGCTGAGCTTCGCCTGTCTGGTGTTCGTGCTCTTTGGTCCGCCGATCGCGCTGCGCTTCCCGCGCGGTGGTGTGGGCGTGACCATCGGCGTGAGCATCGGTGTGTTCGGTCTCTACTACATCTGTCTCATGGGCGGCGAGTCACTGGCCGACAAGGGCATGCTCCCCGCGTGGTTCGCGATGTGGATTGCCAACCTGATCTTTGCGACGGCCGGCCTCTTGCTGCTCTGGGGCCTCGAAAGCACTACCGACACCTCGCGTGGCGGTGGCATTCGCGATCGCTTCGATGATTGGCGCACGTCGCGCCGATTGCGGAAGGAAGCCAAGGCCAGGGCGCGCGCGAAGTCGGCGGCGGTGCCGGCATGAGTCGTCGCCTCGTCACTCCGCTCGACCGCTACATCGCAAGCGAATTCACCCGCATCTTCGGCATCACGATTCTCGGTTTCCCGGTCCTGGTCTTTGTCATCGACCTGGTGGATAACCTGCGCAAGTACACGGAGCGAAAGTTGCCCGTGCGCGATGTGGCGCTGAGCTATCTGTACTGGATTCCGGATACGCTGTTCATGGTGCTGCCGGCGGCGGTGCTGTTCGCCACCGTGTTCTCGATCGGCACGTTTACGCGATACTCCGAGATCACCGCCGCGAAGGCGTCAGGCATCAGCTTCTATCGATTCGTCGCACCGATCTTTGTGATGGCGACGCTCGCGTTGGGCCTCGACCTCGTGTTCGCCGAGGTTTCGCCGCCGGCCAACGCCATTCGGCTGAAGCTGCTCGAGGGGAAGAACAACATCCGGGAAACCGACCGCTACAATTTCGCGTTTGCCAGTGATCGGGGACGCGTCTATCGCATCTATACGTTGCAGCTCCGACCCAAGCTCATCGAAAACCTGGAAATCGAAGCGCGGGCGTCGGCCAAGCGGCCGGGTACGCTCATTGCCGCACAGACGGCCGACTGGCACGATGACCGCGGGTGGACACTCAAGAAGGGCGTCGTGCATGTGACGCCGAGCCCGACCACTGATTTCTCCTTCAGCTTCGATTCGTTGCGTGATCGTGAATTCCATGAATCACCGCGTGACCTGCGTGCTACAGAGCGCGAGCCCGCCGAAATGCGTTTCGTCGAGCTCAGCCGCTACATTCGCACACTCGAGCGATCGGGCGCTGACGTGAACACTCTCAAGGTCGAACGGATGCTCAAGCTGGCCATTCCGGTCACTTGTCTCATCATCGCGCTCTTTGGCGCGCCGCTGGCGACCAGCTCACAGCGCGGCGGTGCGGCGTATGGCATTGCCGTAAGTCTTGCGACCACGGTGTTTTTTCTGGTGCTGATCCAACTGACGAAGGCGTTCGGCGGTAAGGGACTGCTTCCGCCAGATTATGCGGCATGGGTCCCCAACGCCGTCGTCGGTGTGTTCGCGCTCGTGCTGCTGGCGCGTGTGCGAACCTGACGTGACGCTCTGACATGCGACTTATGAGTAAACGACGCCGATGATCGGCATGGACCTGTTCGTTCGTCTCGCCGAACGTCGGACTGGCGGCACCCTGCGCGCGATTGGCAAGCGCGGCTATTTCGCGCGCGATATCGTGCGCGGATTGCGCGACCCTGGCACCTGGGTCCCGGAAACGATCCGCCAGATGAAGAACATCGGTGTCGATTCGATCCCGCTCGCGGTGATCGTCGCCGGCTTTCTGGGCGGTGTGACCGCGTTCCAGACGCGCTACCAGCTCTTCCCCGGCGTGCAGCTGAGCGTGGTCGGTCTGATCGCCCGTCAATCCATCGTGCTCGAGCTTGGCCCCCTGCTCACGGCCCTGGTACTCACCGGTCGCGTGGGCGCCCGCATGACCGCCGAAATTGGCACTATGCGCGTGACTGAGCAGATCGACGCGCTCGAAACGCTGAGCTTCGATCCGGTCGCCTATCTCGCACTGCCGCGATTCATTGCCGGTGTGGTGATGCTGCCAACGCTCACCATTCTGGCGAACGCGACCGCGATTTTCAGTGCATGGGCGATTCTCATTCTCGCCACGGATGTGCGCACGGCCGACTTCCTGAGTGGTCTGCGACTGTCGTTCAGTGCCTTCCAGGTCGTGTACTCACTCATCAAGGCCACGCTCTTTGGCGCGGCCATCTCCTTCGTCTGCTCGTACGAAGGCTATGTGACGGAAGCCGGCGCCGAAGGCGTCGGTCGTTCGACGGCACTCGCGGTAGTTATCGCGTCGGTGTCGATTCTCGTGCTGGACGCCATCGTGGCGGCGGTTCTCGCGCCCTTCATTCAGGCCTGAGCGCCTCCCCCGCTTCTCATCTTCTATGTCGAAACGACGCGACGAATTGTTGGTTGGCGTGCTGCTGCTGGTAGCGGTCGTGCTGGCCCTGGGCGGTACCATCTGGATTGCCCGCGGCGGTCTCGCGCGCGGCTATCCGCTCTACGCGCGCTTCCCGTGGGGCGCCGGTCTGAAGCAAGGTCAACCCGTACTGCTCGCCGGTGTGCAGGTCGGCTTTGTCGATCAGGTCGAACTCATTCCCGACGGCACGATCGCGGTCAAGCTGCAGGTGCAGCAGCAATACAAGATTCCGGCGGGCACGCATGCGTCAGTTGAAGCGAATGGCATTTTCGGCGATCAGCTCGTGGCGCTCACGCCGGTCAAGGGCGCGAGCGGCGCCATTGCCGCCGGCGACACGATTCCGAGCGGGCCCGGCGCAGCCGGCATGGCCGCCCTGATGGCCAAGGGCGATTCGATCGCCGTCAACGTGCGCGCGCTGACCGGGGAAGCGAAGGGCGTATTCGTGGACAGCGGTGGTATTCGCGATGTGCGCAAGACGATCGCCGATCTCACGAAGCTGGTCGCACAGCTCTCGGCCGTCACCGCCGAACAGTCGAAGCAACTCACGATGACGCAGCAACAAGTGCGTCGTACGCTCGCCTCAGTCGACTCGGCGAAAGTGGACTCGACGATCGTGAACTTGCGCGCGACGTCGGCGAGCTTCGAGGTGTTGGCGCGCGAACTGCGCGAAACGAATTCGAAGGTTCAGGGGGTTACGGACAAGCTGTCCAATGGAACTGGGACGGTGCCGAAGCTGATGAACGATCCGACTTTATATGCGCGGATGGATACGCTGTTGAGACGGTTTGATTCTTTGGCGATGGATATCAAGAAGAATCCTCGCAAGTACATCAATCTCAAGATCTTTTGATAAGGATGGGCGGCGCTCTGCGCCGCCCTTTCTTTTCTTGAACCCCTTGGGGCTCAGGTTGTAGGTGGCCAGGAGGAAGAGGTCAGGACTGCACTCGAATGGCACAACCTGAAGTGAATTGATGACACGCGATTTGCGCTTGCATCGCATGCTACTGGATGCAAGATCCTAACAATCTGCAGGTGTATCGGCGCTCGCTCGCGTTTGCCGTGCGATGCGCGCGGGCGGCTCGGCGCCTTCGCTTGCGCGAAGTGCCTGGGATGGCTTCGCAGCTTTCTCGTGCGGCCAGCTCGGTGCCGGCGAACATTGCGGAGGGCGTTGGGCAGCCGTCCGACCAGACGTGTGCGAAGCATCTCGGTATCGCCATCGGGAGCCTGAATGAGTGCGAAACCCACTTGCGCATCATGAGCCAACTCTCGCGGAGCGTGGGAAACGTCGACCCACTCATCGATGAAGCAACGCAGTTGCGGAAGATGCTGTTCGCCCTGCGCCTCCATCATCTAAAGCGCGCAAGGCAGTCCTGACCTCTTCCTCCTGGCCACCTACAACCTGAGCCCCAAGGGTTTCAAGAAAAAAAGGGCGGCGCGAATGCGCCGCCCTTCCTTTCCAAACCTGCCCCTCAGATCAGAACGACACCCGCAACGACGTCTGAATCTGATAGAACTGCGACGCACTCGGCGCACTCAAAAACCGCACAAAGCCCGGGTCATACGTCTGAATCGGCACCTGCGTCGCCGGGTCAGCGTTCGTCATCGCCTGGACCTGCGTCAGCGTCAGATTCGCGTTGCCGGTCGCCGAACGGAACTGGCCCCACTTCGCGTTCAGGAAGTTCGCGAAGTTGAAGATCTCGACGCGCGCCGTGAAGCGCTCGCCGCGAATCTGCGGCAACTGCTGCTCGATCGTGATATCCGTGCGATCGAACATCGGGTTGCGGCAGCTGTTGCGCTTCATGATCTGGCCGCGTTGGCTGTTCAGGCACGGGAACGCGCTGATGAACTTGTCGAGCGCGTCCGCCTGCTGCGCGGCGGTGTACGCGACACCGCTCAGCGTGGTGTTCTGGAACGGCGCCTTCGCGTCGGTCGGTCCGGTCGGCACGTAGATCGGATCGTTCGCGTTCGAGCCGTCGCCGTTCATGTCGCCGCGGCCGCCGGTGCCACCGTACACGTACGTGAACGGCGTGCCCGACTGACGGTTGAAGATCAACGTGACCGACGTCTGATTCTTCTTCCACGGCGCCGTGTAGGAGCCGTTGAACATGATGCGATGCGGCTGGTCGAACACGCTGGGGGCCAGATCCTGATTCGTCTGCACGCCCGAGTACACGCGGCCGAACTGCCAGTTGGACAGGGCCACCGAGCTCGTGAGGTCCGTCACCGAGAACGAACGGCTGTAGGTGTAAGCCACCGCGCCCTCGAAGGTCCGGTTGAAGCGCTTGCGCAGCTGGCTTGACGCGCTCCACGAGTAGTCCTTCGACTGATTCGACAGCTTGATCACATTCGAGCCGTACACCGGGAAGAGCGGCGCCACGGTGGGAATGCCGGTCGCGGGGAACGCTGCGAACACCGTGCGACCCTGCGCGTCGAGACGGCCGGTCTGCGGGATGTTGATGTTGTTGTAGAAGAAGTTGTTGATGCTCTTCGAGTACAACCCTTCGAACGTTCCCACGATTTCGTACGGCAGCTTGCGATCGTAGCCCAACGTCGCGCGCAGCAACTGCGGGAACTTGAGATCCGGCGTGGCGATGTTCACCGTGCCGAGGAACGTGCCGTCGTCAAGCGAACGACCGGCAGTGCCGTTGGTCTTGAGACCGCAGCCGCGCGGCGAGACGGGCGTCGGCGAGAAGGCCGGCGAGGTGCCGTTCGATGCGGAGCTACCACCACCACAGACGATCTGCGCGAGACCCACACCCGTGTTGGTGTACTGATTCGACATCCACACGTAGGCCGGGATACCCTGGAAGAGACCCACGCCACCGCGCACCTGATTCTTCTGGTCGCCGGTGGCGTCCCAGTTGAAGCCGACGCGAGGCGAGACTTGCCACTTGCCGTTCGGCACCTCGGACGTGTTCACACCGAAGTCACGGAGCACCGACGCCGATGACGACGGCTTCGTGAAGAAGTACGGCGCGTCGAAGCGAATACCGTAGGTGGCGGTCAATCGCGGGCTCACACGCCACTGATCCTGCGCGTAGACGGCGAACTGACCGGCCGTGAAGCGGGCCGCGATATCACCACCCAGGCCGCCCGAGCCGCTGAAGCCGGTCGCCTGACGGTTCGCGACAAAGTCGGCGAGCGTCTGGAAGGTCCAGTTGCCGTACGAGTTCTGCAGGAAGGCGTTGTACGCCTTGTAGATCTCGTTACGCGTACCAATCGCCACGATGTGATTGCCGAGGGGCATCGTGAAATTGTTCGCGATTTCGTAGAGATCTTCGTCGAGCTGATTGCCCTGCGAGCTGTTTTCCGTACCGGCGCGCAGCGCGACGCCTGAACCCGTGCCACCGATGTTCTGGACGAGGATCTGCGGGGCGATAACGCTGGGGTCGCGCTTGAATCGCGTGCGCGTCGCACCGGCGATGAACTCGTTGGAGAAGCCGTTCGAGAAGTTCGTGAACAGCTGCATCACCGTCTGGTTCGACGTTTCGGTGCGCTGGAACTGGTTCGACGTGAAGTTGAACGTTCCGAGCGAACGCGAGAAGTCGTCCTGCTTCTGGTCGTTGTAGATGTTGCGGAGCACCACACGCGTGTTGCCGCTCACCTGCCAGTCGAGACGCGCGAAGGTGTTCAGCAGCGGGTTCGTAAGCGACACGAGTCCGGGGCTGCCGGCTTCGATACCATAGCCCGTGAGCTTGGTCGTGAATGAGTCGACCTGAGCCTGCGTCAGCTTGGCCGTCGTCGACGTGTTGTTCGCGATGCCACTCGGCTGCGCCGGATCGAAGTACGGACCCGAGACCGGATTCAGGTTCTGGCTGGTTTCAACCGTGGCGAAGAAGCGGAGCTTGTCCTTGATCAGGGGTCCGCCAACCGAGGCACCCATCTGTCGGCGCGTGAATGGGCGCGTCCGCAGAAAGCTCGTGTCGCGCGACATTTCCTGGTCACGGTACGTGATGAACGCCGTGCCCTTCCAGTCGTTCGTTCCCGACTGCGTCACCGCGTTGACGAGGGCGCCGGTGAAATTGCCCTGGCGCACGTCGTACGGCGAAATGAGGATCTGGAATTCCTTGATGGCGTCGAACGGCAGCGCACGGCCGTTGACCTGCGCACCAACCGTAGCCGACGAACCCAGGCCGAAACGATTCGCGAGCGACACACCGTCGATCTGGACGTTCGAGAAGCGGTTATTCTGACCCGCGGCCGACACGTTGCCGCTGCCGCTGACGTTCACCTGCGGATTCATGCGCGCGAGGTCGGTGACATCGCGATTGATGTTCGGCACACGACGCACGAGCGTGTCGGTGATGACCGACTGGGAGCCCTGACGTGTTGGGGAGAAGTCGGCAGCGGAGGCGGCTGCGCGTGTCGTCAGCGCCTGCAGCTGCACGGCCGCTTCCTTGAGTTCAAAGTCGACCGCCGCCGCCAGCGTGAGGTTGACGATGACGTTCTCGCGCGTTTCAGGCGCGAAACCCAGACGACGAACCGATACGGTATAGGTGCCGACTTCAAGATTCGTGATGAAGTAGCGGCCGTTCTCGCGCGTCGTTCCGCTCGCGCGGGCGCCATTCGAGACGTTGCGGACTTCGATAACGGCGGCGCCGATGGGCGCCTTCTTCGAGTCCGTAACCAGGCCGGCGACGGCGCCCGTGGTCGTGCCCTGGGCCGCCGCCTTGTGGGCAGGCAGAGCAGTAAGGCTGAGAGCGGCGAGGGCGCCGCCAAGCCAACGCATCATGCGCATAGCGTGGAATCCGTGTTGAGAGGGAATGCGCTCCCACCGGGCGGGACGCTCCTGCTACCGGAAAGAGCAGCGGAAAGGTAGGCCCCGGAGGGTTTCCATTCAAGAAAAGGGTGTCACGGTCCGGCGACGATGCACGGGCCTTCATGTCTCCCCTCAACATCTCCAAACAACTCGAGGGTCACCCAGCGCGACCAGTACATGGTCGGCAGAGTGACCCTCGCCGGCGTCTCCCGAAGGAGCGCCGAAGCGATCGGCACCCGTCGTGAAACGGGGCCGATCAGCCAGTGATCAGTTGAACGTGTAGCGGATGCCCAACTGCATGCGCCAGGTGTCGCCCGTGTTCACACCAGCGGTGTGCGAGAACGTCTGGCTCAGCAGGTCCTGGCCCAGGTTGCGCAGGCGATACGACAGGGCGCCGTTCGCGTCCGCTCCCAACGGGATCAGCGGCGTGTTCGACGTCGCACGCCACGTGGAGCCCCACTTCTTGTTGATCAGGTTGTCCACGTTCAGGATGTCGAGGCGCATCGAGATCGTGTTCTTCTGACCAGCCACGTTGCGGAACAACTCCTGGGTCACGCCCAGGTCCGTACGCATGTTGACCGGCAGGAAGAGCCCGTTGCGCTGCGCGTACTGGCCGCGACGCGTCTTGAGGTACGGATCCTGATTGATGTAGGCCTCCCAGGCGGCCGCCTGATCGGCTGCCGTGAACGTCTTCGTCGCCGTCGCGCAGTTCGTGAGCACTGAGCCCGTCGCGCTCACGCAGTACTGCGCGAAGTTCATCTCGCTCGTATTGCGCGGCACGTAGATCAGGTCGTTCGCCGTCGCGCCGTCGCCGTTCGCGTCCGCCGAGAAGGTGTAGCTCGTCACGCCACCGGTCGCGGCCTGCGTGAACAGACCGATCGTCGTCGCGCCCGCCTTGAGGTACTGGAAGCGATACGACAGCGCGAGGAAGAAGCGCTTGCCCGGCGTGTAGTCCGAGTAGCCAAGACCCGGGTTGTTCGGATCGTTCGGCGTGGGGTTCGCCGTCCAGTTCGTGCCGGCCGTCGAGCCCGGGTCGAACGCGTTCTTCGCGATGCCATACGAATACGCGGTCTTCGCGACGAGGCCGTTCGTGAACGTCTTCGTGAGCGACGCCGACATGTTGTAGTTGTAGCCGTTCGACGCGTTGCTGATGACGTAGTTCGCCGTGACGTTGCTGTTGATGCGGTTCGCCGTCCAACGCGAACGGGTATCGGCACCCGTGAACGCCGACTGCGCGGCGGGCAGGTTCGCGTTGATGTAGTACGGACCGTTCATCTCCTTGCCGTAGATGCCTTCCACCGTGGCGATGACATTCCACGGCAGCTTGCGATCCACACCAAGAGTCGTACGCCACTGCTGCGCGAACGTATAGTCCGGCGATGTGACATTGAGTTCGTACGACGCGGCCGGCGCGCCCGTCACCGTCGTCGGCTTGTACTTGTCGACGTTCGGCGTGAAGGGACGCAGGGTCGTGTTCGAGAGCTGATCGAAGCCCGTGAGCACACCGGTGTTGCCGACCTGATTCGAGACCCACACGTACGGCGGAGTGCCCGAGAACACACCCGTACCACCGCGAATGACCGTCGTGCGATCACCCGTGACGTCCCAGTTGAAACCGACACGCGGCGAGATGAGGATGTTCGCGTTCGGCATCTTGCCCGTGTTGTACTTGACCGCAGCGCCCGTCTGATCGCGGAAGGTGAGCTGGTCCGCGAGCGAGTTGTCGTACGCCGTGTTCTTGAACACCGGGAGATCGAAGCGTGCGCCAAGGTTCACCTTGAGCGTACGCGTCGGACGCCATTCATCCTGCAGGTAACCGCCATAGGTCAGCACCTGGAGCGGCTGTACCGGCTCGGTGTTCCCCGGGATGTTGTTGTAGCGCACCTGATACGTGCGCAGCGTGACCGGCGCCGTCGTGCGATTCGGATTGGCCAGGTAGCCGTTCGCGTCCGCATAGAAATCGGCGAGCGAATTGTAGACGTACGCGCCCTGGGCACCCGGGAAGAACACGTTGTTCGAGTTGTACTTCTGGAACGTCACACCGGCCGTCAGTTCGTGCTGACCGAGGTAGGCGGTGAAGTTGTCCTGCAGCTGCCACGTCTTGTACTGCAGCTGGTTGTTCGGCGTGAACGGCTCGAAACCGAACGAGATGTAGTTCGTGCCGTTGTTCAGAATGTCGACGAGCGGAAACAGATTGTCGGTCTTGTACTTGCGGTCTTCCACGTTGGACGTGTAACCACCGATGACCTGATTCGAGAACCGACCGTTGGCGAGCTGCGTGTTGAGTTCGCCGATATACGAGTCGCTGTTTTCCATGATCGCGTAGCCAGAGTTCTGGTAGCTCATGGAGTTCTGATTGTCGCGACGATTGCCGAAGCCGAGCGAGTTCGAGTTCGAAATCGGCTGATCCGACGTCGAACGGAGCTGACTGTAGCGGAAGCTGAACTTGCTCTGATCGTTGATGTTCCAGTCGATCTTGCCAATCAGGCGATGCGACGGAACGGCGAGATTCCATCCCGTGTACGGGCCGGTCTCGTAGTTGAACTTCTCGCGCAGGAACGTGCTGAGCGCCGAGAGATCGCTGTCGAGGACGCGCGTCTGATTACCGACCAGCGCCTGCGTACCCGAGTTCGGAAACCACGTGTTGCCCGGCTGCGTGAGCTCGTCCTTTTCGTAGTCGACGAAGAAGAACAGCTTGTTCTTGATCAGCGGACCGGAAATAAAGCCGCCCGGCTGATTGAACTTGAAGGTACCGCGGCTGACGAAGAGACCCGCGGAGCTGTCGCCGACGAGACCCTGGTGACGCCACGTGTAGTAGAGCGCCCCCTTGAATTCGTTCGTGCCCGACTTGGTAACCGCGTTGACGCCGGCGCCGGTGAAGTTGCCCTGGCGCACGTCGAACGGCGCGACGTTCACCTGCAACTGTTCGATGGCGTCGATCGGAATCGGCGACACACCCGTACGAACGCCAGGCTGCGAGCCCAGACCGAACGAGTTGTTGTAGTACGATCCGTCGAGCGTGATGTTGTTGAGGCGATTGTCCATGCCGGCGAACGAGCCGGAACGGCCGGACTGCGGCGTGAGACGCACGAAGTCCGTGAGCGTGCGGCCGATCGTCGGGAAGGCCGTGATCTGCTGCGACGTGATCGTGGTGGAGGCACCCGTCGTACGCGACGACATCGCACCGCCGGTCGCAGTGACCTGTACGCCGGAGAGCTGCACGACGGCGTTCTTGAGTTCGAAGGTCACGTCGGTCGAGGTACCGAGAGTGACTTCGAGTCCCGACTGCGTGTTGCGCTCGAACCCGAGCGCCGCGGCCGAAACGGTGTACGGACCACCGACGCGAACCGCCGGCATCGTAAAGCGCCCTTCGGCGCGTGAGAGCACTTCATATCGGGTGCCGGACGGCACGTGAACGGCCGCGACGCGCGCGCCGACCACCGGTCCGTTCGGGCCAACCACCTTACCGACGATCGAGCCGGTGGTGACGCCCTGAGCCTGGGCCCCCTGCATGGCGCTTACTGCCAGCGCTGCAAGCAGCGCTGCCTTTCGCCACAAGTGACGCATTCCTGGTGTTCTCCTGATACCACGGGGTAGAGACTGCCGATCTCGCAACGTGCGAATCGCGATGCGGGAAGCGCGTGCGCAACGCAGGAAGTGCGGATCGTGTCCGTGATGGATATCGCGGAGAATTGCGAGGAC
Source organism: uncultured Gemmatimonadaceae bacterium (assembly GCA_966112585.1). GTDB lineage: Bacteria > Gemmatimonadota > Gemmatimonadetes > Gemmatimonadales > Gemmatimonadaceae > Gemmatimonas. The sequence continues at coordinate 23,864 of CBHWDN010000027.1, forward strand.
CAGCGTTCAAGGGACGCTGCGACCCAGCCGTTACATGTCGACTGTCCCTGGGGACGGACGCGATCCGGTCTGCCGTTTGGCAGACGCGAAATGTATTGGGACGGGATGGCGCGGGTACTGGGGTTACGAAGGGTTTAACGGCCAGTACAGAGTGCAGGGTGCGGAGTGAAGAGTGGAGAGCAACCGCGGGGTCGCTCTCCACTCTTCACTCTATTCTCTACACTCCGTACTGGCCGTTAACGGCCTATCCGCTTCTTTCCAACCGTCAGAAAGTACAGCGGCGTCCCCGCCAAAATGACCCCAAACACTTGCAGCGTCGGCACCCGCTGCGCCGGGTCCATCAGCGCATTCACCAGCAGAAATAGCACCGCGGCCACGAACAGCGCCGGCACCAGCGGATAGAGCGGCGTCTTGACCGGCGGATTCCAGTCGGGGCGTTGCCGCAGCTTGAACACGGCGCCGATGCTCAGCACGTAGAACACCAGCGACGCCGTCACGAAGATGTCGGCCAACTGCTCGAACGTCCGCAGCAAAACGAACGCGATGCCGATGCTCGCGTTGAGCATTACCGCCACATAGGGCGTCTTGAAGGTCGGATGCACCTTGGCGACGCCCTTGAAGAACAAGCCGTCGTCAGCCATCGCGAAAAAGATGCGGCCGCCGGTGAGCATCGATCCGTTGACCGACCCGAATGTCGACAACAGCACGGTGATCGACACGAGCGTCACGCCAATCGGGCCGACCAGCCGCTCCGCCACGTTGGCCGCAACCAATGGCGCTCGGCGCATCTCGTCGACCGGGAGCACGGCGAGATAGGCGATGTTCGCAAGGACGTAGATGGCGATAATCGCAATCGTACCGATCACCAGCGCGCACGGGAGATTGCGCCGCGGATCGGCCACTTCGCCCGACACCTTCGTCAGATCACCCCAGCCGTCGTAGGCCCAAAGCACCGACACGAGGGCCAGACCAAAGGCACTCACCGAGATGCTCCCCGCTGGCATCGCCGGCGTGTAGTGACCGCCGGTCTTCGGCAATCCGATGGCAAGCGACAACAACACGATGATGACCAACCCACCGTACTTGGCGAGCGTGGTCGTGTTCTGAATGAGTGCGCCCCATCGCACACCCACGATGTTGATGACCGCGATCACCGCGATCGTCGCCGCCGCGAGCCAGTGTGCGTACGTGTCGTACGGCTGCAACGACGGATCGTACCCGAGACCACGCATCGCGTACTGCGCGAACGTCGTCGAAATTCCACCCAGCGCCGCCGCACGAATGAGGGTGAGCTCAGACCAGCCGTACAGGAATGCTGGCAGCTTACCCCACGCCTCACGGATGTAGACGAAGTAGCCGCCGGTACGCGGCAGCGCGCCCGCGAGCTCGGCGAGTGTCAAAGCGCCACAGAGCGAAAAGAGACCACCGACGGTCCACACGAGGAGGATCGGGAGCGGTCCGGGCAACTTGTCCGCAATACCGGCCGGCGACCGGAAGATGCCGGAGCCGATCGTCGTCCCCACGAGCACGGCAATCGCGCTCCAGAGGCCGAGTGTTCGCGGCAATTCGGTGGGCGCACCGGCGCTGCCGGTGGACGCCGACGAGTGATTCGTGTCGGGAGCGGAAGACATATTCGCTATGGTAGTGCGTGGGACACCACTCTGCACGGGGGCTGTGCTAGTTTTGTTGAGTCATGCCGCCTCTGAATCCATCGCTTCCGCCTGCCCTCACCACGCCCCTCTTCTGGGTGCTCGTGGTGGCCTGTGTCATCGCGCAGATCTTCATTGTGCGCGGACTCTTCCGGGCTGACCCCGCCGGCGCGTCGCCGAACGCGCCGCGTGATGGCGTGCCGACACCTCGTGGATTCATGGAATTCGCCTGGGCTGTGCTGCCGATCATCGGCATCGTGGCGACGTTCGTGGGCGCCTGGCGTTTGATGCCCCGCTGATTCTCCCCGTGCGATTTTCCGTGCCGTTCAACGTGCCGTTTTCGGTCCCGTTTTCGTTATGACTTCCGCTGCACTCTCAGCCCCGGCGCCGGTGCGCCGCGCGGCATATGTCGCACTGGGCGTTTCGCTCGTGCACATCATCTTTGGCGCGATCGTGCGCATCTCCGGCTCCGGCATGGGATGCGGCGATAACTGGCCCAAGTGCTACGGGTACTGGATTCCGCCATTCGAGCGGATCGACCTGATCATCGAAGTCACGCATCGCTATCTCGCATTGGCGTTGCTGTTGAGCATCGCGGGACTGGTGTTCACCGCGTTCCGCCATCGCGAGGTGCCGGCGGTTGGCGCATCCGGTGGCGTATGGAATTCGGCGAAGCTCGCGGTGGCGCTCTGGATTGCGCCAGCGCTCTTCGGTGCGGTGACGGTGTTCACCGGCAATCCGGCGTGGGCGACGGTCGTACACAAGCTGCTCGCGTCGTCCTTGTTGGCCGTGCTGGCAACTGCCGCCATTCGCGCGGGTGGGTTGGGCGGCGCCAAGGCGTTGCTCGGCGGCGGCACCACCAAGGCGGTGGGTGGTGCGACCGCTGCGGCAGTACTCGCGCTCATCGTGGTGCTCATGGGTGGACTCACCGCGAAGGTTGAAGGTGCCGCCGTGGCCTGTGTTGGCTTCCCCTTCTGCGGTGAAGCCTCAACCGGTGGCGCAGGTCAGCATGTGCAGATCACGCACCGCCTGCTCGCGTACCTGCTGGTGCTGCATCTCATTTCGTTGCCGATGATCTTCCGCAAGCGCGGTGAGTCGTCGCCGGTTCTGCGGGCGGCGTGGCTCGCGATGACGTTGGGCGTGTTGCAGATCGTGTGGGCCGCGTGGATGGTGCTCGGTGGATTCCCCGGAGTCGTGCGTTCGATGCATCAGGCCACTGGCATGTTGATTTGGGTCACGGCGTTCAGCATGGCATATCTCGCGCGCATCGCGAGCGGCCGCAGCACCGTGGGTGCGCAGCAACGCGCAACGGGGACGATGCCGGCGGGTGCTGTTCCCACCGCTTCATGAGCGACGTGGCCGCCACTCCACCGCAATCACCTGCCACCAAGGCCGCCGAAAGCACACCGCTTTCGAAGGACCTCGTGTCGCTCACCAAGCCGCGTATCATCTCGCTGCTGTTGGTGACGACGGCGGCGCCGATGTACGCCGCTGGCTCACCGAGCTGGATCACGGTACTGCTGGTGATGCTGGGTGGTTACCTGATGGCGGGTGGCGCCAACGCGGTCAACATGTACCTCGATCGCGATATCGATGACGTGATGGCGCGTACGCGTCTCCGTCCGATTCCGAGCGGCCGTATGTGGCCCATTCAGGTGCTCGCATTTGGCGTGGCGTGTGCGACACTCGCGACGTGGATGCTCGCGTACTTCGTGAATGTGCTCACGGCCGGACTCGCACTCGCGGGCTTCTACTTCTACGTGTTCATCTACACGCGGTGGCTCAAGCGCACCTCGCCGCACAATATCGTGATTGGTGGTGCGGCCGGCGCGTTTCCGCCGCTCGTGGGTTGGGCAGCGGTCACCGGCTCCCTCGATGTCACCGCGCTCATTCTGTTCCTGATCGTGTTCTACTGGACGCCGCCGCACTTCTGGGCGCTCGCGCTGCTCAAGCAGGTGGACTACGGCAGAGCGCGCGTCCCAATGGCGCCGCTGGTGTGGGGCGAACGCGAAACGATGCACCAGATGGTGTGGTATACGGTGATCCTGCTCGCGCTCACCATCGCGCCGGTGTTGTATGGCGCCTTTGGCCTCATCTATCTCGCGAGCGCACTCGTGCTCGGCGGAATTCTCATGTGGGGCGTGCTGCGTGTGCTCTTCGCCGCACGCGCCGGTGCGCCGTGGACCGCGCCCGCGTGGTGGGTCTACAAGTACTCCCTGCTCTATCTCGCGCTGCTCTTTGTCGCGATGGCCGTTGACCGGGCGGTGCGTCGGTGAGCCGCGGACTCTCGTCCGCACGCGTTCTCACCCGACTTGGGCCGCTCGTGCGGCCCTACGCCACCCGGCTTCTGGTGGCGTTTGTCTTTCTGGTCATCGCCGCGGCAGCAGGGTTGGTATTCCCCGCCGTACTGCAGAAACTGCTCGATGCCGCGTTCGAGCAGAAAGATTCTGTGGCGCTCGATCGCCTCGCGCTGATTCTGCTGGGCGTATTTGCCGCGCAAGGCATTGCGAACTTCGGGCAGGTTTATCTCCTCTCGAGCTCCACCGAACGGATCATTGCCACGCTGCGTGAGCAGACGTTCGCGCATCTCATTCGTTTGTCGCCGGGGTTCTTCACCGAACGACGCACCGGCGAGCTGACGAGCCGATTGAGCAGTGATCTGGCCGTGCTGCAAAACCTCCTGAGCACGTGGATCTCCGAGTTCTCGCGCCAGGTGCTTTTTCTGGTGGGTGGTGTGGCGATGCTGTTCGTGACGAACGCACGTCTCACGCTCACGACGCTGGGAATCGTACCGATCGTCGTGGGTGCGGCGCTGCTGTTCGGCAAGCGACTCCGCCGCGCGAGCACCACGGTGCAGGATCGCATTGCGGAAGCGATGGGCGTCGCCGACGAATCCTTCGGCGCTATCCGCACGGTGCAAAGCTTCACGCGCGAAGCCGAAGAAACGCGGCGCTTTTCCGCGCTGCTTGCTGATCTGGTGAAGATGGCCGTACTGCGTGCGCGTACCCGTGCGCTGTTCTTCAGTGTGGTAGGGTTTGTCGCCTTTGGTGCAGTCGCCGCGGTCTTGTGGCAGGGCGGCGCACAGGTGCTTGCCGGCAGGCTCACCGCCGGCACGCTGGTCGCGTTTCTGTTCTATGCGCTGTTCGTGGCCGGCGCGGTGGGCTCCATGGCCACGCTCTTTGGCAATCTGCAGGAAGCCGCTGGCGCAGCGACTCGCGTGTTCGAGCTGCTCGACGCGGAGTCCGCGGTGCGCGAACCGGACGCGCCACTCACGTTGCCGCTCCCAGTGCGCGGCGCGGTGTCGTTCGACTCGGTCACCTTCGCATACGAGCCTGGACAACCGGATGCGGTGTGCGATGTGTCGCTGACGATCGATCCGGGCGAGATCGTGGCGATCGTTGGCCGCTCGGGCGCTGGCAAGACCACGCTCGCCAGCTTGCTTCCGCGCTTCTGGGACGTCAGCACGGGCAGCATCTCGCTGGACGGTGTCGACATTCGCGCGCTGTCGTTCGACAGCCTGCGCGGCGCGATTGGCATCGTGCCGCAGGAGCCGGTGCTCTTCAGTGGCTCACTTCGCGAGAACATCGCATACGCGCGTCCCGCTGCGAGCGACGCCGAAGTCGAAGCCGCCGCACGTGCGGCGCACGCGTGGGAGTTCATCGAACGCCTCCCCGAAGGACTCGCCACACGCGTCGGCGAACGGGGCGTCAAGCTCTCGGGTGGTCAACGTCAGCGCATCGCCCTGGCGCGCGTCTTCCTCAAGAATCCGGCGGTCGTCATTCTCGACGAGGCCACGTCGAGTCTCGACACGGAGAGCGAGCGCTACGTCGAGCAGGCGCTCGAGGAACTGCTCGAGGGTCGGACCACACTCATCATCGCACATCGCCTGAGCACCGTGCGACGTGCCGACCGCGTGGTGGTGATGGACCACGGCACGATCGCCGAGACCGGCACGCATGAGGAACTGCTCGGGCGCGAGGATGGGGTGTACGCGCGGTTGTACGCAATCGGCGCTTAGATCGGAAGGGCGGCGCGTTTGCGCCGCCCTTTTGTTTCTTGAACCCCCTGGAGCTCAGGAGGTAGGACGCCAGGGAGAAGGAATCAGGAACTGCATCCCCAAGCGGCAGCCCTGAACCCTTCTTCCTGGTCTCCTACCTCCTGAGCTCCAAGGGGTTCATGAAACAGAAGGCGACGCAACGCGTCGCCATCAATACGAAACCTCGATCGTCGCCTGCACCCCACCCTCAACGCGCACGTTCGTCCGCTTGGCGCCAAGCTTCTCCTGCCACACCACAAGCGTGTACTTCCCCGGCGGCACATTGTCGAAGCGGAACTGCCCGTCCGCCTGGGTCACCGCAACAAACGGATGCGGTGCCACCGCGAGCCAGCCGCGCACCCACGGATGACGATCGTCGCGCACTTCCACGAGCGCGGCCGGCATCGTGACGTCGCTGGTTGGCACAATTTGTCCCGCGTCGGTGAGCAGAATCGTGGCGCGACTCGTGGCTTCGCCGGCGGCGAGGAATTGCAGGCGCGACATCATCGCGTCTTTGCTGTTCACTAGCACCGTGCCGCCGGCCGCAACCCGCTGTACGCGTGGCTCCAGGTGACAGCCGTCGAGCGTGAGCTTCACGCGACGCGGCGCGTCATCCTTGGGGCCTTCAGCAACTCCCTCGAGCCACACAACCGCGTTCCCCACGCCACCGTCGCGACTCGCGACCTGTGATTCCGTGAACGGCTTGCACACCGAGAGGTCGTGCGTCGGCACGATGCTCGTATCGCGCGGCGATCCACCTTTGACCACGCCGATGATCACACCCGGCACCGCCGCCGGCTTCTCCACGTAACGCCGGCCGTCGGGGCCACCCGCGGCTCGCGCCAGCCCTCGCGCTTCGACGTTTGGATAGGGACGCATCGGCTGCGCGCGCGAATCCGTATCCGCACCCGCAAGCGTACCGGCGCTCTCGCGTCCACTATCGCGACCGAGCGCGGCGCTCGCCGACGTTTCTGCAAGGCGCCCACTATGCGCGCCGGCGTTGTTGTCCCTGGAGCACGCCAACATGCCCCACACGCCGCCAACACACAACGAGCACGAAAGCGCCCGCGAAAGCGCTCGCGAAAGTCCTCGCGTCAGCATGCTGGTGTCGCCGTGATCATCTCGAACAACAGCACCGACTTAAACAATGAACAGGTCTCGCTGCGCCACACTGGGCGTGACGAGCAGTGCGTCGTCACCAACAAACGCGTTCACTTCGCTGCGTATGCCGAACTGTCCGGGGAGATAGACACCGGGCTCGATCGAAAAGCCCACCCCCGGAATCAGCGCACGATCGTCACGCGATTCGAGATTGTCGATCTGCGGGCCGCTGCCGTGCAATTCGCGGCTGTCGATGCTGTGTCCGGTGCGATGCCAGAAATGCGGTCCAAAACCACGCGCTTCGATCACGTGGCGAGCGGCATCGTCGGCTTCACCGCCACGCACGACCTGCCCGGCCGCGATTCGATCGCGCAGTAACGTCAGCGCCGCGTCGCGTGCATCGCGCACCGCTTCCCACACCTGCTGTACATGATCGCTCGGTGTGCCGAGTGAACCCATCCAGGTCTGGTCGGCGTAGACACCGCCCGGCTCCTTCGCCCACAGGTCGACGAGCAACGTATCGCCCTGCTTTACCAAGCGCGGCGCCGCAGCCGATGGCGCGTAGTGCGGATTCGCCGCGTTCTCTGACGCCGCGACATCCGGACCATGATCACATTCGAGTCCCACTCGCGCGAACGACGCGAGAATGCGGTCGGCCAGTTCGTGCTCGGCGGCCGGCGTACCTGCGGCAACCATGGCTCCCGCATGATCGATCGTTTCACGGGCAATCGCAGCGATGTGTGCGGCGGCGCGCTCGTGCGACGCGCGCTGTGCCGGCGTCCACGTCGCGTACACCTGCGACACCAGCTCGGCCGACGTGAACACCTCCGCACCGCTCGCGCGCACCATTTCCAACACGCCGGCCGGAATGCGATCGAGATACGGAATCGCGTCACCCGCCGAGTATTCCATCGCGACGCGCTTGCCCTTCACCAGCGTCGCCACCTCGGCCTCGAGCGCGCGCCACCCGCTGTACACGCGCAGTGGCCATTCCTTCGGCCACTTCGCCCACGGTCCCGGCTCAATCGCGTGTTGAATGCCGATCGGTGTGCCTTCGCGCGGAATCAGCGCAAAGACGCGCCGCGAACAGAGCCCCTCAAACCCAAGCAATCCCGCCGCGATGGCGTTTGTACCACGAAAGTCGTAGAGCAGCCAGCCGTCGAGATCTGCGTCGGCCAGCAACTGCTGCAACCGCGGGAGCATCGCGGGTGTGAGCATCGGTCAGTTTTGGAGGAGGTGGATCGCGCGTGGTCGAATCGCATCGATTCGACCATTCGCGCGCTTCACACAATCAGCGCAGCGGTCAGCGTCGTCGCCAGTCGGTACGCCACTGACATCGGGCATCGCCCCTGCTGCGGCACATCACATGCTCGACCGCACCGTCGGCATCGGCGAGCTGCAGCAGCGCTTCGCGGAAGGCTGCTTCGTACAGTCCACATCCGACGCCGCGCTGCCCTGAGTCTGCCGACACGGGCGATGTCACTTCGAGCACCAGCGTGCTCCCTTGACGCTGCAACGTGCCGTCAAGATGACGGCGGGCGAGCCCTCTCAGCACGCCGAGTGCGATAGGTCGAGCGAGCATCGATGGCAACGTACGCGCCGCGCCACGCCGCGGACCACTCACGCCATCGATGAGCGTACGGGCCCAGCGGCGTCCCGCTTCCCGAAACGCGAGGTCGGCATCGGGACGTCGACCAATGAGCCGCGACAGTGCCAGCACCTCGTCGAACGCGATACGCTGGCGGGCTCGAACGGCCTCGGCATAACGGCGGATCTGCAGCAGTACCGTTTCGCTCAAACCCAACCGCTTGTTGCGCAGCTCGTGCACAAAGTCGGCATCGAGTTCGGCGGCGGGTGTGTCGATCGCCTTGACCGCCTCAAGCAGGGCGAGTGGCAATCGGGGATCGACAGGGCGCCCGGAAAGGGCGAGCTGGACTTCGGCAGTGGGTGTGGCGCGGGCGAACCGGCCGTCTGTGGTCAAAGACACGCGAAAGCGAAGCTAACGTGTTCTGGGTCACCCCTTCAAGCGTGGGACGACTTACTTTGCCGCTCGATGATTTCTCGCACAGACATCACTAGTGCGGACGGGACTTCACTGCTCGTCGCGGTCGCGATTGGGGTCGTTCTGGCCGGCGGCGTGGCGTTCGCGGCGCGCCGTGCGGGCAGTTTGACCGCAAGCGGCGCGGTTGCAGCGACGGTGGTGGGCACGCTCGCAATGACAGCCGGCTGGCGCTGGGGCGTCTTTTTGATCGGCTGGTTCGTGGCGGCGTCGCTGCTGTCGCGCAGCGGTCGCGCGATCAAACTGACGCGAACTGACGGCGTGGTCGAAAAGGGCGATCAGCGTGACGCCGGTCAGGTGTTGGCGAATGGCGGCGTGTTCACGCTGGCGGCCGCCGCTGCGATTACCGCTGCGATTGCCGCCTGGCCTTTTCCGGCCGACGTCGCAGCGCTCGCGGCGGCGGGATCGCTGGCAGCCGCTGGTGCGGATACTGCCGCGACCGAAGTCGGAACCCGATGGGGAAAGACGCCGTGGTCACTGCGCACGCATTCGCCGGCGACTCCCGGAAGCTCGGGAGCAATGTCGTTGGTCGGAACGTTCGGGATGATAGTGGCTGCGGCTGTGCTCGGCATTTACGCCGCGGTCATTGGACTCGTGGCCTGGAGCAGCGCGCTTATCGTTGCGTACGCCGGCGTTTGTGGTGCGCTCACCGATACCGTACTGGGAGCTTGGCTTCAGTCACGGCGGTGGTGTGCGTCATGCGCGCAACACACCGAGCAGATCGTGCATCGATGCGGGAACGCTACAGTACCAGATGGCGGACTCAGCTGGATGACCAATGATCTGGTGAATGTAGGATGCGCAGTCGTTGGAGGCTTGGTGGCGGTAGCGTTGCGATAGTGGGTGCCAACCTCAGCGTGGGTAACCGCTGAGCGATCAGTGGGTAGGACACCGGGAAGCAGAAGTCAGCACAGCCACTGAGGACTGATGACCCAACAACGCGTGCAAGTGCTGGTGGTTGGCGGAGGGCCTGCCGGGAGCTCGGCGGCTTGGCACTGCGCGCAGCGTGGTCTTGATGTGCTCGTCGTGGATAAGGCGCGCTTTCCTCGCGCGAAGGCGTGCGCCGAGTATCTGAGTCCGGAAGGGGCGCGTATTCTCGATGCGATGGGGGCGCTCTCGACGCTCGAAGCGAGTGATGCCGCGCATCTCACCGGGATGGTGGTCCATGCGCCGAATGGCGAGCGGATTCACGGTGAGTTTGTCGCGCGTCATGGCTTTCGCGGCTTTCGCGATCGAGGCCTTGGTGTGCGTCGTGAGCAGCTCGATGCGCTGCTGCTCGACTGTGCGCGTCGCGCTGGCGTGCAGGTGATGGAGCACGCTGATGTTGCGCAGTTGCAAGTCGACCACGCGGGCACGGTATCCGGCGTGACACTGCGCGATGGTACGGCGATCGACGCCCACGTGGTGATCGGCGCTGACGGGTTGCGCTCGGTGGTGTCACGCCGGCTCGGATTGGCGCACACGGCGCGTTGGCCGCGACGCGTGGCGTTGGTATCCCACTACGACGGTGTGCGCGACATGGGCACGCTCGGAGAAATGCATGTCGCGTACGACGGCTACATCGGGCTGGCACAGGTAAGCGGTGGCGTCACGAACGTCGCGCTGGTAGTGTCGTCCAGGCAGGCACGCAGATTCGGGGGGAACGCCGCGGCGGCGCTCGATGGATGGATCGCATCGCACCCCGCACTTGCGCCGCGATTTGCCGGCGCGACGCGCGTCTCCCCAGTCATGGCCACCGGTCCTTTCGCGTCACGCGCCAGACGCCCGTGGGCGCCAGGGGCACTGCTCGTGGGCGACGCTGCCGACTTCTTCGACCCATTCACCGGCGAGGGGATCTATGCGGCGCTGCGTGGCGGGGAGTTGGTGGCGGAGGCGGCGAGCGAAATGGTCGCTGCCGCCGCGCAGCCTGCGCTTCGGGCCCGAGCCAGCGCGTTTCAGGCGGCGGGCGCGCGCTACGACCGCCTGCGACGCGGCACCTTTGGCGGCAAATGGCGCGTGGAGCAGCTGATCGGAACCGCAGTGGCGTTTCCGGCATTGCTCAATCGTGCGGCGCGCGTGCTCTCACGTGACCGCGACCTCGCCGACTTGCTCGTCGGCGTGACCGGTGACTTCGTTCCTCCGAGCGCTGTGTTGCGCCCACGTACCCTTTGGCGACTGCTTTGGCCGGCGGATCGGCCCGACTCCGTACTTCCCGCATGATTGCGACGGCATGATCGACCACGATTTGTTTCGCGCAGTTCTTGGACGCTTTGCCACCGGTATCACGGTGGTCACGGCGGCCGATGCTGACGACACGCCGCATGGCATGACCGTCAGCGCGTTTGCTTCGCTCAGTCTCGAACCACCACTGGTGTTGGCGTGCATCGCGAACGATGCGACCATGGCGCCACTCCTCACGAAGTGCCCCACCTTCGCCGTGAATGTGCTCAGCGAGCATCAGGAAGCGCTGTCGCGTCGCTTTTCGGGGCCGCTCGACCATCGCTTCGCCGGTATCGGCTATCGCACCGGGGAGCTCGGCAATCCGATTCTCGACGATGTGCTGGCGTGGCTCGAGTGTCGCATCATCAGCCGTCATGAATCGGGCGATCACACCATTCTCGTTGGTCAGGTCGAGCAGGCGGGCGTGCGCGACGGGCGCCCACTGCTCTACTATCGAGGCGGTTACGCGCAGCTCGAACGCTGATTGCGCAGCCACGCGTGACGGGTCGGGCGCCGCGGTATGAATGTGCTCACGCCGGCGCGCCGTCGAGGCACCGAGATTCTCGATGATCCTGAGGCGGACCCGACGTTGTCACTGCGTTCGCTGCACGATGTCGCCAAAGCCAATACCCTCTTTGGCGGGCGCCACGCTGTTGTGAGTGAAGCGAAGTCCGTCCTGGGAACCATGACGCGTGGCAGTGCGTGCACGCTCCTCGATGTGGGCACCGGTATTGGCGACATCCCGGCGACCGTGATTCGCGCGGGAGCATCGCGCGGCATCACCGTCACGGCGATCGGGCTCGAGCTGTCGGTCAACATCGCCCGCGCGGCCGCGGCTCGCGGTATGCACGGAGTTGCTGCCGACGCCTTGCGGTTGCCCTTTGCGAGTCAAAGCATCGACATCGTGACCTGCTCGCAGGTGCTGCACCACTTCGACGGCGAACCAGCCGCCCAGCTGCTGCGCGAAATGACGCGGGTCGCTCGACGCGCCGTCATCGTAGGCGACCTGCGTCGCAGCTGGTTGGCGGTGGCGGGACTTTGGTCGAGTTCGTTTTTGCTGGGGTTTCATCCGGTGAGTCGACATGATGGCATCGTGTCGATTCTGCGCGGGTACACCGTGGAAGAATTGCGACAGCTGGTGCAGTCATCGACCGGGTGTACGCCGTACACACGCGGTGGACTCGGGTTTCGTGTAGTGGCGCGCTGGGCGCCGATCTCGTCCTCAACGCCAACCGCTGCATGAGCCGCACGATCGCATCGTTTTCGCTCGGTCCACCACCCACGGGTCGGCTGGTCACGCAGGTCGACGAGCAGTTGGTGCGTGCGCCCGTCGATCGCATCTTCGCCGTGGCGGCGGCGGTTGAACATTGGCCGGCGTATCTGCCGCACTATCGCTACGTTCGCTTTCGCGAGAAGGCGCCCGATGGCGGCGGGGTGGTGGAGATGTCGGCGAATCGGCCCTTCGGTCTCTTCAACTGGCCCACGTGGTGGCTCTCGGAGATGGCCGTGGACCGCAGCACACCGTGGGTGCGCTTTCGGCACATCGGCGGCATCACCACGCGCATGGATGTCGAATGGAGCTTCACGCCGGTGAGCGGTGGTACGCTGACGCGCATCGTCCATGTGTGGGATGGCCCATCGTGGCCATTCATTCGTACCTTCGCGGCCGCGCAGGTCATCGCGCCGGTCTTTGTGCATGGCATCGCGTCGCGCACGCTTGCCGGACTGGCCAAGGTGGCTGAACGCGGAGGTGTCGCATGACGACGCCGATGGACAAGAGCGGCAAGCGTCGCGTTGCCATCACGGGCATTGGGTGTGTAACGCCTATTGGTATCGGCGTGGACGCATTGTGGAGCGGGCTCCGCGCCGAACGCTCGGCCGTTGGCCCCGCCACCCGCTTTGATGCCTCGATCTTTCGATCGCAATGCGCTGCGCAAGTCGATGCGTTCGATGCGACGAACTACATCGATGCCAAGCGCGTCAAGCGACTCGACCGCTTCAGTCAGTTCGCGGTCGCGTCCACGCAGCTCGCGCTGACCGACGGGCAACTCGATCTCAGTACCACCGATCGCGATCGCGCCGGCGCGATGATGGGCACGGCGCTCGGCGGCGTGGGCTACGCAGAAGAACAGGCCGCGCGATTCATTCACGGTGGGTTGCGCAATGTGGACGCCACACTCGCACTCGCCGTGTTTGGCGGCTCGGCGAGTTGCAATATGGCGATCGAGTTTGGCGTCTCGGGCCCCAACTCGACCAACGCGATGAGCTGCGCGAGCGGCGCCATGGCGATTGGCGAAGCATTTCGGCAAATCCGCGATGGCTACGCCGATGTGATGCTCGCTGGTGGCAGCGAAGCGCCCTTGGCCACGCTCTGTTTCGGCGCCTTCGCACTCATTCGTGCCATGAGCACGCGCAACGACGACCCGGGTTCGGCCTCCCGACCGTTCGACAGGGATCGCGATGGCTTCGTGATGGGTGAGGGAGCCACGGTGCTCCTGCTCGAATCATGGGAGCACGCCGAAGCGCGTGGCGCGCGGATCTATGCCGAACTTGCGGGCTACGGTACCACGAACGACGCACACCACATGACCGCGCCGCGCCCCGATGGAGCGCAGGCCGCACGCTGCATGCGACAGGCGCTCACCGATGCGCGTGTCGCCGTCGAAGACATTTCCTATATCAACGCGCACGGCAGCAGCACGCCGCTCAATGATCCTACGGAAACACAGGCGATCAAGCAGGTGTTCGGCGAGCAGGCATACCGCGTCCCCATCTCGAGCACCAAGGGCTACTACGGCCACGCACTTGGCGCGAGCGGTGCCTTCGAAGCCGCGATCAGCGCGCTGGCGCTGCAACGCGGTTGGCTGCCGCCGAATGTGGGACTGTCGAATCCCGATCCGGCGTGCGACCTCGATTTCATTCGCGGATCGGGACGAGATGTACAGCCGGAAGTCGTCTTGTCGAACTCATTCGGCTTCGGTGGGATCAATGCAGCGCTCGTGCTCCGGAAAGCACCACTTTAGCGCCGTTATGACTCAAATGCGTCGCGATACCGCTCCATCGATCGCTTGATGATGTCGAACGCCGCCGTGCTGGGTTTCCAGCCAGTCACTTCCATGCGCTTGCCTTCGAGGTCCTTGTAGATCAGGAAGAAGTGTTCGACTTCTTTCAGGTAGTGCGGCGACAGATCGGCGATATCGAAGACGTCGTGGTAGTACGGATCGTCCGCTGGAACGGCCAGGATCTTGTCGTCTGGCTCGCCCTTGTCGAGCATCATCAGCACGCCAATCGGGCGCGCGTTGATCTGGCAGCCCGGGAACGTCGGCTCGTTGATCTTGACCAGGACGTCGAGCGGATCGTTGTCTTCGTGCAGCGTGCGCGGAATGAATCCGTAGTCGCCCGGGTAGTGCACCGCCGAGTAGAGCACGCGGTCGAGTTTGAAATGCCCCGTATCCTTATCGAGCTCGTACTTGTTGCGAGATCCGGTTGGGATTTCGACGATCGCGGTGACCTGTTCCGGCGGATGCTTGCCGGCGGGAATATCGTGCCACGGATTGTGCAGCATGTCTCGAGTGTCGTGAGGCTAACGGGCGCGAAGCGCGGCGGCGGCTTCGATCGCGAAATAGGTGATGATCAGGTCCGCGCCAGCGCGAGCGATGGCGATGAGCGATTCCATCATCGCGCGATCTCCGTCTACCCATCCCCGTTCCGCGGCGGCCTTGATCATCGAGTACTCGCCGCTCACCTGATAGGCCGCGAGCGGCATACCGGTGTCCTGCTTCACGGCGGCGATGATATCCAGGTAGGCTCCAGCGGGCTTCACCATGAGAATATCGGCGCCTTCCTGCACATCCAGGCGAACTTCGCGTAACGCTTCGCGCGCATTCGCCGGATCCATCTGATAACTGCGACGATCGCCAAAGGCCGGCGTACTTTCGGCGGCCTCGCGGAACGGACCGTAAAAGGCCGACGCATACTTGGCGGCGTAGCTCATGATGGGGATGTGCGAGAACCCCGCGCCATCGAGCGCTTCGCGAATGTGGCCGACGCGATGATCCATCATGTCGCTCGGCGCGATGATATCCGCGCCCGCGACCGCATGCGCCAGTGCCTCTCGCGCCAGCAGATCGAGCGTGGCGTCATTGTCGACATCACCATCCGCGGTGAGCACCCCGCAGTGCCCGTGATCCGTGTACTCGCACATGCACACATCGGTGATCACCACCAGATCCGGAAACGCCTGCTTTACGGCGCGCACCGCTTCGGCAACCGGACCATGCGGATCCCAGGCTGATGAGCCTTCAGCGTCCTTCGTGTCGGGAATACCGAACAGCAGAATGCCGCCAATGCCATGCGCAACGGCCGTCTCGGCGTCTTTCAACAGCTCATCGACCGATGTCTGATTCACACCGGGCATGCTGCCGATCGGTTGACGGAAACCCTGCCCCGATCGCACGAACAGCGGCCAGATGAATTGCGACGGATCGAGCCGTGTCTCACGCACCATGCGTCGAATCGCGGCGGTGCGTCGCAGGCGGCGCGGGCGAATCGGATTCGATCGCTCGAACCCGTACTCGAATTCGTCTTCGCCCAGGATTTCGTCGAGTCGTGTACCCATCACGGAGCTCCCGATTCAGTCGCCGTCGGTTTCGTGTCGGCCTGTGCGCGCAATTCCGCGAGAATCCCCGCGCCGCCCGCGTCATGCAGTTGCTGCGCGAGCGTGCGTCCGCTCTGCGCGGGGTCGTTCAGATCGATCGGCAAGCCACCACGCACGACCGTTTCGCCATCGACGCTGGCGATGATGCCGTGCAGCATGAGCCCATACGGCGCCTCGAACATCGCGGCGGCGCCAATCGGCACCTGACAGCCGCCTTCGAGCGCCGCGAGCAATGCGCGTTCCGCGGTGACCGACAATCGGGTTTCCGCATGGTCGAGCTGCTTCAGGATCGCGAGCACCGATGCATCGTTCGCGCGCGCCTGCACGGCGATCGCGCCCTGCCCAGGTGCACCCAGCCACTCCGGCGCGTCGAGCAATGACACAATGCGATCGCCGAGGCCCAGGCGACGCAATCCTGCAGCGGCGAGCAACGCCGCATCGACCTGACCTTCGTCGATCTTGCGCAACCGGGTGCCGACGTTGCCGCGCAGTTCGCGAATGTCGAGATCGGGGCGCATCGCGCGCAGCTGCGCGCGACGTCGCAGCGATGACGTGCCCACGCGCGCGCCTTCGGGCAACTCCCCGATGGATTGCGCCGTGGTGCCTGGACCGGTCACAAATGCATCGCGCGGATCCTCGCGCTCGAGCAACGCCACAATCGTGAGTCCCTCAGGATCGGCCGTAGGCAGATCCTTGAGCGAGTGCACGGCACAGTCGGTGCGACCGGCCAGCAAATCCGATTCGAGCTCCGCCGTGAACAAGCCCTTCTCGCCAATCGCCGAAAGCGGCTTGTCGAGAATGCGGTCACCAATGGTGGTGTACGTGACGAGCTCAGATTCGACGCCCATGGCTGCGAGGAGCGACGCGACTTGGCGAGCCTGGAATAAGGCGAGCTCGGAACTTCGGGTGCCGATGCGGAGGGGCATGCACGCAAAATAAGCCCGGGAGAGGCGAGATGGTGTCTGGCGCGCTCCGACATGCTCGCGCGTGGCCGGGCTTTTACCCCTTAGAGCTCAGTGTGTAGGACGCCAGGGTGAAGGAGCTCAGGACAGCGACGCCGCGCGGTGATCTTCGCAGTCCTGACCCCTTCGGCCTGGCGTCCTTCGCCCTGAACTCCAAGGGGTTACGAATCCCGCCGGTAAACCCGCACAATTTCACGCACCCACCCCTCCATCACCGCCGCCGTACTCTCGACCTTCACCGGAAAGCCCGCCGTCCGCGCCGCCTTCGCCGTTACCGGCCCGATGCACGCCACCGGCAAGCGCGATGCATGCTCCGGCGGGAGCGCGTCGAGCAGCGAGTCCACCGCGCTCGGTGCCGCGACGGTCACGAGGTCGAGTACACCCGACCGCGCGAGCGCGCGAATCTGCGCCTGACCCTCTGGATCCGGCGCGCTGCGATAGATGGGAATCACATCGACCTGTGCACCAAGGGAGCGCAGCCCATCGGGAAGCACATCGCGCGCTCCGGCCGCACAGGGATACAACATCCGCGCGCCCTCGACATCCGTGCGCTCGGCCATGTCGTCAAGCATCCCCTCGGCCTGCGATTTGTCCGGTTGCACTGATGGAACACGCCAGCCGAGTCGTTCGACCGCGGCGGCGGTGGCACCGCCGACAACCGCGAGTCGTCGCGTTTCCATGATTTCGCTGCGTCGTTCTTCGTCGACGATGCGCGCGAGTTGGTCTACGGCGTTCACGCTGGTGAGCAAGACCCAGTCGTATTCGCGCAATGTCCGAACGGCAGCACGGAGCGGCGCGGCATCGAGCGATTCGATCCGTGTGAGCGGGATTTCGTGCACCGTGGCGCCCTGGCGGCGCAGCGCGTCGGCGAGTGGCGTGCCGCGATCACCAGCTCGTGTCACGGCGATGACGATCCCTGCCAATGGTTGCGACTGTCCAGCGCCACCGGGTCCACGAACGTTCGACATGGTCGTACATTAGCAGAAGCCCCGGGTCACATGCGACCCGCAGACGCGAGGCCGGTAAGGCGAGGACATGTCTCGCCTTCCTCACGCCCGCCAGAAACTGGCACCATCATGAGCGATATCGACGTTCTGTTGCAGGAGAACCGCTCGTTCCCGCCACCCGCTGACTTCGCGGCGAAGGCACACATCAACACGCCGGTGCTGCAGCAGGAAGCGGCCGAAAATCCGGAAGCATTCTGGGCGCGTGAGGCTGCCACGCTCGACTGGATCGAGCCGTGGAAGCAGGTGCTCGAGTGGACACCGCCGCACGCCAAGTGGTTCACCGGCGGCAAGCTCAATGTGTCGGCGAACTGCGTGGACCGGCACATCAATACCGCCCGTCGCAACAAGGCCGCGATCATCTGGGAAGGTGAACCCGGTGATCGTCGCATTTTCACCTACTGGGACCTGTACCGCGAAGTGAATCTCGCGGCGAACATGCTCAAGAAGCTGGGCGTCACGAAGGGCGATCGCGTCGCGATCTACCTGCCGATGATTCCTGAGGCCGTGTTCGCCATGCTTGCCTGTGCGCGCATCGGTGCGATTCACACCGTGGTGTTCGGTGGATTCTCGCCGGAATCGCTGCGCGATCGCATCAACGACTGCGGCTGCAAGGTGCTCATCACCGCCGACGGTGGCTATCGACGCGGCGCGACGGTGCCACTCAAGCGCAACGCCGACGAAGCGCTCAAGGAATGCCCCACGATCGAGAACGTGTTGGTCGTGATGCGGCGCCGGAGCGGTGTCGGCGACGAAACTTTCGCCGAGATGCAAGCCGGACGCGATCACTGGTGGCATCGCCTCAAGCGCGAAGTGCCAAAGTTCTGCGAACCGGAACCGATGGACGCCGAGGATACACTGTTCATCCTCTACACGTCGGGCACCACCGGAAAGCCAAAGGGCATCGTGCACACGACCGCCGGCTACCTCACCGGTGCCGCGACGACGACCAAGTACACCTTCGATCTGAAGGACGAAGATGTGTACTGGTGCACCGCCGATATCGGCTGGATTACCGGACATTCGTATCTCGTGTACGGCCCGCTCGCGATCGGTGCGACGTGCGTGGTGTACGAGGGCGCACCCGATTGGCCAGACAAGGATCGCTTCTGGAGCATTTGCGAGCGCTACGGCGTTACGGTTTTCTACACGGCGCCCACGGCGATTCGCGCGTTCATGAAGTGGGGCACGCCCTACGTCGAGAAGCATGACCTGTCGCAGCTGCGACTACTCGGTTCAGTGGGTGAGCCGATCAATCCCGAAGCGTGGATGTGGTACCACAAGCACGTCGGCAAGGAACGCTGCCCTATTGTCGATACGTGGTGGCAGACCGAGACGGGCGCGATCATGATCACGCCACTGCCCGGTGTCACCACCACCAAACCTGGTTCGGCAACCACACCGTTCCCGGGAATTCGCACCGCGTTGCTCGATTCAAACGCGAACGAAGTCGGCGTGGGTGGCGGACTGCTCGCGCTCACTCATCCGTGGCCGAGCATGCTGCGCACGATCTGGGGTGACGACCAGCGTTATCGCGACACCTACTTCTCCAAGTGGGAGGGGCGCCCCGACCTCTACTTCCCCGGTGACGGCGCCAAGCGTGACGACGACGGCTATCTGTGGATTCTCGGTCGTGTCGACGATGTCTTGAACGTCGCCGGTCATCGCATCGGCACGATGGAGGTCGAAAGCGCGCTCGTCGATCACCCGGCCGTTGCGGAGGCGGCGGTGGTAGGCAAGCATCATGATCTCAAGGGCCAGGCGATCGCCGCGTTCGTGACGTTGCGGACAGGCTTCAACGCCACCGGCAGCTTGCGGGACGAACTGCGCGAGCATGTCGCCCTCAAGATCGGTGCGCTCGCTCGCCCCGATGACATTCTCTTCAGTGCGGACCTTCCCAAGACGCGATCGGGTAAAATCATGCGCCGGCTGCTGCGAGACATCGCGGAAGGGCGCGCGCTTGGAGACACCACGACCTTGGCCGACCCAAGTGTTGTGGCGAGCCTCAAGGATCAGTACGAAAATCAGGACTGATCTGGGACTGTCTTGCACAGGTTCAGACAGCACGCGCCACGAGTGTGATGCGCGTCGCAGTGTAGAGACCGCCGGTATCGTACCGTTCTTCGGCACGAAACCGGCGGTCTTTGTTTTTCGTCTATACTTCAGCCATGTCGATTCTCAACAAGCTCTTCCCTGAAACACTCTTCCCGCGCAAGCTGTCGGCCGACGCCGAGCAGCGGTTGCGTCTCGCGCAGGCGCGCGCGGAGGAGTCACTCATTCGGGCGCATGTCGAGAACGCGTTGCTGTTCGTTGACACGCTCGCCACCGACGTGGGCTACGAGCGCGCGCTCGACATCTACATTCGCGAGTTGGGCGTGCCGGAACCGCTGGCTTCGGTTGTCGCCACGCGTGCCCTGGTCGCGCTTGGCGAGGCACTGCAGCCAGCGCCTGAGCATTCGGCGGAATCGATTCCGATGCCCGAATTACGCATCGAGGACGCCGCGGCCCGTCGTCGCGCGTAACTCCTTTGCAGCTATGAAAAGAGCCCTCGCGATGCGAGGGCTCTTTTCAATTGGCAACCGCTGCTGACGCGCTCGACCGACGCGTTCGCGTGACGCGCTCGCGTGACGCGCTCGCGTTACTTCTTCGTCGTGTCCGCTGCGGGCGCCACCGCTGTCGCAGCGCCGGCGCCAGCCGCCTTGAGCGAGTCGATGATCTTGATCATCTCGTCCACATTCGGCGCGTTCGGGAAGGCGCGATTGCCGATGACGATCGTCGGCGTGCCGCTGATGCCGAGCTTCGTGCCCTCGGCCTGATTCGCCATGATCTGAGCCATCGGACGCTGCTTGTCGAAGCAGTCGTTGTACTTGGCCATATCGAGGCCAATCGACTTCGCGTACTCGTCGATGACCTTCCGCGGAGCGCTCGTGGCCTGACCGTTCCAGTCGTACTGACCAGCGTACAGGTGATCGTGCATTTCCCAGAACTTCCCCTGCTCGTCGGCGCAGCCGGCGGCGAGGTGCGCGGTGAGCGTGTTGGCATGCGACTGGAGCGGGAAGTCCATGAACTTGAAGTTCGCGAGCCCCGCTTCGACGATGCGCTTGCGCAGGTCGGGTTCCTGAATCGTCGCGAACTGACCGCAGCCCGGGCACTCGAAGTCGCCGAACTCCACGATGGTGATCGGCAGATTCGGATCGCCACGCAGGTAGCCGCGCGCGGCCGGAAGCGGCGCGTCGGTCTTGAGCTCGATCGGCTTCGCTCGATTGTTCATCGCCGAATAGATCGCCGTACCACCGGCGAGCACGACGGCCAGGATGATGATCAGAAAGCCGGTATTCGACTTCTTCTGTGGGGTCACTTTCGCCACACGCACTCCTCGAGGCGACCGGGCGGGCCGGTCGGGTTCGTGTTCGGGTCGGATGGCGGTGTGATGTCACACGTCATCCATTCGGCGCGAAAGGTATCCAGCCGTGCGTGCGCGGCGCTATCCTGCTCGCGTGTACACCGAGCATCTGCGCATCCCGGTCGGCCCCGGATACCTGCACGTCGAGCGCATGGGTCGAGGTGGCCCGGCGGTGGTGCTGCTGCACGGATTTGGCAGCAGTGCCTTTCAGTGGCGCGCTGTGGCACCGGCGCTGGCGGCCCGGGGGATGGTGGTGGTGTCAGTCGACCTGCTGGGCTACGGCGAGTCCGATCGGCCCGTAGGCGCCCCCGCTGGCCCTGCTGCGCAGGCGGAATACCTCGAGCGAGCGCTCACCGCCCTTCGTCTCGGCTCGGCGTCGGTGCTGGGCCAGGGGATGGGCGCCCTGGTGGCGCTGCTCCTGGCCGCGGACGACCCAAAGCGCGTCAGTCGCATCGGGTGCCTCGATCCGCTCGACCCCGATGACCTGCCCGGGCCCGCGATTCGCGCCATGCAACGCCACAGCGCGCTCGCGGCGCTCACCGCGAACTCGCTCTTCGGGGCCCGGCCACTGCTCGAGCCGCTCGTTTCCGACGCGCTGACGCCGGAGTTGCCGCACACCGAGCGCCTGCTCGCCCGCTATCTCGCCCCCTTCGCGGGGAGCACCGGGATGGCCGAGCTGCTGCAATTGGCGGGTACCGTCACACTAACGGACGAAGAGCGCGCGCATTTGAGTAGCGTCTCGGGACCCGTCCATTTCTGGTTGGGGTATCGAGAGGGGGAGCGGCACGCTGACACGGTGGCCGTATGGGAACGCCGACTCCCCGCGGCTACGATTTCCGCGAGCGAGACGCTCGAGCCGAGTGGGCGTTTTCTCTCCGAAACCGCACCGGCTGAGCTGATCACAGCACTCGGTACGTGGCTGACGTAACCCGTGTGAACCGACGGCGTCCGGCACTTGGAAGCCGGTTTCTCATCGGTTAGATTTTGTTTGCTGGCCCGGAATCGCCGGGTCATGCGGTTCGACGCACTACCCAGAGGAAATGGCCAAGCCCAAGCTTCGTCCGCGTCGTGACGCCATGGTGCCCTCTCCGTATCAGGAGGCCCGTGACGAGCTATTCCAGCAGATCATGCAGTGCGGTGTGATCGGGTGTCATCCCGAAGACCAGAAGGAGTGGTTCGATGCCACGATGGTCTACCTGGCAGCACGGTATCCGGAGATCAAGGCTCCAGAAATCACCGAGCTGCGTACGCTGGGCGAGCGCTTTGCGCAGCCGGCGAAAAAGCAGGAACCCGCTGCAGTCTGAAGAACGCGGTACGCTTTCGCAGTACGATTTTGCGGTACGCTACCAAGCAACATCGAACGCCTCCCTAGGGAGGCGTTCGTCGTTTCAGCGATCTGCCGCCGGGCCGCTCTGCACTCGTTCGCGCCAGAGCATGAGCGTGTAGTCGATGGTCGCGCCGATGCCGAGCACGCCAACGAGTAGCACGAGGCCCATGACGAGCGATGGCGTCATGAGCACCGCAAGAAATGTCATCAGCTGTGCGCCGGTGACGAGCTTGCCAATGAGTCGCGCCTTGAACGGAATCGGGCGCAGCCAACTCACATTGCGCGCGACAAACCAGCCGATCACCGACATCACATCGCGAAAGAGAATCAGCGTGGCTTGCCACCAGCTCAGCTGACCGCCGATGAGATAGCTGATCACCACGCCGAGCACAAAGAATCGATCGGCGATCGGATCCACGAGCGCGCCAATGCGCGACATCGTGCGAGTCTTGCGCGCGAGCCAGCCGTCGAGGAAGTCGGTGAGCGACGCCGCACCAATGAGCGCCAGCCGCACCGGCACGGTATCCACGGCCACGAAGCCAATCGCGAGCGCCACGCGTGACGTGGACACGAGATTGGGCAAGGTGAGCACATTGTCGGACGCGCGGGCCATGCCTGCAAATTAGGCGTCTCCCGGAGCGATTGCAGCCCAGTTAACGTGCCCGAATGCTCCCAGGCCTGCTCTCCGATCCGCTGCCTCTGGCCGTCATCGGCATCGCCATCGCGGTGCTGGCTTGGGACGTCTCTCTTGCCGGCTGGATTGCGGCGCGACGCGAAGCACCGCGCCTCTTCACGCACCTCACGGTCGTGTGCGGATTGCTGGTCGTGCCGGTGTTGGTGATCAACATCGCATCGGGGACGGAGTCCGGGGCGCGCACCATCTCGGGAATCACCTGGCTGGTTCCGGCGGTCACGGTGGCGTTCGCCCTGCAGGTGCTCTATGCCGTCGTGGGGCGACTGGTCTCGCTGCTGGTGGGTTTGCCGATCCTTTTCTATGACCTGCTGCTCGCCGCGATTGCCGTTGGCGACTATCTGGTCTCGCAGCGTGGCAGCGCGCCGGAATCGCTACAGGCGCTGCTCGCCGCTCGCGACTCGATCGTCGGCATTGGTGTTGGACGAGCCGCGTTGGTCTCGCCGCTCACCGCGCTCGTGCCAATGGTCGCCCCCGCGTATCCCGCGCGCTGGCGCCTTTCCGGTGCCGTGCGCGCCGTGCTGGTGTTGGCCGCGACGGCGCTCACGACGCTGCTCAGTATCGAATGGCCGCGCGGCGTGGCCGCCGTGCGCAGTTACGAGCGTGCGTACAGCGAACCGATGCAAGCGCGTCCCGCTGGCGACTTTGTGCTCGGTGTGCGACTCTACCCCGCGCTCGACGGCGTGCCACCAGCGCGCGCCGTGCGAAACGACGCCGCCATTGTCGACGCCTTCGATCCGGATGTGGTGTTGATCGTGCTCGATGACGATGGCACACGAAGCAGTGCGCTCGACTCACTCGCACGGGTACTCGAGCCATTGCGCGACGACTCGGTGCAGATCGCCGTGGCGCTCAGACTTGGACGCGCACCAACCACCGCGGCGACCCCCGCCGACGATGCGGATCGACAGCTGGCGATTGAACGGGTGCTGCGCCGCATCGAACCCGACGTGGTCTTCCCCGCCCTTCCCGATCCGGTGCCGAGTTGGATCGGCAGCAGCACCCCAAGCGCCGCGTGGTGGCAACGGATTCTCCGGCAAAGCAGTCGCACCGTGCAGCGCGTTCGTCCGCGCACCCTCGTGGGTTGGAGCGCGAGTCGACTCGATGTGGTGGATAGTGCGACGTATGCGTGGGCGCGCACGGAGGGCAGCGGTGTCGAGTTGCTCGGTGCGGTGAGCTTTCCGGGTTTTTCCGGACTGCCCGCAGTCGACGCACGGTTGCGTGCCTTTGAACGCTGGCACGACGCAGCCACCAAACGAAATCCGGCCACCGTGCCGCATTGGCTGGTCAACGTGGGTGGACTCCCGCGCGCGCATGGCGATGCTGCGCAGGTCGCCGCGATACGACACGCGCTGGCGTGGGGGAGCCGGCGCGCGTGGATTGGCGCGGCAATTGTGGGGGAGCCGGCGGACTATGACGGATGGTTGGGACTGCGCGCATCGAACGGACGGGCGCGAGCGGCGCTTTCGGCGATTGGGGTGGCGGCGCGACGCATGAAGGAAGTGAGGCGCTAACTGGAACTGCGCTAACTGCGACTGCGCTAACTGCAACTACGCTAACTCGACGGCGCTACGGGCCCGGACATCAGAATTCGGATTCGAACTCGCTTCGCTTGTTCGGTTTCAGATCCGAGCTCCCGACGTCGGAGGTCCGGGCCCGTAGCGCCGTTGAGTTGGCGTTGGCTCAGTTAGCGTTGGCTCAGTTAGCGTTGGCTCAGTTAGCGTTGGCTCAGTTAGCGTAGTCGCAGTTAGCGCAGTTCTCCCCTGACCGTTCCTTCAACAACTCGCGAAGCCTCAAAGCTCCGCGCCGCCATCCCCTGCACCGCCGACGGCGTCACGCTGTTCAAGCGCGCCTCCGTCTCCCGTAGTTCATGCAATCCCTCCCCGAACAACCACGCATCGACCAGCTCGCCCAGCACATTCCCGCCGCTTTGCTGCGCGATCGCGTGCGACCCAATGAGATAGCGCTGCGCGCGTTCGACTTCTTCGGTGGTGGGTGGCTCGTTGACGAACTTTGCGAACTCGCTCATCAATCCGTCGCGTGCTTCGTCCTCGCGAGTCGGGTCGGTGGCGATGTACGCGCCAAACGCGCCGCCAGCGCGGCGTTCGATGGGGAATGCACTCACGGTGTACGCCAGCGACTGCTTGTCGCGGAGCTGCTCGAAAAAGCGGCCACCAAGTCCGCTGGCAATCGCGGACAACACACGGGCCGCAAAACGATCGCTGTCGTTCCGCGATGGGCCGGGAAAGAGCAGCGCGATCGCCGTCTGCTGCTTGGCGCGGCTTTCGTGCAGCGCGCGCGCCTGCTGCGGCCACACGGCGTCCGGCAATGCATGTCCTTCCTGCCACGTCAGCCCACCAAACTGGCGCTCGATCAGCACGGCGATGTCGTCGGGCGTGACATCGCCCACCACGGCCACCACGCTCGCGCTTCGTTTGATGTGGCGCTCGTGGAAATGCTGCACCGCCGCGGCATCGAGCAGTGGCAGCGAGGCGTCGGTGCCGATCGTCGATCGCGCGTAGGGATGATCGCCGTACGCGGCCAGTGACGCGAGACGCATGGGCCAGCGATGCATGTCATCGCGCGCCCGTGCCAATTCGGCGAGCGCCAAGGTCCGCTCGGTCGCGATGGCGTCGGCATGAAACACGGGCTCCTGCAGCACGTCAGCCAATAGCATCGTGGCGGATGCAACATGTCGCACGGGCACCGACAGCGACCAGCCCAGCGATTCGAGGCCGACACTTACCCCAATGCTGCCGCCGAGCTCTTCGCTGGCTTCGGCGAGCTGCGCGCCGGTCCGTGTGCGCGTGCCCTTGAGCATTGTTTGCGCGGTGAGACGCGCGAGCCCTTCATGGTGCGCCTCATCGACAGCCGCGCCGCCACGCTGCACGACGCCAATATTGACCAGCGGCGCTCCCGGACGCGGCATCACGAGCACCGGTACGCCGTGCGCGGTGCGGTAGATGTGCACGCCATGGTCTACCGTGCCCGCCGCCCGCAGATGCAGCGCGGGCGCATCCACCCGCGTGTGCGAGATTGTCGCGCTGCGCACCGGCGTTGGCACCGCCGGCGACGACATGACAGTGCTTCCCGTGGGCGTGTTCGCGAGCAGCTCTCCCACATCGTCGACACTGGCGGCCAGCGGTTCAGCGCCATTCGGGCGATACGACACCACGGTCACTTGCGATGGATCGAGATATCGCAGCATCGCCTGCTGCACGCGGTCGACATCGGTGGTGAGGAGGGTGTCGTAGTACTGCGCGCCGACATCCAGTCCGCCTTCGGCCTCCCACGACGCGAGGTACTGCGCCTGTCCGTCCATGCTCTCGAGACGCCGAAGCCATCGAGCCTCGAGAATGCGCTGTGCGCGTGTCAGCTCGCTCGCGCGGAAGCCATCGAGTCGTGCGGCCTGGAGTTCACGCCACGTCGCCGTCGCAGCCGCTCGCGCGGTGGCGGCGGGCGCTTCGACATGCGCGACGAAAACGCCCACGTCACCCGCGGTATAGTTCCATGCGGTGACTGCCGACGCGAGCTGCTGCTCGCGCACGGCACGATACAGCCGCGACGCTCGCCCGCTTCCCAATGCAACGCCGGCCAGATCGAGTGCCGGCGTATCCTCGTGGCGAAGACTGGGCACACGCCAACCAAAGGCGACATGCTGCTGCGCGATGTCACCAGCCCAATCGTGAAAGCGCACGCCGGCCGCGCTCGTTTCCTGCGGGCCGTGATCCCGCGCCGGACGACCGGCGTCGAGTGAGCCGTATCGCGACATCACTTCGCGGCGCACGGTTTCGATGTCGATATCGCCGACAATGGACAGCACCGTGTTGTCCGGACGGTACCAGTGCCGATAGAACGACAGCAGATGCTCACGCGTGAAGGTGCGCAGCCCGGTTTCCTCACCGATGCGCCAGCGGCGAATGCGATGTCGGTCGTGCATCACCGCGTAGAGCGTCTCAATCGCCACCGCGTAGGCGGTGTCTTTCTTTCGCTTGGCTTCCTGAATGATGACTTCAAGCTCGCGAGCGAGCTCCTCGCCATCGATCACCGAACGGGCATACGCGTCGAACTGAATCTCGAGACCCGGCACGAAGCTCGACGACGGCAGCACCGTGTAGTAGCTGGTGTGGTCATAGATCGTGTGGGCGTTGAGATAGCCGCCGTTGGCCTTCGTTTCGCGCGCGATCTGTCCAACTCCGCGCGTTGGAGTTCCCTTGAAGAACATGTGCTCGAGCACATGCGCGATCCCGATGATGTCATCGGTTTCGTCGAAGTATCCGGCTTTGACATGCGTGACGATTGCAACAACAGGCGCCGAGGTGTCGCGCCGAACGAGCAACGTGAGGCCGTTTGGAAGCACCTCACGCACCGTATCCTGATGCAGCGCGAGCGCATCGCTCGGCCGCGTGATCAATCCAGTCATCGAATGGGTGCAGGTGGAAGCGGCGCTGCGCCAAACGCCGCGCCAGGAGCGGGCATGGGCCCGATGCAGCGCTGCCAGTCGCCAGTACCAGCGCGCAACACCCACCGCTGCGCTTCCTCGTAGCGCTGCAGTCGGTAGAGCGCGCACCCCAGGAACCCCTGCGCAACGTGATCGGTGGGGTCGAGCTCGAGCGCGTGTACATAGAATCGTCGCGCAATTTCGGGCTGACCGTCGGCCAGCATCGCCGATGCGAGCTCCCGCTGGGCAACGGCGCTCGAGGGTTCGAGACGCACCGCCTCCGTCAGGAAACGACGCGAGCGAGCGAGATCGGCATCTTCACGCGACATGCGGCCCAGATAGATCAACGGACGTGCATCGGCTGGTGCTTTCTGCGCCAACTCCACGAAGGCATCGCGCGCGACCTCACGTGCGCCGCGCGTGTAGGCCGCGACACCTTCGTTGTAGAGTCGCTCCCGTGCGACCGCTGGTGAACCACCAGGCCGCCCCGGCGCCCGCTGCGATCACCACGAGCGCGAGCGCGGCGATCGGCATCCACTTCCGTCGCGGTCGCGATTCGCCAACCACACTGAAGTCGTCAGCGGTGGGAATCGGCGTTGGCGTGGCGGTTGGCGCCGACGCTGCAGCTGAAGCCGAAGCAGCAGGTGGCGACCACGCGCTCGACTGTTGACGCGCACCGCCACTCATAGTCGTGTTCGCGCTGGCGGTGTTGCCCGGGGCGTACGGCGACGCACCGGGCGTTCCTGCCGGCGCCGACGGCGGCGCAAAAGAGGACGCCGGCGATTCAAACACCTCGGCCGGCACGGCATGCTGCAGCGCCATCCAGGCTTCGCGCAGCTGAATGCGTTCGGCCTCGGTGGTGGCGGGGCCGGTCGTGCGATCGGCGAGTGCGGTGAGCGCGACCAGTGCATGCGCATCGGGCAACGACAGCACCTGCAGTCGCCGCGCTTCGCCCACCAGCGCTTGACCCGTGAGTTCAGGGCGCTGCAGTACCTGCTGCAGCAGCGCTTGCGCCGCGCGCCAGCATTCGCCGACAGGCGTGCGTTCGTATGCCCCGAAGACGACACGCGCCGCATCGAGAGCGGCGCGCAGGGACGATAGGTCGGGTCGTTGGGCCGCAGTCATATCCGTAGTGTACCCTGTTTGGACACGAAGGATGCGAGCACGACCATAACCTGGTCAGTTGCTCAGCGTTCGATGCGCAAGACACCAGCGTCGGCACTGCCGCGAAGAAACGCTTCGGGAGCGTGCGAGGCAATCTTGAAGCCAGTCGCGCCGTAGGTGAGACGCGCTTCGCGCACCATGTATTCGTCCAAAGGACGGCCCGCGTCACGCTGATCGCGCAACGCGCGCACAATCTCTTCCCAGCTGCCATCGATCGTCGTGCCGTCGCCCAGCACAATGCGATGCACACCCTCGGCCATCAACACGTCGGTGGCCGGTTCTGAAGCCTGCTGCTGCCCGGCAATGCCGGACAGCAGCGTACCCATGGTTTCTGATTGCGCCGGCGATTGTGTCGCATGCGCGCTTTCGATGGCGGACTGCTCGATGTCCGCCAGCAGATCGTCGATGGCATCGGGCTCACCGGCGAGCTCCGTGAGACGCGCTTCCCACACGCGAAACTCCCCGTCGTCGTCGGCCAACTTGTAGACCTGCTTCTTGAGCTCCATCAACCGCCAGATCCCAAGTTCATCCCAGTGATCTTCCGGTGTGGTGCGCTCGAATTCACGCAACGCGTTTTCCATCTCGCCGGCGTCATACATCAAGTTGGCGAGATACACGCGGGCCTCGGCAAACTCGTTGTCCAGGACCAGCGCCTGCTGCAGCGCGCTGATGGCATCGCGATCCTGCCCCAGGCGATGCTGCGCATAGCCGATGCACGCCACAGCTTCTGCGGAATCGGCAGCGTGCGACTTCGCACGCTCGAAAAAGGTGAGTGACGACTCGACGAAGCCCTCGCGAAAGAGCGCGCGTCCGATCTGCAGCATGAGGTCGACGTCATCGTCGTACCCCAGCTCGATCGTGCGCTCGAAGGCGTGGAGCCCCGCATCGACCTGACCGAACTTGAGCAGCACTTCGCCGAGTCCGGCGAGGGCATCCTCATGTTCGGCGTCGAGCTGGAGCGCCTCTTCGAAGCTCTTTCGCGCCCAGACGTACTCTTCGCGGGCGAGACGCGCGTAGCCAGCGCCGACATGGAGCTCGACGGCCGCCGGATACAGGGCGAGTCCCTCGCGCAGCAAGTCGAGCGCTTCATCGTACTGCCCCTCATTGTAGAGGGCATGGGCGCGCTCGTCGTACTCCTCGGAACTCAGGAACGGATTCGACATTGCGACGCAGACCTCCGGATGCAGCGGGTTACCGGATAGTACCGTGCACGACGGCGTTGGTTCAACAGTCCTGCGTTACGGTGCTGCAACGGCGGGTCATACCTGCGACGCGTGTTCCACCAGCGCGACAGCGATCTCCCCGGCAAGCCGGGCATTCGCTTCGAGCAAAGCAAGATTGGCGTCGACGGAACGACCGTTGGTGCGCTGCTGGATATCGGCCAGCAGGAAGGGGGTCACGGCAGCACCACGCACACCCGCGGCTGTCGCCGCGGCGAGCGCCGCCTTCGTGGCCGTTTCGACCACTTCCACCGGAACGGCGTGCGCGGCCGGCGGTGGTTGCACCACGAGCATGGCACTCGTGCGACCGAGTGCCCGATGTGCACGCCACGCCGCCGCGATTTGCGCCGGTGCATCGAGTCGTGCAGTGAGTTTGAGCCCGGTCGTTGTCGAGAAGAAACCGGGCAATTCGTCGGTTCCACAGCCCACCACCGACACGCCAAGCGATTCCAGACGTTCCAGCGTGGCTGGCAGATCAAGAATGGACTTCGCGCCGGCACACACGACGATCACCGGTGTGCGAGCGAGTTCCACCAAATCGGCACTTTCGTCGAACGGCGCATCGCGATGTACGCCACCGATGCCGCCGGTCGCAAACACTTCGAGGCCGCCCAGAGAACAGAGCGCCAAGGTACCGGCGACCGTCGTCGCACCGTCAGCGCGCTCCGCAATCGCAACACCCAGGTCGCGCGCCGAAACCTTTCGGACACCGTCACGCCGCAGGAACCGTTCGAGCGCATCGGCTTCGAGACCGTAACACGGTTCGCCCTTGGCGATGGCCGTGATGACGGGGGTGGCACCAGCGGCTTGGACCGCGCTGGTCATGCGATCGGCCGCTTCGCGATTGAACGGGGGCAACAGCCCTTGAGCGAGGACGGAACTTTCGAGGGCGACGACTGCGCCGCCGCGCTCGAGCGCGGCTTTCACAACGGCAGTACAACGCGGACGGAGAAGACGCTCTGTCACATCACGATTGTACTCTGCGGCACAGGCACAGGCAATACGGCGCGGTCATGGCATAGCACAAAAGCCGCGACGGCATGCGTCGCGGCTTTTGCGTGCTGCTCACGTGCTCTCCGGTCGCGCGTCGTCGTTCACGCGACGGGCCGTCTGCACGGACCGTGCATCACGCGTCGTCGAACGCGTCCGCCTTGCGGTTCTCGAGCAGGTCCCATTCGCTCGACGTCGGATCGTTCACCGCGAGCAGTTTGACGGTTTCGCCCGAGTAGCAGTCGAACTCCTTGCCCTCGTTCTGGTACACCTTGATCTGATGACCGTTCTCGAACTTGAGAATGATCAGCGGATGGGAGGAGTTGCTGTACTTCTTGCGAAGCTTCTTCGGGGGAGTGAGGCTCATCGGTCTCGGGGTCGGAAGGGGCCTGGTGAAGAATCGGAAGTTGCGTGATTGACCGCCGGGGCGCCAGCGGCGGAGGCTGCCGTGTGCTCGACGTGACGGAACTCCGCCGTGAAGGCATGAACGTTGCCTTAACCCCAACCGTTCACGTCATCGCCGCGCGCTGAGCCGACTTTTCACGCCCCGCTCGGCGACGAGCCATCCACGCGCCTCAGGCGCCGATGCTGGAGCATCCCATGCTGCAAGTGCCGACCTTCGCCCGCCGTCTGCTGCTGGGCACCCTGCTCGTGCCCGCCATCAGTCTTTCCGCGCAGTCCGCGTCCAATGCGGTAGCGAATGCGGTAGCGACTGATCCCGCAGTTGTACCCGCTGTCACGGCGCCGATCAGCTCACCCGCGGTGGTGACCGACTCGTCCGCAAGGATGGCGACTTCGTCGCTGCTCGCGCAGCCGGTCGGGCTCACGCGCGCCAAGGCGAACGCCCCAACGCCCGCGCCCAAGGTGCCACGCGCCGAATCACGCTCGAGCACTGCCCTCATGATTACCGGTCTCGCCGCGATCGTCGTGGGCGCAGTAGTCGATGACAACGACGCCAGCAGCATTCTGATCGTGGGTGGAGCGGTGGTGGGACTGATCGGGTTGTACAAGTTCCTGCAGTAGCATCGTTGCGCGGCGCGAATTTCGCGCGGCGGCTGGCATTGAAAACCCCTTGGAGATCAGGAAGAAGGACGCCAGGGTGAAGGGGTCAGGACTACATCAAAGCAGTCCTGATCCCTTCACCCTGGCGTCCTACTTCCTGTACTCTCGGGGGTTTCGCCGTTCAAGCAGTTAACCGAGCGTGCACCCCGCGCCGTCCTTCCAGCCACGCGTACAGAGCCGGCAACAGGAACAACGTCAGAACCGTCGAGGTCAGCAGCCCGCCGATTACCACCGACGCCAGCGGCCGCTGCACCTCACTGCCCGGCGAGGTCGACAGCGCCATTGGCACGAAGCCGAGGCTCGCCACGAGCGCGGTCATCAGCACGGGCCGCAATCGGTCGGCAGCGCCGCGCCGCACACGCACGACGATGGATTCCTCTTCGCCCTCCTCCGAGCGTCGCATGTGGTTCAAGTGCTCAACCATCACGACGCCATTGAGCACCGCGATGCCGAAGAGCGCGATGAAACCGATGCTCGCCGAAAGATTGAGATTGAGTCCGCGCATCCAGAGTGCCGCAATGCCACCGACCAACGCGAAGGGCACGTTCGACAGCACCAGCACCGCCTGCGGAATCGAGCGGAAGCTGAGGTACAGCAGGCCGAAAATCAGCAGGAGCGCGGCCGGCACCACGAGCATCAGGCGCGACATCGCGCGTTGCTGATTCTCGTATTGACCACCCCACTCGAGAAACACGCCGGCCGGTAGCTGCACGTCGCGCGCAACACGCTCACGAACTTCCTGCACAAAGCTTCCCAGGTCGCGTCCGCGCACATTGCTCAGCACGAGCGAGCGGCGCTGCGCGTCCTCGTGACCGATCAATTCAGGCCCGGTGGTGCTCTCGATATCGGCGACGGCCGACAGCGGAACCAGTTCACCTCCCGGAGCGCGCAACGTCAGCCGGCCGATCGCCGCCGCATCGGCCCGAAAGGGCTCGGGAAGCGCCACCACGATGCTGACGCGCCTGAAACCGTCGATCATTTCGGCCGACGTGCGCGAGCCCATCGCGAGGTCGATGGCGTCGCGGACATCAGCCACCGACACGCCGTACTGCGCGAGCGCCTCGCGTCGCACCTGCATCCGGACCTGTCCGGTACCATCGGCGATTTCGACACCTACATCGGCCGCGCCACGCACCCGCGCGATAATGCGACGAATGCGCTCGGCCAGCGCTTGATTCTGCTCGATACTCGGCCCCACTACCTTCACGCCGAGATCGGTCTTGATGCCGCTCTCGGCTTCGTCGAGCCGCATGGCGAGCGGCTGCGTGAATGAGATGTCGAGCCCCGGCACCACGCTGAGCGCCGAGTCGAACGCGGCGACCAAGCCTTCGCGATCGCGCGCGGTGGTCCACTCGCTGCGCGGCGTCAGGATGACGTACATATCGCCCTCGAAGAGCCCCATCGCTTCCGTCGCGAGATCCGGGCGCCCTTCCTTCGTCACTACAGTGGTGACCTCCGGGAACTTCTTGAGAATGCGCTCGGCGGCGAGTGACAGTCGGGTGGCGTCGGCGATATCGACACTCGGCATCCGTCGCGTCGTGATCAGGATCGAGCCTTCATCCAACTTCGGCATGAACTCCGTGCCAATGCGCGTGAGCGATCCGACCGCCAGAACGACCAGGACCACGGCCGTCAGCACGAGCGGCCTGGGAGTCGCAAGCACGCGTTCGAGCAAAACACTGTACCGAGCAGTCAGTCGCTCCAACCACGGCGCTGGCGAGGCCTCGCCATCGCGCAGCGCCCAGGCCGACACCGCCGGCACGTACGTCAGCGCCAGCAGCAGCGAGCCGAGTACGGCGCACACCACGGTGAACGCCATCGGCTTGAACATGCGCCCTTCCATCCCATCGAGCGTGAAGATCGGGATGTACACGGCCACGATGATCGCGATGCCGAACAGAATGGGGCGCCCCACCTCCACGGCAGCGCGTTCGAACAGCCCCAGTCGATGCGTGTCGCGATGCGCTTCAATGCGCCTGATGAAACTCTCCACCATGACGACCGATGCATCGACGATCAGACCGAAGTCGAGCGCGCCGAGGCTCATCAGGTTGGCGCTGTAGCCAAAGACCGCCATCCCACCGAACGCAATGAGCATCGAAATGGGAATGACCGAGGCCACGATCAGCGCCGCCCGCCAATTGCGGAGAAACAGGAACAGCACCGCGATCACGAGCAGACCGCCTTCGACGAGATTCTTGACGATCGTGCGCGTGGTGTGATCGACCAGATCCGTCTGATCGTAGAATGCCGTGATCTCGACGTGTTTCGGCAGCGCCGATTTGATCTCCTCCACGCGCGAGCGAACGGCAGCGATGACCTGACGAGAGTCGGCGCCCTTGAGCTTGAGCACCATACCGCTCACCACTTCGCCCTGGCCATCCTTCGTCACCGCGCCGTTGCGTGGCAGTGCGCCCAGCGTCACGCGCGCGACATCACCCACGCGCACCGGCGTGCCGAGATACGAGCCAACGACAATGCGCTCGACTTCGGCCAGATGCTCAATGCGCCCCAACCCGCGCAGTGTGTACCGCTCGCCGCCTGTCTCGAGATAGCTGCCACCAAAGCTGAGCGTGTTGTTCGACAGCGCTGCATCGACATCGCGTGCCGTGAGTCGCCGCGCGGCGAGTCGCACCGGATCGACTTCGACATCGACGCGCTCCGTGAGACCGCCCCACGAGTTGATCTCCGACACCCCGGGGAGTGTGCGCAACCGCGGGCGCACCACGTAGTCGTGCAGCGTCTTGAGCTCCGTGAGCGACAGCGAGTCGCTGGTGAGCACATACTGATAGAGCTCACCCATTGGCGTGGAGACGGGGCCAAGCGCGGGCTCAACGCCCGTCGGCAATGCGCCCTTCGCGTCGTTCAACCGTTGCTGTACCAGCTGGCGCGCGAAATACACGTCCACGTTGTCCGGGAAGGGCACCGTGACCAGCGACAGTCCAAACTTCGAGACGGACCGCACGCCTTCCGCACCGGGCACACCCATCAACGTGCTTTCGATGGGATAGGTGACGAGTCGCTCGACCTCTTCAGGCGCCATCCCAGGCGCCACGGTGATGACTTCGACGCGGGTGCCGGTAAGATCGGGGAACGCGTCGAAAGGGATGTGCTGCAGTGCATACAGCCCGGCCGCCATCAATCCGAGCGTGAGGCCAAGGATGACACCGCGCCGCTTGAGCGCAAAGTGAATGAGCGTACGCATCTGCTACTCGCCTTCCCCGCCGCCGCGCCGCTTGAGCAGCTCGGCCTTCGCGATCGCGGCGCCCTTCACCACCACTACTGCGCCGGGCTTGATCCCTGCCGCGATCTCCACTCGTTCCGCGGTCCGACGCCCCGTTCGCACCGGCACCGCGCGAATCGACATGCCTTCGCCGCGCTGCTCAGCGAGAAACACCACCGTGTCTCCCTCGATGGCCTGCACCGCACTCGATGGCACGCTCAGCGCGGGCGATGAGCCGGTTCCGAGCAGCTCGGCCTGAACGAACGATTCGGCGCGACCCCGCACGTCGCCCTTGGGCTGCGCAATGACTTCGATCGTGCGCGTCAGTGTATCGACCGTGGGCGCAACG
Organism: uncultured Gemmatimonadaceae bacterium; assembly: GCA_966112585.1. GTDB lineage: Bacteria > Gemmatimonadota > Gemmatimonadetes > Gemmatimonadales > Gemmatimonadaceae > Gemmatimonas. The sequence continues at coordinate 59,401 of CBHWDN010000027.1, forward strand.
CGGGTCACCAGTGCGTCGGCGCGTTCCAGTGGCGCTTCGGTGAGCGCATAGCGCACCACGCTTCCCGCGCGCACACCCATCGCCGCCCCTTCGGCGAGGTGCAACTGCAACTGCAATCGTCCAGGATTGCCTACCGTGACGAGGGGTGTTCCCGGCAGGACTACCGTACCAGGCTGCGCCTCGCGCGCGGTGACGACTCCGCTGATGGGCGAGCGAATGAAGACGTCGTGCGCATCGGCCTCTCGCGGCGTCGGCCCCTCTCCAACCAGATGGTCGATGAGTGCCTCCACGCGATGCCGCTCGGCGGCCGCTTCATCGAATGCGGCCAGCGCGACGCGCTGCGCGACATCCGCACGCTCGACTTCCGCGCGCGACATCGCCTTAGCGTCGAACAAACGATGCGCGCGCTCGGCAGCGGTCTTCGCCAGGTCGCGTTCCGCTTCGGCGGCGGACACGGTGGCCTTGGCTCGTGTCAGATCGCTGCGTGCGTTCATGATTTCGTGACTGTGAATCAGCACCAGCACCTGCCCCGCCTGCACACGATCTCCGACGCGCACCAGCGTGTGCGTGATGCGCCCTTCCACGATGGAGCCAATCGTTTCGAGGGCAGACGGATCGAGCATCAGGCGCCCCGGCACGGTGACCGATGTCTGCCACGGTATCATCCGCGCGGAATCGGTGCTGAGGCCGGCGATGCGTACCGATTCGGCGGAGAGCGTAGCGGTATCGATCGGTGTCGAAGCCGTCTGCGCCGCGCTGGCCGGCGTGGCGCTGTCCTTCCCACCGCAGGCGGCCAGCGTGGCCATTGCCAAGGCAAGAGTCGCGTGTGAAGTCCACGAATTCACAGCAGGCATGTTCATCGTCCGGAGTTGAGCAGCGAGGAAAGCGTGGGGAGATCGAGCGGTGCCGAGTCGTCCAGGCGCGCGCCAATCGCACGTTCGAGTTCGAGGCGGGCCAGCCAGGCTTCCGTGGCCCATTTGAGATGCGCCTGCATGGCATCGGCGGCGGCGCGCTCCGCGTCGAGCAGTTCGGTGAGAGTGACATGTCCCTCTCCATAGGCGACGCGGGCAATACGAGCGACTTCACGCCCGCGTGCGTCGAAACTCGCCGCATCGTTCGCCGCGCCGCGCACGTCGGCGTAGTGCAACCAGGCCGCTCGCACTCCTGATTCAACGGAGCGACGGAGGTCGTCGCGCAGAATTCGTGCTTCGCTGGCTTCGCCCGCTGCCCGTTGCTGCGCGCCGCCATTCCTATTGAACAGTGGCAGCGGCATCCCCACGCCGATCTGCCCGGTCATGAATCCACTGGTCTGCTTGCTTCCGCCCTGCAGTTGCAGATCGCCAATCACACCGCGACGCTCAGCGGAGAGCCGGCGATTGGCTTCGTCGAGCGCAAGCTCGCGCGCACGAACGTCGGGACGTGCCTTGAGAGCGACCGCGCGTGAGACCGTGGAGTCCGGAGCCGCAGGAAATGCGGGCGCGTTGATCGGTGCGAGTGACGTGATCGCGCCCTCGTCCACACCGAGCACGCGCGCCAGTTGCGCGCGCGCGCGCCGCGCATCGGCGGTGGCGCTCACGAGCGCAACGCGCGCGCGGTCCGCTTCGAGCGACGTACGCAGCCCAACGGCCTCCGATACCAAGCCTTCGCGAAGTCGCTGCGCGTCGATGCGCGCGATCTCCCGCAACGCCTCGTGCTGGCGACTCGCGACCTCCTGCGTTCCCTGGAGCGACGCCGCGATGAGCCAGGCGCGGGCGACCTCGAGCTCCGCATCGCGTCGTTCCGTTTCGGCGTCGGCCGCGGCACGTTGCACGCCGGCACCTCGCACACCGCGCAGCGCCAGCCGGCGCCCGGTGACATCGAGTGGGATGTACGCGGTGACAAAGATGTCCGGCGCGAGCGCGCTGCCGAGGTTCTCGCGACGCCATTCGAGCGTCGGATTCGGCGTCTGCGTGAGCTCACGAACGCGCCCCACGGCAATGTCCTGACGCGCCGCGACCAGCCTGGAGAGCGGCCCGGACTGACGCGCCAGTGCAAGCGCACCAGCGAGATCGAGGGGCGCTGACTGCGCGTCTGCGCGCGCGTTCCAGCCCACGAGCAGCGCCAAAAGTGGCGCCACCCGGCGTATTCTGTGCTGCGAATGTCGAGGATTCGGCATGCCACACCGTAGCGGGCATTGATGAACCCTTCGTGAACCAGCGCTGACGTTCACGCAGGCCGCTGTGTTCCGGCGCTGGCCGCGCTGTCACATCGTCACGCTCTGTGCGACTCATCACCGCCAAGTGCGTACAAACATTCAAGTTGGCCCTGCCCCGAGCCGATCTACCTAGACGAGGCGCAGTTCCTGACGCGCCATGTAGACGACTCCAGCGCCACCCCGCCGTGCCAATTCCGACGCCTGTTTTCAGTTCAGTGGTGATCGACGCCGATCGCCCGTCGAGCGAACCTCTCGCCCGGCTGGTACGGGCGTACGATCGCGCCATTCACGCCTGCGAAGCCTTCGATCAGGCCGCCGCTCGCGAGGCGATCAGTGTCCTTCGCTGCGCCCTCGACCTCGAGTCAGCCTCATCGCGCAGCTTCGATGCGCTCTACGCCTGGTGCGAAGAAAGCGTCGATCTCCACGACTACGTGGCTGCCGCGCAGTGCCTCCGCACGCTCCGCGATGCGTGGCGGAAAGCGATGCAGCCGGAAACTCGGCGAGCGTTTGTGCCGCGACAAGACATCCCGATTTGTTGATTGCGCGCTTCGCGCGCTGGGTTGCATTGAGATTTCAGAAGTGAGCCGTGAGTAGGCGAGACCTTGAGACTTGAGACGAGAGTTGGTGAGACGGGTTTCGTCTGACCTACTCTCGTCACAAGTCTCGAGGTCTCGCCTGGTCACAACTCAAATCTCAAATCTCACGGCAACCCATGCCGAGCGCGCAGCGCTCGGCCTACCGAATCCCCAGTCTCGCTGTAAATCGCGCCCCGCCCAACGGACTATCCGCGACGGACAGCTCGCCCGCGTGCCGCCGCACAATCCAGTCCGCGATTGCGAGTCCCAGGCCGCTGCCATCGGCCCGTCTCGCTCGCGCCTCCGCGCCACGATAGAACCGGTCGAACACACGCGCGCGGTCCGCTGCCGGGATGCCGATGCCGCTGTCATCGACATCCAGTCGCGCAAACTCGCCATCCGCGCGCACCGAGAGCTGCACCTGCCCGCCTGCGGGTGTGTAGCGCAGCGCATTGTCCACGAGCACGCCAAGCAGTCGCGCAATCAACGCCGGGTCCGCATTCACCGGCGTTTCCTCGAGGGCGCTCACCGATAGCGTGACGCCCAGGTGTGCGGCCTGCGGTTGCCACCGTGGCAATTCATCGGCGACGAGGTCATCGAAAAAGCACGGCATCAATTCAACGAGTGCTTCCTCGCCCGCCGCATCAGCGCGCGCGAGCTGCATCAACTGCTCCACCTGATGCGACACCGACCGTAACTCGTCGTCCAGCGCCTCGATCATTCCCTGCTGTTGCCCGGCGGTGAGTTCACCATTCGCGCGCGCCTGCGATAGCTCCATCTGCGATACTTCTACGCGCGCGCGCATTCTGGCGATTGGAGTTCGCAGCTCGTGCGCCGCGTCGGCCAGAAACTGCCGCTGTTGCGTGAGCGCCCCGTCCAGTCGATCGAGCAGCGCATTGAAGCGCGCTCCCAGTCTCCCCAATTCATCGTCCGGATTGTCGATCGGCAGTCGTGAGCCGGACGCTGGCGCAATGCGTGCCGCGGCGTCGGCCATCGCGCCAACCGGACGTAGCGTGCGACCGGTCAGCCACCATCCCGCCAGCGCTGCCGCAAGCACGAACAACGGCACGCCAATCAGCAGCCATTGATCGAGACGATGCTGCAGTTCGTGGGTGGGCGACCGATCGGCATCGATCTCCACCTTCCACCCCGGCGCCAGCTGCTCGTCGAGCGGGAACTGCACCGACTGAATAACACCGAGCTCCTGAGCGGGGCGCGGACGCGAGATCGCGCCGCGAAAGATCCGGCCGTCGGGGCGAATAAGGCGAATCGCGCGCCCTTCGAAGACCAATTCGCCGGTGATGTGCGTCAGCGTGGCTTCGGTGGACCGATACTCGATGATCTCCTGCCGAAAGAACTGACTGACCAATCCGGCCGAGCTTTGCGTCGACTCGGTAAACGCCTGATCGAGCGCGCGGCGAATGGCGAAGCGCGCGATCACAGCGGCCGACAGCAAGACGACCAGCAGCGTCGCGGCGTACAAGACCGTGAAGCGCAAGCGAATCCGCGGTCTACTCGCGTCGACGCGATGCGAAGCGGGACTCACCGGGCGATGCGCCGCGACGGCGGAGGGCCGAGTCGATATCCGGCGCCGCGAATCGTTTCGATCAGTGGGAGGTCATTCGCGCCATCGACCTTCTTTCGCAGTCGCGCCATATAAACGTCGATGACATTGCTGCCGGGATCGAAGTTGTCGTCCCAGGCGTGCTCGCCGATGAACTCTCGGGTGAGCACGCGCCCTGGCGCGCGCATCAACACTTCGAGCACCGAGAATTCCTTGGTGGTAAGCAGGATGACCCGATCGCCACGCCGTGCTTCACGCGTGGCGGGGTCCAGCTGCAGATCCTCAACGTGGAGCATCACCGGCGCGGCGTGATCGGGGCGGCGCAGCAGTGCCCTGACGCGAGCGACCAGCTCACCCAGCGCGTAGGGTTTGACGAGGTAATCGTCCGCGCCCAGATCCAGCCCGGCGATCCGATCCTCTACCGCATCGCGCGCGGTTGCCATGAGGATGCGCGGCGCTGGGACGCGGGCACGAAAGGCCGAACAGAGGGTGTAACCGTCAGCATCTGGCAACCCGATGTCCAGCACGACAGCATCATATGGACTGACGGCTGCGAGTTCACGTGCCATCTTGCCGGTAGCGGCCGGATCAACGGCAAAACCGGCGGCCCGCAGGAACGCCGTGGCGCTGTCGCGCAACGTGTCATCGTCTTCGACCAGCAGCACACGCATGTCAGAGAATCTAGTACCCAAGATGACAGCCGCATGAACATGGAACGACCGCTGCGCATTGGCGTGGTGCTGGGGGGCGGGGCGCTCAAGGGGATGGCGCATGTAGGCGCGCTTCGGGCGCTCCACGATGCCGGCATTCAGCCGTCGCTGTACGCCGGCACCAGCATTGGCGCGATGATCGCGGCCGCGGCCGCGTGTGGCCGCAGTATCGAGGACCTGACCGATCGCGCGCGTCGCTTTCGCCGGCGCGATCTGTTCCGCATCAATCACATGGGGATGATCATGGAGCGCATGCTGTCGCGCTCCATCTATCTCGAGGAGCCGCTGCGCGAGCTCACCGAGGAAGTGGTGCAGCCCGGCACCTTTGCCGATTTTAAGACACCACTGTTGGTCACCGCCGTCGATCTCGAACGCGGTACACCGCTCGTCTACGGCACGCCGGGTTTACAGAACGTCTCCGTGCGCGAGGCGGTGTACGCGAGCTGCGCGCTTCCAGGCTTCTTCCCACCGGGCATCGTGGGCAATCGCATTTGTGTCGACGGCGGCACCACCGATAATCTCCCGATTGCGATTGCCGGACTTGATATGGACGCCATCATCGCCGTCGATGTCGGTATCGCCGATGTACCGCTCGCGACGGGCGTGGCCGAACAGGGGTTCGCGTCGATCTTCATGCGCGCCGCCACCATGATGATGCATCATCAGCAGCAGGCGGCGCTCGATCGCTGGACGACGCCACCGCTCCTGCTCGTACGCCCCAAGGTCTCACACATCGGCTGGTTCTCGTTCTCGCATGTCGAAGAGCTGCTCGAAGTGGGATACAGCGCGACGCGCGATGCACTCAAGCACCTGAACGAAGTCCTCGCAGCGCCGGGAGGCCTTTTCCCGCGCGCCGAGTTTGAAATCAGCGTGGACAAGACGCGCTGCACCGGCTGCGGCCTGTGCGTCGCGCGCCATCCGGACCTCATGCGCATGCACCGCGGGTTCGCTGAACCGCTCGTGAGCATTCGGGAGTGCTCGCCACGCGAGCTGGCTGTGGCGCGCTCCTGCCCGTTCGATGCGATCACGGTACTGGCGCCGCACGAGAGGGATCAGGTGGGGGACGCATTGGAACAGTCCGGCTGACGTCCGCCAGCCGCCGGATTGCGGCGTAACTTCTTCCTTTGAATACGAACCCGACCTCTCATCTCCGACCGAAGGCCCGTCTCCCAATTCCATAGCTGTCCGAGATCCGAGGCAGTTAGTCCTTTCGTTGCCACACCGACATTTCCCTTGAGGTCCCCGTGATCAAGCCCGTCATCCTGTCGGTTGACGACGACCTCGCTGTCCTCGCCGCCATCGAGCGCGATTTGCGGCAGCAGTACCGAAGCGAGTACCGCATCATCAAGGCGAGCTCGCCGGCCGAAGGGCTCGAGGCGCTGCAGGCGCTCGCGGCGCGCAATACGCCGGTCGCGCTGCTGCTCGTGGATCAGCGCATGCCGGGCATGTCAGGGATCGAGTTCATTCGCGAGGCGTCGAAGCTGCATCCTGCAGCGCGGCGTGTGTTGCTCACCGCGTACGCCGACACCGACGTCGCCATCGCCGGCATCAATGATGTCGCGCTCGACCACTATCTCATGAAGCCGTGGGATCCGCCGGAGCATCGGCTCTATCCCGTGCTCGATGACCTGCTTGGCGAATGGCGCGCTCGCACGACGCCGCGGTTTGACGGCATTCGCATTCTGGGTTCGCAGTGGTCGCCGCAAAGCTTTGAAACCAAGGAGTTTCTTTCGCGCAATCGTGTGGCGTACGAGTGGGTCGACCTCGACGTCGATTCGACTGGGCGCGCGCTCGCTGAATCACTGGCGGGTGATCTACTCAAGCTGCCAATCGTGATCTTCCCCGACGGGTCGCACCTGGTCGCGCCGTCGAACGTTGAGCTGGCAACTCGTGCCGGGATGCAGACGCACGCGAATCGGCCCTTCTACGATGTCGTCGTGGTGGGCGGTGGTCCGGCCGGACTCGCAAACGCGGTGTATGCGGCCTCGGAAGGGCTCAAGACCGTAGTGGTCGAAACGCAGGCCGCGGGTGGTCAGGCCGGGACAAGCTCGATGATCGAGAACTATCTCGGCTTTCCGGCTGGCGTGACCGGCGCCGATCTCGCGCAGCGCGCCACCGCACAGGCAAAGCGATTTGGTGCCGAGTTGCTGGTTGGGCAGCCGGTGGTTGCACTGCGCCGTGAAGATCCGTATCGCGTGGTAGTCCTCGCCGATGGGACCGAGCTCACCACCTACACCGTGATCATCACGACTGGTATGAGTGCGCGCATGCTCAACACGCCGGGTCTCGACGCGCTGCAAGGTGTCGGTGTGTACTACGGCGCTGCGATGACCGAAGCAGCGCGCTACCGTGATCGCGACATCTGCGTGGTGGGCGGCGCGAACTCGGCCGGACAAGGCGCGCTCTTCTTTTCGCGCTATGTCCGCAAGGTCACCATGCTCATACGTGCGAACGACCTGCTGCCCATGATGTCGCAGTATCTCGTCGATCGCATTCGCGCGACACCAAACATCGAAGTCATCGGCAACGTGGAAGTCGATGAAGTGGTGGGTACCACCGCTCTCGAGGGCGTGGTGGTCAAACAGGTGAGCACCGACGAGCGCATCTCGATTCCGCTCTCGGCGATGTTCATCTTCATTGGCGTCAAGCCGCACACCGAAGCCTTCGCGAACACCCTCGAGCGCGACGACTCTGGCTTCATCCTCACCGGCACCGATCTCCCCAAGGAGTTCGGCAAGCCGCGCAATTGGCCGCTGTCACGCGAGCCGTACGCCTTCGAAACCAGCATTCCCGGTGTCTTTGCCGCCGGTGATGTGCGCGCAAATGCAAATCGTCGCGTGGCCGCTGCGGTTGGCGAAGGATCAGCGGCGGTGTATTCGGTGCACCGTTATCTGCGGACAGTGTAGACCATGCTCACGCCCGACGAACTCCTCGCGCGCATGCGTGCGCACCGCTCCCTGGGCGCGGCGCCGCAGGAAGAGCAGGACTGGATTCTGGCGCACGGTGAGCTGCACACGCTCGCCGTTGGCGACGTCGTCACACACAAGGGCGAGCAGGCGCTCGACATGCTGGTGCTCTTTTCCGGTCACCTCGTCATCCGAGTCGACCAGGGTGCCGGCGCCCACAAAGTTTTTGAATGGGTCGCCGGCGACGTCGGCGGTGTGATGCCCTATTCGCGCGGCGCTTCTCCGCCAGGCGATGTGGTGGCCGAAGAGCCCACCGAACTGCTGGCCGTTCACAAGGAACACCTCGCCGAGCTGACGCGCGCGTGCCCCAGTGTGACCGCGGTGCTCGTGCACGCGATGGTCGATCGCGCGCGTCAGTTCACCACCGCCAACCTGCGCGACGAAAAGCTCGTCTCGCTCGGAAAGCTGGCCGCCGGTCTCGCGCATGAACTGAACAACCCTGCGTCGGCGGTCGTACGCGGCGCCAAGCTGCTGACTGAATCCATCGAGGCGTCGGAGACGGCCGCTCGTAAGCTCGGCGAAGCGCGTCTTTCGCCAGAGGTCTTCGCGCACATCGACGAACTCCGCGCCATGTGCCTCAAAGCCGCGCCGACCATGATGCGCTCAGCGATCGGCCGCTCCGATCGCGAGGACGAATTTCTCGAGTGGCTGGAAGATCATGGCGCCGATGAGCGGTGCGCCGGCCCACTGTCCGAGACCGGCATCACCATCGACGCGCTCGACGAATTGGCTTTACTCGTCGATGCCGAGGTCCTCAACGCGACGATCAAGTGGATGGCCGCCGGCTGCAACGTGCGCACGTTGTCGTACGACATCGAAACGGCCGCAATGCGCATTCACGATCTCGTGGGCGCGGTGAAAGGGTTCACCTTCATGGATCACGCGCCCATGCCGGAACCGGTAGACATCCGGCAGGGGATCGTGGACACGCTCGTCATGCTCGGCGCGAAGCAGCGCCACAAGAACGCCGACGTCGCGCTCAAGATGGACGAGTCGCTGCCGCGCGCGCATGCGGTGGGCGCGGAGCTCAACCAGGTGTGGATGAACCTGATCGACAACGCGCTCGATGCCGTGCCGCAGAATGGCCGGGTCGAAGTGAGCGCGTTCAGCGAGTTGGACCGGGTGGTCGTGAAGGTGACCGACAATGGCCCGGGCATCCCGGCCGATATCCAGGCGCGCATGTTCGAGCCGTTCTTCACCACGAAGGGGGTCGGTAAAGGCACCGGGCTGGGGCTCGACATCGTGAGACGCCTGCTCAAGCAGCACGAGGGGGAGTTGTCAGTCGAGTCGGAGCCGGGCCGAACCGAATTTCAGGTGCGACTGCCCATCAGCCAGTAATCCGCCGCGAGTAGCTGGCCTTGCAGGGCGCTCCGGCCGATATTTCCCGGTAGCCTCGTCGGTACCGGGCGCTCCCGTTGGGACGTCACGGCGCGATGAGTGGCTCCGTACCGAACGCGCGTTGCCGCCCGAGGGGTCGGCGCGCGCAGGACACCCTCCGAGATGTCGCATCCCAATTCGTTCGGCAGCCGTTCCACCCTGAAGGTGGGCGACCGTCAGTACGCGTACTTCCGTCTTGATGCCCTCGATGGCCTTGCGGGCAGCACCGCGAAGTCGCTCCCCTTCTCTCTCCGCGTCCTACTCGAGAACCTGCTGCGCGGTGAAGACAACGCCTTCGTGAAGAAGGCCGATGTCGAAGCATTGGCTCGCTGGAATGTGAAGGCGCCGGTTGACCAGGAAATTGCCTTCCGCACCGCCCGCGTGCTCCTCCAGGATTTCACCGGCGTGCCCTGCGTCGTTGACCTCGCCGCCATGCGCGATGCGATGGTCGCCCTTGGTGGCGATCCGACCAAGATCAATCCGCTGCAGCCGGTCGATCTCGTGATCGATCACTCGGTGCAGGTGGATGAATACGGCAGCGAAGCGGCGTTGTTGCTCAACACGGAGCTCGAGTTCGAGCGCAACGGCGAACGCTATCAGTTCCTCAAATGGGGCCAGACCGCGCTCCGCAATTTCCGCGCAGTTCCGCCGGGCACCGGCATCTGCCACCAGGTAAATCTCGAGTACCTGGGTCAGGTCGTGTTCACGGCACAGGATGGCAGCGAAACGCTCGCCTACTGCGACTCGCTCGTGGGCACCGATTCGCACACCACGATGATCAACGGCCTCGGCGTTCTTGGCTGGGGCGTGGGTGGTATCGAAGCCGAAGCGGCAATGCTTGGTCAGCCGGTGAGCATGCTGATCCCTGAAGTCATTGGCTTCAAGCTGCATGGCAAGCTGCCCGCTGGTGCGACGGCCACCGACCTGGTGCTCACCTGCACCGAAATGCTTCGCAAGAAGAAAGTCGTTGGCAAGTTCGTCGAGTTCTACGGCACCGGCCTCTCGAGCCTTGCGCTCGCCGATCGCGCGACGATCGCCAACATGGCGCCCGAATACGGTGCCACGATGGGCTTCTTCCCGGTCGATGCTGAAACGCTCAAGTACCTCCGCCTCTCGGGGCGCAGCGATGAGCAGGTCGCACTGGTCGAAGCGTATACGAAGCAGCAGGGACTTTTCCGCACCGACGAAACGCCCGATCCGGTCTTCACTGACACGCTCGAACTCGACCTCTCGACCGTCGTGCCGAGTCTCGCGGGCCCGAAGCGTCCGCAGGATCGTGTGCCACTCAGCGAGAGCAAGTCGAAGTACGCCGAAGCCGTTGCCGCGCAGCATGCCGCCACGGGTGTGGGTTCGGCGCAGAACGTCGCGTACAAGGGTGCGAACTTCGAGCTGCACGATGGCGCGGTAGTGATTGCCGCGATCACGAGCTGCACGAATACGAGCAACCCGAGCGTGATGCTTGCGGCTGGCCTGCTCGCGAAGAAGGCGGTGGCGAAGGGACTCACCACCAAGCCGTGGGTGAAGACGTCACTGGCCCCGGGCTCCAAAGTGGCCACCGAGTACTTCCACAAGGCTGGGCTCATGGGCGCGCTCGACGCGCTCGGCTTCAACGTCGTTGGCTATGGCTGCACGACGTGCATCGGCAACTCGGGTCCACTGCCGACGGAAATCAGCGAAGCGATCGACACCGGCAAGCTCAATGTTGCGGCAGTACTGTCGGGCAATCGCAACTTTGAAGGACGCGTCAATCCGCAGACGCGCTTCAACTACCTCGCGAGCCCGCCGCTCGTGGTGGCGTACGCGTTGGCCGGTCGCATGGATATCGATCTCGCCAATGAGCCGATCGGTCAGGGCAACGACGGTCCGGTGTTCCTCAAGGACATCTGGCCAACGCCGCAGGAAGTCGAAGACACGATCCTTGAAAGCGTGAAGCGTGAGCAGTTCACCACGCAGTACGCCGATGTCTTCAAGGGCGACAAGTACTGGCAGGAGATCAAGGCGCCGACGGGCAATCAGTACGCGTGGGATGGGAACAGCACGTACGTGAAGAACCCGCCGTACTTCGACGGCATGACGATGACGCCGCC
>CBHWDN010000028.1:0-68651 GCA_966112585.1 uncultured Gemmatimonadaceae bacterium
TCGCCCGGGTCCAAACCTCTCCTTTAAATTCACACAGTGTGTTTTATTTGTTGTGGTTTTGGTTTGGGGCGGCTAAAAACCCCCCCGTTCCAACGACTCTGAGTCATTGAAAGTTGGCTCGCTTGCGGCCTTGCCGATTCGCACTGCCCAGCCGAAGCTCAAGCATGCGTCCGATCACCGTCGCCGCGCTCTCGCTCCTCGCAACGCAGGCTCTCCACGGGCAAACCGTCCGGGGCTCGGTCCTTCGCCCCGACGGGTCGCCGGCGGCGTACGTGGTGGTCACGGCGATCGCCGACGGCAACCAGCAGGCTCGCGCGCTCACCGATTCTCGCGGCGGCTATCGCCTGCAGCTACCGGCGCCGAACGCGCGCTATCGGTTGCGGGCGCTGCAGGTAGGGTGGCTGCCGGCCGACGGTTCTACGGTTGGTCCGTTCAGCAGCGCGGCAGAAACCGTGGACGCCGTGCCGATCACGATGATGGGTGTACCGGTATCGCTCCCCGCGATCACGGTGAAGTCGGCGGAGGTGTGCGGCGAGAAAGCGCGCGATGGCGCGACCGTCGCGGCGGTGTGGGAGCAGGCGCGCACCGCGCTGCTTGCGTCGCGCCTGCGCGCCGACACCACACGTAGCGATGCGAATCTGAAGACCGAGTGGGTCGAGTACGATCGCCATCTCGATTCCGACCAGAAGCGCGTCGTGCAGCAGTCGCGGCGTCAGCAAACTGGACAGACAGCGCGCGCGTTTACCAGTATCGCCGCGGATCTGCTTGCAGAACGTGGCTATGTGGTGGATGACACCGACGGCACCGTCTTTCATGCACCGGATGCCGATGTGCTGCTCTCCTCCAGCTTCGCAGCCAACCACTGCTTCAGTCTCGAACCGGCCGCTGCCGATGATCCCGGCCGGATTGGTGTGAGCTTCCGCCCCGCGCGAGATCGCACCGGCAAGTCCGATGTGCGTGGCACACTGTGGCTCGAGCAGCAGTCGAGCGAGTTGCAATCGCTGCACTATCGCTATACGAACTTGCCGACCGCTGCTGAGAGCGCGGAACCGGGGGGCGACGTGCGCTTTCTCCATCTCGCAACCGGCGAGTGGCTCGTGCGAGAGTGGAGCATTCGCATGCCGCTGGTGAACGCGCGCGCCGGAAATGTGAGCGTTGGCCGACGCAGTCTCGTAGTGAACCCCACGAGCAGGTCGCTCGCCGGTGTGCAGATCGCAGGTGGTGAGGTGCTGCGCGTGACCCGCGCCGACAACGCGTTGTACGAGGCGGAAGGCACCACGCTGGAGGTCCGCGCATCCAATTCGAACTCACTGCTTTCCAAAGGCGCCCTGCACGCATCGCTCGAAGGCACGGACTACAGCTGGACCGCCGACGCCCAGGGCGTCGCGCGTCTGCGCCCCATCCTGCCGGGCAGCTATCAACTGCGCATGACGCATCCAGTGCTCGACTCCATCGGCGTGATGCTCCCAACGCAAAACATCACCGTTGGCGAAGATGGTCGCGTCATCGAATTCGCGCTGCCAAGTGCCCGTGACATTCAACGCGCCGCCTGCGCCGATAGCGCGAGCGGGCGTGCTCTCGTTCGCGGCGTTGTGAGAGATGCACACGGCAAAGCGGTTCCAAAGGCCGAGCTCCGCATCCGCCGGAATCTTGATAGTCTCGCCAAGTCCAGGGAAGCGCTCGTCATTTTGAATGATGACGCGGTCCGCGTAACCGCCGATGCACAAGGCGCATGGCGCAGCTGTGCCGTGCCGATCAACGCGCCGCTGGCGATCTATGTCGCCGGTACGGCCGGTACGCACGACACAACGCTCACCATCACCTCCGAGCTTGCCGCTGTCGACCTCATCGTCGCGCGTCGGGACATCGCGTCGCTTTCGTTGCGCGTGCTCGACGACAAACAGCAGCCGCTCCGCGACGTCGTTGTGGAGGTCACGCCACTCGGTGGCGAATCGCTCTCGCTGCGTACGGACAACGGCGGCCGCACCAGTGCGCGCAACATACCGCGCGGAACCGCCACGGTGCGACTCCGTCGCGTCGGCTTTCAGGAAGGCACGATCACGCTCGAACTCGCGCCAGGTGTCAACGAGGTCCCGGTGCTGCTCGACCCGACGCTCTCGCCTACGCTCGATACGATGCGCGTCGTTTCAACGCGAATGCAGAACACGAGGCACAGCGACTTCGAGCGGCGGAAAGCCGCTGGCATTCCCACTGCCACCATCGACGAAGACGAGATCGATCGTCGCGGTCCGGCCAGCACCTTTCAGCTCTTCGCGCGCCTGCCCGGCGTCATGTTGATCGACAGCCTTGGTGCGTGGTACGCCAAGTCACGTCGCGAGAAAGTCGTCGAGTGCTACATCCGAATAGCCGTCGACGGCCGCGTGCTTCCCGATACGCGAGTCAACCTCGCGCTCCTTCCGCCGCCGAAAGACGTGCACGGTATTGAGTTCTTCGCCGGCCCGGCGCGTATTCCGCCCGAACTCTACTCGTACGGCGCGCCGGACAATGGGCGCTCATTCTGCGGATTGATTGCGATCTGGACGCGCTAGAAGCGTTTCTGGCGCGTCCTCACCAACCAATCAGGGCACCGACTGTCCACGGACGGTAGCCATCCCCGCACTCGGCGTCGCCGACGCTCCGCCCATGGCCGTGATCGGCTTCTGCTCCGCATCAATCGCCGGACCAAGTGTGGGCTCGCACACCCCTTCGGCGGTTTCGCGAATCAGCTGATCCACCACCGCGCGCAAATCACCGGTGCGCGCGTACGTCGCGAGCTGGCGCTGCGCACTCGAGCCCTCCTCGAGAATGCGATAGGCATACTCGACTTCCTTCCGCGTGCCCAACTCGTCGAGCACGTCGTCGAGGAACCACTCGATGAGCTCACGAATGAGTACCGCCGCCGGCAGTTCTTCCTTCTTGCCGAAGTCGATCAGCTTTCCACCCAAGCCGTACCGCACCGCGCGCCACTTGTTCTCTTCGATCAAGTCTGCGGCGTAAACACGGAAGGTCATGTTGTCGCGGCGCAGCTTCCACATCTTCGCGACCACGGCCTGCAGGATGGCGGCAATGCACACCGCCTCATCGACTTTCGTGTTCACATCGCAGCAGCGGAACTCGAGCGTCGGATACAGATGGTGCGGACGTACATCCCACCACACCTTCGAGCCGTCCGGCACACTCTTCGTACGCACAAGCGTGTCGAGCAGGTCGGCGTAGTCGCTCCAGCCGTTCAGAATGCGCGGCACGCCAGTACGCGGGAAGTTCTTGAACACGATGCTGCGATACGAGTGCAGCCCGGTGTTGCGCCCAAACCAGAATGGCGACGACGTGGAAAGGCAGAGGATATGCGGCAGGATATAGCGCGCCGCATTCAGGCAATCGATGCGGAACTCCGGGTCTTCGATCCCCACGTGCACATGCGTGCCGAAAATCAGCAGGCGATGGGCGAGGTCCTGAAGCTCCGCTTTGACGCCGAGGTATCGCTCCTTCGGCGTCATTTCCATGTTCATCCAGTTCGAGAACGGATGCGTCCCCGCCGACGCGATGGTCAGCCCATGCTCGGCGGCCGCCTTGATCACCAAGCCGCGGAGCTTCACCAACTCCCCCCGCAGCTCGGCAATGGAGCCGCACACCTTGGTGCCGATCTCGACCTGGCACTGGTGGAGCTCCGCCTTCACGTCGGCCGCCACGGCATCCGCGCTCTTCACCAGGCTGTCAAAGCCTGGTGTCAAATCGCGCGTTACCGGGTCGATGATCTGATACTCTTCCTCGATTCCGACGGTCAGGCTCGGACCACGCATTCATCCCCCCACGGCGACGCGGGACATCTTGTTTGCGCTAGACCACTCGACGGCGGCGCGAATGAAGCCGCCAAATAAATGCCGGGTATGCGGATCCGCCATCTCGAAGACTTCCGGATGCCACTGCACACCAACGCAGAAGGACTCACCGGTGGTTTCGATGGCTTCGATCAGCCCATCGTCGGCGACCGCCGAGGCAATGAGCCCCTCACCCAAATCCTTGATCGCCTGGTGATGCATGCTGTTCACCGGCACTCGTGTGGATTCGAGTAATTGTGATAAGCGACTTCCGGCCGCGAGATCGACTTCGTGCGCGAGATGATCACGCGCAAAGCCAGCGGTGGGGAAGAAATCGTGCTTGTGGAAGGACGGCTTTTGTGATGCGAGATCCTGCCACATCGTTCCACCGCACGCCACGTTGATGATCTGATGACCGCGGCAGAGCCCCAGCACGGGCTTCCCGTCTTCGATGCACCACTTGGCCAGCTGCAGTTCGACGCGATCCCGCGCCGGATCGAGATTACCGCACTCGGGGCGCACGGCCTCGCCGTACTCGGCCGGATTGATGTCGACACCGCCCGGAATCAGCAGGCCATCCAACCGCTCGTAGATCTCGCGGAGCGTGTTCAGATCGTCGTCGAGCAACGGAATCATCCAGGGCACCGCGCCTACCATGGTCGCGGCCAGGAAGTACCGTTGGTTCATGACCCAGCTGGACGGAAGCGCCGGCGGAATGCCGTCGATCGAGTGCAGCGTCTGGGTCGTCAGCCCGATTACCGGGCGCGTAAAGGACGCCATCAGCGTGCCTCAACCAGAAATGTGGGAACGTTGGAGCCACCACCGGCGGTGACATTCAACAGCGGATCGGTGGCGATTCGGGTCAGGCACCCCGACATCGTCGTTCCGTTCGCCAGGAACGGAGCCGTGTCGAGCATGCGATCCCCAAGGTGCAACGCACCGTCCACGTAGGCCGGCCACGACTCACTTGGCACCACCACCCGCTCCTGCACGATATACGGGTCTCCAAGGGCTGTCTTGATCGCCTGTCGCCAAGTGTCGTCATCGACGGTCCAACCCAACACAATGCCCTTGCCGCCGTACTCGTCGTTCGGCTTGAGCACGAGGCGTTCGCGATTGGCGGCGATGAACGGGACGAGATCGATGGTTCCCGTCGCGTGCTCCGTCTTGCGCTCCTCGACCACGCGGGTCCACGGCACGTGCGCGTCGACCGCGCGTTTTTCGTCGGCCGAGAGCAACGCGGCTTGCCGTTCATCACTTACCACAGCAAGTGAGGCCTTCTTATGTAAAAGCTTGCAGCGGAACGGGTTGACCATACACACCGCACCTGCCTGCACCGCCTTGACCACCGGCGAATCGAGCCCCTCTCGCGTGACCAGTTCGTCGATCAAAACGCGTTTGTAGATCAGCGTGACGGGTTTGCCGGCCACCGTAAGCTGACCGTTTTCGAAGGTCGCATCACGCGGATCGCCAATGAACACCGGAATATCTCGCGCCTTGAACTCATTCTCGAACAGCACGAATTCGCTGTAGGTCGGGACTTCCTTCCAGTCCAGGATGCAGATCTGGGGCGTCTCACGGACCCCACACCACTCGAAGAACGCCGTCAACAGCGCATCGACGACGGTCGCCGCCGACGGTAGCGGTATCGGGAAATGGGTCTTCTGAAAGGCCTGCATGACCGGCATCGCCTGCATCGCGCGCGACAATGCATCGTTGTAGGCGGCGCCCGCCGGCGTTTCGGCGTTGAACTCGGTGAACTTGAGACCGCCCTCCCCTTCCGCGTAGAAGGCGTCGAGACGCGACGTAGGGCTCGCTGCTGTGAAGCCGGGATCGGCGTGGATGATCCGCTCTTCCCACCCGGTCAGGCCGAACTGCGCGCGGAGCTGCGCGTCGGCCATGGCGGCGACACGCACCTTTTCGAAGGCCTGCCCAACCAAGCGGCACCCTTCGGCGATGTGGCGATACTGCGCAATCGAGAGAAACCGCGGACGCAGCACGCTGCAGAGTGCGCGATCGCCGAAGTAGAGTCCCTGCTTTCGGAGCTGCAGCTCAAAGGCCTCCGACGACGCGGCAGCGAGGTCGCCGGTGTCGAGCAGTTCGTGGTACGCCTCAATAGCCGACTTCATGCGCCGATCACGGGCCCCGCTGGCGGCGCCTTGCGTGGCGCGGTGGCCAACTTGATCGCCAGATCGGCCATGTGCTCGACGACCCACTCGAAGTAGCTCGGCGTGAGTGAGTTGATGTCCATGTCGGGCGCCGGATTCATGAAATCGATGGCATACGGTACGCCGTCGCGAACGGCGAATTCCACCGTGTTCATGTCGTACCCAAGCGCTCGACAGAGCGTGAGCGCATCGCGGGTGCAGCGATCCTCGAGCTCCTTGCCCAGGTAGCCGGGCTCGGGGATGTAGCAGCGGCGTCGCGGGTCATACGGCATCACCAGTACTTCTTCGCGACCGAGCACCATGCAGCGAACGTAGAAGTCCCACTTGATGAACTCCTGTACGACCATGGTGAGGAGTCCCGAGCTGTTGTAATTCGCCAGCAGCTCCTCCATCGAATCGCAGATGTAGACATCGCGCCAGCCACCGCCATGGGCGTCCTTGAGCACGCACGGGAAGCCGATGTATTCGGCGACGCCCTTCCAGTCGAGGGGATAGGCGAGGTTGCGCAGCGACTCCGAATGCGAGATCCCGGGGATGTAGTCCTTGTTCGGGAGCACCATCGTTTTCGGATGGGCGACGCCGTTTTGCAGGGCAAGGGTGGCGTCGTAGAACTTGTCGTCCGCCGACCACATGAACGGGTTGTTGACGACCGTCGTCCCCATGCGTGTGGCGTGCTTGAGGAAGGTCCGATAAAAGCCGATCTCGTGCGAGATGCGATCGATGATCAACGAGTACGGGACGGGCGAGGCCATCCGCGTTGCGTCGAGCTTGATGAAATCGGCCTCGACCCCGCTCTGCCGTCGTTTGACGGCGTCCAGGAAGGCTGGTGGGAAGGACCATTCGCGCCCGACGAGCAAACCGATCCGCGGATCAAATGACACGACTCGACTCCTGATACCTGAGCAGGCCAAGGGGAAAATGACTCCGCCACAATGTGGCCTGAGCCCAACTCGCGCCATGGGGATGTTGTTCAAGCACGGATCTGGAAAGTCAGGCGAGCTGGACAGAAACTGTGACAGATCGATCGACGCTGGCGAAGTCAAGACCGTGTGAGCAATCCAGCAAATACAACATTTGTGAGGTTCGCTCGTGTGGATAAGCATCCCCCTGTCAGCGCAAAAAGCGGGGGCATCACAAGTCCGCTTTTCCACACCCCAAAGGGACGCAGATCTGGCCGGGAGTGCGACTTAGGTGGTTGTCCACATGCTTGTCAACATCTATCCACAAGTATGTCAACAACTTACGGTGCAGCTCGCGTATTGCGTGAGCGGCTGGATCGTCATAACATCCCCGCCCGTCGACGTCCCGGCTCGCTCCGGAACAGCGACGTTCACATTCCTGCCCCTCACGGAATACTGTCATGCACGTTGTCGCCGTTGACGCGCCAAATGGTCAGATGGATCCAGCACCCATCACAAGCCTGTCTATCCACATGGATTGGCAGGAGGACCAGATCAGTGCGTTCTGGACGGCCGATGACTCGTACTACGTTCGGGCCGAAGGTGAGTCTGGCGTCCGCTGGTTCCGCCTTGAGGCGGAGCCGACGGAAGCCGCAGTCGCGAGCGACGACGATCGGCTGGCGCTGGGCGCGCTGATGGCCGACATCATTCCCATGGGCGGAAGCCGCGTGGCATTCCCGGTGGGAAGCTCGGGTCGTCGAATTTACCGCGTGTGGCGCGGCGCGAAGGGCACCACCGCCAAGGGCACGTCGGGAAAAACTAGAATCCTGGGAGTTCGAGCTGCGCGGTCACGCCGCCTGCCAGCGTGACGCCGGCAGCCTGCAACCACGCCAGCAAGACATCCTGCCCATGATCGCCCGCGAGAGCGGAGCGAGCTGCACTCAGGTGCAGCTTGAACTCCGCGGACACGTCCGGCAGCGTCCGTCGGAAGACGGCCACCGTCAGCAGTTCGGTGGCGTCGGCCAGATGGCGGATCGCGAACTCGGTCATACGGGCGCGCAGGGCCGCGGCATTGAGTACCGGCCCCTCGCCGGGCACTTCATGCAGCGCACGACGCTCACGGAAGGCCGCCAGTCGGGTGCGGGTCGCACTCAGCGTGGGCAGCTCATCGGTGGCGTGTTCGGGAAGGATGGCAATGGGGGCGCCCAGCAGCCCCAGCCAGGCCATCCACAAGGTGCCGCGGGCGTAGGGTTCCCACGGCTCCTGATCGAGGCGGTTGGCGAGTCGTTTGACGACGTCAGCCACATGATGACGGACCTCCCACCAGCGGACGTACGCGTCGGTTTGACGCGACACGAGCGCGAGAGCGCCCAGCTTGAGCGCCCAGGTGATCGCGGATTCTCCGTCATCGAGCGACGGCCGCAAGGCCGCCGAGCAGCGAAAGGCGCGGGCCGCGCCCAGGGTCAGTACAGCCTGCGCGAGATCGCGGGCGGCACTCGGCACCGGGTGGAGGGCCGCTTCCAGTTGTCCAAGGGCCGCCAGTTCGTAGGCGGTCCCGAGCAGTGCCAATCCGTCGGCAATCGGCTCGCCGAGTCCGTCGCCGGGAAGCAGGGCGGCCGCGTCAGCTCGCTCCAGCAGGAGCGCGCGACGTTCGGCCGGAATCGCAGCGACGGCCCAATGATCGTCGAGCGTGGCTCTGGCCAGTTCAGCCAGTTCCCGCGCGGCGCTGTCACGCTCAGCTGTCGGGGTGAGGACGTGCATCCAGCCTGCTCCACTGGAGGGCTCGAACCGTACCGCCCCGTCCGCCACCAGAAGTGGTTGCAAGACAGGTCTGAGACTGCTGACCAACGAACCGATCACTGCATCGGCGAGCAGCACCGACGACCCGGCTAAGCCGACGTCATCAGTAACCAAATCGCCAAGTCGTACTACAGCATGCGTTTGAGACGCATGCGCTGCGTCGCTTTCACTGTCGCATTTATGTAACAGTTGTGCATCTGTCAAGAGCTGCGTGGAAAATCACGCGCCGACGGGTGCCGCTACCGGAGAGTCTGTCGTGGGATTCGAGTCGTCAGAAGTCGCTCGTCGCCGGTTGGCCGTGTTGGCCGCCAGCAATGATCGTGTGCAGGAAGCGTTGGCCCCTTCCACCTTCCCGGGGATGGGTCTCGCCAACGGAGACCGTGAAGTTCGGCATCGCCGACGCGAAGTCGCGTCCACCGCGACCAGCTCGAGTTCGGCCTCGAGTGCCGTAACCGCCTCAGCGACCGCTGCAACGACTCCCGCGCTGGTGCAGCACCTCGATGACCTCGCCCAGGACATCGTGGCGACGCCGGGCGCTGGAGGCGCCCTGCTGGCCGCGTATGCAGCGCAGGCTCGCGCTTTATCGCTGGTGGTGGAAGCCGCTCGTCGCGCCGGCGCCGCTCCCCTGCCCACCGCCGTGTTGCTGGCGGCGCAGGAAGCGCTGGCCGCTCCAAGTCCGTTGCCTGGCTTCGCCTTCTAGCCGCTGCCCTCGACCTGATCTCCGTTCGCGAGATCGTCAAAAAGGGGGCCAGCGCTGAGCGCCGGCCCCCTTTGTTGGTTGGGCTTCTGCGAGCCTCCTGATCATCACGGCGTTTCACGTGAGTTCACAGCTATCCACAGCCATTTTGTGGATTGCATGTGAACTCGTGTGAACTCACGTGAAACGCGCGCGTGTCATGGCCCCTTGATGTCGATCTTCTTTTCGGCCTTGGGATCTTCGAGCGTCGACAGCACGTCGCGCCAGCTGAACTTCTTCCCGCTGCCCAGCACGTAGTAGTCCATCCACGCCATCTCGGCGGTGCTCTTCACCAATCGATTGCGTGCATCGGGAATACCGTGCGACGCCCCCGGGTACATGAACAGCTCCGTGGGCACACCCACCCGCTTGAGACCCATGTGCAGCTCGACGCTTTGCGGGCTGGGTACTCGCGGATCGCCTTCGACGACGTGAATCATCGTGGGCGTCTTCGCATTGCGGATGTACTGAATGGGCGACTGGCGCCAGTACGCATCGAAGTCGTCGTACGGCAGTTTGTCTCCCAGGTAGTATTGCCGGTTTCGCTGCACGTCGGATTGCGCGTACATCGAAATCCAGTTCGTCGTACCGGCGCCACTCGAAATGGCCTTGAAGCGATTGGTGTGCGTCAGAATCCAATTACTCCAGTGGCCGCCGGCGCTCCAACCGAGCACGCCCATCTTGGTGCTGTCCACCATGCCGTCTTTGATCAGTTGATCGACGCCGGTCATGATGTCGTTGTAGCCGGGCGCGAAGTAATTGCCCACGATGCCGTTCTTGTGCGCCTCACCGTAGTTGGTCGAGCCGCGATAGTTGGGCATGAGCACCATCCAACCCTTGCCGGCGTACACCTGAGCGCCGTAGCCGCCGTTGAAGCTGAGGAGATCCGCCGCAGCGGGTCCGCCATGAATGGCGACGATGAGCGGATACTTCTTCCCCGGCTGATAACCCACCGGCTTGAGGAGCACACCGCCAACTTTCTTGCCGTCCTTCGACGTCCACGTGAACTCGCTTTCCTCGCCAAGCGACAACGTCTGACGCACCCATGGGTTGGGGTCGGTGAGCTGCGTCCAGCTGCCGCGATCCTTCACCGCGTCGACCGACGCAACCGTGTAGAGCGCGCCCGGATTGCCAGGGTCGTTGTAGTTCACCATGACGCGCTTGGTGTCGGCGTCGACGCTCACCGTGACGACCCCCTGCACGGCGGTCACCGGGGTGCATTTGCCAGTGGCGACATCCATCGCGAAGAGCTGTTGCGTCGCCTTCATCCCTTCGTTGAAGTAGATGGTGCGACTGTCAGCGCCCCAGAAATCGACGCTCACGTCACCGTCGTAGTCGCCGATTTTGCGGAACGCCTGCCCCTTCGCGGTTACATCGCGCACGTAGGCGCGACGGTTCTTCATGGTGTACCGCGTCATGTCATCCGACGCCGAAAACGCGATGGTTTTCGAGTCGGGCGAGAAGGAGAGCGGCGATTCGGAGATTTCGTCGTTCTTCGTCAGGCGCTCGACGCTGTTGTCGCGTGTGTCGAGCAGGAACACATCGGAGTAGATCCCTTCTTCGGTGATGTTGCGCTTGTAGCGGTCATTCGGTACGGCGTTGAAGCCAACCCAGCGACCGTCATCGGAGAGCGTGAACCCGGTGACGGCGAGCGAGGTGTCTCTGGTGAGTCGCGTCTCGCTCCGACTCGCGAGGTCGAGCGCCCAGAGCGACGCGATCGATGTGGCCGCGTTGCGCACGTTCACGGTGAACTTCTTGTCGCGACGCGCCTTTTCGTCGCCATCGACTGAATCGACGGTCACGAAGTAGATCCGCTTCGAATCCGGACTCACGCGCCAGTCGCCCACCCCGGTGGGATGTTTCGAGATCTGCGTTGCCGTGATCGAATCAACCGGCGCACCGGTCGTGAGCGCGCTCACCGCGATCGCGTACAGCTGTTCTTCGTTGCTCTTGCCGCTGCGGTAGACGAGCCAGCTGCCGTCCTTCGTGAACGCAAAGGTGCTCACCCCTTCGCGCGCGTTGGTGATGCGGCGCGCTTCGCCGCCGTCGGCGCGCATGAGAAAGAGCTGATTCTGGGTGGCCGTAGCGGCTGGTGCCTCGCGATTCGACGAAAAGACAAACCATCCTCCCGCGGGCGCCCAACGCGGCTGTGACTCGTTCTTCGCCGTCGTGAAGGTGAGCTGCTTCGATGAACTCACGCCCGTTTGGGTGTTCACCACCCAGATGTCGCTCTGCGTCGTGGCTTCCTTCCAATCGGGAGTGGTAAGCGTGTAGAGCAATTGGCGTCCGTCGGGCGAGACGGCGTAGGCGCCGGCGGACTTGAGGTACTGGGCATCGAGCCAGGTCATCGGGCGCTTCTGCTGAGCGCCGAGCGAGGTCGCGACGACGGTCAGTAAGACGGTAGCGCGAAGGATGGGTCGGGAGCGTTCCATCGGGCTTGGTCACCAGGCAGGGGGTGAACTGCTCGCACAGAGGGCACGGAGGGCCACAGCGGACACAGGGAAACTGCGCTCTGACGGCCCTCTGTGCATCCCTGTGGTCCCTGTGAACTCTGTGCGATTCGTTTTGGCGGTTCACCGTGAGCTCTTTCAGCGGTTCCCCGTGAACTTTGTGCGAGGCGTTCCAGCGGTTCCCCGCGAGCCCGCGTCCGGACCTTGCCCCAGCCTTAAATGGCGGGCACTCTCCCCGCATGACTCTGCTCTGCTCATCACTGCCTCGCCGCGTTCTGGCCATTGGCCTGTTCGCCTCCGCTCTGCCGGCGCTTGTCGCCGCCCAGGGAACCGCTCGATCGACCGCGTCACCGCCAACCGCGGCGCGCCCTGCATACGACCCGACGCTCTACACCGACGGCACCAAGACCAATCGCGCGTTCAAGTCACTGCGGTGGCGCAACGTCGGCCCGTTCCGCGGTGGACGTTCGGTGGCGGTGACCGGCGATCCGTCCAAGCCACTGGTCTTCTACTTCGGCGCGGTGAACGGCGGCGTGTGGAAGACGACCAACGCCGGACAGACGTGGGAGAACATCACCGACGGGAAGACGGATCTCTCGAGCGTTGGCGCGATTGCGGTGGCGCCAAGTGATCCGAATGTGATCTGGGTAGGCACCGGCGAAGGCCAGCCCCGTGAAGACCTGACGTACGGCACGGGTGTGTATCGCAGTACCGATGGTGGACAGTCCTGGAAGCCGGCGGGACTTGGTAACACGCAGCAGATCTCATCGCTACGGGTGCATCCGACCAACCCTGACATCGCGTATGTCACTGCCCTGGGTCACGCGTTCGGTCCGAATCCTGAGCGTGGCGTGTTCCGCACGACGGACGGCGGTGCGACCTGGAAGAAGGTGCTGTTCCTCAATGACAGCACCGGTGCAGCCGACCTGTCGATCGACGTGAGCAATCCGCGCATCCTCTACGCGAGCATGTGGAAGTTCCAGCGCACGCCGTGGGGGATGGATGCGGGCGCGGGTCGCAGCGGTTTGTGGAAGAGCACCGATGGTGGTGACAGCTGGTCAGAGCTGACTTTCAATCCGGGAATGCCCAAGGGATTGATCGGCAAGATCGGTGTCGCGGTGTCGCCCGCCAATCCGCGACGTGTCTATGCGAACATCGAAGCGCAGGACTCATCGGGCGGTGTGTTTCGCAGCGACAACGGTGGTGAAAGCTGGTCGCGTGTGAACAGCGATCAGAAGTTCGTGGTGCGCCCGTTCTACTACACGACGCTCACGGCGGATCCGCTGAACGAAAGCACCGTGTACGTGATGAACTTGCAAGTGAATCGCTCGATCGATGGCGGACGCACGTTCACCACGGTGCGTGTACCGCATGGCGATACACACATCATGTGGATCGACCCGAAGAACTCCGATCGACTGATCAACGCGAACGATGGCGGTGCGACGATTTCGCTCGATGGCGGTCGCACGTGGAGCTCGATGGACAATCAGCCCACGGCGCAGTTCTACCACGTGACCACCGACAATCAGCAGCCCTATCGCCTGTACGGTGCGCAGCAGGACAACACCACGGTGTCGATTGCGCATCGCTCCGACTACGGCCGCATCAGCGAGCGTGATTGGTGGAGTGTTGGCGGCTGCGAGAATGCATACATCGCGGTCGACCCACTCAAGCCCAACGTGACGTACGGCGGTTGCTACATGGGGATGCTCACGCGTCATGACAGCAAGACGCGCGATACGCGCGACGTGTCGGTGTGGCTGTACAACTACGACGGCTGGGCGGTGAAGGATGTGCCGCAACGTTTTCAGTGGACCTATCCGATACTCTTTTCGCCGCACGATCCGAAGACGCTGTACGCGACGTCGCAGTTTGTCTGGCGTACACGCAATGAAGGCGCGAGCTGGGAAAAGATCTC
The DNA here is from genome assembly GCA_966112585.1 of uncultured Gemmatimonadaceae bacterium. Taxonomy (GTDB): domain Bacteria; phylum Gemmatimonadota; class Gemmatimonadetes; order Gemmatimonadales; family Gemmatimonadaceae; genus Gemmatimonas. Next base: position 13,793 of record CBHWDN010000028.1, read on the forward strand.
GCCGGACCTGACACTCCATGACAGCACCACCATGGGGCGGAGCGGCGGACCGGTGACCGGCGACATGACTGGCACCGAATGGTATGCCACGATCTTTGCCTTTGCCGAAAGCCCGGTGAAAGCGGGCGTCTTCTGGTCGGGCAGCGACGACGGACTGATTCACGTCTCCACCGACAACGGCGCGTCATGGAAGAATGTGACGCCCAAGGCGTTCGGCAAGTTCACCCGCGTGTCGATCATCGACGCGTCGCCGTTCGATGCGGGCACGGCCTATGTCGCCGCGAATCGCTATCAGCAGGACGACTTCACGCCGTATCTGTTCAAGACGACGGACTACGGCGCGTCGTGGACGCGCATCGATGCCGGCATACCGATGGGTGCGTACACACGCGCCATTCGCAGCGACACGAAGCGAAAAGGCTTGCTGTTCGCTGGCACCGAAACCGGTGTGTATGTGTCACTCAACGACGGCGTGAACTGGGAGCCGCTGCAGCTCAACCTGCCGCGCGTGAGTGTGCGCGACCTGAACGTGCACGACAACGACCTGGTGATCGCCACGCATGGCCGCGCCTTCTGGTCGATCGACGACATTTCGCCACTGCGCGCGTTGAGCGCCGAGGTGATGGCCAAGCCGGTGCATCTGTTCGCGCCCGCACCGGCGGTGCGATGGACGAGCGGTGGTGGTGGTGGCGCGCTGGGAAGCAATCCACGCTACGGCGTGAGCGTCGACTACTGGCTCGCGCAGAAGCAGGATAAGCCAATCACGGTGCAATTTCTGTCAAACGATGGCGCGATCATTCGTACGTTCACGAGTGAAACGGCGCCCAAGAAGGACAGCACCGGAAACGCCGGTGCCGATTCTGCGGCCGCGGTCGCGCGCGTCAAGCAGAACGAACCGGAGCTCGCGTATGCGGCCGCCGATTCAGTGGTCCATGCGCGCGCCGGCGCGAATCGATTCACCTGGGACTTGGGGTACCCTGCCCCGCGCCGGATTCCGAACACCGTGGTGGACTACGGCTCGGGAGACGGACCGTCAGCGATTCCGGGCGACTACCGCGTTCGACTGATTGTGGGCAAGGACACGCTCACGCAGCCGTTCACGGTGAAGCCCGATCCGCGCGTGTCGTTCACCGCCGCCGAGTACAAAGCGCAGCTGGATATGGCCACCGCGGTGAGCAACCGCATTTCGAGCATCACTGAAACCGTGCAGCGCATCCAGGATCTGCAGCGTCAGCTCGAGGAGCGCGCGCGTCAGACGGGTTCGCAAGCATACGCGGACTCGGTGCGCTCAGCGGCGGCGGCGCTGCGCAAGAAGCTCGAGGTGGTGCGCGCAGAGGTGTACGAGGTGTACACGAAGGCGGATCAGTCGACGCTCAACTATCCGATCAAGCTGTATCAGATGTTCCTGAGCTTGAACGGCCAGGTGCTCGAGGGGACGAATCCGCCAACGGCGCAGCACGGCGACATTCTCAAAGATCTTGGGGGCAAGCTCGACGTGCAGCTCAACACGCTACAACAGCTCGAGGATCGCGATCTGGCGGCGTTCAATGCGATGCTGTCGCGGTTTGGGGTGCCGAACGTGTTCGTGCCCAAGAAGCCGATCGGCTGACCTCGGCTTTTCGCGCGCCACCTCTTGAGCCAACGCTCGGTGCGTGGCGCGCGACCCTCAACACGAAGCGCGTCAGGCGTCGGCGTAAATGTGCGTCTCAGCGCGCGCACCAGGGTGCACGACCGCACCGTAGCGCGCCGGGCCAACCATTTGGGCGTAACGCCAGATCGCGCCGCTCTGATAGTCATGCTGACGCGGTGTCCACGCGGCGCGGCGGGCGGCGAGTTCGTCGTCGGAGAGCTCGACGTTCATGGTGCCTGCGTCGGCGTCGATGACGATCATATCACCATCGTTGATGAGCGCGATCGGGCCACCGGCGGCGGCTTCGGGACCGACATGACCGATGCACATGCCACGCGTCGCGCCACTGAAACGACCGTCGGTGATGAGCGCAACTGACTCGCCAAGCCCCTGACCGTAGATCGCACTGGTGGTGGACAGCATTTCACGCATTCCCGGGCCGCCAGCGGGTCCTTCGTATCGAATCACCAGCACATCGCCTGCGGCGTACTGCTTGTTCATGACCGCGTCGAAGCACGCTTCCTCGCTATCGAACACACGCGCCGGGCCGCGATGCTGACGATGCTTGAGCCCCGCGACCTTCACCACTGCGCCATCGGGTGCGAGGTTGCCGCGTAGTCCAACCAATCCACCAGTTGGCGAGATCGCGTGCGCGACCGGCATCACGACCTTCTGGTCGCCGGGGATGACGACATCCGCGAGATTCTCGGCGAGCGTCTTGCCCGTGACCGTAATGCAGTCTCCGTGCAGAAAGCCGCCGTCGAGGAGCGCCTTGAGCACCACGCCGGCACCGCCGATGTCGTGCACATCCTTCGCGAGATACTTGCCGCCTGGCTTGAGGTCGGCGATAAGTGGTGTACGACGGAACACTTCGGCTACGTCGAAGAGGTCGAAGGCGATGCCGCATTCGTTGGCAATGGCCGGGAGATGCAGCGTCGCGTTGGTCGAACCACCCGTCGCGGCGACAACGGCCGCCGCGTTCTCGAGCGCTTCGCGTGTCACGATCTTTCGCGGACGAAGTCCGTCCCGCAGGCAACGCATGACCGCTTCACCCGCGCGTTCCGCGTAGGCGTCGCGCGATTCGAATTCCGCTGGCGGGCTCGCGGAACCTGGCAGCGCGAGCCCGATCGCTTCGGAGACATACGCCATGCTGTTCGCGGTGTATTGCCCGCCGCACGACCCTGCGCCCGGGCAGGCGACCTTTTCGAGCGCGGTGAGCTCTTCGAGCGAGCACTTCCCCGCGGCGTACGAACCAACCGCTTCGAACACATCGAGCACGGTGACATCGCGGTTCTGAAAGCGCCCCGGCAAAATCGAACCGCCGTACAGAAACACGCTGGGCACATCGAGTCGCACCATGGCCATCATCATGCCAGGAAGCGTCTTGTCGCAGCCGGCCAGTCCCACGAGCGCGTCGTAGCAATGTCCGCGCACCGTGAGCTCGATGCTGTCGGCGATCGTTTCGCGGCTCACCAGACTGGCCTTCATGCCGGCGTGCCCCATGGCGATGCCATCGGTCACCGTGATGGTGGTGAACTCGCGTGGCGTGCCGCCACCGCGCACCACGCCACGCTTGGCCACCTCCGCCTGCCGCTTGAGCGCGATGTTGCAGGGGGCTGCCTCGTTCCAGCTCGACACGACACCCACCAGCGGGCGGGCGATCTCTTCGGCAGTGAGCCCCATGGCGTAGTAGAAGGCCCGGTGGGGTGCACGCTCGGGACCACTGGTGGCGTGACGGCTCGGCAAGTGGGACTTATCGCTCATCGTGGACCACGGCGGGGATCAAGGCAGTTGGGAAGTGGCACTCGGAGGAACTACGCGTGGGTCGGCGCTCCGTTGGCCTGTCATGTCGCGGTCATGAAAATGCCATAAGTTGCCTGCGTTCGCATCGCCTTCGCGGTGCTCACACGTCGCAGGTCCTCCCGCCCCGACTATGCATCACTTGATCACACGCGCCGCGCGTTTCTGCGCCGGCGCGCTGCTTTTGCCGTGCGCGCTCTTCGCGCAGGGCGTTTCGACCGTGACCGTCTCCGGTCGTGTTGTCGACACCGAGAGCAAGGCCGGCCTTCCGGATCTCACGGTCCAGCTCTTCACCGAGCGCGATAGCGCGTTCGTGGCCGGTCGACTCACGACCGCGTCTGGCGCGTTCTCCTTCGCCGGACTCGCGAAGGGCAGCTATCAGCTTCGCGTCCGCGCACTCGGATACCGCCCCGTGCGGCAGCGTGTGCTGGTTGGCGAGTTGAGCGCCTTTCTGGACCTGGGCTCGATTGCGATGCAGCGGGACACGCAGCAACTGGCCGGTGTGCGCGTCAGCGCCGACGCGGATGCCGCTGCACCGGAGCGCCAGAGCATCGCGCTGGCGAACAATGTGAGTCAGGCCGGCGGATCAGCACTGCAGGCGATGTCCACAATGCCCGGCGTGACGGTCTCGCAAGACGGCAAAGTGCTCGTGCGAGGCAGCGACAAGGTCATGATCCTGATCGATGGCAAACAGACGGCACTCACCGGTGCCAGTGCGCAAAGCGGCCTCGATAATCTGCCCGCGTCGGCGATTGAACGCATCGAGCTGATCAACAATCCGTCAGCGCGCTACGACGCGAACGCCAGCGCGGGAGTCATCAATCTCGTGTTGCGCAAGCAGGATCAGAATGGCGTGAATGGACGCGTTGGCATCATGACCGGCGCTGGTGCACTCCGTCAGCGGCGCGACAATCTGCCCAGCGTTGGAGATCCGTATCGCTTCACGCCGAAGTTCAATCCGAGTGTGGCGATCAATCGCCGGGAAGGCGCGAGCAATGTGTTCTTGCGCGGCGACTGGCTGTACTCGCCCACGCTCAATAAGAATGAGTTCTCCACCCGTCGCTACGACGACGGCACGGTGATCTATCAGCAGGTCCGTCGCAATCGACGCACCGACTACGCGACCGTGAATGGCGGGCTCGATCAGGCGTTCGGCAGCGCGAACACGCTCAACGTCACCGGCTTCTTCAACCGCGAGAAGATCCTCGATCACGGCGACAACCCGTACTTCTCGGGCACGCTGCAGAATCGCTATCGGCTCTGGCAGTTCCTCGAAGACGAGGTGAAGTACACGGGTCTTGGCACGGCGGTGTTCACGCATCGCTTTCCGCAACCGGGTCACTCGCTCGCCGCCACGGCGATCTACTCATTTCACCGGGAAGACGAGAAGTACTTCTTCACCAACACGCTTCCGCAATCCACGGGCAAGGATGCGTTCAAGCTGCTGTCTGACGAGCACATCACGGACCTCAACGTCGACTACATCAAGCCGCTCCGTCAGGGGCGTATCGAAGCGGGTTTTCGAGGACGCTATCGCTCCATTCCGGTGAACATGCAGTTCTTTCCGGGCGCGAACTCTCCGATCGACAGTGGCGCTGGCGGCTGGGCGACGTATCGCGAAACGATTCCGGCGCTTTATGGCAACTATGTCTATGAAGGCGAGCGTCTCGAGTTCGAAGGCGGCGTGCGGCTGGAACAGGTACATGTGGACTATGACGTCAATCCGAACCACAACACCTACAAGAGCGACGGGTATCGCTACCTGCGCCCCTTCCCGACCGCGCGGATTGCGCTCAAGGCGAGCGATCGGCATCGGCTGACGCTGGCGGGAAATCGGCGTGTCGACCGGCCGAACGAAGTCGACATTCGCATTTTTCCCAAGTACGATGAGCCGGAACTGATCAAGGTTGGCAATCCGGCGTTGCAACCGCAGTACACCACATCGGTGGACCTGACGTATCGTCTCACCCAGCACGTGACGAGCGCATCGCTCGCGGTGTTCCATCGCGGTGTTGAAGGCACAATCACGCGCATCGCCACGCAGGCACCGGGAAGCGTGCTGCTGTACAACGTCTTCCAGAATGGCGGGAACAGCCGCGCGATCGGCACGGAAGCCACGTGGCAGCGCATGATGTCGCCGCGCGTCACGCTTGGCGTGAACGGCACGATGTATCGCCAGACGTTCGATGCGTTTTCAGTCATCAACAAGTATCCGACGCCAAGCAGCTATTCGGCCGCGCGCGAGACCATGACATCGGGTTCGGCGAAGGGCACCGCGTCGCTCAAGTGGCCGGCACAATTTCAGACCCAGATCGCCGCGGCATATTATGCGCCCGATCTCTTGCCGCAGGGGCGCATTGGTGAGCGCTTCGGGCTCGACATCGGCATGAAGCGCAGCGTGCAGCGCGGAGTTGGCGAGATCACGATCAACGCCACCGACTTGCTTGGCACGATGGCCGTTGAGCGTCGCATTCGCGGCAATGGCTTCACGCTGACCAGCAAGGACTTTCTCGAAACACAGGTCGTGCGCGTCGGCTACAGCCGGAAGTTCTAGCGACCTTCGCGCATCCGCAGCCTATGGGCGATACTGCGGATGCGCACCCTTGCCGGTGTGCTCGTCAGCGTGTGCGCTGGAGATCGCCTTGACCTGCTCCGCGCGCTCCAACGCCTGGATGTAGCGGCGCTCGCCCTTCTTGTTGGGATCCTTGCGCCGCACATCCACGCCGGCCATCAGCACGAATCCGCTGATGCGGAGCACCGGCGCGTTCGGATCTTCGTTCGTGTCACCGCCGCGGATACTAAAGCCGCCCATGAAGGCCATGCCGACGCACTCCACGCGTACGCCGGCCGGCACGAGAATCTCGACACCCCCCATGAGGGAAAAGATCTCGATTTCGGTGACGCCGGGACTGAGCTTCGCCTCGCGCAGGTCGAGCTCACCGCCGCCCATGATCGCCGTGACCTTGAGATGCCGTGGCACCACCCATGGGCCGGTGCGCTGAAAGCCACCCATGATCGCCATGGCGACTCCGCGTTCGGCGATCATGTGCGCGGGCGCAATGCGCGTCTCCGGTCCGTCCATTCCGAGCGAGCGCGTGGGATCGTTCGGATCAGCGAGAAGCCATTCCAGCTCGTTCTGCGACGTCGCGCGAAAGACGGCGGCGAGTCGCTCGTCGAGCTGCTCCACGGAAATGCGATCGTTTGCAAACGCCGCCGACAGCAGTTGCACCACCCGGTCACGATGTGCTGATGTGATCACGACCGGGGCGTAAGGATTCGTCATGCCTGCTTAGCCGAGAGCCGGACGACGCGAATGGAAATCGGTCGCCTTCTGGAACTGATGCGCGACCGACAGGATAATGTCGTCGTTGTACAAATTACCGGTGATGACAGCGCAAATCGGCTGCGGCTTGTACGTCGGCGCCGGCTGCGGCGCATTGGGGCCACCACCGCCGAAGTTCGGCACATCGAACTTGTACGGCAGCACTGCGCACGGATGGCCAGTTTGCGCGTTCGGCGCGACATCGGCATTCGGTCCACCGATGAAGCCGTCCAGATCCTTCATGAACTCTCCCCACTTCTGCACGAGCAGCAGCCGGCGGCGCTGATTGTTCACGAACTCGAAGGCCTTGAGCGTGCGGCCGCCCACGAAGCGTGGGTTCCAATCGGCCGGCGCCATCGGGTTGGTGTCGCCTTCGTTGATTCCCTTGGGGCGCGCCGGCGGTGTGTTGCCATACGGCGCATTGGCCCCCGGTCCCGCGGGACGCTCAGCGACCGTGTTCAAGTCGAGATTGAACTCCTTCGCCTTGCGCTGCACGTAGCTGTCGAATGCCGCCGCGTACTCCACGTTGAGTCCACCACCGGCCATGCCGGCGACGGTTGGACGTGGACCGATCTCCTTCGGGTTCATGCCAAGCGCCTTGAGCTTGTCGACCAGCTCCTTCGGCGCCTGCGCATCCACGCCAATGCGCAATGATGCGAGCTTGATGTTGCGATTGAAGTTGAATGGCGTGGTGACGGTGCTCGAGTCCTTGGGATCAACACCATGCAGCACGTTGAAGACCATCGCGCAGTCTTCGGCCGTGCGGCACATGGGGCCAACGCGGTCCTGCGACCAGCTGAGCACCATACCACCGTGACGTGTCACGCGACCGTACGTCGGACGCAGTGCGCTGATACCGTTGCGAATGGATGGCGAGACGATGGAGCCCTGCGTTTCCGTGCCAATCGCAAATGCGACGCACCCGCCGGCAGTGGCGGATCCCGGGCCGGTAGACGATCCGCTCGAGCCGATGTTCAAGTTCCACGGATTGTTGGTGCGTCCACCGTACCACCAGTCGTTCTGCGCGAACAGGCCGGTCGCGAGTTTCGCGAGCAACACTGCACCTCCGGCGCGCAGACGCGTCACGATCTCACTGTCGTAGTCGTAGACGGTGTCCTTGAAATCAGCGGAGCCCCACGACGTGGGTACGCCCTTGGTTGCGAAGAGATCCTTGATGCCGTACGGCACGCCGTGCAACGGACCGCGCCACTTTCCGGCAGCAAGCTCCTTGTCCATTGCATCGGCTTCGGCGCGGGCCGAGTCGGCCATCAACGTCACGACGCAGTTGAGCTGCGGATTGAGCTTCTGCAGCCGGTCGAGATAAATGTCCGTGATTTTGCGCGACGTGATCTTGCGCGCCTTGATGAGCGCCGAGATGCGATGCGCGGGAAGGAAGGCGAGTGTTTCCGCGTCGGTGGGAGCGGCGCCAACCCATGGCTCGATCGTGAACGTGGAGCGCTTGAAGGCCAGCGCGCCTTTTTCGGCGATCAGCTTTTCCATCAGCGCGCCGGTGCCCTGCGGGTAGGGCTGGAACTGCAGCGCCGGGGCTTCAGCATTGCCCAGTGGCACGGGCGTCACGGGCTGCTGCGCGGGCGGCTGCATGGAGCTCCACACGCCGGCGGTCGCATCGAGGTAGTGCTCGGGCGTCATCGCTCCGAGTGACTTGGCGCCAAACGCGCTGGCGGCAGCTGCCACGAGCGACCGGAACATGAACTGCCGGCGATCGACACCGGTGAGCTGTTCGTCGTAGTCGAGGGCGGCCAGTTCTGCTTCGGCCTGCTCCAGAAAATCGAGAGGAGTGTCCACGCGCGCTCCAACAGGTGGGAAGTGGCGGCGATCGGCGTAGGTCCGATGGCTGCATCCCTCCGAATATCTCTCCCGGACAGTCAGCCCGGGAGGTTGCGCGTGCTGCGACTCCGCTAGCCTTGTTCGCCCTTACGACCCTTCACCGGGGCTTCTGGCGGTTTGGGTGTGATCTTGAACGAAAAGCGCTGTTCGGCGAGCTGGTTCACTTTGCGACCGCCGAAGACTGCCGGGCGATAGCGCATGCGTGAAAGCGCCGTGCGCACGGCCGCGACGAATTCCGGATCGGCCTCCTGCAGCAGATGGAAGGTGTTCACATCGGCCTTGCCGGTGCTGTCGACGACGAAGCTCGCCATCACGACGCCTTCGACACCCAGCTTGAGCAGCACCGGCGGATACACCGGCGCTTCGCCATTCGGGTCGGGGATCGCCACCGAGTCCACCTCGACCTCGGTGTAAGCCTGAACCGGCTCCGCGGTGGACGCTTCCTGTACCACGTTTTCCTCGCCCTTGGCCTGACTTGAATTGACCGAGGTGGCGATACGCATATCACCGTCGGCGATTTGTGTGAGTGCCGAACTCACCTCCATGCCGCCAAGACCCACGAACTCGAGACGTTCCTCGCGCGGTGGTGGGGCGGTGCGCTTGGTGATGGGCGCGAGGAAACGCGCGATCTGCAGCTCTTCGGTGGGCATCCGCACCCACTCTGGCTTCCACGCCTGCACCGCGACGGTGCAACTGAGGGCGAGAAAGAGCGAGCCGGCACCAAGCCCTTCACGAAGCACGAGAGGGCGCCAGGGGCGCGGGCTGGACTCGATGAGACGAAGATGGAAATGGCGCATATCTAATTGGACGCTACGGAGCCGTTCTGGGTTTCTTCGAGGTGGGGTTCAGGCGGGTGTGGAAGGCCAGGACGCCGCAGCCTGAGCCGGTCCGGAGGAAAGACGCCGGGGTCGTCGCCGCGTTCGGGTACCATTCAACGGCTTCGAGCTGGTGCACCGCAACGGTATTCAGATCGAAGGGCTCGGCGGGCGAGGAATTTTGGACGACGCCGTTCAGGTAAACCGTCGGCCAGCAGGCGCACATCATCGCACCGCCCTTTTCAGCAAGCGCCGGCGACAGGGTCATCGGATGCTTGCAGTCGCCCGCATTCGCGGGATCGAGGAGGACCGCCTTTCCGCGCATAGCGAGCGGATACCGGCCGCCAACAAAGATCATCTGCCGGGCGTTCAACAGCGCGCTCCTGACCACTTGTCCATCCATCTTTTCGAGCTGCGTGCGGTCGAGAAAGAACCCGAGTCCAAGCTTTCGATTCTCTTCGAACTCCACCATGCGGAGCGGTGGTTTGCTCGCGATGATCTCGATGGAATCGAGCACGGTAAGCTTGCTGAGCACGATGCGCCGTTCTTCTTCATCATTCGGCGCAAAGGTGAGGGTGGTGTTGAGCGGTGAGAAGCCGAGCTTACGGATAACAACCTCGTGGGTGCCGGCCGTCACCTCGTCGATGCGGAATTCGCCCTTGGCGTCCGACCTCGCGACCCGTTCGCTCCCTGCGACACTGATTTCCGCATCGGAGATCGGTGCGCCAGTCGAGTCGGCCACGACGATGCCGCGGAAGGTCGACGCGGCCGCCAATGCGACATCGACACCAAACAGGACCGTCGCGAAACGCTGAGCTCCCGCGAGCCGCGCTCCCTGCGGTTGCGTGCGACCCGTCGTCGGAAACGCGCGAATGGTGAGCGCCGCGTCGAGCGGCACGCCGCACAGGCGATAGCCACCCAACGCATCGGTCCGGGTTTGCAGTCGCTTTCCCTGTCCGACCGAGAGTGCAGTGAAGCTCGTGGTCGCGCGTTCCTTCCAATCGGCGACGACCGGGATGTCGGCGATCCCCTCGGTGCTGCCGGTGCGCGTCACCGCACCCACGATCGCTCCGACGCCCTTGGCGAGCGAGAAGTTCGCACCACACAACGACTGCGCGACCTGCGCTTCGGAGGGCACTTTGACGACGATCGGCGCCAGCGAGTCGCGTACGACGAGGCTCATGCCGGTCGACGCACGCATGGCTTCGAGCGCGGGTGTGGCTACGGCGAGTGTGTACTGGCCGGGCAATACATCCGTGAGCTGGAAGCGACCGTCAGCGGCGGATCGCGTGACGCTCGTGGTTCCGGTCAGCGACACGGAAGCGCCGGCCAGCGGCCGGCCGCTCACACTGTCGCGCACGACACCGCTCACCGTCACCAGCGGCCGCTTGAAGAGCGTATCGGTGCCACGGCGAATCGCGACGACCATGCCGCCCATGGTCTGGATTTGCTCGACGCGCGTGCGCGTAACGCCAAACACCTCGCGCATCGTGAGTGGCATCCGCAGCTCCCACGATTCGATGATCACCGCACCATTCGGCAGGCGCGCGAAGCGCATGTTGCCACCACCTGGTACCGGTGGCGCCGGGACGCCTGCGGGCATGGTGAACGTGAAATCCGCACGACGCAGCTCGGCGCTCGCGCGATTGACCCAGAAGGTGCCGCGAATTTCCGACGCCTTGCCGCGTGCCGGTGTGGGTTCGAACGCGACGCCGACTTCGCCGGTGTCTTTCGAGGCGACAAGCCTGAAGCAGTGGTCGTCGAGGAATTGCCGCGAGACCAATCCGTCGATTCCGGGCGCGTTGTACGTCAGCGCGTTGTCCTTGTCGAGCCACACATATCCGTACTTGCGGAGTGTGTCGATAGGCTGTGACGCCCACGGTGCGGTCATGTTCCCGGTGCGCATCCCGAGTTGCTGATCGATCAACTTGCCGTTGGGCTCGAGTGCGCGCTGCACGTTCATGATGCTGGTACTGAGTCCGCGCGTGCCGGTGGTGAGCAGCGACGCGGTGAGCGAGGTGTGCGCCTGCTCCCACACTTCGACGAGCGGCGCGTCGCTCGCATCGGCGCGGCCACAGCTGCTCGCCGCCGTGACGCGGACGGCGGCCAGCTGCACCTGAGCACCGGCGAGCGTAACGGTCGGCGTTACGGTCGCGCCGGCGGCCAGCGCGAACGGCTCGGTGAAGGTGGGTTGAAAGCCAACGCGCTGGGCACGCAGTCGCATGGTGCCGGCGCGTGGAGAGACCAACCGGAATTCGCCGCGCTCATCGGTGAGCGCGCGGCCGACGATGTTGTTGGCGCTGTCGAGCAACGACACCACGACGCCGGTGAGCGGGCGCCTGGCAGCGTCTTGTGCTGATCCGCGCACCGCCTGCGCGTCGGCGCGCAGCGCGGGGTGCATGAGCGCCAGCACCGACAGGAGGCGCAGAGCGTGAATGGGCAGTTTCATTCCGTTCAGGTTCGCGTGCAACTCAACTCTTCGCCTTCTCCGCTCGTTTTCCCGGTTGTCGCGTGTGCAGCACGAGCACGCCGCAGGGCGAGTTCACGCGGTCGAATTGCGCAGGCAGCGTGGCGCCGGTGGCATACCACTCGATCGCCTCGAGCTGGTTGACCTGGATGGACAGCAGATCGAACGGCTGCGAGGCGATCGATCCGGTTTGCATCGAACCATCGAGGAAAACCACGGGGAAGCAGCCACAGACGTACATCGAGGCGAGGTCGGTGATGCGCGGCGTGAGCGTCATCGGCGGTTTGCAGTTCCCATCATCGTAGGTCAGCCGGAACCACGGAGATCTCGAAAACATCGGATAGCGACCGCCGATGAAAATCATGTCGCGCGCGTTGATCAACGCGTGTCGTGTGGACTGGCCATCGAGCTTTTCGAGTTCGGCGCGACCCAGAAACCATCCGAGTCCCATCTTTCGGTGCTCTTCGAACTCCACCAGGCGGATCGGCTTGGCATCGGCAATGGTGACGACCGAGTCGAGCACGCGCGTGCGCGAGAGCACCAGGCGTCGCTCCGCCTCATCGTTCGGCTCGAAGTCGACAGGGTTGGAGAACTCACCAAAGCCGAGCTTCCTCACAGCGACGCGCTGCGTACCCACGGGCACTTCATCGAGACGGAACAGGCCATCGGCATTGGTGCGCACCGTGCGATCCATTCCCTCGACCGACACCACCGCATCGGCTACGGGAGCGCCCGACGAATCGCTCACCACGCGTCCGGCAAAGGTCGCAACCGGGGCGCGTGACGCATCGATGGCGATCTGCACGACCGCAATGCGTTGACTCGGCGTCAACTCAACGGGGCGCGGGTCGGCACGCCCCTTCGAGGCGACCGCGCGCACGGTGAGCTTCGCGTTGAGCGGCACGGCACAGAGTCGATAGCCGCCTCGCGCATCGGTGCGCGTCTCGAGACGCTTGCCCTGTCCATCGTTCCAGTCGGCCGCGACGATCACATTCGCCTCACCGCCTTGCACGTCGCTCGAGGTCACCGAGCCCATGATTGCGCCGCGTGATTTGTCGGCGGCGAAGCTGCCACCGCAGAGCGCTTGCGCGACATTCATGACCGGCGGAACGCGAAGCACGAGCGGCGCAATGGAATCGCGAATGAGCACCGAGCTGCCACTCGCCGCGCCCAATGAATCCAGTGCCGGCGTCGTCACCGTCGCGGTGTACTGGCCGGGCAGCACGTCGGCAATCGCAAACTGCCCGTCGGCCGCAGCCGCCACCTGCACATCGGTGCCAGCGAGTCTCACCACCGCCCCACCGACGGGACGATTGCTCGCCGAGTCACGCACAACACCGGTTACCGTCACCGACGGTCGCTTGTAGACCGTGTCAGCGCCACGACGTACCGCAACCAGTAGACCGCCGGTGCTTTGCACCTGCGCGACACGCACATCGCTGCTGCCCATGCGATTGTCCTTTTCGAGGACGGGCATGAGCAGCTCCCACTGATCGATCACGACGCCGCCACTTGGCAGTCGCGAGAACTTCATGGACCCGCCCGCGGGATACGGCACCTCTGGCATGCCGGGAATCTTGCCGAAGGTGAATTCGGCCCGGCGAAGCTGGGCATCGGCGCGCGAGAGCCAGATCACGCCCTTGAGATCGGCGATCCGAAAGCGTTCCGGCGCGGGTTCGAACGCGAGACCGATCTCCGAGGCATCCTTCGACTGCGCGATCTTGAAGCAGTGGTCGGCCTGAAACGCGGGTGAAATAATCGCGTCGATGCCGGGCGCGTTGTACGTCAGCGCATCATCGCGGCCAAGCCAGGTGTAGCCGCGCTTGCGCAACGTATCCGGATGCAGCGAGCGCCACGGCTGCACGACATTGTCGGTGCGCATGCGCAGCCCCTGATCGAGCACCTTGCCCTTCGCGTCGAGTACACGGTTCACTTCCATCAGACTCGTGGTGAGTCCGCGTGTGCTGCTGGTGACCGCCGAGGCCTGCAGCGACGCGAGCGCCTGCTGCCAGATGTCGAAGACTTCGACATCGCCTTCGAGTGCTTTACCGCAGCTGTTCTTGCCATTCACCTTCACGGTGGCGAGCACCGTTCGCGCGCCACTGAGTACGAGCGTCTGTGCGACCGTTCCACCGCTCGCCAACAGCAGTGGCGCGCTGGTGAGCGGCTGATAGCCGATCCGCTGCGCCTGCACGCGGTAGGTGCCGGACTGCGACGTGACCATGCGAAATTCGCCGCGCTCATCGGTCAGCATGCGCGCCAGCGAGTTGTTTGCGCTGTCCAGCAGCGTGACGACCGCGCCGGAGATGGGTTTGCTGGCGGCGTCCTGAACCACGCCGCGCGCGGTTTGGGCGAACGCACTGGAGGCCGTGACCACGAATACTGCCGTCGCGGCGATTGCGTTACGCGCGACCCGAAACGGGCCAGAGTGCAATGCGGTCATGGGACGATATAGTGGAAATGCCACGTCGACTCCGCCAGCGTCGCTGACAGGATGAAGCCGCGAATCGTTGCCGCTTCGACCGTTGGTCCCTCCCCGAAACGGTGCGAGTCCCCGGATCCATCGCTAAGATGCGAGCAGAGACGGTCGTTCCTCCCTGCCCTGACCCGCATGCGTGTGATTTCGCTCTCTGCTGAGGCCACCTTCCCGGCGGCTCCCTTCCGAAACCGCTGGACGCAGCTGGTCGCGCCGGCCCTGCTGTCCGCCGCCCTGCTGGGCGCCTGCGCGAAACCTGGAGGGCCTGTCACCGCGCCTCAGCCCGTCCAGCAGCCGCCGATCACGGTCACCCCGCTCCCCGCCCAGCCCAGTGCGCCGGCGAAACAGGATGGTCCGCGCGCCGATTGGCATCGGCTGGATCTCGATGCCGATGGTGTGGCCGGTGTGGGCAGCGAACGCGCCATCAGGGAGCTGCTCGCCAATCGCACGCCGCAGCGCAAAGTGGTCGTCGCCGTCATCGATGGCGGCGTGGACACCGCACACACGTATCTGGCGGCCAACCTGTGGAAGAATCCGAAGGAAGTCGCCGGCAACGGGCGCGATGACGACGGCAACGGATTTGCCGACGATGTTAACGGCTGGAATTTTCTCGCCAGTGCCGACGGCAAGGCGATTCGTTACGACACCTTTGAGCTCACGCGCGAATACGCGGCGTGCAAAGGGCAGCCGGCCGGACGCGATCTTCCGAAGCCGGGCGCCAGGATGTGCGATTCACTCGCATCGGCGTACAAGAGCAAGGCGACCGAAGTGATGGGCACTCTTGGTCAGATCCGCAATCTGAGCGGCACACTGGAGCAGGCCTCGGGCGTGCTCAAGCAGGCGATGGGGCCCGGCACGCTCGTGCGCGCGCGCGTCATGAACTTCTCGCCCACGAACGCGCAGCAGGAGCAGGCGAAGCGCATCTGGCTGCAGCTCGATGCCAACGGTTTGAGTGAAGCTGAGTTGACGGACGCACTCGCGGCGTACGATTCGCAGGCCAAGTACGGATTGGATACGCTTTTCAATCCGCACAGCCCGGGCACGGTGAGCGGCTCGACCGACGTCACGGGTCCTGACGCGATGCACGGCACGCATGTCGCCGGCATCATTGGCGCCGTGCGCAATAGCGCAAACACGGTGCAAGGCATCGCGCCAAATGTGTCCATCATGGCGGTGCGCACCGTACCGGATGGCGACGAGCGTGATCTCGATGTCGCGCGCTCCATTCGCTACGCGGTGGACAATGGCGCGCAGGTGATCAACATGAGCTTCGGCAAGGGTTTTTCGCCGCACAAGTCCAGTGTTGACAGCGCCGTGAAGTACGCCGAAAGCAAGGGCGTACTGCTGGT
Source organism: uncultured Gemmatimonadaceae bacterium (assembly GCA_966112585.1). GTDB lineage: Bacteria > Gemmatimonadota > Gemmatimonadetes > Gemmatimonadales > Gemmatimonadaceae > Gemmatimonas. The sequence continues at coordinate 29,500 of CBHWDN010000028.1, forward strand.
GCACGCCGCCGGCAACGATGGCGAGAACAACGATGTCGTGCCGAGCTTCCCCACGGCGGTGTATACGGGCGGCGGTGTCGCAAGCAATTGGCTCGAGATTGGTGCGAGCTCACACAAAGGCATGAACAGTCTCGCAACGAGCTTCTCGAACTACGGCAAGGCGCGGGTCGACTTCTTTGCGCCGGGCGAAGACATCCTGTCCACCGTGCCCGGCGGCGGCACCAAGCGTGAGAGTGGCACCAGCATGGCGGCGCCCGTTGTCTCGGGCGTCGCGGCGCTGCTGCTGTCGTATTTCCCCACTCTGACGCCAATGCAGGTGAAGGACATTCTCCTGCAGTCGGTGCGAACGTTTCCGAACGCGCAGGTCTCGAAGCCGGGTGACGATGGACAGAAGGTGCCGTTCGCGGGGTTGTCGAAGACGGGTGGGCTGATCGATGCGTACGCAGCGGTGAAACTGGCGCTGCAGCGGGAGACGCGGCCGTGACTTTGAACGGCCAGTGCAGAGAGAAGAGTCTGGAGTGAAGAGTGTAGAGCGACGGACATTGGACTCTTCACTGTTTACGCTGCACTCTGCACTCTTTACTGGCTGTTGATCGACTCGCTTATGCCAACGCTCATTCTCTCCGCCCAAGACGTCCGCGACCTCCTCCCCATGGCCGCGTGCATGGACGTCATGCGTCACACGTTGCTTGCATTGTCCGAGGGCAACGCCGTGCAGCCGCTGCGGGCGGTGCTGCGCGCGCCCGACAACACCGGCGCACTCGGTGTGATGCCGGGGTGGCTCCCCGGCATCGGCATGATGGGGCTCAAGGACGTGAGCGTGTTCAGCGGCAATCGCGCCGTTGGCCTCGAGTCACACATTGGCGTGGTGCTGCTGCACGAAACACAGCATGGACAGTTGGTGGCGATCGCCGATGCGAGTGAGATCACGGCCATTCGCACCGCGGCGGTGAGCGGCGTCGCGACGCAGGCACTGGCCAAGCCAGATGCCGGCGATCTGGCGCTCATCGGCTCGGGCACGCAAGCCGAAACCCATCTCGCGGCGATGCTCGTTGCGCGTCCCATTCGTCGAGTGCGGGTGTGGAGCCGTTCAGACGAGAACGCGCGCGATTTCGCGGAACGTATGCAGCTGCGGCACGCGCTCTCCATCGAAGTCATGTCGAGCGTGCGTGACGCGGTGGACGGCGCCGATATCATCTGCACAACCACGGCGTCGAAGGAACCGATCCTGAACGGGATCTGGATCACGCCAGGCGCGCACATCAATGCGGTGGGATCGAGTGTGTCATTCGCGCGAGAGCTCGACACCGCGGCCGTGGTGATCTCGCGCCTCTTCGTCGACCGCAAGGAGAGCACGATCAACGAAGCGGGTGACTATCTCTTTCCGCTCAGGGAGGGCGCGATCACCGAAGCGCATATCGTGGGCGAGGTCGGCGAGGTATTGCGCGGCACGCTGAACGGCCGATCGAGCAGCGCCGAGATCACGCTCTTCAAGAGTTTGGGGCTCGCCGTCGAGGACATCGCGGCAACGCACTACGTCTATGCACAGGCCCTCAAGGCCGGTCGCGGCGTATCGGTGGAGATCGGCGGCCACCGTTTCGGATAACGTGCACACCGACCTCACGCTCGCCGACATCCAGGCGGCGGCGCGGCGCATTCATGGCCATGCCGTGCGCACGCCACTCGTACGATTGCCTCTTCCTGATGCGCCGGAGATCTGGCTCAAGCTCGAAACACTCCAGCCGATCGGCGCATTTAAAATTCGCGGTGCCGCCAATGCGATGGCGATGGCCAGTGAAGCTGAGTTGGCGCGTGGCGTGTTTACGTGCAGCGCGGGCAACATGGCGCAGGGCGTCGCCTGGATGGCCCGCGAACGTGGAGTCAGCTGCACGGCCATAGTGCCCGATCATGCACCGGCCGCCAAGATCGATGCGATCACGCGACTCGGCGGAGAGATCATCAAGGTGCCGTTCGCCGATTGGTGGCAGGTGATGATCACGCATCGATTCGAGGGGCTCGACGGCCTCTTCGTGCACCCGGTGAGCGATCCGCGCGTCATGGCGGGAAACGGGACCATCGGCCTTGAAATTCTCGAGGACTGTCCGGACGTCGAAACGATCGTGGTGCCCTATGGCGGTGGCGGACTCGCTTCGGGAATCGCGGCCGCCGCTCGCGCGTTGCGGCCTGAGACACGCGTGGTGGCATCCGAAGTGGAGACGTCAGCGGCGTTCGCAGCCGCACTCGCGAATGGCGCGCCGACCAGCATCACGTATACGCCAAGTTTCGTCGATGGCATTGGCAGTGGACGCGTGCTCGAGGACATGTGGCCCCGCGTGTCCGCCTTGCTCGACGGCTCCTGCGTCGTTTCGCTCGAAGAGGTGCGGCGCGCGATTCGACTCCTCGCGAGCCGCGCGCGCGTGGTCGCCGAGGGCGCTGGCGCGTCGAGCGTTGCCGCGGCGCTCAGCGGACGCGTCGGGCCAGGCCCTATTGCGTGCGTCGTGTCCGGCGGCAATATCGATCTTCGAATCTTCGCCGACATACTGGTATGAGCTCACAGATTCTTGAAACACTGCGAGTAACCGAGCGCCCCGGGCGCGCCGGCTCTGAGGCACCGACCGTGGTGCTCGCAAACGGCTTCTGCACCAGCCGGGCATCCTGGGACGACGTTGCTGGCGAGATCCCCGCCGAATGGCGCGTCCTGCGATTCGAGTATGTCGGGTCGGCCGGCACGTCGCCCGAGGCATGGATCCCTGGCCGACACACGACGATGCACGGACACGCTGCCGATGTCGTGCAGATGCTCCGCGCACTCGAGCTGCGCGACGTGGTGTTCGTTGGCCACTCCATGAGCGCGATGATCGGCGGGCTGGTGCGCGTCGGCGCACCGGAACTGGTCAATCGATTGGTCATGCTTGGCGCGTCGCCACGCTTCATCGATGACGTCGGTTATTCGGGTGGATTCACGCAACAGGCCATTGATGACTTGGTGAACGCCGCCTCCATCGATCTCGAGCGCTGGATCGGCGGCTTTGCGCCGCTTGCCTTGGGTCAGCAGGCATCACGTGCCCACCTCGATCGATTCATTGGAAACCTGCTCGAGATGCGTCCCGATATCGCACTCGAAATGGTGCGGCTGGTATTTCAGCTGGACGTGCGTCGGGAGATTCCGCGTATGGATTGCCCGGTGACGCTGCTGCAAAGCCACTTCGATGTAGCGGTTCCCCCGATCGTGGGGGTGTGGCTGCAGAAGCGGTTGCCGAATGCAACGCTCGAGGTGCTGCCGGTCAACGGACACGTGCCACAGGTCACGCATCCACATGTGGTGAGCGCGAGAGTGAATCGTATCCTCGCGCAATTGCTGGACGAGGGATACGGCACGGACAGGCACTAGGGCCGTTGACGGCGTGGAGTTCCCACTCGCGCAAGTACCTCGGGTGGCACCCGATACGTTTCGACAATGGGGGTATGGTCGTTGAGCCCACACGCCTCGCGCACGACGAAGTAGCGCCACAGTGCATCGGCGGCCGCATGCAGCAGGTCCTCGTACACGGCGGACGGCTCCAACGGCGTGGCGGCAAACGCGGCGAGCGCCTGCTGGAGCTCGCGCCCGAGCTTCCCGAACATCGCCGCACTGTCAGCGCGGAGATAGTGATCAATGCGCATGATTCAAGTCTACACGACTACGCCACCCGACGCCGGAGCATCACCGCGCCCAATACGATCAGCCAGATCGGGAGGGTCATATTGTTCACGGTCGACGCACCCTGTGTGAGTGGAAATACGTTGCGCAGTGCGCCCACGAAGCCAAGTACGCCCATCGCGTAACCGCTGATCCACAGCCACCAACGCGTGCCGTCGAGTTGCATCGCCCGCGCGGTGGCGATGAAGAACCCGCTCAACGCCAGCTCGCCAATGAACTCGCCGATCACATTGCCGAGATAGCGATTGAGATCGATAAATAGCGCGGTCATCGAATCACGCGCCGCTGGCGTCGCATCCGCCCAGCGTTCGGCCATGGTCCAATGAATCGTGGGCCAGCGAACGAGTCCGGTCAGCATCGTCATCGCCGCCGCCAGAGCGAGCGCCACGCTCCAGCGCGCCGCAGTCGGAGCGACATCGCGCCAGCGGGCCGACGCGCCCAGAGCAGCTGGAATGAGCAGCAGCGGGAGCAGCGCGTAGATCGTCCACACTGCTCGACCAGTCGTGCCCAGCGCCAAGAGCTGCGGCAGAACGCGCTCGGCGTCTCCGTCAAGCACCTCGGGATAACCAAACGCACTCGCCAACCACGAAAACACGAGCACGAACCCTACGGCCGCCACGATCAGCGCGGCGCCGCCAAGGCGTGAACGATCCAGGCGGTTCATCGCGCGATCTCCCAGCCAATGTGCAACGACGCGTTCGGAGCAAACTTGTTCACGCGATAGGCCGTCCCCTTCACCGACGCATCACCCGACACGACGCGATTGTACGTGAAGGCCGTGGTGGGGTAGATGTAGAAGTGCTTGCCAAAGTGCTGGTAGTAGCCCGCAGTCACGCCCATGCTGAGCGGGCGAAACGTCGTCTTGCCATTCAACCTTTCCGACGACAGGCTCCACTTCTGGTTGAGAACGACGCCACCGAGCGCGAGCCCGTTCCGATTGGCGCCCTTGAAGCGATACGTCGCGCGAGCCACCTGCACCGAGGTCGAACGCGCCTTCCACTCGGCGGCGTGGAAGTTCGGATCACCCTCGAGCAGAAACTTCGGCACATCGTACGAGCCGGCGCCGGCGGCAATCTGCCAGCCGTTGGCGAACGACACGTTCAGAATCGCCGAGGTGCCGTTGATGCCGTAGGCGAGGATGTCCGTTTCGAGGGCAATCGATCCTCGGCGCGCGGCCGGCGCCTGCTGGGCCTCGGGAGCGATTGGCAGCGCCGCGAGGGCTGCGAAGGCGTAGCAGACCAGCCAGCTCGAACGGCTGGGAATCAGCGGTGCCAGCGGGGCGGTATCGGGGGCAACAGTCGTTTCGGAGGACATCGAACAGCTCCAGGGTAAGGGTTACCCACAGAGTGCCATGGCCCGCGCCGCCAGCCGATGACCGGATCCGCCAGTATGTTGACCGGACCCGACGAATTCCCCGCCCGCTTCGGAGCTCCCTCTGCGCGAAACAACCCTCGCCGCCTCGATCGCGGTGGATATGCTACAGTACCTCGAGGAGCGCGGCCTCCCGAGCGCCGAGGCCATATCGCGGGCGCGACTCCCTGCAGTACTACCGCCGCAGCCCGATCAGCGCGTCAGCGGCAGCGAGATCGAAAGGCTCTGGACGGTGGCCGTGAGCCATCTGAACGACCCGTGCTGCGGCCTGCATATGGCCGAGAGCTACAACCCGGGCACGTTGGATATCCTGGGCTACGTGCTGCTCAGTTGCCCAACGATCGGCGATGTGTTCGATCGGCTCGCCCGCTACGTCCGCGTGTTGAACGACGGACTGCGCACCGATATCACGCACGAAGCGCGTGAAGTGCATGTGCGCGCCAGCTTCATCTCGAACGCCGATAACTACCTCGTGCGTCGTCCGCGCGAAGCGATGGACTCGCTGTGGACGGGACTCGCGCGTGAGTTGGGGCGCATGACCGCGCTTCCGTTGCGCGCGAAGCGCGTGTGGTTCGCCTATCCGGAGCCATCGGCATCCGAGCGAAAAGAATACGCGCGGGTCTTTGACTGTCCGGTGGAGTTCGACGCGCCGGAGTATCGCGTCACCGTTGATCGAGAGGTGCTCGATACGCCACTTCGCTCAGCGAATCCGGCGCTCCTCAAGCTGTTTTCATCGCACGCCGATCAGGTGCTCGCGAAGCTTGACGCACCGGTCGGCGTATCGGGAAAGGTACTGTCCGTTATTGCGGCTCGAATGACCGGTCGCGTGCCAACGGTGGTGGAAGTCGCCCGAGAACTGGCGATGAGTGAGCGCAACTTGCAGCGCGCACTTCGCACCGAAGGCACGACGTATCAGGAGTTGGTTGACGCGATCCGACGCGACCTGGCGATTTCGCATCTGAAATCGCCAGGCACGTCGGCGAGCCAGGTCGGCTTCCTGCTCGGCTTCTCCGAACCGAGTGCGTTCCATCGCGCCTTTCGGCGTTGGACCGGGCAAGCACCGAGTGAGTATCGCGCGAACTAGAACGAAATACGCAGCGTCGAGACGGGCCCGAGCGACAGCTGCACACGATTCTCGGTCGCTCGCGATGACGATTGCATGATACCACGAAGCGGACCCGCATCCTTTGCCGGCTTGACGATGTTGTCAGCTGCCAGAAGTCCGAGTACACCACCAAATCCGGCAACGGCGAGCGCGCCACGCGCTCCAGCTTCCGCCATCGTGGCCACGCCACCGCCAATCAGCGCACCAGCCACGGCGCCCAGTTGAAGCAACGTGCCGTCGGCCGCAGTGCGATCGCGATTGCGCACGAGTCCTCGATCGGCCGCCCACGCGCCGAAGAGCATCCCACCAGTCGCAACGGCGAAGCGTGCGGGCGGCTTTCCATCTTCACCGATGAACGCCGACGTGGTCAGTCCACCGAGCAGCGCGCTGGTGAAGACCGCAGTCACGTCGCCTGAGGTGACGTTGTACGCGGCGCGACGAGCGTAGCGCGGACCAAGGGCGTAGCCCAGTGCCTCGGCACCAAGTGCGACTCCTAACGCGGCGCGTCCCTTGGATTGAATGCCATCCTTCCGCTCGTAGTAGCCCAGCGTGCCGTTGCCATTGTCGTACACGATACGTTGGGTGCGCTCTTCAAACGCATTGAAGCTGCCCGCCAGACCGATCGTGGTGAGTGCGCCGAGATCGGCGAACAAACCGGCACCGGCAGCTTCACCATCGGTGAGTCCACGTGCATGTCGATAGCCAATGATGGAACCGGCGATCGCGCCCGCGAGTACTGGTGCACCACGTTCCGGTCCTGAGTTCGCGTCATACATGTACGAGAGCGCAAGTCCGCTCAATGCACCACGCGAGCCACCATGCGCAGCACGCGCGGCCTGCGCGCGGGTGACGGTGTGCTGCCTCGCGATGTTCGCCGCCACAAAGAACGACGTACCGGCGGCGAGAAAGTACCCGCCCGCTGCAGCGCCACCACTGCTCTTGCTCAGCAGTGCTGCGGTGGCCGGACCATACGCTGCCAGTCCGAGCAGAGTTTGATTGCGGACAAACGTGTTGCCTGCGGGCTGCGAAACGACGAGCCCGGTTCCGGTGCCAACGGCACCTGGAGAGTTCTTGCCCTGTGCCACAATCGCGCTGTTGACCACGCTCTTGAGCGCGGCCACAGCCGCGTCCGAGAGCTGATACCGATACACAGATCCATCGCCCAAGCGCGAAACGAGCACGTAGCCATCCTTGCTGCTGAGGAACAGCTGCGCCTCAGCAAATGCACCCGTAACGGGCCATTCCGGAGCGGACAGTTTGAGTCGCGACGCCAGTGTCGGCGTCAGGACCGTCAAACGTCCGGCGGAATCGAATGGAACGACCGTTTCTACAATCGGTGCGCTTTGAGAGTGGACGGTGCGAGCCGTGCGGATGCTGACGACCGTGAACGCGAGGAGTGCGCTCAGGGCGAGCGCGGTTTGACGAATGACAGGGTGCATAGACCTCCCATTAATGAGACACGGCGGCTCGACAGCGCCATCGTGCGCAGCCGCAGTACGCCGCTTCCTGTACAGTTGCGCCGCGTCCGTCCCAGCGAAAGCGGCCTCGGCTGGCCTGCCCTTGGGCAAACGTGCAACTTCCCCGGGCCCGCGGCGCCGTCGCGCCCCGACCCTCCTCCAAACGAGCCAGGCATGCAGCACCGTTTGCATTCGCATTCCCGTCGTGCGTTCATCGCGGCCGCAGTCGCGCTGACGTCCGTCGCTCCGCTCGCCGCGCAATCGGCGATCTCCACGGCACAGCCAGGCCGCAGTCCCAATCAGGCGATCGACGCCGAGTACACCAAGAAGATCAGGGAGTACACGACCGAGCCGTTCTTCTCGTCGCCGCTCGTCGACTACCTGCCAGCGTCAAAGTCGGTGCCGACGCCAAAGGCGGTCCTTGGTGACATCGCCGGCTCGCCAACGAAGCTGCCGTACTCGAAGGAGGTGTACGAGTACATGCGGTTGCTTGCCAAGTCATCGCCGCGGGTGAAGGTCTTCTCGATTGGTACGACGGAAGAAGGACGCGAGATGATCGCGGTGGCGGTCGCCAGCGAACAGCTCATCGCCAAACTCGATGACAACAAAGCCAAGCTCGCGAAGCTGGCTGATCCGCGCACGATTCAGTTCAACGACAAGATCGCTGACGAAATCGCGCACTCAGCGGCGCCGGTCTATTACATCACCGGCACGATTCACAGCACGGAGGCCGGCGCCCCGACGGCGATGATGGAGCTGGCCTATCGCCTGGCAGTGGACGAAAGCGAATACATCCGCCATATCCGCAACAACGTGATCACCCTGATCACGCCAATCGTGGAAGTGGATGGCCGTGATCGTGTGGTGGATGTCTTCAACTGGAAGATGGCGCATCCCGGCCAGACGCCACCCAACCTCATTTACTGGGGCAAGTACGTCGCGCACGACAACAATCGCGATGCGATGGGCATGACGCTCAAGCTGACCGAGAACGTGCTCAACACGTACGTGGGCTTCAAGGCGCAGGTCCTGCACGATCTGCACGAGTCCGTGGCCTTCCTGTACGACAACACGATTGGCGACGGCCCCTACAACTCGTGGATCGATCCACTGCTCACAAATGAGTGGCAGATGATCGGCTGGAACAACGTGCAGGAAATGACACGCATGGGGATGCCCGGCGTATTCGCGCACGGCAATTTCGATACGTGGTCGCCCGGCTACCTGATGTTCATTGCGGCAACGCACAACGGCGTGAGCCGCCTGTACGAAACGTTCGGCAACGGTGGTACCGCCGAAACGGTGGAGCGTCAGCTGAGTGCGAACGAAACGGCGCGTACCTGGTACCGCCAGAACCCGCCCATCACGGGCCGCTTCAAGTGGTCGCTGCGCAATAACAACAACTACGAGCAGACGGGCGTGCTCGTGTCGTTGAGCTACACGGCGAACACGAAGGTGCAGCTACTCCGCAATTTCTACGAGCGCAGCAAGCGTTCGATCGAGAAGGCGAAGGTCGAAGGTCCGGCGGCGTACGTATTGCCGGGGAACGACCCGCGACTGGGCACGCAGGCTGACTTGATTCGCGTGCTGCAAAAGCAGGGCGTTGAGATTTCGCGCGCAACGGCCGAGTTCAGCGTGACGTTGCCGGTCCGTCGTGCGGCGGCAGCGGCTGGCGGTGCGGCCGGTCGTGGTGGACGCGGCAACGGAGCGCCCGCTGGCGGCGGTGCCGCGCCAGCCGCTCCGGCCCCGGCTACCGAAACGCGCACGTTCCCGGCCGGTTCGTACATCGTGCGCATGGACCAGCCGTATTCGCGTATCGCCGACGCGCTTCTCGACTATCAGTTCTGGAGCCCGAACGATCCGCAGAAGACGCCGTACGACGACACTGGATGGACATTCCCGGAAGGCTTCGGCGTGCAGTCCGTGCGTGTTGTTGATACCACTGTGCTCAAAGCGCCCATGGCGCGCGTCACCGGCACCGTGATGTCAGCGGGCGGCGTGAGTGGCGACGGCAATGTGTTCGTCATCAATCACAACGCCGACAACGCACTCATCACGCTGCGCTATCAGCTCAAGGACGCTGACTTCCAGGCCGCCGAAGAGCCGTTCTCGGCAGGCGGCACGCAGTTCAATCGCGGTTCGTTCATCGTGCGCGGTGTGGCGAAGGATGCGCTCGACAGGGCCACCAAGTCACTCGGCCTCAAGGCAGTTGCTGTCGGCAGTGCGCCGAGCGTGAAGATGCATCCGCTTCGCGCGGCACGTATTGCGATGGTGCACAGCTGGACGAGCACGCAGACCGAAGGATGGTGGCGTCTCGCGTTCGACGGCTTGAGCATTCCGTACGACTACATCGCCTTCCAGGACATTCCGAAAATCGCTGACCTGCGCGCTAAGTACGATGTGCTTGTGCTCGCTCCGGGCAGCGGCAACGGCATTGCGATCATTCAGGGGATGCCGCAGTGGCGCAATCCGATTCCGTGGAAGAACACACCGGAGACGCCGAACATCGGCACGTACGCGCAGACCGACGACATGCGTCCGGGACTCGGTTGGGATGGTCTCGCCAAGATGCAGAACTTTGTGAGCAGCGGCGGTGTGTTGATCACGTCGGAGAACACCGCCGAATTCGCGATGCAGTTCGGCATGGCGAACGGTGTGAGCTCCACCACGCCGACCACGCGTGTAGTGACGGGCACCCTACTCCGCTCGAAGCTCGTCGATGAAACCAGCCCGATCGTGTACGGTGTGATCGACAACCTCGCGGTGTACAGCAGCGACGGCATGGCACTGGGTGTTAGCAATTCGCGCGGTGGTCGTGGCGGCGGCGGTGGCTTTGGCGGCGGCGCCGGCGGTGGTCCACGGGCGACTGGTCGGGGAACGGCCGACGATGCTGATGAAGTTCAGGGTCGCCCACGCACGACCACGGGCCATGACTCCGTCGTGACACCCTTACCGGTGAGCCCGTGGCAGATCGCGGTGCCCACCGAAGATCAGCTGCGCAATCCGCTCAACATCATTCCACCCGATCAGCGCCCGCGTGTCCCCCTGCGCTTTGCCGATCAGGGGCAGCTGCTCGTGAGCGGCCTGCTCGACGGTGGGAACACCATCGCGCAGCGCCCGGTGGTGGTTGACGCGCCATACGACAAGGGGCACGTGGTGCTGTTCGCCAACAATCCAGTTTATCGCGGCACCACGATCGGCAGCTACTTCCTGGTGTTCAACACGATTTTGAACTTCGACAACCTGAATGCGGGGCGGGTGAACGCGGCGCGGTGAGACGGCTGGCTGAACTGCATTCTTGACCACTAGCTGATTCTAGTGTCGATCGTGTGGTCAGATCGCTGAACTGATTTTACACAGAGAAAACTGAGAGCCACAGAGAACACAGGGGACCGCGGGTAACAGCCTTTTTTCAAAGAAAGAAACCGCTGTCCTCCGTGTTCTCTGTGCCTCTCAGTTTTCTCTGTGCAATGTTATTCATCTCAAAGCTGAAGTCTCAACGTCTCAACGTCTGAGCATCGATCAGAGAGGGCAGAACTAGTGCCCGGGCCGGGCTATTACAAACCGCACCCCATGCAGCGCCGCATTCTCATGCGTGAGCTCTGAGCTTCCGGCCGGGTAGCCATTGAACTTGAGCAAATACGCCATGACGTCGGTGACAAGCGCTTTGCTGTAGACACCCGGGGTGTCGGTAGGCATCGCCGTCTGAATGCGCTCATGCAGCGCATCGAGTAGCTGCCCGTTCCACGCGCTTGTGAACGAACTGCCGGCCAATGCCGGTGCGGCGTCGGCGCCGGTGAGTTCGTTGGCGTGACAACGCGCGCACTCGGTCGCATACGCCTTCTGCCCACGCTCGGCTTGCGCCGCAGTGTAGACACTATCCCAGGTGGTGCGTTCTTGCGCGGGTGCGTCGCCGTGCGCGGATCGCGCCGCGGCGACAAGCGGCGCGACGCCGGCAACCAAAGCGAGTACGGTACGACGCTTCACCGGCGCGCCACCGGCAACCGATACGCGATGTACTCGCCCGAATATGGGCCACCACTCACCGCGACCACGATGTACTGGCGATCGCCAACCTTGTACGTCATCGGCGAACCGCTTTGCGGCGCCGGCATGGTCACGGCGCCGACTTCCTTGCCGTTCGATTTGTCATACGCACGCAGCATCGCGGCACGTCCGCGTGGCGCGATGTTCGTGACTTCCGGATCGCCGGCAATCACCAGTGTCTTCGTGACGAGTGTGCCAACCGAACCCGGTTGACCAGTGCGCGGAATCGTAAGTCCCTTGAGCGCCTCGTGCGCACGAATCACATCGGGCGTTTCCCCGTGCGGCACCTGCCATGCGATGTCGCCGGTCTTGAGATCGATCGCGGTAATGGTGCCATAGGGCGGCTTGAGCAATGGCAGCCCCTGCACCGACAGTCCTCCGCGCCCCGCGCCAGGTGCAAATCCGCGTACCCACTTCATATCCGACTGACCCGGCTGCGGCGGCACCAAACCGAGCGGACTTGGCGAGTTGTTCGACGCCGAGAGATAGACCATCTGCGTTTCCGGATCATACGAACCGCCGGGCCAGTTGCTGCCACCATTCGTTGGTCCATTCGACAGTGTCGCGAGCGGGCCCTCCGCCTTGCTCACAACCGGTGGTGTGAAGATCGGACCGAGTTTGTACTTCGATGCCAACTCGACGCCGGCCTGCTTGAGCGCCGGTGTGAAGTCGATCAAATCGTTCAACGTCACACCGTTGCGCGCATACGCGGCAGGCTTGGTGGGTATTGGCTGCGAGGGTGCATACCACTCGCCCGGCACATCACCCTGTTCCACAGCCTTCTCTTCGAATGGCCAGACTGGCTGACCGGTGATGCGATCGAAGACGTAAAGGATGCCCTGCTTGGTTGGGAGCGCGACGGCCTTGATCGGCCTGCCTGCAACGTTGATATCCGTGAGGATCGGCGCGGCCGCGAGATCGAAATCCCAGATCGGATGCCGCACGATCTGATAGTGCCACTTCTTCTTGCCGGTGCGCAGATCGAGACAGACCAGGCTCTCACCGTACAGGTTGTTGCCCGGTCGATGTCCGCCGTAGTAGTCACCGGTAGGCGACTCGATCGGAAGATAGACTAGCCCGAGTTCTTCGTCGGCGGTAAGCTGCGTCCACACACCGGTGTTGCCGGCATCGACCGCTGAGTTGTTGAGCCATGTGTCGAATCCCGGTTCGCCCTTGCGCGGCACGGTGTGAAAGCTCCAGAGCCGCTTGCCGGTGCGCACATCGAAGCCGCGAATGTCGCCCTTGTTGTTGCGATAACTCTTGGGCGTTCCGCCTTCTCGAAAGGCTGCACCAATGATCACGACATCCCGCGCAACGACGGGCGCGCCCTGATAGCCGATCTCGCCGGTCGTGAGGTCGGGAAGAATTGGATCATCCATCTCTTTCTTGAGATCGACGACGCCATTCACACCGAACGACTTCACCAACTCGCCGGTCTTTGCGTCAAGCGCAACGAGGCGATAGCCTGGCGTGGTGTACAGGATGCGCGCGCTTGTGCCATCGCTCCAATACGCGAGCCCGCGACCCGAGAGCGGACGCGGTGCGGCGGCCCCGCGCTCCCCTTCATTCTCACTGTGCATCCAGAGCAACTCACCCGTCGCCGCATCAAGGGCGACGACGGCTCGGCGCGTCCCGCCTGTGGTATACAGCACGCCGCCCACCATGAGCGGCGTCCCTTCCAACTTGTACTCCGGGCGTGGTCCGAGCGCGTCGGTCTTGAAGCGCCACGCCACTTCCAGTGTGCCGAAGTTCGCCGCCGTGATCTGATCGAGCGGCGCATAGCGCGATCCCTTGGTGTCTCCGCTGTAGCTGGGCCACTCGCCGTTGGCGGTGGTGAGTGGCGACTTCTGTGCGACGAGTGATTGGGTAGTGCCAACAACCAGCGCGAGCGTAAGCGAAACGCGAAACAACTGCACCGTCATGGACGCGCGGGGTTGGATGTGGCGGCGGCCTTCTTCGCCTTCGCCGCAGCGCGTGCGGCAACGGCTTTGTCGAATTCATCCTGCTCGAGATAGGTCACATCGATCCAGTTGTGCGCCATCTCGTCTACGGTGCGATCACCCCAGCCGACCCACTGCGCGGGATCGGGGTTGTTCGGATTCGCCGCCGTGTTGTCATGCCATGCCGTGAAGATGAGCATCGTGCCCTTGGGGAGCAGCGGTGCGGCCTCAGCGGCGTAGATGTAGTTGATGTGCCAGTTCCACTGAAAGTTGCTGACCTGACTGATCACTTCCGTTTTGCCATCGGGATAGACCGCTTCGAGCGCCATCGCCTTTCCCCGCATATGCATGTGCGGCTGGAAGTTCTCCAAACGGCCCGGCGCGGGCATCACGTAGTAGTTCTGCGTGATCGTCTTTTCGTTGGGCGGGATGTCGAGATCGCGCCCGCGCGACAAGTCGAACATGCGAAGCACCGTGCGATGCTGCGGCACAAAGCCCTTGGGATAGAAGTACACGGCCATCTCGACCTGGCTTTCGGCGATCTCTTCGCCGATCGCGTGATAGTGCACTTCCCAGCGAATCTTTGAACCGGGGAGCATCAGCTTACCCGCATCGGCGGGAAAGATCTGTCCCGTTTTTCCAACCGCCCACTCCATGAACAAGCCGGCGTTCGACTGATGTTCATGCGCCGTGCTCGCCAGTCCGGTCACACCTTGTTCGGGCTGAATGAGATACGCGAGGACATGATGCACGATCTTCCGATCATTGCCGCGCACCGGCTTGATCTCGATCGCCCGCACCCATCGTTGCTCGGTCAGTCCCGTCTCGACTTCTGGACGGAACCATTTGTCCTGCGTACGCGCGGCCAAGGTGTACGGCTTGCTTTTTATGATGAGGTCGGGCTTGCCGAGTTTTTCGGCGAGCTGCCACCGATTGGGATCGGGGAACGTGCGCGCCGCAGGCATGTCGGCCGGATTGCCCAGCGGTGCGCCAGCGTCGGCCCATCGACTGATCGTCGACACTTCTGCGTCTGACAGGCTGCGATCGTTCGCGAACTGCTGAATGCCGACCGTGCGATCGATATGCCACGGCGGCATCAATCGCTGCTCGACTTTCGTCTTGATGCGGCGAGAGTACTTCTTCGCATCGTCGTAGGTGAGCAACGACATTGGCGCGATGGAGCCTGGCTGATGGCATTCCTGACAGCGCGACTGAAAGATCGGCGCAATGTCCTTCGCATACGTCGGCGCGGATTGCGCATGAGCCGCGGTAGACGCGAGGGCTACCAGCAGACCAACCGAGAGTGTGCGGCGCTCGCTCATGGCGTAACCCTCACTGTGAGAAACGCGTTCGTCCAGCAGCATTGTGAATGACCAGCCGTCGCAGCTGCAGCGTCGCCCGCGCGCACGCGAACGACATAGGTGCCGGGCGCGGCGAACGTCGCCGTCGTGGCGCCAGTGCCACCGGTCGGCGTGAGACGACTCGTCGGCGTTGCGAACGACACAGCGCCCGGTCCCTGATGCTTGAACCAGGAGAGATCGACTGGTGTCTTGGTCGCGCCATCATCGGTCGCAATGATCGTAAGCGACACGGGCACGCCGACCTTGGCATCGAGCGGGCCACCGCGCACACCACCCGGTCCACGTCCTTCCGGTGCTGATGCGCTCCATCGCAGCGCGGGCGGTGTGTTGTTCGCGCTCGCCTCGCCTTCAATCGCGTCGATCTGCCAGTCGGGATTGAGACTTCCCGGAATCGCGACCGTTTGGCCGCGCGATGTGATCGTCCACGTGATTTTCGCCTTGGGATCAAATCCTGGCGGTACGACTACGGTGAAGACACCCCACTGCCGGCGCGGCGCAAAGAACGTCGGCTGTCCCTGATTCTTGTCGCCGGGCGAGACGAAATTGCTGTCGCCCACTTCGATATTCAGTCGTTCTTCTGCGTTGCGATTGAAGTAGCCGAATGACAGCGAGAACGTGCCGTCGGCATTCCGGTACCACCCCTCGAACACAGGGGTCACGGACAGCCCGCTCGGAGAGAGTGGTGCGAGCGAGCGCTGCGCCATAGCGCACGGTGCGACTGCGAAGGCGATCAGAAGTTGCACGACCAGCGGGCGCACGACGCGAGGGGACCACGGGTGACGCGGGAGGGGCACGCGGACTCCGGGAGGTGGGAGATGCGAAAGAAGTTCCGCCTCAGGTCTCCCGGTCGCAAGCCAATGTCAGCCCTCGCCGTGCTGCCGAAGGTAGTTCCTGATTGCTGAATGGTTCGAACGCTGGCTGCTCCAGACCGCCGCGCACCACTCGCGAACGATGGCATCTCGCCCCTCGCCCTCTGGGACATTCAGCACGTCCGCGGCCGACAGTGCCGCCGTTTCGACCGGAAGCTCGATCTGAGGCCAGGCGTCGCGATATCTGGCCAGTCGCGCGTGCGCCTGCTGTATCTGGCGGCCTGTCTTTTCGTGCTCCACCAGCAAGCACAATCCCGCGAGTGCGAAGATCACGCGTTGCGGACTTGTCTCTGCATTCGCTGTCTGCGCGACGAACGCGTCGAGCGCGTGCTGGTGCACGAACTCCGCGTCGCCGCGCGACAGCGTGTACGCAAACAGTTCCTGCTGAAGCTCGTCGTCAGTCAGACGCTACTCGGCGGTGAGTGGATCAATTATGGAGCGAACTTCCGAAACGCGATCGGCGGGAAAGCCGCCCTGCCGAGCGTGTTCGCGCACCATCTCTTCGTTTGGCGCGCGATAGATACAGTGAATCTGATCATCGCTCACATAGCTGTGTTCCCACTGAATCTGCGGCCCCATGCCATTCAACACACCGCACGACTTTTGCGAGATCGCGTGCAGTTCCTGAGGCGAAAGTTTGCCGGCACCGGGGATATTGCGTTCGATGATGTAGCGGGGCATGCGAACCTCAATGCTCACGTTATGGCGGGACCGCAGTGAAGCGGTGGTGTGCGGAGCATCCGCGTTTGGCCGGCATTCCGCAAGATGCGTTTACGCGCGCTCAGCCGTGGTGATACGTTAGCTTCGAGCGCCTGCCCTCTGGACCGCGACACGTCCCACTTATCAGGAATCTCCGTTCATGTCTTTGCGCATCGCTTTCGTCGCGCTGATCATGATCACGCCAACACGCGCGAGCGCGCAGACGTTCCTGCGCCCCTCCGACATCAATGCGCTGCCGAGTAAGGCGCCCGATGCCGTGATTGCGTACGGCCGAGATTCACTGCAGTACGGTGAGTTGCGCTTGCCCAAGGGAGCCGGACCGTTTCCCGTAGCGATCGTGATTCATGGCGGCTGTTGGGTGCACATGTTCGCTGCCGCGCGCAATGCGGCGGCACTCAGCGATGCATTGCGTGACGCTGGCGTCGCGACGTGGAACGTGGAGTATCGTCGTCGCGATGATGTTGGCGGAGGTTGGCCGGGCACCATCACCGACATCGGCGCAGCGACCGATTCATTGCGTTCGATCGCCAAACGGTTTCCGCTCGACCTGTCGCGTGTGGTGGCGGTCGGCCACTCGGCCGGCGGGCAGCTCGGACTATGGCTCGCATCGCGTAAGAAGCTTCCGCCGGCATCTGCGCTCTACGCACCCAACCCGCTGCGCATTACCGGCGTGATCGCTCTCGGTGGCCCCGGTGACCTCGTGGACTTCAACCGCTACGGCGACGCCGCCTGCGGCGAAGGCACGGTCCCCAAGTTGCTGGGCGGAACGGCCGAGCAGGTCCCCGATCGGTGGCGCGATGCGTCTCCGGTGAACTGGCTACCACTTGGCGTTCCACAGGTCATGCTCGCCGGCGAGGCCGATCGCATCATGCCCCGCGCCAATCTCGAGGCGTACGCTGCAAAAGCGCGCGCCGCTGGCGATCGCGTCGATGTGATCGTGGTACCGAATGCGGGCCATCATGAGGTGATGTCACCGAATGCGGTGACGTGGCCGGCGATACGCGAGGCGGTGTTGCGGCTGGTGAGAGACTAGCGGATGGAGCTCCTACTTCTTGTTGACGTCCGCTCCCGGCAATTCGAACAACTGTCGATGCGGCGCGCTCGTCACTTTTGCCGCCGGCGGCGCTGTTGCGCCATGCGCGGCCATCGGCGTGAGCCACGAGCTCAACCACCATTTGTACTTCTGGTCCTGATGCAACACGAGGAAGCGCGGACCGGAACCGGCCATCGCTGACGCGGTGAACGGCAGCATCGCGCTCTGGATGTACTTGCCCTGTTCATTGTAGTAGTCGATCAGTCGGCCCTGCTCGTCATTCTCAAAGCCGACCAGTACCGCGTATCCGCCATCGACCACCGCCGCATCTACGACGAACGGCTGTTTTATCCGCGAGCGTTCCGCGGGGATTCTGGACAGCACGGCGGTGTCTTCGATGGACAATCGCATCGAGGCGCCGGGCTGCTGCAGCCGCTCGATGCGCGGCGTCGCGATACCGCTGGATGGCTCGGGCGCGCGTACGATCTGAACCTCGCGCTCGGTCAGCAGCAGGCACCTGCGCGAATCGCCGCTGCCAAAACGCATGTTCGACGAGGAGTCGCCCATGATGCGATGACGCCCCAGCAACGAGTCTTCGCTCGCGAGCGCGGTGATCGTGAACGACTCGAGCGTTCGGCGATTGCCAAGGTTCCGGATGTGCAGCAGTGTGGCCGGTGTAACGGTGCAAACACGTCCACTGCCACCGCGAAGCATGGGCAAGTCTCGGCGGAACATGAATCCGCCGATCGTTTCACGAACGAGGGTACTCGTGGCGCTGTCTACGATGTCGACCTGCGCATCGTCAGTTACGCGCGAGAGTTCGGTCGGTGCGATGATGTCGCGTGGCACCTGCGTGTTCAGCACCGAATCGACGCGACCCGGACGCATCGAGAGAAGGTCGCCTTTGCTGTGCAGCTCGAACTGCGAAATGCGTGTGGGATACTTTTGCAGCAGCGCCACCGTGGTATGACTCGCCCGAAACACCACCGGTACCATGGTGCTGTCGGTATAGCGCGTGATATCCGTGCGCCATTCCTCACGCTTGGCCGGATAGATCGTGCGCGCCGCGAGCGACGTCTTGAACTCGTCGGGCGCCGACTTGGCGGTGTCGTCACCTGGACGACACGCCAGCGTACTCGCGGCCAACATCGCGGCCGCGAACCGCGCACACGTCACTGCTGACACACGTTCCAGCGGACCACGGTATCATCGTTGCACTTGTATGTGCAGAATCCGCAGTCAATGCCACCGATGTTGGTGCAGGCCCCATAGCCCGGCACGCGCGCGTAGCGCGGGCAGGAGCGGCGCGCCTGGGAATCGGACGCGCTCGGTACGAGGAGGAGCATCAGGGCGAAGGCGCCCCAGCGCATGTACGTCGTGCGGGTGGCAGCTACGGCCGGCGCGATTGGGTCAGTGCTCATCGCCAAGGGGAGTGGAAGTTGTCGGTGGAAGGTCCCGGAATGGTCCGCGCTGTACCAGTCATTGCGCAAGAGCGGCGGTTTCTTACTTCCCGTGCGGTGCGCCATGGTGTCACTTTGTGTGCGATGAATCAGCCGCCAGCAGACCTCGGGCTGCAGAAACTGCTCAGCGCTCGCGCCGGACTTGAAACCGAACTTGAGTGGTCACGTCGAGTGGGCAGATCTCCCCGGTCCGAGAGCTGGGGCCGCAGTCTGATGCATCGGCTGCTCGTCGCCCCCGCGTTGCGCCTCTCTCTGTTCGCGTCGCGAGGCGTTGAGCAGTCCATTCGCCAGAGGCTCGAGGCGCGGAGCGAAGACTGGAACGACAAAAGCCGGTAGCTCGGTGAGAGCTAGCGGCTTTTGTCTGTTGCAGCATCGCAATAGCTGGGGAGAGACTCGAACTCTCGACCTCACGATTATGAGTCGTGCGCTCTAACCGGCTGAGCTACCCAGCCCCATCGCACTGCTGCGGAGCAACGCAGCAGGTCCGGGACGCAAACGGCCAGCCCCGAAGGACTGGCCGAGTGCACTATGGCGGGGGCGGGATTTGAACCCGCGACCTTCGGGTTATGAGCCCGACGAGCTACCAGGCTGCTCCACCCCGCGGCAGTCTTGGGATATTAGTGGGTGGCACTCTGGAGTCAACCCCGAGAGGCTCTTATCTGACGCCCAATGGCTGGGGCATCACTGACCAAAGTGCGCCATGCGAGTTTGCATCAACTGCGCTTGCATCAAGAGCTTACCCACCTCGCGTCGCGCGAGTGATCGATGGATGGCCCAGAGCATTAGCGCGACTGGCGCGGCCGCAAGCGGAATGGCCAGCAACGGCGTTGGCAGTCGAAGATCGAGGAAGAGCAGCCAGCGCTGGATGAGCGGAATGACCACGGCTCCCGCGTCATATCCTCGTCTGAGCTCCCAGAACATCGCCACGATTGGCACAAACGTGACCCACTTTGGCCACCGACGATTGTCCAGGCTTGTGAGCACCATCAGTAAGCACCAGCACCCGAAGATCGAACCCTGCAACAGCAACATGCTCCACGTTTGCGTGCGGCGACGCGGCAGGTTGGACTCTCGCAGCTCTTCTATGGTGAGTTCGCGACCGTACACCGTGTTCGTCATTCGTGCGACTTGCCACTCGACGAAGCGTTTGCTGTTGTATCGACGCGTAGTGTAGCCATTCACGAATCGCATCGATCCAACTGACACACTTGCCATTTCAACGGACTCTCCCCACGGCGCCCTCGTGATCCACTTGGCTCTGGCAGGCGCCTGACCAGGAACCGCATCCCAGTAGGTAATCGGTAGCTTGGTTGGACTTTCGTACCAGTTGTCCCCTCTCTCATTGCCCGACGGCGCGCCGCTCGAGAGTCGTTGCGAGAAGCGTATCGGCATCATCTGCGCGACGCCGAGTGCCAGCGTAATCACGAACGCAGGGGCCGCGAGCATCGCGAGCTGAAAGCGTCGCGAGATCGGATAGATGGACTGCCAGCCGGATGTCGTGGCGGGCAACGCGAACACCGTGTTCATGATGCCAAGCATCATGAGCATCGATGAGGTGGGCTGCCAAATGATGAGAAGCACTGGCAGGAGCGAGAGTACTCCCATTGTCCCGGACTGCCCGTACGACATTTTGAGTGCGTCTCGCCATCCAAGCCCCGATCCGACGCGCACCCCCCGCCCTCGTTGCAGAGCCCCATGGCGGTCTCGACCCAACAACGGCGGATCGACCGTTGCACCGATCGGTTGCGGCGCGCGAACGAGTCGCTGCGGAGCATACAGCATGTGCGCCGAGCCAACCAACGCGAGGCTCGGGGTGAGAATCGCGAGGAGACGGAGCGCGACATCGGACAGCATCGCAGGCAGAAACAGCAGCAGCGGCAGCAAGGTCAGCATCGCAAAACTGACCGAGAGTCGCTCCGGCAGAGCGATGCGCGGTCGATAGAACCACCACAGATCGGGCATGAACGCGAGGCCGGTCCCAAGCAGCGCCATGTCAATTGGTTCGGCAAGCCGATGGGGTGAGCCCGCCCCACGCCACAGCGCAACCGCACAAGCGAGCCAAAGAGGAACCACGCGAAGAAGGACGGCTGTGCAAAGTCGCGCGGCAGCCACTACTCGCGGTGCGACTGGAAAGTGGAACTCGCCGCCGCTCGTGACGAGAGCACTCGACATCGCGACGAGGAGCACCATCGCGAACGCCGGCGCATCCGCAAGCACGATGCACAGCAGCAGAACCGGCAGCATCCATGCAATCGACATCCATCGCTGATACACGTTCCACTTGACCAACGCCACGAACACGGCGCTGTTCATGCGCCGACGCTCTCAGAGCGCTGGCCCCCAGCGTACTCGATGAACAACTCTTCGAGCGGTAGTGAACTGCAGTGCGCCTCGTGCGTTCCGAGTTGCTCCGCGAGTCCACGTTCGACGTCTGAAGGCGCGCCACGAACGATGGCGTGCCACTCGTCCACGACCGTGCGCACTCGAATTACGCCGGGCATGGCTCGCAACCGATCAGCAACGCCCGTTACGCGCCGTGGCACAATCACAAGGCTCGTCAATTCGCGGAGCGCGTCGAGGGATTCGTCGAAGGCGAGACGTGCATCGTGCAGCAACAGCACCCGTCCACCCAGTCGCTCTACGTCGCTCATGTGATGCGACGAAAACAATATGGCGGTGCCTTCCCGATTGAGGAGCTGAATCGATGTTTCGAGAAACTCACGCCGCGTCGCCGGGTCCAGACCCGCCGCGGGCTCGTCCAACAGCAGAAGCTCTGGGCGGTGGCACACCGCGCACAGGAGAGAGACCTGCTGCCGTTGTCCTTTCGAGAGCCGGCCGAGCCGTCGGCCCATGTCGGCGTTGAGTCCAAAACGATCAAGCAGTGTACGCTCAAAGGCGACATCCCACGTGGTATACAGCTTGCGATGAAAATCGATGGCATCGCGTACGGTGAACGACATCGGCAGCATCGAATGCTCGCTGACGTAGCCGACGCGGCGCTTCACTCTGACCGGCTCTTCCATCGGCGACATGCCAAACACCTTGACCGATCCTCGCTGAGGCGCGAGCAGTCCCATGGCCAGATTCACCATGGTCGTCTTACCGGCGCCATTCCGACCCAGCAGCGCGACGATCTCCTCACGCTGCATTGTAAAGCTCACGTCGTTCAGCACCAGCTTGTCTTTCGTGAAGCCGCGGGAGACTCGGTCGAACTCCAACACGTTCGCTGTCGCAATCATTTCAGCATTCTCCTGGTAAGTCGCTCCACCGCCGCCGGCGACGCACCGACGGCATCTTCTATGAGCTGCACGACCTCTTGTTCACTCAGTCCGGCGGCGGCGGCTTGCGCGAGCAGTACGCGCACCGCGTCGCTCAACGCCACCGCCTGCCCTTCGCGCGCGGCGGCCTGCGCGCCGCCTCGCAAGGCGCCACTGCGCACGAACGTTCCTCGCCCACGCAGCTGTTCGAGCAGCCCAAGCTGTTCGAGCTCGTCGTAGGCTTTCTTCACCGTGAGCGGCGCAATCACCAGCTGCTCGCTCAACTCGCGGTGCGATGGCAACTGCGCGCCCGGCGCCAGTCGCCCGGAGGCGATGGCGTCTTCGATCTGCCGCATCAGTTGCCGGTAGATCGGCGTGGGGGCCGACGGCGCAATGGTAAAATGCATACGGTGCTATAGTGCTATATATGACTATATCACTAAACCGTCAAGAACGGGGCGCCGAAGCGCCCCGTTGTCCTGCTTAGCGACTCGAGGTATCCGCGGCGGCCGCCTTCACACTGTCCGCTGCAGCCTGCTTCGCGTCGGTCACAGTCCAGTACAACAGTTCCTTGTCGCCCTTCACCATGCCCCATTTCTCGCGCGCCATCTTCTCGAGACGCACGGGGTCGGTGGTGACGAGCTTCACTTCCTTCTCGAGTGAATCGACATCGGCACGCAACGCCTCCAGCGAATCTTCGAGCGCGACTTTCTGCTCGCGTTGCTTGAGCAGATCGCTCGTGCCGTACTCTCCGCCTTCGATCGCGTACCACACGCCAAAGACTGCTCCGGCGCCAAACACCACGCGTCGGAGCAGGACACGACCGGGCTTGTCCCGATCGCTGGCGCGACCCTTAGAGGCCAAAGAGCGCTCCGCCCGGGTACTCGGCGTACCCTTCGAGCTGCTCCTCGATGCGAAGCAGCTGATTGTACTTCGCCACACGATCGCTGCGCGACGGTGCACCCGTCTTGATCTGACCGGCCTGCGTGGCCACGGCGAGATCGGCGATGAACGTGTCTTCGGTTTCGCCCGAACGATGCGAGATGATGCTGTTGTAGCCGGCGCTCTTCGCGAGTTCGATCGCTTCCAGCGTTTCCGTGAGCGTGCCGATCTGATTCACCTTGATCAGGATCGCGTTCGCCACGTCATTCTCGATGCCCTTGGCGAGGATTTCGCTGTTCGTGCAGAAGAGGTCGTCGCCAACAAGCTGGCAACGATCGCCGATCGCTTCAGTCAGCAGCTTCCAACCATCCCAATCGTTCTCGGCCATACCGTCTTCGATCGAGACGATCGGATACTGCTCGAGCCAGCCAGCGTACAGCTCCACCATCTCCTGCGGCGTACGCGTCTTGGCGCCGCTCTTCTTGAAGTTGTACGTGCCGCCCTGGAACAGTTCACTCGACGCCACATCGAGCGCGAGGGCGATATCCTGCCCCGGACGCAGGCCAGCGGCTTCGATCGCCTCGACGATCACCTTGAGTGCTTCTTCGTCGCTCGCGAGGTTCGGCGCGAATCCGCCCTCGTCGCCCACACCGGTCGACAGCTTGCGCGCAACCAGCACCTTCTTGAGCTGATGGAACACCTGTGTACCCATGCGCAGTCCCTCCGCGAATGAGTCGGCGCCCACTGGAATGACCATGAACTCCTGGAAGTCCACGGTGTTCGTCGCATGCGCTCCGCCGTTCAGGATGTTCATCATCGGCACCGGCAGCGTGCGCGACATCGGGCCGCCAAGGTAGCGGTAGAGCGGTAGACCAACTTCGAGTGCTGCCGCGCGGGCGACAGCCATCGACACACCAAGCATCGCGTTCGCACCAAGGCGACCCTTGTTCTCGGTGCCATCGAGATCCATCAGCGCGCGATCGATCGCGATCTGATCGGTCGCATCCATCCCTTCGAGCGCTTCGTTGATTTCGGTGTTGACGTTGTTCACCGCGTTCTGCACGCCCTTGCCGCCGTAGCGCGCCGGATCACCATCGCGCAGTTCAACCGCTTCGCGTTCGCCAGTGCTCGCGCCGCTTGGCACGGCCGCACGTCCCGCAGCGCCCGTCTCGAGAATGACATCGACTTCGACCGTCGGATTGCCGCGGGAGTCGAGGATTTCGCGAGCGGTTACGGAAATGATGGGTGCCATCGATGAGTTCCTATTGCCTATGAGAAGTCAGGAGGGAGGACGCCAGGGAGTTGGAGTCCACACTGCTGGTCATGCTTCAGCCACCGCCGCGCTGGTTCGCGCGACACCCTTCGGCGCACGCACTTCCAGCGCCGGATCTACGCCATACACGGTGCGCAGACAGTCGGCCATGCGCATCCGGACCTTTTCAGCAAGCTCGTCACGATCGTCGTACGTGAGCCCTTCCGTTGAGATCGGCTCGAGCACGTGCACGTGCACAATGCCCGGACTCGCGCGGAACTCACCACGTGGATTTACTGCGATCGTGCCGTGCACCACCACCGGAACGATTGGCGCGCCGGAACCGATCGCGAGCACGAACGGTCCCTTCTTGAACGGACGCAGCGCGTAACGCTCACCTCGCGTACCCTCCGGGTACACAAGCACCGACAAGCCGTCGCGAATGCGCTTGGCGGCGTCTTCATACGCTGAGAACGCCGCCTTTCTGTTTTCACGATCGATGTAGATCACACCCGCACCGCGAGCAGCACTGCCAAACAACGGAATGCGCTCGAGCTCCCGCTTGGCGACGAAGCCGTAGTGCGGAAGCGCGTCGAGCATCGACGGAATATCGAACCAGCTCACGTGGTTCGCGATATAGACGCGCGGTTGGCCTTCGGGAAGTTCATGCTCACCGTGCCGTACCACTTTGACACCCGCCGCCCAAAGCAGCGCCCGCGCCCAGCGTTGCGGCGCCTTTTCGTAGACACTACCCCGGCGTTGCTTCACGCCGAACAGCTGCGCGATCAGCACGCTGCCGCCGTGAATCACGGTGGCAATAAGCAGGACAACGGCGGTGAAAAGAGTTCGGACCATTTCTACAAAGTTCACCGCCGAGGCATCCGAATTCAACGCGTCACGGGCTTCGCGAAGTGATCGTGGCCCGAAGGATCATTCGTGAGATCGTTTTCCTGATCCACATGTCCGATAATCGTGATCGGTACGTCCACGTCCCATGAGGCCAGCAGCTGAGCCGCGGCATCGGCCGGAAGGGTCGCCAACAGCTCATACTCCTCGCCGCTGACGAGCGCCTGCTCGGTGCTCACGCCGGGGCCGCGCGGGACCAGGCCCGCGTCGAGCCGCAGTGTGACGCCGCTCGCGGCGCCGAGGTGGCGTGCGTCGGCCGCGAGGCCATCGCTGACGTCGATCATGCTTGTGGCGCCCGCCTGTGCCAATCGCTGGCCGGCGGCGAGCCGCGGCGAGGGTGCTGCGAACCGTGATCGTGCCCAGGGCGCTGGCTGCTCACCACGCTCCCACGACTCGATGGCCTGTCGCGGTCCGCCAAGCTGACCGGTGACGACCACCACGTCTCCCACGCGTGCACCATTCCGTGGAACGGGACGCGCGGCGTCACCAATCACGGTGAGCGTGATGCCGAAGGCCGGACCTCGACTCAGGTTGCCGCCGACGATGCTGGCGCCGGCCGCACGAATCGGCCCCGCAAGACCATCGGCGACTTCGAGCAGGTGGTCGTCCCACCATTCGGGAACGACGAACGCAACCAGCACCTGACCGGCGGCAGCGCCCATGGCCGCGAGGTCGCTCAACGCGGCGGCCGCGGCGCGTGCGCCAACTTCGCGCGGCGTGATCCAGGGCGTCCGAAAGTGCACGTCCTCAACAAACGCATCGGTGCTGATCACCTGCACGCCAGCGGCAGCCGGAAGCGCCGCCGCGTCGTCACCAATGTCCGCGACGAGATCACCCCAGCGCTCCATCAGCGCGCGGATGGTGTCGAACTCCTTGCCGCGTCCGAGGGTTTGATTCGGGCGAAAGCGCGCAGGTCCGGTCACGCGCGCTCCGCCGTTACGGCGGGCAACTCGGCGAGAATCCCTGGGGCGAGTGTATGGCCAGCAGCGAGCGACGAGAACACGTGAGAAAGTTGCGCGCGCCAGTCATCGAGTGTCGGCCCTCGGACATCTCCGGCAGCGGAGGTTGCACGTTCCGCCGCGAGCCCATGCAGCGCGGCGCCCAGAATCGACGCATCATGCGCCGCGAGCCCCTGCCCCAGCAAAGCGGCGATCACGCCGGTGAGCATGTCGCCGCTTCCACCGGTGGCGAGCATCGGTGTGCCGTACGGCACCGCGACGAGTGGCAGACGCTCGTGCGCAACGAGAGTGGGCGCGCCCTTGAGCAACACCGTGGTCCGGGAACGCAGCGAGAACTCCGCGAGCAGTGCGCCGCGATCATCCCATGCTTCCGGCAGCGCGCGTCCGATCAGACGGGCAAATTCGCCCGGATGCGGCGTGCATACGACCTGCGTCGCATCGCGCGTCCAGTGTCGAATGAGCGACGCCGAGTCTGTGCCCAGTGCCTGTGCGGCATCGGCGGCTAACCAGAGCGCATCGGCGTCGAGCACGATGGGGACATCGCGCTGCACTTCGAGCAGTCGCTCGATGAGCTGCTGCGACTCGCGTGTGCGCCCGAGTCCGGGGCCAACGGCAATGGCGTTGTATCGCGGTGCCTCTTGCGCCGGCAACGCGTCGTCCTGTCGACGCGCGGCCGTGAGCGGCGGCCAACGATGCGTGATGGCTTGTGGCACGAGCGCTTGCAGGGCGGGCACACTCGCGTCGTGCACGATCGCATGGGCCACGCCGGCACCAGCAGCGAGTGCGGCGCGCGTCGCGAGGACCGCCGCTCCCGCCATCCCCGCGTCACCACCTACGAGCGCGACACGTCCGCGGCGACCCTTGTGCGTGTCCCACGCGAACGAGGGCACGCGCGATGACAGCGCGTCGCGCCCCGCCCACTGCCAAGCGCCATCATCATCCGATTCGACGGTGCGATCAGCGAACTCGCCGAGTCCAATATCCACGAGCAGCAGACGGCCCATCTGATCGCGACGCAGCAGATGCGCGCGTTTGAGCGTGCCGTAGCTGACCGTGACATCGGCCTTCACGGCGCCGTTCGCCATCACGCCGCTCGTCGCCTCAACTCCGCTCGGTATGTCCAGCGACATGACGAGCGCGCCGGCATCGCGGAGCGCATGAATGCGTGCGCAGGCCGATGCCGCCTGATCGCGCAATGCACCACGACTACCCGTGCCAAGCACCCCGTCGATGACCAGTCGTTCGTGACCGTTCGGTTCACCGTGCACGAGCCAGGGCGCCGCCATGCGCGCCGCGCGTTGCGCGTCGTCGGATGTCGGCGTACCGGCGCCGTGCACGCGCACCAGTACGCCGGCGCGGGCCAATTGCGCGGCCACCAGGTAGGCATCGCCGCCGTTGTTGCCTCGACCGGCAAAGATCGCGACGCCGTGCGCGAGTCTGTGCGCATAGTCTCGCAACACGACCGCCGCGGCGGTCGCACCGGCTTCCTGCATCAGCGCAAAGCCGGGGATCCCGCTCGCGATGGCGGCGTGATCGCGCGCCGCCGACTGAGCGGCGGTCGTGAGGCGTGGCAGGCGCGTGAACGTCATGCGTGCGCTGCGTTCGCTGCGTTCACAGCGCTCGCTGCCGGAGCGTGCACGATCAGACGTGCGCGGTGCTCCACGGATACTCGCCGTCGAAGGCTTCGGCAAAATCGAACACGCCAAAGAAGTCGTCGCGCGAATCCTGCGGTTGGCTGATCAACAGGCCCATGTCGACGAGCGTGAACACGATGTCGCCAATGTCCATCGTGGACTTCACGCCCCAGTGATCGAGCACCAGCCGCGCCATGACGCCAAAGCGCTGCTGCGCGAGCTCACGGCAGGAATGTGCCAGTTCCGGACCCGAGATGTGCCGACGTTCGATCAGTCGCGTTTGCGAATGCTCGAGTGATGACAGCACAAACAGATAGGCGCGCTCATCGAACCGCTGCTCACGCAGACGGATCTGATCCATGATGCCTTCGCGAAAGGCCAGTTCTGACATGGAGAGCGCTTGGACAGACGGTAGTTCAGGAGTCAGGAGGGAGCGGTCAGGGAGAGACCGTTCGCATCCACAAAACTTGAAACCCGAGGGGCTCCGCAGCAATGGCGCAGTCCCCTCGGGTTTCGCGATTCACGAAAACTCAAACTTTTGTGACGGCTCTATAGAGCGGATACTCGTCGGCGAGGGCCTTGACGTCGGCTTTCACTGCCGCGATGGCGGCGTGATCCTCGGTCGCCGACAGCACGCGATCGATCAAATTGGCGATCTGCTGCATCGCGTCCACGCCCATGCCGCGGGTGGTAACGGCGGGTGTGCCGATACGAATGCCGCTCGTCACAAACGGCGACTGCGTTTCCCTGGGGACGGTGTTCTTGTTGACCGTGATCCCAGCCTCGTCGAGCACCTTTTCGGCCACCTTGCCAGTCAGCCCCTTGTTGCGGAGGTCGACGAGCATGAGGTGATTGTCGGTGCCGCCAGACACGACCTGATAGCCCTTGCTCACGAGCGCCGCCGCGAGCGTCTGCGCGTTCTGCACCACCTGCTGGCAGTAAGCGGTGAACGACGGCTGCAACGCCTCGTGAAACGCGACCGCCTTGGCGGCGATCACATGTTCGAGCGGGCCGCCCTGCATGCCGGGGAACGTGGCCTTGTCGATCGCCTTTGCATGCTCGGCCTTGCACAGAATGATGCCACCGCGCGGACCGCGGAGCGTCTTGTGCGTCGTGCTCGTCACCACATCGGCGAACGGCACCGGGCTCGGATACACGCCGGTGGCAGCGAGTCCGGCAAAGTGCGCCATGTCCACCATGAACAGCGCGCCCACTTCCTTCGCGATATCGGCGAACGCCTGCCAGTCGATCACGCGCGAATACGCACTGTAGCCGGCGATAATCATCTTCGGCTTGTGCTCGCGAGCCTGCGCGCGCATGTGGTCGTAGTTGATCAGGCCATCATCGGTCACGCCGTACGACACGGCATTGTAGAGCAAACCGGAGAAGTTCACCGGCGAGCCGTGTGTGAGATGACCGCCTTGCGACAGGTCCATACCAAGGAACGTGTCGCCCGGCTTGAGGAAAGCGAGAAACACCGCGGCATTGGCCGACGCGCCGCTATGCGCCTGCACGTTTGCATGCTCGGCGCCAAAGAGCTGCTTCACGCGATCGATCGCGAGCTGCTCGACCTTGTCGACCACCTCACAGCCGCCGTAGTAGCGCTTTCCGGGCAAGCCTTCCGCGTACTTGTTCGTGAGCGGTGAGCCCATCGCTTCCATCACGGCCGGCGAGACAAAGTTCTCGCTGGCAATAAGCTCGAGGCCATCGCTCTGACGCTGAATTTCGTCTTCGATCAACCGGGCAATTTCGGGGTCGGCATCGGAGAGCGCGCCACCGGGCGGCAACCGATCCCACTCCGACCAACGGGCGCTGAAGCGTTCGCCAGCGTCACCACTCATGCAGAACCCCCGGGCGCGTCGCCCGTTTCGTGTTCATTGGTTTGTTCGATCTTCTCCACGCGACGACCATGACGTCCGCCCTCGAAGGGCGTTTCGAGCCACGTCTTGAGAATCGCGATCGCATCTTCGTCGGATACAAAGCGTGCTGGCAACACCAGAACGTTCGCGTCGTTGTGCTGCCGAGCGAGTGCTGCGACTTCCGGCGTCCAGCTCACCGCCGCTCGCACGCCCGGATAGCGATTGGCCACATACGACATGCCCAGGCCGGTGCCACAAAGCAGCACGCCACGCTGCACGTCGCCATCGCTCACCTGCTGCGACAGCGGATGCGCGTAGTCGGGATAGTCGGTGCTGGCCGTGCTGTGGGTTCCGATGTCGTCCACGTCGAAGCCCATCCCTTCGAGCACCGACAACAACCGCTGCTTGAGTTCAAAGCCCGCGTGATCAGAGGCGATCGGAATGCGCTCGCCGGGTCGTGCGACGTCCACCATGCGAAATGAGGCTGGGGTCAGGATTCCTTATTCGGATACTGCGGCCACGTCCGGATCATACCACGCACGGCGGCGATACGCTGCTCCGCCACGCGATCGGCGGCCTTGTAGGTCGGCAGACCACGTTCCCGGGCCATGCCAAAGACGCTCAGGACGGTTTCGTAGATCTCGTCGGCCTTGCGAAGCGAACGCTCGCGGCTCCAGCCGGTGAGTTCGCTGTACACGTTGATCACACCGCCCGCGTTGGCGACGTAGTCGGGCGTGTAGAGAATGCCGCGCGACTCGAGCTCATCACCGTGACGGTCTTCGAGCAGCTGGTTGTTGGCGGCACCAGCCACAATCTCCACCTTGAGCTGCGGGATCGTCTGGTCGTTGATCACGCCGCCAAGCGCGCAGGGCGTGAAGATGTCCGCCTCAACGCCGAAGATGTCGTCGAGTCCGACGACCCTGGCGCCCGTCGCTTCCACGACGCGATCGATGCGACCCTGATCGATATCGGTGACGATGAGCTTCGCGCCGGCAAGATGCAACGCCGTCGCGAGGTGAAAGCCAACGTGACCAAGACCCTGCAAGGCCACGGTGCGACCAGTCAAGTCATCGCTGCCCCACTTGTGATTCGCTGACGCTTCGATCGCGCGAAATACACCATGCGCCGTGACGCTCGACGGGTCACCCGACTTGGAGCCGATACCGGTCACGTACTTCGTTTCCATGTGCACGAAGTCCATGTCGTCCACCTTCGTGCCGACATCCTCAGCCGTCACATAGCGACCACCGAGCGAATCGACAAAACGGCCATGCGCGCGAAAGAGCATTTCGCGATGCGGCGTCTTGTTGTCGCCGATGATGACGCTCTTGCCACCGCCGAGATTGAGACCGGCGACGGCGTTCTTGTATGTCATGCCGCGCGACAGACGAAGCGCATCAACCACTGCTTCATCATCGCTGGCGTAATTCCAGAAGCGACAGCCGCCGAGCGCCGGGCCGAGCGTCGTGTCGTGAATGGCGATGATCCCGCGATACCCCGACGCCTTGTCATGACAGAAGACGACCTGCTCATGACCCATCTCGGCAATCGTTTCGAAATACTGCATGGGAGGAACTCCCTGTGTTCAGGTAAAGGCGACTGATAGACAATCAGTCTGGCAGCACACCATCGGCGGCGGCCGCCGCTGCGAGCGTTTCACGCGCGATCACGATGCGCTGGATTTCCGAGGTGCCCTCGTAAATCTCCGTCACCTTCGCGTCGCGCATATGGCGCTCGACCGGGTAATCGGTCACATAGCCGTAGCCACCATGAATCTGGACGGCCTGGGTGGTGACCCACATGGCGCTCTCCGTGGCGAAGAGCTTGGCCATGCTGCAGTAGCGGGTGACCTTTTCCCCGCGCTGCTTGGCGGCCGCGGCGGCATGCAACAACGTGCGCGCGGCGCTGATACGAGTGGCCATGTCGGCCAGCTTGAATTGAATGGCCTGGAAGTCGCCAATCGGGCGACCAAACTGCTTGCGCTCACCCACATACTTCACACTCGCCTCCAGCGCCGCGCGCGCGATACCAATCGCCTGCGATGCGATTCCGAGTCGCCCGTGATCGAGCGAACCGAGTGCGTACGTGAGCCCCTTCCCTTCTTCGCCAACCAATCGGTCCGCCGGCACGATGCAGTTGTCCAACACGATCTGCAGCGTGGGCGACGAGCGAAGGCCCATCTTGGCTTCCTTCTTCGTGAGATGAAAGCCGGGGAGGTCGGGGGTGAGAATGAAGGTCGAGATACCTTTGCTGCCCTTCCGCGCCTCAGGCTTGTCGGTGCGCGCCATGCACAGAATCACACCGGCTTCATTGCCGTGGCTCACCCACGCCTTGGTGCCATTGAGGACGTAGTGGTCCCCCTCGCGGGTCGCCTGTGTGCGTAAACTTGCCGCGTCGGAACCGGCTTCCGGCTCTGACAGCGCGAACGCACCGAGCAACTCACCGCGCGCCATCGGCGGCAGATACGTGTTGCGTTGTGCGTCGCTGCCGAAGTTCAGAATCATCTGCGTCGGCAGCGAGTTGTGCACACTGAGCGTCACGGCGGCCGTCGCGTCGGCAACCGCGACCTCTTCGAGTGCGAGCAGGTAGCTCTGCGCGTCGAGGCCAAGGCCATCGTACTGCTCGGGGATGAGCATGCCGAGAAAACCCAACTCGGCCATCTGCTCGACCATCACGCGATCAAAGCGAGATTCGCGATCGCGTTCTCCGGCGAGTGGCGCGAGCTCGCGCTTGGCGTACTCGCGTGCGAGGCGCTGGATTTCTTGCTGGGTTTCGGTGAGAGCGAGCAGCGACATGTGAGGAGATGATCAGATTATTTTTGCCACGGATTTCGCGGAAACGCACGGATTCCTCGAGTGCACAGATGGAACCGCGCGTTTCCGTGTGATCCGTGGCGTTAGTGCTTCAGGAAATCAGTACTGGTAGAAGCCGCGGCCGCTCTTGCGACCGTACCAGCCGGCGGCGACGTACTTTCGGAGCAGCGGGCATGGACGGTACTTCGGATCGCCCAGGCCGTTATGCAGCACTTCAAGAATGGCGAGACAGGTATCGAGACCGATGAAGTCCGCGAGCGTGAGCGGACCCATGGGATGATTCATACCGAGCTTCATGACCGTGTCGATCGCTTCCGGCGTGCCCACGCCCTCCATGACGCAGTAGATCGCCTCGTTGATCATCGGCATCAGGATGCGATTGGCAACGAAGCCCGGGAAATCGTTCACCTCCACCGGCGTCTTGCCCATTGCCCTGGACAGCGCCATCACCGTTTTCGTGGTTTCGTCGGTGGTGGCGAGGCCGCGAATCACTTCAACGAGCTGCATCACCGGCACCGGATTCATGAAGTGCATGCCGATGACGAGTTCAGGGCGCTTCGTACGCGCCGCGATCTCGGTGATCGAGATCGAGCTTGTGTTCGTGGCGAGAATGGTGCCTGGTGCGGCGAGACGATCGAGGTCTTCGAAGATCTTGAACTTGAGATCGGTGCGCTCGGTGGCCGCTTCGACAACGATCTGCGCGTCGCCAACGGCGTCCATGCTCGTGCCGGTGCTGATGCGCGACAGCGCTGCTTCGGCGGCACTCGCTTCGAGCGCGCCCTTCTTCACCTGCCGATCGAGATTCTTCGCAATCGTATCGCGACCCTTCGCGAGCGCGTCGGCGCTCACGTCGATCATCGTGACGCTATGGCCGCTCGTGGCGAAGACATGGGCGATGCCATTGCCCATCTGTCCGGCGCCAATCACGGCGGCGCGCTGCACGGTGGAAGTGGTCGTGTCCGACATGATGCGTCAGCTCCTAACCTGCGAATTGGAGGGGGAAGAAAGATTCGGTGGGGATGTCGTACGGCGTCGACCGGCGAACGCTGCGGCGCCCAGCACGAGTGCGGCGATCGCGCCGCCCTCCGGACCCCAGCTTCCGCCGGTCAACCACTCGGGCCCGCTCACGATCGTCCGATATCCCGGTGTGGCGAACGGTAACCCACTGACGGGGACATGGAGCACTGCCGCCATGACCCAATTCCAGGCGAGGTGGGCCATCCACGCCGCAGGAAGGCCGGAACCCTCGCGAACGAGCGCGAGACACCATCCGGCGAGCATCACGATGGCGGTGGTCTCGAGCCCTGCGCCCGGATTGGTGAGATGAATGGCGCCGAACACGAGCGCCTGCATGATCCGAGCGATATTCGCTGACGCTCCCGCCTCGGCGGCCACGCTCTGGAGATATCCCCGAAAGGCCAGCTCTTCCCAGAGCGCACTCGGCGCAAGCAGCACCAGGAGACGGAGTGCGGTGCCAGTCCATGTGTCGGCGACAATTCCGCCCACGACGACCGGCACACTCTCGAAGTGTGCGAGGCCGGAAACCCAGAGTAGCGCGGCGGTCGCACCAATTGCCATGCTGCCAATGGCAAAGCCGCTCAACAGATGACGCGGGTGCCACGCGGGCGCGTCCATCCCCAGTGCCGACCATGGCGCGGGAAACTGATAGCGCCAACCAACCCAGCATCCGCCAACACATCCGGCGAGCATGGAGAACGGATACATCGGGATCGGTTCGCCAATCGCTCGCGAAGCCGCTGCAAAAAGCGGCCCCGCGAGCGATTCAACAATGACCTGGACGAAAATCCAGGCAAGACCAAACGCCCCAAGGCGCCATAATGCGCGCCCGAGGGTGAGCCTAGTTGACGCGTTCAACCGAAAGTGCCACGGCGTCACCACCACCGAGGCAAAGCGTGGCGATACCGCGCTTGCCACCGCGATCGGCAAGGGCGTGCAGCAACGTCACCAGCACGCGCGTGCCGCTCGCACCAATTGGGTGACCGAGGGCGATCGCGCCACCGTTCACATTCACGCGCGACGCATCCCAACCGAGTCCGATACCATCGGCGAGCGCCTGGCTCGCAAACGCTTCGTTCGCCTCGATGAGATCGTAGTCGTTGATGCTCGTGCCTTCCTTGGCCATCAGGTTCTTCACCGCCGTGATCGGCGCGAAGAACAAATCCTGCGGCGCGTTGGCACCCGTCGCGTACGCCGTGATGCGGCCAAGGATCGTGAGACCATTGTCGCGCGCATACTGCTCGCTCGTCACCACGACGGCGGCGGCACCGTCGTTCAAGCTCGACGAGTTCGCGGCGGTGACGGTGAGCTTGCTGTTGTCACCCTTCGTGGGGAACGCCGGACGAAGCTTGGCAAGCGATTCTGCCGTCGTGTCGGCGCGCGGACCTTCATCAACACTGACGACCGTCGGCCCCTTCTTGCCCGGCACTTCAACCGGCACGATTTCGGCAGCGAACTTGCCCGCGTTTTGCGCGGCAACGGCGCGCGCATGGCTCTCGGCGGCGAACGCATCCTGCTGTTCGCGCGACACACCCGCCTTCGTGGCCGTGTATTCGGCGTGGGATCCCATGTGCACATCGCACGTGGGGCACCAGAGGCCATCCTTGATCATCCCATCGACCATTGTCTGATCGCCGATCTTCACACCGCCACGCATGCCGTACACGTAGTGCGGGGCGTTGCTCATGCTTTCCTGACCACCGGCGATGATCACCTGCAAATCACCCGCCTTGATGGCCTGCGCGGCGAGCATCACGGCCTTGAGCCCCGAGCCGCACACCTTGTTCACGGTGACCGCGCTCGCAGTCGCCGGCACACCGGCCTTGAGCATCGCCTGACGCGCCGGCGCCTGCCCCGTGCCGCCCTGCAGCACATGGCCCATGATGACTTCCTGCACCGCTTCCGGCTTCACACCGCTACGAGCCAGCGCCGCCTTGATGGCAATCGCGCCCAACTCCGGCGCGGTGAAGGAGGCCAAACCGCCGAGATAGCGACCAATGGGCGTACGCGCAGCGCCAACGATGACGGGCACGCGGGAGAGATCGGACATGATGGAGACCTTGGGAGAAATTGTCTCTGAACTGAGGTATCTCCTTCAATATACTCTCCCCCAAACCCAAAACCCAAGACCTAAAGCCCGGAACCCAAAACTGATCGGTTTTGTGTTTCGGGTTTTAGGTCCTGGGTGGTGGGTTACTTCGTGGGGATGAACCCGCGTATCTGCTTCACCGCGTACTCGATCTTCATATCGAAGTTCACCTTGCCGAGCGCCTTCGTGCTCTTTCGCGCGTCGCCGGTGATGCCGTTGTTCTTGCGCGGGGTGTTGGGGTCTGGACGTTCACCGCGCGGAAGCACCGGGTCGCCCACCGCATTCGGAATTTCGTTCATCCGCACCCAGCCCTCCTTCTCGCCGAGATAGATCATCTCGCTCGTGTCGATCAGGCTCGCGTGACCGCCGCCGGGCAGACCTTTCGACTCGAGGTACTTGTCGTAGTCGGCCTGACGCTTCGTGTACACATCGTCGCAGTAGAAGACGTGAATGCCTTGCGACGCGTACTTGTCGTTGAGCTTTTTCGCGACGTCAGCGTATGCCGCGGGCTGACCGCCGCCATGATCGCCCATCAGCACGACGTTCTTGAATCCCGTCGCAATGGCTTGCTCACTCACGCGCTCGAGAATGGCACTCAGCAACTCTGGAGTAAGGCCGATCGTGCCCGGTAGCGTGGCGCTGGCGTTGTTGGGTGTGTACGGCAGCACCGGCATTGCGATGGCATTGCCGAGCGCCAATGCGATCGCCTTCACCGTTGCCCGACCCATGAGATTGTGACCGCCGTTCACATTCTGCGGTCCACGTTGCTCAGTGCCACCCGTGTAGAAGAGCGCGGTGGTCTTGCCGTCGGCGAGCGCCTGCTTCACCTCCGGCCAGGTCATCATTTCGAATTCGACGAGCGGTTCCTTGCCCTTCTTCTGAGCTAGCGCGGGAGCCGGAAGTGCCGAGAGTACCAGGAGGGCGGCCGCAATTGAGGCCGTGGCGAGGCGGCGGGTGTGACGCATGGCGATGTGCGCGAAGGTGACGAGGCGGGATTTCGAAGATACGCACGGGCAAACCGGACCGTGGCGCGTGGCCTTCGATTTGCCGGGTGGAGGCGCATGCTAGACACTCTCCGCATGCTTATCGCTGACAGTCTTCCAACTGCCGGCGAGCTCGATCCGCCCATCCAGCCGGGCGATCTCCGCGTTGCCGCCTGCGCACTCATGCTGCAGGTCGCCTACGCCGACGGCCGATTCACGCGCGACGAACGTGCCGTGATCACCAAAACCCTCACCAACTACTTCGGCCTGGACGAACGTGGCGCGCTCGACCTCATGGCCGAAGCCGAACGCCAGCTCGAACTCGCCGCCGACGAAGCGAGCTTCACCCGCCAGCTGGTGGCCGAATACGACGACGAACAGCGCCGCGTGCTGTCGGACTTCTTCTGGGACGTCGCGCGCGCGGACGGATGGATTGGCAACAACGAGGCCTTTGTGGCGTCGAAACTGTCGGCGTGGCTTGGAGTCGTGGCGGAGAAGCCGAGGGTGGAAGGCTGAGCCTCGGAAGGCTGAACCTCGGAAGGCTGAACCTCGGAAGGCTGAACCTCGGAAGCCTGTACTACGGAAGCCTGCACTACGGGAGCCTGCACTTCGGGTAACTGCGGTTCAAACACGGAACGGCGGAGGCTTGAACACGGAGGCATGCACAGCGGTATCTAGAAGGCGGGGAAAAGCGGTTTCGTCATCGCGGTTCCCCGAAGTCCAGCCACCGCCGTGCGTGCCTCCGCAGTCGAGCCTCCGCTTTTCCGTGACTCCCCCGTCCTTACCGTGGTTCCCGTAATTCAGGCTCCCGCAGTTCAGGCTTCCGCAGTTCAGGCTTCCGCAGTCCCGTTAGCTTCCCAAAGTGCGCCTACTACTTCTCGCCCTCGCCTGCGTTCCCGCCGCCCTGAGCGCGCAGGTTCGCCCCCCCGTCCGTCCCGCTCCCAAGCCCACCCCGACGGCCGCGCCCCCTGTGGCGCCGTCAACGATTCCGGCGTTGCCGAAAGCGGTGCGGGCACATGTGACGGGTACGGTCATCGACAGCAGCTCGGGAAAGCCACTGGCCGGCGCGAACGTGCAGTTCGTGCTGGCGTCGGATCCGTCCAAACTCCAGTCAGCAACCACGGACTCGACGGGTAGCTACGCGATCGATTCGCTGCCGATGGGGACATGGTTGGTGGGCGTGCTGCATGAGCAGTACGAGCGCCTGGGTCTCGAGGGGCGATTGGTGCAATTCATCGTCGAGCAGGGCGGCGACGTGCGTCTCGACCTGGGTCCGCCGGGAATCGCCGGCCTCCTGGCAGCGCGCTGTGGTCCGCAGGCGTCGGCGGCGAGTGGATCGGCGCCGGTCGGCACTGGCACGGGCGCGTTCCTGGGACTCGTACGTCAGGCGAACGGCCAACCGCTCGGTGGTCCGGCGCGATTGCGCGTGCAGTACGTCGAAGTCACGGTGTCGACCGCGGGGATGCAGCGTCGCTTTCCCGCGCGCTTCATTGACGCGGGCCCGGGCGGCGCTTTTGCGGCGTGCGGCATTCCCGCTGGCACGGTGATCACGACCCGCGCGTTCGCCGGCAACGACTCGAGCGGCACCGTGGAGCTCACCGTGCCGCAAACGGGCGTGCTGGTGCGCGACCTGTTGATTGCATCGCCCAAGCGCATCGCCGAAGCGGCCAAGTCGGCGAATGATCGTCCGCGCACGCTCATTCGCGGCGACGCGAAAGTGCGCGGCACGGTGCGCGATACGGCGGGCAAGATGGTCAATGGCGCGCGCATCGTGCTCTCGGGCGACGAATCGCAAACCACGACCACCTCGGCCGGCAACTTCGCGATGAGCAGCTTGCCGCCGGGCACGTGGATGATGGAAGCGCGCGCGGTGGGCTATCAACCGCTGCGTTTTGTTGTCGATCTTCGCGATAGTCTCGAGGCGTCGACCGATCTCAACCTGCTCGCGCTGACGCCGACGGTCGACACCGTGCGTGTGCAGGCCGATAAGTGGACGCGACAGCTGGAAGGTTTCGAGCAGCGTCGGAAGACAGGCATGGGCGGCTACTTCCTCGACGAAAAGAAAATCGTCGATCGCAACACCACGCGAATGGCCGACCTCCTGCGCGGTACGCCCGGTGTATCGATTCAACCTGGCAACTCGAGTGGACGCGACCAGGTTCGCCTGCGTGGTGTGCAAGGCACGGGTCAGTGCTTCCCGAACGTGTTCCTCAACGGCGTCTACACCGCGGTCGACAACGGCATCATCGACGATCTCATTCGGCCCGACGAAGTGCGCGCGGTGGAAGTGTATCCGGGCACCGCGACGTTGCCGATCGAGTTTCAGCGTCCGAACGGATGCGGTTCGATCGCGATTTGGACCGGGCCACGGGGAACGAACAGGCGCTAACTGCGACTACGCTAACTGCGACTACGCTAACTGCGACTACGCTAACTGC
>CBHWDN010000029.1:0-65171 GCA_966112585.1 uncultured Gemmatimonadaceae bacterium
GGCTCCTGTGGCCTGATTGGTCAGTCAGGTTGGTCCGGCGGCATTTCGGCCTTTACGCTCGCGGAGTTCACCGGCGGCGAAGTGCCGTGCATCAACGGCAACACGAAGATCACCGGTATCGCGGTGGGCATCGGCAGCCGCTGGCCGCTCCCGTATGTGGGCTTCGTCGACAACGTCCGCATGGGTTTCACCACAGACGGTCAGTATCGCCAAGCGGTCGATGTGAACTTCGACTTCGTCCCGACCTCCACCGTCCCCGAGCCGTCCACCTG
Source organism: uncultured Gemmatimonadaceae bacterium (assembly GCA_966112585.1). Taxonomy (GTDB): domain Bacteria; phylum Gemmatimonadota; class Gemmatimonadetes; order Gemmatimonadales; family Gemmatimonadaceae; genus Gemmatimonas. The sequence continues at coordinate 273 of CBHWDN010000029.1, forward strand.
GGCGCTCATGGGCGCCGGCCTGGTAGCCCTTGGCGTCGCGGCCCGCCGCCGGAAGCCCAAGGCGTAACAGCAACACGTCTGGCGGCGTCTGCCGCGAATCCACATCAGATCGCCATATTGCACGGGCGGCCCGTTCTGAAACGGGCCGCCCGTTTGCTTTGGCTATTTGCTTTCTCAGAATAGACGTGGCCGGCGAGGGCCTCGTTTCCTGTGCCGTAACGGACAGGGACCATCCGTGACCGCTCTTTTCGATCGGTCGTCGTTCATCGTGAGCCTCGGAGCCGGCCGCATGACAGCGGACGGGCCACGGCCCACCTCTACGGTTGCCGTCACCCCACGCCTCATGCCCGCCGACTCCCACAAGGTCGCTCTCGTCATCGGCACACGCCCGGAAGCCATCAAGATGGCGCCCGTGTATGCCGCCCTGCGCGAGCATCCGCACCTTGATCCGCTCGTCATCGCCACCACGCAGCATCGCGAGATGCTCAAGCAGGCGCTCGACGTGTTTGGCATTGTGCCTGATGTCGACCTTGGCTTGATGCAGAACGGCCAGAATCTCGGCGTCTTCACCTCGCGCGCCATGGCCGCGCTCACCGAGTGCTATCTCGAGCAGAAGCCGGACTTCGTGCTCGTACAGGGTGACACATCCACCGTCACCGCCGCTGCACTCTCGGCGTTCTATCAGGGCATCGCGATCGGCCATGTCGAAGCAGGGCTTCGCTCCTTCGATCTGTCGAGTCCGTTCCCTGAAGAAGTGAATCGTCGCATTGCAACGTGCGCGGCGAATCTGCACTTCGCGCCAACGAATGAAGCGCGACAGAATCTCGTCTCCGAAGGCATCCCGGAAGCGGACATCTTCGTCACCGGCAATACGGTCGTCGATGCGATTCACATGGTGCCGCCTCGCGCGCGTTTCGAGACGCCGGCACTCAACAGCATTCCCTGGAACAATCACCGCGTGATTCTCACGACGGTGCATCGCCGCGAATCCCTCGGCGAACATCTCGAAGCGATCTGCGACGCGCTCGAGTCGATCGTGCGTCTGCACTTCGATGTCGAGATCGTGTTCCCGGTGCATCTCAACCCGCGTGTTCGCGAAGTCGTGTATCGCCGACTTGGACATGCGCCGCGCATTCACCTGCTCGATCCACTGCCATATCCCGATCTGCTCGAGATCATGCGTCGCTGCTATCTCGTGCTTTCTGATTCCGGTGGCATTCAGGAAGAGTGCCCGTCATTCAGGAAGCCGATTCTCATTCTGCGCGACACCACTGAACGCCCCGAAGTCGTGCAAGCGGGCTTTGGTGAACTGGTGGGCACGGAAGCCACGCGTATCCTGTCGCGCACGTCGGCGCTCCTTGGCGATCGCGCGCTTTATGTATCGCGCTCGTCGGGGAAGAACCCGTTTGGCGACGGTCGCGCCTCGCAGCGCATTGCGGAAGTCATCGAAACACATCTGCGACACCCCACGGAGCGCAAGCATCCGCGCCGCCTCGATCATGACCAGGTGGCCGCAGCGCTCGAGCGGCTTTCGTTGGCCAGCTGAGCGAGTCGTCTCGATGTCATTTTTCGGTTTGCAGCGCCGAGGCTGCGTTCAGCGCGTGTCGTGTGCGCTGAGTGTCGGGCTCGCCATTGTCTGCACCGCCATTGCTCCCTCCTCGCTCGCAGCGCAGGCGCCGCTGGCGGGCGGCCTGCCGGGCAGTTGGGTCGAGGTGAATGGGTTCGCGCAGAAGGTCTCGAACAACTTCGGCGATTGGTCGGGTGTCTACGCGCGCGGAGTACGCGCCGGCACGACGCGCACGCTCTACGGCGAAGTACTCGCGCTCGATGCGTTCAAGGACCATGGCGTGCAGTTCGGCGCGACCATCCGCCAGGATTGGAAGGCACGAGTCTTCGCGGTGCTTGGCGCGAATGTCGGCAGTGGTGCACCGATTCTGCCCAAGGGGCGTGTGGATGGCGTGCTTGGCGTGCGCTTCGGCTCGCGAAAGGAGTGGCAGCTGACCGGTGGTGGCTCGTATGTAAAGAGCACGACCGAGCTGCACGATGTTGCCGGAACGGCATCGCTGGCGTGGTATGCGCCAAAGGTCCTGCTGCTCGAAACCGGCGTACGTCTCAACACCAGCAACCCGGGTGACATCAAATCGCATCGCGTGTTTGGTGTCGCGGTCATCACGCCATCTCCGCGGCGCAGCGTTTCGTTGCGTGGCATCGGTGGCACCGAAGGCTGGCAGATCGTGAGCAGCACCACCACGCTCCGGAAATTCAGCAGCGAGGAGTTTTCGCTGGCGTGGCGTGAGAAGTTGACGAAGAACTGGGCGTTGAGCGCGCAGGGCGATGCGTATCGCAATCCGTTTTACACTCGGCGAGGAGTGACGCTCGGTGTCGCGCGTTACTGGTAAGCCCTCCCGGCGTATCGACGCCCTTCGCGACCGCGGCTTCCGCGGTGGCCGCATCGCGCCCCATCGCGCAATGATCGGCCTCGAAGTGTCGTGGACGCTGGCGATCGATCTCATCGTGCTGCCACTGATGTTTTCGGTGGCAATGTTTGCGCTGCTCGACCCGCTCATGGCGGCGTGGCGTTCGTTCTTTGAGTTGGTGAGTGTCCCGCTCGGACTACCGGGTACGATTGGCACGCGGGTATTCGAGATCGGACCGTTGGCGGTGCCAGTCCCGTACTTCACCGCCGCGGGCTTCTGGCCTGAACCGCGCGATCTACAAACCGGTTGGCTGTTCACCGGTTTGCTTGCCGGTGTCGGCATGCTGCTGCGCGGTCGCGCATTGCCGATTGGCTATTTTCTCCGCGCGCTCGCGGTGATTCAGCTGGCCGCGCAGCTCTGGTTCTGGCTCGCGCCGCCGCCACTGATCTACACGCTGCCGGACTACAACTCCGGGCTGCTGATCTGCGGCATCATTTTGTTGATCATGGCGCCATTTCTCGTGGCGTTCACGTTCCACATCTTCGACTTCGTGCTCTGGCAGAAGTTGATGATGGCAACGCTGTTGCTGGCGCATTTGTCCATTCTGCTTCCGCTGCAGGCCGCGGTGCACGTATGGATCATTCACAATGGCTCGTTTCTGACGCTGCCGATCCTGTTCTTTCTCTTTGGTCCGCTGCTCGATGTGTTCGTCTACGTCGCGCTGTACGGATGGGGTATGAGCTGGCGTTCGGGCGGTGTGCTCGATGCTGTTGATCGTCGTCCGCCCGCACCGGTGCAGAAGTATCCGTCGGATCGTCCGCGTCCGACTCCGACGCCACGCTCCACGAGCGCCGTTCCCGGTCCGCCGTCGTTCTCGTCGCTGCGCGCGTGGCCGTTGGGCTTGGTATGGCGCCGCTTGTTCCCGGAACGCACCGGAGGCGGATGATGGCCGGATTCGCCGAACCCACGACGTTGATCGTGCTGTGCAACATCGGGTTGTGGAGCTGTGTCGCCGTGCTCGCGGTGTACACGGCACGCCACTACTTCTTCACGCTCAATCGCCTCTTTGGGCAGCATCGCCAACCGTTTGTTGATGTGTTGCAGGCGGATTGGCCGTCGCTCACGGTGTTCGTGCCGGCGCACAACGAGGAGCGCGTCATTCGCGACTCACTCGACGCGCTGCTCACCTGCGACTATCCGGAAGATCGCCTCAAGATCGTGCCGGTGGACGATCGATCGAGTGACGGGACGCGCGACATTCTCAAAGAATATCAGGAGAACTATCCGGGGCGCGTCGTGCCGTTTTTGCGCGACGAAGGCATTCCGGGTAAAGCCGCGGCCCTGGCGGACGCGATGGCGTTGCACCAGGACGAAATCTTCCTGGTGTTCGACGCTGACTACATCCCGGGTCCGCGACTGCTCAAGCAGCTCGTGTCGCCATTCTTCGATCCTGAAGTTGGCGCGGTCATGGGTCGCGTGGTGCCGCTCAATGTTGGTCACTCGTTGCTCACCCGACTGCTCGATCTCGAGCGCGCGGGTGGCTATCAGGTGGACCAGCAGGCGCGCATGAACCTCCGACTCGTGCCGCAGTACGGTGGCACCGTCGGTGGTGTGCGTCGTGCCGCGCTCGAAAACGTGGGCGGCTGGCGTGTCGATTCGCTCGCTGAGGACACTGACCTGACGGTGCGCCTCGTGCTCAACGGTTGGGACGTCGTCTACCAGAATCGCTCCGAGTGCTACGAAGAGGTGCCGGAGAGCTGGGAGTCGCGCATTCGACAGATCAAGCGATGGGCGAAGGGACACAATCAGGCGCTGCGACGCTACTTCGGCGCCTTGCTGCGAAACAAAACAAAGCTTCCGTTCTGGCAGGTGCTCGACGGCGCACTGCTCCTTGGTGTGTTCGTCGTGCCACTTGTGCTCTTGCTCGGCTGGATCTGCACGATCGTGCTCTTCTTCACTGGCTATCCGCCGCAGTGGGGACGCGTCACGATTCTCATGGTGTCGAGCTTCAATACCGTCGGAAATTTCGCGGCGTTCTTCCAGGTGGCGGCGGCCAGTCGTCTCGATGGCTCGCGTGAACGCATTCGCATGCTGCCGTTCATGTTCCTCGGCTTCCTCGTATCGACGTTCTCAGTGGCGCGCGCAACGGTTTCACGCGCGAGCTGGATGCAGGGTCGTCCGGTGCAGTGGCAAAAGACCGAGCGTCATCGTGACGCGCGCAAGAAGTCCGATGGCAGCAGCGGCGGTGCCGCAGGGGCGACGGGCTGATGTCACCGGTACTTGCGTTCGCCATTCTTGCTGCCGGGTTGTTGATCTGGCTCGCGATTCCCTTGGTGCCCGCCATCATGGAGCTTCTCTGGCCGCGTGATGCCGTGCCGCTCAACGCGGTGGGCAATGACGCGGGCAATCTCACGTACTTCGCCGAGTCGTTCACGACGCGCGCGAATCGTGAGGGGTTGTTGGGAACGATGGTGCCGCCGCGACTGACCGACGGCTCGGCCGTGGTTGCGCATTCGCAAGCGCAGCCGATCACGGGCAAGAAGACGGTCAGGGATCTCGTAGTCCTGATGGACGCCGAGCCGATCCCGGCGGGTACCGAGTTCGCGAGCGAATGTCTCGCGCGACTCACGCTGCGCGGCAGCGAGCGCGTGACGTATCGCGCGCTACTCGGACAGCGCGATGTATTGCTTGGCGAACGCTCGATCGTGCTGCGCTGGGTTCATGCGCGCGGCCGCCTTGAAGTTGCGGAAGGCTGTCAGCTGTTGGGTCGCGCGACGGCCGATCGCTCGATCGTGTTGTCGCCGAACGTCGCATTCGATCGCCTCGAAAGCGATGTGGTTCGCGTGAGCGGCGTGGAAGCGGTGGAGACGCCGATCTTGCCGACCGGTGCGTACGAGATGTTCGTGCCGAAGAAGGCGACGTCGATGGGCACGCACTACTGGCGCACGACGGACAACCTGCTGGTGCCGGCCGGTGCGGCGCTGATTGGATCAGTCGTGTCGACCGCCGCGATTGTGGTCGATCAGGGCGCGCGTGTGACCGGATCGCTCAAGGCGCATGGTGATCTGCGCATCTGCGCCGGATCGGTTGTTGTTGGGTCAATTGCGGCCCGCGGTCGCATCACGATCGAACGCGGCGCCAAGGTCAGTGGGCCGATCATCTCCGAAACTGGCGTCGTGGTCGAGAGCGCGATCATTGGAGGACCGGGCAAACGCACCACCGTGACGGCGCCGATCATTCGGATGTATCCGGGCGCCACGGTGTACGGCGCGGTGATGGCGGGCGAGGATGGATTGACGCTTGGCTAGCGCGAGGTCGCGGAGAATTGCGGGAAACAAAGAAGCCCCGGAGCGATACGCTCCGGGGCTTCTCGATTTACAGCAGCGCTGATTACCAGCGGTAGTGAAATCTCCTGCTCAAGCAACGCGAGCAGGGCAAGCAACGCAAAACTCAGAGGGAGAGCGCGAGCGTACGGATTCGCGTTTTGTCCCCAATTTTGGCCAGCGACCGGCACGGAACACCAACAGGGACACCAAGCGCCCTGCCGTTTTGCCGCACACGGCGGTCCTCCTGTCGGGAGGGCTCTGCGCGTGAACCTTTTGTCTTTCAGGGTCCGCAACTTCATGCGGATCGAAGCCGCCGAGATCACCCCGGAGGGGGTGGTGACCGAGATCAGCGGCCCCAACGAAGCGGGCAAGTCATCGTCCCTCCGGGCCTTCGTCTGCGCCCTCGCCGGCAAGGATGCGATTCCCGAGGACCCCGTTCGGCATGGCGCCGAGCAGGCGGAAATCGAGGTGGAACTCGACGAGCTCCGCATTCGGCTGCTGATCGACCCGGACCGGAAAACGAAGCTGCTGGTGACCAACGCCGATGGGTTCAAGGCGACGTCGCCGCAGAAGCTGCTGGACGGGCTCTACTCCAAGTTCCCGGACCCGGTCGCGATCTCGCGCCTGACGGCCAAGCAGCAGCGGGAGCTGGTGGCCGATCTGGCCGGCCTATCCGACATGCTCGACACGCTCTGGCGCGCCGACGAGTCCGATAAGCTGAAGCGTCGCGACGTAAACCGCGATCTCAACGCACTGAAGGCGCGCATCGATGCCATGCCCGAAGTCGCGCCGGTCGATCCGGTCGATGTCAGCATTGCCTTGGGTGAGCTACGCGCGGCCGGTGACCACAACAAGGCTGTCGGTCGTGCGCAACTCGATCGCACGGCTCGTGAGCAGCAGATCGCTGCCAACTACGCCGAAGCGGAGCGCCTTCGCGAAGAAGCGCTCCGTCTGATTGAACGCGCTGAGGCGTTGGAATCGACTGCGGCGTTTGCGTCCGATGAACTGAAGAAGGCGCCAGCGATCGCGGCTATGATCGACACAGCGCCGATCGAGCAGCGCATCGCCGAAGCGGATGCCACCAACGCGCAGCACCGTGCCTTCACGGAGCGTACGGCGCTGGTTGCGCAGGCCGCTGAACTCGATGCGATGTCCACGGCCTACACCGAAGGACTCGAGCAGCGTGAAGCCGAGCGCCGCGCCGTCATCGAAGCCGCCGACCTGCCGATCGAAGGGCTCGGGTTCGGCGACGATTGCCTGACCTACAACGGTGTGCGCTTCGACCAGGCGTCGACGGGCGTCACGACGCGCGTATGCACGGCGATCGCGATGGCGATGAGCCCGAGGATCCGCGTGATCCTCGTGAAGGATTGGTCGCTGCTCGACTCGAAGAACCGCCGCATCGTGACCGAGATGGCAGAGTCGCGCGGCTACAAGGTGCTCGCCGAAGTGGTCGACGAGAGCGGTGACGTCGGTGTGTACATCGAGGACGGCCGCGTCGCCGCTATCAACGGCGTGCCGGTGCAGGCGGTGGCGGCCTGATGGAAACACTATATAACGACGGCCGCAGCGAGATGGAGCAATTCGACTCGGCTGAGGAGTTGGAGGCCGCCATGCGCGAACGACTGATGCATCCTGACGTCTTGAGCGTCACGGCTCACAAGGTCGGCTCCAAGATGCGGCAGAACGGCAAGCAGTACACGCTGAACGCACTCGGTCAGTGGGAGCGCGTGGGTAAGAAGCGCCGCGCGAACCCCAACGGGGTTCAGCGATGACAGCCCTCAGCACTTACGAGTTCATCAACCCGTCAGACGCGATCCTGTTCGACGCCCCCAGCGATGAAGTCGCAGCGCTCGCAGCGCTCTTCGTCGGCGGTGGCAAGTGGGGCGCGAAGCGCGTCGACAACGACGAGTCGGTGGTTGGCCTCGGCTTTGCGGAGACCTACGGCCGCTCCATCAACGACGCATTTGAAGTGTTGGCGGACGATGTGGTCGCGGCCTGCCATTCGTTTCGACTGAAGAGCGGCGAACGAACCAGCATGTCAGACTGGTGCGGCTTCGCCCATTCGGTCGAACGCCGGGGGGCGACAGCATGACCACCCTCTACCGCTCCGCAAGAATGGTGCGCCGCATCGTGCGCGGACTCGCGCTGTTGTTCCTCGGCGAAGTGACCATCAAGGCTGCGTGCGACGAAGCCGCGCAGTTCGGCTGGCGCGTGGTTGCGGTGTTCGCGCTCGGCTGCGTCCTCGCGAGCTACTGCTTCTACACGGCGTTCACGTTGCCGGTGCGGCGGTGGGGGCACCCATGACGTTCAGCCTATCCGAAGTGGGCCTCGTCGGCCTCACCTTCCTCGTCATCGGCATCACCATCGGTTTCGCGTGGTGCGATCGCCGCTGGACTAGGCACCGCGATGAGAGCAACGGAATTCTCTACAACGGCGATCCGTGCACTGACGGACACTTGCCGCTGATGTGTCGCGAGGAGATGGTCTTTGGCCATCGATTCTGCGAGCTGCCGCAGGGCCACACTGGCGCGCGCCACTGTCGCGCAACGGGGCACCCGCATGGGGCGAACTCGGAGGTGATCCATGCGTAAGCCCATCTCTCAGCGGGAAGCGCGTGCGCTCAAGCGGCGTGTGCGCGAACTCGAAACGCGCGACCGGAGCTTCCGTCAGTCGATTGGCTCCGACTATCCGGGCGCGCACATCGCGACTGAATCCCTGACCGTCGAGACGCGTGTCGCGATGCGCACGGCCGCGAAGCTCGGTTGCGTATGCGTTGGTCGAGTCAATCACGACGGCGCTCTCCTCCTTTATGCGGTGCCGAAGGAGGTGCGCGCGAATGGCTGAGAACCAGAGCATCGAACGGGGAACGCCCCTCGCGACAACCGCTGATTGGCAGGCCGCAGTAAACGCGCGACGTGATCAGTTTCGCGCTGTTCTCGACGCCATCGCCAAGGCAGTTGGTATCGAAGGGCCGTACGAAGACGAAGATCTATTCGCGGCTGTTGCGACAATCGCAAGTCTTCGACTCTTCGCCATCGACGACGCAGTTATCGAAAGGGCTGCTGAAGCACTCTTCTACGCCAGCATCGACACGGTTGGATTGAAGTGGGAGCCGATGGGCGAGTACACGAAGTCAGTGTATCGCACCAGTGCGCGCAATGCACTCCGAGGCGCGTTCGCATTCGATCGTGTGCCGCAGAAAGTCCACGTCATCACGCTGGACGCGAGTGCGATCGAGACGGCGGGGGCGTGTGAGAAATGCGACGAGCTACGCGTGCGTGTGACGTTCCCGTACATGCCGACGCGCGAGTACGTGGACCGCGCGCCCGAGTCAGACGCGGAGGGCCTGTGAGCTACGATCAGACCACGGCCGATCTGCTGAACGAGTGCGCAACCCTGCGCGCCACCCTCGCCACCGTCACCACGGAGCGGGAGGCATTGCGGGAGGATGCGGCGCGGTTGGATTGGTTGGAATCGCTGATGCACCCGGCTGACGGGTACTGCGAAGTGTTCTTCGCGGGCTTGCGTTCAGTCGCTAACGGCAAGCTCACGGCAGCGACCGCGTATCAGTTTGAGACGAACCCAATGGTGATCCCGACGCTCAACGCACCAACCCTGCGCGCCGCCATCGACGCCGCCCGCGCCACGGAGGCCCAGTGAGCACGCGGGAGGAGGTCATTACAAAGGCGCGCGAGCACGTCGCGCAGAACACATATGCTGGCACTGACTGTAGCTGCGTGTTCCTGCAAGAGCAGGACACGTACTACCGCGTCGGGCATATCCTCGCCGCCTACGACGCACTCGCCGCCGACCTCGCGACCGCCACCGCGACGCTGGACGCGCTGCGGGCGGTCATTCACTGGGCGCTTGGCGAGCGCGACGAGTTCCCCGAGCGTCCCGAGCGCATCGAAGGCAAGCCGTACCCGTTCTACTGGTGGCGTAGCGAACTGCGGAAGCGTGCTACCGCCGCCGTGGCTGCCGCCAGCGCCGCGACGACGACGGGGGTGGCGCAATGAGCGCCTATAAGGAGTACCAGATTCGCGTGCTCGTGTCCTACGGTGGGCCTGATATGTCCGACCTGTTTCGCGATGCGCTGCTCGACATCGCTGACGAGCAGGGGATGGTGTCGCTAGTGACGGTGAAAGAGCCCGTCGAACGGATGTTCAGCGAACTCACGGCCACGGAAGCTGAAGAAATCACCCGTCGCGAGCGGGTTATGCGCGTCGATGACGACACCCGCCGCCGCGAGCGCAGCGGGAGGGGGCGCGACGTGAGCGATTCAATCTCGGTACGCGCAGTCGTCAGCGGTCGCTATCGGCTCGACATGGTGAACGCGGCGACCGGCGACAAGATCGGAACCATGAACACGCGCCCGCACGACACATGGGCGATGCTCGCCCACGAGAAGCACGAGCGCGTCACGATGTACTGCAACCTCGCGAGCGCGATGCACGCGCCGATGACATTCACCCCCACCCCGCGAGGCACGGACGCATGAAGTTCAGAAAGAAGCCGGTTGTTATCGACGCTGTGCAGTGGATCAACAACAACTTCGACGAAGTGCAGGCGTTCGCCGGCCACGCGCTGAGTAGCTGGGGGCGTAGCGCGCAGGGCGTGTATTCCAACCTTTGTATCGCCACGCTTGAAGGGTCGATGCGCGTCTCTGAAGGCGACTACATCATCCGTGGCGTGAACGGGGAGTTCTACCCGTGCAAGCCCGACATCTTCGCCAAGACGTACGACGCAGTTGAGGGAGGCACGGACGCATGAGTAAGTACGAATACAGCGACGACGGCCAGATGCTGCCCGCGCTGCCTGAGGCGATTGCCACGGCGCTGCAATCGCTCCGCACATGGACCACGCCGTACAGCACCCGTGAGCAGGCCGACGACGCCGAGCACGCGCTGCGGGTGGCTGTCGTAGAAGCCCTTGCCGAACTTCTCACCCGCGAACCGCTCGCGCTCTCGGGTGGGGAGGATATTCCCACACCCACACATGAGGAGTGGGACCGGCTCGCGCGTATCGTGTACGAGGCGATGCAGGAGCACTCACCCGAAGGTGCGACACGACCGTGGGTCGATGGCGGCAACAGTCATGCGCAGTGCACTGCGCGCATTGCCGTGCGTCGCGTCTACTCGGCACTCTCTGCTGCCGCCAATACCACCCCAGCGGCGCGTGGGGAGGCGGTGGCGTGGGCGCGAGCCACCGTGAAGCGGCCTGATATCGTGCTGAGCCTCCACTTCGCGGAAGAGAAGCCAGGAGCCCACGACTACTTCGTCGACCGCCCGCTCGTGTTCGGCGACACCCACCCGCCCCGCGCCGACGCGCTCGTCGATGACGTGTTGCGCTGCATTCCGGCTGACTGGAAGCCGGGGCACGCCCGCGAGTGGGGCAAGCTCGGGCCGATCCTCGCGGAGTTCATCGACGATCTGCGCGAAGGTCGGTACCCGCACAACGCCCCGCACCGCGTCGTGCGCGTGGCGCTCGTGGAGGTGGCGGACGCGCCGGGGGTGACGGTCACGGAGGCGATGGTGGATGCTGCCGGTCACGCCGTCGCCGAAGTGTCGCGCGCTATGGCGAAGTTTCCGACGTGGCCGACCGATCCGCTGCACGCGCTTTCTGTTGTCGGCGAAGAATTCGGCGAGCTGCAACAGGCCGTCTTGCAGCACATCTACGAGCCGAAGAAGGGCGTGACGACTGAGGACATCCGCACCGAAGCCATGCAGCTCGCGGCGATGGCGCTGCGCTTCTACGCCAGCTTGCCGGTGTATCGCTACGTCCGAGGTGAACAGCACGACCAGACCGCCGCCCTCTCCACGGGTGACGCGGCGGGGGAGTACGTCGCACCGTCGTACTGCTTCAACGGATGCGCGCGCACGGTCAGTGAACAGGGCGTGTACTGCGATGCGTGCGTCTCTCCGGACCGTGACGCGGCGGGGGAGGTGGGTCGGTGAGCAAGCGCAAAACAATGGCCCACCGTCGCACCACCTTCGCGGCCACGCTGAACCGCATGAAGCACAACGCCGCGACACGACGCCGCACCAAAGCGGGAACGTTCGCGAAGGAGCGGCGGAGGCACGCGTGACCGTACGATGCGACAATAAGCTCGGTGCAGCCGGAACCTGCAACACCATCCTCACGCAGTGGATCGATGGCGTGGGTCAGGTGCGCTACCGCTGCACGCGCTGCGAAGCCCGTGCCGCCGGCAACTGCTGGAACTGTGGCAAGCCTCGCTCGAATCATCCGATACTCGGTGTCTACTGCACATCGTGCGCCAAGGCAGCGCTGCAGACGGCGAAGAAGCGCGGTGAGGCATCGCCCGAGCGCAAGCGATCGCGTCGGCGCTACGACCAGCGACGCAACGCCGATCCCACACTGAAGGAGCATCGCCTCGCGCAGAAGCGCGAATGGCGCAAGAACAACCGCGACAAGGTCCGTGCGCACAAGCGTCGCGACTACCTGCGCGAGAAAGCCAAGGCGCTCACGGTGAGGGCGGCGGCATGAGTCGTTACGACACATCGCTCAGAATCATTCAACAGGCACTGCGCGAGGTCCCGAAGGGCACGCCGCGCAAGGAAGTCGAACGCATTCTCTTCGACCTGTATCCGTACGGTCGGCGTTCTCATCACCCCTACAAAATGTGGCGCAAGGCTGTTCGAGACTGCCTGCACGAACGCGCGAAGTTCGACGCGTTTGCGCGGCCGTCGACTGAACCCGCGCCGCTGTTTACCGAGGTACACCCATGAGCACCACAACAACAAAGGTTCGTCGCTCGCCAGCGCGTGTGAACTTTATGCGCAACCTGGCGCACCGCGGCTGCATGTCGCAATGCGACGGCAGCGGCCCGTTGCCGTCCATTCAGTCGATCCACGAGATGAAGGCTGCTGGACTGTTCACCACCCGCCAGATCCGGCCGACGGTCAACAAGCGCGGCAACAGGACGACTACAACTGAGTTCATCATCACCGACGCTGGCCGTGCGTGGCTTCGAGAATCGGAGGGTCCTTCGCATGAATAGAGCGTTGAGCGAAGCGGACCTTCAGACTATGCGACGCCGGCGAGACAGCGGGTCGACTGTAGAAGGGAGCGTGCGCGAAGAGTTCTCGCGGTGGGATGGCTACCCTTCGCCGAAGGGGGCGTTTCAGGACGTCTACGTCGACGTTGACGCTGTGTGCGAAGAGGTCGCGCAGTTGCGCCGCCTCCTCGTGGTCGGCGACTGTCACCACGACGTGCGGACGCTCCGAAACATCCAGGAGCAGCGACTGAAAGTCATCGCGGCCGCGGAGCAGACGGTGAACAACCCTGCGCAGCTGGAGATGCTCGCTGCGGCGCTACATGAACTGCGACGGATCGGAGGTGTGCAGTGACGTCTTCCGCTGAGCAGTGGAAGGCAACTCCCTTCCCTAACTACGAGGTCAGCAACCTCGGACGTGTTCGGCGCTCTATGCCTGGCAAGGGGACCTTTGCCGGTCGCCTGCTTCGTGCCGGTCGCGGCGGCGTTGGCTACCTCACGGTCGCACCCGTGATTGATGGGAGAAACGTGACGCATTGCGTGCACGTGCTGGTCGCTCTGGCGTTCTGTCAGCCGGTCGAAGGTGCGCGCTTCGTCAATCATCGTGATGGTAACAAGAGCAACAACCACGCCACCAATCTCGAATGGGTGACGCAGAAACAGAACGGCGAGCACGCTGCCGCCACAGGACTCCTTGTTGAGGGATCGCGGCATTACCGCGCTAAGCTCACCGACGCACAGGTCGAGGCGATGCGCGAGGAGCGGTGGCTGCTTGGCACATCGTTCCGCGTGTTGGGCGAGAAATACGGCGTGTCGATCACCACGGTGCATTCAGCCGTGCACGGTCAAACGTACAAGCGACCAGCGAAGGAGGTGGCAGGTGTCAACTGATACTACCGAAGCGCCGGTCGCCAAGATCGCTGCGGCCGATCTGGTCGAAGAGATTCGTAAACGCTACGAAGCGCCCGAGTGGCTCGTCGAGTCCGAGGTCACACTCGCCGGCAGACGGCTCGACGTGGTCGCGTTTCGGCTATGGGGCGGCAGGACCGGGCACCGAATCGTCGGCTTTGAAACGAAGATTTCGCGCGGCGACTGGCTGCGCGAGCTCGCTGACTTCCGTAAGTCCGAAGAGTGGATGCAGGTCGTTGACGCGTTTTATGTCGTCACGCCGCCTAAGCTCGTGAAGCCCGAGGAGCTCCCGGCCGGTTGGGGGCTGCTCGAACTCACGGGCTCGAAGATGATGACGAAGGCGCACGCGCTCCACAAAGAGCCGAGCGCAACGCTCCCGCGCGAGCTCACTGGGCGAATGCTCATGCGTATGCAGGACCGCGTGAGAGACGCGGAGCGCAACGCCGAGTGGAAGGCGCGTAACCAACTGCGCGAAGAGATCCGCGAGCAAGTCGTGAAGGACGCGAATCGCGACGCGGATCGGCTGCGCGTCGACTTAAAGGAGCTGCGCGAGTGGAGAGACTCGGTATTCGCGGCGTTCGGCATCTACGCGCAGGGCTTTGGCGCTGAGAAGACGCTCGCTCGCGCCGCTGGCCTCTTCGCGAAGATGGCGGAAGCTGGCGGTGACCGTATGCTGCGTGTGAGCCTCGAAGGTCACTCGAAGCGCACGCGCGAGACGCTCGCCGCAGTCGACTCACTGCTCGAAGAGCTGAACGCGAAGGAGGTCGGCAATGCCGCGTAATTCCGATCTCACGGTCTCCGACATGTTCTGTGGCGCCGGTGGGTCTTCCATCGGCGCGCATCAGGTCGGTCTCAACGTCCGCCTCGCGCTCAACCACTGGAAGCGCGCGATCGAGACGCACAACACGAACTTTCCGGACACGGATCACGCCTGCACCGACATTCAGGCGTGCGATCCGCGGCACTTCTACGCGACCGACATTCTGGTGGCGAGTCCCGAGTGCACGAATCATTCCCTCGCGAAAGGCGTGAAGCGGAAGATCTCGCAGATTGACGCGTTCACGGATGCAACGGCCAAGGCCGACGAGATTCGCTCGCGGGCTACGATGTGGGATGTGCCGCGCTTCGCCGAGGTGCACCGGTACCGCGCGATCATCGTGGAGAACGTGGTCGACGCGCGCCATTGGGTGATGTTCGACGCCTGGCTGATGGCCATGCACGCGCTCGGATATCAGCACAAGTGCGTCTACCTCAACTCGATGTTCGCGCATCCGACGCCGCAGAGTCGCGATCGCATGTACATCGTGTTTTGGCAGAAGGGGAACAGGGCGCCCGACCTCGAGATCCGGCCGGATGCATACTGCATCAAGTGCGCGAAGGATGTCGAAGCCGTGCAGAGCTGGAAGGCCGGCCGCGATTGGGGCCGCTACAAGCGGCAGTATCTGTACTGCTGCCCGTCGTGCGGCCGCGAGGTGCAGCCGTACTACTTCGCAGCGCTCAATGCGATCGACTGGTCGCTCGAAGCCGAGCGCATCGGCGATCGCAAGGTGGCGCTCAAGCCGAAGACGCTGGCGCGCATCGCCTACGGGATGGAGAAGTTCGGCCGTCAGCCGTTGATCGTGCACACCCGCATGACGCATGGTCATCCGGTGATTCTGAACGCGAGCCACGGCGCTGCCGATGCTCGAGCACAGTCGGCGACACTGCCGATGCCAACGCAGACCACCGCGCAGGAGCTCGCGATTGCGGTACCGCCGATGCTGCTGCCTGCGGGGAGCAACCCGGGTGAACCTAAGTCGGTACACGACGTCACCGCGACGATGACGACGAGCGATCGGCTGGCGCTCGCCATTCCTCCGGCGGCGTTGCTCACCTATCGCAATCAGCCAGGCGTCGGTTATCCGGTGCGTGCGGTAACGGAGCCGATGGCCACCGTCGTCAGCGAGCTGCAGGAACGACTGGTGATTGCGCCGTCGGCACTGGTCACTATGCGCGATATGAAGAACGTTCGCGGATTGGTGCGCGGACTCGATGAGCCGGTGGGCACGCAGGTGGCCTCAGCGACGCAGGACTGGTTGATCAGCCCTTCGCCCTACCTCGTGCAGTACTACGGGCAGGGCGTAGCCTCTGGGCTCGACGACGCGGTGCCAACGGTGACCACGGTCGATCGCAATGCGATCATCGAACCCGGGCCCACGCCGGCCGTCGAGGACTGCTACTTCCGCATGCTGCAGCCCCATGAAGTCGGCAACGCCATGGCCTTCCCGGGATCGTACGTCGTCACCGGCAACAAGCGCGAGAAGGTGAAGCAGTACGGCAATGCCGTCACCCCGCCGGCGATGCGCATGCTCCTCGAACGCGTGAGGCAGTCGCTCACGGGGGAGCGCGCCGCCTGATGCCCGCCATGAACTACAAAGAGGCCACCGGCGTGCGCGCCAGGACGGACCTCTCGGCGAACGTGCGACCAGCTCTGTCGTATGGGGTGAGCGATGAGCAGCTCGAGATGACTGCCAGCCACCTCAGCGTGCACCACCGCGAGAACAAGTCCTGCACGCTTCAGCCAGTCCTCTGCGGCAAGCTCGCCGACGCGATCGTGGAAGTGCTCAACCGGCGGGGGGATCGCTGATGGCGACCACGAGAAAGAAGGTGCACGCGGCACGTCGAACGGCCGTATACATCCGCGATCAGGCAACCTGCCAGTGCTGCGGCTACCGACCACGAAGGGCGGTTCAGGCCGAGCTGATGGAGATCGATCACATCGTGCCGTGCTCCCGCGGCGGAACGTCGGCGATGGAGAACCTTCAGGTGCTCTGTTGGCGCTGCAACAATCGCAAAGGCGACATGACGATGGACGAGTTTGAAGGCGTCTTCTGGGGTAAGCTCGGCGAAATCAACTATGCCGAGTTTCAGCGTCATGGTCGGTGCCTGACGGGCGCCTCTGATCAGGGGTGGCTCTGATGGCGCGCAAACGACTCGTCTCCCCTGCCTTCTTCAAGCATCACGATCTTTACAAAGCCGAGGTCGAAACGGGTTTGCCCCTTCGAATCGGTTACGAGGCGCTTTGGTGTCAATCCGACCGGCGCGGACTGTTCCGCTGGAAGCCGGTGGAGCTGAAGCTCGAGTGTCTTCCGTACGACCCGTGTGACTTTGAGGTGGTCCTGTTCGCGTTGGAGGATCGCGGCTTCGTCGAGTGCTATCAGGTCGAGGGCAAGCTGTACGGGCGCATCCCATCTTTCGGTGACCACCAGAGCTTTCACGTCGCAGAAAAGCCAGACCTGAAGATCCCGGAGCCGGATCCACGAGCGCCGAAGCCGACCCGAAGCAGTGATCAGCATGGTGCAAGCATGGTGCTGACACCAGACAAGCATGGTGCCAGCACGCCGGTTGCAGTTGCAGTTGCTGTTACGGGTACTAGTACGGTTTCAGATGCTTGCTCGACTGACGTCACGGCACCGTGCAGGCCTGATGTGGGCCTCACTGCCGCGAACAGCCGGTCAACCAAACCGGCCATCCCGAGGATCTTCGAACAACAAGAGGCTGAGCTGCGGGCGATCGCGCTCCCGCACCAGGCGCTCGCCATGGAGTTGCTGTTGGAGCCCCTCGGTAGCACCGGGAGAATCACGGCCATCGGCGAGATCTACGCCGTCGCCAAGCGGATGGCCGGACACGAAGTGCGCGGCAAGAACACCGGCGCAAAGGCCGGTCCTGAGCACGTAGTGCGAGCGCTCTCCGAGATGGCGGCGACGAACATGACGTGGAACATCCCGCTCTTCCGCGGTTGCGTTCGACGCATCGTTGATCGACCACCGGAGCCACCAACAGAGCTCGAGCGCGAGCAAGCCTCGCACGCCCGCGAGATCTCCGCTCGAGCCAACGTCGCACCCGAAGCCAAACGCGATCCCGCCGAAATCGAAGCGATGACCGAGCAGCGAAAAGCTGCCATGGCCAAGTTCTTCGAGATGGCCGGTGACGCGCCTCCGGTAGCACGTGAGAAGCCGCCAGCTCGCTCCTCAGCGCCTCACCACGACGCGAAAGACTCGCGACGAGGGGGAAGCCCAGCCCCGATCGGCGATCTGCTGCCACAAGCGGCACGGGGTATGCTCCCATGACCTTTCCGGCGTGGGACAGCTTTGATGGCGATGGGCGCGTAAAGGCCAGGCACGTTCACGTGTATCGGTGGTGCCGAAAAAACCTCAACTTCGTCACTGTGCGCCACGAGAAGCTATTGACGATCGAACAGGAGTCCGGAGTGCACATCACCCAAGTCTCGCGCGTTCTCGACGATCTCGTCGCGTGGGGCTACCTGACCGAGCACCAAAACGACGATGGGCGAGAACGCTGCTTTACGCTCACGTGGTCCGTGCAGCGGCAAGTTGCATAGCTTGCAACATTCTCGCCGACTCGCAGCGATGGACAACGGCATGATTCGGGTGTGGAGACCGATGATCTCGCCGTAGCGAACCGCTTCTCACTCGCTCGTCGTCCTGCCCCGCCTCTCGCGTGTGCAGACGACGAGCTTGAGGCGTTCTTTCCCGACGCCGACTTCGCGGACTGGATCCGGCGGACGTTCATCGACCCGGACGGGCCGCTCTGGAACGAAGAGCACCAGCACCTTGAGCAGGCCACGCTCGGTGTCGTGTGGACCAACGCGATCAACCGGTCGAAGGGTCGCGTGGTGATGGGCACCGCCGAGATCCCACAGGCTATGGCCGGCGGCTGGAAGCGCGCTCGCCATGACGTCCAGATCCGCGACTGGTTTGGCCACACGCCGCACTTCGTGCTGACGTTCTCTGGTCCGCTGTGCCGTGAGCTTGATGACCGCGCGTTCTGCGCGTTGGTCGAGCACGAGTTGTACCACTGCGCGCAGGACGTCGATTGGTACGGCGCACCGAAGTTCACGCGTGATGGCATGCCGGTTTTCACGATCAAGGGGCATGACGTCGAGCAGTTCCTCGGCGTCGTCGAGCGCTATGGCCCGACGTCGGCCAATGAACGCCGCATGGTCAACGCGGCGAATCGTGGTCCCGAGATCGGCGATGGTCCGATCAACATCGCGTGCGGTACCTGCCTCGCGCGGGTCGCGTGATCCACGACAACCCTGAACGGATCACTCGCCAATGGCTACGCTGACCGACGAAATGCAAGTCCTTGTCGTCCAACGCTTCGCGACGTTCGTGTCGGCGTCGGAGATTCAGCGCGAGCTCAAGGACTTGGGATTCGAATGCTCACTGCAGCAGTTGTCGTACTACAACGCCGATCTGGCGAGTAGCACCGACCTGAGCGCGAAGCTCCGCGAGCTGTTCAAGCAGATCCGCGAGTCGTTCGTGCGGGACACCACGCAGATCGCGATAGCCCACAAGTCCTACCGGCTGCGCGAGCTGGACGACATGGCTAGGAGTGCGAAGAAGCTCAAGAACTTCGCGCTTGCCGGCTCGCTCATGGAGCAGGCGGCGAAGGAGATGGGCGAAGCGTACACGAACAAGCGCGTGATCGAGCCTGCGGATCCGCTCGCTGCCCTTGCCGCCATGCTCGGCGAGTCGCCGGACGCCGTGCAAGCTGCTCTCTCCACCATTGGCGATGGGTCCGAGTGATGCGGACGATCGTCGCTGCGTTGCTGATGGTCATGGGCCTGTCGCGCGCTGACCTCGCAGCCAGGATCATGCGGCTGCCGGCCGAGCAGCGGCCGATCGCCATTGCGCATCTGCAGAAGATCGCGCCGCATGCGGTACCGGAGCATCGTCAATCGAACGTGCCGATGATGCGAAGGCTCCCGGTGCGTCGGTTCATCCCGCATTGGGCGGCTCCGCTACGGCGACCGAAGCGCTATAAGGGCCTCAGTGGTGGACGCGGTTCGGGAAAGTCGCACTTCTTCGCCGAAGAGCTAGTCGAGCGCCTGGTGGAGAACCCTGCGCTCAAGGCCGTTTGTATCCGCGAGGTGCAGCTCTCGCTCGAGTTCTCGGCGAAGGCGCTGATCGAAGAGAAGATCCGCACGCTCGGCGTGTCGAGTCAGTTCGTCATCACGGATCGCATGATCCGTCGCGTGGGCGGAACGGGCTTCATCATCTTCAAGGGTCTGCAGGACCACACCGCCGACACGCTCAAGTCCCTCGAAGGCTTTGACATCGCATGGGTCGAAGAAGCGCAGAGCCTCAGCGAGAAGTCGGTCGATGTACTCATCCCGACGATTCGCGCGCCTGGCTCCGAGATCTGGTTCAGCTGGAACCCCGGCAAGAAGACCGATCCGGTCGATGCGATGTTCGCCGGCGAGCTGGATGCAGACCGGTACGTGCGCGTCCACACGACCTATCTCGACAATCCGCTCCTCGATGACGAACAGCGCAAAGCTGCTGAGGAGATGAAGACGCGCGATCCGGACAAGTACAATCACGTCTGGCTCGGTAAGTACGACACGGGCGGCAAGGGCCGCGTCTACTCGAAGTTCCTCGAAAGGCCGTACCCTGACGGCAACATCGACGACACCATCGAAGACCGCGGCGGCACGATCTACGTCGGGCAGGACTTCAACGTCAACCCGATGTGTTCGATCATCGCGCAGAAGCTGGTGGACGAGTGCGAGATCATGGACGCGTTGGCGCTCGAAGTATCGAACACCGTCGAGGTGTGCGAGGAGATCAAGCTCCGCTATCCGAATCGTCACGTGGTGTTCTGCCCTGACCCGGCAGGCAACCAGCGGAGATCTTCGACAACAATCGTCGGCCAAACGGACTTCACGATCATTCGCAGCTACGGCTTCGAGGTGCGTGCGCCTTCCGCTCACCCGGCCGTCGTCGATCGCGAGAACAACGCGAACATGATGTACGAGGATAAGGGCAAGCGCCGCGTGCGCATTAATCCGCGCGCCACAGTCCTGATCGAGGCGCTCAATGGCCTCAAGTACAAGCCGAACACCAGCCAGCGCGACAAGAACTCGCGCTTTGATCACCCGTGCGACGCGACCGACTATCTGCTCTGGCAGGAGTTCAATCTGGTCGTCCCGGCGCCGGTGTGGGGTTCATCTCAATTCTCAGGCGGAGCGAAGCCGCGATGACCATTGCCGAACGCGCGGCCACAGACGCCGCGGCCGCACTCGTCTCCACCGTCGCCACAGGCGACAGCGACCCCAATCGCGTCGATACGCCGCATCCCGCGTACGCACGGATGCGAGAGCGCTACACGCTGTGTCGCGCCGCCGCCGCGGGAACGCAGGCGTGGCAGGCGCTCGATCGGAAGGTGTTGCCGCAGATGGAGGGGGAGTCTGACGAGAACTACGAAGTTCGCAAGCAGATCGCGGCGTTGCATCCCGGCTTCGAGAAGGCCGTTGACGTCGGCGTCGGCCTGCTGCTCGAGAACGAGCCGGTTCCCGATAAGGACGCCAGTGGCGATCTGCTCGCATTTTGGGATGACGTCACCGGTGACGGAACGCATGCCGCGCTGTTCTTCGACGACCTCGTGACGGCTGCCATGATCGACGGAGAGTCCGGGATATTCACGGACTACACTCGATCGACGGATCCGACGCTTGATCGATCAAAGGCCTCCGCGGCCGCGGTACCTGGCGCTGCGCTTGACGCAGCCGACACGCAAGCGCTCGGCCTTCGCGCGTACTGGGTGCTGGTCAAGGCCGATGAGATCATCAAGCCGGTCTATCAGACGATCGGCGGCGTCAAGACTCTTGTGCTCTTCGTGCGCAAGGAAGTCGTCGAAGAGCTGGTCGAGCCATACGGCATTCGCACCGTCACGAAGTACCGCGCCTATCAGCTCGTCGGCGAGAAGGTCTGTTGCCAAGTGTGGACGCAGCGCGATGGCCAGCAGGAACCCGTGAAGGATGGCGAGCGCGTGCTCATCCAGAATCAGACCAGCATTCCATGGTCACCGCTTCGCGGTGGTCCACGCGTCGGGCAGAACGAAACGCGTCCGCCATTGATGTCCCTGCTTTATCTGGTTCTGCAGTATCACCAGATCCTCACGAATTCGCTTTCGCTGCAATCGCTCGCCTGCGTGCCGTCGATCGTGCGTATCGGCGCTCAGATGGATCAGACGACGAAGAAGTATCCTCCGATCCGGCTCGGACCTCGCGAAACCATCGAGGCGCCTCACGTGCAGGGCGTCCCAGAGCCGGTGTACTGGCTCTCCCCCGATGTCACGGTGCTACAGCCGGCAGAGGAGTCGCTGACGCGCACTGAGACGCTGATGGGCGTCGCATCCGGTTCGTTCCTGGCGCCCGACAAGCGTGCCGCTGAAACCGAGAAGTCGAAGCAGATGGCGAATCGTGCAGGCAACGCCACGCTTGGCGGCATCGGTCGACGCCTGCAGGACACGATCGAGCTGGCCATGCTGCACGTCGATCGATTCCAGCGCGGCGCCGCGGCCACGGGTTGCAGTGTCACGGTCAATCTCGACTTCGAAGACGCCATGATGGACGCCAACGTCATGGTCGCCTACTGCAAGCTGGTGGAGGCTGGCTATCCGAAGAAGCTCGCACTCGAAGCGTTGCAGATGGGTGGACGGATCAAGCCCGACGCCGATCTCGAAGAGCTCGAAGCCGAATGGGAGCGAGAGCTGGTAGCGCGCGATGCCGCGAAGCAGCTCGACGCACAGCTGACAGCAGAACGCGCGAAGTCCGCAGAACAGACGCCGGCCGCCGCGTGACATGTGCGCCAAGCGCTGCTTCACCAAGGCGGAGGCCATCGCCGAGTTGGAGAAGTGCATCAAAGCCCGCGAAGCCGGTAACCGGCGCCGTCGCGAGTACCGCCGCTATTGGTGCCGCCGCTGCTGCTGGTGGCACCTCACGAGTCACCCTGCACCGGTGAAGAAGTCATGAGCCAACGCGCTCACACAACAGATTCTGCGGTTTGCTGGTGCAAGCCGATCCTCTTCGAGCCCTGCCTGATGTGCGAGCCGGTCTATAGCGACCGCACGTTCCTCCTGGCGATGCCGAAGGACGAAGGCTGCAGGCACTGCGAGCATGGGCTGATCCGCGTCACCAATCCCGCGGTGCGGACGAAGGGGCAGCCGTTGGTGGTGGTGCACCAATGATCACGCGCCGGTCCTTTGTCGCCGCCCTCTCGGCGCTCGTCGCCTCCCCCGTAGCCGCAGCGAAGCTTCGCGCAACTCCGGAGAGCACGGCGCCGCGCTGTCTTTGTGAGCACGATATCGACAACACGGCCGTCTGCCATGCGATCGAGATTCTGCTCGACGGGGTTCCCCAAGCAGCAGCTCGCGCCTACAACGCGGACGCTGGGTGGGTGCGTCGCATCGACATGAACTCCAAGAGCTATCCTGCACCGATAGAAACGGTGTACGGCGTCGTCACTGTCAACTGGCGCGACGACGAAGAGTCTCGCGCGATTCGTCGCGAGTACGAGGTTGGCATGTGGCCAACAGCGGCCGATCTGCTGCGCAGGGCTGAGCTGTGATGCACCTCTCCGCCATGTCATTGCGCCGCGCCCAGCTGCTCACGCCGATGCTAGAAGTGCACGTGATCAGCATTCGCTCGCCGGGAGCCGCGTGTGCAGTACTGCCGTCTGGCTTTGGATGCGTCACCTACGTTGCGATGTCAGATCAAACCACGCCGGAGCCTGCTGCGATAGCGGAGATCGCACGAGCAGCGCGCAAGGCCAAGGATGCTGACGCCCGTCGTTTAGTGGTGCACTGCGAGATGGGCGTCTCGCGTTCGGTCGGTGCCGCGCGTGGCATCGCCGCGGCGTTCGGACTGCCGTTCGATAGCGAGTTCCCCGGTTCCTCTCTCGTGCTCGCGGCCGTTGCGAGGGAGTTGGCGTGATAGCTGAGGTCGACGTCTGGCATGGGCGATTCGCTGCGCGATCGGCCGTGATCGAATCTGCGTTGACTCCGTATGAGGCGAACTCGCACGGACTGCTCGCCAGTTCAGATCTGGCGTGCGCGTGCTTTCTCATCCTCTGGAAGTGTGGTCAGCTTGAGCTGACGAGAGAAGAGCTGGACCACAACGACCACGACACCGACTCGATAGACTGCTGGTGCGGTCCTCGCTTCTTCAAGCCGTGCTTCATCTGCCTTGGAGACGGCTGTGTCGCCTGCTCTGTCACCGACTTTCCGGGGATGACGGAGCTATCGCGTGAGGACGCAGAGTCTGACGATGCGTCCATCCTAATTCTCCACAGAGAAGTCGAGCGATGCGACTCACCCGCGAAGAGCTGATCCGCTTGGTCGAGGCGCGAGTGCGTCGTCTCCAGCCCGAACTGGTGACGGCGCTGATCGCGTCGTTCCGCCGATTGCAACAGGAGTTGAGCGATAGTGACCTCAATGAACTTGCGACCGGGCGGAAGCCGGTGGAGTCGATCCTCGGCGACGTGGTACTCGCGCGTGCGTTCCTGCCCTATCGCTCTGCGCTGCGCAAAGCGGTCGAGCGCGGTAGTGACATGGTGCTCGCTGACGTCGCGAAGGTGACCGGCAAGGCGCGACCCACCGCCGGCGCGTTCTTCAACTTCCTCGACCCTATCGTGGTCGAGGGAATTCGAAACCTTGAGAACTCAGCGCTCGACACGCTGACGTTCAACGTGAAGGAGACGGTCCGAGCTTTCGTTGAGAACGGGATGCGCGACGGCAAGAATCCGCGCGACGTGGCGCGGCAGATGCGGAAGGTGGTGGACATCGCTCCTCACCAGGAGCGATACGTTGCGAACTTGGAGCGCGAGCTTCGGTCGCTGAGTAAGGGTGCCTTGAGTCGCGAACTACGCGATCGTCAATTCGATCCCACGATCGAGCGTGCCATCAAGTCAGGCAAGCCGCTCACTGAGGAACAGATCGAGAAGATCGTCAGCGCGTACCGCCGGCGGTTTGCGGCGCACAACACCGAGGTGGTGACCCGGCAGGCCACGATCGATGCTTACCGCCTGAGCCGACGCCTCACGTGGGAAGAGGCGATCAGCAACGGCTACGTGGACGGGGATCACCTGTTCAAGCGCTGGGTTCACTCCGATGGGGTGCAATACCCCCGCCCCGAGCACGTCGCGTTGAACGGTACGGTCGTCCCATTCAATCAACCATACCCGACCGGTCAGATGTCCGCTGGAGAAGGGGACTTCGGATGCCATTGCACCGATGACATCGTGCTCGATCCCACGCGCCGTGCGGGTTCCCGGAGGCGTCTGGTTGGTGCATTCTGAGGGGATGCCCGACGATCAGGACTATACCGCCCCGCGTGAGGAGCACGAGGTTGACGCCGAAGAGGGCGTCAGAGATGCGGAGGCCGTCGCGTCGTTCTACCTCACACTGACGCGCAAGTCGGTGGATCGTGCGGAGGCGCTTGCGATGACGCTGAAGTACATCGAGTTTCGTGGCGTGGCCAAGGCAAAGTTGCAGATCCAGTTGCCCCCAGAATCACCCGACGAATCGGAAGACTGGAAGGGATGACACGCAGTGTTGCACAGTTTGCAACATTCTCTTGGGCACGCAGAAAGAGAACGCAATAGCATGAGGTCGAGCGCTGGACGTCGCTCGACCTTTCTCTTTCGGGAGCCTCATGCGAACTGTTCTCCGATCGTCGGTCATTGCCCTAGTCGTGCTCGCATGCGCGGCCGCGGCACCCGTTGCGGCCTCACCGCCGCACGACACTGACCGAAGCCCCACGCTGTTGTCGGCGCCTGTACTGAACGACACGACGCTTGCGTCGATCGACTCGATGGTGCCGACCTCCCATGTGTCCGCCCTCGTGGTGGACATCGTGCATGACTCGGTTGCTCTCACAACCCCCGCTCCGCTGGGCATGCACGTCATCGTCGCGGCCAACGCCGCCGCGCATCGACCGCAGGCTGAACGACAACGAACGCCGCGGTCCGCTGACATCAGCAAACACGCTCGACCTCCTTCGCTGATGCAGCCTGAGAATTCTCTCCCGTCGACCAAGACGTAGCCGCACCGAGAGAATGCTGAGCTATCAGCCAAGAATAGCCGGTGTGGTCCCGATCCGTCATTCGGGACAACTGTAGCGGAGTAGAGCAGTTGGTAGCTCGCCGGCCTCATAAGCCGGAGGTCACTGGTTCGAGTCCAGTCTCCGCCATGCACACCGACCGAGGCGCGATGCCTCAGTCACCTCACTGATTCGGCGCGATGCTGGATCACAGAACCGAGAGACATGCCGCTCCAAACGTACGATTCGAAGGACGCTGTACCGGAAGCGCAACGCGCGACCGCAATCGAAACGAAGGACGGCAAGTTCGTCTCCTACTCGGAGCCCGAACCGCTCGGTGACAAAGGTCAGAAGGCCTTGGACGATGAACGCACTGCCCGCAGGGCAGCCGAGAAGTTGGCCAAAGACGAGAAGAAGCGAGCTGACGATCTGGAGCTGCAGCGTCAGGCCAACGAGGCGAAGGTTCCGGCCGATCAGCTCGAGAAGTGGAAGCAGGAGCGCGACCAGGCGGTCGCAGCGGAACAGGCGAAGACGGCTGAGGCGGAGCGGAAGCTCAAGCGCGTCGAAGTCGAGCGTCAGTTCCGCGATATCGCGATCCTGCCGGAAGTGAACATGTACATGGAGCGGATGGATGCCGAGATGACGGCGATCGTCACTCGCAATCTTTCCGTCTCCGACGCCGGCAAGCTTTGCGTCGTTGACGCGGAAGGCAAGCCGACGACTGACGATCCCAAGGCGCATGTGCTCGCGTTCAAGAAGACGCGTCCGTACCTGTTCCGTGGTCCGGGATCAGATGGCAGCGGCTCGCAGTCGTCGAACGGCGAGGGTGGCGGATCCTATGATCCGGTCGCCGCCGGAAAGAAGGCTGCAGAGCAGCAGAAGGCCGCGAACCAAGGCAGCGGTCTCGCGTTCAAGTAAGTCGTTGTTGCAGGGCGTTGCGCGAGGCAACGCGGACATATCGACAACACCCGGTAAGCGCGCGATGCGCTTCGCGAGGTGCTCACGGCGCGATGCCGAGGGGTCGCTCTCATCACCCGCACTGGCTCACGGTGCGGCGAGAGTCGACGTCTCGGCATTTCGCATTCACCCCATGGAGTGCACATGAGCCCCATCTCAGTAACCAATACGAGCGAGCGCGGCACCGCGTACTCCGACATTCGGGTCGGCGACGTGACCGTGCACCAAATCAAGTACGACGTCTCGGCGCTGACGGGCGTCGATGACGAGAACGGCTCTCTCCCTGTCGGCCTGCCTATCAAGGCTGATGGCACGCCGGTCACGACCAATGCGGACACGGCGTACGGCGTGGTAGGCCCGGAGCCGGTGAAGCTCGAGGCCGCTGATCACTTCGGCAACGTGATCCTCGCCGGTGCGCTCAACAAGGACGCCATCGAAGACAATCTCGGCCGTGCCATCTCCGCGAATGAACTCGCGGCCATTGCGCTGTGCCCGCAGATCCGCCTCGTCTAACCGGAGCCGACTGACATGTTCAACTGGCTTGATGTAATCGAGTCGCTGAGCGCGACGAACCTCACGATTCGTGAGCAGACGCGACTCGCTGAGAACCCGCTCGACCTCCGCTATCGCGCCATCTTTCCGCGCATCTCGGTTGGCAGCGTGCGCCTCTCGACGATCACGACCGTGGACTTCCGCCCGATCGGCGGTCGTCGTGAGTGGAACGCGCAGGGCCGTGAGGTGCCGGAA
This sequence comes from uncultured Gemmatimonadaceae bacterium, assembly GCA_966112585.1. Lineage (GTDB taxonomy): Bacteria > Gemmatimonadota > Gemmatimonadetes > Gemmatimonadales > Gemmatimonadaceae > Gemmatimonas. The sequence continues at coordinate 27,531 of CBHWDN010000029.1, forward strand.
AAGCTCGGCCCCGCGCGTGAGTTCGAGATGGTGCCGATCAACCCGACGCACCACATCGACGAGCGGCAGATGCAGCTGCTCAACGAATCGGGCTACGAAGAGCTCAAGCGCCGCGGCATCATCGGCGCCGTGGAGTCGTGGCCGACGCGTCTCGCCGACGCCGCTGAGCGTCAGCTTGAGGTCGACGCATTCGAAGCGTGGTACACGGGCACCATCACGGTGATGGATCCGAAGACCGGTACCACGGTCTCTGTGAGCCTCGGCTTCGATCAGACGTCAACGTACCCGACGCCTGGCTCGCCGTGGGATGATCCCGGCGAAGACGCCTATCTCAACATGCTCTTGGCCATTCAGGCCGCGCAGGACAAGATGGGTCCGATTGGTGCGGTTCGCACCCGTCGCGCGGTGATCTCAGCGATCGTCGCCGATGCGCCGGACGGTCCGAACGGTCTCCGCCCAACGATCACGTCGCTGCAGGAGCGTGTCCGCGAGGAAGGCTTCCCGGACATCAATCTCGTCATCGACGAGCGCACGTACGACGCGTGGACCGATGGCGGCAGCGCCACCACGCGCACGAAGTACGTGCCCGCTGGCAAGATGGCCTTCCAGCCGGTCGGCGGTTCGGTCGGTGCGACCTATGTCGCGCCGGTGGCTCGCGCCTACGACTTCTTGCAGGGCAACAACCGCTCGCTCGCGAACGGCGTCGTGATCTTCCGCAGCGCGAAGAACGACGGCAAGACGCTCCTCATCGAAGCGCAGGAGAACGCGATTCCGATGCCGGACGAAGACAAGACCTACGTGGTCGACACGGGCGTCACCACCTAATCACGCTGCGTCATCCGGCCGTGCACATCGCGCGGCCAGATGGCGTCCCACGACCAACCGGGACAGCTCATGAGTCTTCAGCGCAAAGGCACGTTCGCCACGATTCGTCAGATCATCTCGACGTTCAACTCGCTCCGCACGTTTCTCTCGAGCGGCGTGGTGCAGCACGGCACGCTCGCCGTCGATGCGACCGCCGAGAAGTTCAAGACGACCACCGTCACGGTGTGGCGTCGCAATGCCATTCAGTTCAGCAAGGCCGCGACAACGGCCTTGACGTTCACGGCGAACCATCCGGTGAGCGCCAGCAAGTTCGGCATCATTCTCGTTCAGATCAACGACGCTGGTACGATCAGCACGAAGATCCCGGGCGCGACGCAGACGACGGCTATGGCGTACAACTCGGCGCCGCTCGCACTCGCTGCGCTGCCGTCACCAGACGCCGGCAATCTCGCCATCGGCTACATCGCGATTGCGGCCAAGGCGGCGCTCTGGACCGCCAACACGGACGACCTGACCAACGGTAGCGATCTCACGACGGCGACGTTCGTGAACGCTACTGTGAGCACGCTGCCGAGCGCGCTCTAAGATGCCGCTGACGCTCGTCACCACGCCCGGCGATGCGGCCGTCAACTCCTACACTGACCTTGCGTCGGTGCAGGAGCTGGCGGCGTATCGTGGTGCGCCTGGTGCGGCGTTTCTGGAGTTGGAGGATGATCAGCAGATCGCGGCCATCGCATCGGCCGCGGCAGAGATCGACAGCTTCGTCGTTGAAGAGGCGACCTTGCTCGGAGCGACCGAGTTTCCGAGCGATGTCGTTCGGGCGAATCGCGAGCTCGCCATTGTGCGTCATGCGTCGTTCGCCGACGGCGCGACCGATGATCCGCTCTCGCCGTCGGTCGATCGCATCAAGCGCGACAAGACTGGCCCGCTCGAAACGGAGTACTTCGCACCCGCGACCGTCGATCCGGCGGCGGTGTCGAGCCTTCCGCCTGTCGTACAGCGCTTGCTGAAGCGCTGGCTCTACTCCAGCACCGCCACCGGGTACGGTACCGGCACGGCGATTCGGGGGTCGTGATGGGCGCCTACGCTGCGAAGCATGCCGCTGCCCTCGCGAAGCTCGCGGCGAAGGGCCAGCGCATCACCTTCACGCTCGAGGCGCGCCCGACCGATCCGAACACCGGAGAACTCGGCGATCCGGTGACGACGACCGTGACTGGCTACGCGCTCGGCCTCGAAGAGGGCGACGCGGAGACCTACAACAAGCTCGGCCTGACGTTCAGCGCCGCACCGTCGATCATGGTCGTGTGCGACACGTACGGCGACAAGCCGCCGGCGGAGTCACTGTGCGATTGGGCCGGCGTGCCCCACACCGTCCGCGACGTCGATCCGTTCGCGCCGGATGGGGTGCCGATCTACTGCACCGTGGTCGTGGCGCGATGAATGAGCTACGACGGCGGAATCATCGCGCATGCGATCAAGGTGCGGAAGCGGCACAAGGTGCTGTTCCAGACCTTCACGATCGAGGTTGCGCGCAGCATTCGGTTCGGGAGCGATCTGACCGGTGCACCGGGTCAACCGGTGGACACCGGCACGCTCCGCGACTCGTGGATCGAACGCTACCTGTCCGAGTGGATGTGGCGCATCTCGACATCGATCGACTACGCGGCATACATCGAGGACGACGTCGGCGGGCACAACTACCGCGTTGGTGGTCCGCACAGCGTGAAGCTGACCGTTCTTGGCGCCGAGCGCATCCTCGCTCGAGCGAAGGAGGTCGCTAACCGTGCCGCTTGATATCTCGAAAGCGAAGGCCGCGCTTCGTGCGCGTCTGACGGCCACGGTTTTCGCGACGACGGGCACGATGGCGCTGACTGCGACGGCGACGGGCTACACGCGCGAGACCGGTTCATTCATCGACGATGGCTTCGTGCCTGGCTTGGAAGTCACGCCGACCGGATTCCCGACGAATGCGGTCGACGTCATCAAGACCGTGAGCGCACTCGCCATCACGACCGTTGGTGCACACACGGCATCCGCCGAAACCGGTGGACGCTCGCTCTCAGTGCTGCTGCCGGAAAGTCGCGCATTCGACGGCGAGTCGGAGTCGCTGACACCGGGTCGCCTCTCGGTGCGCGAGAGCTTCGTGCACGGTGGTTCGTCGCTGATCACGCAGAGCCCTGACGGCGGCAGCGAGCAAGTCGAGCTCACCTACATCGTCACGTTCTTCGGCTACAAGACCTACGGCGCTGCGCCAATCGACGCGATGTCATCGGTGCTGCTTCGCCGCTTCAAGTCGGGCACGAACGTCTCGATCGGCGGCCAGACCGTGAAGGTGCGCGCGATTCCCGGCCCTTTCGCTGGCCAAGTGCTGCCGCATCCGACAACGGGCTTTCTCTATCGCCAGAACACCGTGCCTTGTCGCGCGAGTCTCCGCGCGTAGCGCACGCCTTGCACTGCACACCGACCTGACCTCACCGGAGCCTCCTCATGGCACAAGATCTTTCCAGTATCATCGTCGCGTTCAAGAACCAGACGGGCCTTGGTTCGCCGGCGAGTGGCGCCGGTGCGCTCGGTCTCGAGCTGCTCCCGTCTCAGGGCTTCCAGTCGCAGATCGCGCAGATCGCGAGCCAGCTGCTCAGCCGCTCGCGCATGAAGGCGCGCAGCCGCAAGGGTTCGGAGTTCTACAACTGGGCCGGTGAAACGGAGCTCATTGCTGGCGCCAGCACCGGTGCGCTCATGACGGCGATCGCCAACGCCATCGGCGGCACGTGGCAGCCAGCGCAAACGCTGACCGAAGTGGATCTCACGTCGGTCACGATCAGCGGCGGCGGTACCACGCTGACGTTCCCGGCCGGCAACGTCATCGCCGAAGGCGTTCGCGTCGGCATGACCGCGAAGTTCACGGGCCTCGCGACTACAGGAAACAACGGCAAGTACTTCCCGATTTTGGGGATCTCGCCGAACGGACGCGTCTTGACGATTCCGTCAGGCATCCTGGTCGACGAGACGGCGGACACGGCGTTCAGCCTTGTCGTATCGGCGGCGGTCTACACGGACTCGCCGTACAACAAGGAAGTCGTGACGATGGAGCACTATCTGGGCGACATCGATCGCTCACTGCTCGGCAGCGACTTCCGCTTCAACGGCCTGAACATCACGGTCGGCGCGGACAACATGGTGAAGGTATCGCTCGCGATGGGCGGTATCGATCTGAGCATGCTCGAATCGGCGGACTCGCCGAACTTCACCTCGCCGTCGTTCGAAGAGAAGGAATCGCTGGTGCTGCTCGACGGCGCGATCTACTTCGATACCGAGCGTCGCGTCGATCTGGCGTCGCTGAACCTCGACCTGCAGGCGCCGATCAGCGGACTCCCGCTCATCTCGCGCCGCAAGTCGAAGGACGCATTCCTCGGCGAATTCGGCCTCGGCGGTCAGTTCACCGGCGTGATCGAAGACGGCGCCGCATTCGACTCGTTCAAGGCAGAAGATCAGGTCTCGATCTACCTGCACTGCGCCGAGCAGAACGCTGATGCCGAAGACGAAGACGACGACCGTTGGAAGGTGCCATACGTGGGCATCTACGCCGGCAACATGTCGTTCGGTGGCTGGCAGATGCCCGCTGGCGGCGAAGGCGCCGCCATCCAGACCGTGCCGATGAACGGTGGCCGCGACAAGCGCGGCGACGCGAACGGATACGCCGCGACCTCGCTGCTCATCTCGGTCCCGACCTAATCGCAGTCCCCCGATGCGGGCACTGCATCGGGTTCGCAGCAGGAAGCATCGGCTCTCCGCGTCGTCGTCCCATGAAACCGCTTGGTGGATTGGAGTGCAGCGGCGGCGCGGGGGGCCACCCTTCGATGGAGCACTCATCATGACGATCGAGAAGAAGAAGTTCGACCTCAAGAACATGCGCGTCGCGTCTGCGGCGCAGCGACCGACGCGCGTTGAGCTCGAAGACCCGAGCAACAATGAGGTGATGACCGACGAGAACGGCGATCCGTACTACGTCGATGTGCTCGGTGAAGACTCGCCGGAAGTGCGATCGATCGACCGCAAGCACGCCGACAATCGCGCGGACAAGCTGCGCAAGGTCGGTGGAAAGAATCCGTTGGCGTCTGAGAATCTCGAACGCGAAGCCGCCGAGCGTCTCGCGGTCGCGACGATCGGCTGGCATCTCCCGCCCAACGACGGTGAGGAGATCCCGTTCACACCGGCGAACGCTCGCGCGGTGTATGCGAATGACGATCTGGTCTGGATCGCTGAGCAGGTCGCGAAGGCGATGCGGGATCGCAGCCGTTTTTTGCAGAAGGCGTAAGGCTCGTCATGCTCGCCGTGGCGCACGAGGCTCGTCTCGCGCAGCGCACCAACCCCTCTGATCCCAACTCGCCGACGAAGCGACAGGGATACGAGGCGTTGGCGGCGCGTGGGCGTGCCTCGTCGCAGGCTGCGCTTCAGGCGCCGGACGTGCCGGAGGAGTTCGACTATCTCCGGCAGTGGTCGGGCCAGCTGTTTGGTCGAAGCGGTACCGGCATGTCCGGTGTCGCCCCGCTGAGCCCCAGCGAAATCGAAGCATGGTCACGCATCACCGGCAACGCGGTCACGCCGGCTGAAGTCGAAGCGCTGCTCTTCCTCGACAGTGTGCGACGGGATCCGACGATCGTCGATCGCCAGGACATCGACGTCGAGGAAGCACCGGCACCGAAACTCTCCGCGGCGCAGCGTTGGCCGACGAAGAAGGTGGTGCAGTGACCGATTTCTCGACGCTGGTTCTCAACGTCGACGGCACCGGTGGCATCCGGCAGCTCGACGCCTACACGAAGTCGGCGGAGAAGGCCGATCGTTCGTCGCAGCTGCTGAGCAACGCGCTCAAGACGCTCGCGGGCGCGCTCGGCGTGCTGACGGCCATCGACGCCGCAAAGCGCGTAATTGCGCTGTCCGACGCCTACACGGGCCTGACGGGGCGTCTGGCGATCGCCACGAAGGAGAGCAACAACCTCGCCGCGGCGCAGGCTCGACTCTTCGCCATCGCCCAAGACTCCCGACAGCGATTGGGAGACGTGGCCCAGCTCTACACCCGCCTAAGTATCGGCGCGAAAGAGCTGGGCGCATCGCAGCAGCAGCTGTTCCAGTTCACCGAGGGCGTCGGCAAGGCGCTGCTCGTGACCGGAACGTCGGGTGCGCAGGCATCCGGCGCGTTGCTCCAGCTCTCGCAGGCCATCGGTAGCGGCATCGTCCGCGCTGAGGAATTCAACTCGATTCTCGAAGGCGCGCCGCGCATCCTGCAAGCGGTCGCCGAAGGGTTCGGAAAGTCGGGCACGTCGGTCGCTGCGCTGCGCCAGCAGGTCCTCGCCGGAAAGGTCACGTCGCAGGAGTTCTTCCAAGCATTCCTCAAGGGGTCGGCGTCGATCCAAGAGGAGGCGCGCTCGATACCCGCGACGGTGAGCGGCGCGTTCACGCAGTTGGAGAACTCGCTGCTCAAGTACATCGGTCAGTCGACGAACGTTCGAACGGTGACCAGCGGGATAGCCGACGTGGTGCTCTCGCTGGCGAATCACCTTGGCGAGCTCGCTCAGGCGGCAACGCTTGTCGGCACCGTCATGGGCGCGAAGCTGCTCGGCAGCGCGCTCGAGCAGTTGCGACAGTTCTCCGCCGCGATCGTGAAGTCGCGTGCTGAGACCGTCGCCTATGCTGAAGACGCGCTGCGCACCGCCAGGGCGAACGAAGCGATCGCGCTCAGCGAAGCCAAGGCGACGGCCGCTCGACTCGAAGACGTCGCTGCCACGCAGGCGGCGCTCGTTGCGGAACGTGCGCTGCAGACGGAGCGGCTCAAGTCCGCCAACCGCGTGCTGAACAACGTCGGCGGACTCGCGAACGCCACGTTTGAGCAACAGCGAGCCGGATCGGTACTCGGCTCGCCGCAGTCGAACGCGCTCGGTGGTGCGGTCATTGCACGCGAGAAGGCCGCCTACGACGCGGCAACGCGTGCGCTCAATGAGCACACAGCAGCACAGGGCGCCGCGACCGCCGCGACAGCAGAACTCAGTCGTCTCGGAACGATTCAGCAGGGTGTCATCGCGCGAGAGACGGCGCTGAACGCTGAGGCGGCGGCCGTGATCGCGAGGAAGACGCTCGCGACCGAGGCAGCTGCTGTCGCACAGCGCGCCTTCACCGCCTCGACGAGCCTGCTCACGGCCGCGGCAGCAACCACTATGACGGGTCTACGGGGACTGCTCGCCCTTGTCGGCGGTATTCCTGGACTGGTCGCGATTGCTGGCTACGCGCTCTACTCGTTCCTCACGGATACGAGCAAGGCCACCGAGGAACTACAGCGTCGCAGTGAGAAGACGCGGATCGCGACCGACGATTATGCCAAGTCGTTGGAAGGGCTGAGTGCGAAGGCACTGGAAGCGGCCAAGGCGCAGGAGATGTTGAATCTCGCGCAGGCAGTGGCTACATCGGCAACGGCCGGAGCGAAGTACTCCGCCGAGCGAGCGGATCGTATGAAGACCGCGAATCGGCCGGGTGGGCTCACCGGACCGACTGGCGAGGAGACGCGCGCGTTCGAGGAGTACACGAAGGCGCTGCAGCAGAACGAGATCATCGCCGGTCGCGTGAACCTGCTCACGAGCTCACTCGCCGACTCGAAGAAGCGCGAGACGCGCGAGACGCAGGCGCTCACTGACGAGTACAAAAAGCAGCTGTCGTCGATGACGATCTCTGTCGAGCGTCAGCGTGCCCTGAACTCCGCATTCGGTGCGGCCAAGGACGTCATCGACGCGATCAACGCGAAGTTCACGCTCAAGGCGAAGATCGCGGAGATCGACGCGCAGTTTACCGGCAAGCAGGCTGCCGAGCTGCGCGGGCTCGCCGTTGCACTCAGCGACGCCGAGCAGAAGCAGGCCGCCTTCTCTGCATCGCAGTCTGCCGACCGAGCCAACGAAGATCGCGTGCGGGTGGCTCAACAGGCGTTTGAGCTCGTCGGGATGGAGGCCGAGAAGGCGGATATCCTGCGCGTCAATCAGAAGGCCGTGAATGACGCGATCGCTGCGCGTCGAGAGCTATCTGGCGCATCCCTCAAGTCGACACTCGACGCCATCGAAGCCGAGCGTACCCTGGGTGTGCGCGCCGTGCAGACCAACGCGGCGATCGAGCGCCGCCGGGAAATCACGAAGAAGGTCACCGAGGAGCTCACCGATTCGATCAAGCTGGCCGTTGAGGCGGGAGCGAAGGCCGTACAGCAGGGCCTCGACGACATGAAGCGTGCGCAGGCCGATGGCGCACGCGCGTTGCTTGAACAGGCGGAGAAGCTCAAGCCAGTCGTTGACAACTTCGTTCGCGACTTCCAGTCGTCGATCTCGGGCGGCATCGATCGAATGCTCAACGACGGCCTCAAGTCGTGGCAGTCGTTCTTCGACAGCGTAAAGCAGATGTTCACGAAGCTGCTGTCGGACATCGTCGCCTCGCAGCTGATGCAGAAGGCGATCGCACCGCTAACCGGCGCACTCTTCCCGGCCGTCGCTCGAGCGCAGAATCCGTTCGCCATTCAGAGCAGTTCGTCACAGTCACTGCTGCAGGGCGCAGGCATTGGTGTCGCCGGTCTCGGTCTCGGCTATGGCATCGGATCGGCGACCGGCAGTCGTACGGCCGGCATCCTTGGCGGCGCGGCCACCGGCGCCGCGGCAGGCGCGTTCTTAGCCGCTCCGACCGGCGGGCTGTCCGTGGTGGCTGGTGCCGCCATCGGCGCCCTCACGGGGGCGATTGGAGGCCTTCTCGGCGCCAGTAAGAAGGGCACGCAGGAGATCATCGCGCAGCGAGCCGCTCAGGAGCAGCTCAATGCGGCGATGGCGACCCTGCGCGCCTCGTTCTCGAACGACGCGCTGGGCCAGCAGCTTGCGGCCGTCACCGCGCAGTTCTCGCAGCTCCGTCAGCAGACCGAAGCTGCCTACGCCGGCAAGAAGAACGAGGCGGACCGAAACAAGGCACTGGCCGAACTGAACGAGCTGGAAGCGAAGCGGGTTCAGGTCATCAAAGACGAGTACGCGGCCCAGCAGGCGAGCATCCAGCAGAGCCAGGACATCCGGCAGGCCATCGCGCTCGGTCGTGTCGCCCAGGCCGACGCGCTCGACTTCGCGAAGCAGCAGCAGGAAGCCTACAACGCGCTGGTGAAGCAGGGCGCCGACGCGGCCACGCTGGCGAAGGAAGCGGAAACGCAGCTCCTCGAGGCGAGGAAGCGCACCGCCGATCTCGCCGAGGCCGAGCGTCGCCGGATCTTCGACGTCACCAACGACACGCGTTCGATCTCGGATCCGCGTGGCGCTGCGCAGGCTGCATTCGACGAAGCGCAGGCGCAGAAGTACACCGACGCGGTGTCGCGCGGTGCGTCGGCCGCTGAGCTGGCCGCGATCGCTTCGAACAATCTCGCGCGAGCTGCCCAGCGCGCCGCCGAGATCATGGAAGCCGACAACCGCGTCACCGAAGGGCTGATGAATCGTGTGTTCACCGCCCTGGGTGACCCGCGCGTCGCGCAAGATGCCGCGAAGTTCTCCAGCGACCGTCAGGAACTGGCCGACGCCATCAAAGACAGCATGACGCCGTCGAATCTCGCCCTGCTCCGCTTCACGCAGTTCGTGGAGCGCGAACAGGTCGGGATGCAGCGTCGCATCGAGGACGGGACGAAGGCCATTCAGGCGGCGGCAGCCGAGCAGATCAAGCAGAAGGACTCGGAGATCGCTGCGGAACAGGCTCGGGTTGCGCTGTCGCAGAAGGGTTTCGACGATCAGATCGCGGCCGTGAAGAGCGGCGCCGACGAGCAGATCGCGGCCCTCGACGAGCAGCGCGGTGTGCTGGAAGGCATTCTCGACGGCGTCCGGAGCCAGTTGCAGACCGCACAGGAAGAGCTGCGCATCAGCGAGCGTGCATATGAGGCGCTGTCGTCGTTTGCGAACTCGCTGAACCTCAGCGCGGCGTCGACGCTCTCGCCGACGCAGAAGCTGGTCGAAGCGCAGGCGCAGTTCGATCTACTGGCACGCCAGGCGCAGGCCGGCAACGCGGATTCCGCGGCCAACCTCCCGGCCGCCGCACAGGCGTTCCTCGAAGCGTCGCGTCAGGTCAATGCGTCGGGCACCGCCTACGCTTCCGACTTCGCCCGCGTGAAGCAGATCACCGACGCACTGACCTCGCAGTACGGTGGTCGTCTGACCGCCGCGCAGGGCACCGTCGCCACGATGGAAGCGCTGGTCGAGTCGACGCAGAAGGAGATCGATCGACTCGACGAGATCAAGGCCGCGACGAAGGACGCTGCTGACGCGACGGTCACGAAGCTTCAGGCATTGAAGGAAGCCGACAAGGCTGCATCGGATGCGCTGCTAGAGAAGCTCGGCATTCAGAAGCAGGCGATCTCTGACGGTGTGCAGGCGCAGATCGACGCGCTGACCAAGGTCGAGACCGAGGCGTTCAATGCCCGGATCGAAGCGTCAGCGTACTACGCGGATTGGAAGCGGCTTACTGAGCAGCAGATGCTCGCGGCCGACGCGTTCTATCGGCAGTTCTCGGAGTACTTGTCGCCGACCAGCACGGTGAACGGCCCGATGCCGGTCATCATCGAGTCGGGCAACAGCGTGCCGACGTCGGATCCGGAGCTCAAGAACGTCGTCGCGGAACTGAAGTCCCTCGTCGAATCGCAACAGCAGCAGATCGACGCGCTTAGGCAACAGTTGAAGGTCTCGGCTGATTCGGCTCAGAAGACTTTGACCGAGCTGAAGCTGGTTCGCGGTGCGGTTGAAGGCGTCAGCAGCGCCATCAAGCGAGCAGGTGAAGGAGCGATGATCCAGTGATCGAATCGTTCATCTACCTCGCCGAGATCACGGGCCGCAGCCTCGACGACGGCAGCGAGAAGGTCTTCCGCTTTTCGTCGGGTCAGGGCTTCACCACGAGCCCGACCGACACGCCGGCGAACACGCCGTACGACATCGGCATCGATCAGCCGATCGAGGTCACCCGCTCGATCTATCAGCCAGGCACCACCGAGGGCCGGTCGAAGGTCGGGTTCGGCGATCTCGTGCTGCTGAATCCGGACGGCTCGCTCGATCACCTGCTCCGCTACGCCTTCGACGGCCGCGACGTCGTAGTCCGCCGCGGCAAGGCGTCGGCCTCGCTGCTTTCCGAGTTCACGGATGTGTTCGTGGGCACGATGGAACAGGCCGAGTTCTCGGTCACGCGCATCACGTTCAAGCTGCGCGACAAGCAGGCGGCGCTGATGCTGCCGCTGCAGTCGAACACGTATTCAGGCGACAATGCCCTCCCAGCCGGGCTGGAAGGCACGTCAGGCGACTTGGCGGGAAAGACCAAGCCTCTGCCTTTCGGGATCGTTAAGAACGCTCCTGCGCCTTGTGTGAACACCGCTCGGCTGATCTACCAGCCGAAGGATGGTACGCTCGCCTCGGTCGACGCCGTTCGCGATCGCGGCATCGCGCTGGTGAACGCGGGCACCTATGCCTCGCTCGCAGACCTGCAGAACGACGCGCTAGCGCCGCTGGCGGGCACGTACAAGAGCTATCTGGCCGGTGGCTATGTCCGCCTCGGCAGCAGCCCTGTCGGCGCGGTGACGTTCGATGTCACGGAGGGCGCCACCGGTGCAGATCGCACCGCGGCCGCGCTGTTCCGGCGCGTGCTGCAGTACATGGGCGTGGACCTCGCCGACATTCGCTCGAGCGACCTCACCACGCTGGACGCGAAAAACTCCGCGCCGATCGGGATCTGGATCGACAGCGACATTCGCGCCAGCGATGTGCTGGACCAGATCGCGAACACGGTCGGTGCCTGGTGGGGCGTCGATGCCAGCGGGAAGTATCGCATCGTTCGGCTGGAGCGCCCCAAGGCACCCGTCAGCGCGACGTTCACGGCCAACGACATCATCGGTCCGCCGACGCGCATCTCGACGGCTGATCCAGAGCGCGGCGTGCCGGCGTATCGCGTCACGGTGCGCTATGCGCGGAACTACACCGTGCAGAGCGACCTCGCTGCCGGCGTGTCTGATGCCGATCGCGCGTATCTAGCGCAGGAGTATCGCGAAGCCAGCGCCGTGGACGCGAGTGTGCAGTTGCAGCATCTGCTCGCAGTCGCGCTCACCTACGACACGCTGTTCGCGAACGAAGCTGATGCGCTCACCGAGGCTCGGCGCCGTCTCGCCTTGCGCGCCGTGCAGCGCCATCGCTTTGAGATCGTCTCCGACTTCAACACCGAAACCGCGGCCGTCGACATTGGCGACACCGTTGGCCTCGGACATCCGCGCTTCGGTCTCAATCTCGAAGGCGAAGACGATGGACTGGATTTCATCGTGCTCGGCGTCGATCCAGATGCCAGAGATGGCCGCGTGAAGTTCACGCTGTGGGGCTCATCGCTCACGGCGGTCAACCTCGTGACCAATGCCGGAGCGTTCCTCGTCACCGACGACGGCGCTTACCTCATCACGGATACGCGCTGATGGCCACGAAAACCATTACCCAGCTCACCGCTGCGGATCTCGATGCAATTGACGACAGCACGCTGTTCGCCGTCGATGACAACGACGGTTCGACGCGTAAGCTGACGCTCGCTGAACTGCGCGAGAAGCTCGGCGATCTGACGTTCACCGGCAATGTCACCGGCACCGGTCCGTTCGGATCGATCGCGCTCACGATCGCGAATGGTGTGATCACGCTCGCGAAGATGGCCGACATGCCGACGGGCAAGTTGCTCGGCCGGAGCAGCGCCGGTTCTGGCATCCCGCAACACATCGATATCGGTGCGGGTCTCGTGCTCACCGCTGGCGTGCTTGATGTCTCCGCCGCGCAGAACGCCTCAGACGTCGCGCCGTTGCTTGACTACTTCAACTTCGGAGGCCTCTGATGGCCGCGCCAAATACGAAGCCAATCATGCCGGTGCTGCCGAACAATGGTTCGGTGGCCGTCGGTGGCAGTTTCGTCAAGCTCACCGCAGCGAATCCCGCCATGGACGGCACCGGTACGGTGCCCACGGTGTTCACTGCCGGCAACAACGGAGGCGCTCGAATCGATCGACTCATCTGCGTTCCGCTTGGCACGAACGACCCTTCCGTGCTCCGCGTGTTCGTTAACAACGGCAACCTGAACAGCACGGCGACGAACAACATCTGCGTTGACGATGTCAAGCTACCGGCGACGATAGCGAACAGCGCCGGTCCCAATGGTCCGCGTGTGATCGTACCGATCGAGTTCTCAATTCCGCCGGGACACAAACTCAACGTCTGCTTGGGAGCCGCTGTCTCTGCAGGCTGGAATGTCTATCCAGTGGGCGGAGACTACTAATGGCCGACTTCGGATTCCCGAGCGCAATGGGATCACGGTCCGCGTTCGTCGGCGGATCGTTCCCCGGCGCACAGCAGGCGAAAGACCGCAAGCGTGAGGTGAAGCACTTCACCTCATCCGACGACTTCATCATTCCGCCAGGCGTCACCGAACTGCTCATCATCGCGCAAGGTGGTGGCGCGGGCGGTGGAGCAAACAACGGCACGACGAATCAGGCGGCGAGCGGAGGTACCTCTGGCGAAACGGTGACTGCCGTGGCGCGGGTGGCTCCGGGTCAGTCGTTGGCTATCACCGTCGGAGCTGGTGGCGCGAGTGCGAGCGCTGGCGGTGCGTCGTCGCTCATTGGTCAGGGAGTCTACCTGCGCGCTGCAGGTGGCAACCCCGGACTTACGAGCGGCTCCGCGCCTGCAGCGGCAGGCGTGACCGCAGAGAGCAGTGTACTCGAGTCGCGTCGCCTCGCAGGCGCGCTTGGTGGCATCGGCGGCGCCGGCACGGCTGGCGGCGCTGGCGCCAACAGTGATGGTGTTCCTGGAGGCACTGCCGGCGCCCCGAGCGCTGGATTGGGTGGAGCTGGAGGTGGAGGCGCTTCGCCGTTCGGCATCGGTGGACCGGGTGGCATCGGAGGAGCCGCGGGCGCAGCAGCACCGGTCGCGAATACCGGCGCCGGTGGTGGCGGCGCTGGTGGAGATGCGGCGGTCGTCCGCGACGGCGGCGCCGGCTCTGCAGGCTTCGTTCGGATCATCTACGATGTCTGAGAACGCGCGCACCTTCGCGGTGATTCGCGGCGCTCGCGTCGTCGATCTCATTCTCTCGAGAGCCGACGTACCGGGCGCGATCGACATCACCGACGCGCATCCCGTGCCGGCGATCGGCTGGCACTTCGACGGTGAGTCGTTCACTCCGCCTCCGGCGTTCTCGCGCGACGAAGCCGCGATAAAGCGTGAAGCGATCGCGCGAGTGAACGCGGGCGCTGGTGCATTTCGCGCACAGTTCGTGACGGATGTGCCAGGTCAAGCAGAGACGTATCTGCTGAAAGCCGACGAGCTCAGAGCGTACGACGAATCCTCCGGCACACTCGATCCGATCTTCCTGCCCATTCTGTCGGCGGAGGCGTCGGCGACGGGCATGAGCCTTTCGGCGGTCGCCGATCTTGTGCGCGCCACGCGAGCGCAGTGGGTGTTGCTCGCCGCAGCCATCGAAGGCAAGCGCCGCGGCGCTATCGTCGCGATCGAGAACGCCACGACCGAATCCGACGCGTGGTCAGCGGTTCCGGAGGTGTGGCCATGAGCACGCTGATCGCTTTCGGGCTGCGAGTACTCGGAGCCGCGCAGAAGCTTCCGCGCTGGGCATGGTACGTCATCGGCGCAGTGGCCGGCGTCGCCCTGCTCTGGTGGCTGCACGTGCGCGCGATCGACAAGGCGGTGGCCATGGATCGTGCGGCCAATGCCGCGGCCGCGAAGCGTGTTCGGGATTCTCTCACCGTTGAAGTGGTGCGCGCGAAGTTCGCGATTGCCGCCGCAGAGTCGCGTGCGGATGCCGCATGGGCGAGCCGTGACAGCGCCGTCTCGCGTACGAAGCTCGCGGAGACCAAACTCCAGCGCAGTCAGCAGCGCGTTGCCTCCGCCATCCTCACGCTTCCTGACTCGCTGGCCAAGATCCCGGCTGTCGATAGCCTGGTGCGTTCCTGCAATGCGCTGGCGCACGATTGCGAGCAGCTGCGCAGAGACGTAGCGGCGGAGCGCGAGACAGCCGACAGCGCGAAGGTCGCGACCACACGCGAGCGCGCCGCACGCATCCGGGCGCAGACGCTCAGCGACTCGTCGCTCGCCAAAGCCACGGCCATCATCGTGCACGAGCAGCAGAAGAACGCGGCCCTGAGCGGGCGAATCAGCAAGCGCGCCGCCGTCTTCTGGTTCCTCGTCGCCCGCGGTGCCGAAGCAGGCGCACGACGCCTTGGGAGGAAGCCGTGAGCTATTCGCTCGGCGCATCGTCTCGCTGCACGTCGGGCCACACGGGATCGTGCTCGCTCTGGTCCCGCGGCGCTGCAGGGCGCCACACCAGTAAGAGTACCACGAACACCAACGCCACGATCAGCGCCACACACCAGCCATTCACTGCGGACTCCGTTGTCAGGGGTCCTCTCAGAGTATGGCGCGATTTCGCGATGGGAACACGCACTGTGCGTGGTTTGTCGCGGGAGGTTTCGTGCTAACGAGCCGTCGAATCCTTCGCCGAATCGCACGCTACGGATCGATCGCGGCCCTTGCGGCGGCGTGGCTGACGCTTGAGGTGGCCGAGAATCGCCATCATGCCGCGGCCTCCATTGCGGTGCTCGCGCGTCGCCGAGTCGTGCGTGCCGGAAATGGTGGCGCGGAGATTCCCGAGGTCGGTGCCTCTAGCGTGGCGCTGCAGTTCTATGACCCCAACAACAGTGCCGCCGACTACGGCAGCAGCCCGATGCTGCTCACGCCAGGCATGCTCACGGCGGAACAGTTCGACGCGGGGTACGGTCGCCTTGAAGCGGACGGCGTGGAGCTCGACGTCTACGCGGAGCGCATGTCCGGCCGACACCCTGACGACGATTCACTGCGACAGGCGCTGTACCAGTGGGATCCGGCCGACGTACGGTCGGCGTCCTCCATTGTGTTCTACCCGGACCGCCTGCGCACCAAGACGACGCGCTCCGCGCAGCCGGTCACGCGGGCGTATCTGCAGGCCCCGTTGGTGCTGTTGCCGACGAGCGCGGAGTATCTCTGCGAAACCGATGTGTGCTTTGGTCCACTGGTCGCGCGCGGCAGCGAGGGCGCCATCCACGCGGACTACACCACGATCACGTCGGCTCTCGCGGCCTACGGCGACGGGGCATGGTCACTCAGTGGCGTCACCGCGTGGCCCGCGGCGACGACGTATGACCATTGCCTCGCCGTCGCGATGGAATGGTGCGAGACGGCGAATCCGGCGACGTGGTGGCGCGCGATGCAGTTGCTGGATGCATTCGTCGATGCCGCGACGCCGCTCAACGACGCGATCGCCAACCCAGATAACGAGTACGGCACCAACGAATGGGTAGGTGGATCACTGCCCGCGCATCGCCGCATGATGTACTCCGTCGCGTGGGGGTACGCGGTGACTGGGCATGCGCAGATGCGGCGCACGGTACTAGCAACCGCGCACCTGCACACGATCTGGGTCAATCCGGACTATCGCCTGCAGACGGACGACTGGTCCTTTCAGCTCTCTGAGCCGCGCACGGCCATGGCGCTATTGCCGGCGCTCGTGCTGTCGATTCTGCTCGAGGCAGAGAACAACACCGCGCACTCGTCGGTCGGCGGCACTGGCGCGTCAGAGAACTGGCGGTATCGACTGAACTCGCTGCTCGACTTCTACGAGGAAACGATTCGCCCCGCCGCGTCGCCGCTGCCGTACTGCGCCGGCGTCGTCTACTCCAACAAGGACTACAGCGGCGGCGACCCGGTCGAGCCCGGGCAGTTTCCGACCTACATGCTCGGGATCACCTGCAGCGATCTCATCGCCGCATATCGATACGGCGGAAAGGATTCGCGACTACCGACGTGGCTCGACACGATGGCCACGTTTGTTCGCAATCAGTTGCGGCCGGTCGATCCATCCGCCGATGGCTATGTGGTCGGTCAGACCACGACGACGTACAACGTCTCGAACCCGGCGACGCTGGGCTCGACGATCGCCACCGAGAACCATGCCATTCTCTCGCTGATGTTCGGCGAGCTGCTTGGGTTCCTCGGACATAAGAACGCCGACGCGAATCGCCTTACCGATCTGACCTTCGTGGTGAGATCGGCGAACACCAGCAGCTACCTCGGCGGTGCCGTCTGGAAGTTCTACAGTGAGCAGAAGCTCTACTCGTCGCGCGGCATGGGATATCACAAGCTGGCGCTCGCCGCCTAACACGGTCACGACTATGGCAACCTTTACGAGCACCCAAGCAGGCAACTGGTCCAGCGCAGCGACGTGGGGCGGCGGTGGCGTGCCAGGCAACGGCGATCGCGCGGTGGTGAACCACGTCGTCGACGTGACGGATGATCGCATCGTGGGCACGTCACCCGCCGGTACGGATACCACGACCTACGCGCTCGACATCGGCGCCGCCGGTCGTCTCAACATCACGGGCAGCGGCGCGCGACTTCGCGTGCGTGGTCCGGCTCGCACGCAGAACACCGGCAGCCAGTCGAGCGACCTGATCGCGGTCGCGCTCTCGAGCGCAGGTCGACTCTCCTTCGATGGTAGTGCCGCGGGAACGCCGGCGACTGCGACGTACCAGTGGACGTGGGGCAACAACTACTGGAACTATCGCTACCTGTCGATGGCCAGCAACGCCATCCTCGACTCGGTGAGCGGTTCCGGATTCGGCTACTTCTCGGCGCTCAATGGGCTGCCGATCGATGCGTCTGGCTACTCCATCATCCGGCGTATCGGCGATGCCAGCAACGTGGCCTTCACGCACACCTGGCAGGATGACGGCAATACGCGCTTCCGGTTGCAGGATGTGTGGTTGGATCAGTGCGGCGGCATTGGGTCCGCTTCGAGCATCGGCAGCAGTGTGAACTGGCTGTTCGAACGCGTGACCTTCACGGGCACGACCGGATCGCAATCGCTCCGTCTCGCGGCCATGGCGGACGTGCACGCGCTGACCGATGTACTCTGCGACAAGGAAGTTCAGCTCGACTCGAACAATGCCGCGCTCACGCGCTGTGCGTTCCTCGGCGGACTGGTTCGCTCGGGATCGTTTGACGATAGCGTGGCGACCGACTGCTTCTTGAATGCGCAGGTGTCGGCCCCGCAGCTCGCGGCCGTATCGACGCGCGAGTATCGGGTGCTGGCGCGCACGCTGTCGAACGGCAAGGCGCTTCAAGTCACGGCCAGCGCCACCGCGCTGACCGATGGCATTATCGTCGAGCCGTTTGGTACCAGCTCAAGCGACGGGGAGATCTTCTCCGGTACTACCGGCGAGGGCACCCACACCGCGCCAATCCTGCTGCCCTATCACGACGGTTCTGCCGATCGCGCGATCGAGGTCTTCAATGACCTCACGACTATTCAGACCATCATCAATGGCACCATCGCCGCGCGGGTGGCATCGATCGGATTCGGCCATGCCGGTCACACCACCGCGAACAACGGCGTTGAGCGTGCGCGCGTACGCCACTCGATCTTCGCGAACTTCGACAACGCCGTATCGACCGCCAGCAAGATCGGCAACATCACGACGGCGGTCGTGGGCAACTATACGGGCGCGGCCTGCTACAACAACGCCGGCGGCGGCGTGGGCGGCGCACCGAATCTGATCGCGGGGTCGCAGGGCAAAGGTTACAACTCCACGCCGTCGAGTGGCACGCCTGGGAGCGGGGACGTCGACAACGTCGATCCCGGCTTCGTGGGCGCGGAAGGCGGCGGACTTGCTCGCGTGCAGACGTTTGGCCGCGACGTGCTTTCGCTCGGCGGATCTATCTCCTCGCGCGAGGATGCGGTGCTGGCGGCCATCAACACGGCGCTTCTGAGTGCGGGAACCTACGAAGTCTCCGCGCACGCGAACCACATCGCCGGTTGCGACATCGTATCGCTCTACACGTGGGTGCACGACCGCTGGGCGCCAACGAACACGGCGCTGCTGACGTCGGTCGACCCGGCGAGCGGTGGATGGATCGGCGCCGTCGAAGGCGTCACGTCGACGGGCGAGCTGGTGATGAGAACGCAGCCGACGGCGACGCCATCCGGTTTCGCGATCTCACCGTCTCCGGTCGTTCGCATGACGAGCGATGGCAGCACGACCGACACGAGCTTCACTGGCCCGGTCACCGTCGCCCTCATCGGCTCGAGCGGGGTGCTGCTCGGTACCACCACGGTCAACGCTGTGGCTGGTGTGGCGACGTTCAACGATCTGCGCCCCTGCGAAGATGGCGGCACGCTGCGCTTCAGCGCTGATGACGTGGACGATCTCGACTCCATTCCCTTCTCGGTACTTACTGGCAGCGGAGCTGTCATCCTCGGAGGCACGATGCAACGCCCGATCAAGGACGGCGAAACGAGCTCGGCTCGCCGCACCATCTCGCTGACCGTGCAGGACGCGGCCGGAGCGCACTTCAACGCCGACGGCGAGACGCCAAAGCTCTTCGTAAATAGCGTGCTCGTCGGCGACGCCGACAATCCGATCGTCGGCAGCGCGAACGGCAATGCGCACACGCTGTCCACTGAAGAGGCGTCGGCATATGCGCCAGGCGACATCATCGAAGTGGTCCTCCTCGCGTCCGACGATCATCTGCGAGCCAGCTCGGCGTGGGAAGTGTTTCCCGACGATCCGTACGCGCAGGTGGCGAGCGAGAATGCGATCGCGGAAGCCATCTGGGATCACCAGATCGACATGTTCCTCGCGGGGATCGCGTTTCCGCCCGGCAACGGCATCATGCAGATCAAGAAGTCGGACGGTACCGTCATCAATCTCTCGGTGACGCGCGGCCCGGTTACCGGCGGCGTGCTCGGTATCACCTGATGCTGCTTTCGCTGCTGCTCCTGCTGAGCGCGGACGGCGCCGGTGGCCCATATGTGCCACCGACGCCGACGTTGCCCAGCGAGAATCCCGAGCCGGTGTTCGGGTGGCCCATCTGGTCAGACGGCACGCAGCGCATCACGCCAGTGTTCTCGGGCGGATCGTGGTTGCCGACGCTGCCGCTCACGAACCTGCAGGATCGGCGACTGTCCCGTCTTGCGCGTTCCACGAATGCGGAGCTCGCGTCGACCAAGTTCGATGTTGACTTGCAGGTGCGGCGAAACGTCGGACTGCTGGCGCTCGCCAAGCACAACCTGAGTACGAGCGCGATGGTGCGGTGGCGGGGATCGAATATCGTCGGTGACTTCAGCTCGCCCGTATACGACTCCGGCTGGGTGAATGGGTGGCCGATTTTCGCGAGTGAAGCAGACATGGACGGGATCAACGTGAACCACGTGCAGATCCCGGACACGGTGCAGAACGCACAGTTCTGGCGCTGCGAGATCGACGACACCTCGAACCCGGCGGGATATGTGGACATCGGTCGCGCTATCGTCGCGGGTCGCTGGGAGCCGTCCACGGGCATCGCGATTGGCGCGAAGCTCGGCTTGGAATCGGCGACGGAGCGCATCGAGTCGGATGGCGGCGCCGCGCTCTACCGAGAGAAGCCGATCCGCCGCGCATGGGACTTCACGGTTCCCACGATTGAGGAGATCGAAGCGTTCGGCACCGTGCAGCGGATGCTCCGTCAGCTCGGTGCCTCCGGTCAGTTGTTCTTCGTGTTCGACAAGCGTGACCCGTTCATGCACGAGCGCGCGTTTCTCGCGGTGATGCGAGAACTGTCGGCCATCGAGTACCCCTACGCCGACGCGCAAAGCGTGCCCATTCGCCTGCTTGAGGAACTATGAAAGGCTCGATGCTTGAGATCGTGGGAATGACCGTCGGACTGTTCGTTGCCGCCATCACCATCATGACGGCCGTCATAGCAGCCGGTGCGTGGATTCTCCGGAACCACCATCGCACGAACGTCGAACCCGCGATCACCTCGGTGAAGAACTCGCTGGAGCGAACCATCGCGGCCACCGATGCAAACACTCGCGCACTCGCCAACGCCGAGCAGACCTCACGCGAGACACAGAAGGAGAATCGCGAGACGTTCGACGGCATTCGTGAAATTGTTCAGAACGTCCGCGAGGAGCAGGCCTCGCATCGCGCTCGCCTCGACGGCCATGACATCGAACTGCGCGATCTGAAGCGCGTCATCCCCATAACCAGCCCACTCGGATGAAGCCATTCCTCATCGCCTTTCGGCACGACGTCGGCTGGGACCTCCGCTATCTAATCGCGCGAGTGACGGGTGCGCCTGTCCACGTTTGCTGCATTTACGGCGACACGGTCGTCGATACGGGCTTCGATGGCGTCCGGTTGCTTACAGTGAAGGACCGTCTCGAGAAGGGCCGATGGGAAGTGTTCACCGTTCCCGCGCAGTACAACGCCTCTCGTGGCGAGACACTCGGTCGATCGCGCGTCGGCTGGCGCTACGATTGGTTCGGTGCGATCGCCGCATGGTGGATTGGTCGGCCGGCCGGCGCAGGAGCGAAGGCCAAGGTGTTCTGCTCTGAGGAAGCCGCCGATGAACTGCTCGCTGCCGGCGTTCCCCTGCTCTACCGCCGCACCGCGCACTACAACCCGCGAAAGCTCCGCGACGAGTTGCGCAACCGATTCCATTGGGAATCGACGTGGGTGAACCCGTGAGAGTAACGCGAGTACTCGCCGCTCCCGTCCGCGCGTTCGTGTGGACGCTCGACGTCTGCGATGACAAAGGAGATCCGTCGCTGACGAAGATGCTGGCGCTTGGCATCGGCGTCGTCGCGCTTCGCGATGCGTGGCTGCACAAGTTCACAGCGCTCAACGTCGCGGCGCTGGCGTTGGCGGCCGCCGTCGCGTTCGGTCGTTCGCTGTTCATGCGCTGGCTCGATCGATGGAGCTTCGCGAGTACTTCCAGCACGAATGTCTCTGCCTCGGTGGCGCTCACTGGGGATACCGCGGCCATCATGAAGGAAGCGGGCAATCTCTGGCGAGACGATGAGCGCGGCGAGCACACGGAGCGCGACTACAAGTGACCACCGCGACGCCGAAGCGCTATCAGGTGCCGGAGAAGTTTCCCGGCAACTACGGTCGGCTGCACGAGCCTCGCATGGGCTTAATGCTCCACTACGACGCGAGCGCGAGCGACAACGGCGCTGTCGAGTGGTTGCTGTTCGATCCGAAGTGCGCAGTTAGCTATACGTGGCTCATCCTCGACGACGGTACCGTTCGCGACATCGCGCCGAAGGATGCACGTGCCTGGCATGCTGGCGTGTGTAGGCCTTCGCGGCCGGAGCTCGCATACAAGGACGCCAATTCAGCCTTCTACGGAATCGCGCTTGCGGCGAAGCCCGGAGACAAGGCGACGCCAGAAGCATTCGGCGCCGTAGTCGATCTGTGCGTTGCGTTGATGCGATCGCACGGATGGACCGAAGGATGGCGCATCACTTCGCATCGCGCCGAGGCATGGCCCCGTGGACGCAAAGACGACCCCGACGGAAAGCTCGGGGTCGTCTTGAGTGTCGATGCGGTGCGAGAGGCGGTTCTAGCGCGCTTGGCGCCGGCGCCGCGCTGAGATGCCAAGGCCGAGCAGCCCGACGGCCATGAGCGCGTAGGTCGACGGCTCCGGTACCGCTGTGAGCTCAAACTTCGTGAGCGACGATTCGCCCTGATACTTGAGATTCACGAATGCCTGCTGCGGTTGCCAGTTCGGATACTTCGCTGGATTGACGTAGAAGAACGTTGACCAGTTCACCGGACCAGTGCAGTAGCCGCCGACCGGCTCTCCGTTCCCCAACGTGATGCAGCCGGTGTTCTCAATGTGCCTGATGTCTTCGATATCGATCGGCGCAAAGCCTGGCGTGAAGTCCCATGCGCACCCGAGTCCGCAGTCGCTGTAGACTCCGGCCTTCGTGAACGACGACATCCCCGTCACGGTGACCTTGATGGCCGACGCCTCCTGCAGGAAAGCGAACTTCATCGTGTGGCACGACTTCACGCCGTCGCAGCCAGCAAAGTTGAAGGTTTGCGCCTTCACGATCGCGGGCGCGAGCAGCGCTGCCGCGATGAACAAGAACTTCCGCATTCCCACTCCCGGCGCTCTCACACGCCATTGAACCCCGCCAGTGCGCGGCGGAGATCAGCCACCCCCGTGGCCGATCATGTGCGAGAGATCACGCGATTTCCGTGCTATGGCAAGCGGGCCGATCCATTCGGTGCTGACCGCTACTTGCGGGACATATGTCCGCAGGCTAATATACCTGAGTCGGCGTCACCGTGGCCCGACAGACTCCTACTGGGCGGCTCGCCCGAGGATCCCAATGCACAACGCTTTCGAAGTCTCGCCCGCGTTCCTCGCCTCGCTCAAGATCAGCGCCCCGTCGCGCGACGGTGGTCCGGCCTACCTCGATACCGCGGCCGCGTCGAAGTTGATCCGCCACATGCTCAAGGCGGCGTTCCCTGCGGTGAAGTTCTCGGTGCGCAGCTCGCGCTATGCCGGCGGATCCTCGATCAGCATTCGTTGGCAAGATGGTCCGAGCCAGGCGCGCGTCGACGCGATGGTTTCGCCGCTTGAAGGAAAGGGCTTCGACGGCATGCAGGACCTTTCCTACTTGAAGGCGCCGTTCACGCTGAACGGCCAACTGACGCAGACCTACTGCTACATCCATTGCAGCCGCGAGCTCTCCGCGAGCTTGAAGGATCGCGCGGCGAAGCAGATCGGCGAGTACTTCGATTGCGAAGTGCCGAGCGCCGACGAACGCGGTCGCATGGTCGGCCCCGATGGATACCACGACTGGTCGACGATGATCTACCGCGCCTGCGAAGATCGCACGCGTTACGCCGCTCGCTAACTCATTACCAGCTGGCCAGCCTCACCGCTGGCCAGCGCTTCGATCTCATATGCCTACGTTCATCATCAGAGACATCGGCGGCAAAGCAGTCAATGTCGTCGAAGCAGACACAGCGCAGCACGCGCTGGACGATGCGAAGTGTGTAAACGGCGCGGCGTTTCGTGCAGATCCCGATAATCCCGCGCGAATTCGCCTTTCGGAAATGGTCGCGAGTTCCGGCTTGAGCAACCGTGAGTTCGCGCGACGTGTGCTAGGCCGCGACGTTCGATCACTCTCTCGGTACCTTGGTGGAGACGTCATGCCACCCGAGTTGTCTGATCAGGTGCTAAGGATGGAGATCAAGGTGGGCGACGACGTGATCCTCATCCGAGTACCGCGATAGCTACCGCTGCGGCCTTCCCGGCTGCGTCTTTGTGGCGCGTCGAAACGCCCAGACTAGCGGTACGATGCCGCTCAAAAGCACGCCGAATCCTTGGACATCTTTTCCGTCACGGATTAGATCGGCCCCCAGATACAGAGCGTAGGCCCCTAGACCCGCGCCAAGCATCGAACCGAGCGGTTGCGAGATGGATCGCGCAATTACGCTCCATTTTTCGATGAACTGGCGATGCTTCGACTGCCCCTCTGCCATCGAAAGTATTCGACTGGCTGAACCGGGAACGACTGCCTCCCACCCCTCTGCGATCGAGTGGTGTACGACCGGTCCGGAGTACGCCTCCGCGCGCATAATCACACCGTTCTCGCCCGTGGAGCGCGCGGTTGCCATGCGATGAGGTCCGTCGATCGTTGAGACTGGTCGCGGGACTACCGCGACCGGGGAGAGCGGCTGTCTGCGCTTACCCTTCTTTCCCTTGTTTCGAGCCAATGGCGGATTCGGTCGCAGCGTTGATGTCATTCATCGTCGCGGACCAATCACTCGCCAGCGCTCGAGCATCCGCCTCGCGGGGCGTCTCGCTCAGGATGTAGCCGTGATCCGTCAACGATCCATTGAGATCGAGGACGCGCGCCATCCCCTCGCCAAACGACGGCAGCGAGCTAAAGAGTTGGAATGTGTCGCGGCCCATAGATACCTCAGAGGTCAGATGACGGTGAAACTTGCGTACAATCATTGGTACGGCAAGTCCAGCGCCTGCGTTCCCTTGTCATTTGTCACGAGTTTTCCACATTGACCAGACTGGAGGTGCCGACCGCCTGTCACATGTCAATTATCGGCACGTTCCGGTCAAACATCACCGAGTGGCAGCCATCGGCATACATTCGGGTATGCACGAGCTCCCTACCCTCCGCCGGTTCCGCCTCGTGGGTCCCACGCCCGAGCGAATCTGGTCTGAGGAGTTCGAGGCCGACACGCCGACCACGCTCGGCGCCCAGTGCATGATGATCGTCGGCATGGGGCCGAAGTTCACGACCTGGTACCTGCAGGTCTGGTCGGAGGAACACCGTTGCTGGTGCGATCAAGTCGTCGGCAACATCGCTCATCCGATGACCGTGAAATGGCCCGGGTGGGGCGATTACTACGTCTGGAAGGCCAAGTGGACCGACCTCGATCTCGGGCTGCAGAAGGCGCATCTGGCCGTGCACGATGAGCAGCTGCCGCCGCATCCGAAGGGGATTCCGCGCGCCTGGATTCGCGGTGGATAGGCGATCGGCTCAACTCGAAGCGCCTGTTAATTTTTCGACAACCAACGGAGGCACGTCGAAAAATTAACAGCCGCTGACGCCGTGCTGACGGCGGCCGATACTCTCCAGCATGACCCGCTACCCCGAACGCGAACGGCTGCGGAAGCCGAGCGCTCCCCTGCCCTCCGTCGCCGACCAACTCGCCCTAGATCAGGACCGCGAGTCCGACACGAACTCCCCGCACCATGCATCCGGCTTGAGCAACGGCCAGGCGAACGTGTCATCGATCGGTGAAGGCGGATAGCGCCGGCATTCGATCTCATCGTCGCCGTCGGGATTACCGAGGTCCACGATCCGCTCCCCGAACACGCAGATGTCGCAGGCCTTCTCATTCTCCATGCGACTGCGCGCGTTGAGTTCGTCTTCGGTGGTCATGACTGCGGTGTTCGAACTATCGCTTACAACGACTCGAGATCGTCGCGACGGCCGCTGGCAGACCGCGAATGTCGAAGACCACATCAACGGCAGAGGATCCGCTGTTGACCCAAGTCCATTTAACGCCTGTTCTGGACTTGATCGTTTCGAGAAAGATCGGCTGCGATTGGTCAGACATGCCAGCCACCCACGGTTTCGCCGTCGGCACTTGCCACGTGAGAGCGGGATACGCTCCAGCACTAGAAGGAGTCCACGTGCCGAGAATCAAAGGAAACTGACTGTCGAAGAAGCCACTGGTCAGCTCCATGGAGACGGTAGTTCGCGGTGGATCGGTGACAAGCCCGTCGTAGCTGAAGGTGCACGAAACGGCCAGCGTAGCTCCGCCGACGACCGCATTCGCCTTCGTCACGTGGCTGACGAACTTCGCGTTCGAAATCCCTGGAGTTGAGAACAGCGGGACGGTATCGCTGGTGACCGCCCACGTTACCGGCGTCGCGGGAAGCGGGATCTCATTTGCCTTCGGCTCTGTCGTTCCGCCGCAGGCCGCCGTCAGCAATGCAGCCAGAGCGGCCAAGGGAATGCGTGACATTCCATCACCTCAAAAGATGAATGCGGCGAAATCCGCGCCGCGCGGCACTTTTGCTAGTAGCGAACTCATCCGGTTTCACGACTGTTTCACGGAGGTATTTATCCGCTCATGGCTTCTCTCTGCCGCTTCGGCCCTCATGATGTTTTCCGATGATGTTTCCACAAATCATCCACAGTAGCAGCGCCGCAACAGTGGCGGAGGTCACCAATGAGCGCAAAGTTTCGGACAACCCGAAGATGAACCGAAATGCCCTACCCGATTGTCCTGCTCGTTGAATCGCCCATCCTGCATCCAGCGCCCGCGAAGCCCGGCGACTTCGTCGTTGTGCACGCCGACCGCGTCGAGATCGTCCGGCAGGCGCCGAATAACCAAGGCGCATGGCTGAGCCAGTGGATGCAAGGCAACCTCACGCCGGCTTCTGACGAGGACGCTTCGCGCCTTTCTGAGCTGGTCCGTCCTTCTTCGCCCGAGCCACCGCGGCCGAAGTCTCTGCCACTTCGTCGCGACGAGAAGGCGGGCTAGTCTCCGCTGCAGCTGACACGCTAGGCCGAACGCCCAAAGCCTCTTCAAAGGCTGCGCGCTGCTGAGCGTCCTTCGTCAGAGAATCAAGCTCGAGCGACGCCATGGGCTCTCCAACTGGCAATCCTGCGGACAGCCGTGTGAGATAGTCCAGCTGAACTGCTAGATCCTCAATCGCCTTCATTTGCGATGAGTGATGGCGGTAAACGGCCTCCTGAACCAGCGCCGGCAGCTGACTGAAGGGAGTCGGTGGCGGCGGCTCCGCGTCTAGAGTACGAAGCGTTTCCGGGTCTACGCCTAACGCTTCGGCGAGAGAGTTCAGTCTCTCCTCGCTTTCCGGCATGTAGAGGCCCTGCCTCCACGCCGTAACGGTCGCCGGTCTTACGCCAAGGCGCTCTGCTAGTTCGGACCCAGTGAGTTTCCGGGACTTCATGTGAGCAGAAACCCACAAACCAAAGCGCGGAAAACGAACCTCTATCTGCTCGGCTCTTGACACTGAAGTTTTCGGCGTAATATTCAGCACACAGTTCGCGCCACATCAACGCGGCGTAAACGCGCGATCAAACGAGAACCTTATAAAGCTTTCCATGCCAAACGCTCGCAAGTCTGAGTGGATTAGGCCGTCGGTTGCCGCCGATATGCTCGGTGTGGCTCGCGGAACTGTCGTCTATCGCGCTGGTCAAGGTCGCTACGCGACAAAGGTCGACAAGGCTACGGGAGTCACGCTGGTACGCCGCTCTGATATCGAGCGGGACATGCAAGAGAAGGATTCTGCCACCGGCGCAAAGGTGGCCTGATGTCGCGCATCCGTCGCTCAACCATCCAGCGGTTCTGGGATCGCGTTCGGATTCAGGAGAACGGTTGCTGGCTGTGGGTCGGTTCGACTGACGAGAAGGGTTACGGACTCACACGCGTCGACAACGACTTCGGCCTGCAGGAAACGATGCGCGCGCATCGGGTGAGTTATCTCGCGTTTCGCGATGAAATCCCCGAGGGCATGAGCGTGCTGCACTACTGCGACACGCCGCGCTGCGTGAATCCCGAACACCTGTTCTGCGGCTTTCAGGCTGGCAACATGGCCGATATGCGAAAGAAGGGGCGAGACAATTCCTTCGGACACAAAGGCCCGAAGGGCAGCACCACGAAATCAACCGAGCAGACGACGGTCGAAGGTCAACCGTCTGTAGTGGCCGCAGAGGCAGAGCGCGCCGCGGCGGCGTAGGCCGCGGCGCTGTTGGTGGTGGCCGCGCAGAGCGGCTGAATCCTGTGTTTCGCACACAGGGATGTATGACCGAAGGGTGAGAGCTTCGGAACACGCACGGTGCGCTCTTTCGCACCACAACAAGGAGAGGGGATGAGTGAAGGTTCGACCAAGAGTTCGCGGACCACCAAGGCGGAGCGCAAACGGCGCAAGCTGGCGCTCGGCTCAGCGTGGCAGATGTGTTCCACGATGATCCGCGAAGATCTGCGCACCCGTTACGGCGTCAATGGCGACCTACGTCGCCTCGACGATTACTGCGAAGGTGAGCGCGGCATCCAGCCTGAAACGAAGATCCGCGATCTCTGCGAGTACGCGAGACAGCGCGGCATGGATAAGGAGCGCATGCGCTCACACCTGCGAAACCTCGGCGATCACATCGTCGAGCGCGTCTACGCGAGCCAGCGCGATCGACGACTGGCGTCCTAAAACGACAAACCCCACCGGCCAGGGTGGGGCTGTCGCGAAGCTCTGAACAACTGAGTGGGGCTGAGCCCCAAGGGAGAAAGCTATGCAGGTTGCGATTCGTTCGAAAGCGGCGGTGCTGCCAGCGGTGCCATTCGTTGACCGCTACAGCCGCGTCGCCGAGAGTGACGACACGATGCGCGAGCGGTTCCTCGCGACGTGGGGCGCTGCTGCACTCGAGGACGCGCGCACGCGCTATCCGAATGATGTGATCCTCGCGCTCGCGTTCGTGCGATTCGAATGGACACCGGCCGAGTGTGTCACCGGCGAAGGCGATGCCCTGCTCCGTTCGCACGCCGAGCGCGAATTGCTCGCATCGGCGAAGCCGGAGCAGCGTCTCGCGTGGGACATGCTCGTCGCCGAAGGCCACACGACCGTCGCTGAAATCAAGGCAGCGCGCGACGAGTGGGCCGAATCCATTCGTGAGGGCATTCGGCAGGGCCGGCGCGAGGGGCTCGCGTCGTGAGCAAAGAAATTCTGTCGCTCTACCAGAGCGGCTATAGCCACCTTGCCGGCCCGAGCTACGACGTGGAAGGCATGGCGCAGGCGCTTTCAGACGCCGCCGACATCGTCAACCGATTGAACGACGCATCGCGCGCGTTGCTCGCGGAAGTCGTCGTGCCCGATTCGAACTGCCGTTGTCACCTTGTTGCACCGTGCAACGACTGCGTCGATAACGGCAGACTACGCGAGGCCGTCGCGGAGATGAATGCGGCGCTCGCTGAGGCGCAGGCGAAGCTGAAAGTGCAGGCGAAAGCATGACCGCCGTCGCCACCATCCAACCCGCGTACGGGACGCCAGAGTGGGAAGCGGACCGCCGCAACTACGTCGGTGCGTCCGACGTTCCCATGCTGCTCGGTTTGAGCGAGTACGGCGGCAAGCTCGATCTGTACCAGATCAAGCGCGGAGAGTTCGTCGTCGAGCCGACACTCGCGATGCAGCGCGGACACATCTACGAGCCGGCAATTTGCGCGGACTTCCTGCTCAGGTTTCCGGAGTTCGTCGCGGAGAAGCGTGATACTATTCCGCACCCGAAGGGCGACTTCCTTCGCGCGAGCATCGATCGACTGCTCATCACGCCGCACGGCCGCGGTGTGCTCGAAGGGAAGAACGTTACGCCGCGCTTCATGGAGAAGTACGGCGAGACCGGCAGCGACAACGCGCCGCTCGACAAGGTCGCGCAGGTGCAGACGCAGCTGGAAGTCTGCGACCTGCCGTGGGGCTACATCGCCGTGAACTTTGGATTTGAGCTCCGCTGGTACTTCATCGAACGTGACCGCGAGATCGGCGAAGCGATCGTGGAAAGTGCGTACGAGTTCATGCGCGACCACGTGATTGCCGGCGTGCCTCCGGAGCCGACGCCGAGCGTGGACAGCTACGAGGCGATCACTCGGCGTTTCGCTGGCCCGAGTGAGGACACGATCGAGGCCGACGAAGAGGCAGCGAAGCTGATCGTCGAATTCGGGCAGGTGAAGGCCGATAAGAAGGCTGCAGAAGATCGCGAGGAGCAGCTGAAATCCAAACTGGCAGTCGTCATAGGCGGCAAGTACGGCGTCGATGCTGGACCGCTTGGTCGCGTCATTTGGCCTGAGCAGGACGGTAAGGTCAGCAAAGACTTCGACGGGCTGTGTCGCGAACTCAAGGTGCCGATGGAAGTGCAGCAGAAGTTCATCCGCGTCGGCGCCCCGTTCCGGACGATGCGCCACTACCCCGCGAAAAAGAGGAAGTGATGACCGCCATTGGCGTTCGCATGCCGCCGAACAGCGGTGTCACCGTGCGCGAGGCAAACGAAGAGGTTCTGAACCTCATCCTGCAGCGCGTGACGGACATCGCGAAGCGCATCGATCTGACCGCGATCGGTCTGCGTGAACTCGCGACGCGAGTGGCAACGCCCTCGCTGCTCACGGATGAACAGCTTGCTCAAGAAGTGCGAAACCTCGAAGAGCAGCTGCAGCTGTTGATCACGTTGCGCACCTCGCTCGACTTCCGGCTCACCGCATTCAGCAACCAGCGCCGCGTGGCGCTTACCCCTGAGGCGAACGATCCGTTCGCTGATCCCACTCCCGTTCTCAAGGCTTCTTGACATGGCTACGATGACCCAACCGATTGCCGGCGCGCAGGACGAGCCGGAGGATTTCCGCAGCAACGGAGCGCCGTTCGGCGAAGAGAGCATGAGTAAGGCGCTCGCAACGACGAATTCGCAGAGCATTGCACCGCAAGGCATGGCGCTCGCAGGTCGCGGCGAAACCGCGAGCACGGCCGCTGCCGTGCAGGCCAAGACGCAGGTTGAGGCGCGCTACATGATGGCGATGCATCAGCCTCGCAGCGTGATGCAGTTCCGTCAGAAGCTGCTTGATGCGTGCAAGCGCCCGCGGTTCGCGCAGACATCGCGCTATTCCAAGCCGGTCGGCAAGGAGCGCATCGTGGGATGGTCGATTCGCTTCGCCGAGGAGTGCGCGCGGTGCCTCGGCAACCTGCTTGTCGAGTCGGCCGTGATCTACGACGACTCGCAGATCCGACTGGTCCGCGTGATGGTTACTGATCTTGAGGCGAACCTCACCTATCCGACGGATGTCACCGTTGCGAAGACGGTCGAGCGCAAGTTCCTCAAGAAGGGACAGCAGGCTATCCGCACCCGCATCAACTCGAACGGTGAGCCGGTGCACATCGTCGAGGCGACCGACGACGACATTCTGAACAAGCAGAATGCGCTCGTATCGAAGGCGATCCGCACGGCCGTGCTTCGCGTCGTTCCTGGTGACATCCTCGAAGAAGCCGAAGAGGAAGTGCTCGCGACCACTCGCAACGAGGATGCGAAGGATCCGGCGGACAAGGCAAAGAAGATCGCCGATGCGTTCTACACCTACGGCGTTACAGCGGCGCAGATCGAGAAGGTGCTTGGGCACTCGCTTTC
Source organism: uncultured Gemmatimonadaceae bacterium (assembly GCA_966112585.1). Lineage (GTDB taxonomy): Bacteria > Gemmatimonadota > Gemmatimonadetes > Gemmatimonadales > Gemmatimonadaceae > Gemmatimonas. Next base: position 58,940 of record CBHWDN010000029.1, read on the forward strand.
GGTCGTGAACCCGGCCGAGGTGACCATGATGCGCACGTGGATAACTGCCATGAAGGACGGTGACACCACGTGGCGCGAGATCGAGGAAGGCTTCAGCGACGAAGGGCGCGCGAAGGCGGAGGCGTCGGGCACTGCACCGGCCACGGGCAGCGCTGCGCTCCGCGACCGAGTTGTCGGCAAGAAGACGCCGGTCGAAGCGCCGCCGGCTGCCTCCGACGCCAGCGATGGCTGACCGCGGCCTGCTGGCTCGCTCACACCTGCCCGCGTTTCGCGAGTACCTCAAGAAGCGCGGGTGGGTGGAGCAGAAGACGAAGGGCACGTACGAGGTCGCACGGTTCACGCATGCTGAGCACATCCCGCTGATCCTGTACGCTCGCCTCGGTGCCGAAGTGCACCTGACGATTCAGGACAAGGATTGGGCGCTTGTGCGACGGTTCCTCCGAAGCGTGCACGACCCGTACGGCAGTGACGACGATGTGAAGGTGATCCGCGAAGGACGACGCAGAGCCAAGAACCAGTAGCCGATACAACGATGACTGCTTCCACAATCGAAACCCTGCGGCAGCGAGCGGCAGCACACCAGCTGTCGCTCGACAGCAAGCGCTTTGTCACACCGCAGCAACTCGCTGATCGGTGGGGAGTTTCGGCGAACACGGTGCGCGCGATTCCGCGCTTTCTGCTGCCGTATCAGAACAAGGGTACTGGCTTGGTCCGAGAGCATCGTCGCTACGATCCGGACGACGTGTTGGCGTACGAAGCGCAGCAGAAGAAGGTTGGCTGATGCTGCGTCAGAATCCGGAGACGAAGCGCTTCTCCGCTGACATTAAGCACCGCACGTTCGGGCGCATTCACCTCGCGCTCAAGACGAAGGTGCGTAATGTCGCCATGACGCGACACACGGCGCTGCAGCAGTTGCTCAACAGCGGCGAGCCGGTTCGCGACATCGTCGCGGCGTTGCGCGCCGAGAAGATCACGATTGAGGCGGTCGCCGAATGCGTGCGAGCGAAGCAATCGTTCGATGTGCTGCGACCGTCGACGTGGCCGACGCTGAAGGGGGCCGTCAACGATTTGGTTGAAGCACAGCGCGCGCGGGAGTCCGGATCAGAGCGAACGGCAGAAGGGACCGAGACATCGCTCGCCTACGCGCTCGAGTTCTTCGGCGAAGAGCGGCCGGTCGAATCCATTCACTACGAGCATACGACCGAGTACAAGGAGTTTCTTCGCGAGAAAGGGCTTTCGTCGAACACCATGCGCACCTACATGGTGAAGTTCGGATCGGTGTTCAGTTTCCTGCAGCGCCGCGAGACGCGACTTGCGATGCAGCAGCGACGCGTTCCTGCCGTGCTCTTCTCTCCGCTCGACCGAGAGGATCACGTGCCGGCAATCGTCAAGACGCGCGTTCGCTTTCTCGTGGAGCAGGAAGTCGAACGGATACTGAGTGCGTCGCCGCGTGACATGGTGCTGGCGCCAGCGCTCGGCATCTTCACAGGACTGCGCGTCGGCGAAGTGAAGATGCTGCGCGAGGGGATCGATGTGGACCTCGAACTCGGATCCATCTTCATCCAGACTCGTGAATGGAAACACGTCAAGCTAGGACTGAAGACATGGCGCCCTAAGTACAAGATCGAGCGCGTGGTACCCATTCCGTCAGCGCTCGAGCCGTATCTCCGCGCGCACCTTGAGCGGAAGGGCGACCCGCAGCCGGGACGCTACCTGTTCGAAGGCCGTGACGAAGGCCAGCCTATGGGACAGTCGCAGCTGTTCTCCGCGATCCGCCGCATTGTCGAGGACGCTGGCTTTAAGACCGGTCGCAACGAAGCTGAGTCGATCTCCTTCCACACGTTCCGCCACACCTTCGCCAGCTGGCTGGTGATGTCCGGCGCCGACCTGTTCACGGTCTCGCGTCTCATGGGCCACACGTCGACCAAGCAGGTCGAAGAGACCTACGCACACCTCTCACCAGGACACCGTCTCGCGACGGTCGAACTGCTCAGCGCCAAATGGCGCAATCGCCTGCCCAGCACATCGGCTGGACAGGCGACAGACACCAACAGAGACACCCAAGATGCCTAGAACTGCACGCTACGCCCTTGGTGAAATCTTACCAGCGGTAGTGCGCGAAGGCCTTGTTGGCTTCCGCCATGCGATGCGTGTCTTCCTTCTTCTTGATCGCATTGCCTTCACCGCGCGAGGCGGCGAGGACTTCGGCGGCGAGCTTTTCCGGCATGCTCTTCTCGTTGCGGTCGCGCGAATACGAGATGAGCCAGCGCATCGCCAGCGCGGTACGACGGTCCTGACGGACTTCGACCGGCACCTGGTACGTGGCACCGCCAACGCGGCGGCTCTTCACTTCAACAACCGGCTTGAGGTTGTTGAGCGCCTGCTTGAAGACGGCGACGCCAGGCTGGCTGGTCTTGTTTTCGACGATGTCCATGGCGCCGTAGAAGATGCCTTCGGCGGTCGACTTCTTACCCTGGATCATCAAGTTGTTGATGAACTTCGAGACAGTCTGGCTGTCATAGCGCGCATCAGGCAACACGGCGCGCTTCACGGCACTCTTGCGGCGGCTCACTTCTTCTTCCCTCCGGCGGCGGCGGCAGCGCCCTTCTTGGGACGCTTGGTGCCGTACTTCGACCGGCTCTGGTTACGTCCGTTCACGCCCGACGCGTCGAGCGTGCCGCGAACGATGTGGTAGCGAACACCGGGAAGGTCCTTCACACGACCACCGCGCACGAGCACGATCGAGTGCTCCTGGAGGTTGTGGCCTTCGCCGGGGATGTAGGCCGTGACTTCGAGCTGGTTCGTCAAACGAACACGCGCAACTTTGCGCAGCGCCGAATTCGGCTTCTTGGGCGTCGTGGTGTAGACGCGGGTGCACACGCCACGCTTGAACGGATTGCTCTTGAGCGCGGGCGCCTTGGACTTCTCCACCACGTCCTTACGGGCGCGGCGGACCAGCTGGTTGATCGTAGGCATTCGGTTATGGTTGCCCACGGCCCAAGGGCCGCAGGACGTTCGGACTCCGACCTCTACGTGGATCGCCTTCGAGGTGGTGCTACGGAGGCGGCACGGAACGGAATCCGAAGCTTAGTCGAGGGGCGGGGGGCGGGTCAACCCGGCAGTTCATGGATAAACCTGAAACCCCATAACTCGAACACCATACCCATAAACTGATCAGTTTCTGGGTCCTGAGTTCGGGTTTTGAGTCTTGGGTCATGTTCCCGGTTTTAAGTCCCGGGTTTTGGGGTGCTCCGCCATCGCAACCCCAACACCCTTCCGGGGGTCTTACCCAACAGACAGGGCAGTTAACGGCGCCAGTACGGCGACGTCCGCCTGTCTGGGGCCCTTAAGAAGGGCCGTGGACCCATGCCCGCGCCCTTGGCGCGGCTGTATCTTCGCGATGACGGCAACCTTCGGATACCACGTGAGCGATTTTCAGGACCGGCTGCAGACGGCCTTAGGCGACGGCTACCACATTGAGCGCGAGCTCGATGGTGCGGGCATGTCGCGTGTATTTGTGGCCCGCGAGCGAGCCCTCCAGCGCACCGTGGTGATCAAGGTGTTGCCCCCCGACCTCGCGGCCGGGGTGAACGTGGATCGGTTCCGTCGCGAGATCCAACTGGCCGCACAGCTGCAGCACCCGCATATCGTACCGCTGCTCGCGGCGGGCGAAGAAGACGGGCTGCTGTGGTTCTCCATGCCGTTCATCGAAGGCGAGTCACTTCGGCAGGCGCTGCTCAATCGCGGCCAGCTCTCGCCGCGCGATGTCGTGCGCATTCTGCATGACGTGGTGGATGCTCTCGCCTATGCGCATGCCCGCGGCATCGTGCATCGCGATATCAAGCCGGGGAACATCCTCACGCAGGGGATGCACGCCCTCGTGACCGACTTCGGCGTCGCGAAGGCGCTGTCGGAAGCGATTCCGTTGCCGCTGCATGGCGGCACCACGAGCGGGATGGCGATCGGCACGCCGGCGTACATGGCACCCGAACAACTTGCCGCCGACCCTGACGCCGATCATCGCGTCGACATCTACGCGGTGGGGCTGCTCGCGTACGAATTGCTGACCGGCAAGAGTCCGTTCAGTGGGACATCGCCCCAGGCGACGCTCGCGGCGCAGCTCACGTACGTGCCGCCGGCACCGCACACGCTGTCGGTCGAGATTCCGGCCGAGCTGTCGACGATCATCATGCGCTGTCTCGAGAAGCAGGCGAGCAAGCGTCCCGATACGGCGGCCGCGCTGCTCTCCGAACTCGAGGCGTTGCCGCCAATGAGCGGCACCACGCCGGCGCGCCGCATGTCGAGCGCCGGTCGTCGCACACGCAACATCATCGCTGGCGCTGCCGTGCTCGCCGCTGCGGCGTGGGCGCTCACGACCAGACTGCCGATGGGCGCGGCGAAGATGACCGGCGCCGATTCACTCGATGCGCGCGACGCCGGCCCAGGCGGAGCGCGTCAACGGGCGGCGATCGGTCGCACGCCGAGCATCAAGAGCGGCGATTCGATCCGGATTGTCTCGGAAACGATTCCCGTGTTTCGCGAAGTGGGCGACGGCACACCAGTGACCGCGGTGCCGCTCGTGATGACGCGCGCCGAATCGCTCGCGATTGCGGAAGCGATTCTCAAGCGGCAGCAAGCGCAGAAGATCGAACACTCGACGAGCGCCGCCGGCGCCACGAATGCGGCCGATCCCAAGGCTGCAGCAGCGCCCAGTGCTGCCACGTCGGGATCTGGCGTGCGAGTGATGATGCACACGACCGACGGTGCGGCCGGAGAAGTGACTCGCGAGCAGTTGATTGCCGAAGTCACGCGTATTTTCACCGACTCCATGGCGCAGGCGCTTACGGCCTACAAAGCCGCACTCGCCGCTGCGCCGCGCAGTGCGGTCCGCTTCACCGGCCCGCCACCGGGCGGTGATCCCGGCATGCCGCCAAACGTCGTGATTCCGCCGATGCCCAACGTGAACGTCAGCGTCGGCACCGACATCGGACGCGGAAGCGCCATGGCGCGCTCGTTCACGCTCATGGCCGCCCCGTCGAGCGACGGCCGTTTGCGGGTGCTGGTGATGCCCTTCCAGAACGCCACCGGCAAGCGCGACTACCTGAGTGCGGCACGCGAAATGACCACGGCGATCCGTGCGTCGATTCCCGCCGACAAGTTCGATGTCGTCGCCGATACGATCGCCGATCGCGCGATGCGCATGAGCCCCGATCGCTTTCAGATGGGATGGCAGCTGCGCTCGGACTACATGCTCACCGGCATGATCACGACGCGACAGGATTCGGTCGTGTACCACCTGCAGTGGGTGGACATCAAGTCGGGGCGCAACACGCGGTACTTTGAAGTGTCGGCGCCATCGTCGGATGCGAAAAAGGCGATTGATCCGTCGAAACTCCAGGTGGCGTCGTGGCTCGACTCGGCGTCGGTGTTTGCGGCGCAGCGGCAGAGGGGGAGGCCGGGAGACCGGCGGTATTGATGGCGGGGCCTTTCAGGCCCCGCTTTTTTTGCCGTGAGATTTGAGATTTGAGTTGTGAGTAGGTGAGATTTTGAGAATTGAGACGTGAGTAAGTCAGAGTTGTTGCTGTTGGATTCGGATCCAATGCTCGTTCGAATGGTTAGGTGCCTCGCGCGGAACTGCGTATCCTCGCGACCATGGCACACAATCCCGAAAAGCTTCTGGTGCTCACCAAAGCGAAGCGTCTCGCGATTGACGTTCACTTGGCGTGCGAGCGCCATCGCCGTTCGCTGACTGATCGCGCACCCTCGATGCGTGCACAGATTCTGCGCGCGGTTGACTCGATCCCGCTGAACATTTCCGAAGGCGCCGGCAAAGAAACTGTGGCTGCTTTCATTGCGGCCTTGGACATCGCGATCGGCTCCTGCAATGAAGTCGACACGCAACTGGAGCTCTCAATTGAAGTGTCTGCACTGCCTCCGACCTGCAAACGTCTGCGGTCTCAGACGGCCGAAGTCCGACGAATGACCTACGGACTACGAGGTTACCTGGAGCAAAACGGCGACCGGCCGCCCAAGCCCAAGCGCGAACGAGGACCATCAAGCAGCGCGAAGCCAAAGTCGTAGCGCCGTCTCACCTACTCGACTCTCGACTCTCGAGTCTCGTTGTCTCACAGACTCACAACTGAAATCTCAAATCTCACGGTAACCAAAAGAAAAGCGGGGGGGGGGCCGCGCCCCCCCCCCCGACAACCAAAACAACCCACAACCAAAAAAG
>CBHWDN010000030.1:0-64655 GCA_966112585.1 uncultured Gemmatimonadaceae bacterium
CCACACCCCCCCCGCCCCCCCCCCTGTGGGGCCCCCCCCGCCTGGGTCTTCTGACTGATCCCGACTGTCGTGGCCTCACCGCGGGGTTGTGTAAGCGTCGTCGAGTTAGCGTGGTTGCAGTTAGCGCAGTTTCAGTTAGCGCTTGTTTGGAGTTCGCCTTCCCACCGCGCCATAACCGCCGTCGCCAGGCAGTTGCCGAGTAGATTCACGCTGGTGCGCGCCATGTCCATGATGGCATCGACGCCGAGAATCACGGCGATGCCTTCGAGCGGCAAGCCAAACTGTGCGAGCGCACCCGACAGAATCACCAGACTTGCACGCGGGACCGCCGCCACGCCCTTCGAGGTGAGCATGAGCGTCAGCATCATGAGCAACTGCTGACTGATCGGCATATCGATGCCCGCGGCCTGCGCGACGAACACGGACGCGATGGCGAGATAGAGCGTGCTGCCGTCGAGGTTGAACGAGTAGCCGGTGGGCAACACGAAGCTCACGATGCGGCGCGGAACACCGAACTTCTCCATGGCTTGCATGGCCTGCGGGAACGCGGCTTCGGAGCTCGCGGTGGAGAACGCGATGAGCCAGGGCTCTCTCACATGTCCCCAGAACTTCCGAATCGGGATCTTGGCGAGCATCGCGACCGGAATGAGCACGAGCAGCACGAATACGATCAGTGACACATAGAGCGTGCCGACCAGCTTGGCGAGGCTCAGCAGTACGCCGAGTCCGCTCTTGCCAACCGTGACACCAATGGCGGCGCCGATGCCGATGGGCGCGTAGGTCATCACGATGCCGACGAACTTGAACATCACGTCGCTCAGCGACTGCAGCCCTTCGAGCATGACTTGTTTCGACTTGCCTTCCGTGCGCGCGACGGCCACGGCGAAGATGATCGCGAAGAAAACGATCTGCAGCACTTCGTTGTTGGCCGCGGCCTCAAAGAAACTCTGCGGTACGGTGTGCTCGAGCACCGACGCAAAGGTCGGTGTCTTGGCGGCGAGCGCCTTGAACTCGTCGGCGTTGCCCGCAGCGGCGCTGGTGATGCCAACGCCAACACCGGGCTTCACCACGTTCACGGCAATGAGCCCAATCGCCAGCGCGAGCGTCGTGACGACTTCGAAGTAGATGATCGAGCGCAGCGCGAGCTTGCCGACCTTCGCCATGTCGTCGCCGTGACCGGCGATGCCCACGACGAGTGTCGAGAAGAGCAGCGGCACGATCAACGACTTGATCATGCGCAGGAAGATCGTGGCGAACGGCTTGAGGTTCGCCGCGACATCGGGTGCCAGCCATCCAATCAGGATGCCGATCACCATGGATATCAGAATCCACTGCGAGAAGCCGATGCCGAGAAAGCCTTTCTTGCCCGTGGGGGCGGCGGCCGAAGACGTGTGAGCCATGGAGCGAGGGGGCGGGAAACACCACGTGGCGCCAGAGTGGCGCCACGACAAAGAACAACAGCTAGCGAGGGCGGCGCAGCACTGAGTTGCGGTAGCCGTACGCAAAATAGACGGCGAGCCCGATCGCCATCCACACAGCGAAGGCAATCCATGCCGAGGTCGGAAGTCCCTTCATCACGAACACGCAGGCACCCGCACCAAGCAGCGTCACGCCCCAGAAGAACGGGACACGGAACGGGCGCGGGCGCTCAGGTTCACGCAGGCGCAGCACGAGCACACCAATGCACACCACAGCGAAGGCGGCAAGCGTTCCGATGTTGGTGAGGTCGTACGTGGCGGCATCGTCTGCGAGCAGCGAACCGAGGGCCACCGCGACACCGGTGATGATGGTGGTGATGTGCGGCGTGCGCGTCTTGGGGTGCAGCTTGGCCGCGAACTTGGGCAGCAGACCGTCGCGCGCCATCGCGTAGAAGATGCGCGGCTGCCCGTACTGGAACACCAGCAAGACGGCGGACATCGACACCACGGCACCAGCCGCAACGATCCAGCTGGCGGTGCCCAATCCCGCTACGCTCAGTGCCTTCGCGAGCGGGTCCGAGCTCTTGAGCTGCTGGTAGGGCACCAATCCCGTGGCAACGAAACCCACGATTACATAGATCAACGTGCACACCGCCAGACCGCCCAGAATGCCGAGCGGCAGGTTGCGCTGCGGATTCTTGGTTTCTTCAGCGGCGGTCGAAATGGCGTCAAAGCCGATGTAGGCGAAAAAGACGATCGCCGCACCCTGGTGAATGCCCTTGAATCCGTTCGGCGCAAACGGCTTGTAGTTCGCCGGATCGATGTGCATGGCACCAACAATCACGAACAGCGCCAGCACGAGCAGCTTCACAACGACCATGATGTTGTTGGCGCGCGTGCTTTCCTTGACGCCTTGCAACAGCAACAGCGTGATTGCCACGACAATGCCGAATGCCGGCAGGTTCACGAGGACCGGTATGCCGGCCACGCGGGGCGCGGTTTCGAGCAGCATGTGAATGGCGGGGTCACCACTCGCCTTCACATTCCAATAGCCATGCGTCAGATATGCCGGCAGATCGATCCCAAAGCCGGATAAGAGCGATGTGAAATAGCCGGACCATCCGATCGCCACGGCGACGTTCCCCACGGCGTATTCGAGGATCAATGCCCACCCGACAATCCACGCCACAATTTCGCCGAGCGTTGCATACGAATACGCGTACGCGCTGCCGGCCTGCGGGATCATTGATGCGAGTTCGGCATAGCACAGCGCCGCGAGCCCACACACGGCACCGAGCAGCACGAACGACAACACCAGTGCGGGGCCGGCGCCGTAGCGCACGATCGTGCCATCAGCGAGCGTTTCACCGGCTGCGGCCGTGCCGAGCGACGAAAAGATGCCGGCGCCGATGACGGCACCGATGGCCAGCATCACAAGATCACCGGCGCCAAGTGTGCGGCGCATGCCGTGCTCGCTGTCGTCAACGACAACGATCGGCTTTCGATCGAACAGCCCCATGTGGTCCAGGCAGGAGTGAAGACCAGGGTGCGCCGGGGCACGTGGCGGAGAGTCAGCCCCATCGGCGCAGCAGTTGGTGCGAGGTACCGCTGAGGCGAAGCTAGCGCCGGTACCAGAGCGCTGCGAGTAGCCAAAGCAAGAACGCCGCGAGAGTCGCGGCGTTCTTATCCAAGCTTGTAAATGAGCTGTGCTTTGGCACGCACCGGTACGCCGCGCGCGTCGACCGCGGGGCGGAAGCGAATCGCGACCAGCGCCTCACGCAGCTTGCGATTGTATGCGCCGTCCTTGGTTGGCGTGAACTGCAAGTCGATCACTTTGCCGGTCGAATCCACATCAAACTCGACGATGATTTCACCCTTCGCCTTACCCGGTACCGGGAGTGGCGGAAGAAATAGCTCTGTTGGCGACGGCGGAAAGATCGAACCCGAGCCGCCACCGGTTCCGGCGCCCGTTCCGGTGCCTTTACCCGTACCGATGCCCGATCCGGTACCACCGCCGCTGCCAGGGCCGTTGCCGGCGCCACCATCGTTCCCTGCTCCGCCGCCACTACCGACGGTCTCTGACTTGACCTCGGACGCAGCAGACGCCGCCGGCGTAGGCGCGGGCGGCGTCGGGGTGGGCTGCGGCTGAGGCGGAACCGGCGGCGAGATCACCGGCGGCTTGATCTCGGGAGGCTTGACCGTGGGCGGTATGGGCGTGGGCACCGGTGTAGGCGCGATGCGCACGAACTGCAGCCGCTCCTGCTTCATCTGCCCGCCCGTGCCCTTCCGGCCTCCACCACCGCCGCCAGCAGGGCCGATACCGCCCGCGCCGAGCACTTCCTTCATCAGCTCAGGCGAGGCGAACGGCACGATCAGCAGCGCGATGACGAGCGCATGCAGGAAAATCGACAGCAACAGACTCCCCGCCCGCTTCTTCCGGCCGGTATCGGGCATGCCGAGCGGCGGACGATAGCGCGGACGCTCCGTCGCAGCGCCAGGTTGGGGCTGGTCAGCGGATTCGTCGGGGGTAAAGGACATGCGTAGAAAGCTGATGCAAAAAGGGCGGCTGTAAATACTACGGCGGGCGCGCCCCTCAGGGTTCGCCCGCCGTTTAAGACACCATGACCCCAGTGTTGGTGCCCCGAAGGGCACCACTGTTTGAGGCTTACTTCGGCGCGACGCCGAGAACCTTGACGCCGGCACCGCGCGCCTGGTCCATGGCCCAGATCACATTCGCATACTTGGTGAGCGTGTCACCCTTCACGAAGATGATCTTCTCGGGACGCGGATCGTAGATCGACTTGAGACGCGTGAAGAGCTGCTCCTTTGGGATGGGCTCTTTGTTGATCGCGTACTTGTCGTCTGGAAGAATCTCCAGGACGATCTGATCCGGATTCACCTGCGACGTCTGTTGCGGCGGATTCGGATCGGGGAGCTGCGTGTCGATCGCCTTGCGGCTCATCGGGATGATCATCATGAAGATGATCAGGAGCACGAGGAGCACGTCGATCATCGGCGTGACGTTGATCTCGTTATTCAGAGATCCGCCGCTGCCTCCAGTGGACATGCTCATGTTATTGCCCCCCTGGCTTGATGCGGTCGGCTTCCACGAGCGACTCCGTGCCCGGCAGCTGCTCGGTGATGAGCGCCGCCACGCGGACGCCAGCCTTCGAGATCGTGCCGAGCGCGTTGATCACGGTCAGGTACTGAAGCTCCTTGTGGGCCTTCACGTACATGATGTAATCGTCGCGTTCCTTGCCGTAGATGTCGTGAACTGCTGTCTCGAGATCTTCGGCGCGGACCGGCTTCTTGTTCAGATAGAATCGACCCTGATCGTCGATACCAAGTACCTGATCGCCATCTTCTTCCGGATGCGGCTTGAGGTTCTGCCCTTCCGGTGGGACCGCCTTGAAGCCCGCGTTGATCTGCGGGATGGTGATCATGAAGATGATGAGGAGCACCAGCATCACGTCGATCATGGGTGTGACGTTCGGTTCGGCTTTTACGCCGCCGCCGCCACCAACACTCATACCCATGGCGCTACTCCGTGGTTACGGATGAAGGAGGCTGGATTACTGCGAGATGGCCGAGCCGCCGGCCGTGTTGAATTCACGCGTGAAACGCGAGCGGCCGAACTCACCCGAGACGCCCTTGATGAGGTAGTCGATCATTTCCTTCGACGTGTACGTCATTTCCGCCGTGAGGTTGTCGATCTTCGTCTGGAAGTAGTTGTACGACCACACGGCCGGGATGGCGACGCCGATACCGATGGCCGTCGTGATGAGCGCTTCGGCAACACCGGCGGCGATGGCGGAGATACCACCCGCACCCGACGCGGCCATACCCGTGAAGGAGTTAACGATACCCATCGTCGTGCCGAGAAGACCGACGAACGGCGACGTCGCACCGACCGTCGCGAGGATGCCGAGACCACGCTTCAGGTCAACGACCGTCATCAGCATTTCGCGCTCAACTGCACGCTCGGCCGAGTTGATGTCGGCGACCGTAACCGAACCGTCCTGAATGAGCGGACGGATTTCCGAGAGCGCGCCGCCAAGGACGCGAGCCACGTGCGACTTCTTGTAGCCTTCGGCGAGCTTGATGGCCTCGGTGAGGTTGTCCTCTTCGAGGAACTGCGAGAACTCGGGGGCGAACTTGCGCGTCTCGGCCTGCGCCTTACGCATCGACCACCACTTCGAAATGAGCTGCGTGAACGACAAGGCGGACATACCAAGGAGCGTGAAGACGATACCCTTGGCGAACCAGCCCATCGACTGGTACAGCTCCATCATCGACATGTTCATGAAACGGATCTCCGCAGAACGTGAGGTTGAGTCTTACTTATTGAGCGAGAACTGGAACGGCTGCTGCACGAGCTGCTTCACCTTGCGGCCACCAACTTCGGCCGGGAGAAAGCGCATACGCTGCAGAGCGTTCTTCACAGCGGACGAGAACAGGTCGTTGTCGGACTTGAGGACCTTGAACTGGCTCATGTCGGCGCGACCGGTGGTGTCGACGACGAACTGCGCGAGCACGGTGCCTTCAATACCGGCAGTGCGGAGCATGTCGGGATAGGCGGGGCCGTTCTGGCCGGGCGCCATGACGACAGGCTTTTCTACCTGGAAGTCGAAGTACGGCTGGTCGTTGTTCTGCACGACCGGACCCTTTCCTCCTTCGACGCCCTTGGCGATACCGCCGGCGACACCCTTACCGGTAAAGTCCGCCTCATCCGTCACCTTCTTGGAGAGGTCGATATCCGGAATCACGTTCGGGATTTCAACCGGTGCGGTGAGCACCTGGAAACCCTTCGGTGGTGGGGGCGCTGCCACGGCATCCGGCGGTGGCGGCGGCTTCTCAGGCTCGGGTGGCTTGGGCTCGTCCTTCTTGACCTCCACGAAGTCGACCTTCTCTTCCTTCGGCTTCTCGTTGACGATGCCGGCGTTCTTCGTGATGATCACGAGACCGACGACAACGGCAGTGTGGAGTACAATGGACATGAACCCCCCGCCAGCGCGCTTCTGCTTCTTCGCCTGAGACTCGATCAGGTTATTGAACATCGCGTGTCCGGGGTACGGGCTGTACGTCGACGTCCCGGACAGAGGGCCCGGGAGCTGACGAAGCGATTCTACGCCCGGGGGATGAAGCAGCAATGGAACAAAGATTAGGTTCTGATTAATCCCGGGTTAGCATTCCCGGCTCAGCATCCACGGTGTTTTGGGCATTGACAATTGACTCGTATTCGCCCGTCATGCCTGAGCCAGGATGACCGGCGAGTGGCAACGTCACCGTGAACGTGGTACCGCGACCCAATCGCGATTGTACTTCGAGTTCACCACTGTGGGCCTGCGCGATCCACTGCGAAATCGCGAGTCCCAGTCCGAAGCCGCCGCGTTCGGTCGCGCGTGAACGGACGCGATCCGCGCGCCAGAATCGTTCGAACACGTACGGAAGGTCGGCCGCCGCGATGCCGATCCCCGTGTCACGCACGGCGAAGCGCGCGACCTCTTCTTCGCGTACGAGCGAAATGTCGACGGTGCCACCACGCGGGGTGTACTTGATCGCGTTGGTGACCAGGTTCAGGAACAGCTGACGCAAGCGCGTGATGTCGCCCAGCACTTCCGCGTTGTCGAGCTGTGACGCCTCGATCGTGAGGCCGGCATCTTCACCCAGCAGACGCGCCGTTTCCACGACCTCGCGTGTGAGCGGTGTGAGCTCGATGGGCTCGCGGAAAAGATCAAAGCGTCCTTCGTCGGCACGCGCGAGCGTGAGCAGCGAGTCCACCAAGTCCGCCATTCGTGTGACCTGCTGCAGCGCCTCCTCGAGCGCTTCCGCCTTGTCGTCGTCGGAGGCGTTGTGACTCATTGCCCGCTCGACATCCGCGCGCATCACGGCGAGCGGTGTCTTGAGTTCGTGACTCGCATCGGCGGTGAAGCGACGCAACGCCCCGAACGACGTTTCCAGTCGCTCAATGAACGCGTTGAGCGTGGTGGACAGTCGCGCGAGCTCATCGCCCGCGGCGCCAATGGCCAGACGTCGGTGCAGCGACCGCCCGTCGGTGATGGCCTCAACCTGGTCGATGATGCGATCGATCGGCCGGAACGCACGACCCGCGATGATGTACGCGAATGTCACCGAGATCGCGAGCAGGAAGGGCGTAATGACGAGCATCGTGCCCACGAATTCGCGTGGCGTGAACTCGATGTCGCTGGTGCTGAGTGCCGCGTACACGCGATACCGATCGTTCGTGCTGAGCGGCACGTTGAGCGACGCCAGCAGCACGTCGTCTTCGCGTTCGCGCATGGTCACCGGGCGCGCACGCGTGGTGTCCGTGTGCGCACGCGCGGCGCTGCTGAACGCATCGCGGTCCGACACCGACAGACTGGTCACGGGCGACGACGCGTAGAGGTCGTAGCCGGTCGTATCCTGCACCAGCACGTACCCGTCGAGAATCGAGAGGAACGCGCTCATGCGCATGCTCACCGTGCGAGCGGCGAGCCGATCCTTCTGCGCCAGAATCGGCTCCCAGCCGGTGCTGCGCGCCACGATGATCGCCTGACGCACCTGCCGCGCCTCTTTCATCACGCGCTGTTCGAGCTCGCGATAGAGCAACTCGCGACGCACCGCGAGAAGCGTGATCGAAAAGATCAGCAGCGTTCCGAGGAACGCGGCTGTCCAGGCGACCGTGAGGCGAGCGCGAATGGAACTCACGAAACGAATGGACTAGGCGCGGATCATGTAGCCAACGCCACGCACGGTGGTGATCAGCTTCTTCTCGAACCGCGCGTCGATCTTCTTGCGCAGATGATTGATCACGACATCCACGATGTTCGTTCCGGGGTCAAAGTGATAGCCCCAGGCGTATTCGGTAATGAGCGTGCGACTCATGACTCTCCCCGTATGGCGCATGAGGTACTCGAGGACCGCGAACTCCTTTGGTGTGAGCTCAATGAGGTCACCGGCCCGTCGGACTTCGCGGGTGCCCTGATCGAGTTCGAGATCGCCAACCGACAGCTGCGGTGACGCCATCGCCCGCGGACGGCGCAGCAAGGCCTCAGCGCGCGCCAGCAGCTCTTCAAAGGCGAAGGGCTTGGTGACGTAGTCGTCGGCGCCGGCACGGAGCGTTTCGACCTTGGCGTCGACCGCATCCTGCGCGGTGAGCACCAGCACCGGGCGCTCGAAGCCACGCGCACGCAGCGTGCGCAACACATCGAGCCCGTTGCGTCCGGGCAACCGCATGTCGAGCACGACCAGGTCGTACGCCTGCGCCAACGCGAGTCGTTCCCCTTCGAGCCCGTTGTTCACGAGATCTGTTTGCCACCGCTGTTCTTCGAGACCGCGGCGCACAAACTCGCCGACGGTCGGATCGTCCTCAATTACGAGAATCTTCATGGTCTGATAGCACCGACGGTTGTCACTGGCTCAGCGCAGCGTGCGCCCACTCGGACGCACAAAGCCGAACTCGCGAATTTTGCGGTAGAGCGTTTTGGGCGAGATGCCGAGCGCTTCGGCAGCGCGCCCCTGATGCCACCCCACCGACTGCAGTGTGTCGGCGATGTAGTCGCGCTCGACTTCGGCCAGCGAACGACCGGCTGGCGGGGTGATGAGTGCCATCGATGTCATCGCGGCGCGTGCCACGGGCTCGCCGCCAATCGCGGCGGCAAGGTCGGCTGCCGACAGTGTTTGCGCGGTCGACGCATGAGCGGCACGCTGTACACACTCGGCGAGCGACCGCACGTTCGACGGCCATGCCTGCGACTCCAGCCAGGCCACCGCTTCGGGTGAGAGCGTCTTGTCCGGCGAAATGCGCGTGAGAGCGGCGTGCGCAAGGAGTGGGATATCGACGGCGCGTTCAGCGAGCGTCGGCAGTGCGACCCGAATGGACGAAAACACGTGCGTCGCCTCGGCATCGAGCGCACCTTCACGCACCAGCGTGTCGGGATCCCGAATCAACGCCACCACCACACGGCATTCGAGGGGCACCGGCTGCGTGCCTCCCTGGCGTACGAACCACCCTCTCGCGACCGCATCGGCAATGGTGCGCTGCGTGGCGTGATCGAGTCGCGCCGTCGCACGGAGCAGCAGCGTGCCGCCGGCGGCCGCTTCGATGGCGCCGACATGCACCACCGGTGTGGCACCGGCCGCTTCGGTACCGAAGAGTCGATCGAGAATCGACGCCGGTTCGTGGGCCGCGTTGACTTCGCCGAAGGGCGCGTTCGCGCCACGACCGTCGTTGAGCCAACGCGCGAACGCCCGCTTGCCAACGCCGACGTCCCCCCAGATGATTGCCGGCGCATCGCCCGCGCGCAGTGATTCCAGCGATGTGAGCATCGCGCGCAACGGCGCGTACTGCGTGACAAATGCGGTGGAGGTGTGCTCGGCGCCCTGCATGGCGAGTCGCGCGCGCAGCCGTTGATTCTCTCGCACCAGCAAGCGCTTTTCCCACGCCCGCCGAATCACCGCTTCGATCTCGGCCATGCGATATGGCTTGGTGAGCACATCATAGGCACCAAGTCGAAGCGCGGCAAGCGCCGTTTCCACGGTACCATTGCCAGTGATGATCAGAATCTCGGGTGGCGTCGATTCCTCGCGCACGCGCCGCAAGACTTCCAGACCATCCATCTCCGGCATGACCACATCGAGCAGTGCCACGTCGTACGGCGCGGCGCGCAGCGCGTCGAGCGCCGCCTTCCCGTCGCGTACGGTCGTCACGGCGAAGCCGCGCGCCGTGAGGAACTGTTCGAGAATCGCACCCAGGTGCGGCTCATCATCAGCGAGCAGAATGCGGATGCCCGTTTCCGGTACGCTCACGCGTCCTCCATGGGCAACGACACGCGAAAGGTCGCGCCGCTGCCTTCAGGTGATACCAACTCCAGCACACCATCGTGGTCATTGACGATGCCGTAGCAGATCGCCAGTCCCAGACCAGTACCCTGCCCGGGTGGTTTGGTGGTGAAAAAGGGTTCGAAGACCTTCGCCTGCAGGTGACGCGGCACACCGGGCCCCTCGTCGGCGACTTCCAGCACGGCGCGTCGCGCGCCGCCCGCCGTCGTGTCGACACTCGTGGAGATCGTCACCGAACGTCCTTCCGGCGTGACTTCCATCGCGTTCATGGCGAGGGCGATCAGCACCTGCACGATCTGATCCCCGTCACCGGTGACCAGCAGCTCGCCCGGATTCGCGAGCGCCGTCACGAGCTTGATGCGTTTGAAGCGCGGGTGATGCTGCAGCAGGAACAACCCTTGTTGCACGGAGGCACTCAGGTCAAATCGCGTGCGATCCGCCGACTTGGGGCGCGAGAAATCCAACAGTCCGTTCACAATCTTCTTGCAGCGCTCCACCTCGAGATCGATGATCCGCAGCATCTCCTTTGGTGGCGGTCCAGCACCATCCATCTCCTGCTGCAGCGTCATGGACTCGGCGCAGGCCGCGATCGTGGCCAGCGGATTGTTGATCTCATGCATCACGCCCGCGGCGAGCTGCCCAAGTGCCGCCAGCTTTTCCGTTTGCGCGGTGCGATCGAACGCTGCACGGAGGTCGGTAATGTCTTCGCCAACCGTGATCACATGCGTGACGGCGTCACCGCCGAGGCGCATGGGAATCTTCGAGATACGGAAGGTGCGACGCTCTCCAAAGGCGTCGCTTTCCATTTGAAACTGCTGGAGCTGCCCGGACGCGAACACTTCGTCGAACTCCTGACGAAGTCGATCAGCCGGCTGGCGATTCAGCACTTCGAAGATGGTGCGGCCGATCGCGTCGTGGCGTGCCACGCCCTGCAGTCCTGTTTCGCGCTTGTGATTCCAGGCGTGAATGCGGTATTCGCGGTCGACGACGTAGAGCCCGACCGGCAGCGAGTCCACCACGCACTCAATAAAGGCGCGCTGATTCGCGACTTCACGCACGCGTTCCGTCACTTCACGCTCGAGCTGCAGCACGTACTTCTGCCGCGCCGATGCGATGCCCAGCAGTCCAGCGACGGCCCGCGTGCACGCCTCCTCGTCAGCATCGAGCGCGTGATCACGCACCACCTCCAACGACGCGACCGCTGCGTTGCCACTCGCCGCCGCGAATCGGTGCGGCGACGCCGGCTCCGGCGCCGCCTTCGCCTCCCAGCGCACTGGCGCGGCGAGGTGCGTAGAGGAAAACACCAGAGATCTGGCCGCGAGCGTCTCTCCCAATCTCGCCAGCACCTGCGGCACCGCCGCAGTAGGCTCTGAGGCCGCACTCAGGAGCGCGGCGACATCAGCGGTGATGTGAAGGAGAGTCGCGGTGGGGTGCATGACGGTCCGGAGATGGGCGCTCAGTTGGCGAGGCCACACAGACAAGCTAAGGAGCATGCGTACTACCGGACAAGTTGACCGGAAACTGCCGATCAGACAGACCCCAGCCGGAACGGCAGCAACTTAGCCGTCGGAGTCGTTCAGGGTGGCGCACTTGGGACGGTATAAGGGCTGCACCCAGCAGCGATTCAGCGCGGCACCAGCCTCATGCAATGGCGAGCCGCAGCCGCAACCTTTCCAATACTTCTGGGAGCAGCTCACATGTCGATCCACACGTTCCCCTTCGCCGCCGCTGGCCGTCCGACGATCACCGTTCGCCGTGAACTCGATCGCCTGTTTGACGACGCGTTCGCTGGCCGCGGCGGCACCGCGCAGCCGGCCACCGATGCGCGCGAAAGCGCCACCAGCTTTTCACTCACACTCGACTTGCCCGGCGTTGCACCGGAATCGCTCGAAGTGCTGGCGGAAGACGGCGTACTCACGGTGAAAGGATCCCGGAGCACGCCGCCGTTGTCCGAAGGCGAGCGCGCGTTGTTCAGTGAGCGCGCCAATGGTGCCCTGACACGCCGCTTCCGCCTGCCCAAGAGCGCCGATCTGCAGTCGATTCAGGCGACGTACACCCACGGCGT
This sequence comes from uncultured Gemmatimonadaceae bacterium, assembly GCA_966112585.1. Lineage (GTDB taxonomy): Bacteria > Gemmatimonadota > Gemmatimonadetes > Gemmatimonadales > Gemmatimonadaceae > Gemmatimonas. The sequence goes on from CBHWDN010000030.1 coordinate 12,325, forward strand.
GCTGACGCTCACCATCGCCAAGGTAGCGCCGGCGCAGCCGCGGAAGGTTGCGGTGAACGTGACCGGCGGATCAGCCGGGCACGCCCCACTCACGTTCTTGATCGCGTCGAAGATTTCCGCATTCTCGCGCGTCTCACCGAGCTTCTCTTCGACGTGGGCCCAGCGAACGACCCCCGCCGGATCAATGAGGAAGTACGCGCGCTCCGAGAAATACGTCTCGGGGCGCAGTACGCCGTAGGCGCGTGACGCATCGCGCTTGAAGTCGGACAGGAGTTCGACTTTCATCTCGTACTTATTGCGAAACTCCTTGAGCGAAGGCACGGCATCTACTGATATGGGAAGCACTTCCACGCCAGCTGCCGTGAACGTGTCGAAGTCGTCGCCGAAGGCACACAATTCGCTGGTGCACGTGCTGGTAAAGGCGAGTGGGAAGAACGCCAAGAGCACGTAACGGCTTCCCTGATAGCTCGACAGGGTAACCGTCTGCCCCGATGTTGAAGCCAGGGTGAAGTCGGGAGCGTGGCTTCCAACGGTGAGCGGGGCCTGAGCAACTGAGGTCATCGGGAGGTCGAAGGAGATGGACGAAAAAGCGATCGCGTCGCTCCGAATAATGCTGATCGACCACGTGAGTGAGGAGGCGTCTCGCTCCGAAGTGGCGCTAAGAGCGCGATGGGGTGAGACGCTCGAGGTCGTCCGCGCGGCCTCGCTGGGCGAAGCGATTCCCCTGCTGATGCAACGCGCGCCCGACGGCGTGGTGCTCGACTGGAGCCTCCCGGATGCACATGGCATCGCGGCACTGGCAGGGGTACGCGGCGCGGCGCCCGAGGTTCCAGTCGTGGTCTACGCGCGAACGGTCGCCGAAGAGCTGATGGTGCGCGCCCTCCGCGCCGGTGCCCTCGAGTGCGCTGGAAAGGAGGAGGTGCAACCGGATGCCATGGCACGACTTCTGGCCTTTGCCTTCGAGCGTCAGCGCCGCATCAGTGTGCTCGAGGCCGCGCGCCTCGAGGCGTCGCACCGCGCCACGCATGATCCGCTTACTGGCCTCGCCAACCGCACTCTGTTCATCGATCAGCTGGAACGCGCGCTTGCTCTCGGCGCTCGCTACAGCCGGAAAACGGGGGTGCTGTTTGTCGATCTTGATGGGTTCAAGGCGGTGAACGATCGTCATGGGCACAGCGCCGGCGATCTGTTGCTCAAGGCTGTGGCAACACGATTGCTCGACAGCGTGCGCCGTTCGGACTCGGTGGCGCGCATTGGCGGCGATGAGTTCGTGGTGCTGCTTCCGGATGTCACGAGCCGCCGCGACCTCTCGTTCGTGACCGACACGATCCAAGCGGCACTGGATGCGCCGGTCGACATCGGCAACGGCCTGACTGCCGCCGTAGGGGTGAGCATCGGGAGCGCGATGGCTCCGCTCGATGGCGCGACGGCGCAGGGGCTGCTCTCCGCTGCAGACCTCGACATGTATCGCGACAAGGCCGACGGGAAAGAGCGTCTGCAGGCACGCCTCGAGCAGGATGGCGATGCGGCGATGGGCGCACCGGCCGTGGCGGCATCATTGCTTCACCGCCGCGAAAAGCGCCTCAGAACAGCGGTGGAAGACGGCGAATTCGAGGTGTTCTATCAGCCGGTGCTCGATGTCGTCACCGAACGCATCGTCGGCGCGGAGGCCCTGCTCCGTTGGCGCGATGCCGAGCGTGGCATCGTCGGGCCGCCGGCGTTCTTACAGTTGGCCGAGGATACCGGCCTCATTGTGCCGCTCGGCGAACAGGTGTTGCGATCGGCGTGCCAGATGGCAGTGCGGTGGCGCAGTCGCCCGGAATCGCGTCACCTTCGGGTGAGCGTCAATCTGTCGGCCGTGCAGCTGCGCGAGCATCGCTTCGAGCAGCGTGTCGCGCAAATTCTGGAGCAGACACAGTGTCCACCGGAAGCCCTTGCCCTCGAACTCACCGAGAACAGCACGGTGATCGATGGTGAGATGGCGATGGAGACGCTGCGCGCCCTCAAATCACTCGGCACACGGCTTGTCGTGGACGACTTTGGCGTGGGACACGCGTCGCTCACGTTTCTGCGTGAAGCGCCCGTGGACAGCATCAAGATCGATCGTCGCTTCGTCGCGCAGCTCCTTCTCGATCAGCGCGATCAGGCCATCGTGGCGAGTATGGTGCGCCTGGCGCGCGGCCTCGGCCTTGACGTTGTGGCCGAGGGTGTGGAAAGCGCGGCACAGGCACAGCGACTGGCGCGATTGCAATGTTTTGTGCAGCAAGGCCGGCATTTCGGCGAACCGATGCCAGCCGCGCGATTCGAAGCACGCCTCGCTGAACGGGGCAGCCTGATGCGCGCGGCTGGAACGACGGCCGCTGTGTTTTCGAATCGCTAGACGAGCGACTCCGAGGCGCTAGTTCGACGACGGATCCTTTCCGTCACTCGACCCGACCGTGGCCACGCCGCCCAGTCGCGTGGCCAACCCCTGCAGCAGCGAATCAGGCTGAATGCCGTACTGCGCGCTCGCGGCCTCGAGCAAGGTGAGCATCGCGCCCAACCGCTGCTGCGTGGCAGTCGCGGTGCCCTTGCCGTCGCCGTTGTCCATCACGACGAGACGATCGATCTTGATGTCGCCCGCCGCTTCCGCGAGTCGATCGATCATGTCCGGCAACTGCTGCAGATAAAGCAGCGCCAGTCCACGGTCGCCCGCCGAGAGCAATTGCTTCTGAATAGCGTCGAGCGCTTTTGCCTGCGCTTCACCCTGTGCGATGACCGGTGCGGCGGTCGCTTCGGCATCGGCCCGTGCGGCTTCGGCACGAGCCCGTGCGGGCTCAACTTGCTCCACCTGCAATCGCACACGGGTGACTTCCACGCGTGCTTCTTCCACGGCCTTTTCGGCGCGCGCCTGTGCTTCGTCGGCCGCTGCGCGCGCGGTACGTTCGGCGATCTGCGCCTGCCGATCGAGGTCCGCCTGCTTCACGCGCAAATCGTTCTGCGCGGCAGCGACCTGAATTTGCGACTGCGCGCGCGCCACATCGGCCTCCTGCTGCGCGCGCGCCTGTTCCCGCTCGGTCTCCGCCTTCGTGCGCGCTTCGGCGATCTGCGCATCACGCAGCACTTCGGCGGTACGAATGCGGCCGTAGGCGCGGAGATAGCCGGCTTCGTCGGAGATGTTCTGGATCTTGAGCATGTCGAGCTGCAACCCAAGCTTCTGGAGGTCGCGCGTGACCTCCTTCATGAGCTCCGCCTCGAACTTGACGCGATCTTCGTTCGCTTCTTCGGGCGTCAACGTGGAAAGCACACCACGCAAATTGGCGGCGAGTGTTTCCTGCGCCAGGTCAGCGACCTGGCGCTCATTGCCAAGAATGCGCTCCACAGCATTGTTGAACACCTCTTCGGGCATCGATGCGATCTTGACGTTCGCCACCGCCTGCACGTCGATCGGAATGCCGCCGCGTGCGATCGCGTTGCGCACGCTGATCGTGAGCGGCAGCGTATTGAGCGTCATCCACTGCGCCTGCTCGAGAATGGGAATGCGAATCGTGCGTCCGCCGCGTACCACGCGATAGCCAACGCTCGTTCCGTCGGTGAGGGCGCGCTTCCGACCGGTGATCACGGCCACCTGATTGGGGGGCACGATGATCAGCAGCTGCTTGATCGTGGCGATCAGGAAGAGGATCAGCACCAGGACGAACGCGATGCCACCGAGCGAGAAGACCGCGGTGCCCCATCCATCAGCGAGCAAGTTGTTCATGGAATTGGTGTCAGTGAAACGGCGTGAACCGGAAATGATCGCGTCGGTGTTCAGACGACGGGTGTGACAATCGCAAAACCGGCGTGAATGCTTTCAATACGGCAGGCCGCGAATTGCGGTGCCGGCACATCGTCGTATTCAGCCGCGCGCCGTGCGGGGAGTTCCTGGTACTGTCCGCCCGACCGGAACTGCACCACGCCTACGCCATCCTCGTTGAAGGGCACCACGAGAACGGCCTCGTTGCCGATTGCCGCCACATCGAGCGGCGTGGCGTCGAACTCGGAGCGGCGAAGCAGTCGGAAGACCACGTGGACCAACGCCCAGGTGAGCAGGCCCGCCACGATGGCCGACGTCCATGTGGTGCTGGCGGAGCGCTCGGTCAGGACTGCGAGCAGGCCAATCCCGCCAAAGGCAAAGCTTGCCCACGTCAGGTTGCGCAGCGAGAAGAGGCCGAACAGACCCGCGTCAGCATCGGCGTGCGGATGCAACGGCAAATGCACGCCGGATGTGTCGACATCGTGATCGTGACCAAGCAGCGCGAGGACGATGAACACGCCTCCAAACGCCAGTGCCGCAACAAAAATCCACAACATCGGGTCCCTCCATTCTTATCACTCGAGTGGAGCGTATCGGGATCGAACCGATGACCTCACGCTTGCAAAGCGCGCGCTCTCCCAGCTGAGCTAACGCCCCGAGGCCGTAAATATGGCCGAGTGCACGGCGTGGGTGAAGTGCGCTCCGCCCGAATTCCGGGGCTTGCGAGACGCGTTCAACCGACTTTGTCCATCGGCGTCGCCGTGGCCACGAGAATGGCGGTCAGCAAGAGCACCACCGCACCCAGCACCACCTCGATTCGCGCGAATCGCGCAAAGTCGCTTGGCACTTCCTTCCGCGCATCGGCATCGCGTGTGGAGCGCCAGTTGAGCGCGCCCAGCAACATCACGATGGCCACGACCACCAGTTTGCGAATCATGGTGATCGCATAGTGGTCGGTCGTGAGGTTGGCGAAGGTCACGCCCTGTGAACCGGCCCCGGTGATGCCGGTGAGTGCAAGTACACTGGCACTCGCCAACGCGAGCGTTGAAAAGCGGCGACGAATGCGATGAAAGCTGTTGCCGTCGCAGGAAAGCCACCCGGCGCCGAGTAGTGCGGCAAGGCCGCCAATCCATACGCCCGCAGCGAGCAGGTGCAGCATGTCGGCGGCTATGACAGCAGCGCCCCCAAACTCGATCGCCGCGGCGTGCCCACTGAATGCTGCGCCGAGTCCCATCATGATCAACAGCGCAGCACGAACCGACCGCGTGGCAGAGTCCAGCGGGCTGTCCGCGAGCAGCGCGATCGCGACGACGGCAACCACTTGGGCCATCCACGCCTTGCCCCACGTCGTGCCGGTCATGATGGCGGGAACGCCGCCCCATTCGATGGCGGTGGGTGAGCCGTACACGGCGAGTACCTGGAAGAGCGCGCGCACCGCGAGCGCGCCAAGCGCGCACCAGGCGGCGCGGGTGAGCAGCGTGCGCAGTCGCGACGCCATTGGTGCATCGGCAGCGGCATCGACCACCAGATCATGCATGACGGCGGAGCCGATTACTCCGCTGTACGACAGCAGCAACAGCCAGCGCACGAACACCGCCAGCGGCGACTCGACATCGAAGAGGTTGCTCACGCAGTCCGGTCAGCGGTCATGCTCGGCACCTTAGCATCTGTCCCCAGCGGCCGAAAGGGTGACCCCACGAGTGACATGCGAGGTTCACGAGTGGGGCGACCTCGTTGCCCCCGGGTGGGCCGCGCTCCACATTCCGGCTCTCTCCTCTCACCCCCACCGCATGACCATTTCCTGGATCGACTGGGTGATCGTGGCGGCCACCATTCTGGTGTGCTTCGTCCCTGCCCTGTTCATTGCCAAGCGCTCGGGCCAGAACACCACCGAGTTCTTCGCATCGGGCCGCTCAGTTCCCTGGTGGCTGGCTGGCCTGTCGATGGTGGCCACCACGTTCTCGAGTGACACCCCGAATTGGGTCACCGAGCAGGTGCGCCGCTACGGCGTGGCCGGCAACTGGCAATGGTGGGCCTTTGTCCTTACGGGCATTGCGACCGTGTTCTTCTTTGCGCGACTGTGGCGCCGGTCGGGTGTGCTCACGGACCTCGAGTTCTACGAGCTGCGCTACAGCGGCAAGGAAGCCTCGCTCGTGCGCGGATTTCGCGCGGTGTATCTCGGCCTGTTCTTCAATTGCTTCATCATGGGGATGGTGACGTTGGCAGCGTGCAAGATCGCCAACATCCTCTTTGGTCTCGCGCCGTGGCAAACGATTCTGCTGACGGGCGTACTGAATGTGGTCTTTGCCGCGCACTCCGGACTGTGGGGTGTGTTGGTGATCGACATGATCCAGTTCTTCATCAAAATGACGGCGGTGTTTGCCGCTGCCTGGTTCTCGTTGGTTGAAGTGGGTCGTCGCCTCGTGGGAGCACCCGATGGCGTGGCCGGTCTCAAGGCGCTGATCAGCAAGCTCGCGTCAACGCAAGTCGTGCAGGCCGCCGGCAATGCACAGCCGGTGATGAGCGCCAAGGACGGCAGTGGTCAGCCGATTCTCGATATCCTGCCGAACTTCGGCATGTCCGATCTCGCGCTGATGGTGTTCATCCTCCCCATCGCGGTGAGCTGGTGGGCCAACTGGTATCCGGGGGCAGAGCCGGGTGGTGGTTCGTACATCGCGCAGCGCATGCTGGCCTCCAAGTCCGAAAAGGATTCATTGGGTGGCACGCTGTTCTTCAACATCGCGCACTATGTGCTGCGTCCGTGGCCGTGGATCATCACGGCACTCTGCTCGATCATTGTCTATCCTGACCTCGCGTCGATTCAGGCGGCGTTTCCGAACGCCGATCAGACGCTGATCGGACATGACTCGGCGTTTCCGGCGATGCTCAAGTTCCTGCCCGTGGGGTTCACCGGTCTCATGATCGGCGGCCTCCTCGCCGCGAACTCCTCGACGATTCTGACGCACCTCAACTGGGGTTCGTCGTATCTGGTGCACGACTTCTATCGCCGCTTCGTGCGCAAGGATGCGTCCGAAGCGCACTATGTGAACGCAGGTCGTGCGTGCACGATCCTGCTGTATGTGGTGGCCGCGCTGTTGAGCCTCACCATGAGTTCGGCGCAGCAGGCGTTCCAGGTGTTGCTCTCGATCGGCGCCGGCACGGGGTTGCTCTACATCGCGCGCTGGTTCTGGTGGCGCGTGTCGGCGTGGTGCGAGATCGTCGCCATGGTTGTGTCACTGCTGACATCACTGATCGTACCGAAGATCATCCCCGATGCGGGCTTCGCGATGACAACGATCGTACAGGTTGGCATCACGACCGTCGCGTGGTTGATCACGGCGTTTGTTGGACCAACCACCGATCGCGCGACGCTGATTGCGTTCGTGCGCAAAGTGAAGCCGGCCGGGAGCGGCTGGACGTCGGTGCGTCACGAGGCCGGTGTGAGCGACGCCGAGGTGGCGCAGGTCAATCGTCTTGCTGCATCGGCGATGGGGTGGGTGTCAGGGTGCGTGGTGATCTGGTCGTCGCTCTTCGCGATTGGCAGCTGGATTTACCTGCCCGGCGATCCGTCGCGTCTCAACGACGCGATCCTGCTGACGGGTGTGTGTGTCGTGTCGGGCATCGTTCTGCTACAAGTCACCAAACGCCTCTGGGCGGAGCCAAAATGACCTCGATTCGTTTCGCGATTTCAGCATCCGCTCTGATGCTGCTGCATGAGGTTCCGTCGGAGGCGCAAGGTCAGGTGCCGCTGACGGGTCAGGTGGTCGCAATGCCCGGAGGAAGGCCAATCGCAATGGCGGAGGTGCACATCAAGTCGTTGAGCCGCATGGTTCGCACCGATAGCAACGGTGTCTTCCTCATGGACAGTGTGCCGAAGGGGCAACATCTCGTGGAGGCGGTGAAGCCTGGATTTCGCACCTACTCGTCGATGCTCAGCGTGATGTCGATGAGCGACCCGGAGTATCGGATCGAGCTGACCACGGCGCCGGCGATGGTCGCTGGCGTTACCACGACTGCCGACCGTGTCACCGCGCGAATGACCGGATTTGAAGAGCGCCGTCTCAAGCGGGGCGGTGGCGGCCGTTTCCTCAATGCCAAGGACTTCGAGCAACACATCGGACGCCCCACGGCAGATATTCTTGCACGTGTGCCGGGCATCGATATCATCCGCGGACCGTCTGGCGCGGCGTTCCTTGGCAACAACCGCGGTCCCGAAACGCTACGGGACAACATGCTCCCACGGGTGAGCAAGGCCGACCAAGCGCGCGGCGCGAAGGTTGGTGCCTGCTACGCAGCGGTGATGGTGAACGGCGTAACGATGTACGACGGCGTCAGCCAGGAGCTCTTCGATATCAACTCCATTCCGGCGTCGGATATCGCGGGAATGGAGTACTACGGCGGCGGTGCAAGCATTCCGGTGCAATGGTCGGGACTGACGCCGTCGTGCGGCCTGATCGTGATCTGGACCAAGAACTGAGCTGAATCGCTACGCCTCGGCGGCGAGTGCTGCCGAGGCGATTCGCGCCGTTTCTGCCAGCACTGCGGCGCCAACAAGCAGGCAGCCGTCGGCGGCAAAGAAACGCGGTGTGTGCGCCGGTGTGGGTTCACCGCCGGGCTCGCGAGCACCGATACGAAGAAACGCGCCCGGGATGCGCTCCATGTAGCAGGCGAAGTCTTCGCCACCCATGTTGGTGATGCCGAGTGGCACCACACTGTCCGCGCCGAGCAACTGCGTCGCCGCATCACGGGCCCACGACGATGTGCGCTCGGGATTCACGATGGGCGGCGTGCCGAGGTCAAGTTGCACGTGCGCGGTGAGTCCGTGGGCCGCAGCAATTCCGTTGGCGATGCGTTCGAGTTCGTCCGCCAGCAGGCGACGTGTGGCCGGATCGGTCGAGCGCAGTGTGCCACCAATCGTGGCCGACTCAGGAATCACATTGGGCGCGGTGCCGGCGCTCATCGTCGCAACGGTGAGCACCGCTGCGGTGGATGGATTCACGCGACGCGCGACAACGCTTTGCAATGCTGCAATCAGCATCGCGGCGCCGAGTACCGGATCGTTGGCTTCGTGCGGACGCGCGCCGTGCGCACCGCGGCCGTGCAGCGTAACGCTGAAGGTGTCGGCAGCCGCAGCGAGCGGACCGGCCTGCGCGACCACCTGCCCCACAGGGAATCGTCGATCGACGTGGCCGCCAAAGATCGCACGTACGTCATCGAGCACCCCGGACTTGAGCACCGCGTTGGCGCCCTCGCCAATCTCCTCGGCCGGTTGCAGCACAATGAGGACATCGCCGTTCGCAGGCACCTTGGACAGGAGCAGCGCGGCGCCGACGGCCCAGGAGGCATGCACATCATGACCGCAGGCATGCATGACGCCGTCGTTCACCGAGGCGAACGACAGGCCAGTGGCTTCGTGTATGGGGAGCGCATCGATATCACCACGAAGCGCGACCAGAGGCGCTGTCGAGCTGGTACCGCGGATTCGCGCGACAATGCCGGTGCCCGCAACGCGCTCGATGCTCACCGGCGAGGCGAGTGCGAGCGCGCCCTCGAGTGCGGAGGCGGTACGCGACTCGGCAAATGCAAGCTCCGGGTGCTGATGCAGGTCTCGCCGAAGCGTGAACAGCGCGTCAACCTCGGCTCCGGAGAATAGCGCGAGGACCGAGTCGGGGACGCCGCGCAAATCAAGGCTTGGCGTGAACTCGCCGGAATGCGTAGTCATTGGCGCGAAGCTAGGTTTGGCGCACCGGTGCAGCAAGGGCGCACCGCTTCCCTTTGACGTGACTTGCTCGTGCGCGATCCGCAGCGCGGTGCCGATGAACTCAGCGATGGTCTCAGTGATGGACTCGAGATTCGCCTCGTCGAGACCTTGGACGAATATCAGGCGTGTGTCGACCTGCAGGAGCTGACCTGGGGGCCAGGATTTCATGAGACGGTGCCGCCGGCCATCCTGATGATCGCCAACAAGATGGCCGGCGTGACCGCAGGCGCGTTCACGCGCGACGGCCGATTGATGGGCTTTGTGTTCGGCGTCAGTGGACTGCGTCACGGAACGCTGTCGCATTGGTCGGATATGCTGGCGGTCCATCCCGACGCGCGCGGCGCCAACGTAGGCGAGCGGCTCAAGCTGTTTCAGCGTGAAGTGTGCCGATCGTATGGCATTCCGCTGATGTATTGGACGTTCGATCCGCTGGTGGCGCGCAACGCGCATCTCAATCTCATGCGACTTGGCGCGCGGGCGTCTGAATACGCGGTGGATCTCTATGGAGCCAACACCGGCAGTCCGCTGCATGGAGCGCTCCCCACCGATCGCTGGATAGCGTCGTGGGACCTCGAGACAATGGCAGTGATTCCGCAGAGGCCGCTCGAAGGCGGCGTTTATGCGGTGCGCACCGACGACGATGGCATGCCGGTCGTGCAATCGTTCGTGGATGCCCGCGCGGTGCGGGTCTCCATTCCGGTCGATCATGAGAAATTGTCATTGACGGCGCGGATAACCTGGCGCGAGGCGACACGTACTGCCCTGACCCACTATCTCGACGCCGGTTGGACGGTGCGCGCGTTCTTCCGCGCGACCGCTGACTCACCGCCGTTCTACGAACTCACGCCAGAACGATGACGCTCTTCTCGACCCGAGGATTCCATGCTGCGCGTTGAACAGATCACGTTGCGTGAAGTGCGCCTGCCACTTCGCGAACCGTTTCGCATTTCGTCGGGTGTCGTGTCGGAGCGGCGCATCACACTGCTCGAGATTCGTGACGTCGATGGCGTGACGGTATGGAGCGAAGGCGTTGCCGGCGAACTGCCGAATTACAGCCCCGAAGCCATCGACACCGCGTGGACCGCGATCAGCGAGTGGGTCGCACCGCGTGTGATCGGCACGTCGTTCGAACATCCGGGCGAAGTGTTCGCCGCGCTCGAGGCAGACTTTCGCGGCAACCTCATGGCCAAAGCGGCCGTGGAGATGGGGATGTGGGTGCTCGAAGCACAGCGCGAAAAGATGCCGTTGTCGCGACTGCTTGGCGGCACGCGTGATGCGATTGCGACCGGCATTTCCCTCGGCATTCAGCCGTCGCCGGAAGCACTGGTGGCCAAGGTGAAGGCCGCGGCGGCTGACGGCTACCGGAAGGTCAAGATCAAAATCGCGCCGGGCCAGGATGTGCAGTTCCTTGCGGCGGCGCGTGAGGCACTTCCCGATGCGCCGCTGATGGCCGATGCGAACAACGCCTACACGCTCGCCGATACCGCGCTGCTCAAGCAGCTCGATGCGTTCGACCTCATGATGATCGAACAGCCGTTGGCGTGGGATGACATCTATCAGCACGCCGCGTTGCAGCGGGAGCTCCGCACGCCGATCTGTCTCGACGAATCGATCACGTCGCTCGACAAGGCCCGCGAGATGGTGTCGCTCGACGCTGGGCGCATCGTGAACATCAAGCCGGGGCGCGTAGGTGGCTTTGCCAGCTCGCTCGCAATTCACGACTACTGCGTGTCGAACAGCATCCCGGTGTGGTGTGGCGGCATGCTCGAAAGCGGTGTGGGACGCGCCTGCAACGTGGCGCTCGCGTCGCTGCCGGGGTTCACCAAGCCGGGAGACCTGTCGCCGAGTGCGCGGTACTGGTCGCGCGACCTGGTGACGCCTGAGTGGACGATGGACGCCGACGGGATGGTGGCGGTGCCGCTTTCGGAGCCGGGGTTAGGCGTTGCTGTCGACGTGGATCGGATCGATGATTTGACGGCTCGGTCGGTGGTGCTTCGGTAGGACTCGTTGAAACTGCCTCGCACAGAGGCACGGAGAACTGTTTCGCACAGAGGCACAGGGAACTGCTCGCACAGAGGCACAGGGAACTGCTCGCACAGAGGCACAGGGAACTGCTTCGCACAGAGGCACAGGGAACTGCTTCGCACAGAGGCGCAGAGACAAACAAGAAAATGGGCGTGGAACAAACACCGCAGTGTTTGGCTCCATGCCCATTTTTTTTGTGCTCTGTGCCTCTGTGAGAGTTCTCAGTGAGCTCTGTGCGAAACAGTTCCCAGTGAGCTCTGTGCGAAACAGTTCCCAGTGAGCTCTTACTCGTGCGCCGGCAGCGGCTCCATCGTCTTCGCGTTCACGGGGACCTGCACTTCATCCTTGAACGGCGTGGTCATCATGAACACGCGCATGACCGGGAAGGCGTCCATGAAGCTGAAGTAGCAGAAGGCCCAGAGACCGAGGAAGCCAACGGTGGTGCCGATTTCCTGGAGGCCGAACGGGAGGCTGGTGGCCTCGCCGTAGATGCTCGGATAGATCTCGATGTAGCGGTGGAGATACACACCGATCAGGCTGCACACGGCGAAGAGCACGAACGTGGGCAGGTACATCTTGGCGGCCTTCGAGATGAGCCCGAAGAACGGCAGCACGAAGCCAAAGATCGGCACGAGCGTGGTAAACGTCTTCCACACGCCCGAGAGACGCAGGCGATAGAAGTGCGTTTCTTCCGGCATATTGCCGTACCAGATCACCAGGTACTGCGAGAAGCTGATGTAGCCGATGAACGCCGTGAAAGCGAAACCGAGCTTACCCAGGTCCCACATCTGGTCCATCGTGACGACGTCCTTCGCCTGCAGGTGGTTGCGCCACCACATCGACAACAGGGCCACGACCATGATCATGTTCACCCAGCCCGACATGAACACGATCCAGGCGTACATCGTCTGCTGGAAGTGCAGCGAGATGCTCATGGAGTAATCCCACGACATGAAGCACCAGCCGACCACGAACGCGATGCACGTGGCGACGGCGAGCTTACCCTGCGTGGAATGCTGTGTGTGCAGCTCGCGGCGTTCGTCACCCGACCACGCCGCACGCATCGAGGCGCGCATCCCGGCCGCCCACTTGGCGCCGTATTCGGGGAGCACGGCCACGTCCATCTTGACCGAGTTCCAAACGAACAGCCCCTGCAGGACGGTGATCAAACCGAAGAAGAACAGACCGCGCAGCACGAAGAACGTGTTGCTGAGGTATGCCGCCTTCTCGGCCGTTGGAATCGCTTCGCGACCGCGGAACGTGTAGATGTGGTCACCGCTGAACAGCAGCATCGCGATCAGGATGATGAACAGCACCGGCACAACCGCGTAGAAGCCTTCCGCGAAGCGAATGATCGGGCGCGACCAGCGCGCCGTCACAATGCGCTGCACGGCGGCAAACGCAGCACCCGCCGTGGAGATCACGGCGAAGTAGGTCCAGTTGTACTGCAGCGACTGCCAAGCCCGATCGGGGTTCGTGAAGAGCCCCATGATGAACACGCCAATGCCGACCAGCGAGGCAATGAGCGCGGCGGTCTTGATGCCACTCGGCACCGCCTTGCCCTGCAGTCGCTTCGCGAACTCTTCGCGCGAGGGATAGTGGTAGTGCTGGCTCACTGGTGCTTCTCCTTGCTCTCAGCGCCACCCTTGGCTTCGTGCGACGAGCCATGGAGTTCGCGCATCTTGTCACGCTCGTTGAGACCCTTGAAGGTGCCGGAGTTGAGATTCGGCGAACCTGGGGTCGGCTGCTGCGTGGGCTTGAGGAACGGGGCCGGCTTGGTCGGTGCCGTCATCGACGGGCCCGGCACCGTGGTGCCGTTCTGACCGGGGTAACCGATGAGCGTCGTATCTGCTCCGCCCTTCTGCAGCGCGCGCACGTAGTTCACGACATCCCAACGATCGTGATCTTCGATGCGGTTGTAGTTGGGCATGACGCCACGGCCGTTGCGAATGATGCCGTAGATGTAGCCATCGGAACGACCGGTGGCCGACGGCGTCATGAGGCTCGGCGCGAAGCCGTAACCCGCGTTGACCCGCTTCAGGCCGCCGTTCGCATCGCCGGCGTTGCCGTGGCACACCGCGCAGTTGATCTGATAGTACTTCTTGCCGTTCGCGAGCGACGCGTCGGACACTGGCGTCGGATTCGGAATCGGTGTGAAGGAGTCGATCACCGGAATCTGCGGCTCGTAGCTGATCTGCCACGCGGCAACCGTCACGCCCTGAATCGGCACGCTGTACTTCGGCTGGCCGCGCGGAGGCGTGGTGGAGTCGGCGTCGTTTTGTGACACCGGCTCCCACGGTTCGATCTGCGGCTGACGCTTGAAGTCGGTGAACCACGAGCAGGCGCCAAAGGCGACCGGCAACGTGATGACCGCAGCCGCGCGCAGGGCGCGGTTTACTGCAGCGGACATGGAAGAAGCGGATGCAGGATTACGCTTCACGACGCACCTCCTCGGCACCATGCTGGCGCAGAAGATCCTCCGCCTGCGCCGCCTTGCCCTCATCGCAAGCGATGAAGATGCCAAAGTGGCCAGCGGAGAAGCGTGTGTCGTAGCCCGTCGTCGTGGTGAGACGCGGGATGCGCGAGTTGATGAACATGCCGGCCACCGTGGAGAGCGCGCCCACGAGCACCATGACTTCGAAGCCGATGATCGTGTACGGGATCCAGGAGGCGATGGCCTTGCCGCCCGTCACGAGCGGCCAGTAGTCCGACGACCAGATCGCGATCCAGTAGCCGAAGGTCACGCCGAGCAAGCCACCGATGAGCGTGAAGCGACGCACCACGCTGTTCGGGCCGTCGATCGCATCGTCGAGCTCATGGCGAACGGTGGGCGAATACACCGTGACTTCGCCCAACCGCTTCGACTTGAGATCCTTGATCGCGTCGACCGTGGTGTCGAGGTGATGGAAGACTCCGAGAACGCCTTGCATCAGTGATGTCCTCCGTGGCCCTGCTCCTTCTTGAAGCGCGGCGTCACGATTTCCTTGAGCTCCATAATGGCCATCACTGGCATCTGCTTCACGAAGAGCAGGAACCACATGAAGAACCAGCCGAAGGATCCAACGAGGAACGCCATGTCGATCCAGCTGGGCGAGTACGTGCCCCACTGCCAGGGCTCGAATTCATGCGAGAGCGACGGCACGACGATGACGAAGCGCTCGAACCACATACCGAGGTTGATGAAGATCGAGAGGACGAACAACCACGTCGGATTGCGACGGAGCTTTTGCGACCAGAGCGACATGGGCAGCGCCATGTTGCAAAGGAGCATGATCCAGGCGGCCCACCACCACTGACCGAACACACGGTTCCAGAAGAACTCCTGTTCCGGACGCACGCCGCTGTACCAGGCGATGAAGAACTCGATCAGGTACGCGCAGCCAACGACCATCGACGTGAAGAGCACGACCTTGGCGGTCGCATCGAGGTGGTTGAGCGTGATGTAGTGCTCGAGCTTGAACCACTTTCGCATCGGGATCGCGATGGTCCACACCATGGCGAAGCCGGAGAAGATGGCGCCGGCGACGAAGTACGGCGGGAAGATCGACGCGTGCCAGCCCGGCGTGAGGGCCATTGCGAAGTCGAAGCTAACGACCGAGTGCACGGAGAGAACGAGCGGCGTCGAGAAGGCGGCCAGGAACAGATACGCCTTCGCGAAATGACGCCATTCGCGATCGCTGTTGCGCCAACCCAGCGAGAGAATGCTGTAGACTCGCTTGCGTACCGGATTCGTTTCCTTGTCGCGGAGGACCGCGAAGTCAGGGATCAAACCGATGAACAAGAACGTCGTTGAGATCGTGAGGTACGTCGAAATGGCGAAGACGTCCCACACGAGCGGCGACTTGAAGTTCGGGAACAGCAGACGCCAGTTCGGATACGGAATCAGCCAGAAGAACTTCCACGGACGCCCGATGTGAATGATCGGGAAGAGACCGGCGGTCATAACCGCAAACACCGTCATCGCTTCCGCGGCACGGTAAATCGAGGTACGGAAACCGGCGCGGAAGAGATACAGAATGGCCGAAATAAGCGTACCGGCGTGACCGATACCGACCCAGAAAACGAACGTGATGATGTAGTTACCCCACATCACCGGCGGTTCGTAACCAGCCTGACCCAGGCCCCAATAAATCTGGTACATCCACGCCGAAGCGCCGCAGAGCATCGCGACGACCGCGAGGCTCAGGCCGATGAACCATTTCTTGGTGAAGCCAAGTGTCGCGATGATATCGCGATCGACCTGTTCGTAATCACGGACTGCGGGGAGCTGGACGTCGGCCGATGCGATGTTCGGCCCACGAATGCCCTCGCTCACCGTATGTGACACGGATGCCATGCGCGGTGTCCTCAGGCCTTCGCCGGTGTGGCCGGCGCCGGATAGTTGACCTTCTTGAGATAGACCACGGCCGTGTAGGTGTTCAGCTCTTCGAACACGTGGTAGGCACGGCGGTCATAGGCGAGCTTCGCGACAGTCCAGTTTTCATCAGCGGCGTCACCGAAGATGATCGCACGCGACGGGCACGCCTGTGCACACGCCGTCGTGAATTCATCCGCACCGACTTCGCGTCCTTCGGCACGCGCGCGGTGCTCGGCTTCACGGATGCGCTGCACGCAGAACGTGCACTTCTCCATGACGCCCTTGCCACGCACGGTGACGTCGGGGTTGAGGCCCCAGTGCATCGGCTCCGGCCACGCATACTGGCGACGTTCCGGCTCGCCGTATCCGAACCAGTTGAAATAGCGGACCTTATACGGGCAGTTGTTGCTGCAGTAACGCGTACCGACGCAACGGTTGTAGACCTGCACGTTGAGGCCGTCCGGCGAGTGATACGTGGCGTACACGGGGCACACCGGCTCGCAGGGCGCATTGCCGCAATGCTGACACATCATCGGCACGAAACGCGTGTCGAAGTCGGGCGAGAACTCGTTCTCCGTGTTCTCGTTGCCTTCGTAGTAGCGCTCGAGGCGGAGCCACGACATTTCGCGGCCCTTGATGATGTTGGCACCCGGACGCTCATCCCACTGCGTTGGGCTGAGGGCGCGACCCTGATACGGCGCGCCCACCGTCGGAATGTTGTTCTCGCTGTAGCACGCGGTCACGCAGGCCGAGCAGCCCGTGCAACGCGCGAGGTCGATGGTCATCGCCCAGCGGCGCTTCTCCATCTTCTGCACGTGCTCGGGCGAATACATGCCCTTGTCCTTCGCGGCCGGGTTGATGTACTCACCCTGCGCGTCGGCGGCGACCGGTGACTTGAGTCCGTTCTGGAAATCCTGCGACGGCAGACCCGGGATCGCGTGCTCATGCTCTTCGGCTTCCTGCTCGGTGCCAAGCAGCACACCGATCGGAATCGCCTGACCGATGCCGCGTCCATGCTGGCGCGCTGAGCCTTCGGTCGTGACCATCTGCGACTTGTCGGCGCCGACGGTGAGCTTGCCCTTGATACCGCCGATCGCGAGACCGCCGGCCGAGTCGAGTCCAACCGGCACGAGGTCGTACGCGTTCACGCCGATGTTCTGGGCGAAGCGGCCGTACGCCGTGTGGCCCTGACCGAGCGACACACCAACCGTATCGGGACGCACGCCCATGTAGATGTACGCCGGCGCCGTGATCTTACCGGCGGACGTTTCCACGGTGAGGTGCATGCCTTCGGTGATGCTGAGCTTCTTGGCCGTGGAGGGATGCACTTCCACCCACGACTGCCAGCAAATCTTGGTGACGGGATCCGGGAGTTCCTGGAGCCACGGCTTGTTCGCACCCATACCGTCGCCGAGCGTCGGGCTGAGCGAGATCTGCACGAAGAAGTCGCCCTGCGTCGCGGCCGGAGCGGCCGTCGCGCTGAGCGTCTTGGAGGTGGTGGCGACAAGCGCCGAACCCGGCACCGATGCCTTTGTGAGCGCCTTCGCAAATGCGGCACCGCCGCCCGGGAACTTGCTGATGTACCAGCTGCGATAGTCCGCGACGTTGTAACGCGCCGCGAGCTCCTGATTCTTCTTCGCGAGTTCGATGAGCACGTCGGCCGTGGCCTTCGTGTCGAACACCGGCTCGAGCGTCGGCTGCTGCAATCCGACCTGACCGCTCGCGGAGACAGAGTCGCCCCAGCTTTCGAGCCAGTGGTTGTCGGGGAGCACCAGGTCGCAGGCCTGCGTGGTTTCGTCGGGCATCGACGAGAACGAGACCTTGTACGCGACCTTCGCGAAGGCCGCGGAGAAGCCAGCCGACTTGGGCATGCTGTGCGCCGGATTCGCGCCGCGCACAAACGCGAGCGAGACCTGACCGTCGGCCATCTTCTTGACTGCGCCGGCGAGGTCGGCATACGACGACAGGCCGTTGTAGCCCTGATGTCCGTTGGCCGGCTTGATCGTTGTGCCGACCGAGCCCGCCTTCTTGTTGATGTCAGCCACCATCACACCGCATTCCACGGCGTCGGCACCCGACACACCGCAAAGCGCCATGACGCCGTTGCCAGCCGTCTTGATCGCCGCGGCGAGTGCTTCGAGCGTGGCCGCCGGAACGCCTGACGCATCGGACGCCGTCTTGGCGTCGCCCGAACCGTTCAGGAAGTTGCAGATGGCCATCTCGCTGCCCGGCTTCGCGGCGATCCACTGATCGGCGTTGAGGCCGGTGAGCGAGCGACGCGCGCCGATGTAAACCAGGCGCGGCGCCGTGTCGTACTTGGAGCGCGCATCGGCCCAGTCGAGCTGCTGCGGAACGCTGTGTCCCCAGTTGTCGAGGAAGTCGGCGCCAAAGCTCACGACCAATCGCGACGCGGCGAAATCGAGCGCCGGCCATGCGGCACCGTACGCCTTCTGATTCGCCGCGATCGTCGCGATGGGCGCGGTGCTGTCGACGCTGAGCGCCGCCGGCATGCCCTGCGCGGAAAGCCACGCGTCGAGGAAGCCCGGGAAGGTGCCGCTTTCATGCTGGTTGATGAAAACGACGCCATTCGCCTTGCTTTTCGCTTCGCCCAACTTCGCGGCGAGCGTTTCCAGCGCCTTCGCCCAGGTGGTGGGCTTGAGCGCGTTGCCCTCGCGGATCATGGGCGAGCGATAGCGATCAGGATTGTAGAGCCCCTGCACCGCCGACAAACCGGTCGCGCAAATCGCGCCGCGGTTCATGGGGTGTTCCGGGTTGCCCTCAAGCTTGATCGGGCGACCGTCGCGCACTTCAGCGAGCACACCGCAACCGGTGGCACACTCGCGGCACGTCGTCGCGTAATACTGCGACACACCGGGAACGGTGTTGTCGGGAGAGGCAACGTACGGAATGAGCTTCCCCACCTTCTCGGAGGAGCAGCCCACGACCGCCGTTGTGGCGCCTGTGGCGCCCAGGATCTTGAGGAATTCGCGGCGCTTGACGCCGGTCCCCGCTTCTGTGCTCATCGTGTATGGAGGGTCGATGATTCAGTAGTGGCAGACGGCGCAGTCATAACGCGCCTTCTTCGCGGGCATCGCTTCGAGCTCGGGCGTGACCTTCTGACCCGCGAGACGTGCGCCTTCAGCCGGCTTGTAGCCGTTGACGTGGCAGTTGATGCACCAGCCCATGTTGAGCGAGTTCACCTGCTGCACCGGCACGTAGTTGGTGTCGGGACCCTGCGCGCCCTGTTCCTGAATCTTGCCATGGCACGTCTGGCAGGTGACGCCTGCATTGACGTGACGGATGTGCGGGAACTGGACGTAGTCCGGCACCTTGTGGACGCGATTCCAGGGAATCGGCTGTCCCTTGCTGTAATACGCCGCGACCTTTTTGATCTCCGGCGAGGCGCCCTTCACGATGAGGTGACAGCCCATGCAGGTCTGCACCGAGGCGTTGCCCGGATCAGGGGACTTATTGGCGCTGCTGTGGCAATACAGGCAGTTCATGCCTGCCTTCGCCACGTGTGGCGCATGGACGAACTTGACGGGCTGTTCGACGCGCAAACCCTGCGACGTCGATGCACCGCTGTACGCGGACAGCAAACCAGCTGCCGCAGCGAGTGCGAGAAACCCGGGGATCACCGTCCACTTCTTCTTGACCGTCATCGACTGGGGGCCGGGAAGGCGTTGGTGGCCGTGCTGAGCAGCGACACGCGTGATGCAAGAGGCATCACGAGGGGTGTGAAGTTAAGACGCGCACAGTTGTGGAGGAGCAGTCTCAACCTCGTAAGTCGCTGTCAACCCGTTTTTTACAAGCGCGAAGTATGAGTCGCACCGTATTTGTACGCAAGTGCTTGAGGTACAACGAAGTGGGCGTGTTTTCGACGCGTCACACCGACATCGCGATCGAGCGACCATCAGCGAATTTCTTCAGGTCGATCGCCGCGTGTCGCGGCAGGAGATCAACGAGTGCGCGCGACTGCTGTGTGAGCCGCAATGGCCACCAGCTGCTCCACGCCAATCGCTCCGCGCCGACGGTGGCAACGAGGTGCGCGAAATGCTCCTCCGGCGGCCCCCAGATCCAGTGCCAGTCGTACCAGACACGCGCCTGCTCTTCGGGGGTGAGCCCCCAGTGAATCTCTTCGAGCAGCTCGCGACCGGCTCCAGCCACGACCAGCTTGCAACGCGAGTTGGGGAGCCGGGCGATCTGCCGCACCACGGCCGCCGTGAGATCGCCGGCCGTATCGAGATGATGGCGCTGCCGGAGGTCTTCAAATCGCACCGTGAGGTGCAGCACGACACCGGCTTCGCCGCACGCATAGGCGAGCTCATCCATGGGACCTGAACCAGCTAACCCCCATTGTGCCGGATAGCCCCGCACAGCCGGTGCGCCCTCGTTCACGGCCGTCCGAAGCTGCTGCTCCCATCCGGGCCAGTCCGGCCTGACCATCGGCGCCGGATGAAGGGTGTCGCGATGCGGCGCCAGCGCGCGATACAGCATGTCATTCGACGGCACCGGATCACGATGGAACGCACCGGGGAGATGGCCCACCCATCCGCCGCCGAAGCCCTCGCGCTCGAGCACCCGCACCAGCGTCTCCGGATCGGGGTGCGGAACATGTCGAAACGGATAGCCACCAATCCAACAGGTGACGTCGATCGGCCGCTCCGCCGGGACTCCGCTCTGCGGGGCGCTCATGCCGCCTCCGCGGTGAACGGGGTAGCCATCGCGATATCGAAGGTGCCGGGCGGGAAGATTCGCACCGCGTTCTTCCAACGCATCGCGGCGACGTCGTCATCGGTCGCATTCGTGTAGCGGAGCGCGCGGAGCTTGGTGAGCCCGGTGCACAGCGTGAGGTCGGATGCCCACAGGAGACGTGACGCGCCGACCCACTCGAGGGCGAGATCGATCATCCCGCGATCGATGCCACTGCCGGAGAGATCCATCACGATGTTCGGATGCTCGAGGACCGCGGGATTGGTGTGCGCGTAGTCGCCGCCGCCACCGATGTGCGCGAGAATGAAATGCACCGTGGTGTGCCGCGCCGCGAGACGTGCGAGCTCGACGCCATCGGACGCGTCCTGATTGCCCCAGTCGCGACGGCGATGCTGCCAGATATGCTGCAGCACCGGCACACGATAGTGCGCGGCGGCTGCCGCGATGTCATCGAGCAACGCATCGTCGGCCTTTCTGCCGGCGGCCAGTTTGATTCCCACCGCACCGCGTTGCATGCCGCGTTCGATTTCGCGCAGTGCATGCGCGGTGAAGTTCGGATTCACCGCGACGAACGCCTTCACGCGGGGTGCCGATGACTCCACGAGATCGTAGAGAAAGTCGTTCGCGATCGTCTGATCGGCGGGTGACGCGAAATACGTTGGCGACGTGTGTCCCCACGACCCGAGGATCGACGCGACATGACACTGCACGCCGATGCGCGCCCCGACATCGAGCCGCGAGGCGTTGTAGCGCTGCCAGTCCCCGCGATTGGTGTGCGGGGTGTGAAAGTGCGCGTGCGGATCGATGAGCGGATCAGCGCCGCCAAGCGGCGTCGTATCAGATGGTGCGTTCATCGAGCGATAGTCGATTGAAGGACGCGATCAGGCGAGAGCAACTCAGGTGAGACGAAGTCCGGGACGCAGCGCGTTGACGATATCGGGCAGTGCTCGCTCCACACGTTCCAGTGCGGCGTCATCGTGCGCAACCGCCCCGAACTGGTAGGCACCGCGCTTGATCAGCACCCCGTGCTGTGCGGCCGCCACCACGAGCTCATCCAGTCGCGCTTCGTCGTCGGCGACGAGTCGCCACATCATTGGCGGACCGTCCACGCGCACGTTCACCCATGGCGCGTCCGCGAGCGCGGCGCCGATGACTTCCTGCAACCGACTGCCGGCCATGGCCATCGCCTGACAGACATCGATGCGCGCATGCCAGTCGAGGACGGCGCGCGCCGCCGCCAGGCCAGTGGACTCTGACGCCGCGGTCGAAGAGATCCACGTGTCATTCGCGGCATGCATCACCTCACGGGCTCCCACCACGGCGGCGAGCGGATAGCCGTTGGCCATCGCCTTGCCGAGTGTGGCGAGATCGGGGGTAATGTCGTGGTACGACTGCACACCACCGGTGCGTACGCGGAAGGCGGTCTTGATCTCGTCGAAGATCAGCACCGCGCCGGATTCACTCGCGACGCTGCGCGCAGCGGCCAGCCACGAACGATTCGCGATATCGTGCACCAACGGCTCGATGATGATCGCGGCCGGCGGATCGCCGCTTTCGACCGCGGCTTCGAGGGCGTCGATATCGTTGAACGGCACTGTCGTCGTAAGCGCCTTGAGCGCCGCCGGAACACCGCGCGCATCGCTGCACCAGTCGAGCCAACCGAAGTAGCCACTCGTCACGACGCGCTCGCGCCCGGTGACCGTGCGCGCGAGACGAATGGCGGCGGCGGTGGCCTCTGCGCCCGTGCGCAGGAAGCGGACCTGTTCTGCACACGGGATCACTTCAACCAGTCGCTCGGCCACTTCGACTTCGAGGCGATGTGGCAGCGCGCTCACGTTTCCAGCCTGCGCAGCGGCTACGACCGCACGGGTGATCTCCTCGTCGGCGTAGCCAATGCCGACCGCACCGAGGGCCATTCCGCAATCGACGAAAGAACGACCGTCGGGCGTCTCCACGACGCACCCGTGAGCGCGCTCAAAGTGGGTGGGTACAGCGGCGTCGAGTGCCCGACTCCCGTAGAGCGCCTCGGGGCGCTTGCTGCCGGTGGAGCTGCCTCCGGGGATGCTGTGCGCAGCGCGATCGCGCCACGTTGCGCCGTGCTCGTCGCGAGCGGGTAGCCGTGTCATTCGCTCGCGGCCGAACTGATCGACGAGGGAGCGGTGTTTGGCGGAGCGTGCTCCGCAAGTGCACGTTGAACGGCCAGTCGTGTTTCGCGCTCGATCGTGCGCAGCACCTCGATCGAGGCGGTGCGCAAAATCAGCAACTCGCGCTGATCGGGCTGCGCACGAAAGACGAGTGATCGGAGCACGCGCATGATCAGCTCTTCGTTCCGCGTATTGAAGTACGCGATCGCGTCGAGCGCATTGCGCATGTCCTCGAAAGTGCGCTCGAACATTTCCTGCGTGGGCGTGCCCTTGTCATGACGCGGCTTCTGCAAGCGGCGAGTGGAATCTCCGGCCAGCAGATGCAGCTCGTACAGCGCGAGCAGGCAGGCCTGCGCGACGTTGAGCGAGAAATGCTCGGTGGTGGGAATGGTGGCGACCGCGTGGCAGCGATCGATGGCCTCGTTTGGCAAGCCGTGATCTTCGCGACCGAACATGATCGCCACGCGACCTTCCGGTGCGTGCGCCAGCATGTCCCCCGCCGCACTACGCGGCGTGTGGCGGGCCCAACGCGTGGCCTGCGGGCGCCCCGAATAGCCCACGACGTAGACGCAATCGGCAATCGCATCGTCGATGGTGTCGAAATGCCGGATGCGATCGGCAATATCGCGCGTATCGTGTGCGACCTGTTCGATGCGATTCCGATCGTAGTGGCAGGGGCGAATCAGGCGCAGGTCGCTCACACCCATGTTTTTCATCGAGCGGACAACGCCACCGATGTTGATGGGGTCCTGCGACTCATAGAGCACGACCGTGACCTGGTGCAGCAAACTCTCGTTCATGTGGTCAATCTAGCGAAGTTGCTCATCGCAGAATGATCCCCACGTCACTGGCGTTCTCCCGGGCGCCAGCGATGTACCGTATGAAGCCCCCGCCGGCCAATCGAAGCTGCCCACGACGCCGCTCGCGCCACGCGGGGCGCTCGTTGATGGTCACGTTGAAGCGCAGCAAGCCGTCGGGCAACTGATCGGAATCGAAGGTGAGTTCGGCCGACCACCCGGTGGCGCTGTGGGTGATACGCACTTTCGGTTGGATTTGCCGCGATCCGCTCACCCAGGTGCAGCGCGCGCGTCCGTCGTGCAGCGGCGCCACGACGCCCGCCGCGTACCAGACGCGTTCGGCCGAGCGACCGAGATACCACTGCAGCGAATCGGCGTTGATATCGGCCGGCTCGTTGTCGAGCGGATTGGATGGCGGGGTGTCCGGCTCGCCGCCTTGCGTCACCAACGGGTGACCCGTGTGCACCAGGACACGCACCACCAGCGCGGAGGCTGTTTCGGATGCCTCTACCGAGGCACGGAGTGGGTTCGTAGCGCCTGGCAGCTCCTCGGTCGCGACATAGTGCGTCTGATCGAGCGTCCAGGTGTGTGGCAGTGAAATGACCTTCTCCGCTGCCGACGGTGATTGCGGCACAGCGATCGCGGACTTCGCGACGACTGCACCTTCGAGATCGATACTGCTACGCGCATGATCGGCAACGAGCGCGATATGCCACCCATGGTCAGCCGCGCCGTGCTCGGCGCGCGTCCCATCGGCGGTCGTAACCGCGGCAACGGTGGTGTTGCCCGGCGTGAGTGCGACCGCATCGACATTGAGTCGGGCCTGCTCGTCGCTCCAAGCCCACACTCCCACGATACGTCCCGACTGGCCTTCGACTTCAAGCATGGTGCGCGACGTATCGGCATGCCCGGGAGCGCCGGGAGCGATCGCGTGCAGCATCGTCGCCTGTCCTGTGCTTGCGTACCAAGCGTGCGCGAAGGCCCCGCGTTCGGTGGAGCGTTCGCTGGATCGCACGCTCCAAGAGCAGTGACCTCCCTCCACCGCGGCCTCGTGTAGATCGCGCAGGAAGTCGAAGCCATCTTCGTCGCCGCCGGCACCGGTCTGCGACGCCACACGCCACGGGGTGACACCGCGGATCTCCTCGCGCACCACGCCCGACGCGACCGGTAGCGTGAGCTTCACGGATGCGGGAGCGGACCATTCGAGCACATCCACCGCGTAACCATCGGCAACGATCACCGCACGCGTGAGTTCTACATCGCCAGCGAGCGTGATGCGCTTTCGCATCCAGCCGGCACCACCACGATCTTCAAAGTCGAGGACGGTGGCGCGATGAAACTCATGTGCCGTACGTTGCGACGCGCCGTTCACCAATGGCGCGTGATGCGCCAGCGTACTGCGATACCAGAAGAGAGAGCGATCGACGTAACTGCCCGTGCCGGGATCCTGCAGCCACCGATCGCGTCCGACCTGCAGTGTGAGCGCGAGCGCATCAGGGTGACCGTGCCCTTGCGCATCACCGCCGCCTTCGAGCCCTGCGAATACGCGGGCCTGCTCGCGGCGGATCACTGACAACCCTTCGTGCTCTCGCAGCGCGCTATGCGCCTGCCAGCGCGTTGAGGGTGGAGCATCGGGGGCGGCCATGAGCAGCGCGCGCCACGACAGGCTCGATCGCGTGAGCGCCATGGCGGACTCGTTTCGCTCAGCGTCTGCGGTGGACCGGGAGCGAGCGTCGCTCACTCGTGGTTCAGCGCCGTCGTACACACGTGTGAGCAATCCCGCGAGCAGCGATCGCTGGGTCTCGTCTCCGACTTCAGCAAAACCAAGCTCGAGGTACTCGGCAATGCGCCACTGCCGGATGGAGACCTTGTACTGCGAGTCCTTGCGCGACGGCAGGCATTCGTCGGGGAGCAGCCCCGAGAACGGAAATGAGAAGCCACGCTCGAAGCGACGACGAGCGTCGGTACCGAGCGCGTAGCCCATTGCGTGCATGATCTGCACGCCGTACCAGAAGCCGCGATGTGCAAAGAGATGGTAGTTCTCGCCTTCATACCATCCGCCATCTTCGCCGAGTCCGTCGCGCATGAGCGTTTCGAGCGCATGCGCGTTCGCCATCGCGCCCTGCGGGTCGTTCAGAAGTCGCGACGCGGCGAGCATCGCCACGGCGTTCCACACTTGTCTGTTTGAGCGGCCTTCATTGAAGCCCGCAATCAGCGCACGGCTTGGTGCGATCAGTTGCTCGCGAACTGCCGCGCCGATGCGCGACGAGCCCGCTTGCTCCAGCAGGGCGAGCGACTGGCAGATATTCAACAGCCAGATGCTTTCGAGATACGTGCTGAAGAAGGGCCGCGTCGGACCGAGCACGTTATCCTGATTGGGATAGGTGGTGTATCGAGCCGACAGCTCGGAGAGAATCCGCTCCGCGAGCTGTCGATGCCTGGGGTCACCACGGAGTACGAACAGCGCGGCGGCGTGCACCGCACGCTCAGCGATCCACAGCTGGGCACCCATCGCCCACCAGTCGTCGTGCTCGCGAGCGACGTAGCTTTTGTCGCAGGCTATACAACGATGCTCGTGCGGCGTCCACGGGTTGAACTCGAGATACGTACCGTGCACAGGGCAACGGCCGCCAATTTTCGTGAGTCGCGCCTTTTGTGTTGGAATTCGATCGGCAAGATCGGCGTTCACCAGTCGCTCGAGTTCCACTACCAGTGCGTCGGCCAAGGCTCCCAGACTCGTGCCCACGCGCGTTTCGTGTTGGCGACTCGCGAGATCGAATGGGAGCAGCACATTCGCCGCTGCTGCGCTCCCGCTCAACGACGTGTCCATCGGGCGACAGTCGTGAGCTCGCCGCGCAGATCCATGTGCACATTCTCCAGCGCACGTGCTCTCCCTTGTACGCCACGCGCGTGGTACAGCCAAGCTACCGGCGCGTCGGTCGCCAGCAGGCTGTCCACGATGCGCCACTGATTCGCGGCATTATCCGGTGCTGACGTTCGCGCCGATTTGAGCGCGATATCGAGCGCCGGGCGATGAAAGCCCGTGTAGTCGAGTGCCCCGCCCTGCTGCTCGCTGCTGAACATGGCCGAAAGGTGACCGAGCGCGATGTCGCCGGGAATGCCGGTCACCGCGAGATCGTACTCCTTCCTGGGGGCGCGCACGGTGCCGAGGAATGTGGCCAACTCGAGGACACGGATGTCGAGTTGAATGCCGCGCGCGGCCAAGTCGGCTTGCACCAGCTGTTCCACGGCCATCTCACCACTTCCCACCGTGAGCAGGGTGACTTGCAGGCGCTTCCCGTTCTGACTTCTCGAGCCGTTCGCGCCTCGCTTCCATCCGGCGCGATCGAGCAAGCTGTCGGCGAGACGGTTGGCCGCCGCGCGGGTGTTCGGTGTTTCGACAATCGGCGCTGGCGATACTGGCAGACCTGGTGGCAGCGCGCTCATGGCCGGGGTGCCAAAGCCAGCAACCGCCGCGGCGACTAAACGCGCCCGATCAACGCTGAGTGCGATTGCGCGCCGAACGTGCACGTCATTGAGCGGCGCGCGCGTCGTGTTGAACGCCAGGACGGTGGAGAAGAGCACGGGCGGAGTTTCGAGTGCCAACGACGCGTCGCGCTCCACGAGTCGTGCCATCGTGGGCGACACGCCGGCCAAATCGAGTTCGCCACTCACCAGGCCAGCGAACTTGGTCGCGGCTTCGTCGACCACGGCCACGGTGAGCTCGCGCAGCGCCGGTGGCCCCCCCATCTCTGCTGGAAACGTTTCGTTGCGGACAAAACGCCACTGACGACCGGCGAGGCGGCTCGAAAAGCGGAATGGACCGTTGCCAACCGGAGCCGTGGAGAATCCGTGCGCGCGCCACCGCGCCGGCGGCACGGTATCGAGCAGGTGTTCGGGAACAATCGGCAATTCGGCGAGCACGGGCGGCAACGTGCTTGCCGGCGCGCTAAGGACGATGCGGAGTTGGTGAGCGCCGACAGCGACCGCCGAATCAATGCTGAGCGCATCACCTCGCCTCGGCGAGCCGAGTGCCGAGTCGCGCGCGAGTCGTAACGTGAAGGCGACATCGCGTGCGGTGGTGGGCACGCCGTCGTGCCACTCGAGTGCGCTATCGAGATCGAACGTCACCGTTCGCCGATCAGCGGCCCACGTCCAGTTTCGAGCGAAGTAGGGCTCCGGTTGCAGCAGACTGTCGAGGCGAACAAGCGTGACGAAGAGCGCATGTCGCTGCACCTGTCGCGACAGCGGGTGCACGGTCACCAGCGGATTGCCCGATTCCAGGTCTGTGCCCGACGCGATCACCGCCGTATCGGATGGACGTGATTCGGGGCGACAGCCGGCGCTGCCGAGACATCCGAGTGCGAGTAGCGAGCCGCGTACCGCGTTGGCGATCAGCTTCGGCAACGACGGAGGGCCCCCGCGGGTTGACGCGCCGTGTCCGGGAGGCATCATCCTGCCGTGCGCCGGTTTTCGCTTCGCGTCGTGGACGCGCTCGTCCTGCTCTGGCTCGTCACCACCCTCACCTTCGCGCTGGTTCATCTGGCGCCGGGTGACCCGGCGACGCTCCTGATCGCCCCAACGGCAACCGCCGAGGAGGCCGCGCGGCTGCGTACGAGCCTGGGGCTCGACGCGCCACTTGTGATGCAATATGGCCGGTGGATTGGTGCGGTGCTGCACGGCGATCTTGGCATGAGCCTGGTCAAATCGCAGCCTGTACGCCAACTCATCACCGATGCCTTTCCCGTTTCGCTGTTCCTCGGTGGCATCTCGCTGCTGTTGAGTTTTGCGATCGGTGTACTCGTTGGCGGTTATCAGGCGCTGCGCGCGGGGCGAGCGACCGATCGCGCACTGTCTCTACTGGCAACCACGGTGTTCGCGGCGCCCGGTTTCTGGTTGGCGTTGGCGCTTGTGGCGCTGTTCACCTCGGGCGCGGTGTGGCTTGGGCTGCCCGGGTGGCTTCGTTTGCCGGCGTTCGGGATGCAGTCACCGTCGGCGGGCATTGATCCCACCTTGAGCGATCGACTGCGTCACGCGATTCTGCCGCTCCTGGTGTTATCGATACCCGGCGCCGCCGGAGTGGCGCGCTATGCGCGCGAAACGATTCGCGATGCACGATCCACGCTGTCCGTTCAGGCAGCGCGTGCGCGCGGGCTTTCGCGCAGTCGGGTGGAACGTCGCTACATCCTTCGGACGGCACTGACGCCATTGGTGGTGCTCTTTGGGCTTACGTTGCCCGGTGTGGTGGCCGGCTCGGTGTTCGTCGAACAAGTGTTCGCCTGGCCGGGTCTGGGACGCACGCTGCTCTCGGCGATCGCGGGGCGCGACTATCCGGTGGTAATGGCGCTGACGCTCGTGTACGGCGCGGCGGTGATTGGCGCGAATCTGTTCGCTGATCTTGCGCTGTGGTGGCTCGATCCGCGGCGGAGAAGCGCCAGATGACGCGATTGTTGTCGTCGCTTCGACTCAGCGATACGCGCGTGCGCGTCGGGATGGCGCTGCTCGCCGCGTTCGTGCTGCTGGCGGTGCTTGTGCCACTCCGCGCGTCGAGTGCGCGTGTCGATATTGGCGAGGTGTTGGCCACGCGACTCACTCCACCGTTTTCGCGCGACGGACATGGCGCGTTTCACCTGTTCGGTACTGATGCGTTTGGTCGCGATCTCGGGATTCGCCTGTGGGTCGGTGCGCGCCTTTCGCTGTTCGTTGGCGTGGCCGGCACGCTGCTGTCAGCGATCCTGGGCATCGGGCTGGGCGCGCTGGCTGGTTGGCGGGGAGGTGTCGTCGACCGCGTGATTACGAGTGCCGGCGATGCGATGCTGGCCATCCCCCGACTCGTACTCCTGTTGGTCATCGCCGCCCTGTGGGGCCCGGGTGTGAACACCGTGGTTGCGGTGCTTGGCGTAACCGGCTGGATGGCCGTGATGCGTTTAGTGCGCGCGGAAGTCATGGGTGTTCGGCCGCTGCCGTACGTGGAAGGCGCCACCGCGCTCGGCGTGCCGCCGTGGCGTACGGTTTTGCGGCATGTGCTCCCCAACGCGCTTGGCGGCGCAACGGTCGCGATCACGCTCGGCATCGGCAACGCCATCGTGCTGGAAAGCGGATTGTCGTTTCTCGGACTTGGTGTTCAACCGCCGGCCGCCAGCTGGGGGAACATGATTGCCGGCGGGCGCGAGTGGCTCCTTGTGGCGCCCTGGATTGCCCTGCTGCCAGGCGTCTTGCTGATCGTGACGGTGGTGGCGTGCACGATGATTGGCGAAGGGCTGCGCGCGAATCGCGCGAACGACTGACGCGAAGGACTGATGCGACGGACCGGGATGGCGGCTCAGTGCGTGGCGCGACGCACGCGCCATGTGGTCACCGCTCGAGGGCCCGCGGTGATATTCAGCGTCGCCCCGCAGGGTTCTTCCTCACCCAGCGGCGATTCGTCCAGTCGTACTGGCTGAGCGATCCACGGACCGTCATCGGGCAACTGCCACGCGCCGTACGCCTCGTGCTGCGTGAGATTCACCGCGCGCAAAATCACGGCGCGCTCGTCGCGTTGCGAGAGCGTCACTGCCGACGCTTCAAAGGCATCGCCATGCAGCGCGATTCCCTGCACCACCAACCCTCGCGGCGGCAGCTCGAGATCGATCCATGTTTCACCGACGAGCGGCAGTAGCACCTCATCGACTGTGTTGCGAATCGTGGTGAGCGTCGCGTCGGACATTGCACCATGCAGCAGGAGCGCGCATTTGGCGCGGAACGCCCCCTCACACTGCGACTCCGGAGTGTCCACCGGCCAGCCGGCGTGTCCGGGGCGCGCAGCGATCGAGGATTTCGACAGCGCACTCACGCCACGCAGCAAGGTCAGCGCAATGCTGTCGTTTGACACATGTACCTCGGCCAGACCGTCACTGATCATGGTCGCGCCGACCTCGTTGTTCGTCAGCGAGAGCCATCGGTGCAGTGGCTGTCCATCCGGGACACGTTCGACTGTATCCGACGGCGCTTCGATGGGGGCGCGCAGCACTGGCCCGAACGCCGCATCCGCGTGAACGACACCGTGCTCAACATCGGTGTGCCAAGTCAGCCGCACGCGATGATTGTGACGGGCGTTGAATCCGATCACTTCACATTCGACCGCGGGACTTCCTGCCGAAAGTCGAAGCAGTGTGGTCACGCGAACGGGACCTTCATCGGCTTCGCCCGGAATCAACTCCACCGCGCGCCAAACGATCGCCACCGCAGCACGCAGCGGGCCGTGCTCGCGGACCTCGACCTTGCTGACTTCAAACGGAAGTTCAACCAAAGTCATCGGCGTGTAGCTGTCGCCGATATCGCTTGCGGTGGTCACCTGCAGTGCACTGTGCAACAAGCGTTCACCAGACACGACCGTGACGCGACCGTGCGCCTCCACGCTGACCTGTGTGAGCCCGTTGTCGAGTTCCGCGATGCTGCCGGCGACAGACACGGTGACAGGTGTCGGCGCGTGGGCGGACGCAATCTGTTCCGCCTCTCCAGCGAGCAAACCGAATCCGGGCACGGGCGGCACCCACGCCAACACGCGGTGCTCCGCCACCAGATCGTTATCCGGGTAGTGCTGTGGCGACTCGCGGCGCAGATGCGCGGTGCGCGGCCGTGCAATGCGCTGCAACGGCCAGTCGCCCAATGAGGGGAGTGACGATCTACCCAAGGCCCGCGATACCGATGAGGAGCCGCTGCCGGGACCCACTGGCACGTCACCAAGCCGTTCGCGAATGGTGATGTGCGCCAGGCCACCGCGGTCACGCGCGATCCGATTACGAACGACGACTACTGACGGCGAACCATGTGGACTACGGTCACGCGCTTCGATCGGATCATGTCCCAGCAGCAGTTGCAACGCCGCCTCACGAAGTCCGCGCCCCTGGTCGGCAACGGCAACCTGTCGCGCATCCATCGCGCGGGCAACATCGTCGGTCGAACAGCCGCACAGCGTGTCGTGCGGATGCGTTTCGAGCAGATCCTCCCAGGCGCGATTGAGCAACGCGGGAAGCTGCGCCATGGTGAGTCGTGAACGCTGATCGACCGCACGCAGCGAGGCATGCGCATCGCGCAGGCGAATCACCGCCAACCACGGTTCGACGTCGCGCAACAATCCGCGTTCGAGATGAGCGTTGTTTCGCTTCTGGTGCGCACGCGTGGCGAGTGTGCCACCCAGCGTCCACGTGTAGCCGTACGAGTTCCGCAGCTCGCCGTCGATCGATGGGAGCTGCACAGCGCGCGCACGTCGCTCGAAGTCGGTGCCCCACTCCTGCAATCCGCTCGATACGACACGAACCTTGTCGCCCGCGACGGCCTGGAGTCGTTCGAGAATCTGCCCAAGCTCCGGTTGCCGCGCGTGGTGATCCGCGCCGTTCAGAACGAGCGCGA
Organism: uncultured Gemmatimonadaceae bacterium; assembly: GCA_966112585.1. GTDB lineage: Bacteria > Gemmatimonadota > Gemmatimonadetes > Gemmatimonadales > Gemmatimonadaceae > Gemmatimonas. The sequence continues at coordinate 44,288 of CBHWDN010000030.1, forward strand.
GTCCGGTTTTCGCTCGTGCATCGAACAGCGCCTTGAGCGAACTCCAACGAACGCGCGCGGCGGCAAAATCCCTGGGCAACGCGCTGCCAAACTCGTAGCCGTCAGGCGGAAGGTGCGTGGTGGGTAACGTCGAGCCGTCGGCGGCTTGCCACACAAATGCGTCGTGACGCGAATGCCCAACCCCGCCCGCACCGCGCCACACAACTCCAGCGCGCATACCGAAGCCGTTGGCAATCGTCGGCATTGCCGCAGGGTGTCCGAACGTGTCCGGACAATAGGCGACGAGTGGCGCGGTTGCACCGAAGCGCTCGAGCACGCGCCGACCGGCCTCGAGGTTTCGCACGATCGCTTCGCCCGACGGGATGAGGTTGTCGGCAAGCACAAACCACGGGCCGGCCTCCAGTCGACCATTGCGAAGCGCCTTGCCGAGCGAGTCTGCCCGTTCAGGACGCACATCGAGGTAGTCGCGCAGTACGATGGCCTGCCCATCGAGCAAAAACGGCCCCGGCCCTGGATCGGCAAGCAGGGCGTCGACCAGTGCCACCAGGCGCTGACGGAAGCGGGCGTGACCGTGGTACCACTCGCGGTCCCAGTGGGTATGCGACACGACCCTCACCGTGTCGAGCGCGCGCGATTCGCTGCGCGATTCGCGGGGCGATGCGGTACGCGATTCCGTAGGCGTGTTGGACGAATCACTCACGAGCCGAAGCTATCACGCCCGTCACAGCCGCGGCCAGCCGGTTGACCCCACCCATGGGGATGCCGAGCTTTCACGCCAATTCCCGCCCACCCTCGTCCGGACGCTTCTTGGATTTTCTTACCGACTTTGTTCATCGCCTGCGCGATCTGCCCGCACTCGTGCAATGGGCAGGCTACGTAGGGCTGACCGCGATCATCTTTGCGGAAACGGGGCTGCTGGTCGGCTTCTTTCTTCCGGGTGACTCGTTGCTGGTCACCGCCGGACTGCTCGCCGCCGATCCCGGCTTTGGCCTCAACGTCTGGATCCTTGGGGCGATTCTCACGGTTGCCGCGATCGTGGGCGACACCGTGGGCTACAACGTGGGAAAGTCCGCCGGTCCTCGCATCTTCACGCGGGAAGATTCGCTGCTTTTCAACAAGCGGCATCTGCTCCGTGCACAGGCGTTCTACGAGAAGCATGGCGGCAAGACGATCATCATCGCGCGCTTCATGCCGATCGTACGCACCTTTGCACCGGTCGTGGCCGGTGTGGGGCGCATGGAATACCGCTCGTTCCTCATGTACAACGTGATCGGTGGCGTCGCGTGGATCTGGAGCATGCTGATGATCGGCTTTGCGCTCGCGCGCACGGTTCCGGGCGTCGCACAGCATTTGGAGAAGGTCATCATCCTCGTGGTCTTTCTGTCGATTCTGCCGGGCATCATTGCCTGGCTCCGCGAACGCAAGCGCGGCGCGCAACGCCACTGAACCGAGTTGAGCCTTACCCCGGGCATTGCCTCGGCATTTTGTGTGTCCGCGGCATAGCTTTCAGTTTCCTCAGCTAATTCAACACATCGGAGACGCCATCATGGCCCATACCCTGCCCGCGCTGCCGTACGCGCCCGAAGCGCTCGAGCCGCATATCGATTCGCAGACGATGCAGATCCATCATGGGAAGCATCATCAGGCGTACGTGACGAACCTGAACGCCGCGATCGAAAAGGCGCCTGAGTTGGCGTCGTGGTCGCTCGATGACCTGAACAAGAAGATCAACGAAGTGCCTGAAGCGGTGCGCACGGCCGTTCGCAACAACGGCGGTGGTCACTGGAATCACTCGCTCTTCTGGCAGCTGATGGCGCCGCATGCGGGTGGTGAGCCCACCGGTGCGCTGGCCGACGCCATCAACAAGGCGTTCGGTTCGTTCGCGACGTTCAAGGAGCAGTTCCAGGCCGCTGGCATGGGCCGCTTTGGCTCAGGCTGGGCGTGGCTGGTCAAGGGCAACGACGGCGCGCTGTCGATCATGAGCACGCCGAATCAGGACAACCCGCTTATGGAAGGCAAGCACGCGCTCCTCGGTGTCGACGTGTGGGAGCACGCCTACTACCTCAAGTATCAGAACCGGCGCGCGGATTACCTGGGGGCATTCTGGGGTGTGGTGAACTGGGCGGAAGTGGCGAAACGATTCGCTTGAGAGCGGTTTACTGCCTTTCTCGCGTTTGCTGACTGGTGCCGGTCACTTGCATTGAAAAGCAGGAGTCAGGATGTAGCAGTCAGGTGGGAGACCGGTAACTGAGACGGGGGGTGAATCCATTCGGATTCACCCCCCTGATTGCTACGCCCTGACTCCTCTTTAGTGCCCGTGACCGGCACTCACGCGGCGGCTGCCGCTTCGCTAGTTGAGCGCGATGCGCGCAGCAGCGTTATCGCCGTGTACGTCACCACCGCGACCACCAGCCAACGCACTGTGCTGATGTCCATCGACTTCACGAGATAGACCGCGATCAGCACGGCAGGCAAACCGCCGATGATCATGCTGAGCACGGCGGGGCGATGAATGCGTCCGAGCTTGATGAACTGTGCGGCGGCCGTCGGCATGAGGAAGGCGCAGCTGCCCATCATCACCGGGAAGGCGACCTTGGGGTTCATGCCAAGGAGGCTCACGAGCAGCATGCAGGGGCCATACAGGCCGATGCCGATTGTCATGAGCACGCCGAGGGCGAAGTTGACGCTGAGCGCGATCACGAGCTTGATGCCCGCCACGCCGGTCGCCTCTCCACCGCCCGGCAGGATATTGAGCGCCTGCGCGAGGAACATCGCCGCGGCGCCGAGGAGACAGATGCCCATGCCCAGACGAACGCGCTGGATCGGCCAGCGGCCAACCAGTGACGCTCCCATCCACGAGCCAGCGGCCGCGGCAGCAATCATGCCGATCAGCGTCGTCGGTTCGACATCCACGGCCTGCGTGAAAATCAGCGCCTGCACCAGCGTGGCCATCGTGTGGCCGGCGTTGAGCGTGCCGGGGATCTGATCATCCGGCACGGTCTTGGTCGCGCGGAAGAGCGCGGTCGTGGTCGCGAACGATCCGATCCCGAGGGTATCGAAAAAGTTCGTGACGAAGCCGATCGCGATCAGCAATGGCGTGGGCTTGGCATCGGACTGGCCCTTCATGCCCGACCAGAGCGTCGCGATGTGGTAGAGCGTGATGAGCGCGAGCCCGACAAGCAGCCACTGCTTGGCGTCGAATGTCATGCGCGGGTGGGGAGAGGTGGGAGGAGAGAACTGCGTACTACGACGTCAGGCCGCGCGGGGGCGGCCTGACGGGGTCTGCTAATCAGACGCTCAGTTGGCGAGCAGTGTTGGGATGAGCGGGATTACCGTACCCAACACCCAGGCGATCAGCGCGCCAATGAAGCCAGTCGATTTCGACACTCGCGCGATGACGGCGATTCCGATCGCGAAGATCAGCAGCTGCCAGAGATTGAACAGGTCAAATCCGGCGAGGAACTGCATCAGCACTGGCGATGTCTTCGCGGCGTCAAGAAAGCGCGTCGGTCCGACCGACAGATCGAACATCGAGCGTGCCTTTTCCGCGTCGCTCACCAAGCCCATCACACCACCAACCAACATGCCGAGGATTCTCGGAACAGATCCGAGCGTCGCGATCAGCACCGCCTGCCCGTAGCTGACCGGAGCCGATACGACCTTGCCGCCCAACAGCAACAGCAGGCCCCCAACAAATCCTCCCAACACGACCAGGAACAGCGGGGATGCGTACACGACGGCGCCGGCAAACTTTCGGGCGGTTTCCATCGCACCGGCCGGAACCGCAGCACCCTTCGCCGCCGCTTGCTGCATCGACAGATCGAACTGCGCATCCATCCACGGGCCTGTGAGCCGGGCGGCGATGAACGCGATGACCGATCCGATCACCACCAGCACCACCATGTACTTCCCATACGTCCGATACTGCGCCCGCTCAAACACCTTCGATGGCGCCCACAGCACTTCGAGAATGTCTTCGAACACATTGCCGAAGCCTGGGGACGTCATCGTGGGTCGATTCATCGGGCAGCTTCTCCTTCGAGGTAAGTGTAGCCTTCAAGGCCCGCCACGAATTCGGCGATGAAGGTGTTCGCTTCGTCGCGAGAAATCGAATTCGAGCCGTGCACCTTACGGCGGAATGTCGCGAGGAGTTGCGACGCTCCAAACTGCACGTAGTTCAGGACTTCGGTAACTGTGTCACCTTCCACCAGGTCGGTGATGTCGTACCCGCCCTTGTCGTGCAACCGAATGTGCACCGCGTTCGTGTCGCCGAACAGGTTGTGCAGGTCGCCGAGGATCTCCTGATAGGCTCCCGTCAGGAAAATGCCCAGGATGTAGTCTTCGCCGTCACGGAACTCATGGAGTTCGAGGCTTGGCCGACCATTCTTGTCGCCTACGAAGCGATCGATCTTGCCGTCCGAATCGCAGGTGACGTCCTGCAGCGTGCCGCGACGCACTGGCTCCTCGAGCAGCCGGTGAATGGGCATGATCGGGAAGAGCTGATCGATCGCCCAGCTGTCGGGGAGCGACTGGAAGAGCGAGAAATTGCAGAAGTAGCGATCGACCAGCGCCGCCTCGAGCTCTGGCAGAATGTCGGAGTAAGTGTCGGCGTCGGCCTTCGCGATGCGATAGATGGCGTTCATCGTCGCCAGCCAGAGCACTTCCGCCTTCGCCAGTCCGCGCAGGTTGAGCGATCCGTAGTTGAAGAACTGCCGCGCGCGATCCTTGTCGAACGACGCGTCGTGGAAGACCTCGAGCACCTTGCGCGTCTTGGGGTCGCGCTCAGTGAGGGTGCGCCAGTCCTCGCGCATCTCATGGAGCAATGAGTGATCGTCGTCGTCGAGCTCCGGCACCGGCTGCTCGGCCTGCGACTCCACGTCGATCACCTTGATCAGCAGCAACGCGTGATGCGCCGTGAGTGCACGTCCGGATTCGCTGATGATGTGCGGCATCGGCAGCTCCGATTCGCGGCACGCCTCAGCGATCGTGTAAATCACATCGTTCGCATACTCCTGCAACGTGTAGTTGACACTCGCATTGTTCGTGGAGTTGGTGCCGTCGTAGTCGATACCAAGGCCACCGCCCACGTCGACATGCGAGATGTCCACGCCCAGCGCGCGCAGTTCGAGATAAAAGCGCGCCACTTCCTGTAGCCCCGACTTGATGAAGCGAATGTCGGTGATCTGACTGCCCAGATGGAAGTGAATGAGCTTGAGGATGTCGAGGCGATTCGCGCTCTGCAGCTTGTCGATCAGCTTGATCAACTCCGCCGAGCTCAAACCGAACTTGCTCTTTTCGCCGCCGCTCTGCGCCCAGCGTCCAGCGCCTTCGCTGGCGAGCTTGATGCGCACACCGGCCATCGGCTGCACGCCGAGTTCGTCGGCCACTTCGAGCAACACATCGAGTTCGCTCACCTGCTCGAGCACGATGAACACCTTGTGTCCAAGCTTCTGTCCCATGAGGGCGAGACGCATGAACTCGTGATCCTTGTAGCCGTTGCACACGATCAGGTGTTCGGTGCTTTCTGAAAGACCGAGCACCGCTTGCAGCTCCGGCTTCGATCCGCACTCGAGTCCCACGCCATGCGTCTTGCCGAAGCGCACGATCTCTTCGACGACATGACGCTGCTGATTCACCTTGATCGGATACACGGTGGTGTAGCCGCCGGTGTACTCGAACTCCTTGATCGCCTGCGCAAAGCGCTCACTCAGCGTTTCGATGCGCGACTTGAGGATATCCGAAAAGCGCAGCAGCACGGGCAACTGAATGCCCTGCCCTTCCAAATCGGACGCGAGCACGCGCAGATCCATCGTGCGCTCGGGATGATTCGGATCGGGGCGCACAACCACATGCCCTTTCTCGCTGATATCGAAGTAGCCGGCACCCCAGCCCTCGACATTGTAGAGCGAGCGGGCGGAATCGACGGACCAAGGCTCGGCCGCAGGAGACGGCTCGGCGACGGGTTGGGTACGGGTGGCCATAGGGGAGAAAAAGCTAGACGGTTCGCACCAGCAGCAATAGCGGCTGGCGCGAACCGTCTGAATTTGTGACGGGCGAACGGACGCTCTAGAGCGTGCGCACCCGCGTCAGTTGTCGCCGTCGAGCAGGGCGCCGAGCCCGCCGAGGACCGAGCCTTCCTCTCGCGAGCGACCGCCGGCACGCGGCGAGGCCGCGATGATGCGATCGGCGAGGCGAGAGAACGGCAGCGTTTGCAGGATGACACGCCCCGGACCGGTGAGCTGCACGAAGAACAATCCTTCGCCACCGAACAGTGCCGTCTTCACGCCTGGCACGCGTTGGATGTCGTAGTCCACCGTGGGCTGGAAGGCCACGAGGCAGCCCGTGTCCACGCGAAGTTTTTCGCCTGGCGCGAGATCGATGGCGTGTAGCGTACCCGACGCGTGCAGAAACGCGAGTCCATCGCCGGAGAGCTTCTGCAGAATGAAGCCTTCTCCGCCGAAAAAGCCGGCGCCGATCTTCCGCGTAAACGCCACCGAAATGTCGATGCCGCGCGCCGCGCACAAGAAACTGTCCTTCTGCGCCATCACCGTACCGCCCCAATCACGAAGATTGAGTGGCACGATCTTGCCTGGATACGGCGCCGCAAAGGCCACGTCGGCGCGCCGTGCCCCAGCGTTGCCAAAGAGCGTGACGAAGAACGAGTCACCCGCGAGCACACGCTTGCCGGCGCCCACCAGTTTGTCGAACAGCGAGCCACTGCGCGCGTTGGGATCGAGCGTGGTGGCCATCGTGATCCCTTCGCGCATGAACATCATCGCGCCGGCTTCGGCGAACACCGCCTCGCCGGGATCGAGCGTCACGATCACTGCCTGCAGGTCGTCACCGATGATCTGGTAATCGATCTCGTCTGCCGCCATTTACTTGCCTCCGGAAGGCCCGGCGGGCGTTGGGCCACGCACGGGCTGAGTGGTCATCTTCACCTGATCGCGGCCTTTCTCGAGGAACGGGATGCCGCGCACCATCCACGACGGGGGTTCAGCCCCCAGAAGTTTCACGGCGAAGAACTCCTGCATCTTCTTGTCGATGTCCTTCTGGTTCGCCGACTTGGTCGGATTGTGACCGTCGCCGTTGTACGACACCATGTAGGCTTCCTTCTGCAAGCGACGCATCGCCACGTAGAACTCGATGCCCTGATACCAAGGCACCGCGCCGTCGTTGTCATTCGCCATGAAGAGCACCGGCGTCGTGACACGGTCGAGGCGGAAGAGCGGTGAGTTCTCCATGTAGCGCTCCGGATACTGCCAGAGCGAACCGCCAATGCGGCTCTGCGTGTGTTCGTACTGGAACGTGCGCGCCAGGCCGGACTCCCAACGAATGCCGCCGTACGCGCTGGTCATGTTCACCACCGTGGCGTTCGGCACCGCGGCGGCAAACATGTTGGTGACCGTGATGAGATACGCGGACTGGTAGCCGCCCCACGACTGACCGGTGATACCGATGCGCTTGGGATCGACGAAGCCCTTCGCGACCAGCGACTGCACACCGGGGATGATCGCCTTTGCGGCGCTCGGACCCGGCTGTCCATCGGTGTAGATGATATCCGGCTCGAAGACGAGATAACCCAGGCTGTTGTAGACGAGCGGATTTACCACGTTGCGACCCGACGGCGCGACGTAGCTGTGCAAACCGTCTGACAACTTCTCGTAGTAGTAGACGACCATCGGATACTGCTTCGACGGATCGAAGTTCTCAGGCTTGAAGAGCATGCCGCGAAGCGGGATACCGTCGCCGTTCATCCAGCTCACGAGTTCGACGTTGCCGCGCGGATACTGCGACTCCTGCGGATTGGCGTTCGAGATCTTCGTGGTGCTGGCGATGCTCGTGCCCGTCCAGAGGTCGGGGAACTCGCGATAGGTGCTCTGCGTGAGCAGGTATTGCTCGGCGTTCTTTGCCTTCTGCAAACCGTTCAGCGCCTTGTCGGCCATCACGATCTTTTCCGGCTTGCTCTCGACTCCGAACTTTTCCTTCCAGTAGCCCGACGCCTTCGTGAGCGAATCCACGCCACGCAAGTAGAGCGGCTGCGCCGGATCGAGCCCCGGATCGTCACGGTCAAGATCGACGACGCGGAACGTCATACCAGTGCGACGCCCTTCGCCCTCGGTGAGGTTGCGCGGTGCGACCACGCCGGCCGGATTGACCTCCCACACGTCAAAGCGATCATAGATGAGCACCTTCTTGTCGCCGTTCGTCCAGCCACCAAGACCATATGGCGGCGGAATGTCGGGCGAATCGAACTCTTCGTCTTGCAGCTTGACCGGGAACTTTGCAGTGAGGTTCACGGTCTTGCCGGTCGCGACGTTGTACGACTGCCAGTGACCGCCCTGGAACCAGGTCACGAACGCACCCGTCGGCGACAGCGACGCGTTCGCGTCGATGTTCTTCACGACCGTGGTGCGCGCACCGGTGAGCGGATCGATGAGGTACACATCGCTCGCGCCTTCACCCCAGAACTGCGGAATCGCGTACTCGAGCGCGTTGGTACCGAGAATGCGCTTGCCATCGGGGCTCACGCTGACACGCATGCTGTCGTTCGAGACCTGCGTCCACTTGTTCGACGCCAGTGTGTAGATCGCCGTGTACGTGCGATTGCGATCGCGGGCCGCGGTGAGCTTCTGCTGCGGCATGATGGACGCGTCCTTCCAGTGCCACAGATCGTACACGGCCTTGTCGACGAGCGAATCGGCCGGGATCGAATCCATCGGGATGTTGCCGAGCGAGAAGAGCACCGCATTGCCTTCACGCGTGAAGCTCAGCGCGCCGCGATCGGCGATCATCAAACCGGCCGGCGCTTCGCTTGCCGCAACGAGCGTGCGTGCCGCAACGGTCTTGCCCTTGGCGGGCGTGAGCGACGTGTAGTACACCGCCATCTTCGGCGTACGCGTCGTGTCGTTCACATCCGAGAGGAACGCGACCTGGTTGCCGGCGCGATCGAGTGTCAGGCTGCGATACGTGCCCGTGCCAGCGATCAGCGTGGTCACGGCACCCGTACCGAGCGTGCGCACAAACGCACCGTTGTTCGCGCCATCACGCGTGGTCACCGTGTACGCGAGCAGCTTTTCGTTTTCGTCGAAGGTGAAGTTGGTCACGCCTTCGATCCTGGTTTCCGAGCCGGTCGCGAGTTCGCGCAGCACGAGCGTCGTGCCGTAGTCACGACGCGGGCCGGCCGGCGCAGCGGGGGCACCGCCAGCGGGAGCTCCAGCGCCACGTCCCGCGGCGGCCGCGGTGTCTTCCAACTGATAGGCGACAAAGCGCCCGCCATTTCGCGCGAGACGGAAGCTGCGCACGTTCGCGATGCGATTCACCGTCCCGTCGGCCACGTTCATGATGGCCATGCCGTTGCGCGGCTGGGGCGCCCCGCGACGCATGCGCGCGCGCTCCACGTCGGCCTTGGGCGGATAGGTGGTGAAGACCACGAAGCGCGAATCGGCGCTCACCTGTGCGGCGGCCGCAGCGAATCGCGCGGCCGAGTCGGCGGCCGGCTGCAGCTGCGGACGGCCCGTGTAGCCGCGTGCCGCGCGATACTCAGTCGCCGCGGCCGTGGCGCGCACCACGAGTTCACCTTCGCCAACGACCGGACTGACCGTATAGACGGCCCACTTGCCGTCGTTCGAGAGCGAGGCGCCAGAAATGGTGCGCCACTCGTCGTAGGTGTCCTGCGTGATGGCTTTCTTGCCGACGGCGGGCGTTGGTGATGTCCAGCGCGAAACGGCAGTGTACGGATTGGCCGGCGTGCCCTGCGCACCGGCGAGGGACGCGCCGGTGAGCAGCAGGGCCGACGCAAGGAGCACCGGACGGTTCATGGATCGCATGAGGAGCGCGGGGAAGGTGTGGAGGGCGACTGAACGCTAGAATGCTATTGTCTCCGCGAAGATCGCGGAGGGGGCCACCCTGATCGGATCCGAATCCGGTCCGGCCCGAACAGACGCCAAGGAGTGCGATGCGACGGTTGGTGGGCTACTTCGCGCGGGGGCTGGTGTTGCTCGCCCCCCTCGCCGTGACGGTGTGGATCTGCTGGTTGGTGTTCACGAAGGTGGACGGGTGGCTCGGGCTGCCGATCCCCGGCGCAGGCTTCGTGGCCACACTGGTCCTCATCACGGTCGTTGGCGTGCTGGGATCGAATCTTCTTACGCGCTCGGCGGTCGCGGCGCTCGAAGCGGTGATGGGGCGGCTCCCCTTTGTCCGCCTGCTCTACGGCTCCACCAAAGACCTGCTGAACGCCTTCGTGGGTGAAAAACGACGCTTCGACAAGCCGGTATTGGTGAGCGTGGTGCCCGATGGCACCGTCAAGCTGATGGGTTTCGTCACCCAGGAGACGCTGGAGCATCTTGGGCTCGACGCGCATGTCGCCGTCTACTGCCCGCATTCGTACAATTTCTCGGGCCAGCTGTATGTCGTGTCGGCCGCCCATGTCACCCCGATCGACGTCGCGAGCGCCGATGCGATGGCGTTTGTCGTGTCCGGCGGGGTGTCGGGGCTGGTACCGGCGGCACAATCGACCGGTGAGTTCGCCGCAGTGCTGGCAAAGCGTTCCTGAGTTTGCGACTCCCTCCCCTCTTCGACATGTCACTCACTCGCTCCGCGCTGCGTTCGTCGTTCATCGCCATCTCGTTGTTCCTGCTGAGTGCGACGCAAGGCGCCAAGGCGCTGGGCGCTCAGGCGCCGGCCGCGCGCCCCGCGCCCGCACCCAAGCCGACGCTGATCGTGCCGGATGCGGTCTTCGACGGCTCTGGTAGCGCGCCGCAGAAGGGTTGGGCGGTACTGGTGCGCGGACAGCGCATCGTTGCCGCCGGTCCGGTAGCATCGCTGCAAGTGCCCGCCGACGCGGAGCGCATCACGCTTCCGGGCACGACGTTGCTGCCGGGGATGAGTGATCTGCACAGCCATGTGCTGCTGCACCCGTACGACGAAACGCCGTGGAATGATCAGGTGCTGCGTGAATCGCTCGCGCTCCGCACGGCGCGTGCGGTGAATCACCTCAAGGCGACGCTCGACGCGGGCTTCACGGTGCTGCGAGATCTGGGCACCGAAGGCGCGGGCTACGCCGACGTTGGCCTCAAAGAAGCCGTCGATCAGGGAATTGTGCCGGGTCCTCGTCTGTTCGTGACCACCAAGGCAATCGTCGCCACGGGTTCGTACGGCCCCAAGGGTTTCGGCGCGGAGATTGGCGTCCCGCAGGGCGCGGAAGAAGCCGACGGCATTGAAGGGGTGACGCGCGTAGTTCGCGATCAGATTGGCCACGGAGCCGACTGGATCAAGATTTACGCCGACTATCGCTGGGGACCGCGTGGCGAAGCACGTCCCACCTTCACCACCGAAGAGTGGGCCGCGATCGTGCGCACGGCATCCTCCAGTGGGCGCCCGGTCGTCGCCCATGCGAGTACCGATGAAGGCGTGCGACGTGCAGTGCTCGCCGGTGTTGAAACGATCGAGCATGGCGACGCGGCCACCGCCGAAACGTTTTCGCTCATGAAGGAGCGCGGTGTGGCCTTCTGCCCCACCCTGTCGGCGACGGAGAGCACCACGCGCTATCGCGGGTGGAAGAAGGGCGTCGATCCCGATCCGGCCGGCATCACCAACAAGAAGGCGATGTTCAAGCTGGCGATGGCAAGCGGCGTGACGATCTGCAATGGCAGTGACGTGGGCGTGTTCAGTCACGGCACCAACGCGCTCGAACTGGAGCTGATGGTCGAGTACGGGATGAAGCCCGCCGATGCGATCAAGGCCGCGACGAGTGTCAACGCGAAGATCCTGCATCGCGAGAATGACTTCGGGCGCGTGGCCCCGGGGCTACTCGCCGACCTCGTGGCGGTTCAGGGAGATCCGACCGCCAATATCGCGGCGCTTCGCGCCGTCAGGTTCGTCATGAAAGGTGGCACGGTGGTGCGTCGCTGAGCGGCGGCATGCACGCACGTCTGGCGCTTCCACCACACCTCGCGGAGCGCCTGACTGATCACACCCCGCTCGACGCCACGTCACGCGTGGCCGACCCCGTTGCGACGACGGGAGAGTTCGTGCTCTACTGGATGCGCACCGCGTTGCGCGCGCATGAGAATCCGGCGCTGGATGTCGCGCTGGCCACCGGTCGCTTGTTCGGTTTGCCGGTGTTCGTGTATCACGGACTGTCCGAGCGATATCCGTACGCCGCCGATCGACATCATCAGTTCATTCTGCAAGGTGTCATCGATGTGGCCGGCGAATGCGCGGCGCGTGGCATTGGCTACGCCTTCCATCTCGAGCGTCCAGGCCATCGACAGAAAGCGCTGCGCGAATTGGGGCAGCGCGCGGCCGTTGTCGTGACGGAAACGATGCCGGTACCACCGCTTGATGACCTCACGCGCGCGCTCGCTGCGCAGCTGTCGTGTCCGGTCTGGAGCGTCGATACTGCCTGCGTGATTCCGATGCCGCTGGTCGAGACCGCACACACGCGCGCGTTCGCCTTTCGCGAGGCCACGTTCAGTTTGCGCCAGGAGCGCGTGCATCGCCCATGGGTCGACCAGGTCGCTGCACACCCGGTGTTCGTGCCGCGCGACCTTCCTTTCGAGCCAGTGGTCGTGACGCCAGACAATGTTGCGGCGCTGGTGGCCTCCTGCCGCATCGACCACGCGGTCCCGGCCGTGGGCCATTCTCGTGGCGGCTCGCGTGCGGGCTACGCCCGATGGAATCAGTTTGTGCGGAGTGGCGGGCTCTCGCGCTATGCTGCGCTACGCAACGATGCGGCCATCGATGGCGTGAGCCGTATGTCGGCCTACCTGCACTACGGCATGGTCTCGCCGTTTCGCATCGCCCGCGAATGCGTTGCGCAGGCGAACGAGGGCGCCGACAAATATCTCGACGAATTGCTGGTGTGGCGCGAACTCGCCTATGCGTTCTGCTACTGGCATCCCTCGCCCACAACGCTCGACGCCGTACCGGACTGGGCCCGGGACACGCTTCACGCGCACGAAGGCGACGCGCGCACGGTGTTGCCACTCGACGCGCTCGAACGTTCGGACACAGGCGATGCGTTGTGGGACGCCGCACAGCGCGCGCTTCGCGAAACGGGCGAGTTGCACAACAATGTGCGCATGACCTGGGGCAAGGCCATTCTGCAGTGGTCTCGTGACGCCGCGGACGCGTGGAACAAGCTGGTGGATCTCAACCACAAATTCGCGCTCGACGGTCGCGATCCAGCGAGCTACGGCGGACTGCTCTGGTGTCTGGGCCAGTTCGATCGTCCGTTCACGCCCGAGCAGCCGATCTTTGGCCGCGTTCGAACACGCCCGACCAGCGTGCATGCAAAACGCCTCGATGTGCGCCAGTTCGCGGCGCGCATCGAGGCGTTGCGGTCCACGACCGACGCGACGGCTACTTGATCGAGTCGGGTGCCTTGAACATCGCAGCATCCGGCGTGCCGAACGCGACCGACGCGATGTTGATGATCACATCACCCTGCGGCGTGCTCTGAATGACCTTGGAGGCGATCTTCTTGCCTTCGAAGTCCTTGTAGTTCTGGAAGTGAATCTTGGTTTCGCCCATGGCCGACTTCGAAACCGACATAGTGCGCAGGCCGGTCGCGACGTCGAAGTACTCGGTCGATTCCTGTCCGCCCTTCGTCGTAATGGACAGTTTGTAGCACTCCGCACCGTCCACCGTTTCCTTGCCGTCTACCGACGACTTCGCGTAGCGCGTCGGATCGAGAAACGTCGCACCATTGAGCGCCGCCTCAGAAGCGTTCTTCTCGAGTTCGGCCGGCATGCGCTGCGGACCGGCGCCTTGATCCACCCAGCCCTTTTCGCCGTCGTAGCCTTGGTCAATCTTCGCCATCGACAGGTCGATGATCATGCGCATCTTGTTCGGCAGGGCCGAATAGCGCTCGTACGAACCCGAGATGTTGGCGAAGGTGATATCGGCCGTGCCCTTCTCAGTGCGGCCGGTCACCTTGGCCCACGCATCACGACCGCCGACTGCGGTTGCGAACTTGTCGTACACCTGCTGAACGGTTGGCGATTGCGCTTCCGCGCGAGCCGACCCGACCACCATCACGACGGCCACCGCCGCCTGCATCATCCGACGCATCGATACTCCGGTTTGAATTGAACAGCCTACTTCGCGGCCGCGTTGGCGTGCGTCCGTGGCATGACGCCGCCAAATGGCGCGTCGGCTCCGGCACGCAACGCCGCGATCCGTTCTTCTGTAAACGCAACCAGCTCGGCCATGGTTTCGGCATCGAACACCAGCTTGACGCCGGCAGCTTCATACAGCTCGGGAAGCGAGCGCGTTCCGCCAAGCGCCAGGAAGCGCTTGTAGTTCGCCACCGCTTCACGCGGATTTCGCACGGCATTGCGGAACACCTGCAACGCCCCCAGCTGCGCAATGCCGTACTCGATGTAGTAGAACGGCAGCTCGAAGATGTGCAACTGCTTGTACCAGCGAGACACGCGCTCCTGTTCGAGCCCGCTCCAATCGACTCCGCGTTCGAACTCCGCGCGCAGCGACAACCACTTCCGGTCACGCGCCTCTCGATCGGCGCCGAGGGGGTCGGTATAAATCCACGCCTGGAACGCATCCACACTGGCAATGTGCGCCAGCGCACCGAGTACGTCTTCGAGATGCTCGAGCCAGGCGACACGCGCTTCTTCGCGCGAGTAGTAGCCATCGGGCTTCACGAGATACGGCATGGCGAGCAGCTCCATGCTCATCGATGCCAACTCGGCCGCTTCATGACCCGTGCGACGCTGCCAGGTGAACGGCAGGTCGTGGGTGGCAAAATCGTGGAAGCAGTGACCGGCTTCGTGCACGAGCGTTTGCACGTCGTCCGGTACACCCACCGCGTTCATGAAAATGAATGGCCGGCCGCGAAAGGCGAGATCGGTGCAGTAGCCACCCGGGGCCTTGCCCGGACGGCTCTCCAGATCGAGGAGGCGCTCCTCGGCCATGAGATCGAACTGCGCACCGAGTTCGGCGTCGACACTCGTAAAGACGGTGCGCGCGCGCGACACGAACGTCTCGACCGTATCGAACGGCTTGAGCGGCTCCTTCGCATCGAGATCCACACTCACATCCCACGGACGCAGCGCGTCCACGCCCAACGCACGCTGTCGATGCTGCATCAGACGCTCAACGGCAGGCGTCACCGTGGCCTTGACCGCCGCATGAAAACGCGCCGTGTCCTTCGGTGTGTAGTCGAAGCGATGCTTGGCGGCGAAGCAGTACTCCTGGTAGTCCGCGAAGCCCGCTTCTCTGGCAACCGCGACGCGGAGGGCGAACATCTTGTCGAACAGATCGGCGAGTTCATCGCGCTTCGACAGATACGCGTGCGCACCCAGACGAAACGCTCGTTCACGTGTCGTGCGCTCATTGGCCTTGAGATACGGCTGCAGCTGCGGAATGGTCTTCGCCTCGCCGTCCCAGTCGACGCTCAGGCCGCCCGTGAGCTTCTGATAGCCGGCCGACAACTCTTCGATCTGCGCGAAGCGTTCGACGTTCGCCTCGCGAAAGATTTCGATATCGGTGCGAAAGCGGCGCAACGTCGTGTCGAGATCGGCACGATGCCATCCCAGGTCGAGCAGGCGGCGCGCAAGTCGCACCTGCTGCTCCTCGAGCTTGGGAAAGATCTCCATCGAAAAGCGGAGATACGCCTGTTCGGCCACCGTATCCGCCGTATTGCCGGTATACGCGATCATTGCCAGCGTCCCCGCCTCACCCACCAAGGTGTCCAGACGGGACCACGTGGCGAGCCACCCTTCTACGCCGCCGGGCCCCGGGAGCGGGGCCTCAGCGAGCGAATCGTACCAAGGGAGGACGTCGTCCCACGCAGCGTCGCGAAAAGCCTCCGGAGAGGCTGGGAGTTCGATCATCGAGTTTTGAGTGTCGGACATGCTACAGGATTAGGCGCACGCGTCGCCAAAGTGTCATTCTGCTCGTCCCGCATACGGCTCACATGCAGAAACGAACGCCTACTCCCCATAGGGGATCCAAATATTCTTCACCTGGACCGAGCGTCGCAGGAATTCCCGTCCCTCGCCGACCCGAGGGTCGAGCCATTCCCGGCCCGTCCACTCAGTCCACGTCCGTTTCAGGTTGGCTGCCGAAGCCTTCTCCACAGCGGCCGCCCCCGATTGTGAACCAAAGTACCACACTGCCTCGATATCGTCGTGCTCGGCAAGCACCTTGGTCAGCCCGTCCCTGTTTCCAGTAACAAGATTGACCACACCGGCCGGAACATCCGACGTCTCGAGCACACTGTAGAAGTCGGTCGCCGAGAGCGGGAATCGCTCTGAGGGGACCACGACCGCTCGATTGCCGGTGGCCAGCAGCGGACCGACGAGCGACACGAGCCCCAGCAACGGATATGGATCGGGGCAACCGATTCCAACCACGCCGATCGGTTCATGCATGGCCAGCGCCACGCCCCGAATCGGCACGTCGTGCACGGCCCCATCGTGCTTATCAGCCCACGCCGCGTACGTGAACAGGCGCGAGATCGACGCGTTCACCTCCGCTTCACCGGCTGACTGCGCGTCGCCAGTCATGGACACGATACGCGATGCAAACTCACCCGCGCGCGCCGACAGGTTCTCGGCCAGATAGTAGAGAATCTGCGCGCGCTGATGGCCCGACATTTTGGACCAACCGCTTGCACCACGTGCGGCCTCGACGGCGTTGCGAATGTCCTTGCGATTGCCATCGCCCACTTCACCAACGGCCGCGCCACTCAGCGAGCGCACGGTGATGGAGTAGCCGGAATCGGGGCGCGCCTGCTTGCCGCCGATGAACAGCTTCGGCGTACGATCGATGGACGGCATGGCCGGCGACTTCGCGTCAGACGCCGTTGCCGCGGCCGCCGGTATGATCGGCGACGGTGCTGATTCGTTGGCGTGATTCGCCTTGAGGTATTCCCACAGCCCTTCGCGTCCGCCTTCACGACCAAAGCCCGACTCGCGATAGCCACCAAAGCCCGCAGACGCATCGAACTGATTCGTGCAGTTCACCCACACCACACCGCACTTGAGCTTCGGTGCGATATCGAGGGCGAGATTGATGTTCTCGCTCCACACGCTCGCCGCGAGGCCGAACGGCGTGTTGTTCGCCAGCGCGACCGCCTCTTCTGGCGTGCGGAAGGTCATGCTCACGAGCACCGGGCCGAAGATTTCGACCTGCGCGATGGTGGCGCTCGGCGCGACATTCGTGAACAGAGTGGGCGGATGAAACCAGCCCTCCTTCGGCGCAGCCCACGTTGGCTGCCACATGCTGGCGCCTTCGTCAACGCCCGTCTGACAGAGCGCACGAATACGATCGAGCTGCACCGGCGCGACAATCGCGCCCATGTCCACCGACTTGTCGAGGGGCGAACCGACACGCAAACGCTCCATGCGATCGCGCAGCTTTTCGATCAGGCGATCCGCCACGCCTTCCTGCACGAGCAAGCGCGAACCCGCGCAGCACACCTGCCCCTGATTGAACCAGATCGCATCGACAACACCTTCGACCACGGAATCCAGATCGGCGTCTTCGAAAACGATGAACGGGCTTTTGCCACCCAATTCGAGCGACAGCCCCTTCCCCGTTCCCGCGGTGGCCTTGCGAATTGCGCGACCCACTTCGGTGCTGCCGGTGAACGCGATCTTGTCGACGTCCTTGTGATCAACGATCGCGGCGCCCGTCGCTCCGTCGCCGGTCACGAGGTTGAACACACCCGGCGGCAAACCGATTTCATGCACCAGTTCTGCAAAGCGCAGCGCCGTAAGCGGCGTGTACTCCGCCGGCTTGAGCACCACGGTGTTACCGGCCGCCAGCGCTGGCGCAACCTTCCATGCCAGCATGAGCAGCGGAAAATTCCACGGTATGACCTGCCCCACTACACCGTACGCGTGGTAGCCGGCGAACTCGCGCTCGAGCAGCTGCGCCCAACCGGCGTGATGATAGAAATGCCGGGCAACGAGTGGGATATCGATGTCGCGTGTTTCGCGAATCGGCTTGCCGTTGTCGAGCGTTTCCAGCACGGCGAAGTGACGCGAGTGCTTCTGAATGCCGCGCGCCAACGCGTACAACCAGCGCGCACGTGCATGATCGTCGAGTGCTTGCCACGCGGGTAGAGCAGCGCGTGCGGCGGCGACCGCCGCATCCACATCGGCAGTGCTGCCCTGCGAGACTTTCGCCAGATGTGCGCCGGTGGCGGGTTCCTGCACGTCGAATGTGCTCGAACCCGCAACCCACTGACCGTTGATGTAATGACCGAAGGTGCCGCGGTGCGCTGCGATCCACTCGCGAACCGGCGCGTCGCCTTCCGGCGCCGGACCGTAGCTCATCTCGTCGAACAGCGCGCGCACCTTGGATACAGGGGGAGTTGTGGTAGCCATGGCGCGTGTCTTAAACCATCGGTTGACGATGGGCCGCGGCGTAGCGACCCGTCACGAAATGTTCGAGCTGACGTTCGACGTCGGTGAGCAGACCGCTCGCGCCGAAGCGGAACAGATGCGGACGCAACCAGCGATCGCCCAATTCCTCCTTCATGAGGATCAGCCAGTCGAGCGCCTGCTTGGCCGTGCGAATGCCACCGGCGGGCTTGAAACCGACTTCGTAGCCCGTGCGACTGCCGAACTCACGAATCATGCGCGTCATGACGAGTCCCACCGGAAGCGTCGCGTTCGACGTTTCCTTACCGGTGCTGGTCTTGATGAAGTCGGAACCTGCCATCATCGACACGAGACTTGCGCGAGCGATGTTGGTCAGCGTCGCGAGTTCACCAACGCCAAGAATCGTCTTGAGGTGGGCATCACCGCACGCCTCGCGAAACGCCTTCACTTCGTCGTACAGCGCCTGCCAGTTGCCCGTGAGCACATGGGCGCGCGTGATGACGATGTCGATCTCCGTTGCACCGGCCGCCACGCTCGCATGGATTTCGGCGAGACGCTGCTCGAACGGTGACAATCCCGCCGGAAATCCGGTGGAGACGGCCGCCACCGGAATACCCGATCCACGCAACGCCTCCACGGCCGTCGCGACATACTGGTGATAGACGCACACCGCGCCGGTGGTCAGGTGGAGATCGGCGATCCCCAACGCGTTCACGATTTCCGATCGCAACGGATGCCGCGCCTTGGCGCACAATCGTCGCACATTGCCGGCGGTGTCGTCACCCGACAGCGTCGTGAGGTCCATGCAGCTGATCGCGCGCAACAGCCAGGCAGCCTGCCAATCCTTCTTGACCGTGCGTCGAGCCGGCAGTGCGGCGACGCGTCGCTCGACGGCGCTGCGATTGACCCGGGTGGCGCGCACCAGCGCGAGATCGAGGGCCGTTCCGGGGTTGCGAGCGGGGTGCTCGTCGGGGACGAGGCCGGAGGGCCAGCGCACGGCGGGCCGGTCCGCCTGATCGGCCGGACGAACCGGCCGTGGGGCGTGTAATGGGGTGACGGTCATAGCCCCCGCAATCTACGGCGGGGGTGTAACTGGCGCTCAACTTCCTGTGACGGTGAACCGATACTCACCATCTGGAGAGGAGTACCCTGACCGACGACCCCATGCGCCCCCGTTTCATTCAGCTCGCCGCCCTGTTCGTGGCGATTCCAACCATGCTGGCGTTCCCTGGCTGCACGAAGGCCACGGAGACCGCCGGCGCGTCCCGTTTGACGATCGTCCAGGGACATCTTCAGACCGCGGCGGTTGGTACGCTGTTGCCAACGCCCTTGATCCTTCGCGCGCTCGACGCGAATGGCAAGCCGGTCTCAGGCATCCCGATCAGCTTCGCAGTAGTGGCTGGCGGTGGCACGGTCGATCCGGCCACGGGCACTTCCGACGCCAACGGCGAAGTCAAAGCCAAGTGGACGCTCGGACCGAGCGCTCAGGTGCAAACGGTTCAGGGAACCGCCGGCACTGCCGAGCCGGTGATGATCAGCGCCCTCGGCATTCTGCCGTCGGACATGGTGATCGCTCAGGGGAACAACCAGGTCGCGAAGCCCAGCACGGCGTTGCCGGTGCAGCTGGTCTTCCGCGTGACCGGCACCAACAACGTGCCGATCCCCGGTCAGACCGTGGCCTTTCAGATCAACTCCGGCGGCGGCAGCCTCTCACCGCAGAGCGCGGTGACCAACGCGCTCGGCGAAGTCACCGTGCGTTGGACGCTCGGACCGACCGGTGGGCAGCAGGTGGCGATGGCCACGACCGGTTCGCTTTCGCCGGTGATCATTTCGGCGGTCGCACAGTAGTCGCGATCGATTCGCTGGCCAGGGCTTTCCGCGGGAACACCCCTCCGGTTCCCGTGTGTAGAGGAGGAGGCGAAACGGTCCGCGTACGCGCGGGCCGTTTTGTATTTACAGCCCTCCCGTCGGCTCGGTGGGGGGGGGGGGGGGAAACGCCCCGCCCGGGGGGG
>CBHWDN010000031.1:0-60328 GCA_966112585.1 uncultured Gemmatimonadaceae bacterium
TGAACATCAGCGACTCTGACCCCTGCATGTTTTTGGTACGGTGGGATCAGCTCTTGGTGCCGGAGATCTGCCGGCGCAGGAGCTCCGCGGCGGCGGTGCGCTGCGATGGACTACCGACTCGAAGCGCGTCGACACACGCCAGCATGGCGTGGAGGCGCGCGTCCTTCGCGACCACCTTGGTCAGGCCGTTGAAGAGCGGCACGAGCGTTTCGCCGCGGGCCGTACCGGCCTCACTCGGCCAGACCAATGACCGCAGCGGCTCCCCGTTCATCGACGCCGCGACGTCGGGATGCGCTCCAGCGGTCGGAAGCCCCACTCGCTCCGGTCCGTGAACCGGCGGGAAGGCATACCGTGCGCCGTGCACCAGAAACTCGTGCAACGCGTCTTCGCGCACCGTGCGTGAGCCCGGGCCGCAGATACCGGCATGCTGAAGGCGCGCTACCGAGCGATGCACAGCACTCGTGCTCGTGGCCAGTGCGCCCGCCAGCGGCTCGTAGCGATCCTCGGGAACGAGCACGAGGCGCAACGCCACGGCGATATCGAAGGGACGAAGCGAAGGTTGGGATGGCACCAGAGCGGTGGTAAAAGGTGACAGGCGCGGGAGCGGACACGTCAGTTTAGCTCCCTATTCCGGCAAACGACATACATTGGAATACCGATGTCGTCCCGGAAAACCAACGCCTGCCACCATATCGAAACCTTTCGACACTCTTTTGAACGACTCGGCATCGTTCTATTAAAGCCAGCTTAATACACGCTTCGTCCCTACCCGCTGGGACTAAGGCTGCCGAGCTCTGGTGCCCCAGGTGTTGTTCTTCCGGTCGATGTCCAGCAGACGTTGATCAGGATCGAGCTCGATCCCCACCAATTGTTTTCCGGTGAAGTTGAACTCGCGGATGTAACGACGCGTGTTCGTGCTCCACACTTCGGCCGGATAGTGCACGTCCATCGTCGTGCCGTCGCTGAACGAGAAGCGCGCACGAATGGGAAGGACACCACGCTCACGATTGCCAAAAACAATTGTCACGTGACTTGTATCGCCGCGTTGACGCGTCACCACGGTGTCCACGGCTTGATCGAAGCGCGCGTTCTCGACAAACCACTGACGCCAGAACCAATCGAGGCGTCGACCACCGACGTTCTCCATCGTGCGGAAGAAGTCGGCCGGCGTGGGATGCTTGAACGCCCAGCGTGACGTGTACGTGCGGAACGCTTCGTCGAATGCCTGTGGGCCGAGGATCTCCTGACGCAGGAGCTGCAGACCCACACTGGGCTTCACGTACGCTGACACACCGAGCAGCGCGGGATCGATGCGATCCGGGTTGATGTCGACCGGTTTGTCCTGCCCCGACATCATGACCTGCTCAATCAGACGACGTTCTTCGGCCGCCCGGGCCATCTGGTCTCCCTTCTCCGGATAGCGACGGCCTTCAGAGAAGGTGTTGATGAAGGTGTTGAAGCCTTCGTCCTGCCACATGTACACGCGCTCGTTGCTGCCGACGATCATCGGGAACCACATGTGCCCGATCTCGTGCGTGACCACGTTGTACAGGTCGTACACATCGGCGCTCTTGTTCTCCATCGCGATCATGGGGTATTCCATGCCGCTGATGGGGCCTTCGATCGCGGAGATCTGCGGCCACGGATACATGAACCAGCGCTCGGAGTACTCCATGATCGACATGCGCGACTGATCGGCCGCGTCGTGCCAGTTCACCGCGGCGCTCGGGCGATAGTACGCGTACGCCATGATCCCCTTCCAACTCGACGCATCCCACTGGAAGTCGGGAGACGCGGCCCAGACGGCATCGCGCACATTCCGGGCGACAAAGCGCCACGTCATGGTGCCCGTAGTTCGCGGACGCGCCTTTCCGCTCTGCAGTTCGTCGGCGGTAATGAGTCGAATCACGGTGTCGCTCTTCGCCGCCAACGCATGTCGTGCGAGCGTGGTGGGCGTGAGCACCTGCGCGCCATTCTGAAGCGCTCCGGTGGCGGCCACGATGTAGCCCGACGGCACGGTAATGCTCAGATCGTAGTCGCCGTATTCGAGATAAAACTCGCCCTGACCGAGATACGGTTCGATGTTCCATCCACGCACATCGTCGTAGACGGCGACGCGCGGATACCACTGCGCGATTTCGTAGAGCGCCCCATCGCGGCCCATGCGATCGGCACCGTGCTCGGGGACCTGGAACGACCACGCGATGTCGATGGTTGCCGTACGACCGGGCGCGAGTGGTTCGGCGAGATCGACCTTCATCACCGTCTCATCGACGCGACGCGTCAGCTCGACGCTCTTGGAGCCCTTCGCACCAACGACCGACTGCGCGAGCTTCGTAAAGGTGTATCCGCCATTGAAGCCGCGCGCACCGAAGCGCGACTCCTCGGGGAAGATGTAGGAGTTGAGCGACTTGTCACGAAATGCATTCTGCTCCGTTTGCATCCAGATGAAACGCAGCGTGTCAGGCGACTTGTTGGTGTAGCGCAGCGTCATCGCGCCGGTCACCGACTTCGCGGCGGTATCCAGCGTCGCCTTGAGCGTGTAGTCGGCGCGATTCTGCCAGTAGCGCGAGCCAGGTGCGCCGCTGCCAGCACGCATTTCGTTCGCGCCCGGTAGCATGAGTGGCGCAAAGATCGACGTATCGCCGACTGGACGAGGCGCCGGTCGCGGTGCGGCCTGGCCGCCCGCTGAGGCTGCCGAAAAAAGGAGCGCACCAACGGCAGCGAGCACAGCTGGGGCGCGTCGCGCTGAACAAGCCGAAGGTGCCGCCGCGCGGAGGCGGGTGACGCGTGAATGCGGCATTGGGCGGTCGATTGAAGCCATGGAGTGCATGGGTGCGAAGTCCGGTTCGCAGGTCGAAGGCGGGGCCTGTTTCAAGATAGTGAGCCAGACGACAATGAGGCGGCATACGATATGCCTTAGCAGAAGGACATCATGTGTCCTCACGCCGTGTCGGTCCCGTCCACCCGTCGAGCGGTATCCACGCTCTGGACCAACTGGGCCCCGGAGCTGGCGGGTGGCGTGTTGGCAGTCACGGCGTTCGCGTTTGCGCAGCTGCTCGCGCTTCGCGTGGCGATGGCCGAATCGGGGAACTCGGGCACAGCGATCGCGCTCCTCCATGAGCTGCCAAGTCTGGCGCTGGTCCTGGGCATGTGCGTCGCCGCGTTGCTCACCCTGGTGCTGCGCCTGTTGCGACGCAACTGGACAGAGGCTCGCCGGATTGAGCACACGCGACTCTCCGCGGCGCTCGACACCGCGACCGACGGCGTGTGGGAATACGACTTCAACAGGCACTGGGCCCTTCGCAGCTCGACCCAATTGCGTCACCTTGGCTACGATGCCGATCGGTTCAACGCGCGCCAGAATGCCTGGATCGAGCTGGTGCATCCCGACGACGTCAAGCGGACGAGTGACGCGCTCGATCGATGGTCACGAGCGCTCGCCGATGACGGGGAGGTGACGTACCGTGTGCGGGCCGCCGATCGGCAGTACCACACCATCGTCGATCGTGGACGGGTCGTGGAGCGCCACACCGACGGTCGCGCATCGTTGATGATCGGGATCTCGGCGGATGTCACCGAACGATTGCGCGCCGACGCTGAGCGCGACGCGAGTGAGCGTCGATATCGCGCCGTATTCGAGTCGGCGCTCGAAGGTCAGGTGTTGCTCGACGCGCACGGACGCTGCCTCGACGTCAACTCCACCGCGTTGGATGTACTGGGACTCGAGCGTGGCGATGTGATCGGTGTTGCGCTCGTGGAGATCGGATGGTTCACGGGTCTTCGCGGCGCGCAAGCCACACTGTCGGAGCGACTCGCGCTTGCCCTCGGCGGCGAGGCCGCACGTTGTGAAGTCGAAACACACCAACTCGACGGTCGCGTGGGATTCGTCGAGTGCAGTCTGACGCCGCTGGTGGCAGCAGACGGTTCGCGCGAGGTGCTCTGCGAACTGCGCGACATGACCGCGCGACGCCGATCGGAGAATGCGCTGCGCGAGATCGGCGCGCTGACAACGCTGGGTCGCATGGCCGCGCGGGTGGCGCACGAGATCAACAACCCGCTCGCGGGCATTCGCAATTCGTTCACGCTGCTCGCCGACGCCGTTCCCGATCCGCATCCACATCGGCGATTCCTGCAGTCGATCGACAGGGAGATCGATCGCATCGCGATGGTCACACGCGCGCTCTACGAGACATACCGCGCCGATCTGACGATGGCGTCCGAGTGCTCGCTGGTGCTGGCGATGTCGGATGCGGTGAGATTCCTCGAGCAGGTGAACCGCGGACGCGAGGTGCGCATCGAGTCGGACCTTCGTGATGCGCCAACAGTGATACCGGTGCCGGATGCACTGGTGCGACAGACGCTGTACAACCTGCTGCAGAATGCCGTCGAGGCGTCTCCGGCGGGCAGTGTGGTGCGCGTGCGCGCCTGGACCGACGGAGCCGATTGCGTGTTGACGGTGAGTGACGACGGCCCGGCGATCTCGGATGCGTTGTGCAATCGATTGTTCGAGCCCGAACTGGCGCCCAGCGCGCTCCCGATGCGATCAGGACCAATGGGGTTCGGCTTGGCGATGGTGCGACAGTCGCTGAGCGCCTTGGGCGGCACGCTTCGGTTGGTCGATCCACGGCCGTCCACGGAGCTTGGTCAGCTCGGAGCGACCTTCGAAGTGCGTCTGCCATTGCAGCGCACGTGGTCAGCTGCCTTGTGAGCGAGGTCGAGCTTCCACAGCTTTGACGGATGTCTGAACCGTCCCTTTTTCACGCCACGCCGGTGTTTCCGCGTGGCTTTCGCTGTGCCAGCCGCAACGTCGGCCTCAAGCCCAGTGCGCGCGACCTGACGCTCTTCGCGAGCGATGTGGATGCAGCCGCCGCTGCCGTGTTCACGCGCAACCACTTCCCGGGCGCCCCGGTCATTCTGGGTCGCGAAACGATGGCCGGCGGCGTGTTGCGCGCGATCATCGCGAACAGCAAGGTGAGTAACGTGGCCACTGGTGCCGCAGGGGTGGAGAACGCGCGACGCATGGCGCGGGCCGCCGCGGCCGAACTTGGCACCGATGCCTCACGGGTGCTCGTGAGCTCGACCGGTGTGATTGGTGTACCGCTCCCGATTGAAAAGATCGAAACGGGTGTGGTGGGGATGTCGGCCGAACTGCAGGGTGATCCGATGGTTGGTGCCGAAGGGATCATGACCACCGACACGCATCCCAAGGCGCTTTCGGCGAGTGTTGGCGGCGCAACGATCACCTGGGTCGCGAAGGGATCGGGGATGATCGAGCCGAACATGGCAACGATGTTGAGCTACATCTTCACCGATGCCGCGTTCGATGCGGCGACGCTTGATCGCTTGCTGCGTGCCGCGGTCGCGCCGTCGTTCAATATGCTGAGCGTCGATACAGACACGAGTACGTCGGATACGTGCGCGATTCTCGCGAACGGTTTGGCGGGCGTGGTGGACGAAGCCGACTTCCTGAGCGTATTGCGCGCAGGATGCACGCGCATGACGGAGATTCTCGCGCGCGATGGTGAAGGGGCGGAGCACCTGCTGCGCGTGTCGGTGCGCGGAGCGCTCAATGCGAGCGAGGCGCACATTGTGGCCAAGTCCATCGTGAATTCCCCGTTGGTGAAGACGATGGTGCATGGTGCCGATCCGAATGTCGGCCGATTGCTGATGGCGGTAGGCAAGTGCTTCACCTGCACCATTCGGCCGTCAACGACCGACGCGTGGATCAACGGCTTTCAGGTCGTCGCCAATGGCGAGCGTCTCGCGTTCGACGATGCCGTCGTTCGCGAGACGCTTTCACGCGAGGTCGTGGATCTGGAGGTGAGCCTTGGCGTGGGCTCCGGTGAGGCGACGGCCTACGGCTGCGACCTGACCAAGGGGTATGTGGTGGAGAACGCGGCGTACTACTCGTCATGAGACTGAGCCCTGACTCTGGCACTCACGAGTCAGGGGGCAGCCTTCCGGCGGAGTGTCAGCGAAGGATGGGCGGGCGCCAGACGTGCACCGTCTGTTCATAGTCGTAGGCGAGCTTGAGCAAGCGAAGTTCGTCGTAGGCCCGTCCAAAGAAGGTCATCCCCGCGGGCAGGCGGTTGTCGCGGGTGAAGCCCATTGGCACCGTGATGGCAGGGAATCCGGTACTCGGTGAGAAGAGCTGACTATTGTCGCCATGTGGCGTGTTGAGATCGCCGATCAGACGCGGCGGATTGCTCCAGGTGGGATAGATCAGCGCGTCGAGCTTGAGCGAGTCCATCATTTGCGTGACGGCAACGCGAAGCGCCGCACGAACGCGCTCGCGACTCTGACAGCCAGGCGCGTTCTCGGGCAGTTCCGTTGCAGTCGCCGCGTCTCGCAGACGCTGTTCGACAGTGGGGTGAAATTTCCGGCTGCGGATCACTTCGTCGACGGTGTGCACGGGCGCATTCGGCGCGCGCGCGGCGAGATAGCGCTCGAGGTCGGCCTTGAAGCGATTGCATCCGCCCTGCTGACGGCGTTGGATCGCGTCGAGCGAATCGACGCCGGCAGGATCGACGATGATCGCGCCCGCCCTCCTGAGATCAGCGACGGCCTTTTCGAAGACGCTCTTCACTTCGGGATCGAGCGTGGGCCGATCATATGCCTGATGGAGGACGCCAATGCGCGCGCCCTTGAGCGATCCGCGTACGAGGGCGTCGGTGTATTTCGGCGCTCGGCGGCTATCCGCCGGAGCGGTCACGGAATCTTCCGGATCACTGTGTGCGACGACGTCGAACACGGCCACAGCATCAGCGACGCTGCGGGCCATCGGGCCGGCAATGTCGGCGACGGCGTTGAGCGGCACCACACCGGCGCGCGATGTGAGACCCATCGTGGAGCGAATGCCCACGAGCAGTTGATGCGCCGACGGGCCGCGAATGGAGTTGCCGGTGTCGCTGCCGAGTCCGACGGCGCCAAAGCCGGCGGCCACGGCTGCTGCGGTCCCGCCACTCGAACCGGCGGTCACTCGATCGGTTGCGTACGGATTGCGCGTGTACCCGGGGAGAATGGAGCTCACGGTTTCGTACGGCGTGAATGCCCATTCGGCGAGGTTGCTTTTGGCGAGAACTATCGCGCCGGCCTGCTTCACCAATCGCACCATCGTGGCATCCTGCCTGGGCTGCCAGCCTTCGAGCGCCAGCGACCCGGCGGTGGTTTGGAGGCCGACGGTTTCAAAGTTGTCTTTCACAATCATCGGCACGCAGTGAAGCGGACCAACGGCCCCGCCCTTGGCGTAGCGTGCGTCGAGTGAATCGGCGACAGCTCTGGCAGCGGGGTTGATGACGATGATGGCGTTGATCGCGGGCCCTTTCTTGTCGAGCGAGTCGATGCGCGCGAGGTACCGATCGACGAGCTGACGACAGGTCAGGGTCTTCGCCTTGAACGCGGCGTGGATGGTCGCGATCGACGCGGTGTCGATGGGGAACGGGCGGCGGGATTGCGCGCTCATGGTGAGCGGCGTGAGGGCGAGCAGGAGGGCTAGTCGGCGCATCGTGTAGGATACGGCTTTCGGGGCCTTGCTGCAGGGAGTGTGGGCGCGGCCAGATCGTAAACAACAGTCACCGGGCATCCGCGGCGTCCGAGGCATCCCGGGTTCTGCGTCGCGGAGAGTGTCGTAATTGAAAAACTGCAGGCACCGGGCATTCCGGGCATCCCGGGCATCCCGGGCATCCGGGAGCGGCGGCAGCCGCAGTTGGCCAATCGTAATTCAGTTCGTAGTTCTGGTATGCCCGGGATGCCTTGGACGCCTGGTGCCTGCAGTTTTTCAATTCCTGCACTGTCAGCTCACGATTGACCATTGCCGTCTACGAGGCCGGGGGATATTTCAGTGGGCCCGCCTCAATGACTTTTCAGGAGTGATGTGATGCCGATGCAGTTGCGGATCGTGATGATGGTTGCAGTGAGTGGTGTTGGCGCGTGCCAGCTCGACGCGCAGACGGTTACGCCGAAATTTGCGTGGCCGGTCGGATCGACAGCGCAGATGATCGTTGAAACGCGAACTAAGATCACGGGCGGCGCTGGCGGCATGGCGCTGGATGATTCCTCATTAACGCGAACCACGACGTCGATGGCGGTTCGCGCGCATGCGGATGGACTCGAGATCAGCAGCGGCCCTGGCGTTAGCGAAAAGATTGTACCGGGCAGCCGCCCTTCGGATTTCGACCTCTCGTCGCTGGTCACAATGGAGTCGAAATACATTGTATCGCGCGATGGTCGCTTTGTGCGCGTGAACAATCTGGCCGAGTACAAGCGCCGCGCTGATTCATTGATGGCACCGACGCTCGAACGCGTGCGGGCGGCAGCACCAGGCATGCTTGCCACGCTTGAAAAGTCCACTTCTCCCGACAACCTGTCTCGATCGATCGAAAGGATGTGGAACGATCAGCAGCTCCTCTTCTACGGTCGTTCATGGACACCGGGTGATTCAACGGCGACCATGGTATCCCTGCCCTCTCCATTGGGGCCGGATCAGCCCATGCGTCTTCCCCGTGTCGTACGATTCGACGGCGTGAAGGAGTGCGCGGACGCGGCTCCGAAGACGTGCTGGCAGTTCACCTCGCGCGTTACGATCACACGCGAAGCGCTTCGCCCCACGATGCTCGAGACGCTCAAGCAGATGGGGCTCCCTGAATCGATGCTAGATCAAATGCCGATCGCGGAGTCTACGGGCAATACCACGATTCTGGTCGATGCGGCAACGATGCTACCGATGCGCATCGAGATTCAATCGAGTAGCGAGAACAACACCGGCCTCGCGAGCTTCAAATCCGTTTCCTCCATCGTAACGACCTACCGCTGGAAATAGTCCTCCAGCGGCAGGTCGCCGGCCGCGCACTACGCTGCTATCGTGCTGGTGCGCGGCTGGACCAATGGAATCACCTGCTCCGCGAAGCGCTCCATTTCTTCGAGCTGCGGACTGCATTGCAACAACAGGAGCCCGACGCCGGCGCGTTCGTAGGCGCGGATGCGATCGGCCACCTGCTCTGGCGTGCCGACGAGTCCAGCGCGGAGTCCGCGGTTCGACACGGAGTAGTCGTGCAGCGAGAGCTGCTGCTCCAACTGCGTGTTCGCGACCCAATCCTGATAGTTACCGTAGCCGGGTGAACCTGGCGAGACGTTCGTGATGCGGGCGAGCTCGCGTTGCGCTTCGGCTTCGGTGTCGCGCACGATCACATAGGCCGCCATGCCGGTGCGCATTGGTGCGAGTCCGATGTCTTCGCGGCGCGACTGGATGTCGGCGATCTTGGGCCGAATGCGCTCCAGCGGATCACCATGCATCACGTACGCGTCGCAGGCGCGGGTGATCAACGACTTGGCGGCATCGGATTCTCCGCCAGCGTACAACACGGGATGTGGGCGAGCACGACTGCCGAGTGGTTTCGGCTCAACCACGAGATCCTCGACCTGGTAGTACCTGCCACGATACGTCACAGTCTTTTCGGACCATGCGCCGTGGAGCACGTCGAGCCATTCCGCGGTGCGCGCGTACCGATCGTCGTGTTCATCGAATTGCGATCCGTAACGACGCGCTTCGTCTTTCCACCAGCTCGAGACCACGTTGAGTGACAGGCGGCCGTTGCTGATGCGATCGATATTGGCCGCCTGCTTCGCCAGCGTCGCGGGATGGTGAAACGTGGGACGCACGGCGACCATCAGTTCGAGGCGCGTGGTCACCGCCGCGAGCGCGGCAGCGGTGCTCCAGGCGTCGAGCGCAGGCGCTTCAACGCCCTTGATGTCGTTCAGGAACAGCTCCGCGATGAGCGTGAGATCAAACCCGATCTCTTCGCTCCGACGCGCAAGACGCTGCACGTAGGGCCAGCTCGCTTCCATCCCCTCGTCGGGGACATTGCGGAGCCAGCCGCCAAAGACCGGCAGCCAGTATCCGAAGCGCATCAGACGGCTCCCACGGCGGCGCCAACGGCAATGCCCTCGGCGAGACCGGCGCGCTGCTCGATGTAGTCCACGAAATTCACCCACGGATCGAAACCGATCACGTTGGGCGCATCGGCGACGAAGTTGGAGAGCGCGTTGATGTCGTAAAAGTAGTGCTGCCCGTCGCGGTCATCGACGAGGTATTCAATCCCACCGATATCGATGTGCGCGGCCTGCGAAATGGCTTCGACTTGCGCAATGATATGCGCGGGCGGATCGGCGCGCTCCACACGCAGTCCGTTCTTGGGTGCATCTACCGCGCAGGCGCCGCGTACGAGTTCAGCGCCGTCGGTCGTCTGGCAGGCGTCCGCCGGGCACAAGTCGAATGACCCGACCGACGGATAGACGTTGATCGCGTAGAGATACTTGCCGTTGAGCGTCTCGACACGCGTGATGTGTCCATCGCGAAGCGGAGCAGCTTCCTGCACGAGTGCCGTGCCGTCGATGCCGAGGTCCACGGTGCCGGCGCTGATCGCGGCGGCAAGCGCATCACGCGTGTCGTACTTCACGATCCCTGCCCCGCTGCCGCCGACGTTTGCCTTGATCAGCACCGGAAAGCGAAAACCCTCACTCGCGGACAGCGCCTGCGATGCGTGATTGATGGCGCGCGCACGCGGATACGGCAGCCCGAGTTCGCGCAGCAGGTCGAGCTGATTCGCCTTCGACAGCTCGAGCGCGTAGGCTGGCGCTGCGTTCACGACCGGCACATCAAGGCGCTCGAGATGGCGCAGCCAGTGCAACGTGTAAAACGTGGTCTGGCCGTGACTGCGCAGATAGGCGGATGGACTCGCCCGATTGATCACGAGGGACCACGGCACTTCGGTCTCCGCCGGATCGTACTGATGCGCGGCGGCATCCAGTCGCACGTGGGGAATTCCGCGCCGATCGAGTTCGGCGAAGAGCGGCCGGAACCAGTCGGGATGCTCGTGATAGATGGCAACAGGCTTCACGTCGGACATGTCGGGCTCCAGCGCATGTGAAACCGCCGGATACGACAATGCCCGGGCAGTCGAGCCGCCCGGGCGTCGCGTTTTAGCTCGTTGTTTTACGTGGCGGCAATAGGCGGCAAAAGACCACGGATCGATTGTCCGATGATCTTACCGCTATCACACGCTTTAGTCAATTACTAAGATTCTCAATAATCAATTATCAGTGATCAATCGCATTCCTTACGCTGCATGACGTCGACGGGCGACGAGCGAGTGCTGATCGTCGAGTCGCGACTCCTCATCTCGCGTCTTGAAACCCTTCACGATCGCGGCCAGATGCGCCGCCTGTGCCGTGAGTTCTTCGGAAGCCGCGGCGGCTTCTTCGGCATTCGCTGCGACCTTCTGCGTGACGTCGCTCATCAGGGCGACACCCTGCCCGATCTCCTGCATACCATTCGCCTGATGCTGCGCGGCAATCACGATCTCTTCGATCGTGGTCGCCATGTGCTCCACGTGCTCACGGGCTGACTGCAACTGCTCGCGCACCTGCGCTTCGCGCGCCACGCCGCCGTCCACATTCTGGATCTCTTCGTCGATCAGTGCCTGTGTCTGCTTGGCCGCTTCAGCCGAGCGGATCGCCAAGGCACGAACTTCTTCGGCGACCACAGCGAAGCCGCGACCGGCATCGCCAGCACGCGCTGCTTCGACGGCCGCGTTGAGCGCCAGCAGGTTGGTCTGGAAGGCGATCTCGTCGATCGTCTTGACGATGCGCTTGGTGGCGTCGGCCGACTGCTTGATACGCTGCATGTCGCTGTGAAGCGCCTGCATGGTTTCGGCACCCTTCTGCACACTGCCGCTCGCGAGCCCGGCACCAGCCTTCACCTGCCTGGCCTGTTCGAGCGAGCGGACGGCGACACCAGAAAGCTCCGTCAGCGAGGCGCTGATCTCTTCGGCGCTCGACGCCTGCTCTGACGAACCATTCGCGAGCTCCTGCGCACCGCTCGACAGCTGTGTCGCAGCATCATCCACCTGAATGGCCGACGCGCGCACCTGACCAACCGTGAGTCGCAACTGATCGACGGCGGTGTTCACCGCGACCTGCATGCGCTCGAACTCACCGCTGAACTCTCCTGTCATCTGCACTTCGAGATCGCGATCAGCAACACTTTCGAGCGTGCGACGCGCCTCCGTAAGCGGCGCGTTCACCGCCGACAGCACACCTTCCACTCCATGTAGCACCGCGACGTAGCGACCCTGCACCGGCGTCGAGTCAGCCTTGCCATCGAGAACACCGGCGCGCACTTCGGTCGCAAGGCGATCGATTTCGAAGACGGTGTGTCCGACGGCGGCCTGGGCCTTGAGGCACGCCGCGAGCGAGATGTCACACTGGTCGGCCATGCGATTCACAGCGACGCTCACGGCACCAAGTTCGTCGGGCGTATCATCGGTGGAACGCGACAGCGTGTGACTCGCCAACTCGACCGACTCACCACGGGCGAGCGCCGACAGCGCTTGGCTCACGCGTTCAACACCAACCTGCTCCAGCTCACGCACATGTTCGGCGATGCGCACCATACGCGCGCCGAGCGCACGGGCGATCTGCCAGGCAAAGGTCAGCCCGGCGAGAAAGAAGAGTGCGAAGGAGCCCCAGATAATCCACGCCGCGTCACGGAACTGGCGCTTGGTGCCTTCCTGGGTTTCACGCGCCTGCGTCTGAATCAGGTCGCCAAAGTGCTCCATCAGATCTTCAACCACCGAAAACTGGGTGTTGAAGGTGGCGAACGCCGCCGGCGCTTCCTTGGGATTCGCGAGCGCGACGTCCTGCACGGCCTTGGCGACGGTGTTGTAGACCTTCACTTCCTTCTGCAGCTTCGGAAGCGCCGCCAGGGTCGCCGAGTCCCGCACCAGCTTCTCGGCCTTGGCGAGCGACTCGTTGAAGCGCGCGCCGTGCTCGGCGAGTGACTTGGACGCGTCGGTGACGCCGACCGTGTCATGCTTCTGTGCCGCGAGGAGCGACGCGACGACATCGGCGCGCATGGCGTCGTGCATCATGTCGCTATCCATCTGATAGCGTTGCGCTTCGTTTACGGTGACGAGTTCCGCCGTCGTACCACTCGCCAGTCGCAGTGCGGCCTGACCGGCGATGGCGACTGCAAGAATGCCGACTGCGCCCAGCAAGGC
Source organism: uncultured Gemmatimonadaceae bacterium (assembly GCA_966112585.1). GTDB lineage: Bacteria > Gemmatimonadota > Gemmatimonadetes > Gemmatimonadales > Gemmatimonadaceae > Gemmatimonas. The sequence continues at coordinate 13,059 of CBHWDN010000031.1, forward strand.
CACCGCCCGCAGGCGAGCGCGCATCGTATTGAAAGTGAAGACAGACACGGAACTGAATCGAAAGAAAAACAGGCATTCAAGTGGCTGGCGTCATCGCCAGCCGAATGGCCGCTCGGAGCTGACCTTCGGGTCATTCCGGTCCCGGCACGGATATTGGTATCGGTAGGGATAAAGCGGACTTTAATGTCCTCTTGACGAGTGCGGTTTGCGAAACTGGGCGGGTAGGGCTTCGTACAACGCTCTATCGCTCTCAAAATCGCTTGAACAGCGGACGAACTCTGATGAACCCGTCACTCAACTCGGTCGTTACAACCCGGCGTCATTTCGTTTCACTGCTGGCAAGCGGCGCGGCGATCGCGGCGTGCGGAGGCAGCGGGTCGTCGGTGATCGCCCCGGGTTCCGGCAGTGCGCGCCTGCAGAGTCGTCCGGGCTCTGCGACGCAACCGCTGGCCGCCGGGACGCATCTACTCACGCCATCGAACGAGAGCGATGGAGTGCTGATCATTCCGAGCGGGCTGCCGGCTGGCCCCGCTCCGATGGTGATCATCCTGCACGGCGCCGGCCAGGGAGCACTCTGGACGCGCAACAACTTTGCGTCGATCGCGCAGTCGCGGGGCTTTGTGCTGTTGGCGCCGGGCGCACGCGGGCTGACGTGGGATGCGATCACCTACAAGTACAGCTACGACGTCTCCTTCATCGATGCCGCATTGGCGTGGAGTTTTGCGCGGGTTGCGATCGACCCGGCGCGCATTCTGCTGATGGGCTTTTCCGACGGTGCGTCGTACACGCTCGGACTTGGCGCCGCCAATGGCGATTGGATTCCGCGCGTCGCGGCCTGCTCACCTGGATTCATTGTCCCGTCGGAATCACCACGCACGGGCTCCAGCCAATACTTCGTCTCGCACGGACGACAGGACGACGTGTTGCCGATCGACAACGCGAGCCGAAAGATCGTGCCCGCTTTGCGCGCGTCGGGCTATACGGTGCGGTACGAAGAATTCGACGGCGGACATGCGATTCCGCCGTCGATTCTCACCGCGCTGTGGAGCTGGGCCGGGGTTTAGCGAGCGGGCCGTACGCTCTCGTACTTCCAGCTGTTGTCAGGCGCATTCTTATCCGGGAAGCGTTTGTCCGGATCGAGCGTGATCTCCGTGATGGCGCGACCGCCGAAGACCAAATCGAAGGTGTGCGAACGACGACCGTCAAACCACACGTCCACGGGAATCGTGACGCGCGCGGTCGTGGCATCCTTCATCACCGAGTTCTTCATGGGGCGAATGGCTGCGCCCTTGTCGGCGAACTTCACGTCGAGCACGATCGGCGCCGGCATATCGCCGTCCTGCGCGACGGTGACGGTGGTGCGCATCCCCTGCACCTTCACGCTGGCAATGCGCGCGTCGACGCTACCGGTCGTGAAGAGCCACGAATACCAGAACCAACCGAGGTCGCGACCCAGCGCCCGGTTCATGAAGAACATGTAGTCCCACGGCGACGGATGTTTGAACATCCACGCGGTGGCCCACTCACGATGCGCACGCTGCACGGCGCTGTCGCCAACGATGCCGCCGAGCATCGACAGCATGAGCGGCGTTTTTGAATACGTGGTGAAGCCGTAGAAACCGGGGCCCGCGTAGTTCGCGTTCCACATCATCGGCGGCTCGGCTTCATTGCCGCTTGTGCGACCGTAGCTCTGTCCGGGTCCGTCGAGCACCGCTGGCTTCTTCGCGGCATCGGCATCGGAGAGGATGTTCATGTACTGATTGAAGCCCTCGTCCATCCAGCCGTACCACGTTTCGTTATTGCTCACCACCATGGGCCACCACTGGTGACCGGTTTCGTGGTCGGCGGCACCCTGATTGGAGTTGATCACCATCGGGTATTCCATGCCGGCGCTTGGACCGTCCTGCAGCGTGAGCTGCGGAAACTGATACGGGAACCAGAGCCCTGAGTAGAACTCGAGTGCATGGCGCGCGATCTCACCGGCGCGCGCGTAGTTGCTCGCGCGGCCCGGGAGGAAAAGCATGTGAATCGGCACGACGCCCTTGGTGGGAATCGTGGCGCGCGTCGCCTGCCACACGTACTTCTTGGCGGTTGCCCACGCAAAATCGTTCACGGTGTCGGCGTGGAAGCGCCAGGTGAGTCGACCGGTGTTGCTGTTCGCGGTTGCCTGACCGGGGCCGACTTCATCGGGGCCAACAATGGTCGTGATGTCGTTCGACTGCGTGACCTTCGCGAGCTGCTCGCGCGCCTTGGCCGTGAGCACGTCCTGCGGATTCTGCAGAATGCCAGTGCCGCTCACAATCCAGCCGGCAGGTACATCGATGCTCACATCGAAGGTGCCGAAGTTGTTGTAGAACTCCGACGGACCGAGATAGAGCTCGCTGTCCCAGCCACGGAGATCGTCGTATACCGCAACACGCGGATACCACTGTGTGGGCTGGAAGAGCGTATCGGCCCAACGCTGCGTCATGCGATGGCCCGTGCCCGGACCGCCGGGCAGCTTGTGCGACCAATCGATTTCGAGCTTCGCCGTGGCACCGGCAGCGATCGGCGATGCCAGTCGAACACGCGCATTTGTTGAACGACCGTTGATCAGTGTATTGCCGGCGGCGGCGTTGGCCGCGTTCTGCTGCGCCGTCTGAATCGCACGCGCGCCTTCTGCACCAGCAGTGCCCGCGGCCGCGTTGGACGCGATGTTCACCGTTTGCCCATCTACGGTCATGCGCGAGATCACCATACCATCTGTGACTTCGGCGATCGACCAGGTCGCGGCGTGTGGTGCGTTGCCGAGGAAGATGTTCGGATCGAGGCGCAAACCAACTTCGCGCAACGCGTCCGGGCTCGTGTTGTGAATCGTGATGCGCGCCTTGCCCGTCAGTTTCTGCGACGCGGGATCCAGCGAGACATCGATGTTGTAGTCGGTACGCAGCTGCCAGTACTTGCTACCGGGGCGACCGGACGAATCGCGCGCGCCGGCCGCCATGGCCTTGCGAATCGCGTTCGTGAGCGGAACGTCACGACGCACGGCGCGCGGCGGCATGCCGCCGGCCGCAGGCGCTTGGGCCGGGAGAACCGCGGCCACCACAACCGTGACAGTGGCAGCGAGGAGGGTGCTACGAAGGAGGGTGCGGAGCATCGGCTTCAGGTCAGGGTCAATGGAGCAACCCTTGATGGTAGCGCGATCAGCTCCGCGAGGCGACCTGTGTGAGAAGGCCGTGGATCTCCGACGGAAGCACCGGCTTGACCAGATGATGGTCAAATCCGGCCGCCTCGGTGCGCTTCCGGTCCTCCGGCTGCCCCCACCCGGTCAGCGCGATGATCAGCAGGGTGCGATCACCCTGCTGGGCGCGCATGTGCCGCGCGGTCTCGTAGCCGTCCATGATGGGAAGGCCAATGTCCATCACGACCGCGTCAGGCTGCACGAGCGCGAATTGATCGAGCGCGCCGCGGCCATCATAGGCTACGGATACCTTGAGTCCAAAGCGCTCCAGGAGAAGCGCGAGACTGTCTGCCGCGTCAACGTTGTCGTCAACGACCAATACGGTCGATATCGCATCTGGTCTCACGAGAGCACCCATAGTGCCGGGAGTATGCGAAAGTCGGACTGTTGAGGCAATGCAGCGCGCGGGCGGCATCACCCGCGAGGGACGCCAACGGGAACGGCGTCAGCTCGTTCGCGGTGTGACCTGCGCAGCGTTGAGCGCCTGAGTGAGCGCGCTCGCGGTGATGCGGCGATGTGATGCATGCCAGAGCACGCGTCCGTTGCGCGCGAGAATGGCCTGGGGCGACTCGTGACGTATTGCCGTGATCTCCTCGAGCGCGTTCGACAATGGACGATCGCTTTGGACGATCACCACGCGAGTCGGCACCTCAGGATTCGCCGCGACGAACGCGTCGTACTCGCGCTTGACCGATAGCGAAATCGAGCAGGTGGGGCTGTGCTTGAAGATCACCGTGGGCTCGTCGCCGCCGATCAACTCCTCGGCCATCGCAACCGCCTCGGCGGAGGAGCCCGGCCGCGTGGAGGGTGGACGCGTCACGATGGGCGCTGCGCCGGTCGACTGCTGTGCGATGATGCTCTCCAGACGCGTCTTCAGCGTACCGAACGACTGCGCGCCGGTGAGACGCTCCACGAGCACGCCGCGATCGAAGAGCAACAGCGTCGGGAGTGAACGCACGCCGTACTGCGTCACTGACTCGAGATTAGCGTCGGCGTCCAGCGTCCCGATGCGCGCGCGATCGCCGAAATGTTCGACGAGCTGCTGCATGACGGGCTCGAGCGCCTTGCAGGGCGCGCACCAGTCGGCCCACACGTCCACCAGAACGGGGACCGGCGATTCGAGCACCTCGCTATCGAAGGTGCTGTCGGACAGTTCAAACACGGGCATCGCTCAAAGATACACGGCGGGCACGTGGCAAAGCGCCACATGCCCGCCACATGCCCGCCGATTGTGCCCAGTTCGGCCCTACTGCGCCCAGCTCAGGTTGGCGATGGCAATGCGGTACTCCTTGGCCTGCGCGTCGTAGACGATGCGAAAGCGTGCTGGATACCAGCCGGCTTTGCCAAAATTCCCGGCCGCCGCCGGGTTGGTGAGCGTGGGAATGGTCTGCTCGTACGAGGAGATCACCGCAGACTTGAGCGACAGCAGATAGTCGCGTGTGATCATGGGCTCGAGGAAGGTCCACTTCCCGTTCCACGAGCCGTAGATGAAGGTCTTGTCGAACTTGGGGAGCGATGCCCAGTTCGGATTGCCCAGTCGCGCCAGCTCCGGAGCGCAGCCGCAGAGCCAATGCGTGCCCATCATGGGGACCGGCGGACCCGAGAAATATCCGGCGGGTGCATCGGTGGGTGGGATAAACGCGGCGGCCGGCGGCGGGCCCGGCCACGGCGTGATGGCCATGACGTCGTCTTCCGGTACCGTATAGAAGTGGAAGTCGAAGTGCGGTTCGTCGTAGACGTGCGGTGGCTCGTGACCCTGCGGATTCCAGTCGAGCATCATGAACGTGTAGGGCGACGGCGCTTTGCCCGGAAACGGCAGATGCAGCATCTGCATGTCGCTCCCCAATCCATCCAGCACCGATTCATCGAAGGCGACGCCGATCTCCAACGGCGTCTTGCCGTCTTTCGTATCGGTGACGACGTATGTGCGCGCTTTACCTCTGCCGAGAGCGGTGGGGGTGCCGTACTGACGGCTGGTGCCCGGCGAGTCGTAGCCAGCGCGCGCAAGGCTGGCAGTCGACTCTGGCGCCACCGCCGCCGTGTCGACGCAACCGGCAAGACTCAGCAGACTGACTGACGCGGCGCTCATGGCCGCGAGCAGCAGGGAACGACGGGACGACATGGTCGGCCTCAGTGTGTGTTGTGAAACGGTCGATCGGATCGATTAACACTGCGCGCCGACAATAGCCGTCTCGTCCACAACGTGCGAGCAAGCGCAACAATGGCTAACATTTTGTCCCTCAACATGTTTGATCGATCATCTCTCACACTTGGGTGCAGTCGCATGTCGCGAATCCGCTGGGTCCTGATGGCGCTGGTGTCGAGTAGCACGTCGCTGCTCGCACAACGCCCGTTGACGATGGCTGGCCGCTCGCCGGTGTATGCGCCCAAGGGGATCGTTGCGACGAGTCAGCCACTCGCGTCGACGGCGGGACTCGACGTCCTGCGTCGCGGCGGCAACGCGATTGATGCCGCGGTCGCGGCAGCCGCGGTGCTCAGTGTGACCGAGCCCATGATGACAGGCATTGGCGGTGACCTGTTCGCGCTGATCTGGGTGGCCAAGGAGCAGAAGCTCGTGGCGCTCAATGCCAGTGGGCGCGCGGGTGCGCTGATGACGCGCGAAGAGTTGCTCAAGCGTGGTCGCACCCGATCGATTCCGCGTGGTGTTGAAACCATCACAGTGCCGGGTGCACTCGCCGGATGGCAGACGCTGCTCACGACGTATGGATCGAAGCGTCTTGCGGACGTCCTGCAGCCGGCGATTGGGTATGCGCAAAACGGCTTTCCGCTCACGCCGGTGATCGCCGAGGATTGGGTGGGTCAGGAAGCGTTCCTCAAGCGCGACAGTGCGGCAACCGCGACGTTTCTGCCCGGTGGTCGTTCGCCCAAGGCTGGTGAATGGTTTCGCAATCCCGACTACGCGACGACGCTGCGCACGATTGCGCGCGACGGCATCGGCACCTTTTACGGTGGCCCGCTCGGTCAGCGCATCGTGAAGCGTGTGCAGGAGCTCAAAGGCTTCGTCACGCTCGACGACATGAAGAAGAATCAGCCGACGTGGGTGACGCCGATGTCGGTACCGTTCAAGGGCTACCGGCTGTGGGAGTTGCCGCCGAACAATCAGGGGGTCGCGGCGCTCGAGATGCTGCGCATCCTCGAGCCGTACGATCTCAAGGCGATGGGGCACAACTCGGCGTCGTATCTCCATGTGCTGATTGAAGCCAAGAAGCTCGCATACGCCGACCTGACGCGCTTTGTCGGCGATCCGGACTTCCTCGACATGCCGGCGGATCGCATGCTGAGCGATGCGTTCATCAGCGAGCGTCGCGGTCATATCGATCCCACGAAGGCGATGTCGCGAGTCGATCCCGGCCCACTGCGCACATCGAGCGAAACGATCTATCTCACGGTGGCCGACAGCGCCGGCAACATGGTGAGCTTCATCAATTCGAACTACGACGAGTTTGGTTCGGGGATCGTGGCGCCGGGTACAGGCTTTGTGCTGCATGATCGCGGCGCGGGCTTCTCGCTCGAAGAGGGGCTTCCGAACACGGTCGCGCCGGGGAAGCGCCCGTTTCACACGCTGATTCCGGCGTTCCTCACGAAGACGGAGAACGGCAAGGAGCAGCCGTACATGAGCTTCGGCGTGATGGGTGGCGCGATGCAGGCGCAGGGACATGTGCAGGTCGTGCTCAACATGCTCGTGTTCGGCATGGACATTCAGCAGGCGATCGACGCCGCGCGCTTTCGTCATCTGAACGGAATGGATGTGGCGTTGGAGACGCCGATCACCGATGGCGTGCGAAATGCGTTGAAACAGATGGGTCATGTCATCACCGACGAGCGTCAGACGCAGTTCGGTGGTGCTCAGGCAATCATCCGCTTGCCAAAGGGTTGGGTTGGCGGAAGCGATCCGCGTAAAGACGGGATGGCAGTCGGCTACTGATTGCCCGAGCACACGTGGACAAGTCGTGACAGACTCGTCCACGCTGCGCACGGCGATGTGCAGTCACGAGGCTGCATCTGTGCGCGAGACCATAGCAGGAATCGTCGCGCATCTTGTTTCGCTGCGCGGAGACATTAGTCTAGCGAGCACGGCGACATTTTAGGGTCGCCGGTCTTGCCGACCGAAGCATGTGGCTTCGGGAGCCGAAGGCGCTGATTTCGCGTGCGACTCGCATGCGGGGCGGCGCCTTTTCGCGTTTTTGCTCAGGGACGAACTGATGCCGAAGAACAGTCGCACACGCAGCGCACTGGTCACGCCTCCTTCGCCTGCGAAAGGCAATCCGCCCACGCCGGTGCTCACTGATGATGGCGCGTTTGCCTCGACGATGACGACGCGCGATGCGATCGACAATCCGCTCGAACGGCGACAGCTGCTCGCCGCGCTGCAACGCATGCGCGATGGTGACTTCACCGTGCAACTTCCGGGTGATTGGACGGGGATCGACGGCAAGATTGCCGACACGTTCAACGACATCGTGCAGCAGAATGCGCAGATGGCGCGCGAGCTTCAGCGCGTGGGACAAGTCGTTGGCGTCGAAGGCAAGACGAGCGAGCGGGTGCGCTTCGATCAGCCGCGCGGCGCCTGGGGTGAGATGGGGATCACCCTCAATCGGCTCATCACGGACCTGCTCCGCCCGACCGAAGAGGTCACGAGCGCAATTGCCGCCGTGGCGCGCGGACACCTCACGCAAACCATTCGACTCGACGTCGAAGGTCGTCCGCTCCAGGGCGAGTTCCTGCGATCGGCGACGATCGTGAACACGATGATTCAGCAGCTGTCGGTCTTTGCCTCTGAAGTCACGCGCGTCGCGCGCGAAGTCGGCTCCGACGGCAAGCTTGGAGGTCAGGCGCAGGTGCTGGGTGTGAGCGGCGTGTGGAAGGATCTCACCGACTCGGTGAACTCCATGGCGTCGAATCTCACGGCGCAGGTGCGCAACATCTCGGAAGTCACGATTGCCGTGGCGAGTGGTGACTTGTCGCGCAAGATCACCGTGGACGTTCGCGGCGAGATTCTGCAGCTCAAGGAAGCCATCAACACGATGGTGGACCAGCTGCGATCGTTTGCCTCAGAAGTGACGCGTGTGGCACGTGAAGTCGGTACCGAAGGCAAGCTTGGTGGTCAGGCGGTGGTGCCGGGTGTGGCCGGTACCTGGAAGGACCTGACTGACTCGGTGAATGCGATGGCCGGTAACCTTACGGCGCAGGTGCGTAACATCGCGGAAGTGACCACGGCCGTGGCCCGCGGAGACTTGTCGCGCAAGATCACGGTGAATGTGTCGGGCGACATTCTCGCGCTCAAAGACACCATCAACACGATGGTGGACCAGCTCAATGCCTTCGCCGGCGAAGTGACGCGTGTGGCTCGCGAAGTGGGTACCGAAGGCAAGCTCGGTGGTCAGGCGCAGGTGCCTGGTGTCGGTGGTACGTGGAAGGACCTCACCGACAATGTGAACATCATGACGTCGAACCTCACGGCGCAGGTTCGCAACATTGCCGAAGTGGCCACGGCCATCGCGCGTGGCGACTTGTCGAAGAAGATCACGGTGAACGTGTCGGGCGAAATCCTGCAGCTCAAGGAGACGCTCAACACGATGGTGGACCAGCTGAATGGCTTCGCCTCGGAAGTCACGCGTGTGGCGCGCGAAGTCGGAACCGACGGACGACTCGGTGGTCAGGCGAACGTGACCGGTGTGGCCGGCACGTGGAAGGACCTGACCGACAACGTGAACCTGCTCGCGGCCAATCTCACCACGCAGGTGCGTAACATCGCCGAAGTCACGACCGCCGTGGCGCGCGGCGACCTGTCGCGCAAGATCACCGTAGACGTGAAGGGTGAAGTACTCGAGCTCAAACTCACCATCAACACGATGGTGGACCAGCTCAATGCCTTTGCCGCCGAAGTCACGCGTGTGGCGCGCGAAGTCGGTACCGACGGCAAGCTTGGTGGTCAGGCGCAGGTACCCGGTGTGGCTGGTACGTGGAAGGACCTGACCGACTCGGTGAATTCGATGGCGTCGAACCTCACTGGTCAGGTGCGAAACATCGTAGAAGTGGCCACCGCCGTTGCCCGAGGCGACTTGTCGCGCAAGATCACGGTGGATGTGAAGGGCGAGATTCTCGAGCTCAAAGAGACGCTCAACACGATGGTCGACCAGTTGAACGCATTCGCTGGCGAAGTCACGCGCGTGGCGCGCGAAGTCGGTACTGATGGTCGACTGGGTGGTCAGGCGCAGGTGCCTGGCGTGGGTGGTACCTGGAAGGACCTCACCGACTCGGTGAACTTCATGGCGTCGAACCTTACGGCGCAGGTGCGTAACATCGCCGAAGTGGCGACGGCGATCGCGAATGGCGACTTGTCGAAGAAGATCACCGTGGACGTGTCCGGCGAAATTCTCGAGCTCAAGGACACGCTCAACACGATGGTCGACCAGCTCAACGCCTTCGCGTCAGAAGTGACGCGTGTGGCGCGCGAAGTAGGAACCGAAGGCAAGCTTGGCGGTCAGGCCCAGGTGCCTGGTGTGGCCGGTACGTGGAAGGGACTCACGGACAACGTGAACTTCATGGCCGGTAACCTCACGGCGCAGGTCCGCAATATTGCCGAAGTCACGACGGCGGTGGCGCGTGGCGACTTGTCTCGCAAGATCACCGTGAACGTGTCGGGTGAAATTCTCGAGCTCAAAAACACCATCAACACGATGGTGGACCAGCTGAACGGTTTCGCGGGCGAAGTCACACGTGTAGCGCGTGAAGTCGGTACCGAGGGCAAGCTGGGTGGTCAGGCCGAGGTGCCAGGTGTGGCCGGTACGTGGAAGGATCTCACGGACTCCGTCAACTCGATGGCGTCGAACCTCACGGCGCAGGTTCGAAACATCTCCGACGTGGCGACGGCGATCGCGAACGGTGACTTGTCGAAGAAGATCACCGTGGACGTGCGCGGCGAATTGCTCAACCTGAAAGAAACGCTCAACCGCATGGTGGAGCAGCTTCGCTCCTTTGCGGCCGAAGTCACGCGTGTGGCACGCGAAGTCGGCACCGATGGCAAGCTTGGTGGTCAGGCGAACGTGACCGGTGTGGCCGGTACGTGGAAGGACCTGACCGACAACGTGAATCTGCTGGCGGCCAATCTCACCACGCAGGTGCGTAACATCGCCGAAGTCACCACGGCCGTGGCGCGCGGCGACTTGTCGCGCAAGATCACCGTGGACGTGAAGGGTGAAGTACTCGAGCTCAAGCTCACCATCAACACGATGGTGGACCAGCTCAATGCCTTTGCCGCCGAAGTCACGCGTGTGGCCCGCGAAGTGGGTACCGACGGCAAGCTTGGTGGTCAGGCGCAGGTGCCCGGTGTGTCAGGCACGTGGAAAGACCTGACCGACAATGTGAATGTCATGGCCGCGAATCTCACCGAACAGGTGCGCGGCATCGTGAAAGTCGTAACGGCCGTCGCGAACGGCGACCTCAAGCCAAAGCTCACCGTGAACGCGAAGGGCGAAGTGGCCGCCCTCGCGGAAACCATGAACGACATGACCGGCACACTGGCCCTGTTCGCCGATCAGGTCACGACGGTTGCGCGCGAAGTTGGTGTTGAAGGGCGTCTTGGTGGCCAGGCGAACGTGCCGGGCGCCGCCGGTACCTGGAAGGACCTGACCGGTAACGTGAACCTGCTGGCGGCAAATCTTACGACGCAGGTGCGCGCGATCGCCGAAGTGGCGACCGCCGTCACGCAGGGCGACCTGACGCGATCGATTCAGGTTGACGCGCGTGGTGAAGTGTCCGAGCTCAAGGACAACATCAACACGATGATTGACAACCTGCGACTCACCACGTCGCGCAACACGGAAGAAGACTGGCTCAAGACGAACCTGGCCCGCTTCACGAACATGCTGCAGGGCCAGCGCAATCTCACCACGGTCGGTTCGTTGTTGCTGTCAGAGCTCGTGCCGCTTGTGAATGGACATCAGGGCACGATCTATCAGGTGGGTGCGGAGGGCAATCGTGCGGAACTCAACCTGCTGGCGGCATACGCCAACACGCCGGCAGGCGGGTACCCCGAGCGCCTCGCGATGGGCGAGTCATTCATCGGTCAATGTGCGCGTGACAAGCGACGCATTCTGGTGAGCGACGTCCCTGCCGATACGGTGCAAGTGGGCACGTTGTTCGCGCAGACCTTGCCGCGCAGCGTGGTGGTGTATCCGATCGTATTCGAGGGCGAAGTGAAGGCGGTGCTGGGACTCGCCTCGCTCACGAAGTTCGCGCCGACGCACCTGCGCTTTCTCGAGCAGGTGACGACAAACATCGGCATCGTGCTCAACTCGATCGAAGCCACGATGCAGACGGAGGACCTGCTGACGCAGTCGCAACAGCTCGCCACCGAATTGCAGACGCAGAAGCGCGAACTCCAGCAAACCAACGAACAGCTGGCCCAGAAGGCGCAGCAGCTCGCCGAGCAAAACGCCGAAGTCGAGCGCAAGAATCAGGAGATCGAGCAGGCCCGTCGTGCGCTCGAAGAAAAAGCCACCGAGCTCGCCCTCACGTCGAAGTACAAGTCGGAATTTCTGGCCAACATGTCGCACGAGTTGCGCACGCCGCTCAACTCGATCCTCATTCTGGGCCAGCAGCTCAGCGAGAACGTCGAAGGAAACCTGGTACCAAAGCAGGTCGAGTTTGCACGCACCATTCATGGCGCCGGTACCGACTTGCTCAATCTCATCACCGACATTCTTGACCTGTCGAAGATCGAGTCGGGCACCGTTACCGTTGTCGCTGAAGATGTGCCTCTACAGGGCGTGGTCGAGTCCGTGGCGCGTCCGTTCCGCCACGAAGCGGAGAGTCGGAAGCTGCAGATCGATGTGGTGGTCGATGGCACGCTGCCGCCCACGATGGGCACCGACGCGAAGCGGTTGCAGCAGGTGCTCAAGAACCTGTTGTCGAATGCGTTCAAGTTCACGGAGCAGGGTGGTGTGCGGCTCGCCGTTGCCACCGCCACGACGGGATGGAGTGTCGACCACCCGATTCTGTCGCGCGCCTCAACAGTCGTGTCTTTCTCTGTTTCCGACACCGGTATCGGTATTCCCGCCGACAAGCAGCGCATCATTTTCGAAGCGTTCCAGCAGGCCGATGCCGGCACCAGCCGAAAGTACGGCGGCACTGGCCTGGGCCTCGCGATCAGCCGCGAACTCGCGTCGTTGCTCGGTGGTGAAATTCAGCTGCGCAGCACACCGGGTGTCGGCAGTACGTTCACGCTCTATCTGCCCACGACATACGCGGGTCCGGCCACCGCGTCGATGCCGGTGCTCGTTGGCAGCGAAACGAGCGAAAGCGGTCGGATGCGCGATGCGATGATGGCACGCGTTCCCGAGCGCGCGATCACGCAACTGCCCGACGATCGCAACGAAATTCACGAAGGCGACACAGTATTGCTGATCGTCGAGGATGATCCGCACTACGCGCGCATCCTGCTCGATCAGGCGCGGGCCCGCGGCTTCAAGGTGCTTGTCGCGCTCCGCGGCGCGGACGCTCTGCCGCTGGCCCGCGATTATCAGCCGACCGCGATTTCGCTCGACGTGTTCCTTCCGGACATGCTCGGCTGGAGCGTGCTCAATCAGCTCAAGCAGGATCCGACGCTGCGGCATATCCCGGTGCAGATGGTCACGCTCGACGAAGATCGTCAGCATGGCCTCGCGCGCGGCGCTTTCAGTTTCCTCACCAAGCCGACCGATACCGACGGTTTGGACGTGGCGCTCAATCGCATCAAGGCGTTCTCAGCGCCGCGCACTCGGCGCCTGCTCGTCGTCGAGGACAATCCTGCCGAGCTGCTCAGCATTCGCGAGCTGCTTGGCCACGATGACGTTGAGATCGAGTCGGCAGCCACCGGTTCCGATGCGCTCGCCAGACTTGGCAGTGAGCACTTTGACTGTGCCGTGCTCGATCTGCGGTTGCCGGATATGTCAGGCTTCACCGTGCTCGAGCATTTGCGTGACTCCGAAGCGCTGTCGGACCTGCCGGTGGTGGTGTTCACCGGCCAGGAGCTTTCGCCCGATGAAGACGCCCGACTTCACTCGCTCGCGCGCTCGGTAGTGGTGAAGGGCGTCGAAAGCCCGGAGCGGCTGCTTGATGAAACGTCGCTCTTTTTACATCGTGTGGTCGCGCAGCTTCCAGCGGAGAAGCAGCGCATGCTGGACAAGCTGCATCGGTCGGATGACGACCTCGTCGGCCGTAAAGTCCTGGTTGTGGACGACGACGTCCGCAACATCTTCGCGTTGAGCAGCGTGCTCGAGCGGCGCGGCATGCAGGTGCTGACAGCCGGCACGGGCTTTGAAGCCATCGCGACGTTGGAGAAGGTGAACGACGTGGCCATCGTGCTCATGGATATCATGATGCCGGAGATGGACGGCTATCAGACGATGACGGCGATACGCGCGCGCCCCGCGTTGCGCCGACTTCCCATTGTCGCGCTCACGGCCAAGGCCATGAAGGGCGATCGGGAGAAGTGTCTCGAGGCTGGCGCGTCCGACTATCTCGCGAAGCCGGTGAATACTGAACAGTTGCTCTCAGCACTCCGACTCTGGCTCCATCGCTGACATGACATCCGAACCTCTGGTCGAGATGACTCCTACGGCGGTCATGTCCACACCGGTGAACATCCTGCTCGTGGATGATTCACCGGCGAAGTTGCTGACGTATGAAACGATGCTCGAGTCGCTGGGTGAGAACCTGATCAAGGCGAACTCCGGCCGAGAAGCGCTGGATTGCCTGCTGCGTCACGAGATCACGGTCATCCTCACCGATGTGAGCATGCCGGACCTCGATGGCTTTGAGTTGGCGGAAATGATTCGTGATCACCCGCGCTACTCGCAAACGGCGATCATTTTCGTGTCGGCGGTGCATCAGTCGGATCTGGACCGCCTCAAAGGCTACGCGTCGGGCGCTGTCGACTACGTCTCGGTGCCGGTCGTGCCTGAGCTGCTGCGCGCGAAGGTCCGGGTTTTTACGGAGCTCTATCGCAAGACGCGCGAGGCGGAGCGTCTTACCACCGAACTCGAAGCGCGGGTGCAGGCACGCACCGCTGAGCTGCAGGCGGCGATTGATCGTCAAATGGAACTCGCGGCCGAGCTTCAGGAGGCCGACCGTCGTAAGGACGAGTTCCTCGCGCTGCTTGCGCACGAACTGCGTAACCCGCTCGCGCCAGTGCAGAACGTGGTGAATATCATGCATCTCCGCGCCAGTGACGATGCGGAGCTGCAGTGGTGCCGGGATGTCGTGGAGCGGCAAACGCGTCAGCTCACGCGCCTGGTCGATGACCTGCTCGACGTGTCACGCATTACTCATGGCAAGATCACGCTGCGACAGGAAGACGTAGACCTTGGCTCGATCGTTTCGAACGCGCTCGAAGCCTGCCGCCCGTCGATCGATGCGCAGCATCATCAGGTGCATGTGGTGCTGCCGTCCGAACCAATCACGGTGTTCGGCGATGCGACACGACTGAACCAGGTGCTGTCGAACCTCGTGCAGAACGCCTCGCGCTATCAGGACCCGTTCGGCGCGATCGATGTGCACGCGGAGCGGGATCAGCATACGGCGCGAATTCGCGTCCGCGACAGGGGATTTGGACTGAAGGGCGATCAAGCGAATTCGATCTTCAGTCTGTTCGCGCAAGGCGATCGTGCCGGTCGACGCTCGCAGGGCGGCCTCGGCGTTGGGCTGTTCCTTGCACGAAAGCTGGTGGAACTGCACGGCGGGCGTCTCACGGCGTCGAGTGCCGGCCCGGGTGCTGGCAGCGAGTTTGTCATCGAATTGCCGGCGGTCGGCGCGATCACGAAGGCGAGCCCCGTCGATCACGCGTTGTGGCGCATTCCGGCCGGTCGTGGACTGGACGTGCTGGTGGTCGACGACAACCGCGACTCGGCAGACACCATGCGCGCGCTGCTTCAACGGGCCGGCTGTTCGGTGCGCATCGCCTACGACGGACTTTCAGCGCTCGACGAGATCGCCAAAGCGCTTCCCGCGGTCGTGCTCCTCGATATCGGCCTGCCTGATATGGACGGCTACGAGGTGTGTCGCCGAATCCTCGAGGGTCATGGGCGCGCCATCCGCGTGGTCGCGCTGACCGGCTTCGGTCAGCAGCAGGACCTCGATCGATCACGCGCGGTGGGATTCGCGGCACACACGGTGAAGCCGATCGGTCTGGATGAGCTCAGGACGATCCTGGAGCCGGCAGTCCTGGAATAGGCGCCCGCCAGGGACGAAAGACCGAGGGGTCAGAGTCGATTGGGACAAATGGTGAACCCGGGTCGATTGACCCGGGTGCCGGACGCGACGTTTGCGCAGATTATCCCCGCGTCGCTGGGTACCGCCGGCGCGCCTTGATCTGGTTCCCGCGCCCGAACTGTCGACGATGCCGCTTCGCCCCGATGTTCGCACTTCCCTGCCCGACCCCGACGCATTGTCGGAGTCGGAGCTGCGTGAGGCCCTGCGGGACGCGCATAAGCAGCTTGCCGATCGACAGCGCCATCTGGACCTGATCGAGCAGTTGGCCGGCATCGGCAGCTGGGAGATCGACCTCGAGTCGGACCGCGTGTTTTGGTCGGCGGAGTTGCGTCGCGCGCACGGCCATTCGATTGAGAACTCGCCGAATACGCATGCCGAGTTCGTCGAGCGGGTCCTGCACCCGGACGATCGCGAAAAGTTGGCCGCCACGATGCGGGATCTCGCCCCCGGTGAAGTAAAGGCGGTGGAGTTCCGGGCGCGACATGTGGACGGATCGATTCGCCTGATGCAGTCGACTGGCGTGCTGATTCCCAACGACAAGGGCCAGCCGACGCGCGTCCTGGGTACTTCACTCGACATCACCGATCGCCGACGGACGATCGAAGCGCTGCGCGCCAGTGAAGAGAGCTATCGCACGCTCTTCGAGAACGCCTCCGATGCGATGTGGGTGCATGATCTCGAGACAGGCGATTTTCTCGCCGTGAACAATGCCGCCGTGGAGATGTACGGATTTTCGGCGGAAGAACAGATCGAGATGGGTGTTCGCGGCATCAGTGTTGGCTATGCGCCGTATCGTATCGAGGATGCGTTTCCATACATCATGCGCGCCGCCGCGGGCGAGCCGCAGCGCTTCGAGTGGCTGGGGAAGCACAAGAATGGCACGACGGTATGGGGCGAAGTGCGACTGCGTCGTGTCACGCTCAATGGCGTCGATCTCATTCTGGCTACCGCTCGCGACATCAACGATCGCGTGCGTGCCGAGCAGGCACTTCGTCTCGCGAATGAAGATCTCGAGCGTCGCGTCGCCGAGCGCACTGCGCAGCTGCAGGAGGTCATCGCCGAGCACACGTTGGCCCGTCAGGAATTGGCGGAAAGCGAAGAGCACTTCCGTCGGCTGATCGAAAACTCGCAGGACTACATCATGCTGGTCGACACGAACGCCGCGCTCACATCGGTGAGTTCGTCGGTCGAGCGCATGCTGGGGTACACGCCAGCCGAGATGATAGGCAGCCGCCCCATTGACCTGCTGCATCCGGATGACATTCCGTACGTGCTCGGCGTGTTCCAGACGCTCATGCAAAACCCCGGCATGACGGTGAGCCTCCGCTACCGCATTCGCCACAAGAATGGCACGTGGCGCTTGCTCGAGAGCGTCGGACGCACGATTGCTCCCAACAGTGCCGACGAAGGCGTTGTGGCGAACTGTCGCGACATCACCGACTTCGTGCAGGTGGAGCAAGCGCTGCGCGAGCGCGACGAGCGATTCCGTCAGATCATCGAAAGTGCCGCCGACCTGGTCTTCATGTGCGATCCGATGGGCGCCATGACGTATGTCGCGCCGTCGTCGTTGCCCTTGCTCGGCTTCGAGCCCAGCGAGCTGATTGGCTATCGCCCGGCGGACCTGCTCCACCCCGAGGATATCGGCCCGACGATGCGCGACCTGATGTGGCTGACGGAGAACCCCGGTCAGTCGGTCACGTCGACGTTCCGTATTCGCCGCAAGGACGGCAGCTACATCGTCATGGAGAACGTGGGCCGAACGCTTTCGTCGAATTCCATCGCGGAAGGTGTGATTGCGTTCGGCCGCGACATCACCGGACGGCGTCAGGCTGAAGAAGCGCTGGCCCGCGCGAAGGAAGAGGCCGAGCGAGCGAACCGGGCCAAGAGCGAGTTTTTGAGCCGCATGAGTCATGAGCTGCGCACGCCGATGAACAGCATCCTCGGATTCGCGCAGTTGCTCGCACGCGGTGAGGTGTCGCCACAGCAAGGCAAGTCCGTACAGCACATTCTCAAGGCCGGACGTCATCTGCTGCATCTCATCAACGAGGTGCTGGAGATTTCGCGCATTGAAGCCGGCCGCGAGCAGTTCTCCCTCGAACCGGTGGCTGTTGCGCCAGTGCTCGAGGAGGCGATTGGACTGGTGCGTCCGCTGGCCCAGCAGCACGGCGTCACGCTGCACGGTGGACCGTGGCCGATCGACGGGTATGTGCACGCCGATCGCCAGCGTCTCGTGCAGGTGCTGCTCAACTTGTTGAGCAACTCGATCAAGTACAATCAGCCGGGTGGCTCGGTTCACCTGCAAGCCACAGTGATCGCCGAACGTCGCTGCGTAGTTCGCGTCATCGACACCGGACGAGGCGTGCCCACGGCGCGACTGGACGAGCTGTTCACGCCGTTCTCGCGTCTGGGAGCCGAGACGAGTGATGTGGAGGGCACCGGACTTGGCCTCGCCCTCTCGCGCCGGCTCTGCGAGGCGATGGGTGGCACGCTCGTGCTCGAAGGCACCTCGCCGCAGGGGAGCGTGTTCGCGGTGACGCTCGATGCTGCCGAGAGCCCGCTGCGTGTGTTCGAAAGCGGCGCGCACTTCCCCGCGGTCGCGGCAGCGTTTCGCGAGACATCGCTCCTCTATATCGAGGACAATCTCGCGAATCTGAGTCTCGTCGAAACGATTCTGCTGTCGAGACCGGGATGGCGCGTACTCCCCGCGCTGCAGGGACAGTTGGGCGTGGAGCTTGCTCGCGAGCATCGCCCCGACGTCATTCTCCTCGATCTCCACTTGCCCGATCTTGCGGGCGACGAAGTGCTGCGCCGGCTGCGCGGCGACCCGCGAACTGCCGACTTGCCGATCGTCATCGTGAGTGCCGATGCGACGCCCTCGTCGGTGGAGCGGTTACGCGTACTGGGCGCCGACGCCTATCTCACCAAGCCCCTCGATGTGGACGAGTTCCTCCGCGTCGTGGATCGATTTGTCCCGTCCAGCGGCGCGTCCTCGCGCACGCCGGCGTCGAGAGGTCAGCAGTCATGAATACCGTAGTTTCTCCGATCACGGCGTCCCGTCGATCACGCCTTCGCGAGTGCGTCCTCCTGCTCGTCGACGACGAGCCAGCGAACCTCGACCTGCTCGAAGCGCTCCTCGAGGCCGACGGATACACACAGCTCGTTCGCACGACCGATCCGCGCCAGGTCAAGTCGCTCAGCATTCAGTTCTCTCCGGATCTGGTGCTGCTGGACCTGCACATGCCACATAAGCATGGCAACGATGTACTGGCCGAGTTGGTATCCGACACGCCGGATGGCGAGTATCGACCGGTTTTGGTGCTCACCGCCGACGCGACCATCGAAGCGCGCGACAAAGCGCTGACGCTCGGCGCGCGCGACTTCGTCACCAAGCCGTTCGATGCCACCGAAGTCCTGCTGCGTGTTGAGAACCTGCTGGACACACGCGTCATGCATCTGGAAGAGCGCACCTTGCGCGAACGCGCCGAGCGCGCCGAGGAGCGCGCACTCGAAGCGCTGGCGGAAGCGCAGCTTGCCACCACCGAGCGTGAACGATTGCTCGCGGTGGTGGCGCATGACCTTCGGAATCCGCTCGGCGCTATCGCGATGTATGCGGAGATTCTGCGCAGCCTGCAGCCAGACGAAGATCCCACTGCGGCGACTGAAGCTGAAGGACGGACGCGGAAGTACACGCGCACCGCGCTGGGGACGATCCATGCGAGCGCGGCGACGATGCAGCGCCTTGTACAGGACCTTCTCGACGCCTCGACGCTCAAAGGCGGCGCGCTCCGCATGGCGCGTCAGCCGGTGGCTGCCCGAGAGCCGGCGGAGCATGTGGTGCGGATGATGCTGCCCAAGGCCAATACGGCGGGCGTCACGCTGGAGCTCGACGCGCCCGAGACGGTGGTGACCGTGGATGCCACGCGCGTCGCGCAACTGCTGAGCAACCTGGTTGGCAACGCCATTCGCGTGACGCCCACCGGCGGAACGGTGCGAGTGAAACTCGCCTGCAGCGAGGACGGTACGGCGCTCGTGGGCTCCGTGTCCGATACGGGTCCTGGCATTCCGTCGCAGCTGATGCCGCATCTCTTTACCGCTTTCTGGCGCGGCGATCGCCGCGACCGCGACGGTGTGGGACTCGGACTCTGGATTGCCCGTGCGATCGCGGAAGGGCATGGCGGCGACCTGACCGCGGTGTCCACTCCGGGTCATGGGGCGGAGTTCTCGTTTGTGCTGCCGCTCGCGGATCGCAATCGGCGAATCGAAGACTGACATACTTCCCTGCACCTTTCGCACTCTCATGTCGCAACCTGCTCGTATCCTCGTCGTAGAGGACACGCCGGCGTACGCCGAAGCACTCCAGACCACGCTCGAGCTGGAGGGACACTCGGTGATGGTGGCTGGCCGCGCGATCGAAGCGTTGGCTCGTGCGCGCGCTGAACCGCCTGATCTGGTGCTGTTGGACCTGGGGTTGCCGGACAAGGATGGCTATCACGTGCTGCGCGAACTACGCGCGCGTGGGCTGGAGTGCCCGGTGCTGATTCTGTCGGCGCGCTCGCTCGAGAGTGACAAGCTGGAAGGGTTTCGCCTGGGCGCCGACGATTACGTCACCAAGCCGTTCAGTGCACTCGAGCTGCTCGCGCGCATTTCGGCGCTGTTGCGTCGCATTCGCGCGGCGAGTCCGGCAGCGGCATCTGCGCCGGCCGCTGGGTTGGTACGGTTGCTCGACGATTCGGAGCTCAAGTCGCGATTTGGTTTGACGGATCGGCAGATCGCGGTGGCGCGCTTGATGGCAGACGGATGCACGAACGCGGAGCTCGCCGAGAAGTTGGGGCTCAGCTTCTTCACCGTGCGCAATCACGCTGAGCAGGTGATGCTCAAGCTGGGCGTGGGCAATCGCTCGGCCGTAGGCGCGCTGCTGATGGAGCGCGAACTGGTCGGCTGAGTGATTCAGCCGCACAAAAGGGCCCCGACTCTCGCTCGAGTCGGGGCCCTTTTCGCTCGCTGACGTCAGCGATTGCCGTACTCCTTGGGCGGCACGGTCTTGAGATATGCGTAGATCGCCGCGATCTCGGTGTCGTTGAGACTCTTGGTGAAGCGCCACGGCATGCCGTCGTTCACCTTGCTGCCGTCGGGGCGCACACCGGTGCGGAGGAGTCGACCAAGGTCTTCGACGGAGTAGTGTCCGATGCCCTTCGGCGTGATGTTCGCTGCGGGCGGGAAGTCGGGCGGCGTTCCGGGCATCTTGCCGCCCGAGAAGCCGGTGCCGTGGCATCCGGTGCAGGTGCTTGCCATGTACTTGCCATACGTCGGCGTTGGCTCGGCGTAAATCTGCGCGAGATGCTTTGCCTGATGATCGATCATTGATGCGGGATACACCTCGAGCTGCCCGGCCACGTCGAGCACTTTGATGAGCGGGCCGACGTAGGTTGCGGGCACCGGCGCCGTCGCGCTCGGCAGTTGGCGCGCGTACGCGATGATGGCGCCAAGATCTTCGTCGGAAATCTGCGTGAACTCGTGCGCTGGCATGATGAGCAGCGCGGAGCCGTCGTCGCGCACACCGTGACGAACGGCGCGCTCCCACGCCGCGGTAGTCAACACGCCCGCAGCGCGGCCATTTGTGAGATTCGGCGGCGCGATACGACCGAGCGCGGGATCTTCCGCCATGATCTTGCCGGTGAGTCCAGCGCCGTGACATTCGGCGCAGAAGCGCACCTGCGCGAGTCGTGCACCGTGTTCGATGCTCGCCGAATCAGTTGGTACTGAGATGCTGTGCTCAGGCACCTCGTAGTGCTGACGTGACTTGTACTCGGCGTAGCCGAGCGCGCCGCCGACGGCACCAGCGATGAGCAATAGTGCGCCACCAACAAATTTGAGTGTCATGCGCCAGACACCGCGACGGCGACGCGCTGGGCGCGGCTCGATGGGGCGAAGGAGCGGATTCATATAGAGGATCGGTTGCGAATGAAGTGTCGAATGCTTGCCAGTACGAGTGAGTTGCTGTGCACCGACAGTACGGTTCCTCCGTATTTCACACACGGGTCGCATGACCCGGGACGCGCGACCCATGTGCGATCGCGCAAACTTCGAGATACTCGGCGCACCTCGAGCGGCGCAGGCCGCGACTATCTCCATTCGACCGAGAATTTCACCATGCGTGTTTCGCTTATTCGCACTGCGCCCGCGATGCTGGCGCTGTTCGCCCTGGGAAGCCAGGGTGCTTGCTCTGATGATGTTGCCACTCCCGCTGGCCCCACCGATGTGGTATCGCTGCCCAACGGTACGTCGCGCCAGTACGGCGCTGCGGTACCGCTCGGCAATGGTCAGGCGCGCACGTATATGATTTTTGATTCCAAGCAGAAGGGTCGTGTCATTGAATTGGGTGTTGCCTTCAATCCCGATGCACTCGAAGGATTGCCGGCCCCCATGAACATGCCGCCTGGCGGCGGCGACGGGCACGAGCATGTGGACTCACATGAGTACATCCTGCCCATGCCGCAGCAGAATGGCACGCCGTTCAAGTTCCTCGAACTCGATTGGAATCCGCAGGGCCATGAGATTCCGGGCATCTACACGATCCCGCACTTTGACTTCCATTTCTACACGATCACGAAGGAGGAGCGCGACGCGATCTTCCCGACGGATCCGAACTTCCAGCAGAAGGCGGACAATCTGCCGCCGGCCGCCCTGCAGCCGCAGTTCTACTCCACGTTGACGCCGCCGAACACACCGACGCCTGCGGTGCCGAAGATGGGTGTGCACTGGATCGATGTGCGCTCGCCGGAAATCCAGGCACTACTCGGCCACCCGGAGCTCGCGAAGCCGTTCACGACGACGTTCATCTACGGCTCGTGGAACGGGAAGTTCATCTTTGTCGAGCCGATGATCACGCGTGACTTCATTCTTGGCCGTCGCGCGGCGACGACTGCGGCGCAGCGCGACAGCGTGATCACGCTGCCGATGGGCGAGAAGGCGTCGCCGGCCGGGCAGTACCCGGCGGCGTATCGGATTGCGTGGGACGCGGCGGCGGGAGAGTACCGGATTGCGTTGACGAATATGACGCAGAAGAATCAGTAAAACTCACTTCCCACAACTCGAACCCAGCACTCATCAACTGATCAGTTGGTGGGTTCTGGGTTTGAGTTTGTGGGTCCGGAGTTCATACGACGATTCGCACTGCCACACTTCCCACCGGCATCGTGCAGTACCACGCCTTCTCCACCGTAACCGATTCGACTGGGTAGAGCTTGCCGCCCTGCGCGAGGATGTCGGCGATGAGCACTTCGACCTCAACACGCGCCTCGGGGTGCGCGCTCGTCAGTCCCTTCATTGCGCGCAGCTCCATCGTCTCTTGCCAGTTCGGTGTTGGCGTTTGCGCGAAGGCGAGGCCCTTGCCGAGTGAATCGGCTTGCACGATGTGTCCGTTGCCGTAGATGTCCACGACGCTTTCAAGCGGGCGGGTCTTGGCGTGCAGCAGAAACGTGTCGACGTCCCCAGTTGGCGCGAGGTCACGAAAAACGGCTTCGCGATACAAACGTGAGTCGAGCGTGAGGCCGTGGTCGGCCAGCATGCGCTTGGCAGCGTCGGGGACGGGATTGGACATGGGAGTAATCTGAGCGACCGCGGGGGTCGCACAATGGCGGACTTGACGTGTTGTTTACGGCGCCCGAGGTTCTTGGACGGCGCCGTCGGAGCGCCGCCGGTCCGCGGGAAGGGATTGTCCCATCCGAAGCACTTTGATTTGCGGTACCACTCCCTTCTTTCGGGCCCACCACGCGGACACGGGCCATCACGAAAGGAGGTCGTATGTCCGACGTGCGTCCATTGCCTGCGAGGCCGAGCCTCGAATTCGAACGCAAAGCGGCGAAAGCGCTGCTTGCGGCGTTGCGCTCTCAAGACGCGGATGCGTGGAGCCGCGCTCGCGCGATTGATGCGCGATTTCCGATCGCGCCGAAACTGGCTGACGTGCAGCGTGTGATTGCGCGTGAGTATGGGTTCGTGAGTTGGGGGCGGTTGGTGCAGTACTACGGTGTGGCGGCGCGATCGGGGACGAGTCAAGGCAGCATGCATACTCGCGCGCAGCTCGAGGACTTCGCCAAGTCGTTTCCGAGCAGCGTCGCCGCGCGACGCGAATGGGCGCTCGACGCATTCGCCGCGTACGTGCCGCGTGTGTACGGACGACGAGGCAAGGATCTGTGGCAGGAGGCGGTCAGTGACGACGAGGCGCGTCTGGTGACCGCGCGCCGACACGGAGCTCTGTCTTGGAGCGAATTGATGGCGATCGCACCAGAGGTCGAGCGACGCAGCGCCGATTGGAATCCTCCCACACGCAAGCTAGCGTTCGAAGCCATTCGACGTGCCGATCTGCAAGCGCTCAAGGCGATCTGCGCAGAACACCCCGAGGTGTTCAACTCCACAGATCACGAGCTTCGGACTGGCGATTCGCTGATGGCCTGTGCAATCGACTTGGAAGGGGAGCACGGGCTTGGGCGAGAAGCGATGGCACCGATCGTCGCGTGGCTCGTTGAGCAGGGGGGCTCGGTACAAGCTGAGCTTCAGCGTCGGCTTCGTCGTGCGCCGTTCATGAGCACGAAGGATCTACAGCGCTTGATCGACCGCGGCGCTGATGTGCGTACGCCGGATGCACATGGCATTCCGCTAATGGAACTCGCGCTGCTGCGATTGTGGCCAGTTGAGAGTGTCGATCTACTCGCGAAACATTGTGTTCCGCGTCAAGCGCTCTGGATAGCCGCCGGCGTTGGCGACATGTCTGCACTTGCCAGTTTTTTTGATGGCGAGGTGCCGCGTCCGAGTAGCTACGCCATACGTCCGGCGTGGGAAGTCGCCTGGGGACGCGGAGCGTTGCCGGCTGTCGTTGACCCCACTGTCGAAGACGCACTCTTCGAAGCACTTCTTGTCGCCGTAATGAACCAGCGGATCGAGGTGATCCGGTTTCTGGTTGCGCGCGGCGCGCCGATCAATCGGATTTGGTACGATATGTCGCTGCTGGCCATGGCCGTGGCCAACAGCGACAACACCGAGCTGGTTCGCACCATGCTCAGCCTCGGTGCAGATCCCAATGGCACTGACGGAAGTGCGACGCAGTCGGCGCGCGAGGTCGCGAAGTGGATATTCCTAGACTCTGTCCCGCGCCGTCCGATTCGCGCCGAGATGGCGCAACTCATGGGCTGGGACCCCGACGCACTGATGGCCGAGCGCAAGGCGGCGACGGAAGCCAGCGTACCGATGGATCAACGAGTGCAGTTAGCCATGCGGCTGGCCGCAGATGATGCGCGGCGAGAGGGCGACGAAACGCTCGGACCTGTGAACGTGTTGTTTGGAATTGCGCGCACGCTCTCGGGCGGGTTGCTTCAGGCGCCGGGTGGAATCGACACCGTGAGGTTTGCGCGGAGCTTTCGCGACCGCCTCAGCGCACCGGCGCCAGATTCGTTTGACGAGGTGCCGCTTTCGCCTGCGACCGAGCAAGTCATTGAGCGGGCGCGCGTGATCGTGCGCGAGCGGGCGAGCGCTGCCATGGGTGCGGCGACGATGATCATTGCCCTGCTCGACGAGCCCGACGTCGCCGCGATTCTGCGCGAGCACGGCGCGGACATCGAGGAATTGCGGAGGCAGCTCGCGCGCGGTTAGCATCGGCGCGGCAGTTGGCCCGCGCATTGCCATGTGCGCTTGCGACCCTAACCGGACTCGCACATGGCATTCTCCACGGCACAGCTACAACACTTTGAAGAGCGACTGATCGAGGAGCG
Source organism: uncultured Gemmatimonadaceae bacterium (assembly GCA_966112585.1). Classification (GTDB taxonomy): domain Bacteria; phylum Gemmatimonadota; class Gemmatimonadetes; order Gemmatimonadales; family Gemmatimonadaceae; genus Gemmatimonas. The sequence continues at coordinate 38,316 of CBHWDN010000031.1, forward strand.
CGAGCGGTTGTTGCGCCCGCTTCGCGACTTCACGGAATCCGAGGAGGCTCGTGACGCGGACGAGCCAGCTGGCAATCTTTCGAAAGTCCCTACTCATCCGGCGGACTTGGGTACCGACACCCAGGACGAGGAGCTTCAGGCAACGCTGGCGACGCGACGGTCGCAGGAACTCGCCGAGATCGATGCCGCGCTTGAACGGCTCGCGCGCACTCCGGAATCGTTCGGAATCGAAGAGCGGAGTGGTGAGCCGATTCCGTACGAGCGGCTCGACGTGATTCCGTGGGCGCGCAACAATACATCGACGGCGCTGACGGATAACGACGTTACGGATAACGACGCTACCGGACAACTGCGCTAACAGACAACGACGTTATCCGAAAAACAGCTCGGCGTCGACTGTCTCGACGCGACAACTCACGAGGCCTTTTGGGAACAACTCACGATTCTCTTTGCGCGGTGCAAATGCCATGACCGCAACTCTGCCCGTTCGCGATCGTCGTGAGTTGTCCACTTACATCGTGTGTTGTCGCGGCACCGCAGGTGCCGCCAAGTAGTTGGTCTCACGTCTCATCGCGAGGCGCTTGGAGTCTGACCCCAAGCGGGGAGCTGAGGCAAACAAAAAGGGCCCCGTCCGAAGACGGGGCCCTTTCTGTTCGATGTCGGCTACTTATGGCGGAAGGTGATCCGGCCGCGTGACAGATCGTACGGTGAGACTTCTACCGTAACGCGGTCACCGGCGAGGATACGAATGCGGAATTTCCGCATCTTGCCGGCCATTGTAGCGAGCACGTTGTGTCCGTTCTCGAGGGTGACGCGGAACATCGCACTGGGAAGCACGTCGTCCACCACACCTTCGAATTCGATCATGTCGTCCTTCATAGGGACTCCAGAACGAAGGACAGCTTAGCGGCCCATCTTGACGACGTTTTCAGCCGCCGGACCCTTCTGGCCCTGGACGATATCGAATTCAACCTGCTCGCCTTCGGCGAGCGACTTGAAGCCGCTGCCCTGGATGGCCGAGTGGTGGACGAAGCAGTCCTTCTGACCGTTGGACGGCGTGATGAAGCCAAAGCCCTTGGCGTCGTTGAACCACTTCACAGTGCCGGTCGTACGCATGATGTTGCTCCTAAAGCAAATAATGATGTCTGGCGGAGCAACAAAAACGGGCCCGCGATTGCAGGCCCGGTCAGTCGGATCTTCTCCGTACCCCGAAAGGGATACGCTTCGCTGGATAGAACAGTAGTACGACCCTTTCCGGAGTGCAATATCCTCCTGCGACTTTCTGGCCGATTCTTCGCCGGATTGTTACGGACAGTTAACGTGGCGAGCTCATCCGGAAGCTCGCGGCGCTCCCGGGGGCGACGGTCCGGGCCTCCCGCTCGTACCAGCTCCGGTAGGCGCCGCTCCAGCGCGAGCTTAGCTGGTCGGCGAGATCCAGGGGCATCAGACCGTCCAGCACCAACACACGGCCAAGCCCACGACCCACCAAGCCGCCGCGGGCGGTCGCCCAGTCCCCGACCGGGGCACCCAGCAGAATGAGATCCCGTGACCGTTGCGCGAGGTGCACCGACTCGTGTCGCAGAGTCTCTTCGCGCTCGGCGGCCGTTCGGTTCGCGTCATAGGCAATCGTACCCAGGTTTTCGTTGCCGGCGCGGAAGCAGGAAGCACCCGTCGGACAGTTCACACCGACGCTGAATTCGGGACGCGCGGTGCGAAAAACCATCGCACCGGTGGTGAGCGTCGACCGGAGGTCGAGCTGCATTCCCTGCCGGGACGCGCCACGCGCGGCCAATCCAACGAGTGTCCCAGCCGAGACGCGCGCTCGCCAGCTGCCATGTCCACTGCTGTCGTGTTGACGTTCGACGATCAGTGGAGACAGTGGAAAGGTGAGGCGACTCAGCATCGGCGAGCCATCGCCGGCATTGCGCGCCATGCTCGCGCCAATCGCGACAACCTGCACGCTGGTAATTCGTGCGATCGATGCGCGTGATGTGCTGACCGCGAATCCCCCGGCCATGACGCTTCCACCGATGGCGCCACGCCACATCGCCGCGCGGACGGGACGCCCGGCCCACAGTGCGTGCACTCCGGCCACTCCTGCGCCGACGGCAACATTCACACTCGCGAGAGTGGTCGCGTGCATTCGATCGGTCGGCAAGGTGCTGTTCGATTGCGCTGCGATCGTGTTCGTGAAGAGACACGACAGGACAACGAAACGACTGGCCCACCGAGGCGCACCGCTGAAACGTCGACCGGGCTGCATGCTCAGTCGACGTTTCAGTCACGATCGGGTCACGAGCACTTCCGCTTTCAGCGTGAAATTGTGGTGCCGTCTACGGTTGGGTCTTCAGCTTGTTGAGTGTGCCGAAGTCGGTGGTGGTGAGGCTCTCATTGACGATGAGCGCTGTCAGCAGTCAGCGACCTTTCTCGCACTACCACGTCACCGATGAAATCACACCGGGCGCGTTGAGTGACGGCGGAACCTCAGAGGCGTTGAGCAACAGCACCATCGCCTCCGCTGATTCACCGCGTTCACGCACATCGGCCTCCAATTCGGCATTGAGTTGTTGCATCGCCGCGGCCGATGCGGCTTCCAGTGTCGCGCCGGCGACCAACAACGCGCCCTGCACCGGCATCGTGCCGCCTTCGCGCATGAACGCGACAAGGAACAGCGGCGTCGCCGGTGCGGGCTTTGATGCGGGCGTTGCCAATACCGGAGCGGCCTGCACCGTGACGGGCGGCTGCTCGACATCCGGATCGAGTTCGAGACAGCCAGAGCGAATTGTGCATTCGCGTCCGGCCTCGTAGCCGCTACTCGGCGGCGCATTTCGCACTCGGAGCCGATACGGCATACCCAGCGGTAGATCGAGCCGGGCCTTGTGATCGATATCGATCACGCTCGCGCTGACCGGCCCCGCAGCGAGATGGAAGCGCACGACGGCGCCGCTCGCGAAGGCGAGATTGGGGCCGAATGGGCGTAGTGGACGGATCGAATGAATCGCTGCCGCAGCCGGCAGAGGGGCAGCCATCGAGTACAGACCAATGAAAGTCACATCATCCGCGAAGTCCGGCGTCGGGCGCAGGGATGTTCCTGTGGCGACGACTGCCAATGGTGGGTGGCAACCTATCCGGCCGTTTCGCGGCTGGCCTGTGTGGCGATACGAGCTTGCCGACTGCGCTTGGGTCGGTAGAATCGCGCCATAGACGATTTTCCCAATCCCCGAGGAATTCGATGCTTCACACTCTGCGCCGCGCCGCTGCGGCCACGTTTGCGCTCGCGATCGGTGCATGCGCGCCCACTGAAACTCCGGTTGAACCGGCGATCGCCGGCCCTTCGCTCATTACCAGCGGGAGTCTCGCCGGGAGCAGCTTTCCGGGCGTTGTGCTGATTCTGATGGACAGTGCCGGCGTCCCGTCGTATCGGTGCACCGGCACCATGATCGCGCCCAAGCTGGTGCTCACCGCCGGTCACTGCACCGGTGAAGCGGGGGAGTTCTCGGGGATGCGCGTGTTCACCGAATCAGATGTGCAGAACGGCGACAACGATTATCCGAACGCCGGTGGACACAACACCATTGAAGCGGAGTCGTGGGCGACGTATCCCGGCTTTACCGAAAAAGAGTTCTTCCTGCACGACGTCGGCTACATCGTGCTCAAGGATGCGGTGACACTTCCGGCGAACGAGTACGGGCAGCTTCCAGCGCTCAACTCGCTCGACGCACTCAAGCCATCGTCCAAGACCACATTCACTTCGGTGGGCTACGGCGTACAGCTGATCAACAAAGCCAAGATCGTTGCGGAAAAGGTGCGCATGTTTGCCCAGCCGCACCTGCTGCAGATCAACAATGGTTACGTGGGCTCGCAGTCGTTGCTGCTGTCGAACAACAATTCGACCGGTGGCACCTGCTTCGGCGATTCTGGCGGACCGAACTTCCTCGGCAACTCGCGGGTGATTGCGAGCGTGACGTCCTTCGGCAAGAACGGCAGCTGCGGGGGCACAGGCGGATCATTCCGCATGGATCGTCAGGACGTTCGGGACTTCGTCAACGCGGCCCTGCAGAAGTACGGCAACTGAGTTCCGCCGCGGTATGGTGTCAGGGGAGCCGCATCAATCGCGGCGAATAGCGCAGCTTTGCATCGAAGGGAACGATCGCGGGGCGGGCCGGTACGCCGCCGTAGACGGACTCCGCGAGCCAGGCACGCTCGTCGTCAGCAGCCGAGCCGTCGACGTCGCGATACCACGCCTTGGGCGTACCGTCTTCACCGCTGCTCCAGCGGTAGCCCCGTGCCTTGAGCACGTCCTTGGAATCGAAGGGCGAGTTGAGCGCCCAGACCCGCGCGTCGCGCCGTCTGGCACTGTCGAGCAGCGCCTTGAACGCGAGCAGCCGCGAGTGCGGCAGCTCGGTCGTGAGCAGATGTACCGCAATACCGCAATCGATGTCGGCGCGATGCGCCTCGTAGAACAGGTGGCAGTGCTTGTAGGCGAGCCATTCGAGTCGCGCTGACTGCAATCCCTCCTGGATCCACGGCACATCGCGCTGACTGCAGGCCCAGAACGCACTTTCGAACGCCGGCATTCGCGCTTCCAGAAAAGCGCGATCGAATGCGGCGTTGTGCGCGATCACGAGCGCACCGCGTGCGAGGAGCGCACGAACGGCCTCCTCGTCGATGCGATGACCAGCCACCATCTCCGATGTGATGCCGGTGAGCTGGGTGACCTCGGCAGGAATTGGAAAGCCGGGATCTTCATACCACGAAACGCACGGCTCAACCGCGCAGATCGCACCACTTGCCGTGTCGTAGCTGAACGGCACGACGGCGAGCTGAATGATTCTGTCGCGCCCTGCAGTGAGGCCAGTGGTCTCGACGTCGACGAAGAGCGCGGTCTTGAGTGTCAGTCCAGCCGGCGATCGATACGACGCGCGCGGCTCGAAACGCTCGATCAGGTCGAAGCGCTCACTCGATTCGAGTGCTTCACGAATGGACGCCCATTGCGTGGCGTCCAGACCAAGGTGTGCGAGCGGGTTCTCGTCGGGTGCGTTCGACATATCTGATTGGAAAATAGAACCATAGCAGGGTCTTAGCACGTCCGGTTCAACGTTCGGTTGTTAGGGACGCGTCAGCCGAGCCGACCAGTTTTCGCAGCGTTCGGCCATTGTCACGCGCGCGCGATTGCCGCCGCGTTTCATCTCACGACACGCTCTCATGACATCGAAGACCTTCATGGCGGGGCTTGCTGCCCTGACCGTATTGCAGGCATGCCGCCCCGCGCCCGCCAAGGAGGAGGAAGCGTCGAAGTTCGTTGCGACGCACGCCCTCGTGATGGACACGTCCTACCAGAAGCAGTACGTGGCGCAGATCCGCTCCTTCCGCAATATCGAAGTGCGCGCGCAGGAGAAGGGATTCCTCGAGGCGATGCCGGTCGACGAAGGGCGTATGGTGAAGAGCGGGCAGCTGCTTTTCAAGATCATGCCGAAGGTCTATGAGGCAGAGTTGCAGAAGGCCCAGGCTGAGCAACGCGCGGCCGAGATCGAGCTCGAGAACGCGACGACGCTTGTGGGGAAGAAGATCATCTCGAAGAACGAGCAGGCGCTGGCGCAGGCCAAGCTTGACGGCGCGAAAGCCGAAGTCGCCGCGGCGCAATTGCATCTCGGCTTCACCGACATCCGCGCCCCATTCGATGGGGTGCTCGATCGTATTCCCAAAAAACTCGGCAGCCTGATCGAAGAAGGTGAGCTGCTCACAACGCTGTCCGACAACAGTCGGATGTTCGCGTACTTCAATGTCGCTGAACCGGAGTACCTCGACTATCAGGCCAATCGCGCGAACAAGGGCGGGCAGAAAGTGTCGCTGATGCTGGCGAACAACGCACCGTTCGCGCACGAAGGGACCATCGAAACGGTGGAAGGCGAGTTCGACAACGAAACGGGCAACATCGCCTTTCGCGCGCTCTTCCCGAATCCCGAGCGCCTGTTGCGCAACGGCGAAACCGGCAAGGTGCTGCTCACGGTACCGTACAAGAACGCCCTGATCATTCCGCAGAAGGCCACCTACGAAATCCAGGACAAGACCTATGTGTTCGTGGTGGACAAGCAGAACAAGGTGCACGCGACGCTGATCACCGTGGCCGGCCGACTGCCCGACCTGTTCATCGTGGGGAGCGGCATCACGACAGATGACACGATTCTGCTGGAAGGCGTGCAGAAGGTGAAGGACGACGACGTGATCAAGTACGACGTCAAGAACCTGAAGGACGTGCTGAAGACGCTGGCTCTGCACGCGGAATAGAACGCCATGCTGAACCGGTTCATTCAGCGGCCGATCCTGTCGATCGTGCTGTCGCTGCTCGTGCTGTTCGTCGGCGGTCTCGCGCTCGCGGGATTGCCCGTCACGCAGTATCCGAGCATTTCGCCACCCAAAGTCACGGTCATTGCCGACTATCCCGGCGCGAACAACGAACTGCTGATCAAAGCGGTCGTCATTCCGCTCGAACGCGCGATCAATGGCGCACCGGGGCTCAAGTACATCGCCTCGGACGCCGGCAACGACGGTGAGGCAAACATTCAGGCGGTGTTCAACCTCGGCACCGACCCGAACCAGGCCACACTCGCCGTGCAGAACCGCGTGGCCAGCGTGGTCAACAAGCTGCCACCCATCGTGGTGCGCGAAGGTGTGAAGATCACGCGTGAGGAGCCGAATATGCTCCTCTACATCAACGTGTACTCGGACGACCCGAACGCCGACCAGAAGTTCCTGTTCAACTTTGCCGACATCAACCTGCTGTCCGAGCTCAAGCGCGTTGATGGTGTGGGCTTTGCCGACATTCTGGGCAATCGTGAGTACGCGATGCGTATCTGGCTCAAGCCGGAGCGCCTGACCGCATTCAAGGTGTCGGCCGACGAGGTGATGGAAGCGCTGAGCGCGCAGAGCCTCGAGGCCTCGCCGGGCAAGACGGGCGAAAGCTCGGGCAAGCGCTCGCAGGCGTTCGAGTATGTGATCAAGTACCCGGGTCGCTACACCACCAGGGAGGAGTACGAGAATGTCGTGATTCGCGCGCTCCCCAACGGCGAGATCCTGCACCTCAAGGATATCGCCGATGTGGAGTTCGGCAGCTCGATGTACGACATCTACTCCACGATCAATGGCAAGCCGTCGGCCGCCATCGTGTTGAAGCAGTCGTACGGCTCGAACGCGAACCAGGTCATTGCCGACGTCAAGACGCGTCTCGAGGAGATCTCCAAGGCGAGCTTCCCGAAGGGGATGCACTACGAGATCAGCTACGACGTGTCGACGTTCCTGGATGCGTCGATCGAGAAGGTGCTGCACACGCTGATCGAGGCGTTCATCCTCGTGGGTCTGGTCGTGTTCATCTTCCTGGGCGACTGGCGCTCGACGATCATTCCGGCGATCGCCGTGCCGGTGTCGTTGATCGGCACGTTTGCGTTCATGCAGATCTTTGGCATCACGCTCAACCTGATCACGCTGTTCGCGTTGGTGCTGGCGATTGGTATCGTAGTGGACAACGCCATCGTGGTCATCGAAGGCGTGCATGCCATCATGGAGCAGGAGGGGTTGCCGCCGCTTGGCGCGACTCGCAAGGCGGTGGACCAGCTGGCCGGCGCCATCATTGCCATCACGCTGGTCATGGCGGCGGTATTCGTGCCGGTCGGATTCCTGTCCGGACCGGTTGGCATCTTCTATCGCCAATTCTCCATCACGATGGCCACGGCCATTGTGCTCTCCGGCTTTGTGGCGCTCACGCTGACGCCAGCGCTGTGCGCGATGCTACTCAAGCCGCATACGCATCACGGCGAAAGTCGCGCGCCGATTGCCAGGTTTCTGGGCGCCTTCAACCGCCTTTTTGGTCGCGTGACCGAACGGTATGTGGGGTTGCTCAAGTCCATTGCGTCGCGGCGTGTGATCACGTTCGGCGTGCTCATCGCGCTGTGCGGTGCCACCTGGATGACGTCGCGCACCGTGCAGAGCGGATTCATCCCCAATGAAGATCAGGGGATGTTCTACGCCATCGTGCAGACGCCACCGGGCAGCACGCTCGAGCGCACGAACGATATCGTGCGCCGGTTGCAGAAGGTGGCTGAAGAGGTGGATGGCGTGAAGTCGGTGAGCTCGCTCGCCGGCTATGAGATTCTGACGGAAGGCACCGGTGCGAACACGGGTACGTGCCTCATCAATCTCAAAGACTGGAGTCAACGCCAGCATTCGGCGCAGGAAATCATCGCTGAGATGGAGGAGAAGGCCAAGGATATCACGGGCGCGAATATCGAGTTCTTCCTGCCCCCTGCCCTGCCAGGATACGGCGCGGCCGGTGGCTTTGAACTGCGATTGCTCGACAAGGCGGGCTCCGGCGACTACAAACGCATGGAGCAGATCAACACCGACTTCGTGGCGGCGCTGAACAAGCGAAAGGAGCTGAATGGTGTGTTCAGCTTCTACAGCGCGAGCTTCCCGCAGTATCTGCTGCGCATCGACAATGAGCTTGCCCAGCAGAAGGGCGTGAGCGTGGACAATGCGCTCAACACCCTTTCCACGCTGCTCGGCTCCAACTACGAAATCTCATTCATCAAGTTCGACCGCCAGTACAAGGTGATCGTGCAGGCCGCGCCGGAGTATCGTGCGCAGCCTGAAGACATCCTCAAGCTGTCGGTCAAGAACAATCGCGATGAGATGGTGCCCTACTCCGCCTTCATGCACATGGAGAAGGTGTACGGCCTGTCGGAAATCACGCGCCACAACATGTCGAACTCGTCGGAAATCTCCGGCGCGGCGTCGAACGGCTACAGCTCGGGCGATGCGATTCGCGTGGTGACCGAAGTAGCCAAGCAGGCGTTGCCGCGAGGCTTCGATATCGACTGGGCTGGTATCTCACTCGACGAAGTGCGCCAGGGCAATCAAGCCATCTGGATTTTCGTGGTGTCGCTGGTGTTCGTGTACCTCATTCTCTCGGCGCAATACGAAAGCTTCATCCTGCCGCTGGCCGTCATTCTGTCGCTGCCGGCTGGTGTGCTGGGCGCCTTCCTGTTCCTGCTGCTGCTTGGCCTCGAGAACAACATCTACGCGCAGATCGCGATGGTGATGCTCATTGGCCTGCTGGGAAAGAATGCGGTGCTCATCGTGGAGTTCGCGTCGCAGCGACACAGCGAAGGCTGGTCCGTTCGCGAGGCGATGATTGAAGGTGCGCGAGCGCGATTCCGTCCGATTCTCATGACCTCGTTCGCGTTCATTGCCGGCCTCGTGCCGCTGATGTTCGCGACCGGCCCGGGCAAGCTGGGCAACCGCACGATCGGCACTGCGGCCTTTGGCGGCATGCTGGTGGGTACGCTGCTCGGCGTGATCCTGATTCCTGGATTGTACTACGCGTTCGCGCGTCGATCGGAGAAGCATCCGTTCCACGCGACTGAAGACGAACGTCCGCTTTCGGAGATCTGAGCCATGCGTAAAGCGGGAGTGCGGGTTTTGAGTGCGGCGGGTTTGGCGGTGGCGTTCACCGGATGTGTGGCGCCCCGCATGCCGGCGCCGGCGGCCCCGCCGGTGGTTCCGGGTGCCTATCGCGACGTGACCGCCAGCGACACGGTGACTGTGGCTGACATGGGATGGCGGCAGTTCTTTGCCGACAGCACGCTGCTTGGCCTGATCGATACGGCGGTGCACAACAATCCCGAGTTGCTGGCCACGCTGCAGGAAGTCGAGATGTCGCGCGCGGAGGTGCGTGGCATTCGCGGGCGGCTCTTTCCGACGGTGTCGGTTGGTGGCGGCCTCGGGATCGACAAGGCGGCGCGATTCACTGCGGAAGGCGCCGGCAACGCGTCCACCGACATCACAGAAGGGAAGCCGGTACCCGACCCCATCGGTGACTTGACCCTCGGCTTCACCGCGGCGTGGGAAGCCGATGTTCGCGGCAAGATTCGCAATCAGAAAGGTGCAGCGCTGCAGCGATACCTCGGATCGATCGAGGGGAGTCGATACGTACTCACCGGGCTCGTCGCCGAAGTCGCCAACAGCTACTACGAACTGACGGCACTCGATGCCAAGCTGGCGATCGTACGGCAGTCAATTGCCCTGCAGCGCAGCTCGCTCGATGTCGTGCGCGCGCAGCGTGAAGCCGCCGGTGTGAGTGAGCTCGCGGTCAAGCAGTTCGAAGCTGCGTTGCTCAACGCGCAGACGATCGAGGTGGAGTTGCAGCAGGAGATTCGCTCGACCGAGAATCGGCTGAACGTGCTGCTGGGCCGCTATCCGCAGCCGATCGTGCGATCGTCGGTGTTGCCGAGCGGCTTGGGGATGCGGACGCTGGCGCAAGGGTTGCCATCGCAGTTGCTGCGGAACCGTCCGGACATCCGCGCCGCCGAACTCGAGGTGAGTGCGTCGCGGTTTGACCTCAAGGCCGCACGTGCGGAGTTCCTCCCCGAGGTGAACCTGACGGCTGGTCTCGGCGTGCGGGCGTTCGCGGCGAAGTATCTGTTCCAGACACCAGAGTCGATGGCGTATGGACTGGCCGGTGAGGTCATGGCGCCGCTGATCAATCGCAGCGGCCTCAAGGCCGAGTTTGCGCGAGCAACGGCGGCGCAGCAGAAGGCACTGATTGGCTATCGCCGATCGATTCTCGAGGGCGTCTCAGATGTATCGACATTGGTGACAGCGCTCGATACGTACGAACGTGGGCTTCAGCTCAAGACTCAGCAGGCGGCGACGCTCGACAGCGCGGTGAGTGTGGCCGGCGATCTGTTCAACGCCGCGCGGGCCAACTATCTCGAGGTGCTCACGGCGCAGCGCGAGGCGCTGGATGTGAAGCTCGAACTTGTGGAGGCGCAGCTGCGGCAGCGAGAGACGATCACGAATCTCTATCGCGCGCTGGGAGGCGGCTGGAAGTAGGCCGGCGGCGACGTTCGGCTCCCGTGGCGACCGGGAGCCGATACGCCGATGGAAATACGGCGACCGGAATTCGGCGGTACTTTGGGTGCGGGCCCCCACTGGAGAATGCCGATGCAGTTCCCCGCCGTGCTCGATCATGCGCCGCGTCGACTCGCATACCTGCTGACACTTGGCACGTCGCTTGTGCCGTTGTCACGCGCTGCCGCGCAGGGTTCGCTCGAGGACTATCGGCGGGCGTCGACGGTGAATCAGCGATTCGCCAATCTCACGACGGGACTCGCGTCGGGTGAAGCGTGGGTTGGTCGCTCGAATCAGGCCGTGTATCGCGTGACGGTGACCGGGGGCGCACGCTTTGTTCGCGTGGACGCCGACAAGTGGAGCAAGGAGCCCGCGTTCGATCATGCGGCGATGGCCAGAAGCTTGTCGACCGCGACCGGGCAGACATACACGGAGTTATCGCTCCCCTTTCAGTCGATCAACGGCGACGGGACCGCCTTTGAAAGTGAGATCAAGGGATCGCGCTATCGGTGTGCGATTGCGTCGACATCGTGTACGTCGCCAGGTGCCGCGCCAACGGCCGGTGGTCGCGGTGGCTTTGGCGGCGCGCGCGCGCCGCGATGTGCAGGAGAGGCCACGGTGGTTCCTGGCGAGACGCGTCGCGAAGCGTTCTCTCCAGACTGCAAGACGGTGGCGTTCATACAGAACTACAACGTGGCGCTGAGGCCCGCGCCTGTTGCCGGCGCAGGGACAGGCGGTGCGGCTCCGAGTTATACAATGCTGAGCACCGACGGTTCGGAAGCGGATGGCTACGTGCTCAATTCGATCGAGTGGTCGCCCGATTCCAAGAAGCTGGTCGCGTATCGGCAGAAGCCTGGCTACAACCGCGTGCCGTATTACATCCAGAGTTCGCCGACCGATCAGGTGCAGCCCAAGCTCGTGCCGTATGGACAGGCGCCGGGCAATTTCGGTGGCGGTGTCTATCGGAAGGCGGGTGACATTCTTGATCAGCATCAGCCGGCGATCTTTGATGTCGACAGCAAGAAGCAACTGCTGATTGATCGCTCACTGTTCCCCAATCCGTATGCGATTTCGCGTGCGGTGTGGCGGAAGGACGGCGGCGCGTACTCGTTCCAGTACAATCAGCGCGGTCACATGATCTACCGCGTGCTCGAGGTCGATGCGAATACCGGCGCGGTGCGACCGATGGTCGACGAGGTGACCAAGAGCTTTTTCATGTACAGCGACGCCGGGCACAACTTCGCGTACGACGTGGGGGCGAACTGCCGGCTCGCGCAGGGCGGCGGATGCACGACGTACAGCGGCAGTGAGCTGATCTGGACATCGGAACGCGACGGGTGGAATCATCTCTACCTGTTCGACGGCAAGACGGGACAGGTGAAAAACCAGATCACCAAGGGCGAGTGGATTGTGCGCGGCGTGGACAGCGTGGATGTCGCGAGTCGCCAGATCTACTTCCGCGCGAGTGGCATGAATGCGAAGCAGGATCCGTACTTCGTGCACTACTATCGCATCAACTTCGACGGGACTGGCCTGGTGACCTACACCGAAGCGGATGGCTCGCACACGGTCACCTGGTCGGCGGACCGCAAGTACTACCTCGACTCGTATTCGCGTGTTGACTTGCCGACGGTGATCGAGCTGCGTCGCGTGAGCGACCAGGGCACGCTTGCGCTCGAGAAAGGCGACATGAGTGCGGCAGTGAAGCTGGGATTCCGCCCGCCTGAAGTGTTCGTCTCCAAGGCCCGCGACGGCAAGACGGATATCTGGGGGATCATCGTGCGTCCCGTGACGTTCGACCCAAGGAAGAAGTATCCCGTGATCGAGCAGATCTACGCGGGCCCGCACGGTTCCTTCGTGCCGAAGACATGGGGTGGTGGTCAGAGCCTGACGGCGCTCGCCGAGATCGGCTTTGTGCTCGTGCAGATCGACGGCATGGGGACAAGCAATCGGTCAAAGGCGTTCCATGATGTCGCGTGGAAGAACATTGCCGATGCGGGATTCCCCGATCGCATCTTGTGGCACAAGGCGGTCAATCAGAAGTACTCGTGGTACGATGTGTCACGCGTCGGCATCTACGGCACGAGCGCCGGTGGACAGAACGCGGCGGGCGCGGTGTTCTTCCATCCTGAGTTCTACAAGGTCGCGGTGGCGAATTCCGGTTGTCACGACAACCGCATGGACAAGATCTGGTGGAATGAAGCGTGGATGGGCGAGATGGGGCCTCATTATGAGGCCAATTCGAATGTTGGCGCGGCGAAGAATCTCAAGGGTCATCTCTATCTCACCGTGGGTGAGATGGACACGAATGTCGATCCTTCATCGACATTCCAGGTCGCCAATGCGCTGATTGCCGCCGGCAAGGACTTCGACCTGCTCGTCGTGCCGAACGGCGGTCATGGAGCGACCGGACCGGATGGTGCGCGTCGTCGCAACGACTTCTTTGTGCGCTGGTTACTCGGTGTGAATCCGCCAGATTGGAATTCGGGCGTGACGTTGCGCGCGCCGGGTGCAGCGACTGACGCACCGGGATCTGGCGCGGGATTGGACTTTCCTGATGAAGAACCGGCGCCGCGTGGTTTCTTTGATGAGGATCCGAGTTTTACGTATCCGATGTATTGGTGGTTTTGAGCATTCTCTACTGACACGCGAGTAACCAATGTCTTCCGATCACGCGCAGGTGTTGCAACAGGTAGTCCAGACATTTGATCAGAACAACCGGCGAATGCGACAGTTGCGTTGGCCGTTGGGGCTCGTCGCGCTCACGAACGTGACCCTCCTCGTCATGCAGATCGTTCGCGGTGCGCCGATGACGGATGTGATTGAGATAGTCGGCATGTGCTTTTTGACCGCAGGGTTGTTTGCATCAATAGAGTTCGCGATACACAGCAGCGCCTTCGCAGTCGCAACCATCAAACGGTCGCCGGCGCCTTCGGCTGTACCCTTCTACGCCGACCGGCGAGTCCTCCTTGGATTGGCCGTTGCCGCCATGCTCAGCATGGGGCTATCGACCTATCTGGTGCTAATTAACGACGCACCTACGAGTACTCGATTCTTCAGACTGGCTTTGCTGGTCCTCACGATGGTGTTTGTGGGGAAGTCGATCCGTAGCTATCGCACGCTTCCGAAACAGATAGGCCAACCGCTCGTTTCCTAGCGCTGGAGGGTGCCATGACGGTCCGACTCTGGTTGGGATGTGCAATGGTCGTGAGCGCCGCGTGCACCTCCAGCCGCGCGACGGCGGAGAAGTCCGTGGGGCAATCAACCCGGGAGGTTCGCTCGCGTCTGGCGGCCTACGCTGACGCCGCCAAAGCCGTCGACGCCAATCGCAGCGCGAGCTTCTTCTCGAAATCCGGGACGCTCTTCGAGCCCGGCATACCGCCCATTGTTGGTGATTCGGCGATCCGCGCGTTCATCGCCTCGTTCCCCGGCGTCAAAGTCGACTCGGCGATGATGCGCGCCGACACCGTGGAAGTGCACGAAGGCACGGCCTATGTGTGGGGCACCTACTTCGAACGCCTCGACTTTCCGGGACAGCCCCGGAGCTCGCAGCACGGACGATTCGTCATGCAATGGCTACGCGGTGCGGACAGTACCTGGCGCATCGAGCGCTATTATCGGGTACCGCTGCCGGCCGGGTGGCAGGATCGCTGACAGGGCGTAAGCTTTTCGGCTCCACGCGCCTTGTTACTCAACCCGACTTATGGTCAAAACCCGCCTCGAAGCGTTTAGTGACGGCGTTCTCGCGATCGTCATCACGATCATGGTGCTCGAGCTCAAGGTGCCGCACGAGCCCACGCTCGAAGCGCTCAAATCGCTCATGCCCGTGTTCCTCAGCTATGTGCTGAGTTTCGTGTACGTCGGCATCTACTGGAACAATCACCACCACATGCTGCACGCCTGCGCCAAGGTGAACGGACGTGTGCTGTGGGCGAATCTTCACCTGCTCTTCTGGCTGTCGCTCTTTCCGTTCGCGACGGCATGGATGGGTGAGAACCATTTCGCGACGCTGCCGACCGCGATGTACGGCGTGGTGTTGCTGGCCGCGGCGATCGCGTACTACATCCTGCAACAAGCGATCATTGCTGTGCAGGGGCCGCATTCGGTGCTGCAACGCGCAGTAGGGAGCGACTGGAAGGGCAAGCTGTCGCCGCTGCTCTACATTGCCGCGATTGCGTTGACGTTTTTCTCGCCGTGGATGGCCGAGGCGTTGTACGTGGTGGTGGCGATTATCTGGCTGGTGCCGGATACGCGGATTGAGCGGATGCTCGAGGGAGGAGAATCGTGACCACGAACGAACAACTGATCCACGCAACGCACGACCGGTGGATCGCGGCGGTGAACGCTGGCGACTTGCCCACGCTGCTGGCACTTGTCACCGACGATGTGGTGTTCCTGAATCCCGGTCAGCCGCCACTCAACAAGGCCGAATTCGAAGCGCACTTCAATTCAGCAACGGGACGGGCGCGCATTCAATGCACCAGCGAGCTCGACGAAGTCGTGGTGGAACGGTCTATGGCGTATGCACGGAGCCACGACTCGGTATCGGTGACGCTCGCGGATTCCGACGAAACGAATACCTTTACGGGCGATCGGATAACGATCTATCGGCAGCAGGCGGACGGGCGCTGGTTGCTCGCCCGGGATATTCACACAGTCTCCTGAACGGATTTTACTGGAGTAGCAATGAACACTGATCGCGTTGCAACCTGGCGTGAGCGCAATGCCACGAAGCTGGTGGTCGCATTGGCGATGTTCTGTACCGTTGTCGCACTCGGACGCCTTGCGGGTGTGGTCCCACAGGGATTTCTGAACACCGAATTCTTGACAGGTGCTGCGACCGGCTCCTGGGCGGTATTGATCGTGCACCTTCTTGCGAATCGCGCACGCAAAGCGTGAGACGAGCGCGGCCCGCGGGATGGCCGCGCGCTCGAAGCCATTCGTTGACGTTACTTGAGCGACATCACGAGTTCGACCAGCTGATCGGTCGCGAGCTCGGTGCCCTGCAGCCACCCTGAATCACGGTTCGCCGCAACGTCGGCTTCATTCCGATGCAGCGCGAGAAATTTGTAGCGCGTACCCTGCCCCACCGCTTCGACTGTCATGACACCGGTGATTGGCACATCGTCGAAGACGGCTGGGCGATAGTCGGGAAAGAGCATCGACGTCCACACCCAGCGCTGCTCAGGAACCACTTCGAGAATGCAGCCGACATTTGGGACGGTGTTGCCGTTCACGAGAATGTCGATGCTGAAGATGCCGCCCGGACGCAGATCGAGTTCGGCGCTCACCGCTGTGCCCCACGTGCGCGGCATCCACCACTGTTTGACATGCTCAGCTTGCGTGAGCGCCTTCCAGACGAGCGACACGGGCGCGTCGATGAAGCGCTCGATCAGGATGTCGAGCTTCGGGTCGATCGTGGTTCCTGCGGTCATGCGTCGGACTCCTTCTCCTTGAGTTGTTTGACGTACTCGTCGAACCGATCGAATCGGGTTTCCCACATCTCGCGTCGCTCGGCCAACCACTGCTCGGCGACCTTGAATCGCTCCGGCGCGATCTCGTAGGTGCGAACGCGCCCGCTCTTTCGGGACTTCACCAGCCGACTCTCCTCGAGCACCGAGAGGTGCTGCACAAACGAGGGCAGCTTCATATCGAATGGCGCGGCCAGTTCACTTACGGTCGCTGGTCCGGTTGACAGCTGCTCCAGCACCTTGCGTCGAGTGGCGTTGGAGAGCGCGTAGAAGACGTGATCAGCGACGGCGGCTTGAGCCATGACAGCGGGATTCGATGGTGAGCTCCGATCGGACAGGGAGATAGTACAAGGTTCCAATACTTAGGTCAATACCTAAGTTTCTATTCACTGGCGAGGCCGACCGTTCCCCTGCCTATTTGAGCGTTCGCCATGCTTGGCATGGCCAGGTTTCACCCCGCCCGGAGCATTGATGTCGGACGACACCACGCGCCTGCCCCACGTCCAAGTCCAGGGCGTACACCACATCACCCTCGTCGGATCAACACGTCAGAGTGCGATCGACTTCTGGGAAGGTGCGCTCGGCATGCCGTTCGTATTCGAGCAGCCGAACCTCGGTCAGTCCACAGAGAACCATTTGTACTTCGATCCCGGCGACGGTCGACTGCTGACCGTGTTCACCGACGAGTCACGTGTGGACGCCAAGCGCCATGCGCCTCGCGAGATCGGCTGCGTTGAGCACATCGCCTTCAACGTGTCGCGTGCGACCTTTGCCATGGCGCCGGCACGTCTCACCGCGCGTGGCATCGAGTTCTATGAGCGCGACCGCGGATTCATGAACTCGATCTACATGCGCGATCCGAACGGTCTCAAGGTGGAGATTGCGTGCTACAAGTTCGAAACACCCGAGGGCTTTCGTGACGTCGATGTGCTGATGCGCGCGCATCGCCTGCGCACGGAACGCGGGGATCATCACATCAGCGAGGAGCATCTTGCGGATGCGATCGGTGAGCTCATGTCCACGCGTGAGAGACTGCCGCGATAGCGAGCAGCGTCGCTGCGCGACCTGATAGATCATTGTGGGGGCGCGCGACAGGCCGTGCGTCCTGAACAACAAGCTCCCGGGTTCGGAAATCGCTTCGCGCTTTGCGCTGCGCGATTCCGAAGCCGGGAGCTCTATTGTTCACGCCGCACACCCTGCCGCACGCCCACTGACTTCGCGCACGCCCGGCGACGCTGGACCAAACGCGGCGCTAGAACGCGCGCGCTCCACGGCGCCTGCCACGGGTCGCGGACGCTGATCCAAAACGAGGGCAAGGTGTCCCGGCTTCGGAATCGCGCCGCGCGCAGCGCGAAGCGATTTCCGAACCCGGGACACTGCCTGAGGCTTTGGTATCAGCGTTCGCGACCCGCCGCGCCAAACGCCAAGCGCGCCGAAACTCAGGGCTTCGGCAACGTCGCGCGGTACTCGTCGATCGCCTTGATGGTCGCGTTCACGCGCACATCGGCCACCTTTCGCCCCAAGTCCTGCAGCCACTTGAGCGACTGGAACTTGATGCCGTTGATCGAGTCCTGCTTGGCCTTCACGCGCTGTTGAAAACGAATCGACTGCGGATCGGCGAGCGCCATGGTGGCGTCGATGCCGAGTTCTTCGTGCAGGTTACTCGTGCCCGTGCTCGCGCCGATCTTGATGCCTTCAGGAATCTTGAGATCGTTCTGGATGTACGGCTGCACCACACTCGTGTGGTTGTAGTACTCGGGGACGTGCTTGAAGTAGACCTTGTCGGGGCTGTTCGCGTACAGCTTGGTCAGCGAATCCGCGGCGGCCTGCATACCGCGTCCGTTACCGCCGCTATCGCCCAAGTAGTAGATCTCCCTGAAGCCCATGCTGCGGAGATAGTTGCCCATGTCGAAGAGCACGGCGGTGTAGGTCGCCTGCGACAGCATTGGACCTGCTTTGCCCGGCGTGATGTTGGGGCCGGCATTGCCGGGCTCCAACGTCACGAGTGGCGCCACCATCGTCTTGCCCATCTTCTTGGCGATCATCTCGCCAAGGAGCTTGATGTTGATGTTGTGCTTGTTCATCTGGAGGTTGCCGTCGTTGTTCTCGACGCCTCCGGTCATGATCAGCACCGTGGTGTGCCCTTCCTTGATCTTGACGCGGAATTCGGGCTGCGTCATTTCCTCGAGCCACACCGTTTCGATGCCGTCGATCGTGCGCGGTGCGTTCGGATCGCGACGCGGCGGTCCGCCCTGCGCGCCGCGGCCCGCCCCGCCGGCTCCGCCAGCGGCTCCGGCCCCTCCCCCGCCCTGTGCCGCCGCCGTGCCCGCGGCGAGGAGTGACATCGTGAACAGCATCGTGAATCGTGTGCGCATCACATCTCCTGGGGTGGGGTTGCCGGCAGCACTGAATTTCGCGCGCGCTTGGCCAGTACGCCAACGCGGCGGCCCTGACAGATGTTGAGCGGTGTTCAATTGATCCAACGCGCGACGATTCGGTGACGTGCAGCGCCGGAGGCGACCCCATAGTGGCGAATGGGAGACTTCGAGATCACCGAATACTTCGCACACGCTCGGCAGCGAGCAGACCGATTGAATATTCCGGACGAATGGATCGTCCGCGCCATCGAGCGGCCTGTTTCCGAGGTGATTCAGGGGGATGGTCGGATTCGCCGTTGGGCCTACATTTCAGAGGTGAGGCGCTTCCTGCGCGTTATTCTCCTCCCTGACGGCGTCACGGTTCACAACGCTTTCTTCGATCGAAGGTATAAGCCATGAACGTCAAGTACTTCAGAGACACCGATACCGCGCTGCTCACGTTCTCCGACGCGCAGGTGGAGGAAACGCGAGAGATCAGCGAGAACGTCCTGATTGATCTCGATGGAGCAGGCAACCTCGTCAGCATGACTATCGAACACGCCGCCGCGACCGCCCGACTGCCGCAGGTGCTGGTGGAAGAGTTTGGCGTCAGCGCCGCTTGAACTAACGACTGCAGCACCAGCCACCAATCCATGAAGCTCTCGCACACAATCGCTCTAGCGCTCGCCGCAACAGTTGCCGTCGCGTTCACGCGCCCCGCGTCCGCCCAGGACACCCGCACCATCACTCTCCGCTTTCGCAAAGCCGGTGATACGGTCGCGATTCGCGGTGCGCAGATCACGATTGATCACACGATCGAAGCGGGTCTGACCGATGCGAACGGTATGGTGAAGGTGCCGGACCTCGAGGACGGTGGTCACATCGTCGAAGCGGTCGCGAAGGGCTACCAGGCGTTCTTCGACAAGTTCGCCAGCAGCGCGAGTGCGACGACGATCGATCTCGAAATTCTCGCCGTTGTTGCGGCGCCCAAGCCAAAGGGTGTGTCAACGACGCTCACGGTGGCCGGGTTCGATGCGCGTCGCCTCAAGGCACAGGGAAAGTTCTTCACACCGGCGCAGGTCAAGGCGGTTGAAGGACGTCCGTTGGCGAATGTGCTCAAGTTGAACGCGGGCGCGTTCCTCGCGGCGGGTCCGAACGCCGAGTCGTTCCTGGCGTCGAAGCTCTTGTCGAAGCCGAGCGCGCCGTGCTATGCCGCAGTGATTCGCGATGGGTTGCAGCTCTACCCGTACGAGAACGTGTCGCCGCCTGATCTCGACAAAATCTTCACCGACGACCTGTCGCGCATCGAGCTATACGCGACGACGCCGGCGGAGCTCAAGGATGCCGGTCGTTGCGGCGCACTCGTGATCTGGTCGCGCTGACGCGGCTTGGGTAGGAGCGACTCAATGCGGGTTGCTCCACCCGCCAACCGCCCGCGTCAGCCGATCTGCCGACGCGGGCCCCCAGCTGCCCGGCTCATACACGTCGGGCAGCGCCGAATCGTTCAAGAGCGGATCGACCAGCGCCCACGACGCTTCCACCGCATCCTGTCGTGCAAACAGCGTCGCGTCGCCATGCATGGCATCGCCGAGCAGGCGCTCGTACGCGTCCTTTTCGTCGGCTTCGCGTCGACGCACCATGGCGAGCTCAGTCAGCTCCCCCGCCATGCTGTCGCCCACGCGCTTCGTGCTGGCGCCAAGTGCGATCACCACTTCGGGCCCAAGGCGGAAGCGCACGTAGTTGCCCATCGATGGTGCCGCCTCGTGAAACACAGTCTGTGGCGGCACCTTGTACTCGACCACCACCTCCGTGGCCGTCGTGGCCAACCCTTTGCCCGCGCGGATATAGAACGGCACGTCCGCCCAGCGCCACGAATCAATGAACAATTGCAGCGCGGCAAACGTCGGCACGCGCGAATCGGGCGCAACGCCCGCCTCGTCATGATAGTTTGCCACCTGCCCCACTATGAGCTGATCGCGATTGATCGGGCGAATGCTGCGCATCACCTTCGCCTGTTCGTCGCGCAGCGCCTCGTGATACGAACTGCTCGGCGGCTCCATGGCGAGAAAGCCCACGACCTGCAGCAGATGGTTCTGAATGACATCGCGGATGACTCCCACCTCTTCGTAAAACTTTCCGCGGCCCTCAACACCAAACGACTCAGCCATCGTGATCTGCACGTTCTCCACGTATTGCCGATTCCACGTGGGTTCCAGAATCGCATTCGCGAACCGGAAGTACAGCAGGTTCTGCACCGCTTCCTTGCCGAGGTAATGATCAATACGAAAGATGTGCGACTCAGGAAAGCGCGAGAGAAGCGTTTCGTTGAGCGCTTTCGCCGACGCGAGATCGCGTCCGAACGGCTTCTCGAGCACCACGCGTGCGTTGGTGGTGCAAGACGCAGCCGCCAACCCTTCTACGACAGCGCTGAAGAGCGACGGCGGAATGGCGAGATAGTGCAGTGGACGTTGCGCATCGCCCAGGGCAACACGCAGTCGGTTGAAGGTGTCGGCGGCGCGATAGTCACCCTGCACGTACGACAGCGATCGCGCGAGAATCGCGAAGGCCGCATGGTCGACGCCACCACCATGCTGCTCGATGCTGTTTCGCGCGCGCTCGATCAACTGCTCCTGTGTCCACGCCGACGACGCCACACCAACCACTGGCACGGTGAGCTGCCCACGCCGGGCCATGTTGTGCAGCGCCGGGAAGATCTTCTTGAAGGCGAGGTCACCGGTGATGCCGAAAAACACCATGGCATCCGAGCGCTCTTCCGCGACGGCGCGGCCGTTCTGTGCCAGGTCGAGGGCCGTCATGCGTGCGGTTTCTCCGCGTGTCCGCCAAACTGATAGCGCAACGCCGACAGCAGCCGATTCTGAAAATTCGCTTCGCCGCGTGACTCGAATCGTTCGAACAGCGACGCTGACAGCACATGCACCGGCACGGCAAGGTCGTTCGCTGCCGCCAGAGCCCAGCGCCCTTCACCCGAATCGGAAACGCGGCCGCTGAACTGTTCGAGACCGACGCCACCATTCAGCGCCTTCGCCGAGAGATCGAGCAGCCACGACGGAATCACACTTCCGCGTCGCCACAGTTCGGCGATCTCACCGATGTCGAAATTGTACTGATAGTGCTCCGGGTGCCGCAGCGGTGTTGTTTCTGCATCAACCGCGTGCGTGCTGCTCCCGAGATTGGCATGCGCGAGAATGTTGAAGCCTTCGGCATACGCCGCCATCATGCCGTATTCGATGGCGTTGTGCACCATCTTCACGAAGTGGCC
>CBHWDN010000032.1:0-59535 GCA_966112585.1 uncultured Gemmatimonadaceae bacterium
TCCAAGTCATCCAAGTTTTTTCTTGGATGACTTGGACCCCTTGGTTGTCTCGGATGTGGTCAGTAATGCTGTTCCGTTATGTCCGGGATGCCCCGGATGCCCGGTGCCTGCAGTTTTTCAATTACCGGACCGGCAGCCCGCATTAACGCCGCACAGAACCGAGCGTCCGACAGGGTGAACACCACAAGGCACATCGCCAAACTGGTGACACCAAACCGGAGGAAATCCTCATGCGTGCAATTGTCGGTTCGTTGATTCTCGCCGTCGCGCTTCCGTTGACCGCGGCGCATTCGCAGACCGTGCGTCAGGAAAAGAAAGAGCTCCGTCAGGCGAAGACGGAGCTCAATCATGACCAGCGTGACCGCCGTCAGGCGGCGCGTCAGGGTGATTCGACGGCGGTCAAGCAGGAAACCCGGGAAGTGCGTGCAGACAAGCGCGATGTGAAGCAGGAGCGTCGCGATGTGAAGCGCGCCGTTGTGCAGAAGAAGCGCGCCGGCTGATCAGCGCACACGATGCTCGGCGATCAGCGTTCGATCTTGACGCCGAGCATCGCCCACGGCTTGTAGAACTCGTAGCTCGGATCGTCGCCGCCACCGCCGCGGTTCTGGCGGTTGCCGACGTACGCGCGGAGCGGCGTGTTCGACAGGTTGATCGCTTCGCCGAAGATCTTCACACCCGGGCGGAGCTGGAAGCTGCCTGAGGCGTCGACCTGGAAGCGTGACTTGGTGCGGGTGTCGGCCTGCGGGCCTGACGCGCTGATCGTCGACACGAAGCTGCCCGAATAGTTGCCACCGACGCGGAGTGACAGCGGACCGCGGTCGAAGAAGACACCGATGTTGCCGGCGTTACCGGTCTGACCGGGTAGCGGCACATCCACACCCTCGCGACCGCGGCCCGGAATCTCGGCCTTGGACGTCGTGTACGTGTAGTTCGCGTTCACGCCGAATGACTTGAGCAGGCCGGGCAGGAATACGAGGTTCTGCTGCCACGCCACTTCAAAACCGTAGAGGCTCGCCGTTGGGCCGTTCACCGGCTGCGAAATCAGTGTGGCATCCGGTCCGACAGCGTCTTCCGCGGTTCGCGCACGGGCCGTGGCGAAAATGAAGTTGCTCAGGCTCTTCGCAAACGCGCCCGCCGAGACGAAGCCGACGTTCGTGAAGTAGTGCTCGACCATGAAGTCGTAGTTGATCGCGGTCGTGGCCTTGAGCGCCGGGTTACCGATGCTCGCCGTCTGCTGACCGGCGGTGACGTTCACGTAGGGCACCATGTCGCCGAACTGCGGGCGAACGAGCGCCGTGGTGACGGCGGCCTTGATGTTCGTGTACTCGCCAAGGCGGTACGTCGCGTTGATCGACGGGAAGACGTTCGTGTACGAGCCGGTCGCCGTGGTATCGGTGATTGGGCGCGTCAGCGCTGTACCAGCCGCATTGAGCGACACGATCTTGGCGGTATTGTCAACGCGCGTCGCTTCCACGCGCACACCCGGAATGATGCGCAGCGCGCCGGCATCGAGCGTGGCCATCAGGTAACCGGCGTAGACATCTTCGCCAATCTTGTACGTGCCACCCGCTGACGTGGTCTGCGAGGTGAGCGTGTTCACCGTGAACGCGTTCGGATTCGCTGCGATGAACTCGCGCATGCGATCGGCGTCGAACATACGACCGAACTGATAATCGCCGCCGAAGATCGTACGGCCGGCCGTTTCAGTGGTGAGCGACGACATCAACGTGGCGCCCGTCGCACTCAGACCGTTCGCGCCCAGTGCGTTCGTGAACGTCGTGTTCGTGAGGCTGTTGCTGCGGTTCTTGAGACGGGCCGCGACGCCACCCTTGAGCATGCCTTCGAAGCTGCCGAAACGGACCGGCATCGACGCATTGAGCTTGCCGCTCACGTCATCGTCACGCGTCTTGCGCACTTCGCGCACCAGGCTGTTGAAGGCGAACCTTGCCGGGTCGTCGAACGAACCCACCGCCACGTTGGCGCGTGGACGATCGGCATCGGCGAAGTTGTAGCCGAGTGTCATGCCGCTCTGACGGAACGACATGGTGAGCACGTTCGGACGATCTTCCTGTGCGAGCGACGTACCGATGGCCCAGTCGAGCGCCTTGCCGTCCTGCGCAAAGTGTTCGCCACCGAGCTGCGCGGTGTAGATGTTCTGCGTGACTTCACGGAGGCGAATGTCGCGATCCATCTGCGACCCGGTCGTGGTGCCCGAGTCGGGCGTGACCATGTTCCAGCGCGAGCCGCTGCCACCACGGAAGCGGAAGCGTGCGCGGTTGCGCTCTTCGTCGTCGGAGAACTGGTTCCAGGTGCCGCGGAGGAACAGCTTGCTGTTGTTCGCGAGCAGATAGTCGAGCGTGCCGTTCGCGCCGTTGCGCTGGCGATTGACCTGCGGATAGTCACGCATCTCGAACAGATTCGGCGCATCGAGCGAGGTCAGCGACGGAGCGACCCCACAGTTCTGGCTCTGTGAGCACCAGTCGCCCTCGACATTCTGCGACGCGCGATCGTTGCGATAGTACGTACCGCCAAACATCGCGCCGAACTTCTGCGCGGCACCGAAGCGCTTGCCGGCGTTGAGACCAAGGTTGACCAGCGCGCCACCACCGAGGCTGTTCTGACCACCGGCTGCAGTCATGTTGAGCAGTGGTGCGTTCGCGCGCGCGGTGCGCGTCACGATGTTCACGTTGCCGCCAATGGCGTCGGCATCCATGTCCGGCGTCAGCGTCTTCGCAATCTGAATCTGCGCGGCCTGATCGGACGGGATCACGTCCATCGGCAGCTGACGATTGCCCTGCTCGGGCGTGCTCACACGTAGACCGTTGAGCGACATGCTGTTGAGGTCCGCGTTCGTTCCGCGGATCTGCACAAAGCGGCCTTCACCCTGGTCACGCACGACGGCAACACCCGGCACGCGAGCCAGCGCTTCGGCCATGTTGGGATCGGGCAGGCGACCAACGAGTTCATTGTCGATCACGCTCGAGATCGTGGGCGAGGTGCGCTGCTGATTGAGCGCGGACGCCTGACCAACGACCTGACCACGCACCGTGATCGCGGCGAGCGATGTTGGCGCTTCAACGAGCTTGGCATCGAGCACCGCGGTGCGACCCTGCTCAACGGTGACCGACTTCGACTGCGGCGCGTAGCCGAGGTAGCGGAAGGAGATGGTACGTGCACCGGTGGGCACGTTCACCGCGCGATAGACACCCTTGTCGGTGGCGGCGCGGATGCTCGTGCCTTCGACCTGAACGAGCACACCGGAGAGCGGACGACCGCTCGGATCAGTTACGGTGCCAGTGACGACACCCTGGGCGGGGAGAACGCTGGACACGGTCGCAAGACCGAGTGCAACGCGAAGCAGGAGGGATCGCATGAACCATCGAATCGTGAGGGGAGCCCCACGACGTGGAATGCGGCGCGGGATGCGCTAAACTCACGCTAATGCATCACAACTTGGTCGTTACTTGGTAACGACGGTGTCTCGACGGCTGATCCGTTCGCGCACCTGCCGCCAATCATAAAAATGGAATGTGCGGTCGGTGGACATCATGACCACCATCCCTTCGGGGAACGTGGGTCCGAGGTTCCTGTTGGTCACATCCACACCGTCCGTTTCCACCGCGTCCACCGGAATCACCGCCAGCAGGGCGTGATCGAACGGCGCCCCGGGCTTCCCCTCGCGGGCAAAGACACGCAGGCGATGCCCCTGCTGATCCGACACCAGCAGGAAGCCCGTCGAGTCGGTCTGTTCGTAGATGCCAATGCCTTCGTGATCGGACACGAAGCCGCTCGTGCCGAAGAGCGCGAGTTCCGTATTCGCATTCGGCGCGTCGGGATCGACGCGATACTGGCGAATGCCCACGGTCTCGTCGCTGTAGTAGACGAAGCCGAGTGTACGGTCCACCGCGATCGCTTCGATCTCCTTCTTGCCACTGTAGGCGCCAAAGGCGCGCACCTTCACACCACGAACGGTACCGTTGCCCGCGTCTTCCAATCGATACTGCCAGAGATAGCCCTCGGCCGGCCCGCTCTTGCCGCCGACGATCGCAAACACCTTCCCATCGCTCGGCCGTTTCCACAGCGCGATCCCCATTGGGGCGCGCGAGGCATCACCATCGAACACTTTGATGCCGCCATTGTCGATCGGCGTCATGTCGGGGAGTCGGAAGACGCGAATGGCCTGCTGCCCCCGCTCGGTCGTCACCGCGATATCGATCTGCTTCCCGCCCACGATCAGGCCGCTCACGATGTCGACATTGTTGGTACGCTTCATTGGCGTACGCACCTTCGCGCTGTCGATCGAGCCGTCGAGGCGGAAGACCCAGAGGCCGCCGGTCGTATCGCCCTTGTCCGTGCCCACCACGAGCGACTTGGACAGGTCGGTGGTGTCGAGCCAGATCGCCGGGTCATCCGAGTCGTTCGCCGTCTGGGCGGTCACCACCGTCGCCCGCAGCGTGTCAGCGGAGGCACTCCTGGCGCCGAGGGAATCGGTCGTGGCCTGTTCGCCCTTCGTACAACCGGCGACAGCCAATGCGGAAGCAACACCCAGAGAGAGGGCGCGCGAAGTCGGGACGTGAAACATGAGCGGGATCAGGTTGAAGTCACGAGTGGCAACCGAACAAGCTCGTCTACCGCACACGAGCGCGCGACTCGCCAACGTCACGGAGCTGTATCGGGAGTTGGGGCCGCGCGCTGTTTCCCAGGGCCACGGCGCCCTAGCTTCCACCAGGTCCGCACGCCTCCGCACTCCACTCAACGCCGCTATGACCGCCACTCGCAAAGTCGCCCTGGTGACCGGAGCCTCCCGGGGTATCGGGCGTGCCATCGCGCTCCGTCTGGCCGCGACGCACAACCTCGTGCTGGTCGCGCGCGATGTCGATCGCCTGCAAGCGCTCGCCAGTGAATGTGAGGCGCTCGGCGCCTCGGTTCAGCTCGTCCGCGTGGATGTGCGCGATGGGCTTGCCGCGGCGTCCGCGCTCACCGGATTGCACGTGGACGTGCTCGTGAACAACGCCGGTGTCGCGGTCATGAAGCCGTTCCTCGAGATGACGGCCGAGGAGTGGAACCGCCAGGTCGATGTGAACGTCAACGCGCTCTATCATGTCACCCGCGCGGTGCTTCCCGGCATGGTGCAACGCGGGCACGGACATGTGTGCATCATCGGCAGCACTGCCGGGCGCAACACCTTCGTGGGTGGCACCTGCTACACCGGCACCAAGCACTTTGTCATGGGCTTCGCGGAATCGCTGATGCTCGAAGTTCGCGATGCCGGTGTTGGCGTGAGTGTGATCACTCCCGGTTCCGTTGCGACGGAGCTTTTCCCCGAAGGCACGAACACCGCCTGGATGCTCGAGCCGGAGAATGTGGCCGACGCCGTCGTGTTCGCCGTGACGACGCCGCAGCATGTGCTCGTGCACCGTCTTGAAGTGCGCCCGCTGTCTCCCAAGCGTCCGCGTGGAGCGTGATGGACGTCGAGCTCGCGACCACCACACCGGCTGTCGAGTCCCGCGAACTGTTGGCGGTTCGCGAAATTGCGCACGCCTTTCTGTCGGCCGAGCGTCCGGGCGATGTGCAGCAGTTCGCGCTCGATCGCGTGACACCGTTGCTTGGCGCGAGCTTTTCGCTCGTGATGGAGCTTGGTGCTGACGGCGAACTGCTGCGCCCGGTGGCGCAGCATGAGTGGCCCGCCAGGCATCGCCATTGGATTGGTGCGCTGCGCGTACGCGTTGGCGATGGACCCAGTGGTGTGGCGGTAGCGGAACGTCGCTTGGTTGAAGTCGAGGATCTGTTCGCCGATCCGACGCTCGATGCCTGGCACGAAGTCGCGCACGAGCTATCGTTCCGATCGATCCTCGCCGCGCCGCTCGAGACGGTGGATGGTCCGATTGGCGCGGTAGCGTTCTACTTTGCCGATGCGAACTGCGTAACCGAAGAACAGCGCATCCTCGTGCGATTGGTGGCCGATCAGATGGCCGCCGCCACGGACAAGGCGCGTCGCACCGATGCGTTGCGTCGCGCCAACGCGGCGCTTGCTGAAGCGAATGCCGAACTCGAAAGCCAGGCAAAAGCGTGGGCGACGGCGGAGCTCGCGCGCGACGACGTGGAGCTTCGTGTCGTCGACGCGATGCTCGCGCTTACGGCACCGGCGAATCAGCAGCTGAGTGAAAGCGAAGCGCGTCAGCGATTGGATGCGGCGCACGCGCTCGCGAAGGCATCGCATGAGTACACCGTGATCAGCCATGTGTCGTTTTCACCGGGCGATGATGATGTCGATCCGCGCGAGCCACTGCGTGAGGCCGTGGGACGGTGGAGACAGCGCGTACCCGGCGCGGTGATTCAGGTGGACGAACCCACGGTGCTTCTGCCCACGATTCGCGCGAGCCAGTCGTGGCTGACGCGCGCGGTAGAACTCGCGCTTGGTCTCGCGCTGCGTACGGCCAGAACCGCTGAGGTGGTACGAGTGGGAGTCGAGCTGGGACGCGGGTTCCTGGCGCTCCAGGTGCGCTGGGACGCGCGCGATGCCGGTGGAGAGGCCCCCGCGTCGGCGGTCGAGCCGACTATTTTTCGACTGGTGGGGCGGGAGGTTGGCCGCGATGCACTGGCCGCCGCCTGCCGCACGGTCACCGCCGTAGATCTGCCGCTGCTTCGCGCACTCACGGCGCGACTTGGTGGCGAGATGCGTCTTGAAATACCGCCGACTGGCGAGTCTGCACACGCCGTCGTCCTGCTCTTTCCCGCGTAACCATGCATCAGCAGTCCAATCGTCAGTTGCAGGAGTGCCGCACGTCGGCGTCCGTCGCCACGGTGCTCGCCGAGGCGGTCCGCTTCTTCTCGCGCGGCAGCGGCATCTACTCCGCATTTGTTGAGAAGCAGGGCCCCACCTATGTGTCGATGCGCGGGCAGGGTGGCGAAGAGCTCGTGATTGGCGCACGTGAAACGCCGGAAGGCACGATGGTCAGCGGGTCGAGCTATCTCTTCGATCAGCAGATCGCGCTCTTTTTCGATTCGCTGCCGCCGGCATCGGCGACGCCGGTAGCATCAGTGACGCCGGAAGCATCGGTGACGAACGCATGAACGACGCGACCTCGTTTCCGAATGTGCTGCGCGCACAGCCCGATACCGTGACGCTCGCTGAGGGCAGCGGTGCGATCGTGATTCGTGTGCAGGCCGCCGAAGCGTGGGATGCCGTACGCGTGTCCTGCTTACCCACCTCGAGCGTTGCCGACATCAAGCGCGCCGCGATGCGTGTGCTGCTGCCCGATGTCGACGCGATCGCTGAGTACTGCGTGAAGTACCGCGGCTTCCTGATCGACGACGAGTCGCAGGCACTGTCGCAGACGGGTGCGCGCGCCTCGAGCACGTTGTTCATCTCGGCGCGTCGTCGCCGCCCATTACTCTGAGCGACGGGGCGAACGCGATGAGCACCGGTGTCGCCTTCATCGCTCACCCCGACAGCGGGCGACACGACACCGGTTGGGAGCATCCCGAGCACGTGGGGCGCATCGTCGCCATTCCGCGGGCGCTCAAGCATCGCCCCGATCTCTTTCACGCGTTGCAGCATGTCGAAGGGCGACATGCGAGCGAGGACGAACTCGCGCTGGCGCACGATCGCGCCTACATCACGCGGGTGCGCGAGCTGGTGGAGAGTGGCGGCGGCCGACTCGATCCCGACACCGTTGTCAGCGAAGGGTCGTGGGACGCCGTGACCGCCGGTGCGGGATGTGTCCTCGATGGCGTCGACATGGTCTTTGACGGTCGTGCGCCACGCGCCTTTGCCGCCGTGCGGCCACCGGGCCATCATGCCCTGCGGGATCGCGCGATGGGCTTTTGTCTCTTCGGCAATGTGGCCATCGCCGCGCATTACGCACTCGACAAGGGACTCGCACATCGTGTGCTGATTGTCGATTGGGATGTGCATCACGGAAACGGCACGCAAGCGCTCGTTGAACAGGAGCCGCGCATCCACTTCGTGTCGATGCATCAGTGGCCGTGGTATCCGGGAACCGGCGCTGCGGACGATCACGGGCCGCACGACACGGTGTGGAACGTCCCCATGCCGCCGTCACTCCCGTCACATCGGTACATCGACGCGTTGCTTACCGCCGTCGACGCGGCCGCCGAGGGGTTCACACCGGATCTCGTGCTCATAAGCGCCGGCTTCGACTGTCTGGCCGATGATCCGCTCGGGGCCTTCACGTTGACGCTTGCCGATGTCCGCACGATGACGCGAGCCCTGGTGGAGCGCGCGGAGCGGTGGTGCAACGGTCGCATCGTGAGCGCCCTCGAGGGTGGATATGCCCCCGACGCGGTGGCGCAGGCGGTCCTCGAACATGTGGACGCGCTGGCCTGAGAGTGGGGCAGCGGGACAGATTGACGGATGCCTCGCATCATCCCCACCTCTCGCGAAGGGCACCCCGATCCGCCACCACGCACGATCTATCGCGCGCGAGATGGCCGGGATGTGATCGACTGTCACCCTCGCGAGGTGGCGCAGCTGCTCGCGGAAGGTGGCCTGCTCTGGGTCGATATCGACTCGACCGTGCGTGCGCAGCATGCATTGCTCGAGAAGGTGTTCAAGTTTCATCCGCTCGCCATCGAGGACACGCTCAATCCCTCGTCGCGCGTCAAGCTCGAGGAGTACGACGGCTATCTGTTCATCATCATCCGCGGTATTGCCTTCGCCGAAGGCACGGATGATCCGTACGATCTGGAAACGCAGGATCTCTACTGCTTTCTCGGGTCGAACTACCTGGTGACGGTGCACGCCGGCGCCATGCCATCGGTCGAGCGCGTCGCCGAGGCGATGCGGCAAAGCCCCGAGCTCCTTGATCGTGGTGTGGAACGCGCGTTGCACGCGATTCTCGACGACACGATCGATTCGTTCTTCCCCATCCTCGAGCGGATCGATTCGTTCCTCGACGGCCTGGAGGAACGCGTGTTTGTCTCATTCGACGAGCATGCGTTGCGCGACCTGTTTCAGGTGAAGCGGCTGGTGCTGTCGCTCCGGCGTTACCTGCAGCCCTCGCGCGAGGTCATGAATGTGCTCACCAACCGGCCGAGCACCCTGCTGACCCCGGAAGTGCAGATCTACTTCCGCGACATTTATGACCATGTGCTGCGCATCAACGATTCGCTGGACACGTATCGCGATCTGTTGAGCAGCACGATGGATTCGTATCTGACGCAGGTGTCCAATCGGTTGGGGCAGACGACCAAGGCGTTGAGTGTGCTGGCCACGATGTCGATTCCGTTCGTCGTGGTGAGCGGCATGTGGGGGATGAACTTCGCCCAGATTCCGCTCTCGAACTGGCCGCACGGCTTCTGGTTCATGCTGCTGCTGCAGCTGGGGCTGGGCGCGTTGCTACTTTACTATCTGCGCTGGCGGCGTTGGCTGTGACGATCGCCCGGCACCCCTCCTCTTCGACTCGACGCGATGTTCTGTCCTGACTGCGGCACCTGGAACCGGGCAGCGGCGGCCAAGTGCCTTCGCTGTGGTGCAGCGCTGCCCGAGGTGTCGGCGCCGCCTATCGACGTCCCCGATGAGGAGCTGCGCGAACTGCGGAACGCGACCGGCAATCGCTACGCGATTGTGAAACGACTGGGCAGCGGCGGCATGGCGCATGTCTATCTCGCGCGTCACGCGGTGCTGGCGCGTCCGCTGGTGATCAAGGTGCTGCACAAGACGCTCGCGAAGGAGCAGGAAATGCGCGAGCGATTCCGTCGTGAAGCCGAAGCGGCCGCGCGCCTGGTGCACCCGTACATCTGCGCGATTGCCGACATGGGGAACTCCGGTGACATCGAGTATCTCGTGATGCCGTACTACGCTGGTGGGTCGCTCGCTGATTTGCTGTCGCGCAGAAAAACCGTGTCGGCAATTACCGCGGCATCAGTTGCGTCTCAGGTGGCGGTGGCGCTCGACTATGCGCATCGCCACGGCGTGGTGCATCGTGATATCAAGCCGGACAACATTCTCTTCGACGAAGACGGCAACGTCGCGCTCACCGACTTTGGGATTGCCACGGCGCGTTTTCATGGCCGACTCACGGCGAGCGGCCGCGCGATGGGCACGCCGCACTACATGAGCCCCGAACAGGCAATGGGGCGACTGGTCGATGGCCGAAGCGATCTCTACGCGGTGGGTCTCCTGCTGTACGAGATGCTCCTCGGCAATCCGCCCTTTGACGGCGACGACTCGTACTCGGTGGGCTACAAGCACGTGCACGAAACGCCGATCGCACCGGATACGGTGGATACCCGTATTCCGGCCGCGCTCAGCGCGATCGTGATGCGTTGCCTCGCCAAGCAGCCGGCGGAGCGCTACGACCGTGGCTTCGAATTGGCCGATGCACTCGTGCAGTTCCTGCAGGGCGGTGGCGGCGCCGAACTGCGCTCCGCGCGCACAGCGCGCGCGTCGGGGCTCACGCCACTCTGAGCGCTGCATGCAGCTGATCGCCGACATCATCACCGTTCAGACCACGCATGAGTTCCTGATCGCGCGTGGCGGCACACGCGAGCATCGCCGCGTATTCGTGCGGCTGATTGATGGCGATGGCGCGGAAGGGTGGGGCGAGGCGGCGCCGAGTGCGTTTTATGGCGAGACGCCGGAAACGGTGATGGACGCGTTGGCTCGGATCACGCCGTTCCTGGTGAAGGCAGACAGCTGGAGCCTCGACGCGGTGGAGCGTTCGATCGAGCAGGCGTTGGGCGGACACGCATCGGCGCGCAGTGCCGTGAGTGCAGCGTTGCACGATCTGGTCGGCAAACGACTGGGCGTGCCGCTGTGGAAGCTCTGGGGGCTCGATTCGACAAAGACGCCGTTGTCGAGCTTCACGATTGCGCTTGCACCAGACGAGGCGACGCTGCGGTCGCGTGTGCGCGAAGCGGCGCATCTGCCGATTCTCAAGATCAAGCTGGGCAGCACCTGGGATCGCGATATCGTGCGCGCCGTTCGCGAAGAGGCGCCGCGCGCGCAGCTGCGCGTTGATGCGAATGCGGCATGGACCCCATCGCACGCGGTGGAGATGTGCGAGCTCCTGAGCGACATGGGAGTCGATATGCTCGAGCAACCAGTGGCGCGCGGTGATATCGACGGCCTGCGCTTTGTGCGCGAACGCGCGCCCATGCCGGTGGTGGCCGACGAATCGTGTCTGGTGGCTTCGGATATTCCGAAGTTGGCAGGCGCGGTGGACGGCGTGAATATCAAGCTGGCCAAGTGCGGCTCACTGCGCGAAGCGTTGCGCATGATCGCGGTCGCGCGCGCGCACGACCTGCGCGTGATGTGCGGCTGCATGATCGAGACGTCGCTGGGTATCGCGGCGGCGGCGCACTTTTCGCCGCTTTTGGACGATGCGGATTTGGATGGCGCGGCTTTGCTGGCAGCGGATCCGTTTGATGGGCCGGGCTTTGTTTCCGGTCGAGTGGCTCTCGGAGAGCTGCCGGGGCTTGGTGTGCGTCGTCGCTGAAATTGTGATCGGGACGGTTGGGTAAACTGCAGTCACCGGGCATCCTCGGCGTCCCGGGCATCCCGGAACAGCGGAACTGCCAACTGATCACATCCAAGCGATTCAAGAGGTCCAAGTCATCCAAGACAAAAGCGGTTCTTGGATGCCTTTTTTGTCTTGGATGGCTCGGATGTGGTCAGTTTGCTTTTCCTTTTGCTTTCCGGGATGCCCAGGACGCCTCGGATGCCTGGTGACTGTTGTTTTCGATCCCGAGTCGCGCACAGCGTTTGAATGCAAGGCGATGACGCCACGCTGATGCCATCGGCTAATTTTCCGGTATGTCCCGCTGCATTGCTGTCGCGCTCGCGGCTCCGCTTTTCAAAACGTTCACGTACAGCGTCCCTGAGGGCGTGGCGTGGCCGGTGGCGGTGGGATCGCGTGTGTTGGTGCCGTTTCGGAACCGCGCGGAGATCGGCATCTGCCTGGGTGAGGTCGACCCGCCCGAGGGCGTGAAGCTCAAGGCCATCAAGGCCGTTGTAGACGACACGCCGTCGTTGCCGGCGCCGCTTGTTGAAATGGCGCAGTGGATTGCCGAGTGGTATGCCGCGCCAATTGGGCTCACGCTTCGATCGATGTTGCCTACGGCGCTGACGAGTGCTGCGGCGCCAAGTCCGGCGGCACGCACCAAGCGTGTGGTGCGTATCGTGCAGGAGCTGCCATCGCTGTTGCAGCGAGAGCAGACGTTTGCGCGTGCGAAGCAACAGCGAGTTGTGTACGAGCTGCTCGAAGCGCAGGGTGGGTCGGCGCCGGTTGATGCGTTGCTCGTGCAGGCGAATTGCACCGCCGGTGTCATCACGGCGATGGCGAAGCGTGGGTTGGTGGAGATCAAGCAGGAGGTGCGTCCCCGTGATCCGTTTGCCGATCGCGCCGGTGTCGCGCCGCCGCCCAATCCGAGTGCGGCGCAGCGAGAGGCGATCAGCGCCATTCTGGCTGGCGATCCGGGGCAGGTGTTCCTGCTCCATGGCATCACCGGCAGTGGCAAGACACTGGTATACATCGAAGTGCTGCGCGCGGTGCTCGAGCAGCCCGGGCGTACCGCGATCGTGTTGGTACCGGAAATCGCGCTGACATCGCAAACGGTGGATCGCTTCCGCGGGGCGTTCGGTGACGACGTGGCCGTGCTGCACTCCGGGCTCAGCGACGGCGAACGACTCGACGCGTGGCAGTCGCTACGACGGGGCGAACGCCGGATTGCCGTGGGTGCGCGGTCAGCGTTGTTCGCGCCGCTCGAGCGCGTCGGTGTCGTGATTGTCGACGAAGAGCACGAAAGCAGCTACAAGCAATCCGAGACGCCGCGCTATCACGCGCGTGAGGCGGCGATCGTGCGCGCGCGCGCGGAAGGCGCGCTTGTGGTGCTGGGCAGTGCCACGCCAAGTCTCGAGACGTGGGAGCGCGCTGATCGTGGTCAGGCCGTGCGTCTCACGCTCCCCGATCGTGCCGGTGGTGCGCAACTGCCGCCGGTGCAGGTGGTCGACATGCGCGAGGCGACCAAGGCGGCGCTGTCGTCGCGGCCGCAGCATATGCCGTACGATCCCGTGCTGTCGGTGTTCAGTCCGGTATTGCTCGCCGCGCTGGAATCGCGTTTGACGCGCGGCGAGCAGAGTCTGTTACTGCTCAATCGGCGCGGCTACGCCTCGTTCCTGCAGTGTCATTCCTGCGGCGACGTGCAGGTGTGTCCGCACTGCAGCATCTCGCTCACGTACCATCGTGTCCCCGAAGCGCTGGTCTGTCACTATTGCCAGCATCAGACCGAAGTGCCGCCCAACTGCACCGCGTGTGGCGCGGCCACCATGCGTCAGCGTGGACTGGGCACTCAGCAAGTCGAGCAATTTGTCGCCGAGCGATTTCCTGAGGCGCGGATTGCGCGCATGGATGTCGATACAACGAGCGGGAAATGGGCGCACACCCAGATTCTCGATCGCGTCGGGCGCGGCGAAGTCGACATGCTCCTCGGCACGCAGATGATCGCCAAGGGGCTCGACTTTCCGAACGTCACGCTCGTTGGTGTGATCGATGCGGACACGGGGCTCAATCTTCCCGACTTTCGTGCGTCGGAGCGCACCTTTCAGCTGCTGTCGCAGGTGGCCGGCCGAGCCGGGCGAGGCCCCAAGGGTGGCGATGTGATCGTGCAGACACGCATGCCGGAGAGTCATGCGGTGCGTCATGCGCTGACGCACGACTTTCTTGGCTTTGTGCGCGAGGAATTGGGTGCGCGACGAATGCCGGCGTATCCGCCGTTTGTGGCGATCGCGAATGTGGTGATCAGCGGTCCCGATCAGGAGCACACGTCGCAAGCAGCGATTCACGCGGCCGAGTGGGTCAGGCAACTCGCAAGCAGCAAGCAACTCCGCGATCTGGTCATCGTTGGCCCCGCGCCATGTCCGATCGATCGCATCAAGGATCGTTGGCGCTGGCACTTCCTTCTCAAGTCCTCACGTCCGGCGCTGATGTCGCGCGTTTCGCGATTCATTGCGGAGCGCTGTCCTGTACCGGCTTCCGTGCGCCTTGTTGTGGATCGCGATCCTGTTTCGCTGCTTTGAGCTCTTGGGTTTTGGGTTGTGGGTCAGGTCGGCGCGTGGGGTCGCGACGCGCGCACCGTCTCAGACCCCGCTATCCGGGGTTGGGCACCTCGCTGCGCTCGCCGCCCAAGCCCGGATAGTCAGGGCCTGAGCCGGCACACACGCCGCGCCCCCCGGCACGATCTCGCCCATGCGCAACTCGCTGCCGCGCGATGCGCTCCCGCGCGATGCGCGGGTCGCTCGCACTGAAGTCGCGGCGCGCAGCCCCGCCGTAAGCGCGCGATCCCCATGGAGCGAGCGAAGCGACGCGACAACCGCCGTCAGAGTGCGCGCGAGAAGGAGTGCCAGTCGCTGGTGGCGCTGAGACGATGGTTGTGCGGGTGCGGCGCGTGTGCCGGCATGGACCATAGCTCTCCGGGCTTGGGACGCGAGCGCAGCGAGCGTTCCCAACCCCGGAGAGTGTGGTCCAGGACGGCGCGCACGACGCGCCCGCCTACACCAAAACCCAAAGCCACCCACAACGCACAACCCAAGCCCGCTACTTTAGAAGGCATGTCTCAGCGCACGCTCGACGCCATTCCGCAGTACGTGTTCTACGAGCTGGATGCACGCCGCAACAAAGCGCGCGCGTCCGGGAAGTCGCTTATCGACGTGGGCATCGGCAGCCCCGACGGCCCAATCCCCGCCGTCGTGATTGAGGCTATGCAAGGCGCGACCACCGAGCGCGCACTGAGCGGCTACCCCTACTTCCGCGCGCACCCCGAGTACGCCGCGGCCGCGTGCGGCTACCTCTCGCAGCGATTCGGCGTATCGATCGATCCGCGCGATGAGTTCATCGCACTCGCCGGCTCGAAGGAAGGGATCGCCGAGTTGGTCCTCGCGTGCACCAACCCAGGTGATGTCGTGCTCGTGCCCGAGGTCTACTATCCCGTGTATGCGCGCGCCACGCTCCTCGCCGGTGCGGAGCCGGTCTTCATGCCGTTCCTGCCCGATGGTCGGCTCGATCTCGACGCGCTGAGTGCCAATGCCGTGGCGCGCGCGAAGGTCATGATCGTCAACTATCCCGGCAATCCCACCACGACGTCGATCTCGCTCGACGAGATGACGCGACTGGTTGCGTTCTGTGAAGCGCATGACGTCCTGCTGCTGAGCGATCTCGCCTACAGCGAGTTGAGCTTCGATGGCTACGCGGTGCCCAGTGTGCTGCAGGTGCCGGGAGCGTTGCAGGTTGCGGTGGAATCGCACACCTGCAGCAAGAGCTTCAACATGGCCGGCGTGCGCTGCGCGTTCATGGCCGGCAATCGCGCGGCGATCGCGCGTCTCGATGCCTATCGCGCCAACATCGGCTACGGTGTGAGCACCCTCGCGCAGCGCGCCGGAACCGCCGCGTTTGCGAATGCATCGAGCATCGTGCCGCCAATCGTCGCTGAATACCGCACGCGGCGGGATGCAATCTGCGCCGCGCTCAATGCGGGTGGATGGAGTGTGACTCCGCCGCGATCGACGATGTACCTATGGCTCGATGTGCCCGCGGGCTATGACGATTGGGGATGGGTGGATGCGCTCATCGACGGGCCCGGAGTGGTGGTGACGCCGGGGATTGCGTTTGGAGAGGCGGGGAGGGGGAAATTTCGAATAAGCCTCGTGCAGTCGTCCGGCTTGCTTGAACAGGCGGCGGCGGGAATTACCTCGTTGCGTCGTTGAGGCTTTGGGTTGGGTTAACCCCTGAGGTATCGAGGGGGGAGGACGTGAAAGGGGGAAGATGTCGAGGACAACTGAATACGCTGTTCTCGACATCTTCCCCCTTCACCACCTCCCCCCTCGACGCCTCAGGGGTTTTCAATCCCGCCGACTCAGCGAGTGCTCTTGCTCGGCGCAGTCCCCGCAGCGGCAGCGTCCTTCAAAGAGATATCCCACTGCACCGCCACTTCATCCTCAATCGGGTTGACCATCGCATCATAGCTGACGCCGAAGTCCTTCCGATTGATCGTGAGCGCGCCGCGGAATCGGCCGGCGCCCTTCTCGTAGAACACCACGCTCGCCGGCACGACAACCTTCTTGGTCACGCCCTTCACCGTGAGATCGCCGGTGATCTCGGCCTTGGTCGCACTCAGTTGCTTCACGCTCGTGCTCTTGAACGTGATCATTGGATACTTCGCGACATCGAAGAAGTCGGCGCTGCGCAGGTGATTGTCGCGCATGTCGACACGCGTGTTGATGCTGGCGGCGTCGATGCTGATGGCGACCGAGCTGTTGCTCCAGTTGCTCGCATCGAGCTTCACATCGGCGTCCCACTTGCCGAAGAAGCCGTGTGCCGAGAGCAGGCGCGATTCGGCGACGAAGTTGATTTCGCTGTGTGCCTTGTCGACCACGTGGGTGGTGACGTCGGCCGGACGGGCCGCGACGAACAGCGGGAAGGCCGCCAGAGCGGCAAAGCGACGCGAGGTCAGGGCGAACATTTGGTCGAACTCCGTTTCAGATGGTTCTGTTGCATGGCTCAACGAAGGTTCGTTAAGCAATAACTGTTTAATAAGCTAAATGGATCGAGGAGAAATGCAAAAGGTGAGATAAATTCCAGTCCGTGGCTTGCCGCACCAGCGTCGAACGGAAATTCCGAATACGGGAATTGCGGTCGATCGGTGCCCTGTTCTCACACCTCTCGACCAGTGATCTTTCGGGTGTGACAAGTTTTCGACCGCCCGCCTTTGCCTCCGAGCCGATGGCCAGCAGCCCGGATGCGACCTTCGCTGCGGCGCCGGCGGACGGGGTGCTCCCCGACGATTTCTTCTCGACGACCAACCTGCCGACCTATGTAAAGGTCGCGGGCACCTGGCGACTCCCGCTCGAGCCGCGCATGGACTCGGCGATCGTGCTCGGCACCGACGGTCAGCTGCGCATCCGCGAAGGACGTCGCGTGAAAGCCGGCGATCTGTGCGTGGTGGGGCGCGAGGAAGACGGAAGCACGGGCGTGTTCGTGCACGCGCATGCGTTCGTTGAACCCGATGACGGCAGCGAGTTCCGCTTCATGACGAGCGAAGTCTCGCGCGAGAAGCCGATCGACTACGGACTCATGGCGCGCACGCTGCTCGAACAGCGCGACGACGACGGCTACGTGATCTGGGTGACTGGTCCCGCGCTCGTGCACTCACGCGCGCGCGCCGACATGACCTGGTTTGTCGAGAACGGCTTCGTGCAGGCGTTGCTCGCCGGCAATGCAGTGGCCGTGCATGACATCGAAGCCTCGATGTTCGGTACGACACTTGGCATGACGGGCACCGGCGAAGCCAGCACGGGTGGCCACGGCCTGCACATGCGCGCGATCAATGCGGTGCGTGGCGCGGGTTCAATCGCGGCGGCGGTGGATCA
Source organism: uncultured Gemmatimonadaceae bacterium (assembly GCA_966112585.1). Classification (GTDB taxonomy): domain Bacteria; phylum Gemmatimonadota; class Gemmatimonadetes; order Gemmatimonadales; family Gemmatimonadaceae; genus Gemmatimonas. The sequence goes on from CBHWDN010000032.1 coordinate 17,387, forward strand.
AGGGATCATCACCGACGGTATCATGCACGCATGTGTGCGGCACAAGGTGCCGTATGTGCTTTGCGGATCGATTCGCGATGATGGTCCGTTGCCGGAGGTGATCACCGATGCCATCGCTGCGCAGGACGCGATGCGTCAGCATGCGATGCGCGCGACGATGGCGGTGATGATTGCCACCGCTCTGCACGCGATCGCGACCGGCAATATGCTGCCGAGTTTCACGATGGACGAAGATGGCACGCTCTACGAGTTGCCAACGATCTGCGTGGACTCGTCGGAGTTCGTGGTCGCCAAGCTCAAGGATCGCGGTACACGGCAGGCCTTCGGCGTCGTAACCAACGCGCAGGACTTTCTGCACATCCTTCGCATGTTCATCGAACGCGAGCTCGACGCACGTTCGCGCCGACCCACCGATCCATCGCACGCAAAGCGCAAGAAGGGGAATCCGTTTCCGTTCTTGCCTATCACCTGAAGTCACGCCGTTCCGCAATCTTCTGCCCAACCTGATGACCGATACTGTGGACATTCCGTCCAACGAACTCGAAAGCGACGCGACGATCGACGCGACGGATGCCGTAGCCGATGCGACTGGCGCTGAAACGACGGAGGCGCAGGGCGACGCACCGGTCGAAGCGGTAGTCGAGGCTCCGGTTCGTGTGATTCCCGATCGCGCAGATGCGCCGGTCTCGGAAGTCACCGAGCGCTTCCTGCGCGCCGTGGTGGCGAATGTGCCGCTCGAGTTGATCGAGGAGCTGCATCTGTTCTCGCCATTGCGTCAGGGAACCGTGGAGACGGGAATCGCGGTGTTGGCCGCTCGCGTACCGGCGCCGGTTGTGGTGATGGCGGAGCCTGAGTTGGCGCTTGATGAGGAGACGGTGCTGGAGACGCAGGCGGATGGTGTCGTGGCAGCGGAAGGATCGGACGAACAGCCTCACGCCGAAGCTGAACGGCCTCACGCCGACGCTGGACAGCCTCACGCCGAAGCTGGACAGCCTCACGCGGAGCACGCAGAGGAACTGCTCGCAGAGAACGCGGAGGAGCTGCTCGCGGCCGAGAACGTCGAAATTGCTGAGGGATCGCCGGTCGAGGAGGCCGGGAAGGATTTTGTAGACACACTGCTCGTCGCTGAGGAGTTGGTGGCGGACGAATCGGTGGTCGAAGGCGATGTTGTTGTCGCCGAGGTCATCGCTGACGAATCGGTGGATGATGAAGTGACAATCGAAGCGACGATTGAGGCGTCTTCTGGTGTGGTGCACGCCGAGTCGATCGTCGACGATGAAGCTTCCGATGACGAGATCGTGTCGGTGATCGAGGTGTTCGTGCCGCCGGCGCCCGTGCTGCGCCACACGGTATACACCGCGCGCTATCGCTACGTCATCAAGGGTCCGGAGCGCGGGAAGTGGGAAGCGAATGTGAAGGCGGAGGCGGATGCGCCGCTGATCACCGTGGAAACCGTTGTGCGTGGTGTACAGCGTCGCGCGGGTGAAGACAGCGAGATCGTGCGTTTCACGCAGGCACAGATCGCGAAGGCGCTTCGCGTGGTGTTGAGCTGAGCACGCACATGAGTGAGTCCACGGACGCAGCGGCGATTGCGGCGGACCGGGAGGCGTTTCGCGCGTTTCTGCGCGATCACAACCTTCCGGCCACGGCGCAGCGCCTGGCTATTGCGGACGTGGTGCTGGGCACCGATCGCCATCTGTCGGCCGACGAAGTCGCCGAAGAGCTGAAAGAGCGTGGTGAGAAAGCCGGTACGGCCACGGTCTATCGCACGCTTGAAGTGCTGGTGCGCAGCGGTCTCGTGGTGGAACGCGATTTTGGTGAGGGCTTCAAGCGGTTCGAAGCGGCGCGTGGTGTGCCGCATCATGAACATCTGCTGTGCACCAATTGCGGCCGCGTACAGGAATTCCGTGACGAACGTCTCGAGCGCATGACCACATTGCTGGCCGAAGCGCACGATTTCTCCCGACAGCGGCATCGGCTCGTCATTTACGGTTTGTGCGGGGATTGCCGACGCGGCAGTTGGCCAAACGAGCGCTAGATTTCGCACCCATGGCACCTGAATCCCTCTCCATTCTCGTTGCATTCACCGCCGGCCTGCTCAGCTTCCTGAGCCCGTGCGTGCTGCCGCTCGTTCCGAGCTACGTCACGTTCATCACCGGCATGGGGCTCGACGACGCGGCCAAGCAAAAGCGCGCGGCGCTGGTGCACGCCGGCCTGTTCGTGCTCGGCTTCTCGTTCATCTTCGTTGCGATGGGCGCCGGGGCGAGTGTGTTCGGGCAGATGATGCGCGAATACCGCGTCTGGATCGCGCGCATCGGCGGCTTGCTGATGGTGCTGATGGGCTTCTGGATGCTCGGCATCATCAAGATCGGCGCACTGCAGCAAGAGCGTCGCTTCCACGTCTCCGACAAGCCACTCGGCTACCTCGGCACCGTCGTGGTCGGTCTCGCATTCGGCGCCGGCTGGACCCCATGCCTCGGTCCCACGCTCGGCGCGATTCTCGTTCTGGCGGCTAACGAAAGCGAACTCGCAAAGGGGATCACGCTCCTCAGCTTCTACTCGCTGGGACTCGCGGTGCCGTTCCTGCTGAGCGCACTGCTGCTCGATCAGTTTCTCGGCTTCTTCAAGAGCTTCAAGAAGAACATCGGCACGGTGAATCGCATCGCCGGCGTGCTTTTGATCCTGGTGGGCATTGGGATGTTCACGGGGTGGTTTGCGAAACTCGCGGCTATTCTGCAGCCGCTTACGCCGGCGTTCCTCGTCGAAAGGTTGTAGAGCGGATAGGTCGTATCTTCACGCGGAGCGCGCAGAGATACTGCACGCGCAGAGATCGCAGAGGACAGCGGTAAACGCTTTTTAAAGAAAATGCTTTTGCTGTTCTCTGCGATCTCCGCGCGTGCTGTTTCTCCGCGTGCTCCGCGCGAGGTGCGATCGATCAGCCCAACGAGTGCGTCCGAAGCGCGCTAAGCCGCCTCGATTGCATCCAACAGCTGCTGCCGCTGCAGCAACAACGCATAGCGTCCGCCAAGAGAAACCAGCGTATCGTGCGTCCCCTGCTCAACGATGCGCCCCTCTTCAAGCACGATGATGTGATCAGCTTCGCGCACGGTGCTCACGCGATGTGAGGCGATGACCGCCGTGCGACCGTGCAGTGCACTGCGCAGGCCGTGCAGAATGGCGGCTTCGGTGTGTGTATCGACCGCTGACAGTGCGTCGTCGAGCAACACAATGGCTGGCTGTCGTGCGAGTGCGCGCGCGAGGGCAGTGCGCTGCTTCTGGCCGCCGGAGAGATTGATGCCGCGCTCGCCGAGTTTGGTGTCGTAGCGATCGGGGAGTCGCGCGATCGTGTCGGTGAGCTGCGCAATGCGCGACGCTTCGGTGACGCGCACTTCGTCGAACGACGGTATGCCGTACGCGATGTTGTCGCCCACCGATTCGCTGAAGAGCAGCGCTTCCTGTGGCACGTAGCCAATGCCGGTGCGCATTTCGCCGAGTGAGACGTCGCGGATGTCGACACCATCGATGCGCACGGTGCCTTCCTGTGGATCGAAGAGGCGCGGGATGAGGTCCATCAGTGCGCTCTTGCCCGATCCCGTTGCACCGACGATTGCGAGCGTACCGCCAGCGGGGATGTCGAACGAAATGTCGCGCAGTACCCAACGCGGCTCACTTTGGGCTTCACCCGACGCGTCGATCGACGGCGCGCCCGTGGAGACGTGCGCAGGATACTGAAAGCCAACCTTGTCGAAGGTGATACGTCGCCCAGCCGATTCCCCGGTGATGCGAGCGGGCTCAGGGAGCGGGGCACGTCCGGTGTCGTGGACCGACTGCGGACGTGAGTCGAGCAATTCGAGTACACGCGTCATGGAGGCCGAACCGCGCTGGAACAGATTCGTGGTCCAGCCGAGTGCGATGAGCGGCCAGGTGAGCATCGCGAGATAGATGCCGAATGCGGCGTACCCACCTACGGTGATCTGATCGGCGATCAACAGATGGCCGCCAACGCCAACGGTAACGGCGCCGGCGATGCCAGCGAGCAGTGCGAAGCCCGGATTCATCAGGCCATTCAACTTCGCGAGGCGCATGTTCGCGGCGAGATACGATTCACCAAGTGCAGCGAAGCGCGCGATCTCGGGTTGCTCTTGTCGATAGGCGCGCACCACGCGAACGCCGGAGAGATTCTCCTGCGCGCGGGTGGTCAACAGACTGAATTGCTGCTGCACCGTTTCAAACCGATCGTGCACGCGCTTGCCGAGTCGCAGCATGAGCAGCGGCAGGCCGATCATGGGAAGCAGCGCGGCGCCGGTGAGCGTGGGCGAAATGCGCACCATCATGGCGAGCGCAAAGAGTCCACCGAACACCGTGTTGGTGAAGTACATGAGCGCCGGCCCCGCCGCCATGCGCACCGCGCTCAGGTCATTCGTGAGGCGTGCCATCAGGTCGCCGGTACGCCAACGCGTGAACCAGGCGGCATCGAGCGTGACCAGGTGGGCCAGGATGTCGCGGCGCAGATCGGTCTCGATGCGGCGACTGATGCCATTCAATAGCTGGCGCATCGTGAAGCGAAGGCTGCCGGCCACGACGGCGGTTCCCAACATGAAGGCGCCGAGCTGGACCACATCTTGCAACGGTGACCCTCGCTGGATCGCGTCCAATCCCCGTTGCAGGAACGTGGGGATCAGCGTGGCCAATGCGGCGGAGATCACAATTGAACCGAGCCCGACTGCAACCTGACCCCTGTAGGGGCGGTAATACGGGAGCAGACGTTGCAGGACGTGCTTAGACTTCACGGCGAACTCTCATCTGGAGCATGGCGTATGCGTGAATATAGTCCGAAGGGCATTTCGACTCGTACCACCGCACTCATCCTTTCGACGGCGGCGCTGATGGCGTTGGCGGCGTGCGGCGACAAAAAGGATGACTCTGCTTTGGCGTCGGACACGGCCCTGGGTCGTGACCTCGCCCTCGCGCAGAAGGACAGCGCGGTTCAGCCGAAGCTCGAGGACGTTCCGGCAGCGCCGGCCGAGTCCAAGCCGGTCGCCACCAAGCCGACCACCCCGAAGCCGTCGGCGCCCAAGGCCACCACACCGGCTCCGACGCCTGCTCCTAGCACGCCCGCTCCGGCGAAGGCCGTGACGGGTACCGTTGCCGCAGGTACGAGCCTGCAGTTCGCGTCGAACAGCAAGGTGTGCTCGAACGGCGCGCCGGTTGGTGAAAAGTTCACCGCGACGCTGAGCGATCCGGTGAGCGCGAGCAACGGTGTGAAGATCCCCGAAGGTGCGACGGGCACGTTCGAAGTGATCGAATCGAAGACCGCGCAGAACTCGCGTGACAACACGACGCTCAAGGTCAAGCTTGTGAGCGTGAGCTACAACGGCAACACGTATCCGGTGGATGCGACGGTGCAGACCGCGAGCACCGAGCGCGTGCGCAGCGCCACGAAGGGAGACGACGCGAAGAAGGTTGCCGGTGGCGCGATCATCGGTGCGATCGCCGGTCAGGTGATCGGCAAGAACACGAAGGGCACCGTGATCGGCGCGGCGGCTGGCGCGGCGGCGGGTACTGCGGCGGCGGCGGCTACGGCGAATTACGATACGTGCCTGGCGAGTGGCGGTTCTATTGCCGTCACGCTCGACGCGCCCGTTACTGTGAAGTTGGCGCCGGTGCCGTAACTGGCGTTCGTAGTGGGCTGATGGAACGACAACCCCTGAGGCGTCGAGGGGGAAGGTGATGAAGGGGGAAGGTATCAAGGACAGCGTTGCTGTTGTCCTCGACACCTTCCCCCTTCAAGTCCTTCCCCCTCGACACCTCAGGGGTTCTCAGCAGTTCAACTCACCACCCAACAGCCCCACCCGATCGCCGCGGCTCGGGCTGCCCCTCCCATCCGCCCTTCACTCTCATGATAGCGTTCACATTCACCAGCGCCCGCAGCCGCCGCATGTTGTACCCCATCGCCTTGAGCGAGTCCAACACCGCCGGTGCAATCCCACCGTCTTCAAACGTCAGCGAATCGGGCAGTGCCTGATGGTGTATGCGTGGCGCCCGCATCGCATCGGCGAGCGTCATGCGATTGTCGATCACATTGAGAATCACCTGGCTCGTGCCAGTGATAATCGTTGGCCCGCCAGCGGCGCCAACCACGAGCAGGATCTGATTGTTGCGATCGAGCACGATGGTGGGCGACATCGCCGACAGCATGCGCTTGCCGGGCTGAATCGCGTTCGCTTCGCCTTGCACGAGGCCAAACATGTTGGGCTTGCCGGGCGCAGCGGCGAAATCATCCATTTCGTCGTTGAGCATGAAGCCGGCGCCGTGCACCCACACACCGCTGCCCCACGAGTTGTTGAGCGTTGTCGTGGTCGCGACCGCGTTGCCCTTGTCGTCAACCACTGAGTAGTGCGTGGTGTGTTCAGGCTCGCGCGCTTTGGGTGGCGCGATCGCATTCATCTGCTGCTCGAGCGCGGGCGTGCGTGATGCGCCCGCACCGATCGTTGCCTTCAGGCTTTTTGCGTAGTCCTTGCTCGTGAGTTCAGCGATCGGAACCTTTACGAACGCCGGATCGGCAAGCTTCGCATTGCGATCGATAAACGCGCGCTGGTACGCGCTCCCCACGAGATGGAAGTACTGCGTGCTGCCGTATGGCGGCAACGTGGGATATTGCTCGAGCACATTGAGTGCTTCGGCCACGACAATGCCACCCGAACTGCTCGGCGGCATCGACAGCAGGGTATGTCCGCGATACGTCGTCCTGAGCGCGTCGCGCCATACTGGCTGATAACCCGCAAGATCGGCCTTGGTGATGATTCCGCCACCACGCTGCATTTCGGCCACGAGTGAATCGGCGATCCATCCCTTGTAGAACGCACTCGCACCCTGCGACGCGATCGCTTCGAGTGTGCGCGCGAGATCGGGCTGCACGAGCTTCTCGCCCGCCTTTACCACGCTGTTGCGCGGGAAGTACGGCGTGGGCGTGCCGGTGTACTTGTTCACCATGTTTTGCGCGCGGCTGATCGATCCACCCAGCGCGGTGTCCACCACAAAGCCTTCGCGCGCCAGACGAATGGCCGGCTGCATCACGCGCGACAGCGGCATCGTACCGAAGCGCTCGAGCAGCGCGCTCAAACCAGCCACGGCGCCCGGTACACCCGACGCGAGGTGACCATACACACTCTTGTCGGTGAGATTGCCCTTCGCATCGAGATACATGTTGCGTGTCGCGGCAAGCGGCGCGATCTCGCGATAATCAATCACCGCGCTGCGTCCGTCGGCCATGCGCACCACGCTGTAGCCACCGCCGCCAATATTGCCGGCTTCGGGCCACGTCACCGCGAGCGCAAAGGCGAGCGCCACCGATGCATCAACAGCGTTGCCGCCAGCTTTCATGATTTCCGCGGCGGCCGCACTCGCCTGCGGACTGTTCGACACCGCCATGACTTTCGGCGCGAAGGTCGACTGTTGCCCAGTGGGCAATCGCCAACCGCTTGGGAAGGTCGCGGCAACACGCGCAGGAATGGCGGGCTCATTGCTTGGTCCGGATGACTGCTGTTGCGCGGAGCCAGCGCAGGCGGTGGTGGCAGCTGCGAGGAGGAGGAGGCTCTTTCTCATGCGTCGATGGAGAGTGGAGGCGGGATCAGAAGTGGAATCTGAGCCCTGCGCGAGTCGTCCGCGACCGATACGTCCGCCCTTGTCCTTCAGCGAGTCCTTCCTTGCTGTGCCAGGCGATACCGAAATCCTGAATCAGTTCGATCACCGTTCCGGTGCCGAGTGCGTAGGCGACGCCGCCGCCGAGGGTGCCGGCGATGTCCGTTCGCATATCACCAAGCCCCGCGATCGAATCGCCGGTCGCCTTGATCTTGAAGTTGCGATACGCATTCACGCCGCCCGATAGCGTGAAGAGCGTCTGGAATCCGCGATTGCCGCCGCCACTGCGGAACTGGCCCATGAGTGACCACATCTCGGTCTGGGCGGCGCACCCCGCCGTGCACTGTCGCGCGGCGCCCACCGTGTCTACCGTGGGATTGAGCGCGGCGAGATTCACATCGACGACGCCGTAACCGGCAGCGATACCCAGTGTGCTGGTTTGATCGAGCGCCTTCTCGAGGGTGCCACGAAATTGCCAGAGCGGATCGCTGCCGAACTGCCACTTGGTGTTCGATTTGCCATCGAGCACATCGTTCACGACCACCGCATTCGCCCCACCCGAAAACCACCACCCGTAACTCGGCTCGACCGCGCGCGGGCGGGAGCCGCGAATCTGGGCCGATGCGGTCGAGGCGGACCCGGCCACGAAAAGCGCGAGCCACAGGACCGAACTCCAGCAATTGCGACGGGCAACGGGCACGGCGACTCCTCGACGGGGGAGTGGTTGGCTACGTTTCACGATTACGTCCCGGACGTGTCAGGCGAAAGCTAGCCGGAAGCTAGCCCCTGCCCGAATCGCGGACGATCCCCTCGGCGTTACCCTCAAGCGCCACGAGCGGATCCCATCACGGCCCAAACATCACACGTGACTACGCCGCCGCTCGATCCTCGCGTCACTGAACGTCGTAATCCGCACACCAACGATATCGATCTGGTCGAGCCACTCGCGCTCGTTGATCTGATCAATCGTGAAGATCGTGTCGTGATGGATGCCGTGGCGTCGCAGCGCGAATCGATTGCCAGTGCGATCACGATGATCGAAACGGCGTTTCGTGCGGGACGTCGCTTGCTGTATGTCGGCGCGGGTACGTCGGGTCGACTCGGTGTGCTCGATGCGAGCGAATGCCCGCCGACCTTCGGCACCGACCCCAAGATGGTCGTTGGGATCATCGCCGGCGGCGACTACGCGTTGCGCAATCCGATCGAAGGCGCCGAGGATGATCCGAACGAAGGCGCGCGCATCATGGACGAGAACAACGTCACCACGGGCGATGTCGTGATTGGCATCGCCGCGAGTGGCACGACGCCGTACGTGCGCGGTGCACTCGGTCGTGCGCGCGAACTCGGGGCGAAAACGGGACTCATAGCCTGCAGTCCGCCGCCGGACGCGATGCGCGCCGTGGCTGATGTGCTGATCGTTCCCGTGGTTGGCCCGGAAGTGCTCACCGGCTCGACGCGACTCAAGGCCGGCACGGCGACAAAGCTCGTGTGCAACATGCTCACGACTGGTGCGATGATTCGCATTGGCAAGAGCTACGGCAATCTCATGGTGGATTTGAAGGCCACCAATGTGAAGCTGCAGGATCGTGCGGAACGCATTGTCTGCGAAGTGACCGGCCTGTCGCGTGAGGCCGCACGTGAGGTGTTGCAGCGCGCGCAGGGGCGCGTGAAGCGTGCGATCGTCATGCATGCGCTCAACGTCGACGCCGATACGGCTGATAAACGTCTTGCTGACGTGGGCGGTGTGATTCGCAAACTGACCACGGCGCCGCCGCCGGTCGTGTCGGCATGACGATAATTGTTGGACTGATGTCGGGCACGTCGCTCGATGGCATCAGCGCAGCGGTAGTCAATTTCACCGATCGTGCCGATGGGCGACCGGCGGCGGAGCTGCGCGCGTTCACGCAGCGCCCATATTCAGCCGAACAGCGCTCGCGCCTGGAACTCGCGATGCACAACGCGAGCGCCAAGGAGTATTGCCGCCTGAACGCCGACCTCGGCGAGTGGTGCGCGATTGCAGCACTCGAAGCGATGCGTGAGGCCGGTGCTGACGCGCGCGATGTGGCCGCGATTGCGAGTCATGGGCAAACGCTCTGGCACGAGCCCGGTCACAGCACTTGGCAGATCGGCGATGCCGCGCGCATCGCCGAACGCACCGGTTGTGCGGTGGTTTCGGACTTTCGTACGCGCGATGTTGCCGCGGGTGGGCAGGGCGCGCCGCTCGTTCCCATTGCCGATCGCTTGCTCTTTTCGCACGACACCGAGTGGCGCGCGCTGCAGAACATTGGTGGCATTGGCAACGTGGGTGTCGTGCCGCCGGCCGGTAGCGATGAGCCGGTGCAAGCGTTCGACACTGGCCCGGGTGTCGTCATCACCGATGGTGTAGTGCGCCGCTTGTTCGGCACACCATTCGACAAGGACGGCGCAATTGCGGCGCAGGGGTCGATCAACGAAACGGTGCTGCGCGCCGCGCTCGACTTGCCGTTCCTGATGGAAGCTCCACCCAAGAGTACGGGGCGCGAGCTGTTCACACCGGCGTTCATCGATGACTTCATTGCGCGCTGCCGCGCGGAAGGCGCGAGCGATGCTGATATCGTTGCAACGAGCGTTGGATTCACCGCCGCGACGATTGCCGGTCAGTACAACATGTTTGTCGCGGCGCCGATCAGCGAAGTGTTGCTCTCTGGCGGTGGTGCAAAACATCCGCTGCTCAGGCCGGCGCTTGAAGGCGCGTTTGCCTGGCACACGCAGCGCACCGGCAGGCCGGCGCCGGCGGTGCGTTTGTTCAGCGACGTCTATTTCGACGCCGAAGCCAAGGAGGCGGTGGCCTTCGCCTTGCTCGGCTATCTCCATCTGACCAATCGCGCGGGAAATCTTCCCAGCGCGACTGGTGCCAAGGGACCCCGTGTGTTGGGGTCGCTCACACCCGCGAATCCAGTTGAGTTGAAGTCATGAGCGAACAGTCGCGTCGCGACCTCGCGCAGTTGTTGATCCCCGTCATCCGGTGGAGCCCCGATCGTGGCTTCGCCGAAGTGCGTCCGATGATCGATGAAGCCCTCGCTCTCGGTGTGGGTGGCTTTCAGTTGTTGGGTGGCGAGCAGGATGGCGTGCGCGCACTCGCCAAGGAGTTGCAGCTCAAATCGCGTCATCCGTTGCTGATTGCGGCGGAGCTCGAGCGCGGTGCCGGACAGCAGTTCGCCGGCGCCACGGGATTGCCGCCGCTGGCTGCGATCACGGCGCTTGGTGATATCGAATCGCTGCGTCGTGCTGCGCGCCTGACTGCGCGAGAAGCCCGCACGATGGGTGTGAACTGGAATCTTGCGCCGGTGTGCGATCTCGATCTGCTCGCCGAGAATCCGCTGGTGGGCACGCGCGCGATGGGCAGCGATGCGCGCAAAGTGGCGCAGTTGGTCACGGCGTGGATTGAAGCCTGTCAGGCGGAAGGGGTGCTGGCGTGCGCGAAGCACTTCCCGGGAATGGGTCGTGCGACTGCCGATGCGCATCTGATGCTGCCGGTCATCGATACGCCGGCCGATCAGCTCAAGGAGCTCGATCTGCATCCGTTCCGCGCGGCCATCGCCGGTGGAGTGGCGAGTGTGATGACATCGCATGCTGCGTATCCTGCGCTGGATTCCAGCAAAGCGCCGGCCACGCTGTCGCGCGAGATGCTGCAGTGGTTGCTTCGTCAACAGCTCAAGTTCGACAACCTCATCGTGAGTGACGAACTCACGATGGGTGCGACGTGCGAAGGTCGCACGGTTGCCGAGGCGACGGTTCTTGCGCTGCGTGCCGGATGCGACGTGCTACTCGATCCGGGTGAACTCGCTCCCGCACTCGACGCGCTCGAAAAGGCACTCGACGATGGCACACTTGACCCCGAGCGTGTGCGTCAGAGTGTGCGTCGCCGACTCAAGTGGGCGCAGTGGGCTTCACCGCCAAACGACTGGCGCCGCCCGAGCGGTGCCGACACCGCGTGGGGCGCATTGCTCGCCGACAAGGTGCTGCGCATCGAGCATGGCCCTATCCCCACGATGGGCACCGTCACCGAGGTCGCAATTGTCGACGACGACGAAGAAGTGCACGGCCGCCGCGCCGATCGCACCGGCATCGTGGAAGCGATGCGCCTCGCCGGAAACGACGCGCGCATCGTGAGTGCGCCGACGGCGGCGAGTGGCGGGCCGTTCGTGATTGCGCTGTTCGCGGATTATTTGCCGAACAAGGGGCGCGTGACGCTGCAGGAGCGGACGGTGGCCCTGGTGCGCGAACTCGCGTCGGCAGCTGAGGCTCTGCAGCGATCGGTGGTGCTGGTCGGACTTGGCGATCCGCGCTTCGTCGCGCAACTCGGCATGTCCGTGCCGACAGTGCTGGCGTGGAGTGGTGATCGCGTGATGCAGCAGGCGGCGGGGCGCGGGCTGCTTCGGAAGAAGTAGCGCTACTGCGAGATCGTTCCTCGCGCGGAGGGCGTGGAGGATATGCGCGGAGGGGCGCGGAGAAGAGCGAAAGAAAAAATTCTTTTCGCTGTTCTCCGCGCCCCGCGGCCTTTCCCTCCGCGAGCTCCGCGTGAGGCTAAGGTCTGAGAAAGCTCCACAAGGCTATCAGCACCGCCGCCAAAGCCACGAGCCCAAGCATCACGTAAATCGGCTGCACGCGAGCACGACGATCGGCGATCTCCGGCTCCGGAAGCCCAAGAATCTGCGGCTCGCCGTCTCCAGAGAGATTGACCGCAGCGTTGGCCGCGTCCTCGATCGCGCGCTGACGCGCTGCTTCGAGCACGTCTTCACCCGGCTTGGGCGTCCCAAAGCGCGGCGTGGGATCGCTCTTGATTGTATTGACCGGCGGGATCGGCGTCGGCATGCGCGACGCATCGTTCAGGGTGCCCGCGAGCGGGAAGACCTTGTAGCCGAAGACATCGTCGTCGGTCGCACCGCGGAGATCTTCACCGTCGAACTTGACGGCAACGACCGTGATGTTGTCTGGTCCACCGCGCGCATTGGCGCGGTCGATGAGGCTGCGACAGATGCCGGTCATGTCGCGTTCACTTTGCGCGACGTAGGCGATTTCGTCGGCGCGGACCTGGCCGGAGAGGCCGTCGCTGCACAGCACGAGAATATCGCCCTTGCGGACCTGCTGGTGCGTGAGGTCGACCGTCACCGCGGGCTCAGGACCGAGCGCCTGCAGGATGATGTTGCGACGTTCGGAGCGTTCGGCTTCTTCGGGGGTGAGTTCGCCGGCCTCCACCAATCGCTGCATGAGCGACTGGTCCTTCGTGAGCATCTGCGCCTGACCGTTGCGTACGAGATAGGCGCGGCTGTCACCGACCTGCACCACATAAAGATGATCGCCAAAGAGACCGGCGATCGTGGCCGTCGTGCCCATGCCGCGATGCTCCGGATTTTCCCGGGCATGCTGATGAATGCGGCTGTTGGCGTTGACCGTGGAATCGCGCAGCGACTCGGCGAACTTGGCCACCGACGGATCGGTGGCGCGCCAGCCGTTCGACATGCCCGCGAGGACCAGTTCCGACGCCATGCTGGAGGCCAGCTCGCCCGAGGCGGCGCCACCCATGCCATCGGCGACCAGAAACAGCGCCCCGTGGGGCCCGGCCGGGATATCGATGGGACTATTGAGGAAGTCCAGCGAGGCGCCGGTTTCCAGATCGGCGACGAGGAACGCGTCCTCGTTGTGCTCCCGCGTGCGTCCGACATCGGTCAGGGCAAAGACTCGCGCGAGTACGCGCTGCGGCGCCTGTCCCTGGCTTGGTGGAGTAGACGATACGGGAACGGTCACTGACACATGGATCGGGCCGGTGCGAAAGCGGGGGCGGTAGACGACCACCCCGTACGGATGAACCTGCCGGAGGTTGCACTGGCAGCACCCCACAGCGGAAGGGTCCGGCCGTCGTCGGCTGGTAAGCTTCTGCTACAGGACGGCGGAAAGATGGTCGGCGTTTCGCACCAAGGTCAATTTTCGGGCATGAGGATTTTCCAGCAAAGTTTTCCTGAGGCGGGCTCGACCGTATCAGTCCGACCCACCTCCCTGTCGCTTCTCGCGCTCGTACTGGTCGCTGCCTGCAGCGCCGCGTCTACTGGAGGCGCGCCGCCGGTCGCTGATCCACGTCCCGCGCCCATCACGCCTCGCCCCGCGCCACCGGTGGGTGTATTGGCAGGGCTGCCGGCAATTCCACGCGTCACTGGCGCGCCAATCGCCCCCAAGGTGCAGTACCCCGATTCGAATCAGGTCATCACGAGCCGCGATTCGAACTTCGTGCTGGGGAGCGTGGGTTCCGGCGATGTGCAACTGACGATCAACGATCAGCCGGTCGCGGTCGCACCGAACGGCGCGTTCATCGCGTTTCTGGCGAATCCGCCGGCGTCGCAACCGCAGTACACACTCGTGGCATCGCGCGGCGTCGACACCGTGCGGCATCTGCTCCGCGTGCGATTCCCTCGGCGTACCGCGTTGCCCGCCAGTGGACGACTGCGTGTCGACAGTGCGTCGCTGTCGCCGGTGCGTGGGTGGTGGGCGCGATCGAACGATCTGCTGCGCGTGAGTGTGCGCGCGCCGCGCAATGCGACGGTGTGGGTGGTGACGCGTGACAGTGTGAAGCGTTCGATGCTCGTTGGCCTTGGCGCTGCCGCACCGGCACGTACGCCCGACGCATCGCAGGACACCGCAGACTTTTCGGCGACCTTCGCGACCGATGTTGCCGCGCATGTGATGAGCGACAGCACCAGGCCCGCCCGCGTGATCATTGCGCGCGGCGCGGACACAGTGCGACTCGCGTTGCCCTATGTGCGGAACCTGATGCCCGAATCGCGCCTGCTGGGTGCGCTGCGCACTGCGAACACGGTGGGTAGCGACACCGATCAAGTCGTGAATGCGCGCACTGTGCCCGATGGCACGTACAAGTGGTTGCTGCTGCCGGGCACCGTTCTCGAAGTGGCCGGCCGTCAGCAGGGGTACACGCGACTGGTGCTGGACGGATCACTCGACGCGTGGGTCGCGAATGGTGATGTCACCGTACTGCCGGAGGGCGTGGCGACACCGCGTCGCGTCACTGGTGGATTGCGCGTGACGCCAAGCGCCGAGTGGGTGGACCTGAACATTCCGGTGGGTGCACGGCCAGCGCATCTGGTGGAAGCCGACGGTCGCACCATGACGCTCACGCTGTATGGCGTGCAGGCGAACCCCGAGATCTCGCCGATCATTGGCAACGACACACTTATCCGTCGCATTGCCTGGGAGCAGGTGACGACCGACCGCGCGCGATTGACGCTCACGCTGTCGCAGCCGGCGTATGGTTGGCTGGCACTCTGGGATGATTCGCGCGGCACGTTCGTACTGCGTGTGCGTCGCCTCCCCACCATCAACGCGTCGCGTCCGTTGGCGGGACTCACCATTGCGGTCGATCCGGGACATCCGCCGGCTGGTGCCACGGGGCCCACCGGTCTCTATGAAGGCGACGCGGTATTCCCGGTTGGCATGAAGGTCGTGGAGCTGCTCAAGGCGAAGGGCGCGAATGCGTTCAGTACGCGTCCATCGCTGGCACCGCTCGGACTCACCGAACGCGGGGTGATTTCACGTCGCGCGAATGCGCATGCGTTCGTGTCCATTCATCTGAACGCCTTGCCCGACGGGGTGAATCCGTTCACAGCGAATGGAACGAGCACGCTTTTCTTCCACAACGCGAGCGAACCACTGGCGCGTGTGCTCGAGCAGGAGTTGGTGAAGCGGTTTGGTTTGCGCGATCTGGGTGTGCACTATCAGAACCTCGCGGTGGCGCGACCGTCGTGGTATCCGAGTGCGTTGACTGAGGGGTTGTTCGTGATGATGCCGGAGCAGGAGGCAGCGATGCGCGATCCTGGGTTTCAGACCAAGTATGCGGAGGCGATTGTGGCGGGGTTGGAGCGGTACTTCCGTGGATTGGTGCCGTGAGGCTGGGAACTGCAACTGCTCGCACAGAGGGCACAGTGGGCGTACAGCAGACACAGAGAACAGCCGCGCGATCGCTTTTCTCTGTGCCTCGATTGTTCTCAGTGAGCTCTGTGCGAGCTGTTTTGTTGTTGCTTGCCCTATCGCGAAGCCTCGGAGCACAGGTCGATCCTCGCGGCCCGGTTCGAACCATCACCACGCCCCATTTCCGGGTGCACTTCGCATCGCGGCTCGATTCGCTCGCCCGAGTGTCGGCAGTGTACGCCGAGGGCGCGTACGCGCAGCTCTCAGCTGAACTGGTCGCACCTCGCGGTCGCATCGATTTGCTCGTCGCCGACAACGTCGACTTCAGCAATGGCTACGCGACGGTGTTCCCCACGGCGCGGGTGGTGATTTACGCAGTGCCGCCGATTGCGTCGCAGGAGTTGCGTTATACGGGCGATTGGTTGCGGTCGGTGATCACGCACGAATTGGCGCACGTGTTTCACCTGGACCGCTCGCGTGGGATCTGGTCGTTGGGGCGCGCGATCTTTGGGCGGAGTCCGGTGCTGTTTCCGAACATGTACACGCCGAGCTGGGTGAAGGAAGGGCTGGCGGTGCACTACGAAAGCAAGTTCACCGGCTTTGGTCGTGATGTGAGCACGGAGTTTCCCACGGCGTTGCGCGCGATGGCGGTGGACTCGATGCTGATGCCGCTTGGGCGGTGGTCGCTGGCGAGCACGCGCTATCCGCGTGGCAATGCCGCGTATCTCTTTGGCTCCACGGTGATGGAGCGCGCCGCTGCGCAGGCGAAGGCGGGGAAGGGAATGCGTCGCTACGTCGACGCGAGTGCGGCGATGGCCATTCCGTATCTGCTGCAAACCAACGCGAAGATCGGCTTTGGGAAGTCATTCAATGCGATCTGGCAGGCCTATCGCGATTCGCTCACCAGTGTGCACGTCGACACCAGCGATGATCGCTTCACGTGGGAAAGTCCGAACGGCTACTACGCGGTGGGGCCGCGTTGGTTGTCGGCCGACTCCCTGGTGTATGCATCGAGCGATGGCCGTCGTGTGGGCGGGTTGTATGCGGCGTCGGTGCGCGGTGGTGCGCCTGAGCGATTGAGCTGGACCAAATCACTCGATACCTGGGCCGTGGGTCCGCGCGGGTTAGTGGGTGCGCAAAGCGACTGGCAGGATCCGTATCGCTACCGCTCGGATTTGTATGTGAGCTGCGTGCTCAAAAAGTGCTCGGGCGATGAGCAGCGACTGACCGAATCGGCGCGACTCATTTCGCCCGATGTTCGCGCCGACGGGGAAATCGTTGCCGTGCAGGTGAGCGCGGGGACCACATCGCTCGTGCGCGTCAGCGCCGACGGAAAGCAGGTGCGAGTGATTGCCGCCGGCGCGGGGCGCGATATGTGGGCCGAACCACGGTGGAGCCCCAATGGTGCGCACATCGCCGCCGTGCAGCTGTTGGGCACGAGCGAGCAGCGCGTCATGCTCCTCGACACGCTCGGCAACATCTGGCAGGCCGTTGCCGGTGGGCGAGCGGTGTTCGCGTCGCCGTCATTCACCCCCAAAGGCGACCGATTGGTGTGGGCGAGCGATCGGAGTGGGCGCATGCAACTCGAGAGCGCTCTCGTTGGCGACCTCGATATGCTCGACACACTGCGCTGGCGCGAGCCACGCGAGGAGGTGCATCAGGTCACGCGCGTGAGCACGGGTGTGTACGAGCCAAGTGTGAGCCCCGATGGCAAGTCGGTGGCGGTGCTGGTGCAACGTGGCGACGGTATGCACGCTGCGGTGATGCCGCTCGACACCGCCGGGCCGATGGCGGCGAACACGTGGTATACAAAGGAGCCGCTCGCGCTCCCGACACCGGTTGACCCACTGCAGATCGCCGCGCTCAAGTCGACGCGCTATTCGGCCGTGCGCATGCTGCTCCCACGTTACTGGCTGCCCAGTGCCGGGCAGGGGCGCGATGGGCTCGGGACGATCGGCTTCTCCACGAGTGGCAACGACATTCTCGAGCGGCACATCTGGGAAGCCAGCGCGCTGGTGCAACCTGATCGCGGTGAGACCGATGGCTACGCGGTATATCGCTACGCCGGTTTCGGTGTGCCGGTGTTCGATCTGTCGATAAGCCAACAGTGGGATGCGACCTTTCGCGTGGTGAACGACAAGAACGAAACGATTGGCCTGCTCGCGCGACGCAAGCGTTTCGCCACGGTGTCGAGTACGGTGAGTGTGCCGCGCGTGAAGTGGGCCGTGAGCGGAACGCTTGGCGCGCAATACGAACTGCGCGATTTCACGGCGACCGTGGACTCCGCGCTCGGCCCGGCGAATTCGCTGCTGCGCACGGGCACACGCTATCCCACACTGTTCTTCAACAGCAGTGTGAGCACCGCGCGCAGAGCTGCACGCAGTGTGAGTGTCGAAGAGGGCGTGACGTTGGCGACGAGCACGATGTACCGTTGGCGGCTCGACGCACCCGAGCTGGGCTCGTGGCGACATGTGGTGAGTGCACGCGCCTACCAACCGCTCGACTTACCCGGTTTTTCGCGCCATGTGCTTGCCGTGCGTGCCGCGGCCGGCATCACCGATCAGAAAACCGCGACCGAGTTTTCGGTGGGCGGTGTGAGCGGTCTCACCAGCGAAGTCTTTCCCGGAGTGAACGTCGGCGACCCGTCACGCACTTTCGCCGTGCGTGGTGTCGCACCAGGCACTCAGCGCGGCATCCGCGCACTGGCCGGCAGCGCGGAGTATCGGGCGCCGCTCGCGTTGTTCAAAAAGCTGCCGAGCGTGTTCACGGTGTACAGCGACAAGTTGTCGCTGGCGCTGTTCAGTGATGCGGGGCGCGCGTGGTGTCCCTCGGCGTTCGCTGCATCGGGGTCGACGCTGGGCGTGTGCGAGCGTCCTGGTGTGCGTGACGGCTGGATTGCGACCGGTGGAGCGGAGTTGGTGTTCGATGCGGCGATTGCTTATGACGTGCCGTATCGGTTTCGCATTGGCGGCGGTGCGCCTTACGTCGCGCCTGCTGGAGTCTCTCGGAAGGGGGCGTTTTATGTCACGCTCGGTGGTTACTTCTGACAAAAGCCTCGCACAGAGCACACAGGGGGCCACAGTGAACACAGGGAAAAGCCTTTGTTGTTCTCTGTGACCTCTGCGGCCCACTGTGAGCTCTGTGCGAGGCAGTTAACGATCCATCAGACGAAGAAACTCACTATCCGCAAGCACGTAATGGCAGCATGAAGCAAAGCCTCATTGCCCTCCTTGCTGCGATACCGATGACGGTATCCGCTCAGACCTTCGAGCTGTCCAAAGCAATACGCGAGGACTCCGTCGCTACCGACCGCGCCATCCGGGCGATTGCGCGAACCGCGGCGACGCTCTACAAGGGCATCGATCGCGACGATTCGCTGAACACGGCCTTTCGTCTCGAGCTGCTATCGGGTGACTATGCCGCGGGCCTGAAGTCGCTGGCCGCACTGCGTGAGCTGCGGCACACGCGCGACCCGCTGTATGCGCGAAACGAGTACACGCAGTACGAACTCTACGCCCGCGCGAGTCAGGCGCCGGTAGGCGCGTGGCGCAATGTGGTGCGGCGCGAGTTTCTCGCGATTGATAGTGTGCAGTCTGACCTGGTAGCGTATCGCGTCGCGGGCTCGTTCTCGTTCGACATCGCAAACGCCGATGCGCAGTGGAGGCGCGCGCTTGCTGCGGCGCCAGAGGCGATTCCGCTCAACGATGCGGTGGCGCTCGCCAAGCAGTATTTCGTGTTGACCTCCTTCCGCACGTTGGTGCCAGTGATGCCGGCCATACTCACCGAGGCAGAGGCGCGCCGCTACGCGATCACTGAGCAGGCGCGGGTGCCGTTGCGTGATGGTGGGTCACTCACGGCCACCGTGATTCGTCCGCGTTCGCTGCGCGGCAAGCAGCCGGCGATTCTCGAGTACACCATCTACGCTGGCGCGCAGAACCGGCTCACGGCGCTCGAGGCGGCGTCGCAGGGGTTTGTTGGTGTTGTTGCCACGTCGCGCGGCAAGCGCATGAGCACGGGGCCGGTGCGTCCGTGGGAAACGGAGGCGCGCGATTCTCGCGACTTGCTCGACTGGATTGCCAGGCAGCCGTGGAGCAATGGCGCGGTTGGTATGCTCGGCGGTTCGTACTCCGGCTTCACGCAGTGGGCAGCGGCGGGCACGTTGCATCCGGCGCTCAAAACCATTGTGCCGGCAGCGGCGGTGGCGCCGGGCATCGATACGCCGCGCGAGAATGGCGTGATGCTCACCTTTCAGTACAGCTGGGCGCATTGGGTGGGGAGCAATGGGCTACTGGAAGATGCGCTCTATCGCGATGGCGATCGATGGAGTCGTCTCGACAGCACCTGGTTTGCGCGCGGCTCGGCGTATCGCGAGCTGGATGTGATTGACGGTAAGCCCAATCCGATTTTCCGGCGCTGGCTCGATCACCCCACGTTCGATGCGTACTGGCAGAACATGATGCCCAGCGCGGCGGCGTATGCGAAGATTGCGATCCCTGTGTTGAGCATCACCGGCTACTTCGATGGCGCGCAGCCGGGTGCGATGCACTACTATCGCGCGCATCTCGCGGCGCGCCCCTCGGCGAATCACACGCTGCTCATCGGGCCGTGGGATCACTTCGGTTCGCAGCGACGCCCGTCGCCGGTGCTTGGTGATTTGCGGATCGATCCGGTTGCGAATGTCGATGTGGCGGGGCTGATCTACGATTGGATGCGCTACGTGCTGCGCGGTGCGCCAAAGCCGGCGTTGCTCAGCGATCGCGTCAACTATCAGCCGATCGGCACGAATACCTGGCAGCACGCGCCGTCGCTCGCGGCAATGAGCACCGACACCATGGCGCTGCACCTGAGCAGCGAACTCGCTGGTGCCGACCATAGGCTGGTCGCCAATGCTGGAACGGGAACCGCCGCCGAACTCTCGGTGGATATGCGCGACCGCACCATCACGAGCAGCGCATTCATTTCACTCCGCAACGACAGCACGCTCGATCGCGACAATGGCGTCGCCTTCGTGAGTGAGCCGCTCAGGGAAGCGACAATCATCAGCGGAGCGTTCACGGCCGATCTCGTCGCGTCGATCAATGCGAAAGACGTCGACCTTGGCGTTCTCCTGTACGAGCGCACCGCGCAGGGCGTCTATCGCCAGTTGAGCTACTGGTTGGGTCGCGCGAGTCTTGCGCGTGACTATGCGCAGCGACAGTTGCTGCGTTCGGGTATTCAAGAACAGCTGCCGCTCCGCGGTGCGCGCATAGTGAGTCGAGTACTGGCGGCGGGGAGTCAACTGGTTGTTGTCGTCAATGTCAACAAGAACGCCGAGAGTCAGCTCAACTATGGAACGGGGAAGGATGTGAGCGATGAAACGGTGCGTGATGCGACCGAGCCGCTCAAATTGACTCTGTTCGAAGGCAGCACGATTCGTGTGCCTGTGCGTCGTCCGCCCAACTGAGAGTTCACTCGTGGCTGCTCCCTTCATTCATCCCACCGCTGTCGTGTTGGGCAACGTGCATCTCGCCGAAGACACGAGTGTCTGGCCCACCGCGGTGCTGCGCGGCGATACCGACCACATCACGATTGGGGCGCGGAGCAACGTGCAGGATGGCGCGGTGATTCATGCCGACCCGGGCATTCCCACGGTGGTGGGTGAGGATTGCGTGATTGGCCATCGCGCCATCGTGCATGGCACCACGCTCGAGGACGGGGTGCTGGTGGGGATGGGCGCCATTCTGCTCAACCGGGTGCGGGTGGGGGCAGGGAGTGTGATCGCCGCCGGCGCGGTGGTGCTGGAGGGGACCGAGATCCCGCCCGGGAGCCTTGTGGTGGGGGTGCCGGGGAAGGTCGTGCGCGAGCTTGGGGCCGATCAGCGGGCCAAAATCGTGAACAACGCCGCCCGATACGTGGAGCTGGCGCGCCGACATGCGGCTGGCGACGTCCCGAAGCACAGCTGAGTCTGTTTCAGAGCCGCTCTAAAGGCTCAGCCTGCTGCTGTATTCGCGGATGCAAGCAACTTCGCGCCGCGGTCCGCGAATCCAGGCAAGCAAACACAGCCATGGACATTTTCGGGTCTTCCACGGTCATCCTGACTCATGTCGCGGTGCTGCTGGCGTGATGCCAGTAACGACTTTCGGAACACCGTCGTAAGTATTTGTGTATCAATAGCTTCGAACGGTCCACAATCGCTGTCGACATGCCCGCACTTCACAATTCTTGGACCGGTCTGAACTGTTACACCCCTGAAAAGCTCACAAGCATGGGGTCGGTGGGAAACTTCGATCACCTCGCACGAACGTGATCGACGGAATGCAACTCCATGCTGGTGAATGCCTTGCAACAAGACTTGCGCGGACTCACGGACGGAGCGACCATACGCGCCCGCTCGGCCCCCCTCCCAAGTGTTGCCGGGGACGCACCCGCAACCTGCCTGAGCGCCAAGTCCGCCACACGCCACACCGTATTAGGAGCCCCCGAATGCCCTTCTCTGCCACGCCGCCAGAGGGACTCGTCACGCTGTCCCAGAACGCCCGTACCGTTCTGGAAAAGCGCTATTTGGTCAAAGACAAGTCCGGCAAGCCGGTAGAGAAGACCGAGGACATGTTCTGGCGCGTTGCCACGGTCGTGGCCGAGGCCGATCGCCGCTATGGCGCGAGCGACGGCGCGGTGCAGGCGTTGGCCGAGGAGTTCTACTTCCTCATGACGCAGCGCCGGTTCGAGCCGAACTCGCCGACGCTCATGAACGCCGGTCGTCCGTTGGGGCAGCTCTCGGCGTGCTTCGTGCTGCCGGTCGATGACGCGCTGAGCAATGGGCAGACGGGCATCTATGATACGCTCCGCTCCATGGCGCTCATCCACCAGTCGGGTGGTGGTACGGGCTTTTCGTTCTCGCGCCTGCGTTCGCGCGGGAGCATGGTGCGCTCGACCACTGGCGTGGCGTCGGGCCCCATCTCGTTCATGCAGCTGTACGACGCGTCGACCGATGCGGTGAAGCAGGGCGGCACGCGTCGCGGCGCGAACATGGGCATTCTGCGCGTCGACCATCCCGACGTGATGGAATTCATCGCGTGCAAGGAAGACCTCACCAAGATCACCAACTTCAACATCTCGGTTGGTGTGACCACGAAGTTCATGGACGCCCTCAAGGCGGACGGGAACTACGATCTCGTGGACCCCGTGTCGAAGCAGGTCACCGGCCAGCTGCGCGCGCGCGAAGTGTGGGACAAGATGATCCTGGGCGCGTGGCGCACGGGTGAGCCGGGTGTGTTCTTCATCGACGAAGCGAACCGCTACAACCCGGTGCCGCATCTCGGCGATTACGAGGCCACGAATCCGTGTGGTGAGCAGCCGCTGCTCCCGTACGACGTGTGCAACCTCGGCTCGGTGAACGTTGGCTATTACGTCATGAATGGCCAGATCGACTGGGATGCGATGCGTCGCGATATCGCGCTCAGCACGCACTTCCTCGACAACATCATCGACGTCAACAAGTATCCGCTCCCCGAAATCGACGCGCTGTCGAAGCGTATCCGTCGTATCGGCTTGGGCGTGATGGGCTTTGCCGACATGCTCGTGCGTCTTGGCATCCCGTACGACAGCCCGGAAGGTGTCGAGATGGGTCGCAAGATCATGGAATTCCTCGATGTCGAAGGGAAGAAGGAATCCGAGCGCTTGGCGAAGGAGCGTGGTGCGTTCCCCGAGTGGGCGCGTTCCATCTGGGGTCCCGACGAAACGTGCGCGCGTGATGCGGCTGGCGAGCGTATTCGCCCCATGCAGCTGCTCCGCAATTGCAACGTCACGACCGTTGCGCCGACTGGCACGATCTCCATCATCGCCGGTTGCAGCTCAGGCCTCGAGCCGTTGTTCGCCGTGGCGTTCATGCGCAATCAGGCTGGCGTGATGATGCCCGATGTGAACGAAGACTTCGTGGCGATCGCGAAGAGCGAAGGCTGGTACAGCGACGAGCTCATGGAGCGCATCGCGAAGACCGGCAGCGTGGCGCACGCGGAAGTGCCGACCAAGTGGCAGGCGGTGTTCAACACGGCGAACAACATCTCGCCGGAATACCACATCAAGATGCAGGCGGCCTTCCAGCAGCACTGCGACTCGGCCATCTCCAAAACCACCAACTTCTCGCACACCGCCACGGTTGATGACGTGCGCGCGATCTACGAACTCGCGTACGACATGAAGGCGAAGGGTGTCACGGTGTACCGCGACGGTTCGCGTGATGGCCAGGTGCTCAGCACCGGTGCCACCGCCGATGCGGCCGCGAAGCGCGATGGCGACAAGGCTGACCCGAAGGTCGAGAACGCGCTCAAGCGCGAGATCGGCGAACTGCAGGGAACGATCGCCGAGTTGCAGAACGATCTCGATCGCACGAAGAAGTCGCTGTTCAGTGCGGAAGCCGAGAACGCGAGCCGTCGTGGCAAGCGTGCGCGTCCCGATGTCATGCGCGGCACGACCATCCGCAAGGAAACGCCGCTTGGTGTGATGTTCGTGAACATCACCGAAGACGAGAAGGGACAGCCGTTCGAGGTGTTCCTTAACCTCGGCAAGGCCGGCGGCAGCGCGATGGCCGACGCCGAAGCGATCGGTCGTTTGATCTCGCTCGCACTGCGCTCAGGCATTTCGCTCCAGGAAATCCACCGTCAGCTCCGCGGCATCAGCTCCGATCGCGCCGTGGGTCTTGGCCCGAACAAGGTGCTGTCGCTCCCCGACGCGGTGGGTATCGCGCTCGAACAGTGGTGGCGTGAGAAGCAGGGCGTGCAGCAGGATCTCCTGAACGGCGGCGCGAACGCTGTTGGTCAGGGTCCGGTGAGCTCGCTGAGCGCGCCAGTGCCGACGCCGGCCGCCGGTGTGCCGATTACTCGTCCGCCTTCAGGTGAGCAGGCGATGCCGCAGATTGATTTTGGTGGAGTTGGCGGCGAAGTGTTCATGGGGACTTGCCCTGACTGTGGATCGCAGCTGGAGTTTGCTGAGGGGTGCGTGAAGTGTCATGTCTGCGGCTTCAGTGAGTGCGGCTGAGTCGCGCTGACCCTAGCGCGGAATCGCGACTGTCGCACGCGCGGAAACGAACCTGACGCATTCGTGGAAACGAGTCTGTCGCTCGTGTAAGTCTCTACAGAACAGCGGGATGCGAGAGTGCTCTTGCATCCCGCTGTCCTCATTTGGCGTCTCGGACGTCGTAGCGCCCACGACGTGGCGCCTGATCGAGGACTGGTGACTTTACCGTCGTTGTCTGCAGAAGAGCTGCTCGTGCTTCGCGAGGTGGGACAGCGCATCCGGGCCGGGCGGACCGCCATCGGCATGTCCATCGCTGATCTCGCGGCCGCGGCGTCCATGAACGCGTCGTTCCTTGGTGAACTTGAACGCGGCAGGAAGAACGTCAGTCTGCTAACGCTTCACCGACTCGCTGAGGTACTTCGCGTCCGCGTCGCGACCTTGGTAGGGACCGAGCCGCCGAGTTAAGCACTAGCGGCCCAGGGACACGTCTTGCGCGGCTTCACGAACGAATCGACTATTCGCCCCGCTCCGGGGTCAGGTCCACCATGCGACACGCCCCGCCGACCGGGTGGGCCAACGGGGCGATCAGTCAAACGTGTTTCGCGGCGGCAACCGCGATCCCAAACATCAGGAGGGCCGAAATTGCGAAGGGAGAGGCGGTCGCGCAAGGGCGCACTTCACGCAGTACCGTTTCGCTTTATCCGCCAATGGCGGAGGAGTGGCAATTGGCTATTCAACACCTGCGGGTAGCGTATGATCTGAGAAAGAATCGAGACTACACTCAGCTCTGGCAAGGAATTCGGGCGCTCGGCGACGCCGCACGTCCGCTGGAGTCCGAGTGGTGGATCGCAAGTGAGTACGACGTCGGGACCGCGTTCGAGTTTCTCTCGAGGTTCGTGGATAACGATGATGGGCTTGTCGTCGGTCCGCTGGGGGCATCGCACTTTCGTGGCATCCGGACCGAAGGCATCGGCTGGATCGCGCGAAATCATCGACGCGCGGCGTAACCCGCACGACCAGACCCACCGCCTCAGTGCCTTTCGGCGCTGAGGCTGTGGAGGTCGGAGCCCTTGTCGCCGGACCCCGACGCCGAGCCCGACACTCGATTCAGAACCGGTTAGATTCCCGTAGGAACACCGGCAGTCCATTGTCGTGGCGCGGGAAGCGCTACGTGCTGGCCTCCTCCCGCCCCTGCGCCCTCCGATGCTTGACGACGCACAGCCCGGCGCACACGACGACGTCCACGTCGCTGCGCCAAGTCACCGACGTCCTCCACGGTTCTTTCTGAGCCACTGGCGCGGGAACGCCGCGGACATCGCTGCGCTGAAGAAAGCGCTGCAACTGCGAGGGCTCCATGCGTGGCGCGACAAAGACGACCTCGAGATCGGCGAACTCTTCGAGTCTGCCTTTCGACGAGCCATCCAAGAGGAGGTGTCGGCCTTTATCGCGTTTGTGACGCCCGAATTCCTTACGCGCCCAGTCATCTGGAACGTGGAGGTGCCCGAGGCTCTTGCTCGGCGTGAGCGCGACCCAAGCTTCTCGATCATTCCCCTTTTCTGTGGCGTTACGCCCGACGAGTTGACCGCTACGTGCAAGGCGCACGGCCTTCGCAGTCTGAGCGACTTCGACGGGCACACCTTGGCCCCGGAGGCCACGGGGAAGAAGCGCAACGGCGAGCTCCGCCGAGTCGCACAGCGCACCCTGCGCGCTGGCTTGCGCCCTCGCTTCGCGTCAAGTCCAGGATACGTACCGCGTCTCCTGCTCCGCACGCAGCCGTTCGCGGCCGCCGCGCCGGGGGTCGATCTCGACATGGACTGGGCCGCACCCTTCGAGGAAGGTTGCCCACGAGAGACCGAGTGGCGTGATGACCTCGTACCAGCACTCCAAGACGTGCGGGCGGTGCTCGACGAGTTGTCGCAAAAGCTTGTACACGTGCAGGTGCAATCCAGGCTGTCTGCGGCGCTCGCCCTCGGTGAGACACTCTCCGCGACGGCCAAGTACACGCTGACGTTCGACGGCGCAAACGGAGCATGGTCGACGACGGCGAAGCGGAGCGGATTACCCATCCTACTGCAGACCGAACTCACGGCACCAGGAACGGACCGCACGGTGGCGCTGGTGGAGGTGGCCGTCTCACGCGACGTGGGGCGCAGCGTGGCAAGCGCCGCCGCCGGCCTATCTGAACCACCGGGTCATGCCGTGCGACTCACCCCGACGGACGGCGCAACTCAACACGCCGTCGTCGACGCGTCGTGGGCCATCTCGGCCGCGTGGGATGTGGGGACGTGTCTGCGAACACTGCATGACCAGCACGGTGTCCGGCATTTCCATTTGTATGTCGCGGCGCCCGCCGAGTGGTGCGTGCTCCTCGGTCACACGCTCAACGCTGTCGGCAAGATCACCGTGCACCAATGGCATCCCAAAACTGCGACATACGTGCGCGCCTGCACCCTGGGTGCGATACGCGCGACGCGCAGGCGGCGCTCCCTCGCCGAGCCGCAGTAGACACCGATAGTACGACGATGCGATACGTACGCTCGCCCTCATTGCGAGTGCACGAGTGTGTGTTCCCTTACCGAGATCGAGCATGGCAACCTTGAACACGCTGTTCACTGAGTTCTTGAGCAACATCGAGCCCGACAAGGACACACGCGCCGAGGCCATCGACGCGCACGAGCCGGTCCGGGAGTGGCTCGCGAACCACGAGACGTTCGGTGCCGTGCACGTCGAAACGTTTCTCGCTGGGTCGTACAGGCGGCGGACTTCCGTCACGCCGATCAAGGACGTGGACATCGTCGTGGTGTGCGCCATGAGCGAGTACGATCCGCAAGACCCCAAGAAGCTGCTTACCAAACTCAAGAAGGCGTTGGACGACAATAAGAAGTACAAGACCCGGACCACGCCGCGTCGCCGTTCGATTCAGGTCGAATTGTCTGCCATTGACATGGACATCGTGCCGACGGTCGCCCCGAACGGCACGGAGAAGCCGCTGTTGATTCCGGATCGCGACGTGACCCGATGGTTCCCCACAAACCCGAAGGGTCACATCGCCTGGACCCAAGCGCTGAACAAGAAAACGCAAACAAGCGACACAGATCAGGGTCGCTTCGTGCCGCTCGTGAAGATGGTGCGCTGGTGGAAGTACGAGCAGCTGCGCGGAAAGCGGCACCCCAAGGGACACATGATGGAGCTCATGGCCGGTTACCATCATGACCCGGCAGCTCGCGAGTGGGCCGACGTGTTCATCGCGTGGGCGGAGCGCACGACGATGGCACTCGCCATGTATCGTCAGATGGAAAGCTTGCCGTCATTCCCGGATCCTGGCCTCCCGGGAGAGGTGATTAGAACCGGCATGGAGCAGGCGGATTTCAATCGTTTCTACGACGCCCTTCTTGCAACGCTCCCCTTGGCCACGAGAGCGCGCGATCTTGCAGCGACGGACCTGACGGCGAGTGCGAAGCTGTGGCGCCAGATCTTTGGTGACAAGTTCCCACTCCCCGACGACGAGGATCGCAAGCACGCCGCGCCGACCGATCCGCGCCCAGCGGCGCCCTCGGTGTTGACGCGTCCGGACATCCGCCAGGCGCCGACGTTTGGCTGACCCGACCGGTGCGGCCCCGCAGGTAGACGCTGACGGGCTTCACCCGCTTGCGCGCGAGCGCTTTCGCGCGGCGCTCACGGCCGCCGGCTTCACGCTCCATGGCAAGGAGGGGAACGGTAACGAACGATGGGACGGGACCATCACCGCTCGATGGCGCGATGCGGAGTCAGGTGAGGAGCGCGAAGCGGCGCATCAGATCCGAATCGGGCTGTGGGCGGCCTTCCCGTTTCAGGCGCCGTCCGCGTTTGCGACGGACCCGCGCGAGCAGATGCCGAACAGTCGGCATGCGCGACCGCTCCAGAACGGATCGTTGTGTGTATACGCGGCGAACTACCGCGCGGACACACAGCGGGGGTGGGCGCCGTGGCGCACAGGTGAGGAATACCTCGCCCGTGTCGAAGAATTGCTCTCCCGCATGCATAGCGGTGCATGGGAGGACGTTGACCGGCCGCCCGATCTGAATACGGCGTTTCCGCAGGCCAAAGGGGACCCGGCGATGACCCTTGTCAGCGACGGATGGGTACCCCCGACTGGGGCATCGTCGGGCCGGTTCGGTATATGGCGAAGTAGTCCGAACATCGTGCTCGCCGACGGCCCGGTTGAGGGGACCGGCGCCGTGCAGCCGAAGCCCGCCGATGAACGCGCGCTCATCGTTCTCGGATTTCATGAGAATGCGCGGGAGGCGGTCGGTGCGTGGTTTCGCCTCAACCGGGAGCCGGATCCCCGAGAGTCCCTCGGCGCGGTTCTGGCCGAGATTGATCGAGCAAGCGGGCACGAGACGGGATGGGCCGTCGACGAGTGCCGCCGCTTGATCGGTGCGGACGCTGGGGGCAAGCGCCCCGTCTTTCTGGCCCTCGGATATCCTGACCCGACACTCGAAGGACGCGAGGGCTGGCTGTTCCTTCAGGCGCGCCCTGCGGAGGGTAAGCCAATTCGCTGGCGTGAGCCCCAGACGATTGCGGCGACCGGCGTGACGGCGTCCGAAACCGTCCCAATTGACCGTCACGCGTTGATGCGTCGCACTGGGCCGCTCGCGACGGCCGTTGGGGGGCGCAACGTGGTGGTGTTCGGGGTAGGCGCGCTTGGCGGTGCGGTCGCACTTCTGCTAGCACGTTCCGGCATCGAACGCCTCGTGCTCGTTGACAGCGACCGCATTCGACCCGGCAACGCCGTGCGCCATGTCGGCAAGATCACCGACGTCGGTGAATTGAAAACACACGCGCTCTGGCGCGAGATCATCTACCACACGCCGAACGTGCACGTCAGGGAAAGAGTGGCGACGTGGAATCCGGAGCGCTTGCGCGAATACATCGCGGGCGCAGATGTCGTGGTGGACGCGACGGCCGAGCAGCCGTTCACGCTGTTGCTGAACGAGGTCTGTGTCGAAGTCGGTCGTCCGCTCGTGCAGGTCGAGACGACTCGACGCGCCGCGATTGGGCGGGTGCGCGTGGTAAGGCCCGGGCGGGATGCATGCCTGCTGTGCTACGAAGTGCACGCGCAATCGAAACACTACTCGGTGGTGCCACCGGGCGACGGGGAGGAGTTCTTCGAGGACGGCTGCGGCGTCCCGACGGTCGAGGCGCCCGCCGTGGACGTCGAGGCGACCGCGAACTGGGCGGCCCGCACGGTGCTCTGGCTTCTGCAAGATCGCTTGGGTCCTCGCAATCACTTGCTGGTGGTGAATGAGGAAGTCCCCGCGCTCGCTGGGGATCTGGCCATTGTCGGAGCGCACTGGGACGTGTTCGCGCCCGTCCGGTCGTGTGAGTGTTGCGACAAGGCAGTCGCGAACACGATGACCGTCACGACTGAGGAACCGGTCGCGTGAAGTGGGTGCGTAAATGGTGGGGGTCTGTGCCAACGAAAGCGTTCACCGATGGCCCGCCGGCCGATCTACCGCCGCTGCCCGCGCTGGGGTTGAGCGCGTCCATCGTTGAGACATTGCAGCGCGCATGCGAGCGCAAGGCGCCGTGCGAGACGGGTGGTGTCCTTGTTGGTCACGTCGATGGGGACGGCCGCACCGTCGTGACCGCGGTTGTTGGGCCAGGCCCAAACGCACTTCACTCGCGCAACCGGTTTCAACGAGACGGTGAATACACGCAAGCCGAAGTGGATCGGCTGTATCACGAATCAGAGGGGCGCGTTGACTATATCGGGGAGTGGCACTCTCACCCTGATGCCGGCGGCCCAAGCCACATCGACCGACACGCGATGTCCTGGATCAGCGACGACCCACGCTACAGTTCTCGGGAGCCGTTGCTGATCATCATGGAGCGCGTGCGTAGGCGAGAGTGGCAGTTGCGCGCCTATCGATGGGTGCAACAGCGGCTCGTCGAGGTTAAGTCGAGCGCGCTCTCGGTACCGTGAGCCGAGGATACGCTCACCCCTCAGTCTTCTCACCGCCCATGGCGCACCTTTCGGCGCGATCAACGGTGCGCAGGACTAACCGCCGTACCCACGCCGCCCGCTTGACATCGACACCATCGCCATGCCGCCGCGCATTGATGGCAGCGATCACAGCATCGACTCTGGTTTGTTGTTGCAGTAGACCGGTAACTCGGACGTGCGCAGTCGTCGGCCGGCTGGCGACGATGCGCCCTGTTCACACTCGCGCGGTCTCGACGAACTGGTTGATCGTCAGTCGGACTGCGTCAACGCCGCCTCGATGTCATCCAGCTCGAGCGATGCGAGCGGGCGGATTGCACGTCCGCCAACGCGATGCGTTCCAGTGGCACCTTTACATCGAGCGTCACCGAGCAGAGTCCCTCGCGTACGGGCATGACGGCGGTCGACGACGTGTGGCTCTGCGGGCGCATCGCGAAGCCTGGCATCGCGGCAATCGCATGCCCTTGGGTGATCACCCACTGCTCACCGCGCGCACTCAAGACCGTTTCACCCACGACACTCATCGGAACTCCGGCCCGGTCTGCGCACACGACGCACGAACAACGATGACGAACGCTACCATCCGTCGCAGCCGCGGGTAATCCGTCTTGGTGATCGGTGTTGCTGTGGCGCTCCCTCCATCCGACGGCTCGTGGACCGCGAAGAACGTGATACGTTGAGTCCATGACCCTGACATCGGCTTCGGTTTCCCAGCGCGCCCGCTACCGCGTCACGGGGATGGACTGTGCCCATGATGCGGCCGAGATCGAGTCGGCGGCCGGAGCGGTACCGGGCGTGATCGCCGTCAAGGTGTCCGTCGCGACGCAAATCATGAGCGCTGAGGCCTCGAGCGCCGCCCTCGCGTCAGTGGAGGACGCAGTGCGCGCCATCGGCTACCAGGTAGATCGCCTGCAGACGGACAGCGACACGCCCGGGGCGGCGGTGCCACCCGTTGTGCCGGCGGCGTATCGGCGCGCCCTCTGGATCGTGGTCGCGCTCAACGTGGGGTACGGCGTCATCGAAGTCGTCGGCGGCTTCCTTTCGGACTCGCAGGCGCTCAAGGCCGACGCTCTCGACTTTCTCGGAGACGGGCTGATCAGTTTCCTCGGACTGCTCGCGCTCGGCTGGCCGCTCCGTCGCCGCGCACAGGCCGCATTGCTGCAGGGGCTGTTCCTCGGCGCGCTAGGGATCGGCGTGCTCGTGACCACGGCGTATCGCGTCCTTGTGCAACGCCAGCCCGAAGCGGAGTTGATGGGGGCGTTCGCGCTGGTTGCGCTCGTGGTCAATGTCGCCGCCGCGGCGGTGCTCATCCCTCATCGGAAGATCGGGGACGCCAACGCGAGGGCGATCTGGCTGTTCTCACGGAACGATGCCTTGGGCAATCTCGCCGTCGTGATCGCGGCAGGGCTGGTAGCGTGGACCAGCACCCCATGGCCCGACCTGGTGGTCGCCGTCGTGATCGCCGGGCTCTTCCTGCACTCGTCGTGGTCCATTGTCCGCGACGCGCGCGCCGACCTCCGCCAAGCGCGAACCTAGCGCAGCGGCCTCGTCGGTAAGACCCAGTGGCACTTGGCCCCTCCGCCCCGCAGCCATCGCCCTCTAAGTCGAGGCGGCCTGATCAGGACGCTTCGTTGTATTTCTGGCCATGTCCGCCAATGACGTCTGACTGTGTGGCCCAGCCCGAGGTGACGAATAGATGGGCATTATTCGCGTTTGACGAATACATGGCCTCTATTAGTCAGTTGCCAATCCAGACTAATAATATCGGCTTAGGCGGCTTGGCGCCCCGCTGCCATTGCACCTAACCGATCTCTTGAATAAGAGTCGGGCCCGGCCTGTCCAGACAGCATAGCGACAGCCAAGTGGACTCTGAGAGGTTCTGGGGGCCGCCGAGCGGCGCCCCAGGCCTCGGCAACCGCGGGGTTGCCGCCGCGTCCCACCGTCGCGATCCTCCACTATCCCATGGAGGAGCCTGCCGGATGGCCGATGCACCAACGGATCGTCAATCCCGAGAGTCGCGCTTGATCGCCCAGGCCTCCGAGGCCCTTGGCGACCGGGAGCGCGCGGAGGATTGGATGGGAAAGCCCAACAGAGCGCTGGGCGGTCGTCGACCGACCGACCTGTTGGATTCGGACGACGGTGCGTTAGAGGTCGAACAGATCCTCGTGCGCATTCAGTACGGTGTGTACAGCTGATCAACACACCAGGCCTCGCGTCGCATGATCGCCGTCATGCGCATTCATTGATGTAATGCAAACGTTCCCTGCGCCCGATGGTGTGAATCGCCCAACGCCGGACATGGCTACCGTGCAGGAAGCACTGCGCGCGGTCGGCCATGCCGTGTGGGAGCTCCAACTATTGGAGGACGTTCTCGCGAGTTATCTCGTGATGCGTCACGATCTCGAGCCGGACTGCACGAAAGCGGAGCTCGAAGCGGCGCTCGAACGACGACGCGCATTGACGTTCGGAAAATTGCTTCAGCAACGGCCGTTACTCGATTCACTGTCGCCGGAGATTCGTTCGCGACTCGATTCCCTCAAGGACGAACGCAACTGGTTGGTGCATGGAAGTCGGCGATCAATGCACGTATCGCTCTACACCCCGGAGACCGGCGCCGCGACGCTCGTGCGGCTCGATGCGCTCGCCGAAAGCACCGCGGGGCTACGCAATGAAGTGATGGTCGCGTTGATGACGTACCTCGAGGGCCGCGGCAAACACCCTTCGCCAACGCGCGTGAACGCAATCCAAAGTGAGTGGGCACAGGGACGGCGGCACCCCGGCGAGATCGGCGAAACCTGACAGGCCCCCTTCGCTCGGCGCGCAGAGACGAAGGCACAGATTGTACCGCGCCATACAATTCGGCATGACGAGTGACGATAAAGCGGTTACGGCCCCGTACCCCGTACGATTCGAACCGATTGCGCGCGTGGACGGGATTAACCCTGCAGAGCGATACCTGCAGTCGCTCTGCGAAGGGACGTTCCTTCGCCTGTGGAGCTATCCGGGCGTCCACCGAGATCAAGGCGGTGGCAAAGAAGTCGCAGACCTCATCGTCGTGTTCGGCGACGACGTCATCATCTTCTCAGACAAGTCGTGTGCCTTCGGTAGTACCGGCAACCTGGCTACGGACTGGGGTCGCTGGTATCGGAGGTCCGTGCGCGCATCTGCTAAACAGGTGTGGGCCGCAGAGAAGTGGATTCTGAAACATCCAGAGAAGCTTTTTCTTGATGTTGGCTGTACCAAACCATTCCCTTTGCAACTGCCCCCTGCCGGACGCGCCCGGGTACATCGCGTCGTCGTCGCGCACGGTGTGGCGGACGCCTGCCGGGCGTCATTGGGTGGCAGTGGGAGCTTGATGTATTCGCCGATGATCGGTGACAATGATGCAGCTCCGTTCACCGTCGGTGACCTCGATCCTGCACGCGGGTTTGTGCACATCCTCGACGACACGACACTCGAGATCCTGCTCACGACGCTCGACACCGTCGCCGACTTCATCGCTTACCTGCGCGAGAAAGAGTCATGGGTGCGAGAGGGACATCTACTTGGCGCCGCTGGTGAGGAGGAACTGCTCGCGTGGTACCTGATGAGCGGCGACAAAAACGGGCACGCGCTTCCGCGAACAGACGAAGCGATCTCCGTGTTGCCGGAAGGTGAGTGGAAGAACTTTCTCGCTGGCCCACACCGGCGCGCCCAGGTCGAGGCGAACGCAATCAGCTACGCGTGGGACGGACTGATCGGCGAGTTCGAACGGCACTTCATCAATGGCACATCCGAGTTCCGCACGCACGCGGATGTCAAAGACCTCGAACCAATGCTGCGGTATCTTGCTAGCGAAGACCGCACGCGCCGACGAGGTCTCGCGACGCAACTGCTCGCCATCATTCGCAAGCCCGTCGCGCCCGACCGTCGACACAACATGCGTGTCGCGGCGACCGAGGACACAAGCCGACCAGCGTATGTGTTCCTCGCTCTCGCGCGGAGCAACGATGACGCAACCTACGACGAGTATCGAGAGCTTCGGCGCCGGTTGACGGAGGGATACGTCCTAGCAACGCGACTCCGCCTCCCTGAATACAAGACTATCATCGGAATTGCGACCGAGCCGCACGTCGAGGGCGCGATGCGTTCGGAAGACTTGTACCTGCTACGCGAGGAAGACTGGTCACCTGAACTCGAAGCGGAAGCACAAAGGATGGTGGACCTCGGCATGCTCCAGCAGACGGTCCGCAGTGAGTGGCGGGAGGTTGAGTATCCCGTCGAGCCAAGGAAGAATCGGGCACCCGTCGGCCCGCTACCCCCACGTGCCCCAGGAGCCCCGCCACCATCGCTGAATCGTCCGTGCCCGTGCGGGAGTGGTCACAAGTTCAAGAAGTGTCACGGGAAGACATAGTCGGAGTGTTGTCTCGTGAGCGGGGAGAATTCGCCTCTCGCAATCGGCGCCATAGTCCGCCGAGAATTGTCAAACGAATTTTGGTCGTGTTTTGTCAAGAGACTTTCGACCTATCCGTTCCTCAATTCGCGGTCACGGCACGCAGCGCGAGAAAGGTCAAGAGCGGCGACGCGGACCAAGCCATGGTCAACGAACTCCGTGCCATCGCAGCGGTACGTATCCACGAACTGATCGCTCGTGTCGGCCGGACCATCGTGCTGCACGCCGTCGAAGTTGCCAAAGAGGACGGCCGCGCACAGCCGAGCCGCCACGCGATAGCGATCCCCGCGGGACGTGGCCGCGTCGCGAGCATCGGGTGCGACCGTGCAGAGTTCGAGGCACAGCGCTCGATACAGCTGGACTTGATCGCGCTCCAGGACGTTCTGGTGCTGAAATCGCTGCAGCAGCGCGCGCAGCGTCGCGGGCCTTGCGGCGAAGGCGCCAACGTGCACCGCGCGAACGGCGTGCAAAAACGACGCGCTGGCTGCGGCTGAGCCGAGGTACGTCGTGGCCGCCCGCTCCGCGTCGCTCTTGGTGAGCAGCATCAGATTCAGCACGATGAACGCGGTGTCGAACTCTGTCGCGACGCGCGACGGCGACGTGGATTCGCGTGGGGGGGCTTCCGCCCACTCGGCGCTATTGTCATCAGCCTCCTCTGCATCGGCAGCTGGGCGAGACGCGGGCGCGTTCGCGCCGCCGGCGACCGTTTCGACAACGTCCCGGAGACCCTCGAGAAACCACGGCGGGACAACGAGCGGTCGACAGGCAATCACGACGCGCAAACGGGCCGTGGTCAGTCGTGCAAAGAGCGCCTGCAGCTCTTCGAGCAACACGCCGGCGACGGTGTCCATGCGCATGCGCACTTCATCGAGGCTGTCGAGGACGAGCCAGACCGTGTCGGTTCGGCTCGTCCACGACTCAACCGCGGCGCTTCGAAACACCTGCTGTTGGAGCTCAGTCGTCGACTGGAAGTCGGCGAGGTTTTGCGCGACGATGCGATCAGCGCTCACTGTCTGCCCCAACTGCGCGACGTAGTCGCGCAACGCGCTGCTTTTCCCTAGGTGCGGATCACCGAGCGCGACGACACACGGCGCCTCCTTCCACGCGCGCAACGGCTGCGGCTCAGGGTATCCGAGGGTGCGTTGCCAACGGGCGCTTGGTAGAAATCCCTCAGCATCAGGCTCAAGCTCGTGCGCTTGCGGAAGCCAGAGCCGATCAAGATGCCAGTAGTGCGGAAAGTCCTGAGCGCCGCGGAGTGGGCACATGGTCGCGATCAATCGAGGGGTGAGCGGCAGAGGCGAGTCGCGTCGGACGTCTCGAGCAGCACTCGGAGCGCGCGTCGCATGAGTTGTACGTGTTGTACGTGTTGGACGCGTTGGACGCGTTGGACGCGCCAACGCTTCGGTCGAGATGTTGAGTGCTCGTTACCCTCGAGCGTCGGTCAGGAGCGCCGACGCTGACGGTAGACACCCAGTCGCGCACGTGCGCGCGCCGGGTCCGACACGCGTGCGAACGTATCGCCGCGGAATTCACCACGACAATCTGCCGCTCCACGCCGAGTGCATCGACCCGACGGCATTGCCCAGAGCGAGCCTGACATCGTTTCGATTTTCGTGATACGCCGGCGGTCGCGCGTCCTGCGGGACCTGCGGCCACACGTCGAGCGCGGTCGTGCTGACTTTACGTCCCCGACGCCAGGCGTTCACGCGTCTCGAGCGCCGTGGTGTGCAGTGTATCGTGCATCGCTCCGAGTATCCAATGTTCACCGGCGAGCGCCGTGACGGCGTGCAATGTGTCGTCGATGGCCGCGATAAGCCGGTCGCAAGTTTCGCCGGCGACCGAAGCGGCTCGGGCTGGGGTCAGGCCGAACTCCCGGGCCGCGACGCGTAGCGCGTGCGCGGACATTCCCTTTGCGTGCGTCTGCCCGCCAAATCGGAGCGGAAGTTCTTCGGTGTCGAGCTCAGGATATACGAGCGTGCAGGTGACATCATAGGCCGGGGCGAGTCGCACACCGGTCGCAGTGTGAAGCAGCATCAGATTCTTGGCATGGGCATCTCGATTGCCCATCGCGAGGTTGGCCACAGCCCAGCGCAGAAGACGCTCCGCGTCTTCGGCGGGGGCGGCGCCGGCTCGGCGCATCACGGTGCAGAGATCTTGATATCCGGGTGCTCCCGTCGCGGCGTATTTCTGAGTCGAGGTCCGTCCCGTGACCTGGCAGCCATCTTCCGCGTGCAGTCGGGTGATTGCCTCGTTCGATTCCAGCACGCGGTCGAACCGCGCGGTTTCATACACCGTCGCGTCGAGCGCGTGGACAGCACTGTCGGCGGTGGGCACGCCAGCGGCGGCCATGAGACGCATGCAGGCCAGCTCGTTGTGCAGTAGCCCGGGGAAGTGCTCCTCTCGGGCGTGCTTTACCAGTACAGTGGACGGCGCTCCTCGCACCGGGATGCGGTACAGCGGTTCATTGGTGGCGGCGCCGGGGCCGCTTTGCGGACGTCGGAACAGTGCCAGCTTGTCTTGCGCGCCGCTCAGAGAGAGTCGCCCCCGTTTCATAACTTGGGCGGGCGAGCGTCGGACGCTCGCCTCTTGGGCGCGGACCATCGCGAGCGCGTTTCGCACGTCGTCGGTACTGCAGGGCGCGTACTCTGGCTGCGGCGGGGGCGCCTCCCCCTCGGGCCAGAGCGAAAGTGCCCCCGAACATTCGCCACCGAATGCGGCCAGAAGCCCTACGACATCGCCGACGTCGACCTTTTCCACCTTCGCCAGATATGCCCGGAGATCGCCTTCGGGGAGGAGGTTCTCGAAGCAGGGGCGAACCAGATGATCGTCGAACGTGCCTGTGCGAACTGGCAGCAGGACGCCCACGGTGGCGGATCGGTCGCCCAACACTTCCGTGAGGTACGAGAACTTGAGGCGGGCGGCGTCGGCCCACAGTGTCCCAACGGGTCGCTCATTTCGGAAGACGGTGAGACGGCGCGACGGATTCATGCGTCGTGCTTCTCGTCTGTCGGTTGCAGGGATACGGAGGGGTCGCGGGGAACGAGCACGACGTCGAAGCCCATTCCGGCGAGCAGGTCCAGCGCTTTGTCGAGACGCACGCCACGCTCTCCTCGCTCGAGTTCGGCAAGCAGGCGCTGGGTGACGCCGAGCATGCCGGCCGCATCGCGAAGAGGGCGCCGCTGGCGGGTGCGCCACCAGCGGACCGTTTGCCCCAACTCCTTGAGGGTCAAGAGCACGGCGCCGCGTGCGGCGGCGTCGTGGGGTGGCGGATCGAGGCGTGGCAGAGACTCTGGGACGACGGTACGCATCACAGTTGGAGTAATGAGCCCCTAAAGGGGGCCGATATACGGTAGTCTTCTAAATGACCCCCAAAGGGGGCAAATAGAGAAAGTTTTACTAAATTACCCTTAAAGGGGCTATATAACAGTACTAAAGCGTTACTAACCCTTAAAGGGGTCCAATACGAAAAAACACAATATCGGACCCCTTATGGGGTTCTATAAGAGTTGAGGCTGCGTGAGCGATTGGAGCCAGCAGACCCCCGACCGCATGCGAGCCGACGAACGGCGTCACCTTCACATCCGATGCGGCATCGGAGAGGCGCGCTGGGACAGCGTGTCAGTGCCGACTGAGTATTGCACAGAACTGGCCGACTGAAATTTGCACCCTCCGGACGCGTCTTTCACGCTGTCGCACGCATCGAGGACGACCCCGTACTGCCGTGATCACCGCCGCCGATGGCCTAAAACATCCGCTTCAGAAAGCAGCTCCGGCAATCACTCGTCTCGCCCGCATAGACGCGGTTAAGCGGGATGCGCAGATCCCCAGGCTTGGCGAACTCCAGCCGGTCGGTAACACGCGAAATCACAGTCACGCCAAATCGCTGACCAGCGCATGTTCGCGCAAAGCAGCCAACGGCACGCCGCATTGGCTCGACCCATACCGCGCGCTACTGAGAATAGAACGGCGGCGTGGGAACGAGCGCGTGCTCCAACATTCGTGCGGCGGTCAGTAGCGGCGCCTGCCTGCGGAGATCACTTGCGGTCCTCCGCGTGTAGCGCCGAAGATGACTCGCGAGGAGTGCGGGTGAGGAAAATCCGAGGAGAGTAGAGATGCTCTGAATCGAGCGCCCCTGTTCCTCCAGATAGTACGCAATGACCAACGTCCGCGCCCATCCAATGATCCATTGCGGGGAGGGCAGGCCTTGCCCTTCGCAATATTTGCGCAACGAGCGTTCATGCATCTTCGTCGCCGCGGCAAGGCGCGGTAAGGTGATCGGCGCGTGGGCCAACGTGATCGCCGGTCGCAACAACGTAGCCACCGATTCATGGACCACGAGGGACGTCATTCTCCAGAGCCGCGCGACAAACGACTCGATATGACCGCGCGAGAGCAACGCGCGCACCAGATCGGCCCGATGGGTCTGTTCGGCCGGGAGAAAGTCGACAATACCGACCGCCCCGAGTCGCGCCACTGCGCTGAGATCAGACGTTGGCTCCGTGTAAATGCCGGTCACCGACACGAACGGGAACAGCTGTCGCAGATCGATGAGCGCCG
The DNA here is from genome assembly GCA_966112585.1 of uncultured Gemmatimonadaceae bacterium. Taxonomy (GTDB): domain Bacteria; phylum Gemmatimonadota; class Gemmatimonadetes; order Gemmatimonadales; family Gemmatimonadaceae; genus Gemmatimonas. The sequence goes on from CBHWDN010000032.1 coordinate 56,947, forward strand.
ATAGGTCGCTGGCGGCAGACATCGTGGGCACTTGAACGACCAGCGCTGTCGACCGATGACGCTGCAGCAGAAACTGACATTCCTCTAGCTCGGCGGTGTAGCGCACGGGGACGGAACCCGCGAGCGCCTCCTGTAACGTGCGCTGCACCTTGCCGGTCAACCGAAACGCGACGACGGCATCCGGCATGGCCATCCGCGACAGCGCGCCCACGGGTCCGCGTCGCACCGCGTGAGCGCCACTCACGTGTTTGGCTTCTCGAGAATTCGACATGACGGCGACTCAGCGGAGCAGCGCGTGTCGATCCATCGCGGCCGGAAAGCGCTCGCGCACGAGTCGCGTTACGGCCCGGGAGCGACTGAGCGCCGTCGATGCAGCCGCCTCACGCGTGATCGCGGCGTCGTCCTCGTGCGCCAGCACTTCCTCGGACGTCATGCGGGCGCGCCGCGCATGGAACTCACCGCGCAGCGCATCAAGCTCGAAGAGCCGCTCGTTGTACGCATGGCGTGTGGCGAGTTCCTCGACGCGGTCGAGCGCGCGCTCGGACCACGTCAGATTGGCCCGCACGACGTCGTCGGGCATCGACAGCGCCAATCGGACCGCGCCAATGTGGAGCAGCGTCACGTCATATGGCTGCAGTCCAAACGCCTCTGGGTTGGCGATCCACTCCTGCGTCGCGCGTAGCAGCATCGCACGCGAGGGCGGCGTCGCGAGTCGCGTGGACAACGCGTGTCCCCACGCGCTTTGTTCGAGATGTTGGGCGAATCGGACCTCGCGGCTTCCGTGCATGTGTGCCGCGATGGCGAGGAGACCGGAGAGCGCTGCCGCCGCATGACGCGGCGTGCGGGCGAGCGCGAGGGCGGCGAGGCGAGCACGAACCGCAGCCTCTGGATGTTGCAACTCGAGAGCGGTTTCTGCGAGCGTGATGAGGACATCGATCTGTCGCACATCGTCGACGGGCAGCGCGTCGAACGCTCGCCACAGCCATGTCAGCGCCTCCGGCGAACGACCCAGCTTGCGCTCGATCAGTGCAAACACGAGGAACGCTTGGACGTGATAGAGGTCGGGAGCGTTGGCATTGAGTACGCGGCGTGCATACGACTGCCCCTTGGCGTAGTTCCCGCGACTGACGGCGAGAATACACAGACCAAGGAGCGCATGCGGTCGCGCATCGCTCCACTGCATTGCTTCTGGTAGTCGCTGCGAGAGCTGAAGGGCATCGCGGTACCAATGCTCCGCATCGTCGACGTGGCCCGCGACCCGCGCGACGCGGCCGAGGCGCGCGTGCACGAACGCGCGGCGGGCACCGTCCATGGGCGTGTCGGAGCGACAGCGGTCGAGCAGCAGCTGGAGAAGATCCCAGCTGGCTTGCCAGAGGCCTTGCGATTCCAGAACGGCCGCGGCGTCGATCCATCTCGCAAATCGCGAGCGTGTGCCCATGCTCGCCGTCTGCGGCGGCAGATCGCGTGTGCCCGCATCGATGATTTCGCGCGTCGCCTCGGGGAGCGCGGGAATCGACTGGCTGATGCGAAGCGCCGAGAGGAGTAGCGCGGCGGCGCCCTGCAGTTGCTCGCGAACGACTTCACGCTGAAGAGAGAGCATTAACCACTCGAATGCGGTAGCGAGATCATGCGGTCGGGCGACGCGCGAAGCGGTCACCGCCGAAGAACTAAGGGTTTTCACGCGTACTGCGAGTGCGTGCGACGAGTGGATTGTACTAATCGGCCCTTTTTTATGCCGATTGCTGAAAATTCGGTCCGAATTATTGCTCACGGAATAGTCCGAATTCCCACGAACATGCCGGCGACCCTTAACGCTGAGGCCTTGCATGTTCCCGCGCCGTTCCCGTACCACCACTCGTCGTCGCTTCTCCGCCACGTCGGTCGCCATTTGTGCGATGGCGGCCACCCTGCTGGCCGCGTGTGCGGACAGTCCCACCGCGCCCGACGTGCCGTCGGTGCGCGTTCGCAAGGACGTCATTTGCGTCCAACGCAACAGCAACGGCGACGTCATCAACACCCAGCCGGTCAACGAACACGGCCAGTGTGCGGATGGCTTCGACCTCCAGATCTGGATGTAGTTACACGGGACGCTGGCGACTGTCGCGCCGTCGACGCCCTGCGGGCGTAAATGCTGCATTGAAATGGACACTTCGTCTGATTGTGAAGCACGCTAAGTAGCCGCGAACCCACACGGCGCGAAGTTGCGGACGCAGTAGCGCTGCGGCGTCGAGTGGGTCAACAGTCGTCGCGGTCGTGAGAGGTCGAACGCGAACGGCAAACTTCCCTGGGTGTCGTCGGTGTCTCCGATGACACCCAGAATCACAAGTGAGGGCAGTGCATCGCCCCGTGCGTGCACCATCGCGTGCACCATCGCGTGCACCATCGCGTGCACCATCGCGTGCACCATTGCGTGACCAACATTTGCGCACTGAACGCGGCCAGGGCCGCACCAACGCGGAGTGTGGAGTAGGCATCGGAGAAACGCGGCGACGAGGACCTCCTCTGAGTCCGTCACTCGGCGATCTGTCATTCCTCGCGTGGCGCGTCTCCGCGTGGCGCGTCTCCGCGTGGCGCGTCTCCGCGTGGCGC
>CBHWDN010000033.1:0-52922 GCA_966112585.1 uncultured Gemmatimonadaceae bacterium
ACCGGCGACCTCCTGCTCCCAAAGCAGGCGCGATACCGGGCTACGCTACGCCCCGCAAGTCAGCGGCCGCGTATGTTATCGCGAGCAAGCCCGCGGGTCAACGGGCAACAGCAAACTCGTCCAATCGCGCCAGCAGTTCGCGAAATGCGCGACCGCGATGACTGACCGACGCCTTCTCCGCTTTGCTGACCTCGGCGAAGGTCTGGCCGAGGTCATCGGACAGGAAATACGGGTCGTAACCGAAGCCGCCATCGCCACGCGCGGCAGCGAGTAGCGTGCCCGTCGTTTCGCCGCGCACCACCAATGCGCCGCCAGGACCGACGGCCGCAGCCGCGCACACATAGCGCGCCGTTCGCTCATCACGCCCAAATCGCGCCGCTTCGCGCAGCGCCTCCTGCAGGAAGCGATTGTTCTCCGCCTCGAGTGCCGCGCCGGACAAATCGGCGCGCCCCGACCACCGCTTGCTGTGCACGCCAGGTCGACCGTCCAATGCATCGACCGCCAGCCCCGAATCATCGGCCAGCACGATGCGTCCCGTGCGCTTGGCGAAATAGCGCGCTTTCGCGAGCGCATTGGCCTCGAAGGTCGCGTGCACTTCGAGCGTGTCCTCCTCGACGGACTCCTCGACGCCAATCGCATCGAGTGTTTCACCGATGCAGTCATGGGCTTCGAGCAGCGGCATCAACTCGCGCAACTTGCCAGCGCTGCGTGTCGCCAGCACAAGCGCAAAGCGCGCCATTACTCGCCGAGTGCGCGACGCTGCATGGCATCCAGCGAACCGATGCCGCTGATGGCCAACCCCAGCAACGCGTCGAGCTCCTCTCGCGCAAAGGTGCCGTGCTCGCCAGTGCCCTGCACTTCGACGAACCGTCCTTCGCTGCTCATCACGACGTTCATGTCGACGCCCGCACGCACGTCTTCGTCGTAGTCGAGATCGAGTCGCGGCTCGCCATCGACAATACCGACGCTGATCGCCGCCACACGACGCCGCACGGGCGACGCGGGAATCCGTCCGGTTTGCACCATCCATGCAAACGCATCCTGCACCGCAATGCAGGCGCCGGTGATACTCGCGGTGCGCGTACCACCGTCGGCCTGCAGCACGTCGCAATCGACCTTCACCGTGAACTCACCAAAGCGGAAATCGTCGAGCATCGCGCGAACGCTGCGACCAATGAGTCGCTGAATCTCCTGCGTGCGGCCACCAACCTGCGAGCGCTCGCGGGACACCCGTGTGCGCGTGGCACGCGGCAGCATGGCGTATTCGGCAGTCACCCACCCTTCTCCGCTCCCCTTCTTCCATCCGGGAACGCCGGTTTCGACACTCGCGCAGCACAACACGCGCGTGCTGCCAAAGCTCACCAGACAGGATCCTTCGGCGTACGGCACGGCGCCGCGCTCGAGCGACACTGGACGCAGCGCGTCGTTGTTGCGACCGGGACGTGCGACGTAGCCCGGGACCAGAGTATTGGCGGACGAATCAGCCACGCAGTTTCTCAACGATGGAGGTAGTGGATTGACCGGGCACGAGCGGAACGACAACAACTCGGCCGCCACGCGCCGTGACCACGTCGGCGCCGACGATGGTTTCGGGCGCGTAGTCGCCGCCCTTCACAATGACATCGGGCAGCAGCGCGCGCACGAGTTCGATGGGCGTGTCGTCTTCGAAGACGACCACACAGTCGACGCTTTCGAGCGCGGCGAGCACCAGTGCGCGCTCGGCGGTGGTGCGAATGGGTCGCGTGGGGCCTTTGAGTCGCTGCACGGACGCGTCGCTGTTCACGCCAACGATGAGTGCGGCGCCCTCTCGACGCGCCATGTCGAGCACTTCGACGTGGCCGGGATGCAACAGATCGAAGACGCCGTTGGTGAATACCACCGCACCGCGTACACCAGCGCGCCATGCGACGGCTTCCGCCAACGGCATCACCTTCGCGACCGGTCGTGTCGGGGCTTCGCGTGTCACCATTGCGACTGCACGCCGTCGACGATGTCGGCCATGAGGCTTTCAATCGCGTTTTTCCGACCTGTCAATTCGCCACCTTCGGCGTACTGCCCTTCTCTCGACAACCCAGCCTTCTTGAGCAGCGAGCGGCTGGTCTTTTGATCGACAATCTCGATGTCGATCACCAATTGCAATCGGCGACGCGTGGACGTCGTCTGCCTCGTATCTGCCGCGACGCCGGCCGGAATATCCACGTCGTACTTGACGATCGCGCCCGTGACGACGAGATCGGCTTTCGCGATTGGTGCATCGCGCAGGTTCAATCGATCGTGCAGCGTCTTTCGCAGCGCATCGAACAGTTCCTTTTGCAGTTCGGGCGACGCAGTCTGATTGTCGAACGGATCGATGGCGACGGTCTTGAGATTCTTGGGAAGCCCGCCGCCACCAGAGAAGCCGTAGCAGGCGGTGAACACGACGGACACGCCCAGCGCGAGCGCCGCGCGTCGCGACAGTGATGCTACCGGAACGTTGAGCCGATCGCGCTCAGGGTCGGCGCCAGATGGCGTCATCAAAACTCTCGACAAACGATGAATCGGTCACGGCAATCGACAGACGTCGCTTGCCCTTCTCATGAACATACTTCAACTGCAGCGGGCCGTCGCCCGCTCGCCCGCGACTCATCCACTCCACGAGCTTTCCGCCTTCGATGCGCTCGACACGCGCCAGGCGAACACCGGCAAAACCAACACGCCACGCCCGTCCATCCGCACCGCTGGCATCGGCACCGCGCAGCGAGCCCATGTCCGCCCAGAGCGAATCGCCGCGCATGCGCGCGACCGTGTCCGAAGTGGCGGGAATGGCGAGTCGACCGAGTGACGCCCAGAGCAGCGGCACGGGCGGCAGCATGCGCTTGACCAGGTCGATTCCCGGAATGAAGAGCGAGTCGCCAATGAGGATCGCGTATCCGCCGGCCATGCCGTTCTTCAGGTAGAAATCGAGCCGCGCGCGCTCTGGCCCCTGAACACGGACCGCTCCATCTCCGTTGGCCTCGAAGGTCTCGTCTTTGTAGTTCCAGGTGAAACGCAGCACTGTCGGACGCGTGGACAGTGGCGTTGGCGGGAACACGGCGCGCGTGGGCGTACCGTCGAGTCGTCGCGCCGCCGGTGCACACGCCAGTGGCGCCACCAAGACGAGCGCAGCCAGGGTGCGCCGAATGCCAAATGTGAATCGCGTCATGGTACGGAAATTCGCAGCATGCGGTCTCCCTGAACGATGCGATCCATCACATCAAATCCTTCGAGTACGTGACCAAACACCGTGTAACCGCCATCCAGATGCGGTTGGGGAGAATGACAGAGGTAGTACTGACTGCCGCCGGTATCGGGGCCAGCCGTCGCCAGGCCCAGGCAGCCGCGCCCATGTCGAAGCCGCGTCCAACTCTCGCGTAACGAGAAGCCTGCATCGCCGCCATCGCCGGCGACGTCGCCGTCCTGCACCACAAAGTTCGGTACCACGCGATGAAAGATCGTGTTCCGATACACCCCCGTTTTCGCGAGGCGCACAAAGGCCTCGACGACCAACGGTGCCTCGCGCGCCGCGAGTTCAACCACGATGCGCCCGCGATCCGTTTCGATCACGGCGCGCGGTTGTTTGGCGCCCGGCACCATCCACTCGCGCACCAGACGCGCGTAATCGGCCAAGGGCCGAGCGACGGGCGGCGCGTTGCGGGCACGACGCGCGGCCGTATCGCGAATGCCGAGCCGCTGGCGCGCCGCGCGTTGCACACGACCATCACCGTCGGTCATCAGCTTGCGAGCGAGCGCGGTGTCGCGTTGCACATTCGCGGATGCGTTGCCCGCGTTTGCGGCGCCGCCGGCAGTCGCTTCACCCAACGCGGCCACACGATACTGCCAATCCGCACTGGACGCCCACTGTCGTTCGATGCCGGTCGCCAGTGCGACGCCATTCCGACGCGCCTGCGCCAGCAAGGTGCGACGCACCGTGAGCGCTGTATCGGCGTCCCACGCCGTTTGCCAGAGCGTGACGTCGCGCTGCAGCACTTCGCCGATACCTTCGCTCGTGGCCACTCGGACGTTTCCTACCGGATCGCGCATCAGTGGCATCACGCTCGCACTCACGCTCGGTCCGAACGACTCGAGACTGCGCACGGCGTTGATGCGCACTCGCTCGCTGGTGTCCCTGACGAGTTCCATGAGCGCGGACTTCGCGAGATCGGCAAGCGAGTCGCCGGCCGTCGCACGTCCCAATGCGCGAGCCACGTGCTGTCGCGTTTCCTCGTCGGGCGAATTGCGGAGCGAGATCAACGGTCGAACCGCTCCGGCGACACGCACTCGACCGACGACATACGCTGCGGCGCGAGCCACCTCAGCCGACGAATCGGCGAGCCACGGCGTGAGCGCCGTGACTGGCACCGGGCGCAACTTGTTGAGCGCGAGTACCGCCGCCGCTCGCACGATCGGAGCGCGCTGCGCGAGTGGACTTTCCCGACGCGGATTGGCCAGCCGATCGCCGAGCGACACTGTCAGCACCGTTCGCCCCGGCTCGCCAATTTCACCGAGCGACCACGCCGCCTCGCGCGCGACTGGATCAGCAGCACCACCGAGCGCTCGCGCGAGCGCGAGCACGCCCGCCGAGTCTTTCGCGATACCGATCGCGAAGGCGGCGTTCACCGCGATCGCGGTGTCACCGTCAAGCAGATGTTGACGCAGCTGAGGAAATCTCGCGCGCGCCTTGAGCTGACCGATAGCCAACAGCGCGCGCGCCCGTGTTGCGGGGTGCGGGCTGGCGAGGGCCGCATCGATCACCGTGGTATCAACCACGCGTTGATCGGTCATGGACAACAGGCGCGCTTCGAGCATGACATCAAACGGAGCGGCGGGGGAACTCGCCGAACGGCCAGAGCACGCCGACAATGCAGCCGCCGCAATGGCGCCGAAGATACGCCGTCGCGACGCCAATGCGCTCAGCATTCGCCCGCCATGGCGCGCGTCAACCAGTCACGAACGTCGGTCGGCATCGCGGTGAGTCTTCCATCGCGACTGAGGCACACGAGGGATGTCGTCGCAGAAACAAGTACCGCGTCAGAGTCAGCGCGCATGATTCGATAGGCGAAGGTCATTCCCCGGGATCCCACGTGCGTGAGCGAGGTGTGGATTCGAATGGGATCATCGTATCGGGCCGACGCGTGGAAACGCATCGACGCATCGGACACAGCAAGGAGCACGCCGTCACGCTCGAGCTCCGCATACGAACGTCCAGCGCGGCGGATGTAGTCGGTGCGGCCAATCTCACACCAGACCAGATAGTTGGCGTGGTAGACCACCCCCATCTGATCGGTTTCAGCGTAGCGAACCCGCACTTCGGAGATCGTGTCGTTGCCGACTGTCACATGAGTCATGGGGGGAAGATGCCCGACGCCGCCGGGGACGCCAAGACGGACGCGCGTCGCCGTCGATTTGTGGGGGTCGAGGCCACGGATTAGACTGCCAACGTGCTTCCCACGCCCTGTTATGTGGTCGGCGATGTCCACCTTGGCGTGGCCACGCCCGACGCTGAGCGAGCTCTTCGCCAGCTTTTCCGGTCGCTGCCCGGTCGAGCCCGGTCGCTGGTCATCATGGGTGACCTTTTCGACTTCTGGTTCGCCTGGCGTCACGCCATGCCGCGCGTGGGCTATCGGGTGCTGGCCGAGCTGGCCGAGCTACGCGATGCGGGAGTTCCGGTGCTCTGGATCGGCGGCAACCACGATTGCTGGGGCGGCGAAGCGCTCATGGCCGAGACAGGCGTGGAATACACCCTCGATCCTTGGCGTGGTGCGATCGGGGCGTGGGATGCCCTTCTGGCGCACGGCGATGGCCTTCGAGAAGTCGAGGACGCACCGTATCGTCGCCTGCGTGCAGTGCTGCGCAACCCGCTCGCGATTACCGCCTACTCGTGGCTCCATCCGAATCTCGCCACCAAAGTGGCAATGATGTCGTCGAAGACGAGCCGAAAGGGGCGTGCGCGTGACGGTGGCGCCGGTCTTCTGTCGGTGGGTACGAAGTCGCTGAGCAGTGCTGGGGGACCTACGCTGGTGCTCCATGGCCACTCGCACGTGCCCAAGCTGGTGGCCTCGGGGCGCGGCGTGTACGGAAACGCCGGCGCATGGTACCTCGATCAGCAGTATCTGCGCATTGGAGACGACGCGATCGAGCGCGTCGCGTTTCGCACGTCAGGTGAAGACGACGTGCTCGACCGCATCGAGCGGCCGATCGAGAAAGTGCCCGGCTAGTCGCTTGAAATGCTGCGGCGCATCGGAGGCCGCAACACGAAGGGTCCCGGTTGCGTGGCGTGGTGCCGTGAGTTCGCACTCGGCGAGCAGCCGTTCGACCTCCAGCGCAGTCTCCTCGGCGCTGTCGATCAGCGTCACGCCGTTCCCCAACTCGGCGGCGAGCATCGAACGCAGCAACGGGTAGTGCGTACATCCCAACACCAGCGATCGAATGCCGCGCGCCTTGAGGGGTGCGAGATACTCGTGCACGATCAAGCGCGTCGCATCGTGCTCCAGCCAACCTTCCTCGACGAGCGGCACCAGCAACGGACAGGCAACGCTGTGCACCTCAAGATCGGCATTGCGTGCATGAATTGCGCGCTCGTACGCACCGGAGTTCACCGTTCCGGCTGTGCCGATCACGCCGATCGGTCCTCCACCAGGCGTTGACGTCGCAGCACGCGCACCCGGCTCGATCACACCAACCACCGGCACCGGTAACAGGTCGTGCAGTAGCGTGAGCGCGTGCGCGGTCGCCGTATTGCACGCGACGACTACGATCTTCACACCCTCGTCGACAAGCCACTCGCTGATCTGGACAGCGTAGCGTCGCACCGTGTCCGGGCTCTTGGGGCCGTAGGGTACGCGCGCGGTATCACCGACGTAGATCAGCGACTCAGCCGGCAGTCGTTTGCGAATTGATTGCACGACGGTGAGCCCGCCGAGGCCCGAATCGAACACGCCAATGGGCGCGGAGTGCATCAGCGGTACTCAGGGCGTCAGAAGCGCACGGTAGCGACGATGGCCGCGCCATTCGCGGTTGGCACTGCCGACAACGAAGCCGGCATGTCCCACAGCTGTGCGGCAACGAAGGCGTCGGCGCCAGAAAAGAGATGATTGAAGGCCACCACGGCAATCCAATCCTCGCGATGCAGTCGTCGCGTTCGCACCAGGTCGGCCGTGTATCCGGAGACGGTGCTACCCGAGCGCACCGGCTTGCCGTCGCTTCCGACGGTGAAGTTGGTGGCGATCGTGTCCAACTGAAATCGCTTGGCTTCGTGGTAGTCGGCGTTGCTGCGCCTCAGCATGACCACCGCCGCAAGTTCGACCGCCGCGAAAAGCGCACCAGATGAACCACGATCGAGCTTCGACTGGCCGAGACCTGGCAACGCGGCCGATCGCAGGAACGCCTGCTTGGGCGTGAGCGGCGAACGAGGTCTTGTCGCAATTCCTGCTGGCCGCCGCCGAGGCGCTGTTGTGTCGCGCACTGGCGGTTGCGTCGCGGTAGTGCCCTGCGCGCGCGCGACGACTGGTGCACCGAGGAGTGCCACCAACAACCACGCGCGCGACCATTGCATCACGGAGCGACTACCGCGAAGGAAGTGCGGCGACCAGCTCAACTTCCACGCGCACATTGCGCGGGAGGCCCGCGACGGCGACCGTCGAACGCGCTGGCCGCGCGTCGCCGAAGACGCGCGCATAGACCGCATTGAACGCCTGAAAATCGTCCATCGTGGTGAGAAAGCACGTCGTCTTCACCACGTCGTTCCATGTCACTCCAGCCTCAGCGAGTACCGCGCCGAGGTTCGCGAGCACGCGTTCCGTCTGCTCCGTGACGCCACCTGCGACAACTTCCATGCTGACCGGATCGAGCGGAATCTGTCCTGCCGTGAACAGGAAGCCATTGGCCTTGATGGCTTGCGCATACGGGCCGATTGCCTTCGGCGCGTGGTCGGTATGGAGGATCTCGAGTGCCATGAACGGAAGTGAATGGAAGGGTGGAACGGATTCAAGCACCTTGCGCGTCAGTCCAAACCAAGGAAGACACGGGTGTTCTGCAATGTGCGAGCAGCAACGTCAGCGGCGCTTACGCCTCGGATCGCCGCCAGCCGCTCGATCGTTCGTGGTACCCACGATGACTCATTTCGCTTCCCGCGATGGGGGACGGGAGCAAGATACGGCGCATCGGATTCGACGAGGAGGCGATCGATGGGAACGTCCCGCAGAAGCGCCTCATCGGTCCAGTTGCGAAAGGTGACGATACCCGAGAAGGACACATACCAGCCGGCAGCCAATCCGCGCTCGGCGAGTCGCCACGATCCCGTGTAGCAGTGGAGCACGCCGCGCACCCCGGCGGCTTCCGCGTCGCGGAGCATATCCGCGGTATCGTCCTCGGCGTCTCGCGTGTGCAGCACGATAGGCCGTTTGAGCTCCGCCGCGAGTGCGACCTGCGCGTCCAGCGCGGCGCGCTGCTCGACACGCGGGGCAAAGTCGTAGTGGTAGTCGAGACCGCACTCGCCAATCGCGACGGCGCCCAGGGCAACGGCTTCGCGAATGGCTTCGGCATCGCGCGCGCCGTCCCAGGAGGCCGCCTCGTGCGGATGCACACCGCAGGTGTGTCGCACAAGATCGGGGTGACGCGCCGCTACTTCCCTGGCGCGAACGGCGGCGACGGGGGTTTCGCCGATGCACACCAGCAGCTGCGCGCCGGCCTCGCGGGCCCGAAGCACAACGGCCTCCGCATCATCTGCGAAGGCCGGACTAGCCAGATGCACGTGACTGTCAGCGAATGCCGTCACGTGCTCCGTTGTGTTTGACACCGTTGCGAATGCCCTGCCGCTCAGCGCGCGGCGAGGCGCTCCGTGCGACCACCGCGCGCGTCGGCGTTGGCCGTCGTTTCGTTGCCAGCACGAGCCGCACGAGCGGTGGCGCTATCTTCTTCACGCGGATACTTCGACTCGATCCAGAGGAGCACCGGGCCGGCGACGTAGATCGACGAGAACGTGGCGACGAAGACGCCGAAGCTCATGACCCACGCGAACGGACGAATCACTTCGCCGGCGAGCACCAGCAGCGCCACGGTGGCCGCGAGCACCGTCGCGTGCGTCATGATGGAACGCGGGAGCGTTTCGTTGATCGACTTGTCGAGCAACTGCGCCAGCGTCATCCCCTTGTGCGGCTTGCGAAGGTTCTCGCGAACGCGGTCGAAGATGATGATGGTGTCGTTGGCCGAATAACCAAGCAGCGTCAGGATGGCCGCGACGACCGTCAGCGAGACTTCCACGTGGAAGATCTTGATGAAGGCCGCCGTCACGAGGATGTCGTGGGCTGTCGAAAGCACGGCCGCGAGACCGAAGCGCCAGTCGAAGCGAATGGCGAGATAGATCAGCGTGAAGATGGACGCGATGATCATGGCCATCGCGGCACCCGAGGCGAGTTCATCACCGACCTTTGCGCCCACCGCTTCGGTGCGCACGATGGTGACGCTGCCCGCGCCGAACTTCTGCTCGAGTGCCGATTGAATCTCCTTCGAGATGCCTTCGGCGCCCTTTTCCTGCGCGGCGACGTCCTTTTCGCTACGTGCGCGAATCGTGTAGTCGGTCGCGGCGCCGAACTGCTGAATTTCAGCGCCGTCGATACCTGCCGCGTCGAGTGTCGAGCGAACCACCGCAACGTCAGGCGCAGTCTTGAACTGCACCTGCATCAGGGTGCCGCCGGTGAACTCGATGCTGAGGTTCGGACGTCCGGTCACGCCGAACGAGATCAGGCCCGCCGCGATAAACGCGATCGTGATGCCCGCAGCCAGTCGCCAATGCTTGACGAAGTGGTAATTGGTGTCGTGAAAGATTCGCAGCATGGTCTTAGATGCTCAGCGTCTGGTTACCGCGCGAGCGGTCGAGCCAGATCATGAAGAAGGTGCGGGTCACGAAGATGGCCGTGAACAGCGAGGCAACGAGACCAGCGACGAGCGTCACCGCGAAGCCGCGCACCGGGCCCGTGCCGTACTGGTACAGTACCATGCCGGAGAGGATCGTCGTGGCCGACGTGTCGATGATGGCGCTCAACGCATGACGGAAGCCTTCGTCGATCGCCAGACGCACCGACTTGCCATGATCAAGCTCTTCACGAATGCGCTCGAAGATCAGCACGTTCGCGTCAACCGCGATACCGATCGAGAGCACGAAACCCGCGAGGCCGGGCAACGTGAGCACGGCGTGGAAGCCAGCGAGCATCGCGAGCGTGTACACCAGGTACATGATGAGCGCGACGACCGAGAGCAGACCGGCGAACTTGTAGTAGCCGATCATGATCACGATGATCAGGCCGACTGCGACCGCAAGCGCGAGCACACCCTTGTTGATCGAGTCCTGACCAAGGCTCGCACCGATCTGACGCACTTCAGCAACCTTGAGCGGCACCGGAAGCGCGCCGGCACGAAGCACGAGGGCCAGGTCCTGCGCGGCCTGCAGCGTGCCGCCACCAAGCGTGATCTGACCGTTGCGACCGATCGCGCTATTGAGGACGGGCGCCGTGACGACACGCTGGTCGAGCACGATGGCCATGTTGTCCTTCACATGCTTCCCGGTTTCGGACTTGAAACGACGGGCGCCTTCGTTGTTGAGCGTGAACTGCACGACGTTGCCTTCAACCGGATCGGTTGACGGGCGCGCATCGGTGAGCACTTCACCCGTGATAATTGGACGGGCGTCGAGCACATACAGCACGCGGAACTTCTGCGTCGCATCGCCGAGTGAATCCACGCCCCAGCGCACGACCTTGCCGGGCGGCATCGCGGCCTGAATGGCCGGAAGCGCAAGCGCGGTTTCGATGGCCGGAAACGCCTTGTCGGGCACGATGTACTGCCCCGGCATCTGGCCCGGCTGCACGTTCGTGCTGAACAACCCACCGGCAGCGGCTGGCGTCTTGTTGGCAGTGTCCTTGCCCGTCGTCGCGGCCGCCTTCGCGGTATCGGCCTTGGTCGTGTCGGCCTTGCCCGTATCCGTCTTCTGCGTGAGCAGTGAGCTGACCGTCGTGGGCTTCGCGCTGTCGCCGAGCACCTTGCTGTCACCACCGGCAACCACGCCCTGTGCGCGCGCGATGTCGTCGAAGCGCGCCATCACCTTTTCAAGCGCCTGCGTCTTGTCGGTGATCTGGAATTCGAGGAAGGCCTGGTTCTGCACGACTTCCTGAGCGCGCTGCGGATCATCGAGACCCGGCAGCTCGACAATGATGCGCTCATTGCCGGCCTTCTGAACCACGGGTTCGGACACGCCGAACTCGTCGATGCGCTGACGCACGACTTTGAGTGCGCGATCAAGCGCTTCACTCTTGTTGGCCACCGCCTGCTTCGACTCATCGACTTCGAGCGTCAGGTGCATGCCACCTTGCAAGTCGAGACCGCGCTTGAGCGGGACACGCTTGACGGTGTCATAGACGAAGACGCCGTTGCGCTTCACGCGCTCGACGACCGTTCGCGGAAAGAGCGCCCACGCGGAAGCCGCGAAGAGCGCCACAATAAGCAGGACGCGGTACTTCAGGTTCGCCATCGTACGCCGGTGGCCAGGGGGAAAGTCGACACGCGTGGGGAGAGCCCGGGTGGGACCCCCGCCCGGGACGCGCGGGAAACGGCGCGAAGTGCGCCAAGCCCCTTAACTTAGAGGTCCGGGGGCGCCTGCGGTAGCCAGCGCGGCGTGCTCCTGCCTATCGCAGGGCCTCACGCGCATGCCGCTCGTCATCGGCCAATTGCGCCTTGAGCGCATCAATCCCACTGAACGGACGCGTCTCTCGCAATCGCGCGACGAATTCGAGACGCAGGGGTGCGCCGTACCAGTCCTGGGCGGCATCGAAGACGTGCGTTTCGATGCGTCGACCGGCATCTCCGAACGTGGGACGAGGACCCAGATTGAGCATGCCCCCGAAGGCGCCCTCCGGGAGGTGCGCACGCACGGCGTACACGCCGTCCGGCGGAAGCAGCTTTCGTTCAGGCAGCGGACTCAAATTGAGCGTCGGGAATCCGATGGTACGGCCCCGCTGATCGCCGTGCACCACCGTCCCTTGTACGCTGTACGCGCGCCCCAGACCAACGGCCGCGCGATTGAGATCGCCGCCGGCGACCGCGCGGCGAATGGCGGTCGAGCTGATCGCGTGGCCGTCGGGCGAATGCACCGGGTCCAGCACCGACACCTCGAAACCGCGCGCCGCGCCAAGTGCGCGAAGGACTTCGGTGTCGCCCATGCGTCCGCGACCGAAGCCGTGATCATAGCCGACGAGCAACTCCTTCACGCGAAAGCGCTTCAGGAGGATCTCGTCGACAAAGCGATCAGCCTCATATGCGGCGAGCGCGGAGGTGAACGGCAATACCGCCACGCACGAGACGCCAGCCTGTTCGAGCAATGCCAGCTTCTCATCCAACAGCGTCAACAGCGGCGGGGCCGCTGATGGATTCACGACATCGAGCGGGTGCGGATCGAAGGTGAGCACCATGCTCGGCAGCGATGTCGCCGCCGCCCGTTCGGCCAGCCGCTGCAGCACGTCGTGATGTCCACGATGCACGCCGTCGAAGGTGCCAACGGTGACGATCGCTCCGGCGATATCGGGCCATCCACGATCGGTCGCATCGCCGGTGAGAATGCGCATGCTCATGTCTCGGTTCCCAACAACACAACGGTCGGCTGCCAACGACCGGCCGCATTGCGTTTCGCCATCGCCACGACGCGATCGTCGCGCAACAACGCGGCGGCTTCGCCAGTCTGATGTGCCGTGACAGAGCGACCGTGACTCAAGTCCACCAACGCGGCCTCGTCGAGCACTTCGTGCACAATGTCTCCGAGCGCTTCGAGCGGCGATCGCAGTGCGACCGCACCGTCTACGATGGCACCCGGTACCAGCTGATCGAGTGACACCGCGTCGCAGACGTTCGCCGGCCCGCTCGAGATTCGACGCAGCTCGGCGCAATGCGCGGCACTGTTCAGCAGTCGGCCCAGATCGCGAGCCAGCGCGCGAATGTACGTGCCACCACCGCACGTGATACGAACACGGACGCTGGTGGCATTGCCGTCCAGCCACTCCCACGCATGGACCTGGACCGTCGATGGATCGAGTGTGACCTCACGTCCGCGACGCGCGAGTTCGTACGCGCGCTGTCCATTCACATGCTTCGCGGAGTACGCCGGCGGTACTTGCGAGATCGAGCCAGTCAGCGCGGTCTCGGCAAGCAGTCGTTCAGGTGCATTGGCGTGCTCCAGCCACGAGGCGGGCGGCAGCGCGGCCTTACGAACAACCGTGCCGGTGCGATCGTCGGTATCCGTCTCCGATCCGAACACAATCGTGGCCTCGTAGCACTTTGGTTCACCGACGACATACGGCAGCAACCGAGTGCATGGGCCAACTGCGATGACCAGCAAGCCGGTCGCAAATGGGTCGAGCGTTCCGGCGTGACCGACTCGCTTGGAGCGAGCGGCACGCCGCACCACGCTGACGACATCGTGCGAGGAGATTCCCACCGGCTTGTCGACGTACAACAGCCCGGAGCTCAGCGGTGCGGAGACTGCCACCATCGCCGCGGTGATCTGCGTGCTCAGGACGTCGTCGAGTCGTCATACGGTGCATCGCCCGACGACATCTCGTCGGTCGGCGCACCATCGACTGGTGCCGCGTCGACCGGTGCCGCGTCGACGTCGCGCTGCTCACGTTCGTCGCGAATCTGCGCGAGCAGATGTTCGATGCGCGACGCACGCGCCACGCTTTCGTCGGCCTTGAAGTGAATTTCCGGCGCCGATCGCAAGCGCAAGGATTTGCCCAGACGCGAGCGGAGGTGACTGGCCACAGAGGCCAGTCCCTCGGTCGTGCTCTTCTTGTCGGCATCGTCTCCCATCAGGGAAACGAACACCGTCGCGTGCCGAAGGTCGCGCGTGACGTCCACCGCAGTCACGGTGACGAACGCGCGGATCCGCGGATCCTTCGCGCCTTCCGACAGGAAGGTCGCGACTTCTTCGCGGATCGCTTCGGCGACGCGGTCAGGACGCCGCGGTTCGCCCATCGTGCCTCCTCAGGACTTCGCAGCCTGGTCGAGCGTACGCGCCACTTCTTCCGTGCGATAGCACTCGAACACGTCGCCGATCTTGACGTCGTTGAAGTTCTCGATGCCGATACCGCACTCGTAGCCTTCCTTGACTTCGTTGACGTCGTCCTTGAAGCGACGCAGCGAGGCCAGGGCGCCATCGTAGATCTCGACACCGTCGCGAATGACACGAACGCGACCGCGACGATTGATGATGCCGGAGCGCACGATGCAACCAGCGATCGTGCCGATACGTGCGACCTTGAACGTTTCGCGCACTTCGGCTTCGCCGAAGACCACTTCGCGTTCTTCCGGGCGAAGCATGCCTTCGAGCGCCGCCTTCACGTCCGCCACCGCTTCGTAGATGATGCGATAGAGCTTGATCTCGACACCTTCGCGCTCGGCCGCATTGCGCGCGTTGTTGTCGGGACGCACGTGGAAGCCGATGATGATGGCACCCGACGCCTTGGCGAGCAGAATGTCGCTTTCGGCGATCGCACCAACACCACGGTGCACGATGTCGACCTGCACTTCCGGATTGGACAGCTGTCCGAGTGCGTCGGCCAGCGCTTCCGCCGGACCGCCCTGGTCGGCCTTGATGAGGAGACGCAACTGACGCTTCTGGCCAGCCGCAGTCTGCGACATGAAGTCTTCCAGCGAGACGATACCACGCGTCGTGCGACGGCTCTTCGCTTCGCGATCGAGACGTTCACGACGCTGCGCGATTTCGCGCGCGGCGGTCGCGTCTTCCACCACGAGGAGCTGATCGCCGGCCATCGGCACGCCGGTGAGACCCAGAATCTGCACGGGAATCGCCGGACCCGCTTCCTTGACCTGCTTGCCGCGCTCATCGAGGAGCGCGCGAACGCGACCCGAGTGAATGCCGCAGATGTAGTCGTCACCAACGCGCAGCGTTCCGTTCTGCACGAGCACGGTGGCAACCGGCCCCTTACCCTGGTCGAGCTGCGCTTCCACCACCGAGCCGGTCGCGCGACGCGACGGGTTTGCCGTGAGTTCGAGAATGTCCGCCTGCAGCGAGATCTGCTCGAGCAGTTCGGCCACGCCGGTACCCTTCTTGGCCGAGATCTCGGAGTGCAGCGTGCTGCCGCCGAACTCCTCGAGCACGACTTCGTGCTGCAACAGGTCCTGCTTCACCTTCGGAATGTTCGCGGTGGGCAGATCGACCTTGTTGATCGCGATGATGATCGGTACGCCGGCGCTCTTCGCGTGCGAGATCGCTTCGATGGTCTGCGGCATCACCTGGTCATCGGCGGCAATGACGATGACAACGATGTCGGTTACCTGCGCACCGCGTGCACGCATGGCCGTGAAGGCTTCGTGGCCCGGCGTGTCGAGGAACGTGATCGAGCGACCACCGGCCACCTGCACGTGATACGCGCCGATGTGCTGCGTGATACCACCCGCTTCGCCTGCGACCACATTCGCCTTGCGGATGTAGTCAAGCAGCGACGTCTTACCATGGTCGACGTGACCCATGATGGTGACGACCGGCGGACGCGGACGAAGATCTTCCACGTTGTCTTCCGTGGCTTCTTCCTTCATGTCCGCGGCGTAGTCGCTTTCCTTGACGGCCTGGAAGCCGAACTCGCCGGCGATCAGTTCGATCTGGTCGAAGTCGAGACGCTGATTGATGGTGACCATCAACCCGAGTGACTTGAACGCAAAGCCCACGATCTGCGTGGCGGAGATGCCGAGGATCTGTGCGAGTTCGGATACGGTGATGAACTCGTTGACGCGGACGGTCTTTCGCTCGCGCTCGGCGGCTGCCTGGCGCTGCTCCTCAACTTCCGCGCGTGCTTCGGCGCCAAAGCGGCGGCCCGCGCGACCGCGCTGCGGCGCGCCACGAAGGGCCGTCATGGTCTTCGAGATGTTCGCCGACACCGCTTCCTGGTCGACTGCACCGCGCTTGCCCTTCTTTCCGCGACGCTGCTGGTTGCCGCCACCCTGCTGGGCCGCGACGCCTCCCGTCTGCGCACCGCCACCGCCAGCGCCACCACCACCACCCCCACCCCCCCCACCGCCCTGCAGGGGCGGACGACGATCATCGCGGCGTTGGCCCTGCGACAAACCGCCGCCGGGCGCCGCAGAGGCGATTGGACGAGCGCCACCAAAGTTCGGACCGCCGCCCGAACCCGGACGCGGGCGCGGCGCCCCCGGTACCACCGGGCGCGGCATTCGACGATCTGGCGGCAGGGACGCAGCCGGCGGAGCCGGTGGTGCCACTGGCGGAGCAACGGGTGCTGCGGCTGCCGGCGCCGCAGGAGGCGCTGGTGGCGTGACGACCGCGGGCGCGCTGACTGGCGCAGTCACCGTGGTCTGGACGACCGGAGCGGGAGCGACCGGAGCAACTGGGGCAACCGCGACAGGAGCCGTTGTGGGCGCCGCTGCGGGAGCCGCGGCAGGCGCCGACACGACGGGCGTCTCAGCGGGCTTCTCAACAGGGGCCAACCGTTCAACAACTGGCGGCGCTACAGGTACCACCGCCGGTGCCGGAGCTTCGACAGGGGCTGCCGGTGCCACGGTAACCGGCGCAACCGGCTCAGGTGCCGGCGCGGAGACCGTTTCGGGCTCTGGTGCGGGCGCGACGTACGCGACTTCCGCAACCGGCGCTTCCGCGGACTCTATGTGCTCGACACCCTCGTCGTGATCCGTGTGAACATCAGCGGCGCGACGACGACGCACCGATGGCGCCGGAACGGCTGCGGCCGGTTCTGCAGGAGCGGGCGCTTCAGCGGCGGCCGTCTTGCGGCGACGCGAGGCGGCGGCCGGCGGCTGCGGCTGTGCCTTTTCGGCACGCGTGCGCTTTTCGCGCTCCCAGCGGGCGCGAATACGGGATACCTGGTCATCGGTCAGCAGCGACAAATGGCTGCGAACCGGGACGTCCATCTGACGCAGCAGCGCGATCACCTCGTCAGCCGAGATGCCGAACTCACCCGCCATGTCATGAACACGAAGCTTGCTCAACCCATCCTCCTACCGCGAAACGCGCGTCGCGTCGCCCGCCGGAAGTGGCCCGGCCACGGCGCCACGAATCCCGTGCGCCAGCGCTTGATCTACGATCCCGATCGCCGCCGTTGACTCTCGTCCTACGGCGCCGCCCAGCTCGGCCGCACTCGGCCACTCCACCATCTCGATACGCCGGGCTTTCAAGACCGGCACGACCTTATCCAGCGAGTGGCGCGAGACATCCTGCGCCACGATCGCCAACTGCACGGTGCCCTTCTGAGCGGCGATCTTCACCTGCTCCGCTCCGATCACCACCAACCGTCCCCGGGCGCCCAGCCCAACCAGACCGAGCACCTTTCGGCGCGCGACCTCATTGAGCGGCTCCCGCGCCTCTTCACTCACGCCTGTTCCGACCCGTCATCCTCAGTCGTGAGCTCGTCGATGATGGCCATGATGCGATCCGCTTCTTCGGGCGCGATGCCCGGCAGACGCAACAGGTCGTCCCGATCGAGATCGAGGATGTCGTTGAGTGTGCGATAACCAGCTTCGGCCAGCACTGCGACCGTCGCCGTTTCCAACCCTTCGATCTCGTTCAGCGGCACATCGGCTTCCGCTTCTTCCGGGAGCGGTGCGAAGAGCGGCGATTCACCGCCCTTCTCCATCCACTCACGGCTCGAGTAGAGATCGATCTTCCAACCGGTCAGTTCCGAGGCGAGACGCACGTTCTGCCCGTTGCGTCCGATCGCGAGCGACAACTGATCTTCATCCACGACTGCCTGAATCGTGCGCGACAGCGCGTCGCTGAACACGCGGGCCACCTTGGCCGGCGCGAGCGCCAACTTCGCGAAGCGCTCCGGATCGGGGCTCCACGGCACGATATCGATGCGTTCGCCGCCCAACTCGTTCACCACGGCCTGCACGCGCGCACCCTTGAGCCCAACGCAGGCGCCGACCGGATCGACCGCATCATCACGCGAGGTCACCGCGATCTTGGTGCGACTGCCCACCTCGCGCGCCGCCGCCTTGATCTCGACAATGCCCGACTGGATTTCCGGCACTTCGAGCTTGAAGAGCGCCTGCACGAACAAGGCGTCGGAGCGGCTCAGAATGAGGCGCGGCCCCTTGGGCGTGTCTTCGACGCGCTTGAGCACGGCGCGCACGGGCTCACCCTGATGGTAGTGCTCGCGATGATTCTGTTCGCGATACGGGATGATGGCTTCCGCTTCGCGAAACTTGTTGAGCATCACGACCAACTTGCCGCGCTCGATCTGCTGCACTTCGCCGGAGAGCAGATCGCCCACGCGTCCGGCGAACTCGTCGCGGATACGTGTGCGCTCGCCCTCGCGAACGCGCTGAATGATGCGCTGCTTGGCCGCTTGCACTGCCGTGCGGCCGAACTCGAGGAAGTCGACGGGAATTTCCATCACGTCGCCCACCTGGAATTCGGGGTCCATGAACCGGGCCTCTTCGAGCGTCACTTCACGTGACTCGTCGGTGACCTCGTCCACGACCGTCTTGAGCAGCACAATGCGAATGTCGCCCTTGACCTCGTCGATTTCGACTTCGGCCTGGACGTTGGCACCATGCTTCTTCGCCAGGGCGGCATGGATGCCGTCCTGGAGAAGCATGTGCAACTCCTCGCGTGTGATCTGCTTCAGATTCGACAGCTCACGTAGCGCCGTGAGGATTTCCGCCGATCCGGCCATCAGGCTCCCCTATCGTTTCCAGTGAAACGCCAATCGCGCCTGCGTGACGTCGGCAAGTGGCACGGCGACTTCCCGGCCCTTCCCGTCCCTCACCAGCGCGATCTCGGCGCCTTCCTCACCAGTGATGGCGAGGATCTCGACTTCCTGTTTGCCTCCGGCGAGCAAGCCGCTGGTCACGATTGCGTGCCGGCCCACAAAGCGGCGCCAGTCAGCAGCGTGCCGCAGCGGGCGATCTGCCCCCGGCGACGAGACTTCCAACACGTACTGTTCACCAACCATCGCGCCCGCCTCGAGGCGAGCTTCGAGGGCCCGTGAGACGTGCGCACAATCATCGATGGAGACCTTTTCCCCGTCGCGCCGATCAATCCGGAGCTCGAGTACCGGGCGAGACCGTGAACCGCCGCGCTTCATCTCGACCAGGTCGAATCCCAGACCGTCAAGTTCTTTCGCGACAAAGGTTTCGATTGTCTCACCCACCAGCTGGTCTCCCGTTCGTTCGCCTTCGCGTCCGCCTCCACGACCGACTCGGTGGTGCCGAAATCAGGTCCCAGAGAACAAAAAAGTGTGGGGGCCATCCCCACACTTCTTCCGGCCGCGCAAAGCGCCGAGTCACGAAGAGGTTCCTTCTCAGTCTCGCAACCTAGATCTCAACCGCAAGCTGGTCAAGAGGATGCCAGCATGATGACGCCGAGTTGGCGACCAAAATCTCCGGCGCGATGAGAGTAGAACCGGTCATTATGACATCGGGTGCAAAAGGCACTGATCGTGATGTCTTGGACACCGAGCCCGGACGCCTGTTCCGCCAGCACGGCGCGGGTGTCGAGGTAACCCTTCCCCGTAGCGGGTCGGCCGGTCACCGCCTGGAGCACCTCCGGGCCCACTTCATAGCACGGACCGCAAATGGCTGGCCCGAGGTGCACAACGCATTCGTCGGTCGGGAATCCCAGACGTGCCAGCCGTTCGAGGCCGACGGCCAGAATATGTGCCGCCGTTCCTCTCCATCCCGCGTGCAGCGCAGCGATCGCCCCCGCTGGATGAGCGACAAAGACCGGCGTGCAGTCGGCCACCGTGACTGCCAGCGCGGTGCCGGGCGTGGTCGTGACGTGTCCATCGACGCCGCGCTGCCGGAGCCATCCGGACCAGTCGCCTGCATGGGTCGAAACGTCCGCGCCGTGGACCTGATGCGCGCACGCCAGCCGCCCGATGCCGCGCGCATGCAGGTCGGATTCGAGCAACGACCACCGCGACATCACGACGCCGACCGGCTCGTCCGATCCCATACCGTACGAGCCATTCTGGCGAGTGGTCGTCCACGCACTCGTGCCCGCCGGAAGACCACTCACTGGCACCGCCAGCTCGATGCCCTGCACGACCTTCGACGTCATCGGTGGCACGCGCTCAGCGAGCGCTCAGCTCCACACGCTTGATGCGCGCACCCAGCGCGCCAAGCCGTTCTTCGATGCGCTCGTAACCACGCTCGATCTGCTGGGCATTGTTGATCGTGCTCGTGCCGTCGGCGCACATCGCGGCCAACAGCATCGCCATGCCGGCACGAATATCCGGGCTTTCCACCGTGCCGCCACGCAGTCGCGTCGGCCCACTCACAATGGCGCGATGCGGATCGCACAACACGATGCGTGCACCCATGCCCACCAACTTGTCGGTGAAATAGAGTCGCGATTCGAACATCTTCTCGAAAAAGAGAATCATCCCTTCGCACTGCGTCGCGGTCACGATGGCGATCGACATCACATCGGCCGGAAATGCTGGCCAAGGTTGATCCTCGAGCTTCGGAACGAATCCACCAAGGTCGCTCTGGATGCGACGTGACTGCTCAGCCGGAATGATCAGGTCGTCGCCGTCGATCTGGCAGCTGATTCCCAGGCGTTCGAAGCCCATGAGCGTGCTGCGCAGATGCTCGACGCCGGCCCGCTCGATGCGCAGCGCCGACTTCGTTACGGCAGCGAGTCCGATGAATGATCCCACCTCGATGTGATCGGGGCCGATCTCGTGGGTCGCGCTGCCAAGTGGCAATCCACCGTCAATGGTATAGACGTTGGATCCGATGCCGTCGATTCGTGCGCCGAGTGCGACCAGGAAGTTGGCCAGATCCTGCACGTGCGGCTCGCTGGCCGCGTTTCGCAACACAGTGCGCCCTTTCGCGGCGACGGCGGCCATGAGCGCATTTTCAGTTGCGGTGACGCTTGGTTCGTCGAGAAACACGTCGGCGCCCACCAACTGCTTTGCATCAAAGCGGAAACGCTCACCCAGCTCGTACGTCGCGCCCATCGCCTGCAGCACATGGAAGTGCGTATCGAGTCGACGGCGACCGATCACGTCACCGCCCGGCGGCGCCAGCGTCACCGTACCGCAACGCGCGAGCAGTGGCGCCGCCAACAAGATCGACGCGCGGATGCGGGCGCACAGTACCGGATCGAGATCGCCAGCCTCCACGTGCCTGGCGTGAATACGCAGGTCGTTGGTCCCCGTCCACTCGCAGGAGGCGCCCGTCGTGCGCATCAGCTCTACCAATGTCTCGATATCGCGAATGCGAGGCACGTTGCGCAACTGCACTGGCTGATCCGTGAGCAGCGCCGCCGCCACGATCGGCAGCGCGGCATTCTTGTTGCCTGCTGGACGGATGGAACCGTGAAGGCGTTGGCCTCCTTCGACGACGAACTGAACGGCGGACATGCGTTACGGGCTGAGTGAAGGTGCAATCAGGCACCGAAGCATAGTCGTCCGATGGCATGGACACGAGCCTTGAGAACCCTTAGATCACCCCAGATGGTCCTCGAGCGTCCCTTGGCATTGCTGCTTGCACAGGCGGCCACTGCACCTGACACGATCATCGCCCGCACGATCCAGCAGCGTGGTCTGCTTGATTGGACAAACGGCATTCTGCAACTGATCGTGCTCCTGCTTGCCGTGGTGGCGTTGGTCGCCCTGGCCCTCCTGTTTTTTACGGCGCGCGCCGGAATTCGAAAGTTGACCGAGACTGCCGACAAACTGGCCGCCGACGTGAAGCCGATGTTGAGTCACACAACGGCGATGGTGAGTGACGCCCGCGGCATGGTCGCGGTCGTCAAGCGCGATGTCGAGCGTCTGACCAACGGCGTCGGCGCCGTGTCTGATCAGCTCCTCGATGCCGCCGAAACCACCGCGCAGCGCGTGGATGAAGTCAACGCCGTGCTCGACGTGCTACAGGACGAACTCGAAGACACAGTGCTGAGCACAGCCTCCGCCATTCGCGGTGTTCGCGTGGGCGCTCAGGCGATGGCCATGGGGCTGTTGGGTGCGAAGAAACTTCGTCGTCGTCGTAGGCAGGAGCGCCGACCGCGAGACGATCGATTTGATGATCGTCTCGACGATCCGGCCGCACCGGATGTCGACGGCGACTGATCGTTCCCGCTGGCCGTGGGCGCTGTCAGCGCTCGCCGTCGTCGTTGGCATCGTCGCGTTTCCGCGGAGTGCCTGGGCGTGGACGCCCGGAACCCACGTGTTCCTGGGTGAAGCGATTCTTCGCAATCTCAGCCTGATACCCGGCTCCATTGCGGAACTGCTGGCCGCGTTTCCGGCCGATTTTCTGTACGGCTCGATTGCCGCCGACACGAGCATCGCGAAGAAATACGCCGAGGTGGGTCGCCACTGTCATTCGTGGCGTGTCGGTCTCGAGATCCACGACGACGCAAGGGCTCCGGCACTCAGGTCGTTCGCACTCGGCTACCTCTCGCACCTCGCCGCGGATGTAGTCGCACACAACTTCTACGTGCCGCGGCAGCTCGCCGTCACCTCAAGTACTGCCGCGCTGGGACACAGCTACTGGGAAAGCCGCATTGACACGCACATCGGAGAGCCGTGGCCGCGAAAGGCGCGTGAGCTGCTCTCGCTCGATCACGCGTCGGCCGATCAACATCTCGATCGCATTCTGAGTCCCACGTTGTTCGGCACGCCCACCAATCGCCGCATTTTTCGTGGCATGGTGTACGTGACCGACACCGAGTCCTGGCAGCGAATCTTCCAGCTCATTTCGGAGAACAGCCGCTGGGATTTGAGCGACGCCGAGGTGGGGCGATATCTGGCGCGCTCGTTCGACTACATCGTGGACCTGTTGCAGGCGTGGGAAGGAAGCGAACCGTTTCGCTTCGATCCATCCGGCGATGACCCGCTGCGTCAGGCAAAAAAAGTTCGCCGCACTGCACGACGGCAGGGCGGCGATGTGCGAGCGGCACTCGAGGCCGACCGCATGTTCGGGATGCCGGCGACGCCGCTCAAGCACGCGGCGTCACTCGACACACCATTGTTCCTGCCGCGCCCGGCGCGAGTCTGATTCGCTGTTAGCTGGCGCGTGAAGCGAGCAGTTGGTTGACCTTCTTGGGGTCAGCAGCACCGCCGGATTTCTTCATCACCATGCCGACCAGCACCCCCTGCAGCTTCTTCTCGCCGCCGATGAATCGCGCAGCCTCGGCGGGATTTTCGGCCAGCACGGCGTCAATCCACTGGACAAGCGCCGAGTCGTCCTTGACCTGAAGCAAGCCGGCGCGCTTCGCGAGTTCGAGCGGATCGGCGTCTTCGGTTTCGAGCATCGCGAACAGCTGACGCGCGGCAGTGTTGGAGACATCGCCCGACGCCTCGAGCCGGATGAGGGCACCGAGACGCTCTACGCTGACCGGATGCGCATCGATTGACGTGCCGGCCGCGTTGACGGCTGCGAGTACGGTTCCGAGCAGCCAGTTCGCCGCACGACGAGCGTCGCCGCTGGCCCTGGCGATCGCTTCGAATCGATCACTGAGCGCGCGTGACGCGATCAACTGCTCGATCTCGATCTCGGCCAGTCCGTACTGTTCGGCGAATCGGAGGCGTCGCGCCGGCGGCAACTCGGGGAGTGCGTTGCGTTGGGCATCGATGTACGCGCTCGACACGCGAAGCGGCGGCAGGTCGGGCTCCGGAAAGTACCGATAGTCGTGACTGCCTTCTTTGCTGCGCGCTGGGCGAACCTGATTCTTCTTGTCGTCGTACAGCATGGTTTGCTGTTCGATACGTCCACCAGCATTCAACGTCGCCACCTGGCGTGCATACTCGATTTCGACGGCACGCTCGATCGCCGAGAAGGAATTGAGATTCTTGATCTCGGTTTTGGTGCCGAGCGCTTCGCTGCCAGCGGGCCGAATCGAGATGTTCACGTCGACGCGAAGCGAACCTTCCTCCATGTTCGCGTCGGAGACGTCGGCATACTCGAGGATTTGCTTCATGCGGCGCGCGTACGCGCTGGCTTCGGCCGCGGATCGAATGTCCGGTTCCGAGACGATCTCCACCAACGGCGTGCCAGCACGATTCAAGTCGATCGCCGACCACTCGGCGAAGCGATCGTGAATCGACTTCCCTGCGTCTTCTTCCATGTGCACGCGATGGACGCGAATGGCGTGGGGTGTGCCATCGGCGTGCTTGCCAATGACCAACGATCCATTGCTCGCCAACGGTCGATCGAATTGCGAGATCTGATATCCCTTCGGCAGATCGGGATAGAAATAGTTCTTGCGTGCAAAGACCGACGACTCATGCACGGTGCAGTCGAGTGCGAGCGAGGCGCGCGTCGCGAGCAGCACTGCCTGTGCATTCAGGACCGGCAGCGCACCAGGAAGGCCGAGGCACACCGGACAGGTGTTGACGTTTGGCGCCTCACCGAATGAGGTCGCGCATCCGCAAAAGATCTTGCTGCGCGTCTTGAGCTGGCAGTGGACCTCGAGTCCAATCACCAGCTCCCAGGTCGTGGCGCTCATGAATGCGCCTCCGCACCCAACGACCGTTCGAGTGCGGCGGCTGCGCGAAGCATCACCGGCTCATCGAAGTGCGCTGCCATGAGCTGACCACCAACCGGCAAGCCGTCCAGTCGTCCAATGGGCAGCGACATGGCGGGAATGCCCGCAAGATTTGCGGTGACGGTGAATATGTCGCTCAAGTACATCTCGTACGGGTCGGACACTTCGCCAATGCGAAAGGCCGTGGACGGCGCCGTGGGCGTGAAGAGCACGTCCACACCGCTCTTGAATACCTGCTCGAACTCCTGCGTGATCAACGCGCGCACGGCCTGCGCTCGCCGATAGTAGGCGTCGTAGTAGCCAGCGCTCAAGACGTACGTGCCAAGCAGAATACGTCGCGTCACTTCGCTGCCGAATCCGCGTGAGCGCGTGGTTTCGTACATCGAGCGAAGGTCGCCACCTGCGCCGCGCACGCCGTAGCGCACGCCATCGTAGCGCGCGAGGTTGCTCGACGCTTCGGCTGGTGCGAGCACGTAGTAGACCGGGATGGCGAGATCAGTACTTGGCAGCGAGACCTCACGCACCTCGGCGCCCAGGGCGCGATAGTGATCGAGCGCGCGGTTGCACTGCGCGGCGATGCGTGGATCGAGCGACGCCGGGAAGTACTCACGCGGCGTGCCGATGACCATGCCCGCGAGTGGGCGATCACCGTTCACATTGGGCTGCATCGACGGCACCGGACGATCCGCGCTCGTGCTATCGAGCGGATCGTGACCGCTGATGACTTCGAGTCCGATCGCAGCTTCGGCCACGGTTGCCCCGAACACGCCGACGTGGTCGAGCGACGACGCATACGCGACGAGTCCGTAGCGGCTCACTCGTCCATAGGTTGGCTTGACACCGACGATGCCGCAGAACGCGGCAGGCTGACGAACCGAGCCACCGGTCTCGGAACCGAGTGCGACGCGGACGACGCCACTGGCCACCGCGACAGCTGAACCGCCACTCGATCCACCTGGGACGCGAGTGCCATCGATCGGGTTCTTCGTCGGACCGAAGGCACTGTTCTCCGTGGACGAACCCATGGCGAATTCGTCGAGATTGGTTTTGCCAATCACAACCGCGCCCGCTTCGCGCAGTCTGCGTACCGCAGTGGCCTCGAATGGACTGATATATCCTTCGAGGACACGTGACGCACAGGTCGTAGGCAGCCCGTGCGTCGCGAGATTGTCCTTGATTGCCACGGGAACACCGGCGAGTGCGCCACCGTTCGCCGTGCGACCGGCCGCGTGCTCTCCGGTCCGATCAACGGACAGGAATGCGTTGAGCCCAGAGGGGCCGGCATCCACAGCATCGTAGCGCGCCCACGCGTCAGCGACGGAGTGCGACGCGAGCTGGTCGAGGCTCATGCGTCCTCCGATGCGCCAAGGTCGCCGTGTGTGCTGAGCCGCGGCACGAGGAAGAAGCCGTCTCGAGCAGCGGGAGCGAAGTCTTCGCGCGCGCGCGAAAGCATCATGGGCGCATCGGCGTCGTCTCGCAGCGGCGCCGCGTCGTTCGGCGGCGTGAGCGGGACCTCGCTGATATTCACGCGCTGTAGCACGTCCATGTGTTCCAGAATGCCGTTGAGCTCGCGCACGAGCGACGGCAACTGTGATTCGTCGAGGCCCACACGCGCCAGCGCGGCAACGTGGCGTACATCATCCGATGATACCGACATCACTCCCACCCTCGTTCAAGCTTGGCCTGCGCCAACACCAACGTCTTGCGCCCAATGTCTTCGTCGTCGAAGTCGATTCGTACCTTGAGGTCGCGACCGCTCCCGGTGAGTTCCGCGATCGTTCCCGTTCCGAACTTCGCATGACGTACACGCTCGCCGGGACGGTACGACGGCGTATCCTGCGACTCGTCTTCGACCGACGGCACCTCTTCGCGGCGATTCGGCTTGCTGAAGCTCGCGCTGTGGCTGGCTGCACCGTAGTTCGCCGAGCCGTAGTTGCCAACGCTTCGCTGCGGGCTGCTTCGTGAGCCTCCTCCACCTGACCAGGAGCTCTTGCCCCAGCTGCCGTCGTCGTCGCGACGGCTGCCATAGCCGCTCGCGCCGCCAAACGCTCCCCGCCCTTCCGACTTTGCGCGAATCGTCTTACCACGCTCAGCGAGCGAAGGGCGAATGCCCTTGAGGAAGCGAGACGGCAGCGAAATCATGAGTTCACCGTTACGCCGGCGCTGCTCCGCGCTCGTGATGTAGAGCTTCTCCTCGGCGCGAGTGATGCCAACGTAGAATAGCCGGCGCTCTTCCTCGAGCTGACTTGGATCTTCCGAGGCACGCATGAGCGGAAAGAGACCGTCTTCGAGACCTGACACGAACACCAGCGGGAACTCGAGCCCCTTGGCGTTGTGCATGGTCATGCAAACGACCGCGTCAGCGTTCGGATCCATCTTGTCCACACCAGCAACCAGCGTGGACGACTGCAGGAAGTGATCGAGCGGCGTCAGCCCGACTTCGCCGCCTTCATCGGCCACGACTTCAGCGGCGCCGGCGATCATTTCGCGTACATTTTCGAGACGTTCGATGCCTTCGGGACCTTCGGCGCGCAAATGATCGGCGTAGCGAGTTGCCTCCACCAAGTCGCGAAGCAGCTCGTCGACTGCGGCGTCGGCGGCGGCCGCACGCAGTCGCTGCACGAGGGCTACAAAGTCACCGAGTGCCGTGCGCGCAGCCGGACGCATCTCGGCCAACACATCGGCGCGTGACGCGATCGTGAGCATCGGCTGACCTTCGAGCTGCGCGCGCTCGGCGAGCAGTGCAATGGTCGCGTCACCCAAACCGCGCTTGGGCACATTCACCGCACGACGAAACGCTTCGTTGTCCGACGGATTGGCGACCAGCTTGAGATACGCCATCAGATCGCGAATTTCCCGGCGATCGTAGAAGCGCACCGCGCCGATCAATCGATACGGCATGTTGCGCCGGCGAAAGGCGTCTTCAATCGCGCGCGACTGCGCATTCGTGCGATAGAGCACCGCGCAATCCCGACGCGACAAATCCGACTTGCCGAGTCGCGCCTGAATGGTGTCGGCGATGAAGTCGGCCTCGTCGCGCTCGTCCAACGCTTCAACGATCGTGACCGGTTCGCCTTCGGGACGCGTGGCGCGCAGCGTCTTGCCGCGTCGTTCCGTGTTCTCGGCAATGACCGCATTCGCCAGGGCCAGTACGTTCGGCGTCGAGCGATAGTTCTCCTCGAGGCGCACGATGCGTGCGCCCGGGAAATCGCGCTCGAAGTCGAGAATGTTGCGAATGTCAGCGCCGCGCCAGCCATAGATGGACTGGTCGTCATCGCCGACCACCATGACGTTGCGGTACAGGCCGCCCATCAGGTTCACCCATCGATACTGTGCGGCGTTCGTGTCCTGATACTCGTCCACCAGGATGTAACGGAAGCGACGCTGATAGTGGCCACGCAGATGCTCGTCGCTCTCGAGCGCGCGCACCGGCAATACCAGGAGGTCGTCAAAGGTGACCGCGTTCGCCTGCTGCAGCGCCTGTTCGAGATCGGTGTACACACCGGCGACTGCGGTGGCGAATGTATCGCGCGCGGTCCGTGCGTACTCGGACGGACTCACCAGCGCGTTCTTGGCACTCGAGATCGCGCTCCACACCGCCTTCGGCGCGAATTGCGTCGTGGACAGCCGGCGACGCTCCATCACGCGCTTCACGGCGCCGAGCGTATCGTCTTCGTCGTAGATCGTGAAGTTTTGTTCTCGACCTACGATCGGAGCGGCGCCGCGCAGGAGGCGCGCACCCAGCGAGTGGAAGGTGCCACACCACATCCCCTTGGGTTCGTGACCCAGGAACTTGGCGATGCGTTCCTTCATCTCCCCGGCCGCCTTGTTGGTGAAGGTCACCGCAAGGATTTCGTGTGGAGAGACACCGCGGTCGCCGATAAGGCGTGCGATACGTGTGGTCAGGACGCGCGTCTTGCCTGATCCCGCGCCGGCAAGCACCAGCGCCGGCCCGTCATCATGCATCACGGCTTCATGCTGACCGGGGTTGAGCCCCCGCGTCAACGAACTCACATCGAGCGCTGGCTTCTGCGGCGCAGCGTCGAACAACGAACCAGCCCAACCCATCGAAGTCATCCGCGCAAGATAACGTCGAAGGCGGCTCCCTGGTCGGTGTCGGCGAGCACGAGTTTGCCGTCGTGATTCTCTTCCACAATGCGCCGCGCAAGCGAAAGACCGATACCCCAGCCGCGATCCTTGGTTGTAAATCCGGCGTCAAAAATGCGCTTTCGCAGTGCACGCGGCACGCCGGGCCCGTTGTCGGCCACGCGAATGCGAACGCCGCCCTCGGGCAACGGATTCGCGCTCACGACGACCGCGCCACTCTTTCCGCCAAGCGCATCGATCGCATTCTTGATCAGGACTTCGAGCACCCACTCGAGCAGTACTTGATCTCCGCGAGTGACAAGCGGACCGTCTGGGTGCTCCGAGGTCACCCTGACCGTTCGCGCCAGCGTCGGTGCACGTGCGGCGAAGTATGCTGCGAGGCGATCGACCAGTGCGGCCGTATCGACCGATTCGTCGCGCGGAGGCCGACCGATGCGTTCGAAGCGATGTGACACGCGCTCGAGTCGTGTGACATCCTGGGACATCGCTTCGACGGCGCGTTGCGCGGTTCCGCCGAGCGACGTCTCGCCCAACAGCTCGATCCAACCAGCGATCGCCGATAGCGGCGTTCCAAGCTGATGGGCCGCTTCGCGCGCCATACCCGCCCATACCTTTTCCCGTTCGGCGCGACCTCGCTCGACCAGAGCGTAGATGCCGAAACCGAGTAGGAAGAGAATGCCAGCGGCCTGCAGCAGGGGGATGTAGCGCAGTTGCGAAACGATGGCGCTGTCGCCGAGATGCACCGATCCCGTGATGGGCTTGATGATCGGCGGGTTCGCCTTGTCCATCTCGCGAATCAGCGCCCGCAGGCGCGCGGTGTCGGACTGAATCGCTTCCGGCACGTTCACCGTGAGCGAGACACGCCCCGTCGTATCGACAAAGATCATCGGAAGCCCGGACTCGCGAACCTGTGCGGCGAGTTCGAGCAGGACGATTTCAGGATCGGTGCTGGTGTTCGGATCCTGCAGCGCGTCGAACAACCGCGAGTACATCCGACCCTGCACCGCCGCGGCGCGGCGCAGCTCGCGCACGACATGCTGCGTATACGCGACGTACCAGGTCAGCAGTCCCAACACGCCGAGCACCATAGCGAACACCGGCCAACGGCGACGTCGCATGGTGCGCGGTCGTGATGTACGTGAGATCAGCGCAGGACGGCGCGTCCGAAATACGGCTGCAGCGCCTCCGGGATCTTCACGGAGCCGTCGGCCTGCTGATGCTGCTCAATGAGGCAGGCGATGATGCGTGAAAATGCGAGCGCCGAACCGTTCAGCGTATGCACAAAACGCGGCTTCTCACCGGGCGCGGGGCGATAGCGGATATTCGCGCGTCGCGCCTGGAAGTCCGAGAACACGCTGCAGCTCGACACTTCGAGCCACTTGCCGACTGCGGGAGCGAATACCTCGAGATCGTACGTCATGGCGCTCGAGAAGCCGGTGTCACCGGCCGCGAGCAACAAGCGGCGATACGGCAACTCGAGGAGCTGCAACACTCTTTCGGCGTGTCCGGTGAGGAGCTCGAGCTCCTGCCTCGAGTTCTCCGGTGTCGCGTAGCGAACCAGCTCAACCTTGTCGAACTGGTGAACGCGCAGAAGTCCTCGTGTGTCCTTGCCGGCCGATCCCGCCTCACGACGGAAGCAGGCGCTATATGCGCACAGCCCCTTCGGCAGATCCGAGAGTTCGAGAATCTCATCCCGATAGAGATTCGTGACCGGCACTTCGGCTGTCGGGATAAGAAAGAGTTCGTCCGACGGAATGCCGTACATATCGTCTTCGAACTTGGGCAACTGCCCAGTGCCCGTCATTGTCTGACGGTTCACGACCAGCGGCACCCAGCACTCTTCGTAGCCATGCTGCTCGGTGTGCAGGTCGAGCATCATGTTCATGAGCGCACGAATGAGCTTCGCGCCCGCACTGCGATAGACGATGAACCCCGACCCGCTGATCTTCGCACCGCGTGCGAGGTCGAGGATGCCGAGTTCGGCCCCCTTGTCCCAGTGCGGTACAACACCGCTACCGTCTTCGCGCGGCGTGCCCCACGACGACACGATCTTGTTGTGCGTTTCGTCGCCTTCGGGCACTTCGGGGAGCGTGATGTTCGGCAGTTCGTACAGCATCGACTGCACGGCCGCTTCCGCTTCACCGCGGCGTGTTTCGAGCTCACCGATGCTGTCGCCAACCGCGCGCGCTTCAGCCTGCAATGCGGTCGCGTCTTCTCCAGCCTTCCGTTTTTGCGCGACTTCCTGCGT
This sequence comes from uncultured Gemmatimonadaceae bacterium, assembly GCA_966112585.1. Taxonomy (GTDB): domain Bacteria; phylum Gemmatimonadota; class Gemmatimonadetes; order Gemmatimonadales; family Gemmatimonadaceae; genus Gemmatimonas. Next base: position 30,900 of record CBHWDN010000033.1, read on the forward strand.
CAGCTTGTTGCGACGCGCCTGCTGAGCCTCGAGCTCCGTGATCGCAGAACGGCGACCGGCTTCGAGCGACTCCGCCCGATCGAGCAACGGTTGCAGTTCAGCGAGCTTGCCACGACGGCGCATGCCGTCGCGAAGGTGTTCGAGCTGGTCACGCAGCAGGCGTATGTCGTGCATAGACGCGGGTCAGGAGTCGCGAAATCAGTTCTTGGGCACGCCGGCCGTCAGGTCCCGGTAGCCACAATTGAGGTTCACCAACGTGCGCAGGATCATGCGGCGCTCGCTCGGCAGAATCGTATCGATCTGCATCTTGGCGTAGTACGGATCGCCATAGATGCATCCGGAGCCGGCGAGCCGTACGAGCACGACTTCTTTGGGGCTCACGATCAGCGTGGAGTCGGTCGTGTATCCCTTGTCCGGTGCGCGCACGATCGCGTCGAACGTCGAGGAAATCTTGAGCAGCCCGACCGACGGTGATCCACCCGGCGGTTGCGGCACGAGCTGCTTCACCGGGTACAGGATGACCTTGTTGTCGGCGGTGATATCGAACGCCACATCGAAGTTCACCGAGCCGCTCGCCAACACCTGCGGGCGAACCAGCGACTCCGTGGTGAACTGATACGCGGTCGGATAACCGATGGGCGCGCCGGTGATGGCGAACACCGGCGTCTGCCGTTCGATGTTCTCAGAGCTCGCGATCGAGCGATACGGATTCGTGCTGTCGCATGCAACCGCGCCGCCGAGCAGCGTCGCGAGGGCCGAAAACGACAGGGCGCGCCGCGCAAGGCGGGGCGCGCCGGACAGGCGGACTGGCAGGGGTATCCCCATGGCAAAACCGGAAATGGTGCAGCGTGATCCAGCACCGGAGGTTACCGCTCAACTCGTGTCCGGGCAAGCGGTTCGGAGGTCCTTCCTCGCTTGACTTCACCCCGTGGCCGCGGCAGCGTTCCGCCATGCCCACCATTCGCGATCTTGTAAGCGTTCTCCGTCGTCGAGAAGGGGTCGATGCGGCTATCGTGCTTGGCCGCGACGGCCTGCTGATCGACGGCGCGACCAGCGCCTCCTTCGACCCGGAAGGGTTGGCTGCGTTGGTGCCGCCGCTCGTGCATTCGGCGGTGGATTTGGGTCGGGCCGCCGATCGCGGCACCTTTGGACTGATGGTGCTCGAACACGAGCGCGGCCCCATCGTGGTGAGCGCGCTGTCGAGCGATGCCTATCTGCTCGTGTTGATGCAGCCGCAAGCGAATCTGGCAGCGTTGCTGTACGAGCTGCGTCGTCACCGCTCACAGATCGCGGCGCTCGTTTGAAACTCGGATCGAAACCTTGTTCGGAGCGTCGGCGCTCGTGAGCGGCGGTGCGCCGGCCGCGGGCCGACGGATTCTCGTGGTGGACGACGAGCCGCACATCGGGATGATCATTCGCACGCGCCTCGAGCAAGATGGCTTTCGCGTGCTGCTGGCCGAGGACAGCGTTCAGGCGTTTCGGTTCCTCGAGGAGGAATCGTCGATCGCGCTGGTCGTGCTCGACCTGATGCTCCCGGGCATGTCAGGCGCCGACATTCTGCGGACGCTCCGCGCCGACGATCGTTGGCGCACGCTGCCCTGCATTGTGCTCACCGCCGCCGGTCAGGAGACACAGCTTCGGGACGTCGAGGCCATTGGCGCGTCTGAAGTCATGACAAAGCCGTTCAGTCCGCGCCGGTTGCTGGCGCGGGTGCACGATCATATCGCCGCCGCGGCACGTGGTGGCAACGCCATTTCCTGACCTGCCAATGATTCGTTGGAACGTGGTGCTCGCCGGTGGTGTCGGCTCGCGATTCTGGCCGATTTCGACGCCCGAACAGCCTAAGCAGCTGCTACCGCTGGTGAGCGATCAGCCGATGCTGAGCGATACGCTGGACCGCTTGCGTTCGTCTGCGCCGCCGACACGCACACTCATTCTGACGAACGCATCGCTGCGTGATCGCATTCTCGCGATGGAGCCGACACTCCCACCGGAGAACGTGATCGCCGAGCCGCGGCCGGCCGGCACCTGTGCCGCGTTGGCGTGGGCCGCGCGCACGATCGCGGAGCGCGATGGACGTGACGCCGTAATGGTGTGCACGCATGCCGATTGGTCGATCGGTGATGTACCAGCATTTCGCGCGACGCTCGATCGCGCCGCGCAGGTGGCGAGCGATCGACAGGCGCTGGTCACCGTGGGGATTGTCCCGAGCCGTCCTGATCCGGGGTTCGGATACATTCATCCCGGCGACGACGTGGGGGACGACGTGCGTCGTGTGGCGCGTTTCGTTGAAAAGCCGAGTGTCGAGAAAGCGACGCAGATGGTGGCCGACGGATTTCTGTGGAATTCCGGCATCTTTGCGTGGCGTGTGGGTGATTTGCTGGACGAGATTCAGGCGTTGACACCCGAAGTGCAGCCCGCGCTTGCGGCGGCCGGAGACGATCTCGATTCGTTCTTCGCGACGGTCAAGTCGATTGCGATCGACGTGGGTGTACTCGAGCGCAGCGAACGTGTGCTGGTATTGGCCGGTGCTTTCGGTTGGGACGATGTCGGAACGTGGGCGGCGCTTCACCGGGTGCGTACGCATGACAGTGCGTCCAACGCCATGCTCGGCCCGTCGTTCGCACTGCAGGCGCATGGCAACGTGGTGCACGCGGACGGCACACAGGTGGTCCTGTACGGTGTCAACGACCTGGTGGTGGTGGCCCGGGACGGGCTGACCTTGGTGACGACGCGCGAAAAGGCCGCCGACCTCAAGACTCTGCTGGACGCGCTCCCCGCGAACGTTCGCGATCGGTGATATTAGGGGGATGATGACATCCCCCATGTCCCGGGCCGTGCGCTGATGCACCCCGTCATTCTGTATGACGACGCAGTCGCGCGTCGCTTCGAGCCGTTTGCGACGACTCGCCCAACGAGTGAGTTGCGGGCCGGCGCGTTGTTGATTCGCGAGCGATGGGCGCACGTATTCGGAATGCCCACCACCGGTTTTGTCAGCGCGCCCCATCTGCACGGCTTTGCCGAGGCTGATTCTCCGCCAGCGAGCGAAGGAGAACTCGCCGCGGGCACTTGGTTGGTCAATGCGCGCGCGCTGCCGATGCTCGATGTACGACTGACGACCGCGTCGGCGATTCTGATTGGCGGACGCGTTGCGGCCGCGCGGCTCGCGGAACCCGTTGCGGCCAGTCAGCTCGCGAGTGAAGCGTTCGCGCTTGAAGAGGTGGTGCCGGCGTCGGGGATGATGATGAGCGTCGAGGGGGTGTGGCTCGACGCGGTGTGGGATCTGGTCGCGCATCTGACACCGCTCTTGCTGCGTGACATTCCGGCGTTGGTGAGTTCACTCGGCGCGCGTCGACTCGATGCGACCAACGGCGTGGTGATCACCGGTGATCACGGGGTGTGGGTCGAAGACGGTGCGATCGTCGAACCGATGACATTCTTCGATACGGCGTCAGGTCCGGTACTGTTACGCAAGCGATCACAGTTGCAGGCGTTCACGCGCGTGATTGGTCCGCTCTATGTGGGTGTCGATTCCACCGTGACGACCGATCGCATTGCCGCATCGAGCATTGGTGATACGTGCCGCGTGCATGGCGAGCTCAGTTCGACGATCCTGCTCGGCCATTCGAACAAGGGGCACGACGGCTTTGTCGGTCACTCGGTGCTCGGGCGCTGGGTGAACCTTGGCGCGGGCACGATCACGAGCAATCTCAAGAACACGTACGGCAGCGTGGCGCTGTGGACACCAGAAGGGGTGCGCGACACGCGCCAGCAGTTCCTCGGCACACTCTTTGGCGATCATGTGAAGACCGGTATCGGCACCCGACTGACCACCGGGTGTGTGCTGGGTGCTGGCGCCAACGTGTACGATCGCATGCCACCGAAAGCCGTGGCGCCGTTCTCGTGGGGCGGCGGCGCGCCGTATGAGACGTATGAAGTTGCGAAGTTCGTGGAGAGCGCTTCGCGCATGATGGCGCGACGAGGTGTGGCGATGACCGACGCATCGAGCGCGTGGTGGAGTGACGTGCATGCGCTCGCGTGTGCCGATCCACGCTGGCCCCGTTAGCTGTCTAAGGTTGGTGCACCGATGGTCAGCGTGACAGTGCTCGGCAGCGGGAGCCGCGGCAACGCGATTCTGGTGAACGGATCGCGTGGAACCGTGCTGGTCGACTGCGGATTCGCTGCACGCTCGTTGCACAAACGATTGGCTGTTGCCGGTCGACAGCCGGAGGAGATTCACGCCGTGCTGTTGACGCACGAGCATGTCGATCATGCATGCGGTCTCACCGCGGCCACCGGCAAGTGGAAATGGCCGGTGCATTCGAGTGCGGCGACGCTGGCGGCGGTTGGTGATGCGTTGGATGAGACGCGCACGACGGTGGCAATCGCGAATGGACCGCATGCTGTGGGCGGCTTTCTCGTCGATCATCTCAGCGTGCCGCACGACGCTGCCGATTGCCGTGCGTACATGCTGACCGATGAGGCGAGCGGCGCACGCGTGGGCGTCGTGCTCGACTGCGGCGGCATTCCGGATGGGCTACCAGCGTTCCTGTCTCACTGCGATGTGTTGGTACTCGAGTCCAATCATTGCCCGACCATGTTGTCGAACGGACCGTATCCGTTGTCGCTCAAGCAGCGCATTCGTGGCGGGTCGGGACATCTCTCGAATGTGCAAGCTGCGGTGGTGCTCTCTGAGGTCGCGAAGCACGGATTGCGCGGTGTGATCCTCGCGCATTTGAGCGAGACGAACAACACGCCCGCGGTGGCCGTCGCGAACGCGCGCGCGGCGCTACGCCACGCCGGGTGGTACAGCGATCATGTGTTTGCGGCGCCGCAGCGGGAGCCGGGCGCGGCGATTGGGCCGGGGCGGGATGTGGTGCGGCCGGCGGTGCAGCTGGGGCTTTTCTAGCGGCTCTGGTGGTTGCTGCGGCTAGCGCTGGCGGGCGGCGCGGAAGGTGCCAGACGCGTTCGGCGCACCGCCGCTCAGTGGCGTTTCGATCCACGATCCGGTGAGCGAGTCGCCTTTCACGACTCCTACGTGGCGACGCACGCCGGTGGTAAGTGCGACGTCGATGTCGACGGTTGTCGAGTCGAGGGTGCGTCCGCTGAATGCTCCAGCCAGACGACGCTGCTGTCCGCGGGCGTCGGTTTCGATCGCGTCGAGCGCACCGCTGACGGTCGCCGCATTCTGCAGTGTGAACGCGATGGTGCCAGTAAGGTCGGCGTCGGCGGGGACTGATTGGCGGGCGACGTAGCGCCAGCTGCCCGTGACTGGTGCACCTGGTTTACCGGGGTCGTTCACGCCGCCACAGGCCGCTGCCCCGACGAGTGCCAGGAGCAGCGTAGCACGGTCAATCCTGAGGAGTGTTCGTGAATCGATGGGCATCGCAAGGACGACGACGCGGAGATCGAATCGCTACAGGTGGCATCTCATGCGCTGCGGACCTGCCACATAGTGCACAGTTGCAACAGAAATGTGATTAATCCATCTTCATGAAGTGTTCTTTTTACGTGATGAACGCCTCATCCCGTGATTTTCCGTAAGTCCAAGTTTACAAGTCCCTTACGTGATCATTAACGGCAGGTAATGCCAGAAAGGCTCACAACTTGAGCGGCCTCGGGCATATCGATTGCGCTTGATGGGGTTGGCCGGCCCAAGCGGCCTCAACATTGCCGAGTCCTGTCCACAGTGGTTGAGACGTGGAATGGGAGATCGGCGAGCCCCTCTCTGGAGAAGACGCAGCATGAAGAAGCTCTCGATGGTATTGGCCGCGGCGGCGCTGTCCGCGGTGTCGACGGTGGCGCAGGCGCAGACGACGTGCGGACCGGACGGTGTCGGACAGCTCGCTGTGAACGCGACGGCCTGCTCGCAGAGTCACACCCTGACGTCGACCGTGAACGACATCCTCCGGTTGACCGTGTCGACGACCACGACGGGACTCGGCACTCCGCTGTCGACGAACTACGGCGCTGCCGCCGATTACCTCACTACGGCGACGCCGCTCTCCGCGGCGACCGGCCCGAACGTGAAAGTCGTGGCGAACCGCCCGTACGAAATTTCGATCGCCGCGGCAGCTGCCACCTTCACGACGACGCCGTACGCCGGTTTCGCGGGAAGTGTCAACAAGCCGACATCGGACGTTCAGTGGGGTAAGGGCGCCTCACCGACCTTTGTGGCGCTGTCAACGTCGGCCGCGAGCGTGTTCGCCGGCTCGACCGGTACGGCCGATACGAACACGGGCCTCTCGTTCCGTTCGCGCTGGAACTACGAGCGCGACGTGCCGGGCGACTACTCGATGACCGTCACGCTGACGCTCGCGGCCAAGTAAGCCGGATGCGGCGCGCGCGACCGATGCTCCTGTCCGTCGCGTCGCCCGCTTCTCACTCTCTTCTGTTGACAATGCTTCGACTTCTCTCCGCTGCGGCGATCGGATCGCTTGCCTTCGCCATCCCGGCGTCGGCGCAACTTTCGGTTGATCGATCCGAAGTGTTTCTGCGCGTCGGCGCAGGCAACGAACGCGTGGCGTTGATCACAGTGAACAACGCGAGCACTTCGAGCGTGCAAGGCATCGTGCGACTCGAAGATTGGGATCGCTCGCCGGAGGGTTCGAACCGCTGGTTCCCGGTCGGTACGGTCCGCGGCAGTTGCGGCGCTCGTTTGAACGTCTTTCCCCTTGCCGTCAGCCTGGCGGCCGGTGCGTCGCAAGTGATTCGTGTCAGCCTGGCCGACAGTGTGAGTTCGTTACCCGAAGAATGCTGGAATGCGGTCATGGTGGAGACGATGCAGCCGCCGAGCGAAAAGCGCGGTGTGGGTTTCGTGATTCGAACCGCAGTCAAGTTGTATGCGCTGCCATCGAAGGTTTCACGCGACGGTGAGATCACTGATATGCGTGTGGTCCGAAGCGGTGCGACAGACTCCGTAGAGGTCTGGTTCAAGAACACCGGAACGGCACACTACATCGCTAAAGGCAAGCTCGAATTCCGACGCGCCGACAACAGTGTCGCCGCGGAGATTGAGATGCCGGAGTACTACATCCTGCCAGGCGCCCACCAGCGAGTGCGCGTCGCGCTCCCGAAGCTGACGGACGGCGACTATGTGGGATTGGCGATGGTCGACTTTGGTGGAAGCGAGATTGCCGCAATGCAGCTGGAGCACTCAGTGCGCTCCACCGCCAGTCGACAGCCGTAACCCGATGCTGCCGCCGCGCTTTACCTCACTGTTCGCGCGAATGATCGGCGCGCTTGCGGTAACGATGGTTTCATCGCTGCCGATGGTGCTGCGCGCTCAAGACCTGACTGTGACCGGGGCCGCCGGCCGCCCGGATACGATTCCTGCGCCGAAGCGTGCGGACTACCTCAACACCTTCACGGGAAACTCGGGAAGCTGGACTGGCGAGGTTAGCTGCGGAAACAATGTGGGCAATAGCAGCATCAACGCGTGTGTACTTCGCCTCCAGCTCTCGACGGGCAGCCTCACGTCGATACAAGTGATCGCGCAAACGCCAAGCGGCGGAAATCACTGCAGCGGCGGCGCGCAGACATTCACGTTGAGCGCCAGCTCCACGGTGGACGTGATGCGGGTCGCGAAGGGCGGTGGAAACGGCCAGAATGCGAACAAGTGCTCGGTGATCATGACGTTTCGAGTAACTGGGATCAGCCTTTCCGCCTATCAGAGCGCCGCTACCGCGGCGGCCTCCACGTTCACGCGAAGCATCAGCGTGAGCGCTGTCGGGGTACCATGAGTCACGGCGTCCCGGCCGCTTCGACCGCCATTCGATCAGCATCTCGGGTGCTGTTGATGCTGCTCACGCAAAGTGTTGTGACGTGGGCGCAGCCTGGCCTCTATGCTGGCGCTCGCGCCGCGATCTCGAATGTCGCTCCGCTCGATGCCAAGCGTCCGAAGGACGATCGCACGCGCCCGTCGCCAGAACGCATTGCGCCCACGCTTGTCGTGCCCAGCACGGCGCGTGGCTTTCAGGTGATTCCAGTGGATGTGCCGAGCGAATTCGCGAGTGCGCGATCGGTTCGCTACGAAGTTTTCACAACCGGCGCCGCACCGATGTTGAGCCGCGCGGATGGCGCAATCGATCCGCCGGCATCGCGTCGTGTGCTACTGACCGTTGGTGTGCCAAGCCGCGCGCGCGCTGGTCAAGTCACGATCGCCAGCGTCTTTTTCACGGCAGGCTCGCGCAATATCGAAGTACCGATTGCGCTTGACATCGCGGCCCAGCAACGGATCGAGATTTCAGTCAATGAGTCGTTGCGCGGCGTGCGCCCGGGCTCGCGTGTTACGGTGACGGTGCAACTGCTGAACCTCGGGAATCGCACCGACACAATTGGCGTTCGCGCCGACTTGCCGGCCGGCTGGCGCATGGAAGGCGGCGACGCCCGAACATCGCTTTCCATCGGTGCGTCCGTCGCGCGCTCGTTCATCTTGGTCGTGCCGCGAGAGACCGCTGTTGGCACACTGCCGATTCGGTTGCACGCGCTATCGCTGCAGGGCACAGTGCTGGCGAGCACCGAACTGCACGCAGAGGTCTTCGGCACGCAGACCGGAAGATCGATCGACGGCGCGACACTGAAGGTGAGCGGCGTTGCCACGCGAGGACCGTGGGATGGAACGATTGCGGGCGCGCAGTACAATCTCGACGGATCGCTCACACGCGACGTGCGGATTTCTGCGACCGCGGTGTCGGCACCCGGTCCTACGACTGCCGACGGTCGAGCGATGAGTCGCGCCGGATTCGTGGCGACCACACCAATGGTTGCGCTTTACTCGAACTCGTGGCGCGCATCGTTCGGACCGAGTGGTCAGAGCCTTACCGACCTTACGGGGCAGAACGTCGGAGGCGAGGGCCTGAGCCTGATGCTCAAGCAGCGGTCGTGGAGCGCCCAGGCAGTCGCATTGCGCCCTACTCGCTTCAGCAACGGGTTTGGCAGCACCTCGACAATGGGGCAGCTTTCGCGCCGATTCGGCGCCGTGACCCTGGTTTCGACCGCCGCCTCGCTCAGTGAGTCCGTTGGCCCGACTGGCACTGGTCGTCATCTCGACGCCATGTCGATGGGCGCGCAGTTCGGTTCGGGTGTCGAGAGAACGCTGTCGAGTGAGCTCGGCTATCGCCGATTCAACGGCGGCCAAGGACTTGGCGCGAGCACGGCGTTCTCGATGCGCGGCAGCAGCGGCACGATCGAACTCCGCGGCGCGCACGCGGCCGGTGGCTCCGACGCGTTCGCTCGCGGTACGAACGACTTCGGCGGCGCCTTCTCCCGTACTCTGACACGATGGCTCGCCGTGAGCGGCAGCGGATGGTCGACAGCCGATGATGGCCGACAGACGCGCTCGCTCTCAAGCCGCGGATGGCAGACATCGGCGCAGCTCTCGCCCTTGAATGGCGTGTCGCTGCAGCTTGGCGGTCGCGGGTTCGGATACGAGGCGGCGACGAACGCCGGTTCGTTTGGCAGCGACGAGCAAGCTATCACGAGTGCGCTTCGCTTTCAGCGAGGCGGCGCAGGCTTCACGCTCGATGGGTCGTACGGCGCGCGCGCGCGGACCACTGGCCTCAGCACGATAGCCGTGACGGATCGCGCAGCAATTGGTCGCGTGTCGGCGATCGCGCAGCTCAATACGCCTATGGGCACCTTCGGCATCAGTGGCAGCATCGCCGACAACGGCGCTGGGCAAGGCTATGTCGGACGCGTTGCAGAATATCGCGCCGAGATCGAGCAGGTTCCGCTGCTCAAGCTTGGCGCGGTCCAGGTAACGGCAGGCGCATCCAATTCGCGGCAGTCGTCGTTCGTGACACCCGGTGCGTGGATCGACGTTACCCGAGGCTCACTAGCAGCATCGCTTCCCGGGAGGGTGACGCTGCGATTCGACGCGGAGCGGAATCCGCTGTATTTCGTCGGCACCGATGACGCGGCGCGCAGTCGGCGCTGGTTGACCGTCGCACGCCTCGAGCGATCGATCACGCTTCCGCAGATCGGACGCGGGACCAGTACCCAGGGCATCGTGTTCCACGATGACAACGGCAACGGGCAGCGCGATCGCAAGGAAACGGGAGTCGTAGGAGTGATCCTCCGCCGTGGCGCGGAGTCCGTCGTCACAGACGCGGCCGGTCGCTATCGCTTCCAGGGGCAGTCCGCCGACGCCGTGTCCGTTGACGCACGTTCGCTCCCCATGGGGTGGGTGACGGACGGATTGGCCGACGCTGTTCGTGGTGACGTGTCGCTGATCCCACTGGCCAGCACAGATGTGCACGTGCGAGCGACGAGTGCAGACAGCGCACGCATCTCGCAAGGCGAACTCGCGAAGATCATCGTGACGGCGCGCGATAGCGCCGGTCGCACTTGGATTGCTCGCCCGCTGAATAACGGACTGGTTCGATTCGACGCATTGCCGCCTGGACAGTATGAGCTAGGTGCCGACTTCGGCGCCAATATCGAACCGCTCCGGGTGCACGGTAACGCAGTCACCTTTGCCGCAGGCTTGAACTCGAACGAACGTATGGTGCTTGAAGTCGAGGCGAGACCGCTGCGCTTCCAGAGTTCGTCGAAGGCAACGAACGCCAATCAGACGAAGGTCGTGGGAGAACCGGCGCGCGAACCGCAGCGCCCGGCGCAGCCGCGGTCACCGTCGACGCCCCGCTCGCAGCAGAAGGAGAAGCAATCATGAGCCTGCGACCATTCTGTGCGTGGCTTCGCGCTCTCCTGGTCGGAAGTACGCTTTTCGCAGCCGCTCCGCGCGTCGCGAGCGCGCAGTGCTCGTCGAACCAGAGCAGCGGCAACACGATTGTGCTGTGTATGAACGTTCGCGACGTCTTGCTCATGACACTGTCCACGAGCACTTCCAGCCTAGGCACGCCGAAATTGGTCAACTACGGCGCGCAGTCGAGCTATCTGTCGACCGCCACACCTTTAGCTGCGACTGGGCCGGATGTTACGATCGTCGCCAACCGTGCGTACGAAGTTACGATCGCGGCAGCGCAAGCCACATTTGCCACGGCTCCAGCGGGAGTGAGCAAGCCCACCAGTGATGTGCAGTGGATCAAGTCGGGAGGTGCGGCAACGAGTTTGAGTACAACCGGAGCCTCCTTGGCGACTGGAACCGCGGGAACTGCACCATCGTTTCAGCTATCGTTCCAGTCGCGCTGGGCGTTTGAGCGCGACAAACCGGGAAGCTACAGCACGACGATCACGCTGACGCTGGCGGCGAAATGAGCATGCGTCTGTGGTCCGTCTCGGTTTTGGCACGATTGATTATGCCGTGGGCGATGCTCGTGATCAGCGCGGACGTTCTCGGCGCCCAGCGCGGGCCCGTTCAGGGGTCGAACACGCTCAGCACAACGGTCGGTGGCGTGTTTCTCGTTTCCCCACCGACGCCGACGCTCACGCAAAACTCCCAATCCGGCAACCTCTGCTCCCCCGGCGCGTGCTATGTCGGCTCGGTCACTGCGCGCGGCAATCGCGGGTGGCAGCTCGAAGTGAAGCTCGCGAGTACACCGAGCAACTTCACCGTCGCGCACGTGCAGACCACGGTACCCGCAAGTGCGCAGGCGGTGAACAACGGAACGCAGACGTGGCTCAACACGACCACATGGGTGCCGATTGCGCGGAGCACAACATCGACGGCTGGCAGCGCGGTGAGCGTGATGTTTAACGCGCGCCGCAACAGTGGTGGCAACGGACAGGTTCCCCCGGCCGGTGACGTTGCTGCGGTGGTGCAGTACCGACTCGTAGCGTATCCGTAAGCGCACGCTGAACACGCAGCAGACAGCAAACAAAACGGGCGCCCTTCGCAGGGCGCCCGTTCCGTTTACCAAGCCAGTTGGCTTAGTACATGCCGCCCATGCCCGGGCCGCCAGCCGGCGCGGCCGGCTTGTCTTCCTTCTTCTCGACGATGAGCGCTTCGGTCGTCAGGAGCAGACCGGCGATCGAGGCCGAGTTCTGGAGCGCGGTACGGGTCACCTTCGTCGGGTCGATGACACCGGCCTGCACGAGATCTTCGTACGTATCCGTGAGGGCGTTGTAACCGAACGACGTTTCCTTGGCGGTGCGGATCTTCTCGATGACGATCGAGCCTTCACCACCCGCGTTCTGGACGATCATGCGGAGCGGCTCTTCGATCGCGCGACGGATGATGTCGACGCCGATCTGTTCATCGCGCTCTGCCGTCTTCACGTCCTTGAGCACGTGCTGGGCACGCACGAGCGCCACACCGCCGCCCGGGACGATGCCTTCTTCAACGGCGGCACGCGTGGCGTGCAGCGCGTCTTCGACACGCGCCTTCTTTTCCTTCATTTCGGCTTCGGTCGCCGCGCCGACGTTGATGACTGCAACGCCACCGGCCAACTTCGCGAGACGCTCCTGGAGCTTCTCACGATCGTAGTCCGACGTGCTCTTGTCGATCGCGCCACGGATTTCCTTCACGCGGCCTTCGATGTCCTTCTGGTCGCCGGCGCCATCGATGATCGTCGTGTTGTCCTTGTCGATGACGATGCGCTTGGCCGATCCGAGGTCCGTGAGGACCGCGTTCTCGAGCTTGAAGCCGACTTCGTCGGACACGACCTGACCCTTCGTCAGCGTCGCGATGTCCTGCAGCATCGCCTTGCGGCGATCGCCGAAGCCCGGCGCCTTGACGGCGACGATGCGGAGCGTGCCACGGAGCTTGTTCACGACGAGCGTGGCGAGCGCCTCACCTTCGACGTCTTCCGCGATGATGAGGAGGGGCTTGCCGAGCTGCGCGACCTTCTCGAGGACCGGAAGGAGGTCCTTCATGGCCGAGATCTTCTTGTCGTGGATGAGGATGAGCGCGTTCTCGAGAACGGCTTCCATCTTCTCCGGATCGGTCACGAAGTACGGCGAGAGATAGCCGCGGTCGAACTGCATACCGTCAACCGTCTCGAGCGTCGTCTCGAGGCCCTTGGCCTCTTCAACGGTGATGACGCCGTCCTTGCCCACCTTTTCCATCGCTTCCGCGATGAGGTTACCGATCTCGGGATCGTTGTTCGCCGAGATGGTACCAACCTGCGCGATCTCCTTCTTGCCCGTGGTCGGGACGGAGATCTTCTTGAGCTCTTCGACGATCTGCGCAACGGCCTTTTCGATGCCGCGCTTGAGCGCCATCGGGTTGGAGCCAGCGGTGACGTTCTTGAGGCCTTCACGGAAGATCGCCTGGGCGAGCACCGTGGCGGTCGTCGTGCCGTCACCCGCGAGATCGGACGTCTTGGTCGCGACTTCCTTCACCATCTGCGCGCCCATGTTCTCGATCGGATCCGAGAGCTCGATTTCCTTCGCGACGGTCACGCCGTCCTTCGTAACAGTCGGGGCGCCAAACTTCTTGTCGATAACGACATTGCGACCCTTGGGGCCGAGCGTAACCTTCACCGCTTCGGCGAGCTGATCGACGCCGCGCTTGAGAGCCGCGCGCGCTTCAGTGTTGAAATGCAGTTCCTTGGCAGCCATGGTAGCTAAGTGCGGTTAAGGGATCTGTTTCAGTTGATCACGGCGAGTACGTCGGACTCGCGCAGGATGAGCAGCTGCTCGCCCTCAATCGTGACTTCCGTGCCGCTGTACTTACCGTACAGGACCTTGTCGCCGACCTTCACATCCATCGGGATGCGCGTGTCCTTCTCGAAGCGTCCCGGTCCGACCGCGACAATGGTGCCCTGCTGCGGCTTTTCCTTGGCGGTATCGGGGATGTAGAGCCCACCGCGCATCTGCTCCGCTTCTTCGAGCGGCTTCACGACGACGCGATCGGCCAGTGGCGCGACCTTGTTGGCCATAGGTACTGGTCTCCTGCTGATGTCAGGGATTTGAACGGATTGGCAATTAGCACTCGTATGCCTTGAGTGCTAACGGAGGGGAAATTAGAAACTCCTGCCACACCCGTCAAGGCCGCGCGATTTCTCGTAAACTCATGTATTTCAATGCGTTACAGTCTTGCCAGCTTGGCAGACCGTCTGCCGAAGCGGTCAGCGATCGGCCTTCGACGTGCCACTTTGGCGCTATTCGGCGAACACCAGCGAGCCTGAGCTGATTTCTCGCACGTTGCCCAGGTCGTCGCATACGCGGAGCGCGCCCTGCGCCGATATCCCCTGCACGGTACCGGCGAGCGGCTCGCGTACGGCGCGGCCGGCGGCGGCATCGCGCACGGTCCACAGCGCGCATTCCTGTTCGCTCAGTGCCCCGAGTCCGCACGCCGCCGCACGCACCGCCGGTACCGCACGCTGCAGCAACAGATCGCGCGAGACGTTCGATCGAATCGCTGCCGCGAGCGGATAATCCTCGGGCACGCGACGATTGATGCCGACGCCAATCGCGACCCATTCAGGACGTCCGTCGCGCCAGCGCACTTCAATCAGAATGCCGGCGAGCTTGCGACGATTGACGAGCAGGTCGTTCGGCCACTTGAGCTGAATCGACTCGTCGACCAGATCATCGAGCGCGTTTGCGAGATTGAGCCCAACACGCAGCGCGAGCACGTCGAGTGCGCGTACATCACTCGGGCGCTCCAGCACGGTAAACCACAATCCGGCGTCGGGCTCCGACAACCACGGTCGACCGCCGCGACCGCGCCCCGCATCCTGCATGCTGGCCAACACCACCGTGCCCGCGGGCGCGCCATCGGCGGCGAGCGCGTGCACTTCGTCCATCGTCGACCCCACGCGCTCACGATAGACAAGCTGCGAAACGCCAAGCGCAGCGACGATTTCAGGCGATGGCGCGGGAAGTGGTTCGAATGCACTCACGCCCGAATCCCCAACGCACTCACGCGCGCGATGCGATAGTCGCGAAGACCACGATGGCCAACAGCACGCGATAGAGCGCGAACACACCAAAGCTGTGCTTGCTCACATAGCGAAGCAGCACCGTGATCGTGAGGATGGCGCTGATCATGGCCGCCAACACACCCACCACCAGCGGCGTGAGCGCGCTCCCCTGCTCACGAATGGCCTCCGGCAGCTTGGTGACCACCGCCGCGGCGGTAATGGGCATGCTCATGAGAAAGCTGAAACGCGCCGCCGACGGACGATCGAGTTGCATGATACGGCCGGCGGTCATCGTCGACCCGCTGCGCGAGACTCCCGGTACCAGCGCCAGCACCTGCGCGCAGCCGATCACGATGGCGTCCCTGAGTGTGACCTCTTCGATGCTCCGCACACGCGCACACCACTTGTCGAACGCCCACAACGCGATTCCCATCACGGCGAGCGTCACACCGATAATACGCGGATCGCGAAAGGTGGTCTCGGCCAGATCGTTCAACAGCAGGCCACCGATTCCGCCGGGGATCGTGGCAACGATGAGGTAGAGCAGCCGACGCTCGTGCACGTCGGCGATACGACGGGTGCGCAGAATGCGAAACGCACTCGATGTCATTTCGATCCACTCGTGCCGGAAGTACCAGCACAACGCGAGCAGCGTGCCGAGATGCAGCGCGACATCGAACGCGAGCCCTTGCTCCTTCCAACCAAGGAAATACGGCGTCAATGCCAAATGCGCCGAGCTCGAGATGGGGAGTAGCTCGGCGATGCCTTGTACGATACCGAGGACGAGCGCTTGGACGATGGTCACAGCGTGGGGATCGGAAGTTCAAGCGCGAGCGACGCGCGCGTCGGCGTCGGACGCGAGGGCGCAGCGAGGGTGCGACGATAGAGCGATTCGTACTGCGCAACGATTGCATCTTCGGAGAAGCGCTTCCGTGCGTCGGCCGCGGCGGCGTCGCTCATGCGCTGCCACGCCTCCGGATCGCGCAGCAACTTGATGCTCGCGTTGGCCATGCCGTCCACATCACCAACCGGACAGAGGTAGCCGGTTACGCCGTCGGTCACAACTTCCGGCAAGCCGCCGGCGCGTGCGCCGATCACCGGCACTCCGCTCGCGAGCGCTTCGAGCGCGCTCAACCCGAACGATTCCTTGTCGGTCGTGAGCAGAAACAGATCCGCTCCGGCAAGGAGCGGCGCGACCGCATCGATCTTGCCGAGAAAATGCACATGCTCCGAAACGCCGAGGTCGCGCGCTTCGGCTTCGGCCTCGACACGTTCCGGACCGTCGCCGACCATGATGAGGACCGACGGGACCTGCTGATTCACACGCGCGAAGGTCGCGACGATGTCGCGCACACGCTTCACCTTGCGGAAGTTCGAGATGTGCATGAGCACTTTGCGCCCTTGCGTCACCTCGGCGGGCACTGGGAAAACCTGCGTCGTGCGATCGTAGAGCTCGGGGTCGATGAAGTTGGGAATCACTTCAACGTTGCAGCCCACGCATCCGAAGGCGCGGTACGTCTCTTCGCGCAGGTAGTCGGATACGGCGCTCACCGCGTGAGACTTTTCGATCGAGAACTTGGTGATCGAATAGAAGGAACGCTCCTGCCCCACGATGGTGATATCGGTGCCGTGGAGCGTGGTCACGACTTTCACATCGCTCGATTCCTCGCGCAGCATCGATCGCGCGATCCACGCGCTGGTGGCGTGCGGGATGGCGTAGTGGCAATGCAGGATGTCGAGGCGGTGCTCGCGTACGACTTCGTGCATGCGCACAGCGAGCGCGAGGTCATACGGGGGATACTCGAAGAGCGGATAGCGACCAACGTCCACTTCATGGAAGTAGACGCGCGGCAAAAAGCTGGGAAGACGGAAGGGCTGCGCGTAGGTGATGAAGTGCACCTCGTGACCGCGCGCCGCGAGTGCGATCCCCAACTCGGTGGCGACGGCACCCGAGCCACCATAGGTGGGATAGCAGGTGATCCCGATTCGCATCGGTGACTCGGTCATGTGTCGCTCTCCTTGGCGTCCCACCATGCCAATGCGCGCTCGAACGCGTCAGGCGCTGTTGGATCGATGCGCGTGACGTGTGATTCCGGCAGCTGATGCCGAAACCAGGTGCGCTGCCTTTTGGCGTACTGCCGTGTTTCGATGATCACGCGTTCGATTGCCTCCGCATCCGACAGCCGCCCTTCGCGGCTTTGCCGAAGCACGAGATATCCACTGGCCTTCCACGCGGGCGCGTCGTCTGGCAGTTCGGCCCGCAACTGATCGACCTCTTCGCGAAACCCGGAAGCCAACATGAGTCGCACGCGCTGGGCAATGCGTTCGGCCAGTATCGGCCCCGGATCAACGACAAGATAGCGAGCCGGGCGCGCAGCGGCTGTTGCGGTGCCCAGAAAGTCGCTGATTCGTTGCCCAGTCAGCAGCGCGGTCTCGATCGCCCGCAGCTGTTGGGTGCGACCAAGGTGAGCGCGTGCCGGATCGAGCCGTTCGCACCATCGTTTCACCTCGGCCGCTGACAGCGACTGCAACACTTTGTCCAACGCGTTGCGTGCTTCGGCGGGTAGCTCTGGCACCGCATCGAGCGGTTTAACTAGGGCTCGAACGTAGAGCCCTGTTCCGCCGACAATCACGGGTGAGGTGCCTCGTTGCGTCGCGGTTGATAGCGCGGCGGTCGCGTCGCTGACCCACCGCGCCGCGGAGTATCGTTCGGTGGGATCGACGATATCCACCAGATAGTGCGGAACCGTCGCCTGTTCGGCGACCGATGGCTTCGCCGTGCCGATATTAAAGCGGCGATAGACCTGTCGAGAATCCGCACTGATGATGGCGAGGCCGCGCGCCTGAGCGAGCTGCATCGCGATACCGGATTTACCAGCCGCCGTTGGTCCGACGATGCAACGCAGCGAATCAGCACCCTCGTTCCCCGAAGCGTTCGTCGAAACGCTCACGTCCGTCCGAAACGCCGGTCGAGTTCATCCCACGACAAGCGCACGATCGTGGATCGCCCGTGGACGTCGTGCGCCGGCAACTTTGTGTTCGCGAGCGCGATGTAGAGCGCACGCATCTCGCCCGGTGACATGGCATCGCCCGCCTTGATCGCGGCTTTGCAGGCCACGGTGGCGGCAAGTCGTTCGTGACGACCGGCGTGACTCGCACGCCGATCACCGGTGAGCGCCGCGAGCGAATCTCGCAGGCACCGCTCAGCATCGAACCGAGGATGCGGCATGGGTACCGCATTCACGAGCAGCGAATGGCCTCCAAACGCCTCAACTTCGAAGCCCAGCGCTATCAGCGATTCCCTGTTCGCCTCGAATGCGTCGGCTTCCGCGGGGTTGAGATGCAACGTGAGCGGAAAGAGCAACCGTTGTGAAGGCGCTTCGCCGCGCTCGAGCGTGCCCATGAACTCTTCATACAGCACGCGCTCATGCGCTGAATGCTGATCGATAAGAATGACGCCATCCTCATGCTCGAACATGAGGTACATGCGTCGGAGCTGGAGGAGCGACGGCACAACGAGTGGCGCGTCGAGCGATTCTGCGGACGCTTCGAGCGGTGCGGGCGCGGGTGCGCTTTCCACCGTGTGCGCGCTGTCATCGGCTTCCCACGGCGCGTCGTCGAATGCCGGGGCAACGCGTTCGACCGGTGGCGCAAAGAGTCCATCAGCCGGTCGCTGTGCGCGAAGATCTGCCGGATCGAGTGCGACCGCCGCCGGTGCTCCGCCGAGCAGGCCAGAGAACGCGCCGCCTTGCGGTTGCGGCGAGACGCCGGGTGTGTAGGTGCGCCAACCGATACCGGCGGTTGACTCGAACAATCCAAGCGCGCGCCGAACGGCCGACTCAACCGCTCGCTCGACCGGCCAGCGATCCCGGAAGCGTACTTCGGCTTTGGCTGGATGCACATTGACGTCGACATCCGTGCCCGGAAGCTGCACCTGCAGCACCAACGACGGACGCACACCGCTCGGGATGGTGGAGCGATACGCCGCTTCAGCCGCGCGGATGAGACCGTGATCGCGAACCAGGCGACCGTTCACAATCAGCAGCACGCGACGCGTCGCCGTGCCGACATCGGCTGGGCGCTCGGCAAGTCCAGTCACATGTACGGGGCCCTGCACATCATCGACGTCGACAAAGCGCGCGACATCGCGCGCACTCCAGAGCGCTGAGAGGCGCTCGCGCAGGGAACGAACAACCGGCAGATCGAGCGCCACCTTGCCGTCGTGACGCACGATGAAGTGCGCGTCGCGGCGCAACACCGCAATGGCTTGCACCGCCTCGAGAATACCGCGCCATTCGCTTCTCGCGCTGCGCAGGAATTTCTGGCGCGCCGGCGTATTGAAGAACAGTCGATGCACGGACACGGTGGTACCGCGTCGACGCGCCGCTTCGGTGTGTTCCACAAGCGCGCCTCCTGATACACGCACGCGTGCACCGGCGCCGTCATCGGGAGCGGTTTCGATCGTGAGCTCGGACACCGACGCGATGGCCGGCAAGGCTTCACCGCGGAACCCAAAACTGCGCACCCCGACCAACTGCTCGGCAGTGGTGATCTTGGATGTGGCGTGTCGCGAGAGCGCCAATACGGCGTCGCTGTGGTCCATGCCGCTGCCGTCATCGGCAATGCGAATGAGCGCGCGTCCACCTTCTTCGATCGTGATATCGACAGTGGTGGCGCCCGCATCCAAGGCGTTTTCGACGAGTTCCTTGACGACCGACGCCGGACGTTCGACCACCTCGCCGGCGGCGATTTGGTCGGCAACTGCGCTCGGGAGCACCTGAATGCGAGGCATCCCGAACGTTACCGCGATTGATCGATGTCGAGGAGTGGGTTCTCGAGACTCACGAGTCGCGCCGCCGGCATCCATCCGCGACGACCGTCGGCATGTTCGACCTCTTCCCATCCCTGCCGCACGTCGAGGACGCGTACCACGTCGCCCGTGGACGCACCACCCATGGGATTGGCATCCGGAGTGGGGCCAACTCGCATTGTCTCTGGCCGACCGACAACCGCGAGCGACTTCGCATCCAACGCGTGCATTCCCCACGCGGCGGTCGCTGCCGCTGCGATCGCTACAACCAGGAGCAAGCCAGCGAATGCACGACCAGGCACCTCCAACTCCGCGTCGGTCGATGCGGCGTGCGCTCGCCGACTACCCCAGATCCAAACGGCCCATCCAAGCACCCACGCGGCGAAGGCGAAACCCGCGAGCGGGAGCACGGGCACCATGGGCACGTCCGCGATGCCAGCGCGTGCACCAGCGGGAAGCATCGTCAGACGCTCCTGGATATCCGGAGCGAGCGGATCGAGTCGCGCGGCGCGCTGCCAGGCGATCACTGCGGCCACCGTGTCATTGGCCGCCCACGCTGCCGTTCCCCAGTTCAGCAGCAGATCGACGTCGTTGGGACGTCGCGCGACCAGCTCCGCAAACCGATCCGACGCGCGAGGGAATCGACGCGCGCCATACGCGGCGACCGCCTCTCCGTTCGCAACAATATCGTCGTTTGAGTTTGATGTCGTCGCCGAGTTCGCGGGTGCGTTCGACTGTGCGCGCAGTCGTGGCGGAGCGGTCGATGCTCCCACGATCAGCGCCAACGCAAACAAGCCCGTTCGACGCAGGCGTCGCGGCCACAGTCGCGTTCGTCCGTGCGACACGGCCTCGTCGCCGACACGCTGCATCAACTGCGTGGCGCGCGTTTCAAGTGCGGCCGCATCCATCGTCGCACCGTTCGCCGGACGATCTTCGGCCCGGCCGAAGCCCGCTTCAGCGAGTTCATCGAGCAACGTGAGCAGCTCGCGCGTCGTTTCGCGCGACACACCGCGCCGACGCAGCACGCGGCGTACATCGCTTCGTGCGACGAGATCCGATGGCGGAACGTGCAGTCGGGGTGCCAGTGCGCCGAGGGTGGCGCGGCGCACACGGCGCGCGTGCGCCTCCGGTGTTTGCTCTTCGGGTACAGGCTTCGCGTAACGCGTCGCCACGCCTGCGGTGTCGCTGTTTGCGCTGCGCCGCGCGGCGCGGCGCTGTACGGCATCGCCGACAGCCGCGAATGGCAGCAACACGATGAAACCAACAGCCGCGATGCTCACCCACTTTGGGAGGGTCTCCAGCGTGAGTGCCTGCTGGTGATCCCAGGTGCGAAGTGGCAGCAAATCAGAGTCTTCGGCGGTGTCGGGCGTGCTTCCGGCGATCGCGCCATCAGCGATGTTGAGATCAGCTGGCGCCGATACCGCGGTGGCGTATTGCCCCTTGAATGGATCGAAATACGCGTAGCGCACCACCGGAAGCACCGCGGATCCCGACTGTGTCGGCGTCAGGATGAAATCGAATTCCTTCGCGCCGCGAATGTACGCGCCACTGCTGTCGACCTGCACCCGTTCGGTACCAGCGACGGCGGATGCCCAGGAGACCTCGACGGTGGGACGCGGCAGCAATTTGACGTTGCCGATGCCTTCCACGCGCACCGTGAGGATAAGCGGATCGCCCATACGCGCGTGCGCCGTATCCATCTTGGTTGACAGGCGAAACGCGCCGATCGCGCCGGAGAAATCGGCCGGTCGATTCGCCTCGGGGAGCGGCTTCGCGAATACATGAATGCTCTCCGCGGCGACCGTGTAGCGCTCTTCCCGGCTGAAATAGCTCGCCGACTGCGGCAGACTATACGTGAGCTGCGGCGATGGTACGACGATGTCGCCGGGAGCGACGGCGAAGAGCGCGCGCTGAAAGACATGCGCTTCGTAGGTGTCGGTGCCGTAGGAGCGCGGTGGAACGCGTTTCGGCGTTCCGAGTTCGTACGCCAGCAAGCCGCGTAGCTCCGGCGGCAAGAATTCCGGATTGCGTCGCAGGCGACTACGCGCATCGGCGTTGAGCAGCACGGCGACCTGATAGGTGGCCTGTTGTCCAACCCAGACGGTGTCAGGAAAGATCGCGGCGTGAAAATCGATCGGCCGCAGGTATTTGGTACGGAGTCGATCTGTAATCGCGGTGGGTGACGGCTGTGCGACGACCCTCGAGGCACCGATGAATGCGAATATCACGAGCATCCATGCCGGCAGGCGAAGACGCCGTCGAGAATGCAAACGACTCACCAGTCCTTCCCGCGGGGCGGCGTCTTCCCTTGTCGCTGCTTCTTGCCCTGCACGTCGCGCTCCTCGCGCGCCGCGCTATTGAGCAACGCTTCGGCCTGTCGTTGATCAAGGCCACCCTGTCCCTGCGGCTTGGGCTCGTCGTCCTGATTGTTGTTTCCGCCGCCAC
>CBHWDN010000034.1:0-49921 GCA_966112585.1 uncultured Gemmatimonadaceae bacterium
TCAATGACGCGCAGCGCCAGGCCACCAAGGACGCCGGTAAGATCGCCGGCCTCGAAGTTCTGCGCATCGTGAACGAGCCCACGGCTGCGGCACTCGCCTATGGTCTCGACAAGAACAAGAAGACCGACGAAAAGGTCGCCGTGTTCGACCTCGGCGGCGGTACGTACGACATCTCGATCCTCGAGCTGTACGACGTGGATGGCACGCGTCAGTTCGAAGTGAAGGCCACCAATGGCGATACGCACCTGGGCGGCGATGACTTCGACCAGCGCGTGATGGATTGGCTCGTCGCCGAATTCAAGCGCGATCAGGGCATCGACCTTTCGAAGGATCCGATGGCCATTCAGCGTCTCAAGGAAGCGGGCGAAAAGGCCAAGATGGAACTGTCGAGCGCGAGCTCGACCGACATCAACCTGCCCTTTATCACCGCCGACCAGACGGGCCCGAAGCACCTCAACTACACGCTTTCGCGCGCGAAGTTTGAGCAGCTCGTGGACGATCTCGTGCAGCGCACCCTCGAGCCCATGAAGCAGGCGCTCAAGGATGCCGGCATGCAGCCCAGCGATATCGACGAGGTGATTCTCGTTGGTGGCTCGACGCGTATTCCGAAGATCCAGGAAGTCGTGAAGGGCTTCTTCGGCAAGGAGCCGAACAAGGGTGTGAACCCCGACGAAGTCGTGGCCGTCGGCGCGGCGATTCAGGGTGCCGTACTCACCGGCGAGCAGAAGGATGTGTTGCTCCTCGACGTGACGCCGCTGTCGCTCGGTATCGAAACGCTCGGCGGCGTGATGACGGTGCTCATCCCACGCAACACAACAATCCCCACGAAGAAGGCCGAAACGTTCTCCACCGCCGACGACAACCAGACGACGGTTGAGATTCACGTGTTGCAGGGTGAGCGCGATCTCGCCGTGTATAACCGGACCATCGGCAAGTTCCAGCTGACGGGTATTCCACCCGCTCCGCGAGGTATGCCACAGGTTGAAGTCGTGTTCGACATCGACGCCAACGGCATTCTGCATGTTGCGGCGCGCGACAAGGCATCGGGCAAGGAACAGAAGATCCGCATCGAAGCGTCGAGCGGTCTGTCCGACAACGACATCGACAAGATGGTCAAGGACGCGGAAAAGAACGCGACCGAAGACAAGAAGCGTCGCGAGGAAATCGATACGCGCAATCGTCTCGACTCGCAGACGTACGAAGTCGAAAAGAACGTGAAGGAGTGGGGCGACAAGGTGGCCGCACCGCTCAGGGAACGGATCGATGCGTCGATCGAGCGCTCACGCAAGGCGCTTCGCGGCGACGACATGAACGAGATTCGCGCCGCGCAGGAAGAGTTGAGCAAGGCGTACAGCGAGGCCGGCCAGGCGTTCTACCAGCAGCAGGCGTCGCAGGAGGCGCCGGCTGAGGGTGACGCGCCGACGGGTGATGCCGGTCAGTCTCAGGCCGGCGGAGCCAAGCCGGATGATGTCGTCGAAGCCGACTACGAAATCGTCGACGACACCAAGAAGTAACGGCCAGATAAACGGCCCGTAGCGATGTCTTAGCAGGAAAATCCAGAGCCTCGTCGGAAACAGCCGACGGGGCTTTGGTGTCATATTGAATGTCGGTACCAACCAGAACGCACACCGGGCCCTCGGCCCACCTAACGACCATGGCTGCACGTTTCTCGCGATTCCGCTTCGCTTCTGCTGCCGTCCTTTGCTTTGGCGCAGGCGTACTCTTCGCGTCCGGCATGGACTGGACGAAGATCAGCTGGGCGCAGAGTCCCGCGCCCCGTTCCAACGTGATTGCACGGGGACCGAGCCCTGACGGCACGGCCTCCTTTGCCGACATCGCCGAGCGAGTGACGCCCGGTGTTGTCGCGGTCAATACGACCAAGACGTTCAAGCCCCGTGCGCAGGTTCGCGGCCGAGTGCCGCAGGGGATGGAAGACTTCCTCGATCAGTTCGGCCAACAGCAGCAGCCGCGTCAGGCGCGCGGTGAAGGCTCCGGCTTCCTGATCTCGAGCGATGGCTACATCGTCACCAACAATCATGTCGTCGCTGACGCCGACCAGGTGTCCGTGACGCTGAGCGATGGCCGCACCTTCAAGGCAAAGGTGGTCGGCCTCGATAGCACCACCGACGTCGGTGTGGTGAAAATCGACGCGAAGGGATTGCCGACGCTGGCCATTGGAGACGACGCCAAGACACGCATTGGTGAATGGGTGCTCGCCGTTGGCAATCCACTCGGTCTCGACTTCACTGTGACCGCCGGCATCATCTCGGCCAAGGGGCGCGGTTCGGAGATCAACCTGCCGAACGCCGGCAACTATACGATCTCCGACTTCATCCAGACCGACGCCGCGATCAACCCGGGGAACTCCGGTGGCCCGCTCATCAACATGCGTGGCGAGGTGATCGGCTTGAACAGCGCGATCGCATCACAGACCGGCTTCTACTCAGGATACGGTTTCGCGATTCCCATTACGCTGGTGAAGAGCGTTGCGGACGACCTGATCAAGGAAGGACGCGTTCGCATTCCGGTGATCGGCGTGTCGGTGAGCGCCGTTGATCCAGAAGACGCCGGCATCAACGGACTCTCGAAGGTTGCCGGTGTGAAGGTGGGTGGTTTCAATCCGCCCGATGGCGGTCCGGCCAAAGCCGCCGGCATCGAAGTGGGCGATGTGATCGTTACGATCGATGGCAAGGCGGTGGATCGCGTAAGCTCGCTGCAGCGAATCGTTCGCTCGCACCGCGTTGGTGAAGTCGTTCCGGTCGAGGTCATGCGCTTCGGCAGCAAGAAGACGTTCAGAGTCACGCTCAAGGAAGCAGATGCGTCGGGCGTGGTGGCCGCAGCGAATTCGGACGCAACCCGCCCCGGCGCGGCGCCGGTAACTGGCAAGCTTGGATTGTCGGTCGAAGCGTTGCCAGCAGAACTCGCGGATCGATTCAAGACGAACGGTCGCGGAGTGCGCGTTGCCGATGTCGCTGAAGATGGACCAGCGCGCGGCAAGATCGCTCCCGGCAGCGACATCATTCTCGAGCTGCGCTACCCGGCGAAGAAGGAGCTGCGCTCAGTGGCCGATCTGCAGACTGCGCTCAGCACGCTCAAGGAGGGTGACTACGTGAGCCTGCTGGTGCAGTCGATGGATCCGCGGCTCCCCGTACCGCGAGTGGTGAACCTGCGTATCGGCGGATAAGTAAACCCGAAACCCAGCACCTAAAACACGAAACCCTAAACCGATCGGTTTAGGGTTTCGTGTTTTAGGTGGTGGGTCTTGAGTTTGCCTACGCTGGACTAGTTGCGACCAAACGGGTAAATCGACAACCCCGCATGAATCCGCGTCTGCGTCGACTTGTACGTCCCCGCTGGCGAGTTCAGGCCAATGTTGTTCGCGCGCGTCAGGTTACCAAACGTCCAGAGCGCCGTGGTGTTGACCGCGATGTTCTTCGTGAGGAAGAACTGCGCACCGGCACCTGCTGTTGGCGCGATGTTCTTGAAGTCTTCGCCCTTGGACGCCGAGCGCCCCGTGGCGCCCGCTGTCGCAAAGACCTGGAAGGGCGATTCGCTCGCCGAGATCAGATTGAGGCGACCGAGCAAGTCATACTGCGTGAGCCGCACGTCGGAGTTGTCACGCGTGAGTACGCTGCGATCGAAGTTGGCCAAAACGCCCCAACGCGGGCTGGCCATACCAACGTGCAGACCGAAGCCACTGCCAAACTTCAGGTCCTCCGCCGCTCCCTTCACGCTCACGGCGGCACCGGCGTACTGAATACCAAGGAATGGACCGATCTGCGCTTCGGCCGAGTTCGCCGCGGCGGCAAGAGTCAGTGCACTGGCGGAAATGAGGCCCAACGTCTTCAGAGTTCGCTGCATCGCTGCTCCGGGTCGAGGAAAGTGCGAGTTACGTGATGTACTACCGCACACTCCCGACCACGACGCGGGGATTTGGTGAGCTCAGTCACGTTCATCAAAAACCACCGGGATGCCCGGGATGCCTCGGATGCCCGGTGACTGTTGGTTGCGATCCTGCCAACGCTCAACCGTTCGCTTGTCGGTGAGATCGTAAACTGCAGTCACCAGGCATCCGAGGCGTCCTGGGCATCCCGGAACTGCGACGGTCTACTGTTTCGTGCCTGTGACTTGAGTGTGGTAATTCGAAAACATTGGGATGCGTTGTTTGCTCGTCCGGCGGGAATGTGCTTCGCCGGCGCGACCCTCTACCCCGCCCCTCAATGCGTCTCTCATCCATTCGCTCGACGTTGCTGCTCGGCGCCGGTGCGATCCTCGCGGCCAGCTGCGGCTCCGATGACGCCACCTCGGTGCCGACCGTCAAGCCGGTTCCGCTCAAGAATCAGTCGGTCACTCCCAACCTCGTGCGTCCGCTCGTGTCGGGCGTCGAAGTGTTCAGCCTGATCAGCAGCGACGATGTCGTAGCCGGTTCTCCGGGCTTTGTCTTCGGCGGTTCAGCCGACGGCTCGGGCTTCATCCGCAACACCGACGGCACGTTCACGCTCCTCACGAATCACGAAGACAACTTCTCCGTGTCGCGCGTCAAGTTTGATTCGACGCTCAAGGCGATCTCGGGCGACTACGTCATCAACTCGACCGCTGGAAAGTATCGCCTCTGCTCGGCAACGCTCGTCACGCCGGAAATTCATGGCTTTGGTCCGCTGTTCCTGACGAACGGCGAAAGCAGTGAAGAATCGGAAATCCTCGCCGTGACGCCGACCGGCGCGCAGAACACCCCCAAGTACGTGTCGGCGTTCGGTCGCTGGAACACCGAGAACACCGTTCCGCTCACCAAGGAAGCGTACCCCGGCAAGACCGTTGTCATGATTGGCGACGACGACTCAGGCGCTGAGGGTGGTCAGCTGGCGATGTACGTGACGAACACCGTTGGCGACCTGGATAACGGCAACGTGTACGTGCTCGCGCGCACCGACAACAACGTGCGTGAAAAGGACATGATCGTCGGCGCCACGTATCCCGTGGAATTCCGCCAGATCCAGAACCAGAAAACGCTCACCGGCCGTCAGATCAATCTGGCCACGGTGACGCTCAACGCCGTGCGCTTCGGTCGCGTGGAAGACATTGACTATCGCAAAGGCTCGGCAACGAACAATCGCGAGATCTACTTCAACGTCACCGGCCAGAACAACACCGGCGTGAATGCCGACTTCAGCCGCACGAAGTATGGTCGCACCTATCGCGTGACGCTCAACCCGACCGATCCGCTCAAGGGCACGCTCGAAGTCATTGCCGACGGCGATGACCGCTCGGGCCCCGCAAAGCTCTTCCAGAATGTCGATAACATCTTCGTGGGCGAGAACTACGTCTACATCCAGGAAGATGACAACGGCTACGGCGACGAAACGCACGATGGCTACATCTATCAGTACAACATCGCCACGAAGGAACTCAAAGCGGTACTCGAGCTCGATCATCGTCGCGCCGAAACGGATGCGGCGAAGTACAACGCTGTTGGTGCACGTCCGGCCGGCAAGGCGGGCTGGGAATATGGCGCGTTGATTGACGTGTCGGCGCAGCTTGGTCAGAACAACACGTTCATTCTGTCGCTGCAGCCGCACTCGTGGCAGGCCGACAAGTACAAGGGTGTCGATGGCGGTACGGTGCGTCCGGCCGAAATGCAGGCCAGCATGATGGTCATCGTGAAGGGGCTTCCGCGTTGAATGCAATGAATAGCACCACCGTTGCCGCACGGGTTGCGGCAGCGGTGGTGGCAGTATTGCTCGGCAGCGGGTGCTCCACCGGAAAGGCCGAGCCGGTTGCCGCATCGCCAATGACCGCGTCAGCGTCCGCCGCCTTGACGCAGTGGCGCCACGACACCGACTCCCTCGCCAACGCTGTCGCACTCCTCGATTCAGCGACCAGGTCGATTCGGTCCGACGCCGATGTTGAGCGTGCGCGTCAGGCATATCGCGAGGCACGCCGCCACTACAAGCACGCCGAGCTCGCGCTCGAGTACTACGCACCAAGCACGTCGCGCAGCATCAACGGCGCACCAGTTCCCGAGGTCGAAGAGACCGAAGGGCCGGAGACCGTGTTCGCGCCGACCGGGTTTCAAGTCATCGAAGGCATGCTCTTTGGCGACCACGCCGCGGCCCAGCGCAGCGAACTCGCCACCGAAACCGGTTCGCTTCGCGAGCACGTCACGCGTGCGCGCAACATGCTCGCGGCGCAGCAAACCACCGACGCGCACGTGTGGGATGCAGCGCGCCTTGAGATTTCGCGGGTGCTCACGCTGGGTCTCGCTGGATTCGATGCCGGCGCGACCGGTGATGCGCTCAAGGAGTGCAGCCAGGCGCTTCTTGGCGTCGAGCGTACCCTTTCGATCTACCCCGACACGACAGTCGCGACTCGATCACTGCGGAACGCGCTCGCAAGCGCGCGAGCTGCGCTCGACGCCGGTGATTCGCCCAATAGCTTCAATCATCTCGCGTTCATCGCACAACTCGGCCGCCCACTGGCGGTGTCGCTGGTCGATGCGCGCAACGCCCTCGACATCGGCACACCGAGCGAGCGTCGCGCCTTCCGCATGACGGCGGCGTCGGTCTACGACGATAACGCCATCGACCCCGATGGCTTCGCACCGCTGGGCCTCGATCACGCGCCTCCCGAACGCGTTGCACTGGGACGCGATCTCTTCGGTGATGCGCGACTGAGCGGTGCGCGAGGCAGAAGCTGCAAGAGCTGCCACATTCCCGAAAAGGCCTTCACTGACGGCCTCGCGCGTTCGCGTGATCTGAACGGTTCACTGCTGCCTCGCAACACCCCCACTGTCATCAACAGCGGCCTGCAAGTCGGACAGTTCGCCGATCTGCGCACCACGTATCTGGAGGATCAGGTCACCGCCGTGGTGGAGAATCCGCGCGAGATGCACGGCAGTCTCGATCAATCGGCCTCCCGACTTGCGACTGACAGCGTCATGCGCGCCCGTTTCGCTGTCGCATTCCCCAAGCGCAGCGCGCAGGACTCAGCGGTCACTCCTCTGCACATCCGCCAGGCACTCGCCGCGTACGTGCGCAGCCTGTCGCAGCTCAACACGCCCGTCGATCTTGCCCTGCGCGGCGACACACTGGCACTCACCGCCGAGCAGCGCGCCGGATTCAACGCCTTCGTTGGGAAGGCACGCTGCGCCACGTGCCATTTCCTCCCACTGACCAACGGCACCGTCCCGCCGATGTACCAGCGGAGCGAACTCGAAGTGTTAGGCGTACCCCGAGTCGACATCGCAAAGAACGCCACGATCGATCCCGACGGTGGTCGACACAACATCTCGCGCAGCGCACCCCACAGGTACGCATTTCGGACACCCACCCTGCGAAACGCCGCGCAGACCGCGCCGTACATGCACAATGGCGCGTTTGCGACGCTCGACGCGGTCATTGAGTTCTACAATCGTGGGGGCGGAGCGGGCGTGGGCGTTGCGTTGGACAATCAGACTTTGCCGCCCGCTCGACTGGACCTGACTGTCGGCGAGCGAGTCGCGCTCAGGAAGTTCCTGGAAGCGCTAACTGAACTACGCTAACTGCTACGACGCTAACTCGACGACGCTACGGGCCCAGACATCGGACTTCCGGATCCGAGATCCGAGACAGCACAAGCGAAGCGAGTGCGATCTGAGATCCGGGCCCGTAGCGCCGTCGAGTTAGCGTAGTGCCAGTTAGCGTAGTGCCAGTTAGCGTCGTTCAGTTAGCGCAGTTCCAGCGAGCGATAGCGAGCAAAGAGGCGCGTCCAAACCGTCTCCCAGTCGCGCGCACGAGCGCTGGCAAGCGCCTCGACGCGCGCCGAAGCCAGCAGCTGTCTGTCGTCAACGAGCCGTACGAGCAGTGCCGCAAACGCCCCCGCCCTTCCCGGCGGTACCAACCACCCGCCGCCATTCGCCAGCACCTCGCGCGTCGGGCCCACGTCGGCGCCGACAACCGGCATCCCCGACGCCATCGCCTCCACCATGACATTGCCGAACGTGTCCGTGGTGCTCGGAAAGATGAACACATCGCCCGCGGCGTAGGCTTCGAGCAGCGACGTACCCGTCAGTCGTCCCGCGAAGTGCACGCAGTCCGGCGCCATGGCACGGGCGGCGTCTTCACCCGGTCCGTCGCCAACCACCAGCATCCGGATCTGCGCGGGTCGCTGCTGCGCTGCAATACGCACGGCATCGAGCGCGACATCGAGCCCTTTCTCGGCGGCCAGACGACCCACATACGTCACGAGCAGTGTGTCGTCCCACGCGCCAGCGCGCGCGCGCCACACCGGCTTGCGGTGGCGCGGCGAGAATCGCTGACTATCCACGCCACGTGACCAGACATCGCAGGAGTTGAAGCCGCGGCTGTGCAGGTCATCGGCAACAGCCTGCGTTGGACAGAAGGTGGCCTTCGATGCCGAATGGAACCAGCGGAGGTACCTCCACCCGGGTCGCGCGAACGCGCCCAAACGGTAGTGTCCCGCGTACGCCGCAAAGTTCGTGTGATAGCTCGAGACCAGCGGCACACTAAGCGCGCGGGCCGCACGGCGTCCGGCGAGCCCCATCCCGAATTCCGTTGCCACGTGCACGAGCGTTGGCTTGAACGCGGCGAGGGCGTCGGCTGTGGCTCGCGCGGTTGGCAACGCCAGACGTAACTGTGGATATGCCCAAAAAGCACGCGACGGGAAACGAGTCACACCTGACTCGTCGGTGGCGTCGGGGTCGGCCGCCGTGAATACGTGCGTCGCGCCACCATGCGCCTTGATCGTCGACACCAGTCGCTCGAGCGTGCGCGCAACGCCATTCACCTGCGGCCGATAGGTCTCGGTGAAGATCGCCAGCCGCACACCGGTCATGTCTGGCACCTGCGCCACTTCCAGCTCGTGAGTCGTCACGCGTCCCGTACGATCGATTGGAAGACTCATCATTGCCGAACGTCCGCGTAGGGCGTTGGGCTGCCAACGGCCGCCCAACCGTTGATGGCATGCATCACCGAACGCGACGTGACCGGATGAGCCAGATCCTGCGGATGCAACGCGAGTCGCACGAGTGGCCTGCGAGAGGCGTTGACGCGATGCCAGGCCACGGCCAGGCGGGACAGCTGCGCGCGTACGGCGGTGCGTCCACTCCACCGAATCGCGGGAGCGGGCAACATGTCAGAACCGGCCTCGCCATGGATGTACACGTGTCCCGCGTCTTCACTGAACGTCAGGCCGGTCTCACGCACCACATCGTGTGTGATATTGTGCGCCAACCATGCCGGCGGTACAAACCCCACCGGACGAAGTCCGAGCGACCACAGATAGAGCAACCCGCGCCGAATGCGCGTCCGCGCTCCGTATCGATCAAGCGTGAGAAACTCGCCCTCGTTCGACGTGCGCCCCACCGCGCGAAGCTCGTCGCGCAACGTCCGCGGCGAACCGACCTCGTCATGCCGTTCACCGTGCAGGAAGACCTCAGCGCCTTCGTCAGCGCGCGCGCGGATCCAGTCCACGAAGGCTTGCGAGTCGGCGAGCGGCCAACGACCG
Organism: uncultured Gemmatimonadaceae bacterium; assembly: GCA_966112585.1. Lineage (GTDB taxonomy): Bacteria > Gemmatimonadota > Gemmatimonadetes > Gemmatimonadales > Gemmatimonadaceae > Gemmatimonas. Next base: position 9,502 of record CBHWDN010000034.1, read on the forward strand.
TGCCAGTTGGGCACCACAAATAGCGCGGGGGTGAACCCGGCCGCACGACAGGATTGCCACAGCCGCTGCACCGCCAGCGCGTGAGGCGGCGCAACATCGTGAATCGACGCGAGGACGCGCGGCGACGCGGTTGCCACAGGCATGCGCTGCTACGCGACCGTGAGGCCGCGATACACGGCGAACAGTCGCTCGAGTACAATCGGCCACGCATGACGACGCTCGGCGAACTCGCGGCCGAGACGACCCAGCGCGCCAAGGTCACGCTGCAGCAGCTCGATCGCCGCGGTCGTGAGCGAAGAGGAACTGCCGGACTCGAACGACATGCCCGCTCCGCTCGCAGCGACCTGTTCCGCGACGCCCCCGCGGTCGGCCGTGAGCACGGGGGTTCCGCACGAAAGCGCTTCCAGCGCCGAAAGTCCAAAGGTCTCCACCGGACTTGGTGCAACCACCACGTCGAGCGCAGCCAACAGCTCCGCCACTTTACGGCGATCGGTTTGGAACGGCAGAAATGCCACGCGCTTTGCATACGGATGCGCGCGCAAACGGCCTTCCTCGGGTCCAGTGCCAATGAGCGTCAATCGTGCACCAGTCGCCTTCTCCACCGCAGCCCAGCCGTCCAGGACCGTCATCAGCGACTTCTCAGCGGCAAACCGACCGAGGTACCCGACGAGCGGCGCCGATGTCAGCCCCCAGAACGCTCGCGTCTCCACGGCCCTCGCACGCAAATCAGGAGTGAACAACTCCGTATCCACACCCAACGGCACATCGATGATGCGCTCCACGCCTGCTGCCTCGAGCTCCTCGCGCGCGCACTTCGATGCACAGATCGTGATCGCGGCAAGGTCATTGAGCTTGCGCAGATACGACTGCGTCGCGCGGCTCACCAGACGTCGCGCTCCGCCCGTGGACGACACCGTGCGATCCACCAAACCGGTGACGTTCGTATGGTGAAAGCACACAATCGGCACCTGCAAATCTCTCGACACTGGCGCCACAATCCACGGCACAACGAACGGGCTGCCCACTTCAATCACATCCGGCTGCTCGTGCCGAATGATACGCGACAGCGAGCGCGTCGCGAGCATGAAGCGATAGGGGCGATGACGCGGAATGCGCGGCCCGCGCAAACGATAGTGTCGCACGCCGTCCTGTTCGTCGATCGCATCGCGCTCGCCGGGCACCACCACCACATGCCGAAGCTCCGGGCGACGCGCGACGAACGCCGCCTTCTCGTCGAGATACGTGCGAATGCCACCTGATGTCTCGCCGTACCATTCGGTGACATCGAGTACGCCAAGACTGGCCGCACCGCGTTGCCGCGCCGGCAACGTGTTGAGGTCGAACCCGTTCATGGCCCGCTCAGCCGAGCAGCGGATACGCAGTCAGCAGTGCAATCGCCTGTCCGACGAGCACATCACCCGGGTAGTGCACACCGAGCACCACGCGGGAGAATCCAACCAGCCACGCAACAAGTAGCAGCGGCAATGACAGCGATGGGAACGCCGCGGCAAATCCGACCGCGACCGCCATGGCTGCGCAGGCATGACCGCTCGGGAAGGAAAAGCGATCGGGCACTTCAACCAGTGTGGGTCGCGCTTCACCTGCGACCGGTCGCGGGCGTCCAACGAAGCGCTTCACGATCTGCACGACGGCGTGCGACACGCCAAGCAGCAACAGTGAGCGCCACGCAATCAGGAACGACACCTCGGGGAGCGCGAGCGAACCAATGCACAGGCCAATGCTCGCGCGCGCGCCGCCGGCATGGGTGATTCCACGCCACAGAACGCGGGCAGTCACACTCCCCGTGGGGCGCAAGATGAACCGGGAGAAGAGCGCGCGATCACGCGCATCCAGGCGACTCAGCCAAGTGGTCATGGACAGCAAAGCTGGGGCAGTTTCATGACAAGCCCGCAGTGAAATGGCGACGGCCACGTCACGGCTTCGTGTCGCTGGGGTGACGACGTGATCGGTATCGTGCCATAGATTGCGAGATGGCTTCCTCCCTCCAGCTCTCCCGCGCCGACATGCAGCGACTCGGCGAACGCGCCCTCGAGATGGTGATCGATCACCACGAAGGCATTCGCGACCTGCACGCCACACAGTCGATCACGCGCGCAGAAGCCGAGCGATTGCTCAACGCCCCGCTCAACGAGACACCGGAGTCGTTCGACACGTTGCTGGCGACACTCGAACGTGACGTCTTTCCGAACAGCTTCAAAGCCGATCATCCACGCTTTTACGCGTTCGTGCCAAGTCCGTCGAACTTCGTGAGCGCGGTCGGCGACTTCCTCATGAGCGGCCACAATGTGTTCAGTGGCCACTGGCTCGCGTCGAGTGCGGCATCGCAGATCGAACTCACGGTGCTCGACTGGCTGCGTGTCGCGTGCGGATATCCGGCCGAAGCCGGCGGAATTTTCCTGAGCGGTGGTTCGATGGCGAACCTGTCTGCAATTGTGGTGGCGCGCGAAACGCGACTCGGTGGACATGATCCCAAGTCGGTCGTGTACTATTCCGACCAGACTCACTCATCGATGTCGAAGGGACTGCGCGTGCTTGGGTTCTCCAGGGAGCAGCGTCGCGCGGTGGCAACGGACGCGGCGTATCGCCTTGATATCGCGGCACTGGAGGCGGCCATTGCTGCCGACCGCGCGAATGGCATGCGACCATTCTGCGTTGTCGCAAATGCCGGTACCACCAACACTGGCGCTGTGGATCCACTACCCGCGCTGGCCGATCTCTGCGCGCGCGAAAAGCTGTGGCTGCATGTCGATGGCGCGTACGGCGCGGCGGCGGTGCTGCATCCGCGTGGCGAAGCGGCGCTCACTGGATTGGGGCGCGCCGACTCCATCACGCTCGATCCGCACAAGTGGCTCTTTCAGCCGTTTGAGCTGGGTTGCCTGCTCGTGCGAAACGCCGCGCACATGCGCGAAACCTTTCGCGTCGAAGAAGACGACAAGGCCGACTATCTCGCCGATGTGTCGCGTCACATCCAGGAAGATGTGAACTTCTTCGAGCGCGGCATTCAGCTCACGCGTTCCTTCAAGGCGCTCAAGCTGTGGCTCTCCATGCGCACGTTTGGCCTCGCCGCATTCCGCGATGGCATTCAGGTCGGATTCGACCTCTCCGACTTTGCGCAGGAGTGGCTCGAGGCGAGCGGCAAGTGGGAGATCGTCACGCCATCGCAGATGGGCATCGTGACCTTTCGCTGGAAACAGACCGGTCTTTCTGACGCCGAGACCGATGCGCTGACCGCACGCATGGTCGATCGCTTGCGAGAAGACGGCTACGCGACCGTCATGAGCACCATGCTGCGCGGGCGTCCTGCGCTGAGGCTTTGCCCGATCCACTGGGCGGCCACCACTGGTGAGATGGCCGCCACATTGGAGCGGTTGACGCGCTTCGCCGAGATGGGCTGAGTTCGGACACGAAGCGCGTCAGCGCGACTACATCTTGGGCGCGATGTCGGTGTTGTTGATATCGCGCACGACCTTCCAGCTGCCGTCGGCCTGCTTTTTCCACACGGTCACGTACTTGATCGTGTCGGTGGTGAGCTTGCCGCCTTTTGGTCCCGCGTCGAGCATCAACGCACCCGTTTCAACAGCCAGGTCGCCACTTACCATGACATCGCTCGTGGTGGCGCGGAAGTTCTTGATGTCCATGCTGCTGAACATCCCCTGCATGCCGGCGTCGATCGCGGCTTTGCCGCTCATCGCTTTCATCCCTGGCATCATCACAACCGCGTCGTCGGCGTAGTTCGCGAGCATCCCTTCCGGCTTGCCGGCGTTCGCCGCGTCCATCGCCGTTTTGTTCGCCGCGTCAATTGCGGCGCGCACCGCCGCCGGATCATTTACGGCGGCCGCAGGCGCGGCGCCCGCCGCAGCGATCGTATCACCAGCCTTGGCCGCGCCACCTGAGCAGGCCGCCACTAGTGCGAGCGTACTGAATACCGTGAGCCTTCGAAGCATGACACAGATCTCCTCGTGAGGGACAGGGACATCGCGGACACGCCCAATTACATTACGACTTCTGCGGACGTGGCGAAATTGGTAGACGCACCAGCCTTAGGAGCTGGCGGGGCAACCCATCCCGGTTCGAGTCCGGGCGTTCGCATTGCAGTGCCCTCTTCGCCCTCAACCAAGCAGCTCGGCCAGCTCGATCAGATTCCCAAATGGATCGGCGAGGAAAGCCAGCTTGCGTTGAATCACCGGCAACTCGAACGGTTCAGTCACGATCGTCACGCCGCGCCGACGCAGCTCGGCGATCGTCTCGTCGACGCTCGCAACGTTGAGACAGAAGTGGTGATAGCCCGCAAGTCGAAGACTGTCGCCGAGATCAGCGTACACGGGCTTGGGAATCGGGCCCGGCAATCCGTCGCCCAGAATTTCGATGTAGAACGCATCGTCGGTAGCGGGCGCGAGATAGGCGAGATGCTGATCCGCGTAGGGCCACTCATGAATCACGCGAAAGTCGAGCTTCTCCACATACCAGCGCTTGGCGGCCTCGAAGTCGGGGACGCGAACGGCCACATGATGACCTTTCATCGAGGCAAACGGGCTGTTTGGATTCGTGGCTGGTGGGTTATTCAATGACATGATCGGCTCCGTAGGTGCGCGCTCACGGGTGTCGGCATCCCGATGCCGGGTGCGCCGCTTGGTGAACGGCTGACCAATGGTTAGGTTTCTGAATAACGATACACCGTGTATCGTTATTCGCGATTACGATACATAACGTCTCGTATCTCCGCAAGAGGGTGTGTGCCCCGAAATTCTCGATCCCCGCTGTCTCCGGTCGACTCGCCTCCGGCCGACTCGTTGGCGGCTGAGCCGCCAGCTCCCCGTCGCGGACGGCCGCGCAGCGATGCGGCCGAGCAGGCCATCATTGTGGCGACGATGGAGGCGGTGCTCGCCGAGGGCTTTCGCGCCGTGAGCCTGGATGCAATTGCCCGCATCGCGGGCGTTGGGCGCATGACCATCTACCGGCGCTGGCCGAACAAGGCGGCGCTCGTGATGGACGCCTTTCTCGCGACGGTCGGTCCGACCACCGGCTTTCCCACCGCGCCAACGGCGCTCGAGAGCATTCAGCGGCAGATGCGCGCGCAGGTGAAAGCCTTTCGCGGCCCATACGGTGCGTTGATCAGATCACTGCTCGGCGAGGCACAGTTCGACACCGAGCTCGCGGTGGCCTTTCGCGAACGATGGATCATGCCCCGTCGCGTCATGGCCCGTGAAGCACTGTCGCGCGCCATCGCCGAGGGCGACCTCAGGAAGGATATCGATGTCGACGCCGCGGTCGATCAGCTGTATGCGCCGATCTACTACCGATTGATGATCGGCACCGGTCCGCTGACGGATCGCTACGCCGATACCATCTTCGCACAGGTGGTGCGAGGGCTCGCATAACCGCTTGGGCACAATCGGTTACAGCGCCGGCACGCTGTTGAACACCTCGTTACCAGTTTCGACAGCCAATCGTATCAGCCCTGAAGACCACGCGACACGTTTCTCCGCACCTCGAACTATTAGAAAACTAGTAGATCCTCATGCAACTCACGCGACGCGAACTCGATGTGATGGCGGTGCTGTGGAGAGAAGGGTCCGCCACGGTGGGCGAAGTGAAGAACGCCCTCGTGGATGATCTGGCCTATCCCACCGTGCTCACGATGCTGCGCACGCTCGAGCAGAAAGGGCACGTGCGTCACGTGTCGGAGGGGCGTGCCTTTCGGTATCACCCCGTGCTCGAGTCCGACGACGCGGGCACAACTGCGCTGACGAGAGTACTCGACAAGGTGTATCAGGGCTCGCGCGAATTGCTCATGACCGGACTGCTGGCCGATGAAAAGATCGATGCGGACGAACTCGCCCGATTGCGCGCGCTTGTCGACGCGAAGATGAAGGAGTTGGGCAAATGAATACGCTCTGGCTGATCGCTGCACTCATGGCCGGCGTGGTACTCTACGCCGCCGGAAGTCTCGCCGAGTTAGTGCTTTCACAGCGCGCCCGTGTCACGCGTCGAGTGGTCTGGATCATCGCAATGCTCTACCTCACGGCACTGACCGTTGCCTGGCTTGTGCCGCGCAACGCGGCCTCCGGTTCCGCGTCGGCAGAGTGGATCGTTCGCGATTTGCTCGGCACACACAGCGGAGTTCGCGCCGGCGGCGAGACGGTGATGACGGCGATGCATCGCATTGATGTGCTCACGGGAAACTGGGTCCAGCTCTATGTGCTCGGTTCCTCACTCGCAGTCTCGCTGCTTCTCGGCGCCGCGCTACTCCGGCATGCGCGTGAAGCCTCGCGATGGAAACTCGTCGAGCTGCAGGGTCAACTGGTCATGATGAGCGATGGCGTAGGCCCTGCACTGTCGGGTGTCCTGAATCCTCGCATCGTGCTTCCGCGCTGGGTCTTTGAGCTCAGCGAAAGTGCACAGCGAGCCATCCTGCTGCACGAGTCCGAACATCGTCGTTCCGGAGACAGTCGGCTGCAGGCGTTTGCGTCGGTCCTGCTGGTATTGAATGCATGGAATCCAATGATGTGGCTCTATTGTCGTCGACTGCTTCGGGCGATTGAGCTCGATTGCGACGAGCGCGTGGTTTCACGCGGTGTCCCGCCGGCGGAGTACGCTGGCGTATTGCTGGATGCGTACCAACGCACGATTGACTGGAATGCTTGGCTCCCATCGCCTGCCCTGGCCGAACGCGCCTCGGGATTGGGTCGACGGGTTGAAAACCTCTTCCGGCCTCAGGCCAGGAACAACACAATGAAGACGATTGCTTCCGCTTCACTGATCGCCGCACTTGTATCACTCACCGCGTTTGCCCCCTCGCCGCGAGCGGTCCGCGCCGCCGCTTCGGATGATGCCGAGGCGATCAAGCAGGCGAAGGACCTGCTGATTGCGCTCGTATCTGCGCAAGAGGCGAACTACGCCGCGCACGGCACATACACCACCGACGTCGCCGCGCTCGCCACCGCGAGCAAAAAGCCGTTCGACAAAGAAACGGTAAAGGTCACCGTACTCTTCGCCGGCAAGCGCGGTTGGACTGCCACTTCGCAACCTGCCGAAAGCGACAAGGCGCGCTGTGTGGCATATGTTGGAGATCCAAAGAATCTGCCGGCGCTACCCAAGACGTTTGGCGATCAGGCGCCGAGCATCGAGGGCCAGATCGTGTGCGACAAGCCGTAAGTCTTGCCGGTCAGCGAGATACCGGATCCGGTGTCTCGCTGACCGATTCGCAGATCAGTCAGTCGAACGGTGTCGCATCCTCACGTTGTCATCGCTTGATGAGCGCGAACACCACGACCGATTCCGCGTCGTCCGCATCGCGCATCACGCCTACCGCGCGCATGCCGTCCACGGACATGAGCTGAAATCGCGCAGGAAGCTCGACATCCGCCTTCCACTTCCCGTTGGTTCCATAGACTGACCACTGCGTGGCTTCACGTGGAAAACTGCGCTTCATTGGCACCGGGCCTTCAGTGACGAACGGCCCCACCCACAGGTCGCCGTTCGATGCGGCGACAAATTCACCGAACAACGGAAGCGTTCGCGCATAGCTGACCGAGGCCCGAAGTCGCGCAACGTACGCCGCATTTCGTGGCCCGAGGTTCGCTGTGGACTCGGCAGCGATGTACTCGTCTCGCAGCGTGGCGCTTACAGGTCGGCCCGTCACCGAGACTCGTTCCGTCCGCGAGAGAAGCGTTCCGTCCTTCGCGTAACACGCAATGATGTAACTGGACGAAAATCCAGTACAGACGCGCGTGCCGACCACCGCGGCCACGCTTCGTGCACCGAATACCTCCCCACGCGGGCGACCGGTTGTTGGCGCGAGCAGTTTACCATGCGGGCCACGCACAATCAGACGGCGTTCCTCCGGCGATACAGCCATGAGCTGCATCGCCATGATGCGCGACTCGCCTGGTGCCATCGCCGGAACGATGTCGGGCACGCGAACCAGAGCAGTCGAAGCGTCTATCATCCCCAAGCGTTCCGCCCGGCGACCGGAAGAATCCACCACACGAGGCAGGGTACGTACAAACTTGCCATCGATCGTGAACACCGTCGCCTTCCCCGCCGCGTCCTCAGCTATGACTGTCCGAGAGGTACGCCAGACTGACCAAAGGTCATCGATCTCGCCCGGACCTGGCCCGCGTCTTCCGAATGTGCTGAGATGGCGCCCGCTCGGATACGCGAAGATGCGCAGCTCGCTGGACTTCCCGTCGGCGATGATCAATCGATCGCCATTCAACAGAAATGCGCCAACGACATCGACCAGCAGCGACGGGCCCTCTTCCACCGCCCCACCAACAGTCATCTCGGCGCGACCGACCACCCATCGCTCGGGCGCTTTGGCGCTCGCCTCGTAACGAACGAGCCTATCAGCGTCTGCAGCAGGGCGCTGCGCCGACAGCGCAGATGTTGCAACAAACGCCAGTGTGCCAATGAAGGAAAATGTCGTGTGCATAGTTATCGAATTCCGGAGGATTCGTGACTTCATCGCGAGTCGCACCCGATGCGCATATTGACGATCTCAAGAGGATTCACAGATTCCGTTTGACAATAGCGCACCGGTCGAAGTTCTGTACCCTCCCCGTCCCTCGATCCATGAACGCCGACTACCTCCGCACTCTCGTCGACTATCACTACTGGGCGCGGGATCGAGCGCTTGACGCCGTCGCGACGCTCTCGTCCGGCGACTATGCCAAGGAGCTCGGCAACTCCTTTGGCTCGATCAAATCCACACTCGAGCATGTGTACGGCGCCGAGGTCGTATGGCTGACGCGATGGCTCGGGAACTCGCCCACCTCGTTTCCGGGTGCGATGCCAAGTGATATCTCGGTGCTGCGAAGTGCATGGGCAGAGCACGAGCGCTCGATGCGCGCGTTCTTTGCGCCGCTCGATGACGCGGGAGTAGCGCGAGTGATTCCCTATCGGTTGTTCTCAGGGGCCGAGGGCGCGTCGCCCATCTGGGAGATGGCGGTGCACGTCGTGAATCATGCGACGTATCATCGCGGACAGGTCACCACCATGCTGCGCCAGCTTGGTGCACAGCCGGCGAAAAGCATGGACATGATTGCCTACTTCCGGGAGCGGACGCCCTCGGCATAGTGCGTTAGCGCGCCGAGTACGCCGCGAGAGGCTTCGGCGCGCCGCACATCGTCTTTGGGCCGGTGCATTGCAGCGAGGTGTACTCCTCGCTTTGCGCGCGCCATCGACCGCCTACATCGCGAAGCCACTTGGTCACGTAGACGCCACTCGTTTGCGAGCGAGCGCCGCGACGCACGGTTGTGCACGTCCAGTGACCGCGTTCGTGCCCCATGCCCCATCCATCGTTGGACGTCACCGCGTCCGTGGTGCGAACGCATTCCTCTGGTCGTGTCCTGAGAAAGTCGCGCCAATCCACTAACGCGGCAGCCACTCCTTCGGTGTGCGAGCCAAAGCCGAAGATGGCATGATAGTCGGGCGTAAACATCGCCACGACAGCGTCGGCATCTCCTCGTTGCATTGCCTGGTTGTACATTCTGCGTGCTTCGGGAACCGCATTGGCGCCATCGGCAACCGAGGGAACTGGACCCACCTTCGCTGCGGCCGCCGGCACGGGATCGGGTCCCATGCACGACTTCGGAGTGCCGCCGCAGCTGATCGTGGTGAAGATCTCCGCCTGCACGCGCCACGCGTTCTGCACGTCTCGCTGCCAGCGCGCGTCGTAGACACCCATCGCTTCACCGACGGGTTTTCCGTTTGCTCCACCAGAGAAGCGACATCTCCACTGCCCCGTTTCGTGCGCGAGTCCCCAGGTCGCGTTGCCGACCACACTCGACGGTGTGCGTACGCAGCCGTACGCCGAATCGCCGGCGAATGATGTGGTCCAACGCGAGACCATCGCGTCAGCGCCGTGAGCGGTCGTGCTGCGGCCGGCAACCAGGTGGTAATCGGGCGACATCACGCGGCGGATTGCGGCGGTGTCGCGTTTGGCGATGGCCGTGTTGTAAGCCGCGCGTGCGGAGCGGACCTCGCGTTGGACCGTAAGTTGAGCGCTCGCCCGAGAGGCATTCATGGTTGATAGCACGAACGCGATGGCGCGAAACGCGCATTTCATGGCCATGGATGTCGACGAAGCCGTTGCAGGTCGTCTTCATCCTTGAACGCGACGTATACCGCCTTTGGCCCAAATCCAAGAATCTCTTCCTTCGCAGCCAACGTGATTTCGCCGTCGATCTCACCGCGTCGATTCACGATGACGTAGCGAACCGCTGGCGTGGCGAGCGTGCTGCGGCGGCGAAGCGCGATTCTTCCGTCACGCAGCTCCAGCGGGCGTAACCGGTCGAGCGCCGGAAAACTGGTGGGCAGCGGTGGTGACTCGGGCACAGGAAAGCCAATCGCCTTCATCTGCCTGGCGTTGTCCTCTCGACTTTTCAGAATGCGCTGACGTTCCTTGTCGTCCACTATTTCGCCTCGAAGTGGCAAGGGCTTTCCCAGCGTCCACCGACCGTCTGGCGTTCGAAAGTCCACACGCAAGGGTTCGAGTCGTACAATCGCGACGGCGCCGTCATTGAGCAGATACGCCTCTTCGCCTTGCGCTCCAGATTCCGTCGGCACGCTCTGGGAGGACGATCGCTTTCCCTTCTCATTCATCGTTTGCGAAACGCGATGGGGCATTTGCCGAGCGCGCGCGATGGTGTCCGCTCGGCCGGTGGCCCGATCCACGCGCACGACGACCTGAGAGTCTTTCCGCGTGTACTCGACTGAGCCGCTTTCCTCGAACGGCGGCGAAAGCTGCTCGAGGATGTGTCCAGACGCATCCGTACTCGAGAAGAACGAGTACGCCCTCACAGCCGGATGATCCGGAGGTGTCGTGCCGACGGCACGCGCGCCATCGAAGAGCAACCATCGTCCGTTGATGAAGTCCGACATGATAGATGAGTCGCCCCGGGTTCGCTGAATGAATCCAACGGACATCCACTCGAGCGGCCCCTTCCCCTTGCGGCTCAAGATCGCCGCCGTCCGCGCGGTAAAATCGGCGAGGTAGAGCTGTTGTGCTCTCCCGTCGGTGACGATGACGCGACCGTCATAAATTTCACGGAGTGACGTCAGTCCAACAAAGTCGGCGTCAAGTATGGAATTGGCGGGCGCCAGTCGGATGGCGCGAATCGCTTGCGCATGTGCTTCCAGACTGCCAGCCGCGATCGTGGCCGCGAGCGCAAGCGTGGAGGCCGTGCGGAACGAGCGAGCGCGAGGGGTTCTTCTCATGGCCATGGATGTCTCCGCAACCGCACAATGTCATCTTCGTCTTTCGCCGCGATGTAGATGCTGCGCGGGCCGAAGCCCACCAGGTATTCGTTGCGCTTCAGTGTGATCTGTCCGTCGACGCCGCCGCGCTTGTTTATGACGAGGTACCTCACTGATGGCGACGACAGGGAGCTTTTGCGGTTCAGGAAGATTCGACCGTCCAGCATGTCGCGTGGATAGGCGTCATCTAGCAGCGGTGAGACAGCAGCAATCGCGGTCGCCGGTCGAGGCGGAAGTCCCAACTTTCTCAACTGGATAGCCGCGTCGCGATTCATCGAGTCGATCGCCCGACGCTCCGACGCGTCGATCGCGTCGCCTTTGATTGGGATGGGCGCTCCCAACGTCCATTTGCCCGATGGATCGCGCGTATCTACTCGCACCGGATCCTGACGAAGAATCCAAAGCGTACCATCGTGCGCCAGCAAGGCTTCCTCTGGCTGAGCATTGGGCTCCGTTCGACTCCTTCGAAATGAGGTGAGGCGTCCTTCGGAGTTGAACTCGGCGGTCATGCGATGCGGCATTTCTCGAATTCGAGCTATCGTATCGATCGACACTCGGCCGCGATGCGCCAATACGACCTCCTGTGAGTCGGCGCGTGTAAATATGCGTTCGCCGGGTCGTGTCGCCTCTCCGCGTGTTGCGAGCACATTGCCATTGACATCGGCGCCTTGGATGACGCCTACGGCACGAACCACCGGGTCGTCCGAGGGACGTGTATCAACGATGCGATCTCCAACAACGATGACCCAGCGTCGCTGACCAGAGTCGTTCATTACGGTAGAGTCGCCCGCCAGCCCGTAAAGGAATCCGACGTTCAAAAATTCGCCGGGCCCCCTCCCCTTGCGGCCGATCAGGTTGACCGATCCGTCCTTGAAGTCACCAGCAAGTAACGTTCGACTTCTCGAGTCGGAAACCAGCACGCGGCCATCCTGCAGTTCGCGAACGCTCGTGATGTTGACGAACTCAGTCTTCAATTGTCCGTTCGCCGGCTTGAGGCGAAACTCACGTGGCGCTTGTGCCTGCAGCGCATGTCCGCTCATGACGCACGCCAACACGAGCCCGCTCGCTCGATTTACATTCACATCCACGCTCCGCGCTGGACGGTTCACCACTCACTCGATTATCACGCTCGTCACTAGAGTGCGCCGCATCGGGTCGCTTCGCAAGCGAATGCCGCGGTTACGCAAAGCGTGACATCCCGAACAACCCGATATCGTGCCGCGTGGCCCCTCGCGTCACCAGCTCCCCGCATATCTCCCCCACCACGCTCGCAAACTTGAACCCGTGCCCCGAGCACGCGCTCACCACCAGCACCTCGGGCGCATTCGGCGCACGGTCAATCACGAAATGCTCATCGGGCGTGTTCGTGAACATGCACGTCGCCGATGACAGCATCGCGCCGTTCGCATCCGGGAAGTAGCGCGACGTCGCACCACGCAAGGCCGATTCATCTTCGGCGTGCACCACGCGGTCGAGCGAGTCGGGATGCACACGCTCGTGTCGGTGATGGTACTTCCCGATCTTGAAGCCCGGCACGTCGTACTCGGGAAATCCGTAGAACGTCCCCTCCAGCGCCTCGAGCACGAACACCGGAAAGGCACTCGGCGCGAACGCCTCGCGATTACCGATGCCAAACCAGCCCAGCACCTGACGCTCAGGAACCAGCACGCGCGCGAGCGACGGCGCCAGATCGCGTAGCAGATCAGCCGTCCACGCACCCGCAGTCAACACCACCTGTCCCGCCTCGAATACGCCATCGTCCGTGTGCACGGATACGCGTCCCGGGCGTGACACGATCTCGCGCACGCGCAGACCGGAACGCAGGTCAGCGCCTGCAGCAACGGCGCGCGCCGCGTGCTGCGCAATGCACCGCTCCGGTGCGAGAAAGCCGGCATCGGGCTGCCACACCGCCATCAGATCGTTCGCGTCGTGCCAGCCGGGGAATCGCTGCATCAATTCGCGCCCTGATAGCACCGAGTGCGGCAGCGCATGCTCGCGACAGCTTCGGAGGCTCCCTTCGAACACCGTACTCCCTGCGGCACCGACATCGAGCCCACCGGTTACGTGCAGCAACGGCTCATCGAGCCCCGCCTCGAGCTCCCGCCACAACTCGAAGGCGCGCCGCAGCAGCGGCACGTACGACGGATCCTCGAAGTATGCGAGGCGAATGATCCGCGTGAGTCCATGAGACGAGCCGAACCGGTGACCAAGCGCGTACTGCTCGAGCCCAAGCACACGCTGCCCGCGCGCCGCGAGATGCGCCGCCGCAGCCGTACCCATCCCACCCAGTCCCACCACAATTACATCCCACGACATCATGTGTTTCCGGTTTCAGGAACGCCCATCACTCTAATGTGCGCTGTGGGCGCTTTCCTGCTTGCAGTTGAGTGGTCCGACACACACTCTAGCGAGAGTAGGCGAGACCCTTCCCCAAGCACCCCACCTCATGGCAGCGACCGACGTCTCCGACCCGCAATACTACCACCGGGTCGTGGATTGCCAGTGGGCCTGTCCGGCTCACACCAACGTTCCAGGCTACATCCGCCTGATCGCCCAAGGCAGGTTCACCGAGAGCTACCTGCTCAATCGCGAGTCCAACGTCTTTCCGGGAATTCTCGGTCGCGTTTGCGATCGCCCGTGTGAGCCCGCGTGCCGTCGTGGCCGCGTGGAAGAAAAGCCGGTGGCGATCTGCCGCCTCAAGCGTGTCGCTGCCGATCATCGTGACGACATCAAGAACAGCCTGCCCACCGCGCCTGACATCAAGAACGGCAAGCGCATCGCGCTCATCGGCGCGGGGCCCGCATCGCTCACCGTCGCCAACGATTTGCTGCCGCTCGGCTACGACGTCACGATCTTTGAAAAGAACGAGACGCCCGGTGGCCTGATGCGCATCAACATTCCGTCGTTCCGCCTGCCCGTGCAGGTGCTCGACGAAGAGTGCGACTACATCATCGACATGGGCGCCAAAATGCAGTACGGCACACCCGTGACGAGCCTCAAGGACTTGCTCGCCGAAGGCTATGACGCGGTATTCGTCGGAGCCGGCGCGCCCAAGGGCAAGGAACTCGATATCCCCGGTCGGTGGGACGCGCCTTCACAGGTTCACATCGGTATCGAATTCCTCGCGAATGTGCACTTCGGTCACATCGAGAAGGTTGGCCCCAAGGTCATCATCATCGGTGTGGGCAATACGGCTATGGACTGCTGCCGCACTTCGAAGCGCCTCGGCGCAACGGATGTGAAGGTCATCGCGCGTCGTGGCCGTAAGCACTTCAAGGCATCGCCGTGGGAACTCGAGGACGCCGAGGAAGAACAAGTCGAGATCATCGAGAACCACGCGCCCAAGCGCATGGTCATCGAGAACGGCAAGCTCGTGGGTATGGAGTTCGAGATCCTCGAGTGGACGGAAGACGCGAACGGCAGGCAGTCGAGTACCGTGAAGGGCACGACGATCATTCCGTGCGACCAGGTCATTCTCGCAATCGGTCAGGACAACGCGTTCGAATTCATCGAGCGCGACATGGGTGTGAACTTCGATGCGAAGGGCATGCCGGTGGTGAGCAAGACCACGCACCAGAGCACGCACCCCAAGGTCTTCTTTGGTGGCGACGCGGCATGGGGCCCGGAGAACATCATCTGGGCGGTTGCGCACGGACATGCAGCGGCTATCTCGATCGACCTCGAGTGCAACGGCAAGAACGTCGACGCTGATCGCCCGCCGTACGGCATGACGTTGGTGAGTGCCAAGGTGGGCATGCACTCGTGGGCCTACGACAACGACTACGAATCGGCGAAGCGCGCGAAGATGAAGCACGAGGACCTCGTGACGCGCTTCAAGGACCTGCATACCGAAGTCGAGCTTGGCTTCACGCCGGAGCAGGTTGCCACCGAAGTGGGTCGCTGTCTCAACTGCGACATTCAGACGCACTTCACGGCGCCGAGTTGCATTGAGTGCGACGCCTGCGTGGACATCTGCCCCACGAGTTGCCTCACGATCATCACCGAAGAGCCGGTTGAAACGCTGCGCTCCAAGCTATCGGCGCCAGCAATCAACCTCACGCAGGAAGTCTACGTCTCCGCAGCACTGCCGCAGACGAAGCGCGTGATGGTGAAGGACGAAGATGTGTGCGTACACTGCGGCCTCTGCGCCGAGCGTTGCCCCACGGCGGCGTGGGACATGCGCGTGTTCGATCTCAAGAAGCCGGTGGCCGGCCTGATCCCTGGACTGGTGGGAGTATGAGTAGCGTCAACGATTTCTCGTTCAAGATTGGCACCGTAAACGGCACAGGCTCAGCCAGTGCCAACGGCTTGCTGATGCAGGCGATCTTCCGCATGGGCATCCCCGTCACGGGCAAGAACATTTTCCCGTCGAACATTCAGGGGTTGCCCACCTGGTATGAAATCCGTGTGAGCAAGGACGGCTACACCGCGCGCCCGAGCGAAGTGGATCTCGTGGTGGCGCTCAATCCGGCCACCTACGCGAAGGACGTGGCCACGGTTCGCCCCGGTGGCTATCTCGTGTACGACTCGTCGTGGCCGCTCGATCCGGACCTGGTGCGCGAAGGGATCACCATTCTCGGCATCCCGTTCGGCAAGATGTGCGTCGAGAACTTCCAGGGCGATCGCGACCGCACACTGCTCCGCAATATCGTGTACGCCGGATCACTCGCGGCGTTGCTCGATATCGATATGGAAGTCGTGAGCAGCATGCTGGCCGAGAAGTACGGCAAGAAGCCCAAGCTGCTCGACTCGAATCACAAGGCCATCAAGCTCGGTTACGAGTACGCGAAGTCCAACTTCACCTGCCCGCTGCCGTTCCGTCTCGAGAAGATGAACGCCACAAGCGATTCGATTCTCATCGACGGCAACACGGCGTGCGCGCTCGGCGCAGTGTACGCTGGCGCGACCGTAGGCGCATGGTATCCCATCACGCCGGCAACGGCGCTGATGGAGCAGTTCAAGAGCTTCTGCGAGAAGTTCCGCGTCGACAAGGAAACGGGCGAGAACAACTACGCGATCCTGCAGGCCGAAGACGAACTCGCGGCCGCCGGCATCACGATCGGTGCCGGATGGGCGGGTGCCCGTTCGTTCACGAACACATCGGGCCCGGGCATCTCGCTCATGCAGGAGTTCATCGGGCTGGCGTACTACACCGACATTCCGGCGGTCTTCTTCGATATCCAGCGCTGCGGTCCAGCCACTGGTATGCCAACGCGTACGCAGCAGGCGGACCTCATGTCACTGGCGTATGCGTCGCATGGCGACACCAAGCACATCGTGCTCTTCCCCGCCAATCCGGGCGAGGCGTTCGAGATGGCGGTGCAAAGCTTCGACATGGCCGAACGCTTTCAGACGCCAGTGTTCGTCGCGACCGATCTCGACATCGGCATGAACGACTGGATGGTCAAGCGTCTCAAGTGGGACGACAACTATCGTCCTGATCGCGGCAAGGTGCTCGACGCCGCGGCGCTGGAAAAGGTTGCGAAGTTCTCGCGTTATCTCGATGTCGATGGGGACGGTATCGCGGCGCGTACGCTTCCCGGAGTTGGCGGCAAGGGTGCGTACTTCGTGCGTGGCTCGGGTCACGACAAGCACGCGGCGTACACCGAAGACTCCGACGCGTATCTCGAGCTTGTGGATCGTATCAAGCGCAAGATCAACGGTGCGGCGAACCATGTGCCGCAGCCGATCACGAAGCTCGAACCGGGTGCTGACATTGGCCTGGTGACCATTGGCGGTTGTGACGCTGCAGTACGTGAGGCAGCCGACAAGCTCAAGGCGAAGGGGATCACCGTGGACGTGATGCGCATCCGCGGCTTCCCGTTCAACGAGCAGGTCAAGCAGTTCTTCGACTTGCACTCCACCAACTTTGTCATCGAGCAGAATCGCGATGCGCAGCTGCGTTCGCTGCTCGCCATCGAGTGCGGCCTGCCGCGCGACTCCATGACCCCCATTCTCGATTACGGCGGCATGCCACTCACGGCCAAGACCGTAGTGGATGCCGTTTCTGCAAAGGTCGCCGCTCCGGCGGCAGGAGTGTCCGCGTGACGAGTATTGCCAAACCCCCAGTTCGACATCCGAGCTCACGCACGAATGGCCTCGGCCTGACCATTCGCGACTACGAAGGCGCGATGTCCACCCTGTGCGCCGGCTGCGGTCACGATTCCGTGACCGCGGCCATCGTCCAAGCGGCATGGGAGCTCGAGCTGCAGCCGCATCGCGCGGCCAAGATGAGCGGCATCGGCTGCTCGTCAAAGACCACCGCGTACTTCATGAAGCAGTCGCACGGATTCAACTCTGTGCACGGCCGCATGCCGTCGGTCACGTCGGGCGCAGCGGCTGCGAATCGCACGCTGACCTACATCGGTGTGTCCGGCGACGGTGACTCGCTGTCTATCGGGCTCGGCCAGCTGAGCCACGCGATTCGCCGAAACGTGAACATGCTGTACATGCTCGAGAACAACGGCGTGTATGGACTGACCAAGGGACAGTTCTCCGCGTCGGCCGATATCGGCTCGATGAGCAAGAAGGGTGAGGCGAACGAACAGTCGCCGATCGATCCGGTGCTGCTCGCGCTCACGCTTGGTGCGACGTTCGTGGCCCGCTCGTTCTCGGGCGACAAGAAGCAGTTGGTACCGATCCTCAAGGCCGGTCTGTCGCACAAGGGCTTTGCCATCGTCGACGTCATCTCACCCTGCGTATCGTTCAACGACCACGAGGGCTCGACCAAGAGCTACGCGTTCACGCGCGAGCACGAAGTCGAAGCGGTGTCGGCGGACTTTGTGCCTTTGCGCCGCGAGATCACGGTGGAGGAGACCGGTGAAGATGTTCGCACCGTGCAGATGCATGACGGTGCGATGGTTCGACTTCGTTCGACTGCGCCGGACTACGATCCGACCAACCGTGAGTCGGCCTACTCGCATGTGCGCGCCTGCCATGCTCGCGGCGAAATTGCGACGGGCCTGCTGTTCGTGAACGAAACCGGTCGCGAGATGCATGACTATCTCAAGACACCCGCGTCGCCGCTCGTAGATGTGCCGTACGAAAAGCTCTGTCCGGGCGCATCCGCGCTCGATAAGCTGATGGAGCGGTACCGCTAATCACTATGTCACAGGACGCTGCTGCGGTCACCGAAGTGAGCCGCGACCAGGCCGTCCTGCACGACCTGCTCAACTCGACGCCCACGCACCCTGAACACCTGCTGCCGCTGTTGCAGCAGGTCCAGGGCCGCCTGGGCTTTGTGTCGCAGGACGCCATCCGCACCATTGCGGAGCACTTCAACCTTTCGCGAGCAGAAGTGTATGGCGTAGTCACGTTCTACCGGGATTTGCGTGAAGCGCCGGTCGGCGATGTCGTCGTGCAGCTGTGCATGGCCGAGGCCTGCCAAAGTGTGGGGTGTCGTGAGCTCGCTGCTCATGCCACCAACGCGCTTGGTGTGGCGATGAACAACACCACGGCGGATGGTCGTGTGCATCTTGAGGAAGCCTTCTGCTTCGGCAACTGCGCGCTTGGACCAACCGTTCGCATTGGCGATGATATCCATGGCGGGGTATCAGCCGAACGATTCGACGAACTGATCGCCGAAGCACGCAAGCGATCGTAAACAGTCTGTTTCGCAGTGTACCGCGCCTCCTTCCTGCGCGGCCAGAGTTCTCTCCTACCCGACGCGCACTGATGCGCATTTACGTTCCCAGCGACACGGGTGCCAGATCGGTTGGCGCCGACAAGGTGGCCGATGCGATCGCCGCATCGAATACCAGCTACGAAGTCGTGCGTACCGGTTCGCGTGGCGCCTACTTTCTCGAGCCGTTCGTTGAGCTCGACACGTCCGCCGGGCGGATCGGCTTCGCGAATGTCGCACCGACTGAAGTGCTCGAGCTGTTCGGCAAGGCCGTTCCGGACGCGACGCATGCGCGGAGCAGCGGTCTGGTAGCCGAGATCCCTTGGCTCGCCAAGCAGCATCGCCTGACGTTTGCGCGTGCCGGAGTCATCGACCCGTTGTCGCTTCACGACTATAAGGCGAATGGAGGACTCGTTGGGCTCGAGCGCGCCATGGCACTCAGTGGCGAGAAGATCGTCGCCGAGGTCAGCGCGTCGGGGCTGCGGGGACGCGGAGGGGCAGCGTTTCCCGCCGGCATCAAGTGGGACACAGTGCGCAAAGCGAGCGGGACGCAAAAGTACGTCGTATGCAACGCGGACGAAGGCGATTCCGGCACCTTCGCCGACAGACTGCTGATGGAGAGTGATCCCTTCCAACTCATCGAAGGGATGATCATTGCCGGTCTCGCGGTGGGTGCGACGAAGGGGTATGTGTACCTCCGCTCCGAGTATCCGCACGCGATCAGTGTGCTCAACGCGGCCATCGATCGCGCGAAGGGTGCCGGTTTGCTCGGTACGTCGGTCGCCGGCTCGAGTCATGCGTTCGATCTCGTGGTGCGGGTTGGCGGTGGTGCATACATCTGCGGCGAAGAGACCGCGCTGCTTGAGAGTCTTGAGGGCAAGCGTGGCGTCATTCGAGCGAAGCCACCGTTGCCCGCGATTGCCGGCTTGTTTGGCGCACCCACCGTGATCAACAACGTGCTCACCTTTGCGGCCGTGACCGATGTGCTCGCTCACGGCGCGGCGCACTATGCGAGCTTCGGTGTCGAGCGCTCGAAAGGCACGATGCCCTTCCAATTGGGCGGCAACATCAATCGCGGCGGGCTGGTGGAGGTGCCGTTCGGCATCACGCTCCGTGAACTGGTGTACGACTTCGGCGGTGGGAGCTACAGCGGCAAGCCACTCAAGGCCATTCAGGTCGGCGGACCGCTTGGCGCCTACCTCCCGGAGTCGCAGTGGGACACTCCGCTCGGTTACGAGCAGTTTGCCGCCATCGGTGCCATGCTCGGCCATGGTGGTGTCGTGGGCTTCGACGAGACGGTGGACATGGGCGCGCAGGCGGAGTTCGCGATGGCGTTCTGTGCGCATGAGTCGTGCGGCAAGTGTACGCCGTGCCGCATTGGCTCGACGCGCGGCGTCGAGGTCATTCAGCGCATCCGCAATCGCGAAAACTCGCGCGCCAACTGGACGTTACTCGAAGAGCTGTGCGAAACGATGGAGCTCGGTTCGCTGTGCGCGCTTGGCGGCCTTACACCAATGCCGGTGCGCAGCGTGATGCAACACTTCCCCGGTGACCTGCTCGCGAGGAGCGCGTCATGAAGCTCACAGTTGATGGTATTCCGGTTGAAGTGCCAAGCGGCACTTCCATCATGCACGCGGCGAAGTCGGCGGGTGTCGACATCGCCAAGCTGTGCGCCACGGATTCCCTCAAGTCGTTCGGCTCCTGCCGACTGTGCCTGGTAGAGGTTGACGGGCGCAAGGGCTTACCGGCGTCGTGCACGACTCCGGCGGAGGACGGTATGGTGGTTCACACGCAAACACCGAAAGTGGCGCGTGTGCGGCGAAACGTGATGGAGCTTTACATCTCCGATCATCCGCTCGACTGCCTCACCTGCCCTGCCAACGGCAACTGCGAGCTGCAGGACATGGCCGGCGCGGTCGGGTTGCGACAGGTGCGCTACGGCTACGAAGGTCAGAATCATCTCGTGGCCGAAAAGGACGAATCGAACCCGTACTTCACCTTCGATCCGAGCAAGTGTATCGTCTGCTCGCGCTGCGTCCGCGCCTGCGATGAAATCCAGGGCACCTTCGCGCTGAGCATCACCGATCGCGGCTTTGCGTCAAAGGTGAGCGCGGGCATGGACGAGAATTTCCTGGCCTCCGAGTGCGTATCCTGTGGCGCCTGCGTGGAGGCGTGCCCCACAGCGACGTTGATTGAAAAGACCGTGATCGACGCGGGGCAGCCTGATCGCGTCGTGAAAACCACCTGCGCTTACTGCGGCGTGGGCTGCTCGTTCGAGGCGGAGCTCAAGGGCAACGATGTGGTGCGCATGGGCCCCGACCCGAGCGGCGGAGCGAACGAGGGGCACAGCTGCGTGAAGGGTCGCTTTGCGTGGGGCTACGCCACGCATGCCGATCGGGTCACGACCCCGCTCATTCGTGAACGCATCACTGACGAGTGGCGCCCGGTATCTTGGAACGAGGCGATCGCGGAGGCGGCTCGACGATTCAAGGGAATACAGAAGCGGCACGGCGTCGACGCCATCGGCGGCGTGAGCTCGAGCCGTTGCACCAACGAAGAAGTGTACGTGGTGCAGAAGATGGTTCGCGCCGGCTTCGGCAACAACAACATCGATACCTGCGCGCGTGTCTGTCATTCGCCTACGGGCTATGGTCTCAAGCAGACCTTTGGCACGTCAGCGGGAACGCAGGACTTTGCGAGTGTCGCGCAGGCCGATGTGATTGTGGTGATCGGTGCCAATCCCACCGATGCACATCCTGTGTTTGCCTCGCGCATGAAACGACGACTGCGTGCCGGCGCGAAGCTGATCGTGATCGATCCGCGTCGCATCGATCTCGTTCGCAGCCCGCACATCGAAGCCGCGCATCACCTGCAGCTCAAGCCGGGTACCAACGTCGCGATCATCAACGCGCTGGCCCACACGCTGGTGAGCGAAGGGTTGGTGAACGAGGCGTTTGTCACGGAGCGGTGCGACGACAAATCGTTCAGGCAGTGGCGCGATTTCATTGCGCTTCCTGAGAACAGCCCCGAGGCTACTGAAACGTTTACTGGTGTCCCCGCCGCTGAGGTCCGCGCCGCCGCGCGACTGTACGCGAGCGGGCCCAACTCGGCGATCTACTACGGCCTCGGCGTCACCGAGCACAGCCAGGGGAGCACGATGGTGCTCGGCATCGCCAACCTGGCGATGGCAGCGGGTCAGGTTGGGCGCGACGGCACGGGCGTGAACCCGCTGCGCGGCCAAAACAACGTGCAGGGCTCGTGCGATATGGGCTCGTTCCCACACGAGTTGCCTGGCTATCGGCACATCTCGGATAACGCAGTGCGCAGCAGCTTCGAGCAGGCATGGGGCGTCACGCTCGATCCTGAACCTGGCATGCGCATTACCAACATGCTCGCCGGTGCGGTGAATGGGCAGTTCCATGGCATGTTCATTCAGGGAGAGGATGTCGCGCAGTCCGATCCGAACACACAGCATGTCACCGCCGCACTCACAGCGATGGAGTGCGTGGTCGTGCAGGACTTGTTCCTGAACGAGACGGCGAAGTACGCGCACGTTTTCCTCCCGGGCACTGCCTTCCTCGAGAAGGACGGTACCTTCACGAACGCTGAGCGTCGCATCAATCGGGTGCGACCGGCGATGCCCGCGCGTTCGGGAATGCAGGAGTGGGAGGCGGTCTGTCAGCTATCGACGGCGATGGGCTTCCCCATGCAGTACAACAGCGCCGCCGAAATCATGGACGAGATCGCGCGCCTCACACCGAGCTTCGCCGGTGTGTCGTTCGCCTATCTCGACGAAGTCGGTAGCGTGCAGTGGCCGTGCAATGAGAACACGGCCCCGCGCGGCACGCGCGTGATGCACGAACGGGGCTTCGTGCGCGGCAAGGGGGAGTTCCTCATCACCCAATACGTGCCCACCGATGAACGGTCGACACGCAAGTACCCGTTACTGCTCACCACCGGGCGCATTCTGAGTCAGTACAACGTGGGTACGGCGACGCGACGCACCGCGAATATCGTCTGGCACACCGAAGATACGCTCGAGATGCATCCGGCCGACGCCGAGGTGCGCGGCATCGCCGATGGTGATGGTGTGCAGCTCGCGAGCCGAAAGGGACACATCTTGCTGAATGCGCACGTCACTGATCGTGTGCCGGCCGGTGTGGTGTACACGACGTTCCATCACCCAGAGTCGGCGGCGAATGTCGTGACGACCGAGTTCTCCGACTGGGCAACCAATTGTCCGGAGTACAAGGTCACGGCGGTCGAGGTGCGCCCGGTTGACTGATCCGGCGGCATCGCGCCGCACGATCTCCATCGGCGCGCGTGAGTCTGCGTGGTTCATTGCGCAGGAAGTGCCGGTGGAAATCACCCTCAATGGGGAACCGTGGACGGTGCTGCTGGCGTCTCCAAGCGACTTGGAAGACTTGGCGGTGGGACTCGCCATCACCGAGGGTGTGCTTCGCGATGTCGCCGCCATGGAGGCGGTAGAGATCGCGACGTTTCTGGTGGACACGCGCGTCAACTTGCGAGTTGCCGACGGCGCAGTGGACGAGTCGGCGCGTCGCGCGCGTACGCTCGTCAGTGGCACGGCCTGTGGTTTATGCGGTGTCGAATCGCTGGCGCAGCTCGAAGCTCGACGGCCACCACACCTCGGCGCGCGGATGCCGGTGCCGGATAGCGCGGTGCTCGCGGCGCTGCGTGATCTTCCCAGCCATCAGCCGCTCAATGCCGACACCCGCACGGTGCACGCGGCCGCCTGGTGCACCATGAGCGGCGCGATCGAGCTGGTGCGCGAAGATGTTGGCCGGCACAATGCGCTCGACAAGCTCATTGGCGCCCTCGCTCGCGCGTCGCGGCTGGCGGAGCCGGGCTTCGTGCTGATGACCAGTCGTTGCAGCTATGAACTGGTGGGCAAGGCGGCGATGGCCAACACGCAGCTGCTGGCCACCGTGTCCGCACCGACGTCGCTCGCACTCAGCTGGGCCAACGCGCTGCAACTCCCGCTCGCGTCCACGCTCCGGAGCGGCGATGTTGTAGAGGTGGTGCGCTTCCCCACCCCCGCCGTCCCTTCCCATGGCAACTGACGACGTAGTCCGCATGGCCAATCAGATCGCACAGTTCTTCGCGGTCTACCCCGAGGCCGATGCCATCGAAGGCATCGCCGATCACATGGAAAAGTTCTGGCCGCCCGCCATGCGCAAGGAATTTCTGTCCATTGTAGACGGACTGTTCCCCAGCGAAGGCGAAGTGCATCCCCTCGCACGTCGGGCCGCCGAAATCCTGCGCAATCCGGCTGCTGAGTAGTACGGTTCGCCCGTGAGCCCGATCGATCTGCACGACATCACCGGCATCATCCTCTGCGGCGGTGAAGGCCGACGCATGGGGGGTGTGAAGAAGCCGCTGCTGATGCTGCAGGGCCGACCGTTCATCGCCCACGTGGTCGAGCGTCTCGCGCCGCAGGTTGGACGCATCATCATCAGCTCGAGCCACTCACGAACAAAGTTCGCCGAGTTTGGCGAGGTCGTTGGCGACAAAACACCAGGACACGGTCCGCTCGGCGGCCTGCAAAGCGCCATCGCTGCGGTTCGGACGCCGTGGTTCTTCTGCTGCCCCGGCGACGGGCCGCGCCTCGATCCCTCGATTGTCGCGCGCTTGGCGGCCGCGGTTCACGAGCATGAAGCAGCAGTGGCGCACGACGGAAAGCAACGACAGCACCTGCTGATGCTGTCCAAAGTATCGGTGCTTCCAAGGCTCGAGCACTACCTCGCAACGGGCCGTCGTGCAGTGCACGGCTTCCTCGACGAGATCGATCAGGTTGATGTTCGCATGCCGGACATTTCGGAGTCTTTCCTGAATATCAACACACCCGAAGATCTCGCCCTACTCAATAGCGACTCGCCGAGGTGACCGCAGTCAACCCGGATGCCCGGGATGCCCGGTGCCTGCAGTTTTCAATTGCGAGTCGCGCGTCTCGCGATGATGCATTGGTAATTGAAAAACTGCAGGCACCGGGCGTCCTAGGCATCCCGGGCATCCGGGTCACTGCGAAAGCAACAGAGGCACCTAGATGAGAACTCGAAATGTCGCATTGACACTTTTTTCGGTGACGCTGTGCGTAGCCCGCGCTGTGGGTGCGCAGTCTTCGACAGTGCGCTTCGAGGTGCGCGACGGCACCACCAGTCAAGCGCTTCCGGGCGCCGTTGTGACCGCGCAGAGCGCGAACGGCGCGGCGCCCTCGCGTGCGCTCACGAACGATCGCGGCATTGTCACGATTCAGCGATCAGATGCTCGAACTTCCGTCCGCATTGTGCGAATGGGCTATCGCCCATGGGAGCGCCAGATCGCGGCGAGTGATTCGGAGCCGGTGATCGTCGCGATGGTGAGGTTGCCTACGCTGCTGGCGGAAGTGGTCACGATATCGCAGACGAACTGCCCCGTGAGTCCATTAGCGGAGCGCGCGTTCGCCGTATGGCAGCAAGCGCAGGCAGCGCTCCTCGCCGCCGTGGTCGCGCGTGAGTCGTCTCCATCGAATCAGTTGCGGTATGTGATCGAACGGCGCATGAGCGGACTGACGGACTCCGTAGTTGATATGCGTGTCGATGCCGAGTCCGGAGAAGGAGCAGGTGCCAGCTTCGGCGCCGCGCTCACGGCCGACGAGTTCGTACGCGTGGGCTTCGTTGATCGTGGAGTGAATCGGCGTCGCTACTACGGACCGGATGCCGAAGTGCTCTTGAGTGACGAGTTCTTCAAGGCGTACTGCATCGCACTCGCGCCGCCCAATCAGATGCGCCCGGCAGAGGTCGGCCTTCGTTTCGCACCGGCTCGAAGGTCTTCGCAGCGCATCGATATTCGCGGCACGCTCTGGATTGACACAACCGCTCGCACGCTGCGAGACATCGAGTTTGACTATCTCGGTCTCGACGAAGCCTTCACCACCGCGCGACCTGGCGGTTCCCTGTCGTTTTGCGAGATGCGCAACGGTGTCGTACTCGTCGACGGCTGGACGATTCGTACGCTCTCGGGAATGGTCGACACGCTGTGGGCAACACCAACGGTTTCAGTGCCTCGCTTCAGGCCAATGACGAAGGAGTTCGAAGGCCTGCTCGTTCGTGCCGAATGGCCAGCACTCACGTGGGAAGCCCCACTCGCTCGCATTGACGTCACGCTCAGGCGTCCGAATGGAGCGCCGGCCGTCGGCGTCAGGGTGGAGCTTTCCAACACGCCGCACAATGACCGGTCCGCTGCTGACGGAACGGTGAAGTTCGAATCGTTGGCGCCGGGTCCGTATCGTCTTGTCGCGAAAGACTCGACGTTGGCGCCCATCGGATGGTCCATTCCGCTCATTGAACAGCTGCGAATCGCACGCGATGAGCGACTTACACTCTCAGCGTCGGTACCGTCCGTTCGAGAGTACACCCGCGCCCGATGTGCCGCGCTGCACCAGGACGCGACTGACGACGGAGTCGTGGTGCTAGGTCGTGTACTTCGCGTTGATTCGGCTGGCGGAGCCGTTTCGGTCGATCAGGCGACGCTCAGCTTTGCTGTCGAGGACGATCGCGAGTACGAGCCCGTGCGATTGCGCGTGGTGACGGGCTCCGACGGACTCTTTCAAGTGTGTCTGCCAAACACTGCACAAGCGCGACGACTTCGCGTCATCGCAACGCGGTCAGTCGGAGGACCACGCATTGCCGAAGTCATCGTCAATCTGACATCGCCAACGGTGGTAGTACCCGTCATAATCTCCAACACGCGTAAGAAGTGAACACCCCCCAAAAACCGGGATGCCCAGGACGCCCGGGCATCCCGGTATAGCTCAAAGAAAAGGCATCCAAGAAAAATGTCTTTCTTGGATGCCTTGGATCTCTTGAACCCCTTGGATGTGGTCAGTAAGAAACCATCAAACCAACGACTGGTACTCAGGCTCGTACATGGCGTCTCTAACAGCCGCACCGATATCCGTAGGACGCGGACGACGCGCCAACCCCTGCTCCCACGCGAGTTCGGCCACCGCCACCGCGATCGCCTGCGACACCTCACGAATGCGCGACAAGCTCGGATAAATGCGACCCATCGCGAGATCGTCTTCCGTCACCATATCGGCGAGCGTCCGCGCCGCCACCGCGAACATCTCATCCGTCACGCGCGCCGACTCGGCGACAACGACACCCAAACCGACACCCGGGAAGATGTAGGCGTTATTGCCCTGTCCCGGTACGTGCGTCTTGCCCTTGAATGTCACCGGCGCAAAGGGGCTGCCACTCGCGAAGATCGCCGTGCCGTTCGTTTCCGTGTACGCTTCGCGCGCCGTGCACTCCGCCTTGGACGTCGGGTTCGACAGTGCCATGACAATCGGCCGCGGATTGTACACCGCCATCGCGCGGAGAATCTCCGGCGTGAAGGTGCTCGGCGTGCCCGACACACCAATGATGGCGTGCGGCTTGATGCTGTTCACCGTTTCGAGCAGCGTGGCCGTGGGCGCGTGATCGTGCGCATACGGAAGCTTATGATGCGCGAGATCGGTGCGTGACTTGACTACGAGACCCTTCGAATCGACAAACCAGCAACGTTGACGCGCGTCAGCTTCGCTGATACCCGCCTGCATCATCGCGTTGACGACCAGGTCGCCAATGCCTATGCCCGCTTCGCCGGCGCCGAGGAACACAAGACGCATCTCGTGCAACGGGATGCCGGTGAGGCGCGACGCGGAGTAAAGGCCGCCGAGTGTCACCGACGCAGTGCCCTGAATGTCGTCGTTGAACGTACAGATCTTGTCGCGCCACTTTTCGAGCAGCACGAAGGCGTTCGTGTTGCCGAAATCTTCGAACTGCAGGCACGCCGCCGGGAATCGCTCCTGCACCGCCTCGATGATCTCCGTGACCAACGCATCGTACTCCGGGCCGCGCAAACGCGGACGACGGAGACCCATGTACGCATGGCTCTCGCGCAGCGCGGTGTTGTCGGTGCCCACGTCTATCGTGATCGGCAAGCACTGATGCGGCGAAACACCCGCGCAAGCGGTGTAGAGCGTGAGCTTTCCGATCGGGATACCCATGCCGTTCGCGCCCAAGTCGCCCAGTCCCAGGATACGTTCGCCATCGGTCACGACGATCATGCGCACGTCGTCCTGCGGCCAGTTGGCCATCACCTCGCGTACATGTCCCGCGTCTTCGGCGGTGATGTACAAACCGCGACTACGACGGAAAATTCGACCGAACTCCTGACACGCTTCACCAACGGTGGGCGTGTAGAGCACCGGCATCAGCTCCTCGAGATGATTCATCACGAGGCGGTAGAAGAGCGTGACATTTCGGTCGTGCAAACCGACCAGATAGATGTACTGGTCGAGCGCGGTGGGCTTGCCGCGCACCGCCGGAAGGATGCGCTCGAGCTGCTCTTCCTGGCTCATTACACGCGGCGGCAGAAGGCCGCGCAGGCCGAGCGCCGTGCGCTCGGCTTCGGTGAACGCCGTGCCCTTGTTGAGGACCGGGTCGTTCAGCAGGTCAGCCCCACGCTTGAGTGGCGGCGTTGTCATATCGACTCCAGAAGCAGCGTTACAGCCGCGCCAGCACCCATCCGGGCAGGATGGTCAATGCCAGCGTGGCGGCGAGACAGAGAATGCCGGCGGCGCGCGATAACGCAGCACCGTTGGTCGCCGGCTGAACGCCACGATCAGCGCTCATGAACATCCGCATGATTACGCGGAGGTAGAAGTACAAGCCGAGAAAGCTACCCACGAGACCCAGCACGGCCCAAGTGGTAAAGCCCGCGGCGAGTACCGTCTTGAAGATCAGGAACTTGGCAGTGAATCCCGGGAGCGGCGGCAAACCTGCCAACGACAGCATGGAGATGGCGATCAGCGTGGCCGCCATCGGATCACGGTGAAAGAGCCCTTCGAGCGACTCCATCGCATCGCGCTGCACGTCGTTGTGGTGCGCCGGCAGCGCGGCGAACGCGAGGAGATTGGCGGCCGAGTAGGTGATGATGTAGAACGTGACCGCTTCAACACGTCCTTCCGGTGAGCCCAGGAAGGCGTAGAAGAGATATCCGGCGTGCGCGATCGATGAATACGCAATCATGCGCCGCAGCGAGTGCTGGCGCATGGCCGCGAGGTTGCCCCACACGATCGAGATCAGCGGCAGTCCAGCCATGATCGCGACCATGGGGCCCGACGGCACCGCATTGCCAAAGAGGCGCAGCGCTACGACCAAGATTGCCGCTTTGCTCAACGTGGCCATGTACGCGGTGACCGGTACACTCGCGCCTTCGTACGTGTCGGGCGCCCATGCGTGGAACGGCACCACTGCGGCCTTGATGTAGAGCGCCAGCAACACGAGCACGACAGCCGTACGCGCCATCAGGTCACCCGAACCGAGCGCCATGGTGAACGCCGTGTTCTGCATCGAACCCGTAGCGCCGTACACCAACGATAAGCCCATGAGGAGCGTCGCCGATGCCGCACCACTCATCACGAGATACTTGAGCGCCGATTCCGCCGCCTGCGGACGACGGAAGGCGAGGACAATCAGCGCGTACGTCGGAATCGACAGCAACTCGATACCAAGGAACAGCACCAGCGCGTTCTGCGCCGACGGTAACAGTGCAAGCCCGTAGAGCGACGACAGCAACAACAGCGGAAACTCGACGTCTTCGAATTCGGTGCGCGACATGAGCAGCACCGGAAGCGCGAGCAGCAGCAGGGAACCCTTGGTGATCGAGATGATGGGGTTGACCACCAGCTGATTCACAAATGGCTCCGTGTCGAGACCGATCGACGCCAGCCAGAACGCCGCACCGGAGCTCGCCAGGATCACCAGCGCCGCCACCGGCAGCGCGAAGGCGCGCGACTGCCTGAGCAACGCGAGCACAATGAGCACCACCATGCCGCCGAGCAGCAAGTGCTCGGGAAGCATGGCGCGCAGGACGTCGTTACCGGGCATCAGCGGACATCCCGGCGGCCATCACCGCCTGCTGAAAGTGCTTGGCGGCAAGCTCAGTTTTCTGAAGCGCGCCATTGGGGAAAAGTCCCAGCCAGAACACCGCAACCGACAGTGCGGAGAGCAGGAACATCTCACGACCAGACAGGTCGCTCAACGTCTCGCCATGCGGCGTCTTGGTGGGTCCAAAGAGGAACGTGAGTGCGAAGCGCAACATGTAGAGCGCACCAAGCACCACACCGGTGCACGCCACAATCGCCAGCACGAGTGGCAGGTTGTTGCCATCCAGATGCTGCGGCCACGCGGCGGTGAACGCGCCCATCAGCGACATGAACTCACCGGTGAATCCGCTCGTGGTGGGGAGCCCTACCGATGCCAGCGTGAACAGGAGGAAGAACGCCGCATAGCGCGGGATCTGTCGCGCAAGTCCACCATACGCGCTCAATTCGCGCGAGTGGCAACGCTCGTACACCATTCCCACGAGCAGGAAGAGACCGCCGGCCACGATACCGTGACTCACCATCTGCACGATGGCACCCTGAATGCCGACGAGATCAAGACTGAGCAAGCCAAGCATCACGTAGCCCAGGTGACTGATCGACGAGTAGGCGATGATCTTCTTGATATCCGTCTGCACCAGCGCAAGGCAGGCGCCATACACGATGCTGATCACCGACAGCGTCATGAGCAGCGGGGTGAGCTCGCGCGTCGCTTCCGGGAAGAGCGGGAAACCCAGCTTCATGAAGCCGTAGGTGCCCATCTTGAGCAGCACACCGGCCAGAGTTACCGAACCGGGCGTTGGCGCTTCCACATGCGCGTCTGGCAACCAGGTGTGCAGCGGCACCACTGGCACCTTGATCGCAAAGCTCAAGGCGAACGCCGCGAGCAATGGCATCTGCACGCCCATCGGCAACGCGACCTTCTGCAGATCGGCGAACGCGAAGCTCGGTACCCCGCCCTGATCCTGCAGCTTGAGCGCGAGGAAGATCAGCGCCGCCAGCATGAGGATGGATCCGAACGCCGTGTACAACACGAACTTGATGGTGGCGTACGAGCGACGCGCGCCACCCCAGATGCCAATCATGAAGAACATCGGGATCAGCATCGCTTCCCAGAACAGATAGAACAGGAAGAGATCCTGCGCGACGAAGGCGCCCATCATGGCGAACTGCAGCAGCAGCACCATCACGTGGAACAGCCGCACATCCTTTTCGATCGCGTGCGTGGCGCCCACGATCACCAGCGGTCCAAGAAACGCCGTAAGCAGAATGAGCAGCACATTCGCGCCATCCATACCAATGGCGTAGTGCACACCCCACTCGGCAATCCACGGCACGTTCGTCACGAACTGCGGCCCGTCAACCGTTCCGTCGAAGGCGCGATAGAGCAGCAACGCCAGCACGAACTGCACCGCGAGCAGGACGGTGCTCACCGCCCGGATCTCGCTGGTCTTGTCCTGCGGCATCAGCAGCAACGCCAAGGCGCCGCCGAGCGGCAACCAGAGCACGAGGTTCAGCATGAGGGCCTCAGACATTGCGCCAGCTCCAGAGCAATGCGGCGGCGAGACCCACCATCACGAACAAGGCATAGAGCTGAAGACTTCCCGTTTGTACACGTCCGAGCAGTCCGGCCACACGCTGCGCCAAGCCGCCCAGGCCATTGAGCGTGCCGTCGAGCAGCACCTTGTCGCTGCCGCGCAGAAGCAAGTTCTCCGAGATCCACACCAGGGGCCTGTTGATCACCGCGTCGTAGAGCTCATCGACGAAGTACTTGCCACTCAACATGCGATGAATCGGAGCGAACGTGCGCGCCAATCCTTCAGCGCGTGATGCCGGACCACCAAAGACAAAGATCGCCGCACCGACACCCACCAGGGCGATCACGATCGACGCATAGAGCAGCGTGTGCTCGAGATGTTCGAGCGACTCCACCACCGGCGGCAGCGGAAGCAGCGGTGCGAGAAAGTGCGGGAGATCGATGTATCCGCCAAGCGCCGACAGCAATGCCAGAATGCCAAGCACACCGGTCATGGACAGCGGCGACTCGTGCACATGATGCTCGACCTCGTGACTCATGCGCGACGCACCAAAGAAGGTGAGCCACAACAGGCGCGTCATATAGAACGCCGTCATGAGCGCGGTGAGCGCCGAGAGCCCCCAGAGCCACTGCGCGCCGCCATGTTCACTGGCAAAGGCGTACCAGAGGATCTTGTCTTTCGAGAAGAAGCCAGCGAGCCCCGGAATACCGGCAATGGCCGCGGTGGCAATGGCGAACGTCCAGAAGGTGACGGGGATCTTCTTCCAGAGCCCGCCCATCTTCCGGATATCCTGCTCACCGCCCAGCGCGTGAATCACGCTGCCGGCACCAAGGAAGAGGCATGCCTTGAAGAAGGCGTGCGTGACCACGTGGAAGATCGCGACACCGTACGCACCCACACCGAGCGCGAGGAACATGAATCCCAGCTGCGACACGGTGGAATAGGCGAGCACCTTCTTGATGTCCGTCTGCACCAGCGCGATCGTCGCGGCAAAGAAGGCCGTGAGCACTCCGATCACCGCCATGACATGACTGGCCTCGGGCGCGAGCACGTAGAGCCCGTGCATTCGCGCAACGAGATAGACACCCGCCGTAACCATTGTGGCGGCGTGAATGAGCGCCGACACCGGTGTTGGGCCGGCCATGGCGTCCGGCAGCCACACATACAGTGGGATCTGCGCCGATTTGCCCGTCGCACCAACAAAGAGCAGCAAGCCCACCAGGCTAGCGCTCACCATGGTGACCGGGCCGGCTGCAAACGCCGAGTTGATCGCGTCCATCTCGAGCGTTCCGAACGCGCGATACAACAGGAACATGCCCAGCAGGAAGCCGGCGTCACCAACGCGGTTGGTGATGAACGCCTTTCGACCCGCCGCCGCGTTCGCGAGATCGTCGAACCAGAAGCCAATCAGCAGGTACGACGCGAGCCCCACGCCTTCCCAGCCCACGAACAGCACGAGCATGGAGCGGCCAAGGACCAGCAACAGCATGAAGAACAGGAAGAGATTCAGGTACGCCATGAAGCGTCCGAAGCTCTTGTCGTCGTGCATGTAGCCCGTCGAATAGATGTGGATGACACTACCCACACCGGTCACGATGAGCGTCATGACCGCACTCAGGCGGTCGAAGTAGAACGAGATATCGAACGTCGTGCTGCCAACAGCAGCCCAGCGATAGAACGGCTCCACAATGGGCGTGAAGTCACCGCTCTTGAGCTGAAAGAAGGTCGCGATCGTGAGGCCAAACGCGAGCAGCGGCATCGCGCAGGCAATCAATGCCGAGGCACTGTGGCCGAGCTTCTTGCCGCCGAACTCCGTAGCCAGGGTGCCATTGATGGCGAACCCGAGCAGTGGCAGCAGCACAATAAGGGCCAGGGGATGAGGCATGATGGCCCTTAACCCTTGAGCTGGGAGAAGCGATCGATATCGAGCGACCGTGCGTGCTTCACCAGCAGCAACACAATCGGAATCGCCAGGGCCACTTCGGCAGTGGCCACCACGAACACCAGGAACACCATCACCGCGCCCGCTGCATCACCACGCGCCTGCGAGAACGTCACAAGGCTCAGGTTCACGCCGTTGAGCATCAGCTCCATGCACATCAGCATCACCAGCGCATTGCGCCGGATAACGACACCGAGAAAACCCAGGACAAACAGGGCTCCGGAGAGGAAGAGCAGCGCCTGAGTCTTATCCATGGGTCGCCTCGGTCGAGGCGTTGTTCATCGAGGCAGCAATCGACGCCGCGTGCGATCGACGACTCACGCCAATCACCGCCAACGCCGCAACGATTGCCGCAACGAGCAGTACCGTCGTCAGCTCGAACTCGAGCCAGTAGTCGCTCAGAAACGCGGTCGAGAACTGCGTCAGCCCGAAGGTGGCGCTGCCCGTCACGGTAGTCGCCGGCGCATTGCCGCTCTGCGACACGGCGACACCGAACACACCGCTCAGCACCGCGCCCGCGGCCACACCAGGCACGAGCCACCTGGAGAAGCGCTGCTGCCCCGCCGGCTCACGCAGCTGCAACAGCATGATCACGTAGACCATGAACACCATCACAGCGCCCACGTAGATCAGTACCTGAAAGGCCGCGATGAAATGCACACCCAGCAAGCCATACACTGCGCCCAAGGCCGTCATGGTCGTAATGAGCGCGAGCGCCACGCGCATCGGCTCCTTGAGCACCAGCATCGATGCCGCACTCACCAGCGCGATCGCGCCGATGAGCGCCAGAATCACGGTTTCGATGACTCGCGCCCTCGCTGCGCGCTCGCACTCAACGTGAGTGGAACGGGTTTGGGTGGATACGGCTTCGCCACATCAGACTGCGGCTTCCAGGTCAGCATCTCTTCCATGGTCAGCCACATGTTGTAGCGGTCGTCGGACACGAGTCCCGGCACATCTTCCTGCATGCGAATGGCATCTTCCGGGCACGCTTCGACACACAAGCCGCAGAAGACGCAACGCGAATAGTCGATCTCGAAACGCACCGGGTACTTGGGGTGCGCCGGGTCGTTCGCATCGAAGCCCGACTCGATTTCGATGACCTTGGCCGGGCATACCGTCGCGCACATGTTGCACGCAATGCACTGCGGCGAACCGTCAGGACGCTGCGTGAGGATGTGCTTTCCACGATTGCGCGGCGCAAAGTCCGCGCGCTTTTCCTCAGGGTAGTACGTGGTCACGGCGCCTTTTCGCCCCGTCATCCACTTCCCCATGTTGCGCAGGAACACACCGGTGGTAATGGCGATACCGCGCAGGACCTCGGGGAGATACAGCTTCTCCCACATGGTCATCGTCGGTTCGTTCCAGTACTGCTTGCGCTGGTAGCGCACAGGCGCCTTGCGTGGACGCGACGGAACGGCCGGCACACTCGCCACCGGCTCGTTCACATCCTCCGCGGCACCACGCATCGGTTCGATGGCGGTCATGCTGCAGATCCTCCAAGTAGCCACACACCAACCACCGTCGCGACGAGATTCGCGAGCGACAGCGGCAACAAAAGCTTCCAGCTCAAGCCGAGCATCTGGTCATAGCGGAATCGCGGCAGCGTCCAGCGAATCTGGATCTGCAGCACGCACATGAACGCGACCTTGCCCAAGAACGTCAGGAGCTGCAGCGGTACCCGCACCGCCTGACTCAGCGCGATCACCGTCCCGCCAGGCAATGTGAATCCGGCGTCGGTCATGTACGGCAAGTTGTAGCCGCCCAGGAACAACGTCGCGAAGAGCGCACCAACCACTGCGATCTGAATGAACTCGGCGAACATGAACAGCCCCATCTTCATGGCGCTGTATTCCGTGAAGTAGCCGGCAATCAACTCCGACTCGGCTTCCGGCAAGTCGAACGGAATGCGCTTGTTCTCGGCGATCGCCGCCGTAAGGAACAGGAACGCGGCCACCGGCTGATAGAACACTCCCCACGCCGGCAGCACACCAAAGAGTGTGCCCGACTGACGATGCACGATCTGGCCAAGATCAACCGTGCCGTAGACGAGAATGAGCCCCATCAGGGTCAGTCCCATCACGAGCTCGTACGAAATCATCTGCGAGCCCGCGCGCAGTCCGCCGAGCAGCGAGAACTTGTTCTCCGACGCCCAGCCGGCGAGCATCGCGCCGATGATCGTGAGTCCGCTGAAGGCGAACACCACCAGCAGCCCCGCATCGAGCGTGGCGATTTGCATTGGGTATGCTTTGTCGCCAAACCATCCCGACAGCGCCGGAATCAGCTGACCCGGAATCAGTGTGCCGCCGAACGGCACAACCGCGAACACCAGCAGCACGGGCGAAAACACAATAAAGGGGGCGAGAAAGTACCCCACCTTGTCGTGCGCCTTCGGTTTGAAGTTCTCCTTGAGGAGCATCTTCGCGCCGTCGGCCATGCCGTGGAACAGGCCGAGCCACACCAGCTTGATTTTGGTGAACGGAATGCGGATGTACGCGCGATTTGCGCCGATGCGATCGGCCATCACCGCGCTTTGCTTCCGCTCCACCCACGTGAGCAAGCCGCCAAAGCTCAGCAGCATCACCATCGCGTACAGGATGAACACGATGCTGATGGACAGATCGGGGAAGAAGCTCATGCGCCCACTCCCGCCGGCTGCGCGAGTTGCGCGAACAGCGTCGCGGCGTGCGCCACCGCACCGCGCGGCTCGAACACCGCCGTGAACTGTGACACCGTGCCTTCAAAGTTCGTGTACCTGCCGCTGCGTTCGGTCATGATGCTGATCGGCAGGAACACATCGGCGCGCGCCAGGTCGGCGTGCGCATAGCTCTCCATGCGGATGACGCGAGCGCCCGACGGAATCACTGAAGCGTCCGCGCCCTCGCCCCACACCAGCACGACGTCGGCGCCGGCAACGTCACTCGCCCCCGCAAGCGCCGGATACATCGCCAACGCGCCAGCAGTGTTCGGGTTCTTGTCCGCCTTGATAAGCAACGCGTCCTCAATCACTTCGCCCGGCGCCGCCGAGCGATCGGACTTCACGAACGCCGAGAGCTTGGCTCCAAGCGACGCTGCCACGGTATCACGGAACGCGGTGAGTTCTTCGTTCGACGCCCAGCTCGACACGAGGGCGACCACTCGTGATGCACCGGCGAGCAGCGCCGACGCCTTCGCCACCGCGGCATCCATCGTCGCGGTCGAACCGGCAATCATGGGCAGCACCGCACGCGGACGCTCGAACACGTGTGCGAGATCGCGCCCGAAGTTGCAGATCCACGGACCGTTCACCGCCGGATTGTCGATCGGCGTGACGCGTTCGATCGACGAATTCAGACTGGGATCGAGAGCCTTGAACGCCCACTCCTGGCGACGGCTCCAGATATCCACCGAGCAACCGCGCGAGCACCCGGGGCACACCGATGCGGTGGGCTTGGTGTACCAGACACGCGAATTGTCCATGTTTTCGCGCGACAGCAACGCGCCCACCGGACAGATGTCGATGACATTGTCCGAGTAGGCGTCGTTGTTGAAGTTCGCGTCTTCGGCCGGGCGAATGAGCGCGTGATCACCACGATACACCGCCGCCAACGCGTGACTCTCCGATACCTCATGCGTGAAGCGGACACAGCGCGTGCACATGATGCACCGCTCGTTGTCCAGCATGATGCGATCGGACAACGGATAGAACTTGGTCGCGTGCGTCTTCACATCGCGCGACAACGACGCCTTGCCGTTGTGCTCGTAGTGGTAGTCCTGCAAGAGGCACTCGCCCGACTTGTTGCAGATACCGCAATCGACGGGATGATTGAGCGTGATGAACTGCATCGTTTCGCGACGCAGCTTCTTCACCTTGTCCGACTGCGTGAGCACACGCATACCTGCGGTCACCGGCATATTGCAGCCGATGTCAAACCACGGATCGCCACTCTCCTGCTCCACCTCTACCATGCAGATGCGGCAATTGCCCGGCACGGACAGGTCGTGATGCCAGCAGAAGTTCGGAATGTCCACGCCAGCGCGGCGCGCAGCCTGAATGACCGATTCGCCTTTGAACGCCGTGGCCGGCGTTCCATCGAGGAAGAAGTCGATCGTGGAACTCGTATCGACCACATCGTTGTTGCCGCGCTTGCGCGTCAGCTGATGCATCTCGGTGGGCTGGCTCATGCCGTGGCTCCGGCCATCTTGGGCGCCATCGGAACCGGCACGGCCCCGTCGAACGGATCGAACACCGCTAGTCGGCCATCCATCATCGAGCGCTTGTTCTTGATGAAGTACTCGAATTCGTTGCGATAGTGATCGAGGATCGCTGACACCGCGTATCCCGCCGAGTCTCCGAGCGAGCAGATGGTCGTGCCGTCGTTCGCATCGGCAATCATGTACAGGCGATCGATGTCCTCCATCCGCCCCTCGCCACGCACGATGCGATCAAGGATGCGCTCCAGCCACCCCATCCCCTCTCGGCACGGCGTGCACTGTCCGCACGACTCGTGATGATAGAAGCGCTGGATGTTGCGCGCCGCGCGCACCATGCACGTCCCATCGGCAATGGCGATCATGCCGCCTGAGCCCAACTGCGAGCCCGCCTTGAGCGCCGCATTGTGATCCAGCGTGACGCCACGCAGCTCCTCGCGATCGAGGATCTTGGTCGACACACCGCCCGGGATGATGCACTTGAGGTCGCGGCCGCCCTGAATGCCACCGCAATCGTCAAAGATGAACTGCTCCCACGAATAGCCGTATTCGATCTCGTACACACCAGGGCGATTCACATGCCCCGAGATCGAAATCATCTGCGTGCCCGGACTCTTGGGCGTGCCTGTCTTCCGGAACTCCTCGGCGCCCAGCGACAGAATCCACGGCACGTTCGCCAGCGTTTCGACGTTGTTCACCACCGTCGGACGCTGATACAACCCCTTCACGGTGAGACGTGGCGGGCGATTGCGCGGCCATCCCTTCTTCCCTTCGAGCGACGCCAGCATCGCGCTCGCTTCGCCGCACACGTAGGAGCCGGCGCCGCGATACACCACAACGTCGAGCGAGTACTCGGTACCCAGAATGTTCTTGCCAAGCAGCCCGGCCGCGTACGCTTCATCCACCGCGCCCTGAATGCGGCGATACGGCAAGTCGAACTCGCCGCGAATGTAGATGAAGGCGTGACGACCACCAATCGCATAGCTCGCGAGGATCAGCCCCTCGACGGTGAGGTGCGGGGTGTGCTGCAGAATCCAGCGATCCTTGAACGTGCCCGGCTCGCCTTCATCCGCGTTCATGCACACGTAGTGCGGCTCGCCATCGTTCGGCTTGATGACGCCCCACTTGCGACCAGCTGGAAACGCCGCGCCGCCGTGACCCAACAGCCCCGACGCGCTCACTTCCTTGATCACATCCGCCGGTGTCTGCGATGTCAGCGCCTTCTGTAACGCCTGATAACCGCCGCGCGCCTTGTACTCGGCCAGCGTGTGGGAGGTCTCCGTGACCTCGTGGTTCATGAAGAACTTGGCGCCATTGAGGCTGCCGTTCTTGCCATGCGGTTGATACATCACGGCATCACTCACTGGCCAGTT
Source organism: uncultured Gemmatimonadaceae bacterium (assembly GCA_966112585.1). Classification (GTDB taxonomy): domain Bacteria; phylum Gemmatimonadota; class Gemmatimonadetes; order Gemmatimonadales; family Gemmatimonadaceae; genus Gemmatimonas. The sequence continues at coordinate 48,380 of CBHWDN010000034.1, forward strand.
TCTCCAGGAGCGCGTCGACCGACGCGGGCGTTAGCTCTTCGTGATACGACTCGTTCACGCGCATCATGGGCGCCGTGCCGCAACTCGCGAGGCACTCCGCCGTGGACAGCGTGAACATGCCATCGGGTGTGGTTTCGCCGGGCTGAATGCCAAGTTTGCCGCTGAGATAGCGAAGCAGCCCCTCCGATCCACGCAGCGCACACGACAGCGTGTGACACACCTGCAGGTGGTGCTTACCGATCGGCACCCGCGTGAACATCGTGTAGAAGCCGAGTACTTCATCGATCTGCGTGCGCGGCACGCCAAGGTACGCCTGCAACTGATCGACATCACTGTCGGAGATGTAGCCGCGCTCCTGCTGGATGCGGTGCAGGCACGGAATCGTCAGCGATCCTTCGAAGCCTTCCGGATATCGGGCCTTCCAGCTCTCGAACTCCGGAATCAGATGCTGAATACTGGTCTTGGGGCCGGCAGCCCGATCGATTGCACGATCCATCGTTTGGTCCATCATCGGTCACACTCGCCACCGATCATGTTCACCGACCCGAAGGTGGTGACCACGTCAGCGAGCTGATAGCCATTGAGCATCGTGTGCACGCCACCCATGTGCACGAAGCTGGGCGAGCGCACATGCACCTTGTACGGATTGCCGGCGCCGTTGCTCACCATATAGAAACCGAGCTCACCGTTGGCGCCTTCATGCGCGACGTACACATCGCCCGTGGGCACCACCGGTCCTTCCATCACCAGCTTGAAATGGTTGATGAGTGACTCGATTTCGGTGTAGACCAGTTGCTTGTCCGGAAAGACGCAGCGATGGTCATCCACCATGATCGGCCCGTCCGGCACCATGTCCATGAGCTGCCGAATCATGTACACCGATTCGTCCATCTCGCGCATGCGCACGTAGTAGCGATCGTAGTTATCGCCCTTGATGCCAACCGGCACATCGAAGTCGAGCTCACCATACGCGAGGTAGGGCGTGTCCTTGCGCAGGTCGCGCGCGGCGCCTGTGCTGCGCAGAATCGGACCGGTGAAGCCCCAGTGGATCGCGTCCTTCGTGCTGATCACACCAACGTCGCGCATACGGTCGATGAAAATTCGATTGCGATCGACCAGGCCGTGCACGCGCTCGACGTACTCCTCGTACTCCTTGAGGATGACCGTCAGCCGTTCGAACCAACCGGCCGGCACGTCAAAGGCGAGGCCGCCAATGCGTCCGAACGTATACGTCACACGCGCGCCGGTGATGGCCGCGAGATGCTCGTACATCGAATCACGTACCGTAACCAGGTACAGAAACGCGGTCATCGCGCCCAGCTCCATGCACTGCGCGGCGACGCAGGTGAGATGGTCGGTCAGGCGCGAGTACTCGGCCAGCAATGTGCGCAGATACTTCGTACGCGGCGTGATTTCGATGCCCATGAGCTGCTCCACACCATCGCAGTACGCGAAGTTGTTGATCAGCGCCGAGCAGTAGTTCAGGCGATCGACGTACGGAATGAGGTTGTGCCAGGTGTGATCCTCGCACTCCTTCTCAAA
>CBHWDN010000035.1:0-47760 GCA_966112585.1 uncultured Gemmatimonadaceae bacterium
TCGCCCAATCGGGCGAGCGCTGACGAGTCCCGCGCACGAACGCGCGGAAGTTCAGAGCACTTCGAGCGCGTAGCCTTCGCCGCGAACGGTGCGAATGTCCACCGAGCTGCCCGCGTCGCGCAGGCGCTTGCGCAGCTGCGCTACGTGCACGTCGACGACGTTTGAGCCCGGATCGAACTGCAGGTGCCACACATGTTCGAGCAACACCGGACGCGTCACCGTTTCGCCGGCGCGCATCGCGAGGAATTCGAGCAACGCGTACTGACGCGCCGTGAGATTGACCGGTTTGCCTTGGCACTGCACTTCGTGATTGACGCGATGGAGCGTCAAGTCGCCGACCTGCACCTTCTCCATCGACCGCGCACCGCCGCGACGAATCGCCGCTCGCACTCGCGCCGCCAACACTTCGTTGGCAAACGGCTTCTGGAGATAGTCGTCGGCGCCCGCATCCAGCGCGCGCACGACATCCTGTGTCGTGTCATGTGCCGTCGCGACCACGATCGGTGTCGTGGATCCTTCGCGACGCAAATCCTGCAGCACCGAAATTCCGCTGCGGTCGGGAAGCTCGAGGTCGAGCACGATCGCGTCGTACGCGGTCTCGGTGGCGAGACGTTTTCCCTCTTCTCCAACCGGCGCGACGTCGACGGCATAGCCGTCTTCCATGAGCACCGTTCGCATCAGATCGGCGACCAGCCGATCGTCTTCGATTACGAGAATCCGCATGCGCGTTGTGGCGAGGTGGGACCAGCAACCGCGACTACGCCGCCGCGGGGAAGTGACGTAGTTGGCATTACCCGTTACGCCAGCCGGTTGTGTTCGGACGAGCAGAGTTTAATGCGACATTTAGGGGTTGTGGGCCAAACTGAAGTGATCTTCATGAACTGTGCGGCTCAGCGCGCAATCCCTACGGTTCGTCCCCTTTGAGTCGTCTCAAGGCCCGTCGGTCGCGTTTTCCAGGCTTACTGTCACCAAACGCGAACCCCGACGGCATTTGGCGCAACTGCTCTTGCACGCGCTCACGTCGTGCTCGCCCCTCTGCCGTCTCTTCATATAGAGTGCGCGCGACCTCGGCTGGCCCACGACGTGCCATCACAGAGCGCACCTCTACGCTCCATTCGACTGGCCCCTGACGAAGGGCTACTCGGTCGCCGATCTGCAACAACTTCGAGCGTTTTGCCCGATCGCCGTTTACGTCGACTTTGCCACCGTCGATGGCCTCTGCGGCAAGTGCGCGCGTTTTGTAGAAGCGAGCGGCCCAGAGCCATTTGTCCAGCCGCACCTTGCCCGCTGGCGCGTCGTCCTCGTCATCGCGATCAACGACGCGATCAGCGCGAGACATCACTCGTGTTCATCCGGCAGATCATCGTCGTCGGCATCCGCATCGTCGGAGTCGTCGAGTTCTTCGTCGATGTCCTCGTCGATGTCCGCAGTACTCGCGGCCGTCGCAGCGTCGGCTTCCGCTGCGCGCACTTCACGAATGCGTGTCGCTGCACCGGCATAGACCGAGCGGATGGCAGGATGCTTCTGCGCGTTCGCCCGTTGCTCAAGGAGCGGAATGAGTGCGCCGAGTGCATCGAGCGCATGATCGGCATCGCCGTTCTGCACGACCGCGCTGATCATGATCGCGACCTGCTCACACGCGTCGGCCATGGCGCGCGACGTCGCCAGATCCGGGCCGGGCACCTTGGCGCCTCGACTCAGTGCATCGGCGCGCTCACGAAGCACGGCCGCATCGGACTTGAAACGCTCGGCGAGATACTCACGCGCCGTTTGGCTCATGACAGCTCCGCTCTTCAGGTAGGATCGTTGCGCGGCACACCGAAATCTTCGCGCGCAATCCGCCACGCGTCGATCCACGCATCGCCGATGACGCGCGGGCGAATACCCAGTCGCGACGACCGCGCACTCATGTCTTCCCACCATCCGAACTCGATGCCGTCGAGTACATCGAGCAGCTGGCCGAGTGGGAGCGCACGATCGGTGAGCACATCGCGCAGCGTTGGCGGAAGCGCGAGACGCTGCGCGAGCTCGACCGACGGCGTGCCCAGGGCGAACTCCAACGTCGACAACAATCCCGCGACGATGCGCGCGCGTGGATGCGGCGCGGTATCGAGCGCCGCGCCCACGCGCTCACAGACGCGCGCGCGACGAAGTGCGGCAAAGCCAAGCTCCGGATCACGTGCCGCCTCGCCAATCAGTCGCGCCACGACGGTCGTGAAGCGATCGATGATCGTTTCGCGCCCAAGGAGCAGCATCGCCTGCGCCACCGTGCGCGGGGGGCGCACGCCGAGTGGCACGTTGGTGACCGATTTGAGCAACGCCGCACCAACATGCGGATCGTCGCGCAGGAAGCTGTCGAAGTTGGCGTCGGGCGGACGCCCGTCAGCAAACGCGGCAAGGATCGCGATGGCGCGCACCAGACTCTCTTCGACGGCGCGATCGGGCGCGACGCCAGCGCCGCGCGTGAGTTGACGGCCCGCGTAGAGCGGCACGCCAGCCTGCAGCACGCGCTGTCGCGTCACGCGGTCATCAACGCCGCGCACCAGTGGGCGTAACCCCGCCTCGAGCAACAGCCGCACGCGACTTTCGAGAGTGGCCGGCGGAGTACGCGCAGCGTCGAGCACGATCGTGCTGCCGGCCAGCGACGGGAGCAGAGGCCCGCCTTCTGGAAACCCCAGCAGCGCGAAGTGAAATCCCGTACCGATCAGGCGATCGACGGAGCGACGTGTCGTCGCATCGTCGAGTGCTTCGGTCGCGATGAGCCACACGGCGTCCATGCTGGCAAATCGGGTGATCGCCCCCTCGCGCACGAGCGTCGGAGTGATCGGCACGACGAGTGAGCGGCCAACCATTCGCGCCATCGCCGGCGCCGCTTCCAGCAGTTCGCGCGCTTCCTCGTCCGGCGTCCCCTGACGACGGACATCATCCGGATAGCCACTGAGCGCGTATCCAACGACACGCTCGCGGCGGTCACGCAGTGGAAGCAGCGAAAGCAGCACGATGGGTTATGAGGCGTCGGGGCGGGCGAGCGACGTGTTGAACCACGCCGGTTCTCCGGTCACGTCTCGCTCAATATAGGGCGAGAGCCACGGCGGCAGCTCCACCGGCTCGTCGAGCGACCCCAACTCCACCTCGGCAAGCACGAGTTCGCGATCGAGAAAGACATCGATCTCCCACGTGTGCGCGCCAAAGGGGAGCACATATCGCTGCTTTCGCACGCGCGCCGGGATGGTGAGTGGCCACATCGCCTCGAACAGCTCGGGGGCGGTGAGCTCTTCCACCTCGATGCGCGCGTCGACCGGCCCGAGCTTGATCGTGCGCCAGCAGGTGATGGTGCCGTCGGGGCGTGTGCGACGACGCAAACGCTCACGCAACATCGTGCCCGGAATCCATCCCTGTTCGATGCGATCGGGCGCTACCATGAGCGCTTCCGGCGGACAGCCGCGCAAGAGATACTTGCGCTCGATCTCCATCGGCAGGCCCGCGATCGTGGCGGGCGTGCCCTCGGTGCGGAGCACCGCGGCGGCACGTTCGCCCACGGCCAGCGTCGCGTCGCCATGTTCCAGCCAATCGGCCCTGAAGACAACGAAGTGACTCAGCACCACATCGTCGAGCGCCCGCGCCAGCGCCGGGTGTTTGGCTCGCCGGGCGCGTTCGGCGAGCAGATGGGCGTCGCGAATCGCGCCCAGCAAATCCTGACCGCGCGTCGCGCAATCGAACCACGCACCGAGCGCAGGGCGTGACTTGGCGAACGGCGCCAGCAACGCGCGCTGTCGTTTGAGGCGAATACGCACGGCGTGCATCGCGTCCTGGTCCGCGACGGTGCGCACCGCGGCGAGATCACGACGAAGTCGCGCAACTCCTCGCACGAGACGCGCCGACAGTTCGCGGGCAAAGGTGACCGGTGCCGGGTCATGACCCACGCGATGGGTAAGCGTATAGCGATCAAGCTTGGTCAGCAGCGCATCAACATGCGGGTCCAGCGCGCGGGCGAACGCTGCCTCAACGCGCGCCGAGCGATCTCGCGCGGTGCGGGTGATCTTCGAGCGAAAGGAACGCGCCTCGACCTGAGCGGCGGCCGACAGCAAATCGGTTTGCGCATCGAGCCAGCCGATCTGCACGTCGCGATCTCGTTGCGCACTGGTGGCCTTACCCAGTGACCGCAGCGCACGAAGTGCGCGGCGATCCGCAGCGCCGTCGAGTACGCGATCATGCTCACGCAACGTGGCACGCAGTCGACGCAGTGCGACTCGGGCCTGATGCAGAATCGCGGTGCGATCGAAGGGCGGCGCGCCATCGACAATCGACAGGCTTGCCGACCAGTTCGCGCGCGCGTCCAGCAGCTGCTGCAGGTAGTGACGCGCCACCAGGCGCGCGCCTTCCGGTGCTGGTCGCTGCAATGCCTCTGGGAGAATACGCCGCACTTCGTCGGCGGAAAGCACGAGACGCTCAATCATCGTCGCTGTCGAAGTCCTGGCTGGCATCGACATACACGTGTGCGGTGCCGTCTTCGTCGTAGCTCACCGATACTTGCCACGGACGGCAGCACACCTGGCAGTCTTCAACGTACTGCTGCTCACTACCGGATCCAGGATCGAGGGTGATCTCGACTTCCTCACCGCAGTAGGGGCATTGAACGACCCCGGACAAATCGGCCACACCGTCGCCGAGCGGAAACTCATCGTCGAGGAGGGCGTCGTCGTCTTCGAGAAAATCGTCGTCTTTCATGCGCTTTGAAGAGGCGGGGGCGGGAGAGGTGTAATCAAACACCGGGGGAGGTCCGGGGGCACGGGTTGCCGATGGCGGTGTGACACCTTCTCCGGGATTTGGAGTAATGCTCAGTAATACCGATGGTAAGGCCAACGCTTCCCTCACGGCTGATTCATATGCATACCCTTCGTCTTCATCGAGCGCTCCTCAGCGCGTCCATGCTCTTGTCGACTGCCGTTCTCGGCGCACAAAGAGCGCCTACCGGCGCCGGTTCGGTCGGATTCCATCTTCAGGTCTCGGAACCCAAGGGCGATTTCGCCCACAACAGCAAGAATGGCTTCGGCGCGGGCGCCTACGTACTCGCGCGTCTGGACAAGAACAGCATTCTCAACTTTCGCGCGGACGCGTCGTTCCTGAACTACGCGCGCAGTTCGCGACGCATACCGCTGGCCAACTCCGGCGGCTTGATCAATCTCGATCTCAACACCACGAGCAACATCATTTCTGTGGTCGCTGGCCCGCAGCTGCTCGGCCCCACGGGCGTCTTCACGCCGTACGCCACGGCGCTGGGCGGATTCTCCGTCTTCTGGACGTCGAGCACGGTGGAAGGCTCGGACAACTCCAATACACCGTTCGCCAGCTCCACCAACTCGAGCGACGCCGTGTGGGCGTATGGCGGGGCCGTGGGGAGCTACATCCGCGTAGCGAACGGCCGTAATCCGGTGCGCATCGACCTGGGCGCGCGCTTTTTACGACATGACGACGTCCGCTATCTGAACGATGAGCGCATTCGCGCGGCGTTCAACAACAACACCGAGCCGGTGCCAGTGCGGGGACGGGCGGACTTTGTGACGTACTACTTTGGGGCGAACGTTGTGGTCTGGTAACGGCCAGTGAGGAGTGCAGAGTGTGCAGTGGAGAGTGCAGAGCGCCGTCACTGCTCTACACTCTACACTCCACACTCTTCACTCGGTCTTGGCAGTTAACCGTCCCGCCACCGCGAGCGCCTCATCAATATCGCCCACCACCCGATCCGCCCCGATCTCATCTAGCACACCGGCGCGCTCGAGCGCCTCGCGCGGTTGCGATTGCACACCGGAAAGCACGAGCTGCGTGCCTTCGCGACGATAGCGGTGCAGAAGTTCGCGCAGGAGCGAGATGCCGGTGGCGTCAATCGCCGGCACTTTTCGGAGTCGCAGCACCATCACCTTGGGCCGCCGACCCACCTCGCCGAGCGCTTCCTTGAATCGCTCCGCCGCTCCGAAGAAGAACGGTCCGTCGATTTCGTACACTTCGACGCCACGTGGCACCACGCGCGAACGGATGGAGCCCGCGCCGTCTTCTTCGGCGCCGTCGTCGATCTGACTCGTGATCGACTGCACGTTCGTCACCTCGGCCATCCGCTTGAGAAAGAGAAAAGCGGCCAGCACCATGCCGACTTGTAAGGCAACGGTGAGGTCCACGATCACGGTGAGCAGAAAGGTCGTGACGAGGACGACCACATCGGCGCGAGGAGCCCGGAGTTGACGCGAAAAATTGCGCCATTCGGACATGTGATACGCGACCATGATCAGAATGCCGGCCAGTGTCGCCATCGGAATGCGCGCGGCGAGTGGGCCCACGAAGAGCGTGATGAGCAACAACACGACGGCATGCGACATGCCGGCAACCGGAGTGCGTCCACCACTCTTGACGTTCGTGGCGGTTCGCGCGATCGCACCGGTAGCGGGGATTCCGCCGAATAACGGTGAAGCGATGTTGGCCACGCCCTGCGCCACAAGCTCCATGTTCGATCGATGGCGACCGCCGATCATGCCATCGGCCACGACGGCGGACAGGAGCGACTCGATAGACGCGAGCAGCGCGATCGTGAAGGCCGGACCCGCCAGGGCGCGAACCGTGTCAAAGGTGACATGCGGCCAATGCGGCGTTGGAACGGCGCCACCAACGTGTCCGAAACGCGACCCGATGGTTTCGACCGGAAGCTGAAACAGCCCCACGGCAACCGTGGTAGCCACAAGCGCAACAAACGGCGCCGGAACTTTCACCGATATCCGCGGCCACACCACGAGAATGAGCAACGTGGCGGCAGTGACTCCGATCGCCGCTGGCGTCGACGTTCCGATCGCCGACGCGTAGCCCTCCCATTTCGCGAGGAACTCGGTCGGCACCGCGGACATCTGCAGGCCGAGCGCATCCTTCACCTGGCCGCTGAAAATGATCAGCGCGATGCCGCTCGTGAAGCCAATCACCACCGGTTGCGGCACGAACTTGATGACGCCGCCCAGCTTCATCACACCCATCAGCACGAGCAGCGCGCCGGCCATCATCGTCGCGACGATCAACCCGTCGACGCCATGCTTCGCCACGATGCCGGCGACGATCACCACAAAGGCGCCAGTCGGACCGCCGATCTGCACGCGTGAACCACCGAGCGCGGAGATCAGGAATCCCGCAACGATGGCCGTGACGAGTCCGCGATCCGGGGTCACCCCACTCGCAATTCCAAAGGCGATGGACAGCGGCAGCGCCACCACGGCGACAATCACACCGGCGGTGACGTCATCGACCAGCTGAATTCGCGTGTACCCTCGCAAGGTACTGACCAGCTTCGGCACGAACATCGTGTCGCGCCCGGATACTGAGTGTGCAGCGCCGTGACTCACTGGCGTTACCGCGTCACAGCCAGCAACTGACGGTCGCCGGTGGCAAGCGCCAGCGCTCCGTAGGCGGCGATCACCTTCCCCTCGAGCGCGGCCAGCTTCACGGCTTCGTCCAGTACCACGCGCTCGCGCAAATTCAACACCAGGAGCGTGCTCTCACCATTCTCAAAGCGTATCTGCTCCGCGTTCCTCAACAGCGTGGCGCTTCGCACGCTTTCGCGCTGCCGATCGAGCATGCGCTTGAGATTCGTCAACTCGAACATGCTTTCGCGCACGTCGATTTCAACGTCGCGGCGCACCCGATCGCGCTCGAGCTGCTGAAAGTCAAGCTTGGCGTCCGTCGCGCCGAACTTGCCACGCTCTTTGAGAAAGAGGAGTGGACTGCTCACCGCAAGTGACGCCTTGTAGTTCTCGTTCAGCCGATCTCGGTTCCAGAACGGCTCCTCGCTGCCGCGCTCCGCCAACGCGGCCAGTTTTGCCTCGGCGAGCGGGATCAGGCCCTGAAACGCAAGCTGACGTTCGGCGCGCGTCTGATCGACCTTGGCTTGCACCTTGAGCAGATCCGGATGCCGCGCGGCCGCGGTGGCCAGCAGCGCGTCCAATCGCGTCGAATCAACGTCCAGCTCCACACCGCCGGCGACCGGAGCGGCATGTAGCGGCAACGCCGCCGGCGCCCCCTTGGCGTCCCAGACATATGACGTGATGCGTAGCGTCGCGGCAAAGGACTGCACTTCCGCTTCGTATCGCGTGACCTGGCGGCGTTGCCATTCGAGCAGCGCCTCGATGGTATCAATGGGCGCGGCTTCTCCACTCGCAACACGCGATCGAATCGCCTGTAGCCGAAACGCCGCCAGCGATTCGCCTTCTTCTGCAACGCTGCGGCGACGCGATGCTTCGTACCACGATCCGTAGTCCTTGGCTGCACTGTAGAGCAGCTTGTTCAAGATCGCCGTGCGTTCGGCGTCTCCGGCGTCTCGCGCGGCCCTCGCTTGTGTCAGCGCAGTACGACGCTCGTCAGTGAGAATGCGCTGGCCCAGCGGAATCGAGATGCCCGCCGAGACCGTGCCGTCGGTCGGCGTGCGTCGATCAGGATTGAAGTAACGTCCGAGTGTGCGATCGTACGAAACGATGAAGTCCGCGCCGATCGGGAGTGGGATCTTCGCTTCAGCGTCGACGTAGTTGTAGTACTCCGTTCCACCAAATCGCTTCTGATCCCACGACAGCTGCACTTTGGGGTCGAATGCGCCCCACGCCTGTCGCAGCTCTGCCCGCGCCTGATCGGCGATCAAACGCGCTTGCTGCGCAATAGGATGATTGGCGAGGACGATGTCGACAAACGCCGCGAATGGAAACGGCGCGCCCGCAGTGTCGGCGGGAACGCCAGTCGATGGCGCTTTCTGGGCGTACGCGGGCATCCCGAGTGCGCAGCATGCGACGGCCAGTGCAAGTCGATTCGCTCGCGCGCGACTCACGACATGCCTCCACTGCCTGACTTGGTCGACTTGTCGCCGGCGACCGCATCACCAGGTAGCGCTTCGTCCGCCTTGATCGACAACGGGAAGCCATTGAGCTGGCGCCAGATCTCCCAGCCGACCGTAACCCGATCCAGCATCGCCCACCCGTCGACGCCCGTGCCCAATCGGAGCTGCGCGGGCCACGGTTCGTCCTGTGTGGTGTCTTGCACCAGTAAGACTCGAAATCGACCATCGGTACTCGGGAACTGATCAATGACTTCAACCGACGCGCCAAACGTACCGACGGCCACCTGAGGCCAGCCGGAAATCTGCAGGGCCGGCCAGCCATCGAAGTACACGCGCACGTGTCGCCCTGGGCGAAGCAGGGCAACGTCCATCGGCTTCACGAACAGTTCAATCGCCTTGCGGGGGCGTGCGGGTTGGATCGAGGCAATGGCTTCTCCGCTCTTCACGATTTCGCCTTTGCCGGAACGTGTCGTGCGTACGAGATAGCCGTCTTGCGGTGCTTCGACCACATAGAAGCCCCGACGCAGCGTGAGCGATCCCACTTTGTCTTTCAGCTTCGCAAGCTCCGCCTCGCTCTCGTGCGCTTCGGCCAAGGTCGCGGCGCGATCCGAGCGCGCCTTGGCGATCTTCTCGCCATACTCGGCCGGGATGCTCGCAAGGTCGGTTTGCACGATCGAGAGTGCCTGCTGCTTCTCCACCAGTTTCGCGGCGGCCGACTGCGCGCGCAGCTGAAACGCCTGCAGGTCATTCACGGAGACAAGACCCAGCGTATCGCGAAACAGTCGCTCGCGGCGGCGCAGTTGATCGCGGGCCAGCGAGTCTTCCAGCGTGGCTTGCTGCAACTCCGCGCGATACTGCTGCAGCTTGGCCGCGGTCTGTGCCTGCTTGAACTCACGCTGCCGTTCGAGTTGTTCGATCTGCGCCTGGAGGGCCAATGCCTTGCTGCGCTTTTCGAGGATGACGCGATCCTTGGCGGTCTGCTGCTCTTGCGTCAGCCGCAACACGTCGGGATTCAGATACTCGTCCTTGACCTCGGAAAGCCGGGCGATCGAATCCCCCTTCTTCACGAACTGGCCCTCGGCCACGAACCAGCTCTCGATCCGGCCGTCGATCCGGGACTGCAGCTGTTGTGGTCGATCGGCGGGGCTGAGCGCTGTGACGCGACCGGTTCCGCTGACGCTCTGCTGCCACGGCAGAAACAGCGCGATGATCAAAATTCCCAGCACGCCGATGAGCCAACGCGACACGATTCGACCCGTGTCAGCGGTGCCAAGCAACGCGGTGGTTTCGAGCGGAAAGTGCTTGAGTTCCCGCTCGATGTCGATATCGGAGGGCGTCATGCTCCCGTCTCCGTCATGCGGACAATCGAAAACTCGTCGGTGAAGTTCGTGGCGGCATCATGTAGCAGGAGCTGACATACGGGGTCGTTGCGCAGATCAGCGAACGGCGCGTCACGTACCACCCGACCGTTGTGCACCACCAGTACTCGATCGAACGCTTCGAGTAGCTGTGGATCATGCGACACGGCGATCACGGTCCACGGTTTCGCACGATCGATCAGCAAGCGAATGATCTGCGCGCGCGAGGCGACATCGAGATTCTGGAAGAAATCATCCAGAACCACCAGGCGTGGCGTCCCCACGATGCCCTGTGCGATCAGCAATTTGTTCGCGAGGTGAGCCGGCAGTGTGCGCCCGCCGTTGGTGAGCTCCGTCTGCATTCCCTGCGGCAGCTGTTGGATCTCCTCGGTCAATTGCAGATCGTCCAACGCCTTTCGCACATCGCGTGGCGTGAGGTGCGCGCGCCCCACCGTGATGTTCTCCTCCACGGTGCCATCGAAGAGGTCGGTCCAGCTCAGCATCTGCCCGACCCGCGCGCGCACCGCGGGCCGATCCAGATCGCGAAGCGTCACGCCGTCGAATCGAATAGTGCCGTCGTACTCGTCTATCAGTCCACCGAGCAGCTTGAGCAACGTCGAGCGACCGGACCCATCAACGCCCATGATGCCGACCCGTTCGCCCGCGGCAATGCTGATCGTCACCCCGTCGACCGACGCCGACCGTGCGTTTGGATAGCGATAGCGCAGGTTGTTCACGCTGATCGCAATGCCACTGTTCGCATCGGTAGACGGCGCGACGCCGCCTCGCGATTCGAGAGGCAAGTCGGCGACGTGGCCCGCCTTCTCCACCGATGTCAGTACATCGTACACGGTGGCCAGGCTGCCGATCAGCTTCTCCACACCGGCCAGCACCGTCACGATGACGACTTCCGCCGCGACGAACTGACCGAGCAGGAGTCGATTCGACTGCACCAGTGCCGCGCCGAGTACCAACACGGCCGTGGTAATGAACGTTTTGAAGCCAATCAGTGCCACGGTTTGCTTGACGAGCACCGCAAAATGCTTGCGCCGATACTTCAGGTATCCGGTGATGACATCGTCCATGCGTTCGACGGCCAGCGTCGAGTCTCCAGCGTACTTGAACGCATGGAAGGCTCGCGCCAGCTCTTCCAGCCAGTGCACGGCCTTGTACTTGTATTTCGATTCGACGATCGACGTTTCAAGGCCTTCAGGTCCTGTCCACCGAATGATCAGTACGAGAATGGTGACAACCACGATCGCGAAGATCGAGAACCACGGGCTGTACAGCGTGAGCAGAATCAGCCCGAAGGTCACCGTGAGCAACGCGGTCGGAACGTCCACGAGCAGCTTCTGCACACCTTTCTGAATCGCCACCGCTTCGAACAGACGATTCATCTGCTCGGGCAGGTTGGCCTCGAGCGACGTGGCGTATCGAAGGCGAGGCACCCGAAACGCAAATTCGAGGGCCATGCGCGCGAACACGCGTTGCTGAATGCGCTCCACCACTCGAAGGATGCCGATTTGCAGGACGCCGGCGACGATCGTCCCCGCAATCACGAAGGCGATCAGCACGACCACCGGCTGTAGAAACAATCGCCCCTGAACCAGCTGGACGATGCCGCCAACAGCGAGCGGCAGAATGAGGCTCAGGCCACCGGCGAGCGTGGCATAAAAGAACACGGTGAGTACCTCGCGACGTTCGCGCTCCAGCATCGCAAAGGTGCGTTGCACTGGCGTGCGGTGCAGGGGCTCACGCCGGGTGGCTTCCGCGCCGACCGCCGAATGCGGCGCCGAGTCACCCTGACTGGCCACCGCCGGGCGAAGTGCCAAGGGAGCAAGCGCCGAGATGCGCGAAGTCGGCGCCGACGTCAGTACCTGTGCCGCAAGTTGATCGGCGTCCGACGACGTGACCTGAACTTCACCCGTAGACGACACGGTGTGCAGCTGCACCGCCCCGTCCGCCCCAACAGAGAGTACCTGTACTTCGCGTGCTTCTTCCCTGGCGAACACCAGCGGCAGCTGTTTCTCCACGATGCTGCTGCGAACGTCGCCGAATGACAGCTCTCGGTCGAGGTAGCCGATATCGACGGCGCCGCCAATGGAGCGCAGTTTCACAGCGAGCAGGTCTGTATCCGATACCTGACGGGCCAGTGCACGCCAGCGAGCCTGGTCCACGGAAAGACCCAATGCCTCCGCCACCAGTTGATTGACTCGGGTTGCCTGTATCGGCATAAATCATTCGGCCAGAGTGAAACAACGCGTCTCTGCCGGCAAATCTATGTGATTCGGTCAATCGTCAAAATCGCGCCGTCGCCGCTCCTTGGTCTCTGCGCGCTTTCGCTTTTCACTCAGTCGTTCCTGTACAGCTCCGCGAGATGGTCTGGTTGCCTTTCGCGTTCGCGGAACGACCAGCGCGCGGGCCACAAGTTGCCGTAGTCGCTCGAGCGCGGCACGCCGGTTCTGCTGTTGACTGCGATATTCGCCCGCCACAATGCGAATTGCGCCATCGCCATCCACACGAGACGCGAGCTGCTGCAGTACCCGTGTGCGCTGTTCGTCCTGGAGCGCCACGGATGTCCGCACGTTCCACTGCAGCGCGATACGCGTGGCGCTCTTGTTGACGTGCTGGCCGCCGGGGCCACCGCCCGAAATCGCGGTGAGCACAATCTCTGCAAAGGGAATGCGCACCGAGGGTGTGATGTCGAGTGCGTCCCCCTGAGGTTCCGTGCCTCCGCTCGTCATGACGTGTGCGAGGTGACCGGCGCGACATCGGCACGTCGATGCACACGCAGTGCGGCCACGCGACGTCCGTCCATGGCCACGATCTCGAGCTCACCCTGCGGATAGTCCACGCGATCACCAATGCGCGGGAGTCGCCCCAGACGCGCGAAGGCATATCCGCCGAGCGTGCTCCAGTCGCCTTCGGGAATGGCGAGCTTGTGATCGGAACGCACATCCACGAGAGACATCGAGCCGGCAAGTTCGAGCACGCCATCGTACTGCACGGCGTCGCGCGACAGCGGGTCGTACTCGTCGGCGATGTCACCGATGACTTCTTCGACGAGATCTTCCATCGTCACAATGCCAGCGGTGCCACCGTACTCATCGAGCACCACGGCGAGATGCGCGCGCGTGCGACGCAGATCGTCCAGCACGCGCTCGGCGGCGCGGGTGGCCGGCACGAAGAGTGGCTCGCGCAGATGCGCCTTGAGCTCGAACGTTTCCGGATGCTCGGCGAGCCAGAAATCCTTCGCGAGGAATACGCCGACAATGTCATCGGGTGTGTCGCGATAGACGGGGTAACGCGAGTAGCGCTCACGTCGAAGAATCTCGACGAGCTCCTCGCGCTCCACGTCTTCAGCGATCGCCGCCATGTCGGTGCGCGGACGCATCACGTCGAGCGCCCGCTTGTTGTGAAAGTCAAAGACACCGGCAAGCATCGCCGAGTCGGATTCTTCGAGCACGCCATGCGCGCGCGCCTGCATCACCAGCAGGCGCAGCTCCTCAGGGGAGTGTACATGCCCTTCTTCCGACACCGGTTCAACGCCAAAAACGCGAAGCAGGCGATTCGCGGTGCTGTTCAGGACATTGATGAACGGCGACATCCCCTGCGAGAAGAGCATCAGCGGGCGCGCCACGAGTCGGCTGACGCTCTCCGGCTTCGCCAGCGCGATGGACTTGGGCGCGAGCTCGCCCAGCACGATGTGCAGGAACGTGATCACGAGAAACGCTGCCGCGATGCCGGCGCCAG
Source organism: uncultured Gemmatimonadaceae bacterium (assembly GCA_966112585.1). GTDB lineage: Bacteria > Gemmatimonadota > Gemmatimonadetes > Gemmatimonadales > Gemmatimonadaceae > Gemmatimonas. Next base: position 13,966 of record CBHWDN010000035.1, read on the forward strand.
TGTGCACCGCACCCGGGGGCGGGGTGATGCCCACGATATGGAGGACGCGGTCGACCAGCACCGCGACCGCCGGCTCGCCGATCCAACCGAGTGCCAGAGACGCGAGCGTGATGCCCAGCTGCGTCCCCGAGATGTAGCGGTCGAGCTGACTCAGCGCCCGCTGAACCACCTGGGCGCTCTTGTCGCCGTCGGCGGCCATCTGATCGATCCGGCTCCGTCTGACCGCCACCAGGGCAAACTCGGCCGCCACGAAAAAGGCGTTGAGCAGCACCAGCAGCAGCACAAGCAGCAGGCGACCCGAGACCGTTCCGATCGACAGGCTGGTTTCGGGAACGAGCGGAGTTTGGACGAACATGAGAATTGGGAAACGATCAGGACGTTGACTCGTCTGAGTAATGCAATCTGCAAGAACGCGTCGCATTCCGCGCCTCTTGCAATCTGCACGGACACAGCCGTCTCCGGTCCCCATTCGGAGCCGGCGATGCTCGTTCGCCCCTCATCCCGTCTGCGTGCGCTACACCCCCGCACTCCCCAGCGAACCGATTCACGAGATGCTCGACCCCCGGCGCATGCTCCGGTGGGTCTGGCTTGGTCGTTTGGTACTGGCGTGTGCGATTCTGGTGGCAGCCGTCTTCGTCTGGAACGTGGCGGCGCCTCTCGATACCCTGGTGGCGACGCTCGCGTTCGCCGTGACGGTACTCGTTACAGTCGGCTCGGCGATGTACGGCGAAATGGAGCGCCGAGCGCTCGGGGCCATCTATTATGGAATTCAGTGCACGATTGACCTGCTGCTGGTCACGGCAATCGTGCACATCACGGGCGGCTGGAGTTCGAACTTCGCCGCTCTTTACATCCTGGTGATCGCGAGCAGCGCACTGTTGCTGCCACTCCGCGGCGGTTTGGCCGTCGCTGGTGGCGCGTGTCTGCTCTACGCGATCGACGTGCTGTTCCTCAAGCCAGGGACGCCGTATCTGGGTGTCGGTGTACAGCTGGCGGTCTTCGCCGTTGTCGCGACGGGCTCGGGATTCATCGCGTCACGGCTGCGTCAGGCTGGTGTTGGCCGCGATGCACTCGCCGCGCAGTTGGTGAAGGTGCAGCTCGAAGCGGCGGACATTCTACGTACGATTCGTTCCGGCATCATGACGGTCGACGTACATGGACGACTATTGTATGCGAATCCCGCGGCGTCCGAACTGCTGGGAATCGACCTGCGCGCCGCGATCGGACGTCCGGTACTCAGCAGCCTGCGCACGGTCGCGCCGCAGCTCGCCGAGGTCCTCGAGCGCACGGCGCGCGACCGCGTTCGCACGACACGCGCCGAAGGACTGATTCATCGCGACCATGGTGACACGGAAATCGGTCTGACCACGACCGTCGCCGAAGGCACCCGGCCCGAGTCGGCCGTGTCAGCGACGGCGATCTTTCAGGACATCTCGGACAGCAAGCGGCTGCAAAGCCTTCACGTGCGGGCTGAGCGACTGCAGGCGGTCGCCGAACTGAGCGCGTCGCTCGCGCATGAGATTCGAAATCCGCTGGCCAGTATTCGCAGCGCGACCGAGCAGTTGGCGCGGTTCAGCGCCGCGCGCGCCTCCGAGCAGAGCGACGACGAGCGTGTGCTGCATGGACTCGTGGTGCGAGAGGCGGATCGCCTGAGCCGCCTGCTTGCAGACTTCCTCGATTTTGCGCGTGCCCGTATCACGCGCGTGCAACCACTCGACATCGGTGCGGTGGTGCACACCGCCACCATGCTGGCCGCCTCGCATCCCGATCGCAAATCCGGTGTGGATGTGCAGGTCAACGTGGCTGCCGATCTGCCGTCGGTGCTGGGCGACGAAGATCTGCTCCATCGCTCCGTGTTCAACCTCGTGCTCAATGCGCTGCAGGCGGTTGAAGCCAAGGGACACGTATTCGTTGACGTCCACCGATACGATACGGGCGGTCGCACCACACCGGCCACAGCGATCACGGGTGAGCTGCTCGCGATCAGTGTGACCGATGATGGCGCGGGCATTCGCGAAGATCTGCGCAACACGCTCTTTGAGCCGTTTGTGACTGGAAAGGTTGGCGGGTCAGGGCTTGGTCTGCCCGTCGTGCATCGCGCTGTCGAAGCGCATCGCGGCACGATCCTCGTGGACTCGCTCGCTCGTGGCACGCGTTTCACCATCCTGCTACCGGTCGCAACGGAAGCGGGGCTGGCACCAGTGGCGCCCTCGCTGATACCGACGTCGTCGCTCACACCCATTGAATCGTCCGTTGGCGCGCTGTCGCACGCTGACGCGTCGTCGTTGACTGGAACGTTGACTGCATCGTTGACCGGAGTTGGCTCATGACGTACGGCTTGTCAGCCGATGCCCCGCGCGTGCTCGTGGTAGATGACGAGAGTGGCATCCTGGATTCATTGCGCATTCTGCTCAAGACCGAAGGGTTTGAGCCGCATATCGCGCAGGGCGGTCGTCAGGGTATCGAGAAGCTCACCGAGATGCGCCCAGACATCGTGCTCACCGATGTCCGCATGCCGGATGTCAACGGTGTGCAGGTGTTGAGCACGGCGCGTCAGGTCGATCCGGACATGCCGGTGATTCTGATGACGGCGCAGGCCACGCTGCAGTCGGCAATGCAGGCAGTGAACGAAGGCGCCTTCTACTACATCCAGAAGCCGTTTCGCAACGATGAGCTGCTGGCGATCCTCAAGCGCGCGGCCGAGCATCGCAAGTTGCGCGTCGAAAATCAGGTGCTCAAGCAGGAGATTCGTCGCCGCGATGCGACGAATGGCAGTCGACCGATCGGCCGCAGCAAGAGTTGGCTCGAGGCGATGCGTCTCGCCGAGACCGTCGCGCCGACCGATTCGACCGTGCTGATCACCGGTGAGTCAGGGACCGGTAAGGAAGTCGTGGCGCGCTACATCCACGAATTGAGCGCACGCTCCGACAACAGCTTCATGTCGATCAACTGTGGCGCGCTCCCGGAGTCACTGCTCGAAAGCGAACTGTTTGGTCACGTGAAGGGATCCTTCACCGGCGCCGTGAAAGACAAGGCGGGCCTTTTCACCGCTGCGAACAAGGGCACGTTCTTCCTCGACGAAATCGGCGAGACCACCCCCTCGACGCAGGTCAAGCTGCTCCGCGTGCTACAGCAGCGTGAGGTGATTCCGGTCGGTGCCACCGAGTCGGTCTCGGTAGATACGCGCATGCTGGCCGCGACCAATCGCGACCTCGAAGAAGAGATCAAGCGCGGCAGCTTCCGCGCGGACCTCTTCTATCGATTGAACGTCATCGCGTTGCACCTGCCGCCGCTGCGACAGCGCAGCGACGACATCCCCGTGCTTGCCGAAGCGTTTCTGCGAGGCTCGGCCACGGCGCGCAAGGAAGATCCGAAGGTCCTGGCGGAGGACGCGCTCGACGCGCTCATGGCCTATCAATGGCCCGGCAATGTCCGCGAGCTCGAAAACGCGCTGGAACGCGCCGTCATCCTGTCGTCGGGCGACACGATTCGTCCCGAGGCGTTGCCGGAGCGGGTGACGGCACGTCGTGCAGAACCGCTCGTGAGTGAACGGGCGCCGGTGACGCCAACGCTCGAAGCCATCGAGCGAGCGTACATCCAGTGGGTGCTCCAAAACGAAGGTGGTAACAAGTCCCGTGCCGCCGATATGCTCGGCATCGACCCTTCCACACTGTATCGCAAGCTCGCGCGGTACGGCGAGGCCTGACCTGACAATGAAGACACAGACGACGTCGTCGCGTCCCCGATCTGGCTTTACGATCATTGAACTGCTGTGCGTGGTGCTGATCATCGGCATCCTGGCCAGCATCGCCATCACGAAGTTCGGCGATTCCAAGCGAAAGGCGTACATCGCGGCCATGAAGTCGGACCTGCGGAACCTGGGTTCGATCGCCGAGTCGCAGTTCACCTCGGATAACTCCTACGCCAACGTGACGGCGCCACAGGGCTCTGACGGGGTCACGCTGACCTTCACGGGCACGAACTCGCAGTGGGACGCGACGGCGACGCATCAGGGTGTGCCGGGGATGACGTGCTCGATGGGGAACGGTCCCGGGCAGCCGACCGAGCCGGTCTGCCAGTAAGCGTTCATTAAGAAGACAAGCGGGTGGGATTGGCGGTGTCACAAAAATCGGCACAGCGTTGCACCGCCGGAACCACGCCGAAAACCGCCTTTTGCACCCTGCAAGGATCGTTGCAAAGGACGGCAGGAATAAAAGGATGATGCGCTCGTTAATTTGATGTAAATGCTTGCAGCACAATGACTTTTATTGTGGACTCCGCCGTGGCAGACCCTTTGCCATTTACCCTGGTGTCGCGAGGATCGCCAGACTGGCGGCCCGTCGATTTACCCCCACTGGAGAATCACAATGAAGCGCACGCGTAAGGGCTTTACCCTCATCGAACTTCTCATCGTCGTCGTGATCATCGGCATCTTGGCCGCGATCGCGATCCCGAAGTTCGCTGACACGAAGCGTAAGGCCTATGTGACGGCCATGAAGTCGGACCTGAAGAACATGGTGTCTTCGGCCGAAGCGTTCTTCTCGGACAACAACACCTACGCTGGCTACGTCGCTCCGACGGGTTCGTCGGGCGTGACGCTCACGATGGGAACGGCTGACGCCACGGGCTGGACGGCGACGGCGACGCATTCGAACGCGGCTGGTGCTTCCTGCTCGATCGGCGTCGGCGCGCTCACCCCGACGGGCCTCGCCGAAGGCCAGCCGGGCGGCGCGAACTGCAAGTAAGCAGTTAGCACGCCAGGAGTTCGGGTGCCGATCGTCTGATCGGCGCCTGCAATCTGGGGGGAAGGGGTCGGGCGAAAGCTCGGCCCCTTTGCCGTTTCTGTCGCCGACTGTTAAGACCGCGCTACGGCTACCCGTCGATCGCCTTGCAGAGTGCAAGAGCTCTGGCGGAAAGTCAGGCGACTATGAGGTGCATTTCACATGCCGAATCGCGGAAGTCATTGTTTTGCCGAGTTTTATGAAGGCGTTCTCAGCTGGTACGCCCGTTGCCCTAGGAGAATATGTCAGCGGGAACGAACGGCCCGCGGCGTCCCCCACATTCCCGGAGCATTTAAAATGAAGCGCACGCGCAAGGGCTTTACCCTCATCGAACTCCTCATCGTCGTCGTGATCATCGGCATTCTGGCCGCGATCGCGATCCCGAAGTTCGCTGACACCAAGCGTAAGGCCTACGTCACGGCCATGAAGTCGGACCTCAAGAACATGGTCTCGGCGGCTGAAGCCTACTTCTCGGACAACAACACCTACGTTGGCTACGTGGCGCCGACCGGCTCGTCAGGCGTGACGCTCGCCATGACCGCTGCGACGGCCTCGGGTTGGGCGGCGTCGGCCGTGCACTCGAACGCTGCTGGCGCGACGTGCATCATCGGTGTCGGTGGCAGCACGCCGACGGGTCTTGCGGAAGGCCAGCCGGGCGGCGCGGCCTGTAAGTAAGCAACGTGCGGCATCAAAGCGGGGGTCGGGCAAGCGCCCGGCCCCCGCTTTGCTGTTCGGGTGAGAAGCCGCGGTTGCCGACACGCCCGCACAACACCATCCTCCCTCTGTGCCGGACATCACACTTCCTCGGATTCACGATCGCATTCGCAATGTGCTGATTGTCGCCAGCGGTTCGGCGATCGGCGCGATCATCATCACGATGTGGATCACGGAGCAGCTGCCGCCGTCTACCCGATGGCCACTGGTGGCGCTCCTGGTCTGTCTGGTGTCGCTGGTCTTCGCCAGCGTGCTCCGGCGGCAGGTGTCGATTCTGGTCGAGCAACCGCTCGCCGAGTGCGTGAATGCGGCCGAAGCGATCGCCGGCGGGGAGAACACCCGCACCGTGCCGCCGGGCGAGACGAAGGAATTCGATATGCTCGCTTCCAGCATCAATCGAATGACCGAGCAGATGCTCGCCGCCAACCAGTCGCGACTGCGCGTCGAGAAGCTCGCCACGATGGGGCGCATCGCCGCCGGTATTTCGCATGAAATTGGCAACCCAGTGTCGGCGATCGCGAACTACGCCCATCTGCTCCGCATGCGCACGGCCGACGCGCCAGGCACCACTGAGCCTCTCGATGCGCTGGAGCGCGAGATCGCGCGCATCGATCGCATCATGCGGGGTCTGCTCGACTACGCACGTCCAAGACGCCTCACGCCCAAACCGATCGTTGTCGACGAAGTGATCGTAGAAGTGCTGCGACTTCTCGAAGATCAGGGTATCACGCGTCGCTTTCGTATTTCGCCACAGCTCGAAGCGCCCGATGGAGTCGTCTACGCCGAGCGTCACGATCTGGAGCAGGTGTTCGTGAATCTTTTGCTCAACGCAGTGGACGCGATGGACCGCGATGGTGATATCGTGATTCGTTCGCGTGTGAATGACGCCGCCGCATTCACCGATTCCATCGAAAAGCGTCGCACGGACCCGCTACCGCAGCGGTGGTCGCATCGCCCAAGCAAGCGCGCACTGGGTTGGCTGGCACGCCCCGATTCTCCCTCGCACTTCCTGCAGATCGTACTCGCCGACGGCGGCACGGGTGTGGCCCCGGAAGACGAAGAACGAATCTTCGAGCCGTTCTTTTCCACCAAGCAGCCGGGCAAGGGCACAGGCCTCGGCCTCGCGATTGTCTCCAGCACCATCGAGAACCTTGGCGGAACTATCTGGGTGCAACGCGCGCGCGAAGGCGGTGCCGCATTCGTGATTCTGCTGCCGCTCCACACCGGCGGAATGCGCGCGATCACCTATGAGCATCAGGCGTCGTCCACGCCTCCTGGCGGCACAACGCCACCAGGCGGCAACCCGATCGCGTTCTAGGCGCCTGCGGGCCGTCCGGGCATCTTCGCGCGTTCGATTGATCCGACGCGCGACGATTTGATGACACTCGAACACGACATCGGTGCTACGGTGCACCCATGTCGGTCACGTCTCCACTTCGCGTTCGCAGCGGCCGCCTCCTCGTTGAGGCGCTGGTCGCCGTACTCTTCGCCGCGGCCACCGTCTCCGCACTGCTGGGCGTTGCCAATCAAGCGCTCGCGATGGGCGATTCGGCGCTGCAGTTCGATCTCGCGGCGCGAAGCGCACAGCAGGGCGCGGCGCTGGCGCTCCGTGCGCCCTGCGCGCGTACCTCGAGTACAGACCGCGTTGATCTGTCTCGCCGTCATGTATCGGAGCGTGAGGTAAACCTCGCCGCGGGTGATGTGCGCGTTCAGGATACGTGGCGCGCCGCGGGGCTCACTCGCCACGACTCGCTCACGCGACGCAGTCACATCCGGGTGCGCTGTGAGTAGCTCGCGCAAAGGCTCAGCGTTGGTCGAACTGCTCTGCGCGGTTCCGCTGATGGGCATCGCCACCGCACTCACGCTTCTGCTGCTGGTGCAAGCGGCGGCCGATCGTCGGCGGCACGCACAGGGGCAGGTGGGCGCCCGCGAAATGCGCCACGCGCTCGCCGTGCTCGCCGCTGAGCTTGCGCCACTTCGCGCCGCAGACGTGCGCGTTGTGACGGATACGCTGCTCGAGCTCCGCAGTCAGCTTGGTGTGGCGATCATCTGTGCGAGCGATTCCGCGTCCGTCGACGTCGCGTCGCCCCCGGCGGAGCGCGACAGCCCGTGGCTCGATGCACTTCGTGCCGGCGATCCCGTGCGAAGCTGGCGCGCGCCACTGTCGGTACTCGATGATCCTCTCGAAGCCGCAGGGACTATATCGGCACCGACTCGCCGGCTTGGCGCGGGTACGTGCGGAACGCAGCGCGTGAGGCAACGCTGGCGCGTCGCCACGACGCTCGGCATCTCACCCAACGTGCTGCTCATTGGCGCGCCGCTCGTGGTGCAGCGCGATGTGCAGTATCTGCACTACAAGAGCACTGGCCAATGGTGGCTCGGCCGACGCGCTCGCGACGGCGCCACGTGGGAAGTCACACAACCCGTGGTTGGCCCCGTTGAGTCGCCGGCCAAGCGCGGGGTGCAACTGCGCGGCCTCGCGGTGAGCGCACTGGAAACCGGTATTCGCGACTCGATCGCGTCGCTGCTGGTGAAGTTGCGGGTGCCTCCACCGAAGCAGCTCGCGTCGGCGCGCAATCGATTGGTGATCCCTCCTGAGTCAACGCAGGTCGAACTCGCGTTGCGCGCTGCAGCGTGGCATCGGGGACGCCTGTGAAGTCACGACCGGGATTCGCCCTGCCATTGGTGCTCGCGACCGCCGCGGTCGCACTGCTGATTGTCCTCGCCTCCACCGCGACCACCTGGCGCGCGTACCGCGGCGCGCGTCTGGCGCTCGCCGCCGCGAGTGTCGATCTCGCCGCTGAGCGCGCGCTCGTTTCAGCAATTGAACTGGGAACGCGCGATTCACTGAGCAACCGCCCGCTGTTCGATACGCTGCGAGCGCAGCTCGTCGACGCTGAAGGGATCACGTTGGCCATGTCGAGCTATCGCAGCTCGCCGTCAGTCGCCTGGATCGTCGCGTCAGCGAGCGAGAGTGGCAGCGCGAGTGTTGATGCCGTGCGGGCGATACGAACTCGCGCGCTGAGCCTTCGGCCGCCCGCTGTGCCGATTCTGGCCGCGCTCACCACAAGCAGCGCGGTGGACTCGAGTGGCGCACAGCTGACGGGCAGCCTCACTATCGACGCGAGCGGCTGCGAAGGAGACCGCGGACGGGCCATGGCGCAACTGCGTCAGCTACCGATCGACACGCTGCGCAATCAGCTCGCTCGTGTCTGGCCCACGCTGGTTGCCCGAGCGTCGGAGTGGCGAGGAGACGCACCGAACGACCCACGTTGGCGCGCCGCGGTGATCTCCACGTCGGATTCCGTGCTCGTGGGGCCGCATCGATGGCAGGGGCTTCTGCTACACGACGGATCGCTGCGCGTCATCGGCGATCTCACCGTGAACGGGGTGCTCATCGTGCGAGGACATCTCGACGCATCGGCCGCTCGACTCACCGTACTCGGTGCGCTGATCGTCGCTGATTCACTGTCGTTACCCGTGCGATTGGGGTCCGCGCGCATTCAATGGGAGCGATGCGCGGTTGCAATGGCCCTCGGCGTCGTGTCGCAACCCGTGTCCGCCCCCTTCGACGTGTGGCGCACCGTCACGCCCTAGGCACGCTCCGTTCCGCACCGGTGCCATTTCCCGGTAAAAAGGTGGCGGGCCCTCACCGTCACGAAGTGTGGTGATGGTTCCCAGCGTGTCAGAGGGACCGGCGTTACCAACCGGCACGCAGGTCGTTTCATGAGTGACATACCCTCGGTCGAGGGCGTGTCAATCCATTGTGTCGCACGGCTGGCACCCGGTAATCGCCGAGTGGTCCAACTATGCAAAGAGAGAATCCCCCCATGGCGCTCTTCAGCCGCAAGAAATTCACTGTCGGACTCGATGTCGGATCCGGGCTTGTGAAGGCCGTCGTCATCGATCACTCCGGTGATACGCCGGCATTGGCCAAGGTCATCATCACGCCGCTCAACGACACGGCCATCGTTGAAGGCGAAGTGATGGACCACGAACTCGTGGTCGATGCCATTCGGCAGACGGTTGCCGCGACCGGCACGAAGACGAAGCAGATCGTCTCCGCCGTCGGTGGTCGCGACGTGATCGTCAAGAAGATCTCCATGGAGCGCGTGAAAGAGCAGCAGGCGCGTGAGCTGATGCGCTGGGAAGCGGAACAGCACGTGCCCTTCGATATCGACTCCGTCGAAATCGACTTCCAGGTGCTCGACCCGGATGCGGACGGTCTCGATATGAACGTCCTGCTGGTGGCCGCGAAGCGCGAGCTCGTCGAGGCGAAGCAGAGCCTCCTGACGGAAGCCGGCGCCGCCGCCTCGGTGGTCGATGTGGATGCCTTCGCACTCCACAACGCCTTCGAAGCCAACTACCCCGACGCGATGACCGGTACCGTGGCGCTCCTCAACATCGGGAACGAGTCCACGAACCTGAACATCCTCGATGACGGCGTACCGATCCTCACGCGCGATTTCGCCGTGGGCACGCGTCGCTTCCGCGAGGACCTGCAGCGCGAACACGGCATCACGGCCGATGAAGCCGAAGAGTTGATCCGCGCGATCGATGAACACCCGATGCTCGAGAGCACCGTCGCGATGCGCGGCGAAGAGCTCGCGATCGGTGTCGAGCGCGCCGCCACCTTCCTTGCCACCTCGTCGCGCAATTTCAGCGCGATTCGCACGGCCTACGCCTGCGGTGGTGGCTCACGTGTGCCGGGTCTGCTCCCCTGGCTCTCGCAGCGCCTTGGCATTTCGGTGCAGCCCGCCAACGCGCTCGCCAAGCTCGCCGTGCTGGACGGCGCGCTCGAATTCCTGTCCATCGACGAAGTCGCCCCGCTGCTGATGCTGCCGGTCGGCCTCGCGCTTCGCGCCGCCTGAGGAACCCGTCCCCATGATGCTGCAGATCAACCTGCTGCCCGGTGGCCGGAAGGGCTCGGCCAAGAAGGGCACGATCGATTTCTCGAAGTTCGCGTCGCTTGGCGGCGCCAAGGATCCGTGGCTGCTCGCCGCGGCCGCCTCGGTCGTCATCGCCGTGGCGAGCGTGGGTTTGCTCTTCACCACCCAGAGCGCGCGCGCGGGCGAAATCGACGCGCGTCTCGAAGTCGCGGTGAAGGACTCCACGCGCTACGCCAAGGTCCTCGACGCGCGTCGTCGCCTCACCTCCGAGCGCGACTCCGTCTATCGCCAGTTGCAGATCATCCGCACGATCGATGACAATCGCTACAACTGGGCGCACATCCTCGATGAAGTGAGCCGCGCGTTGCCAGCCTACACCTGGCTCACACTGCTCGAGCAGACGAGCAAGGCACCTTCGCCGCCGGGCACCGACAGCGTCGCGGCGTCGGCCGCGGCCGCGCCGGGTGCGCCGGGCGCCGAGCCGCCGACTGCTCCGGGTGCCGCCGCGCGCCGCAAGGCGCAACAGCATGTGCCGGACAGCGTCACGGTCCACGTGCCGTTGACCTTCCGTCTCGTGGGTCAGACGGTCGACATCCAGGCGCTCACGATGTTCATGCGCCAGCTCGAAAGCTCGCCGTTCATCCAGCACGTCTCGCTCACCAAGTCCGAGATCGTGTCCGTCGACGGCAAGGATGTCACGCAGTTCGAACTCGCTGCCGACTACGAAGTGCCGCCCTCCGGTGTGGTGAAGACCGCGCCCCTCGTCGTTCCCGTGCGCTGACCAGAGCGAACCATGGCAATCCTCCCCACGAATCAGCGCGACCAGATCAAGCTGTTGATCGCCTTCTCGGCGATCAGCTTGGCCGTGCTCTATTGGATGTACCCCTACTCCTCCAAGTCCGAGCAGCTCACGGCGGACGAACTGCGCGTCGCGCAGCTCGAAGAGAACAATCAGAAGGCCGCGCGCGAATTCGCGTCGGGCAGCATCGAGAACCTGCGTACGCAGGCCGCCGAGAATCGCTCGGCACTCACGGTGATGCGTCGATTGGTGCCGACCGGCAATGAAGTGCCGGCGCTGCTCGAAGAGGTCAGCACGGCCGCGCGCCGCGCTGGTCTCGATGTCGGCGGCGTGATTCCCGAGCCGGTCATCAACGGCGAGCGCTTCGACACCTACCGCTACACGGTCACCATCATCGGTGGTTACCACGCCATGGGTGAATTCCTCGCGAACGTCGGCTCGCTGCCGCGCATCGTCGCCCCCGTGCAGTTCGGTATCTCCACCGGTGGCGCGAAGAAGGGTTTCCCGAGTCCGACTGCCAAGCCGGCGGACAAGGCGGAGCTCACGTCCACAGTCACTCTGCAGACTTACGTCGAGAAGACGGCCGCCCCGCGTGCCGCCAAGGAGCGTGCATCATGATGCGCCCACTCGTGATCCTTTCGGCTCTCACGCTCGCCATCTCGTCGGCGAACGCGCAAGAAGCGAAGCACACCACCGCGCAGCCGGTCAGTGCCACTACGGTGACGCGTGAATCCGCGGGCACGGTCAGCGCGCCCAAGCCGACAGGCAAGGCGTCGATGCCGACCGAAATCACGCTGCAGCGCGAAGTGTTCGCGTACAGCAGCACTGGTCGCCGCGACCCGTACAAGTCGCTCATGTCGAGCAGCGAAGTGCGTCCGCTGCTCAGCGACCTGCGTCTCGCCGTCGTGGCGCTCGATCCCGATGGCAACAACTCGATTGCTGTCCTTCGTGACAGCTATTCGAAGCAGCAGTACCGCGTACGCGTCGGTCAGCAGCTTGGCCGCTTGCGGGTAACCGCCATCAAGCAGAAGGCGGTGCAGTTCACGATGGAAGAATTCGGCTTCAATCGCACGGAAACGCTTTTCCTTAGCAGTGACACGACGAAAGTGAGGAACCCATGATGGGACCGACGACCGTTGCAGTGATCGCCTCGCTTTTGGTGCCCGCATATGTGGCACCAACGGCGCGCCCGGCGCTCAGTGCACCAGCGGCCAGGATGGCCGTGAACCATGACGACGTGAACACGCGTGGCCGTGTGCACGCCATCGAAGTGTCACCGTCCGCGAATGGCGCGGCCGTAGTGATCGGGGCCGACAGCGGCCTCGCGCTGAACCACTTCACACTCGAGAATCCGTCGCGCATCGTTGTCGACCTGGGTGGCGCCAGCCTCTCGGTTCGCTCGAGCTACGATGGCAAAGCCCGTGGTCCGGTGCGCAATCTGCGCTTGTCGCAGTATCGCGCCGACACCGTTCGCCTGGTGGTCGACCTCGACGCGTCGCACCGTTACAGCGTGCGTCGCGACGGTCGCAACGTGCGTATCGAACTCGAAGCCACCGGCGCCAGCTTCGCCGCGTGGGGTTCGGGCATGAAGTCAGAGACCGCGGTTGCCGCCGGTCGCCTCGAGTCCCCGATCAGCACGCAGAAGACTGCGGTGGATTCACCGAGCGTTGCGACGAAGGTTGCATCGATAGCGAAGACGGAAGCGGTCGTCGAGCCGGCAAAGGCCGCACCGACCGTCGACTCGTCGAACGAGCCGATGGAAAAGCGCGTGCCACTGGTGATGAACCGTCGTCAACAGCCGACGCAGAAGCCGCGCATCACGGTGCAGTACGACAACATCAACATCCGTGACGTGATCGCCGCCTTCGCGACGTTCTCGGGCCGCACGATCGTGATCGGCAAGGATGTTGACGGCACCGTGACCGCCGACATTCAGGACAAGCCGTGGGACGTCGCCCTTCAGGCGATCCTGCAGGCGCAGGGATTGGCTGCCACGGAAGACGCGAGCGGCATCATCACCGTCGACAGCTATCAGAAGCTCGCGGTGAACCAGGCGCTCGAACCCCTCGTGACGCAGATCGTCGACATCAACTACGCGAAGGCTGTCACGCTCCGTCAGACGGTGCAGGCGCTTCTCGCGCGTGATTGCACGGGACTGACCACGATGCAGACCGGCCGCGACCTCGGCATGCCCATGAATCAGGGCAACAGCGGTGGTGGCAATCAGCAGCAGGGGCAGATGGGTGGTCAGGGCTGCGTGGTGCGTGGCTCGGTGGCCGCTGACAGCGCGACCAACAAGCTGATCATCACGGAAGTGCCGTCGCGCCTCCCCGAAATTGTCTCGCGCATTCAGCAGCTCGATATCCGCACGCCGCAGGTCGCGATCAAGGCGAAAATTGTCTTCGTCAATCGGACCGGCATCCAGGATATCGGTCTTGCGTACGACCTCGGCACCGGCAACAAGCAGTTCTTCCAGCAGCTCGTGCCGCGTATCGACCCGGGTACGCTCAAGCCGATCGACACCAACGGTGACGGTGTGCCCGATGCCGTGGGTGGTGGATCGGCGTATGAAGGCCCGGCGCGTATTGCACTCGGCGGCAACGCCATCGCGGGTATCGCCAACGCGAACAACGCGATCAAGCCGAACGCGCTCAACCTGATCTACAGCACGGCGCTCGGCCGCTATCAGCTGACGTCGTTCCTGAACGCGCTCCAGACTTCGTCGCTGGCCGACGTGCAGTCGGAGCCGAGTGTGACGATCCTCAACAACCGTTCGGCGGAAATCTTCGTCGGTCAGGAAATCCCGATCCGCGTCATCGACGCGAGCTCAGGCTCCTCGGGCGGCGGCGGTGGCGGCGGTGGTGGCGGGCAGGGCGGTGGTGCGAACTCGCCGAATGCGGCGGCGTTCTTCCCCCGCGCCACGGTGTCGAAGGAAGAAGCCGGTATCAAGCTCTCCGTCACGCCGCAGATCACGAACAACAAGATGGTCTTGATGAACATCAAGGCTGAGAACTCGAGTGCTGAAGTCGCGGCCACCGATGTGGGCGTGATCTTCAACCGCCAGCGCGCTGAATCACAGGTGCTCGTGGCGGACGGCGAAGCGGCGGTCATCGGTGGCCTTACGGTCACGGAAACCACGCGCTTCCGCAGCGGTATCCCGGTTCTCATGAACCTTCCGTTCGTCGGCAAGCTGTTCTCGCAGAACACCAAGAACGAGACCAAGCGAGACCTGCTGATCCTGGTCACGCCGCACATCCTGGACGAGGGCGTTCTGCCCCCGAGCCGCTAAGGCCACGAGGACTGCGCATCCCATGCTGACCTCATTCTTCGAGCGCGCCGCGGCGCGCTCCCAGACAACTCGCGTCCGTCACGCTCGTGCGTTCGGCGTCGCCCTGGTGGCGGCGGCGGTCACGCTCGGGGCGTGCACCGGCGACGAAGTGATCGACCCACCCTTCAAGGACACCGCCGCACCGCGTGTGTCGATTGCGAAGGGCAATAACGTCGATGACACGATCCTTTCCGTCTCGATCAACGCCACCGACAACATCGGTATCAAGCGCGTTCGCCTGCTGCTGTCCGGCGCCATGGCGAGCGTGTATGACACCGTGATGACGTCGGCGGTGACCACGTTGCAGTTCAATGTGAACGCCAAGGTACCGACGAACGCGCCGCTTGGCGCGACCGTGATGGCGCGTGCCGTGGCGATGGATGGTGCCGGCAACCTGTCGGACACGGTCGAAGTGCCGCTCACGGTGGGCAATCTTGCGCCGCCGCTTGCGGTGGTCACGAGCCCGGTCGTCAACACGTCGATCGTGATCGGCAAGTCGCTGGTGATCTCGATCGCTGCGCGTGCCCGCTACAAGGTCAAGACGCTTGGTTACGAAATCACCGGCGCATACAAGGCCGTTGATTCGGTCAACTACTCGAACCCGCTTCGCGATTCGCTCAGTCTGCTCGACACGCTGGTGGTACCGGACAGCGTGCAGGGTACCGTGATCAACGTGAAGCCGTTCATCACCGACTCGCTCAACCAGCGCGTGTTCGGCAAGAGTGTGGCCTACGCCGTGATCTCGCCCGCGACGTCGACGACTGTTCCAGTCGTGACCACCGGCGTCGCCGGTCGCGTCGAAATCAACGACACCGTGTTTGTGTCGGCGTCCGACCCGATCGGCATCTCGGTGATCGGCTACGAGGTGCGGACGATCTCCGGTTCACTGATCGTGGCTGACTCCGCGTCATCCGACGGCAAGTTCACGTCGTTGCTTCGCACCTTTAAGGTGCGCATCCCGGTGTCGGCGTATCCCACGCCAGTCACGGTGGCCGGTTTCGCTCGCAACTCGGCGGGCCGCCGCGATGTCG
Source organism: uncultured Gemmatimonadaceae bacterium (assembly GCA_966112585.1). GTDB lineage: Bacteria > Gemmatimonadota > Gemmatimonadetes > Gemmatimonadales > Gemmatimonadaceae > Gemmatimonas. The sequence goes on from CBHWDN010000035.1 coordinate 29,508, forward strand.
CACGCTTCACGAACAACGTCATCAAGACCGACACGGTGCAGGTCGTGGCCGGCTACACCAATCCGCTTCCGGGCGGTGGTCAGATCGCCGATGCGATCTATGTGCCACGCACCGATCGACTCTACCTGTCGAACATCGAGCGCAACTGGCTCGAGGTCTACAACCTGCCCGACTCGAGCTTCAAGTCGCCGGTGGCCGTCGGTTCCCGTCCGTGGGGTATCGCTGCGTGGCCGCGCAATCGCGCGGGCGACTTTGGCGACACGCTCCTGGTTGCGAACTCCGGAGGTACGAACATCAGCTACGTGAACCTGAACAGTGGATCGACAGGTCGCGAAGTGTACCGCTATCCGCTGCCGAACATCATCGTCTACAGCATCACCACGACGCGTGCACAGGCTTCGGATCAGTTGATCACGCAGCGCACCACGCACGACTTCAGCGATCGCCCGCAGTATCTCGGCACGACCTGCAGCACGCAGGCCACCGCGCCGACCGCGCCGTGCCCCGACGCCGTGCTGGTCTACTCGACCACGCCGACGCCTGGCCAGACGCCGCCGTTCCCGAACATGGGTACGATTCGCTGGGAGAACCTGACGAAGAAGTCGTCGCACTTCTTCTTCGAACAGGCGATCGGTCAGACGGAAAACGCCGCTGACACGCTCGAAATCGTGCGCTATGCGGCGGGTGGGGTCGGCAGCGACTCGGTCCTGCTGCCGTACAAGCAGACGGTGACCCGCGCGAACGGCACCACGTTCGAGTACTCGATCGTGGCGCGCCTCCCGCGACTGGCCTTCCGTGACACCACGTTCGTGCGCAACTCCGGCAACTTCCGTCGCGCCGTGTTTGGCGAAGGTGGCCCGGTGCTTGGTAGCCGAGCGATGACGTATGATGCGACGATGGGCTTCGACAGCACGCCGCCGATCCCCGTCATCGACAACGGCATCTCGCGTCCGATCGATGTGTCCGACTTCATCGCCAACACCTTCGCCCGCGTTCAGGGCGTCGGCATCAACTTCGACGGTGAGATCAGCGCTGTGAAGGGCGACTCGACGTACCTCTTCGATCGCATGCTCCGCTTGCAGGGCATCCTGCAGTCGCGAGCCAGCATCGGTGGATTGGACTTCCATCCGCTCAACGCGGGTGCCAACGCCGCCAACCTCCGTACGCGCCTCGCCTTCGTCGCCTCGAGCGAGCCGGTCATCGACGTCTTCGATACGTACTGCTATCGCAAGATCGCGTCGATCCCGATTCGTGACCCGATCATCGGTCCGGTCAAGTCGGCGGTGCGTCCGAACGGCCAGCTGGTGCTGGTCGGAGCGACGATCCGCGGCGTGACGCTGGTGTCGCTGCCGGACAACTTCACGACGACCTGCCAGTAAGAGGTCGACAGTAGCCTGAGGAATCGCTCTTCAGGCATCGAGAGGGAAGGACGTGAAGGGGGAAGGGGTCAAGGACAGCGCTGGCTGTCCTCGATTCCTTCCCCCTCTCACGTCCCCCCCTCGATACCTCGAGAACGATCCCAAATTCGCGCGGGCGCCTTTAACCCAACCGATCTGGCCCCTACGTTGAACCCCATGCCGATCCTCCGCTTCACCACCGCCGGCGAGTCACATGGACCCGCTTTGATCTCCGTCCTCGAGGGGATGCCTGCGGGCGTTCCGCTGCTGGCGGACGACGTGGATTCGCAGTTGGCGCGGCGGCAGCAGGGCTACGGACGCGGACGACGCATGCAGATCGAAACCGATCGCATGGAGTTTCTCTCCGGTGTGCGCGCCGGTGAGACCCTCGGTTCGCCGATCAGCATGATCATTCGCAACAGCGATTGGAAGAATTGGGTCGAGATCATGGACCCGGCGCCGCGTGACGCGGATGCCGATGGTGCGCGCAAGCGCGCCGTGACGCGTGTGCGCCCAGGCCACGCCGATCTGACCGGAATTCTCAAGTACGATCGCACCGATGCGCGCGACATCCTGGAGCGCGCGTCGGCGCGCGAGACCACGGCACGCGTGGCTGCGGGCGCGATCTGCCGCGTGTTGCTGCGCGAGGTGGGCGTGTCGATCGGTTCGCATCTGGTGCACCTCGGTGGCATCGACGCCGAACGCCCCGAGCAGCTGCCCGACGACCTCAATGCGGCGTCTGACGCTTCGCAACTGCGCACGCTCGACGCGAACGCCGAAGCGCGCATGATTGAGCGCATCGACGCGATCAAGAAGGAAGGCAACACGCTCGGTGGGGTATGCGAAGTCGTTGTCCGCGGATTGCCCGTTGGACTCGGATCGCACGTCTCGTGGGAGACACGCATCGACGGGCGTCTCGGTCAGGCGATGCTGTCCATACCGGCCGTCAAGGGCGTCGAGATCGGACTCGGCTTCGAAACGGCCAGGCGCACTGGCGCCGAAGTGCACGACGAAATAGAGCCGGCACCCGGTCGCACGCGCGCGGGACACGTCCGTCGCAAGACGAATCGCGCCGGTGGAACCGAGGGGGGTATGACTACCGGTGAGGATCTCGTGATCCGTGTGGCCATGAAGCCCATCTCGACGTTGATGCGTCCCTTGGGCACGGTGGACACCAAGACGGGTGAATCAGCTGTGGCCGTCGCGGAACGCAGCGATGTTACGGCGGTGCCGGCGATGGGTGTGATTGCCGAAGCGATGGCAGCCTACGTGCTCGCCGATGCGTTGCTCGAGAAGTTCGGAGGCAATTCGCTGGGCGAAGTACAGCGCAATCTCGCGGGCTATCTCGCTCGACTCGATGAGCGCGTGGGGTAACGCTCGTGCAGATCGACGGGCACCTCGTGCTGGTCGGGCTTCCCGGGGCGGGGAAGTCCACCTGTGGTCGTCAGGTGGCTCGTCGCTTGGGGCGTCCCTTTCTCGACTTTGATATCGAGATCGAAAAGCGCACGGGGCTTACGGTGTCGCGTATCTTCGCTGAACAGGGGGAGGCGGCTTTCCGGGCGCTCGAAGTCAGTTTGACTCAGGAGCTCTCGGCGGCGCCGCCGATGGTCCTCGCGCCTGGCGGAGGGTGGGTGACAAACGCCGGGGTGATGGAACTGCTCCGGCCGCCTGGACGGATCGTCCATCTGCAGGTGACGCCGGCGGAAGCGCTGAGGCGGGTTATGCGTTCCAGGAACGTTCGTCCGCTGCTCAAGCAGGCAAACCCAGCTGTGCGAATTCAGGCACTTTGGGACTCGCGGAAAGCGCTCTACGCGCAAGCCGATGCAGTCCTAGAAGTGGAAAAGCTTACACAGCAACAGGTTATAGATTCTCTCGTCGCGCTTGCCCGCCTCGGAGTAACGGAGATAGGTTAGGAAATGGACGATCGTTGGATGCCGGTTGTAGAAGAATTGCGCGAAAGGTTTGCCGCCGACACGGATGTCGTGGAGGTAGAGGCATGGCTCTCGTCGCAAGGATACAATCGTCGTCAGATTGGTGAGATCCTTTCTTTACTGTATAGCGATACTGAGGCGGCGCCCGCGTGGGGTCGCCACGGCGTTTCGGACCCGGGGCATCGGAGCGCTCCGATCCGGGTACAAGGTCCTCACGAGCGCGGTCGGTTCACGGCCGAAGCGTGGGGATACCTGGTGACGATGTACGCCACCGGCGCTGTCCACCCGAACGATTTCGAACAACTTGTGGAGCGTGCGCTCGTCCATGTGGATGGCCGCATCAGCCTTGCCGATATCCGCACCATGGCGGAAGACGTAGGCTTCGATGATGGCGCCATGGGCGGCGACCGTCCCCTGATACACTGAGCACATGCCGACAAAAAAGGCTGCATCCAAGACCGCTGCGAAGGCGGGGACCGGCGCGTCCGCCAAGGCGCCAACTGGCGCGGCTACGACCGCAAAAGCGGCCGCAAAGCCCGCCGTAAAGGCGCCTGCGAAGGTGGCTGCGAAATCAGCTGCCAAGAAGGCGCCAGCCAAGAAGGCGGCCAAAAAAGCGGTGAAGAAAGCGACGGCACGCAAGTCGGCAGTGGCGGATTCGTACGAAGACGAAGAGCCAGCGCCGGCCGGCGGTACGTCATTGGTGATTGTCGAGTCGCCCACCAAGGCGAAGAACATCGGCAAGTACCTGGGACGCGGCTACACGGTGCGCGCCACCGTAGGCCATGTGCGCGACCTGCCCGCCAAGAAGCTTGGCATCGACATCGACCACGGCTTCGAACCGGAATACGTCACGATCGAAGGGAAGGAAGACATTCTCTCCGATCTCAAGAAGCTGGCGAAAGGAGCTCGCGAGATCTTCATCGCGACCGACCCTGATCGCGAAGGCGAAGCGATCGGTTGGCACGTGGAGCAGTTCCTCACGCAGCCCAAGCGTCATGCGGTCAGCGCGCCGATTCGTCGCGTGATGTTCCACGAAGTCACGAAAGACGCCGTCATCAAGTCGCTCGCGAAGCCCATCGAAATCGATACGCGCAAGGTCGAGGCGCAGCAGGCGCGTCGCGTGCTCGATCGCCTCGTCGGTTACAAGGCGAGCCCAGTCCTCTGGAAAACCGTCAAGAAGGGACTCTCGGCCGGTCGTGTGCAGACGGTCGCGCTGCGCCTCATTGTGGAGCGCGAGCGTGAGATTCGTGCCTTCACACCGGTCGAGTATTGGAGCATCGCTGCGGAACTGCAGAAGGGCGCGCAGCCATTCACGGCGAGGCTGCATCAGGTCGACGGCAAAAAGCCGGAGATCTCGAACGCGGCCGAGGCTGAGAGCATTCTCGCCGACTTGAAGGGTCGCAAGCAGTTCGTCGTCACGGAGGTCAAGCGCCGCGAACGTCGCAAGAATCCGGCGGCGCCGTTCACGACGTCCACGTTGCAGCAGGAAGCGGCCAAGAAGCTGGGCTTCGCCTCCAAGCGCACCATGCGTCTCGCGCAGGATCTCTACGAAGGCATCGACATCGGTATCGACGGCGCGACCGGTCTGATCACCTACATGCGTACGGACTCCACGCGTGTGAGCGAAGAGGCTGCGAACTCCGCGCGCGAAGCACTGCGCGCGCAGTTCGGGGATGACTATCTCGCTGCGACTCCACAGCTCTATCCCACCGGAAAGGCGAACGCGCAGGACGCGCACGAAGGGGTGCGTCCGACCGATCCGACGCGTCGTCCGGAAGCGGTGCAGAAGTATCTCACGGCCGATCAGTTCAAGCTCTATCAGCTCATCTGGCAGCGCTTCATGGCGTCGCAGATGTCGCCCGCGGTCTTCGATACCACGACCGTCGACTTCGACATGAAGGCGGGCGAGCGTCAGTATCTGTTCCGCGCCACAGGCTCAGTCGTGAAGTTCCAGGGCTTTCTCGCGCTCTATCGCGAAGCGCGCGAAGAAGGCGATTCGAAGGCGCTCGAGGACGAGCAGGCACTTCCCGTGCTCGAAGTCGACGAAAAGGTGCCGGTCAAGGCGATCACGCCCAACCAGCACTTCACCGAACCGCCGCCGCGTTTCTCGGAAGCGAGCCTGGTGAAGGAGCTGGAGCGCCTCGGCATTGGGCGCCCGTCGACGTACTCATCGATCATTTCGGTGCTCGAGGAGCGACGTTACGTCTCCAAGGAGCAGCGGCGTTTCTTCCCTACACCACTCGGCGAAACAGTCGAAAAGGTGATGGTGCGCAAGTTCCCCGACGTCTTCAACGTCGGTTTCACGGCGCAGATGGAAGAGGAGCTCGACAAGATCGCCGACGGTGAAATCGATTGGGTGCGCGCGCTCGGCGATTTCTGGACACCGTTCCAGCGGACGCTGAACGACAACGATCTCGATGTGCTGATCGGCGAGGCGTACGATCTCTCAGCGCTTGCGACCGAGAAGTGTCCGGAGTGTGGCGGTAAGCTTGTCGCCAAGGGCGGATTCTTCGGTCCGTTCGTGGCTTGCGAGAACCATCCCAAGAACTGCAAGTACACGCGTCCCATCAAGGGTGAGAAAAAGCCCGCTGAACTGACCAACTACATGTGTCAGGAGTGCGGGGCGCCCATGGTGGTGCGTCATGGTCGTTCGGGCGACTTCCTGGGGTGCAGTCGCTTCCCGAAGTGTCGCGGGACGCGGTCGATGCCGACCGGCGTGAAGTGTCCGAAGGACGGAGGCGAAATCGCCGAGCGTCGCTCGAAGAAGCGCGGCAAGGCGTTCTATGGCTGCGAGAACTATCCGAACTGCGATTTCGTCGTCTGGGATAAGCCCGTGGCGGAAACGTGTCCGGATTGCGGCTACGTGGGCGCCGAAGCGAAGTCGAACAAGACTCGGGGTAACTACCGTAAGTGCATCAAGTGCGGCAACGAGTGGAACGTTGCGACACCTGAGGACGAGGTCGCGGACGTCGCGTAAGTCGCGGGACCCTGCCGGTCCCGCTGATCGATTTTTGACTAGCTTGAACGAATGAGCGACAAGCAAGTACACGTGGTCGGAGGCGGCCTCGCCGGGAGCGAGGCCGCTTGGCAGTTGGCGCAGCGCGGGCATGACGTGGTGATACACGAAATGCGTCCCGTGCGCGGAACCGCGGCACATCGCACCGAACGACTCGGCGAGTTGGTTTGCTCCAACACGTTCAAGAGTACCGAGACGTCGAACGCCCACGGCCTGCTCAAAGCCGAGATGCGCGAGCTCGGATCGCTCATCCTGAGCTGCGCCGACGACGCGCGGGTACCCGGCGGCAGTGCCCTTACGGTCGATCGCGATATCTTCTCGGCCGGTGTGCACGAGCGCATTCATGCGCATCCGCGCATCACCGTGTCGCGTGAAGAAGTGACTGGAATCCCTGAGGTTGGTGTCATCGCGACCGGTCCGCTCACAAGCGACGCGTTGGCGGAAGCGATTCGCGCGCGACTCGGTGTGGAGTCGCTGGCGTTCTACGACGCCATCGCGCCGGTCGTGAGCGTTGAGTCGATCGACCAGTCCATTGCCTTCCGCGCCTCGCGCTGGAACAAGGAAACGATGGAAGGGGCTGGGGAGGAAGGCGCCTTTCTCAACTGCGCGTTCACGCGCGATGAGTACGAAGCGTTCATCGATGCGTTGACGACTGCCGACCAGTTTACGGCGCACGAGTTCGATAGCGTGCCCTACTTCGAAGGGTGCATGCCGGTCGAAGAGATGGCCCGACGCGGTCGTGAATCGCTGCGTTTTGGCCCGATGAAGCCCATTGGCCTTCGCGATCCACGAAGCGACAAGAAGCCGTGGGCGGTCGCACAGCTGCGCATGGAAGACCGTGGTGGACGCATGTGGAATCTCGTGGGATTTCAGACGCGACTTCGAATTCCCGAGCAGGCGCGCGTGTTCCGCATGATTCCAGGATTGGCCGATGCCGAGTTCCTGCGATTCGGTTCAATTCACCGCAACTCGTATGTGAACGCGCCGGCTGCATTGTCGTCGCACCTCTCGCTGCAGGGCGCGCCTCAGACGCTCTTCGCGGGACAGATCACCGGCGTCGAGGGGTACACTGAAAGCAGCGCGACCGGTCTCATGGCCGGCATCAATCTGTCACGCATGCTGCACGGTGAAGGGCCCGTCGTGCCACCCGCACACACAATGCTGGGTGCGCTCTATCGCTACCTCCGCGAAGCAGACCCGAAGCATTTTCAGCCGATGAACGCGAACTTCGGGCTGCTCGACGAACTCGAAGGCGTGGATCCAAAGGTGCTCAAGGACAAGGCGAAAAAGCGTGAGCTCTTCGCTGAGCGTGCCTTGACTGCACTGACGGCATGGCGTGCCGAGTACGCATTGAACGCCGTCCCGCTTGGAGTCTGACCCCATGGGCGCCGCGTGCGCTTGGAGTCTGACCCCATGACCGCTTGGAGTCTGATCCCATGACCGAGATTGCGGAGTTCCTCACGCATCTCGAAAAGGAACGCGACCTGTCGCCGAATACCGTGCAGGCGTATCGGCGAGATCTCGGTGAGTTCTCGACCTGGCTCGCACAGACTCACGGTGTGAACGGGTGGGACTGGAACGAGCTCACACGCACGGGCATTCGCGGGTACATGGCGCATCTCACGCGGCGCGGGCTCGCCAAGCGCTCGATCGCGCGTCAGCTCTCCGCGGTGCGAAGCTTCTATCGGTGGATGCACCGCGATGAACGGGTGGAGGTCAATCCGGCGCGCGCAGTAGGCTCGCCGCGATTGCCGCGGACGTTGCCCGGCTATCTCGATCGGCAGCAGGCAGACACCCTCATTCAGCACGCGGAAACGAGAGCGCGCAGCCTGGAGTTCAGCGATGTGCGCAATCTCGCGATGCTCGAACTGTTTTATTCGAGCGGGTTGCGACTGTCGGAGATGCGGGGGATAGATCTCGGTGATCTCGATCTGGTGTCCCAGCAGGTCAAGGTGCGCGGTAAGGGGCGCAAGGAGCGTATTGTGCCAATCGGTGATCACGCGCAGCGCGCGCTGCGAAACTATCTCGCCAAGCGAGATGCACTCCTTGCCAAGCTTGGTGGTGTGAAGACGGGTCGTGTGGCGCGCGGTGCGGTATTCCTGAGTGAGCGTGGCGCACGTATCAGTCCGCGGGCGATCCAGCACGCCATGGTCGGCCTGCTCGATGCCGTAAGCGAAGGCGCCGATCTTACGACCCACTCGCTGCGTCACACGTTCGCGACCCATCTGGTGGACGCGGGCGCCGACTTACGGGCGGTGCAGGAGCTGTTGGGGCACGCCAGCATCAGCACCACGCAGATCTACACCCACACCAGCGTGGAGCGGCTTAAGAAGGTTTATCGCCAGGCGCATCCGCGGGCCTGACGCGCATTATACTTCGTTCATGCGCCGGTCCGTGACCCGATGCCTCGTGTCGCTCTGGACCCTCTGGTTCGCCCTGATCAGGGTGGGCGGGGGGGGCTTTGGCGCATGCCCTGAGCATGGCTCGGGCGGGCACGATCACGCGTCGATGGCCCCCCCGATGCCCACGGCGGCGATCGCGCACGATGGGTCGCACGAATATTCGCTCGACGCGTCGCAGCACATGCATCACGCGATGCCGACCGGCGACGCGCCGTCCGACGAGGCGCCGCCCGCGCACCATCAATGCACATGCCTCGGCGCCTGCTGCATGATGGCGCCGTCGGCGCTGCCCGCGTCGACGGAGCTGCTGCTCGCGACGATTTCCACTGCGTCGGTGTCGCCCACTCCCGCGTATCGCACCGTCATCGCGGCGCGGCGGGTCTTTTCACAGCCGTACGCCATTGGGCCGCCTGCTGCACCGATTGCCTGATCGGTGACCCTCCAGTCATGTCGCGCGCAGTAGCGCCGACTGCGACTGGCGTGCAGTGCATTCTACGCCCAAACCAACTCATGCAGTCCAGCATCAAGACCGGCGCGCGTCGCGCGTCCGGTATCGTTGCGACGTCCGCGCTCATCGCGGCGCCGCTTACTCACGCGTTCGCGCAACAGCGCCCCGCTTCTGATTCTGCCCGCAAGGATACCGTGACCGCGCTGATTGGCATGCGCGTCACGGCGACCCGCGATCAACGACCGGCCATCACGCGACTTTCGCTGCCGGTCACCGTCTCCACCACCGCCGAAGCGACCGCAAGGCAGGTCAACATCGTCGACGTCCAGGACGCGGTGAAATATCTCCCCAGCCTGTTCGTGCGAAAGCGCAACTACGGCGACACGCAGGCCACCCTCGCGACGCGCGTGTGGGGGGTGAGTTCCAGTGCACGGAGTGTGATCGTCGCTGATGGTGTGCCCCTGACCGCCTACGTCGCGAACAACAACACGATTGGCGGTCCCCGATGGGGAATGGTCGCGCCGGAGGAGGTCGATCGGATCGATGTCATGCACGGTCCGTTCTCGGCGGCCTACAGCGGCAACTCGATGGGCGCCGTGATGGAGATCAGCACCCGAGCGGTCACGCGCCGCGAAGGGTCATTCTCGCAAACACAGGCATGGCAGCGTTTTGACCTGTTTGGCACACGGAACACGCTGCCCACCACGCAATCATCGCTCCGTCTCGCCGATCGTATTGGCAAGTTGCAGCTCACGCTGGCAGGCAACTATCAGGACAGTCGCAGCCAGCCACTCACCTACGTTACTGGTGCCACCTTTCCGTCGAACACCACCGGCGGGTATGCCGCGACCAACAAGCTGAACGGCGCCGCGAACATTCTCGGCGCGACTGGCCTGCTGAGCACGCAGATGACGAATGTCACCGCGAAAGTCGCCTACGACATCGCACCGGGTGTGACGGCGTCGTACGGCTACACCTACTGGAAGAACAACGCGTCGGCCGGCGTCGATACCTATCTGCAGCGCAACGGCAGCGACAGCTATGCGGGCCTGGCTGGCTTTGCATCGGGCTACTACGACCTGAAACAGGCGCACAGCGCCCAGAGTTTGTCGCTACGCACCGATCGCCGAAAGAATTGGGATTGGGAACTGGTCGGCACGCGCTATCACATCGACACCGACCGTCAGCGCCTCCCGCTTACTGCATCATCGACTGACCTGAGTTTCGGCACCGCGGGTCGCGAGGCGGTCCTGAGCGGTACCGGGTGGGGAACGCTCGACCTCAAGGGCGCATGGCATCGAGGCGGTTTGGCCGCACAACATGTCGTAACGTTCGGCGCTCATCACGAGCAGTACCGTCTGTTCAATCCGACCTACAACACAAGCGATTGGCGCAGCGGCACCCGTACGACAGTGGCCAGCGAAGGCGATGGTCGCACCCGGACGAATGCACTGTGGGCGCAGGACCGTTGGCGCCTTACGGATCGTCTCGATGTCACACTGGGCGCCCGAGTCGAACAGTTCAGGGCCTACGATGGGCTCAACGTGAACGGCAACACGCGCGTGGTGCAACGTGATCTCGCGCAGTCACGCGTTTCGCCCAAGGCGTCGCTGCATTTCATGCCGAATAGCGAGTGGATGCTCACCGCGAGCCTGGGCAAGGCGTATCGCTTCGCCACGGCCGCCGAGTTGTATCAGCTGATCACCACCGGATCGACATTCACATCGCCAGCGCCCGATCTCAAGCCCGACAACGTCCTCGCGAGCGAGTTGCGTGTCGAGCGCAGCTTCCCGAATGCCCGCGTGCAAGTGGCGCTCTTCCAGGACAACGTGCGCGACGCGATCATCGCGCAGTTCAAACCGCTCGTGGACGGCTCGGGCACACTGTTCTCCTACCTGTCAAACGTCGACAAGGTGCGCGCACGCGGCATCGAACTCACCACGGGCGAACGAGACGGTGTCGTGCGAGGCCTCGAACTGACCGGTACCGCGACGTATCTCGACGCGCGCACGCTCGCACTGTCGGGCCGGGCAAGTGCCACCGCACCCGCTGATGCGGCCGTTGGCAAGCAGCTGCCGAACATTCCCAGGTGGCGCGCCACCGCAATCGCCACGTACACGCCGCCCACGTTCTCGCGACTTTCGGTCACAACCGCCGGCCGTTACAGCAGCGCCCTCTGGACCACGCTCGACAACGCCGACGTGAATCCCAATGTGTATCAGGGATTCAGCGGTTGGTTCGTGATGGATGCCAAGGTGCGCGTGCGCGTCGCGCCGAAGGCAGCGCTCGCGCTGGGCGTGGATAACGTGTTGAATCGGAAATATTTCCTGTTCCATCCATTTCCACAGCGCACGGTTGTCACAAGCTTCAATCTCACCTTCTGAGACCGCCCTCGAGTCAGCGAAGGTGTCGTAAGCGTAGGTGTCGTAAGCGTACGTTTCGTTAGCGTACGTCTCGTTAGCGTACGTATCGTTAGCGCAGTTCAGTTAGCGCAGTTCTTGCTGTCCCAACGCGCCAGCAAGAACGCGCGCCGCGCGAGCGCCGTCGAGGTTGCCGCCGCACATCACGATCGCCACCGTCTTTCCCGCGAGCCGTGGCGCGAGGGCGCGAAGCCCCGCCAGTCCTGTCGCGCCCGATCCTTCGGCGAGATTGTGCGTGATGCGCCAAAGATCGCGAATGCTTTGCGCGATCTCCTCGTCGCTCGCGAGTACGAAATCGGCGAGCGCGTGCTGCAGGGCGTCGAAGGTGAGCTCATAAGTCGAGCCGGTCGCGATCCCTTCCGCGAACGTGTTCACCGCGCCGCCAGAACGCGGCGCGCGAGCATGCCATCCATCGTGTTGTGTCGGTGCTCCAGACGCGCCGACGGCGTAGAGCGCGAGCGACGGTTTGAGCTCGTTGCGCACGACCGCGGCACCAACCGCTTGCGAGCCGCCGCCGAGCGCAATGACCATCGCGTCCACCTCAGGCGCCTGCTCGAGCAGCTCGAGCGTCATGGTGCCGGCGCCGGCGATCACCGGCCGATGATTGGTGGAGTGCACGAGCGTGCGACCATCGCGCGCGGCCAACTCCAAACACGCGGTCGCGGCGTCATCGTAGCGTTCTCCGACCTCGATCACGGTCGCACCGTACGAGCGCATCACAGCCGTCTTCTCGGGATTGTTCCCAACCGGAACACAGATCACCACCGACACACCGGCGCGAGCGCCCGCCCACGCGAGTCCCTGACCGTGATTGCCGGTGCTCGCCGCGATGACACCGCGCGCTGCTTCCGCTGGTGAGAGTGCCGCGATCGAGGCCACCGCATTGCGGATCTTGAAGCTGCCGGTCGGCAAGTGATTCTCGTGCTTCACGAGTACGCGAATGCCGTAACCGACGAGCTCGTCCAGAAGCGGATAGTGACGCAGAGCAGAGTATGCGACGGCACGCTGGACCGCGTCGCGGGTAGCGATCACATCGGAGTAGGAGATCGGCATAGTCACAACTGGAATATGCACGCGATGCAGCCGAACGGCTGCGTTGATGGCGCAAAGTCCGCTCCGCAATATTCGATCATTGTGGAGTTCACCACACGAGAACGAAATCGCCGAACTGCATGACGAACACTGATCAAGCGACGACGCTGAAGTCGCTGCCCAAATGCCCGACCGGCATCGACGGACTGGATGCGATTACTGCCGGCGGGTTGCCGCGGAACCGTCCGTCGATCGTGTGCGGACGGGCTGGCTGCGGCAAGACGCTGCTCGCCACCGAGTTTCTCGTTCGGGGTGCGACACGCTATCACGAACCCGGCGTCTGCATCCTCTTTGAAGAGCGACCAGAAGAGTTGTCGGCGAACGTTCGCTCGTTGGGCTTTGATCTCGACGCGTTGATCGCCGAGGGGAAGTTGGCGGTCGACTACATGCATCTCGACCCCGCCGAGATTGCGGAGACCGGCACCTTCGATCTCGAAGGGCTCTTCATACGGATCGGCCTCGCCATCGACTCGGTTGGTGCAAAGCGCGTGGTGCTCGATACCATCGAGACACTTTTTGGAGCGCTGTCCGATCACGCCACGCTCCGTTCCGAGCTGCGACGGCTGTTTCGCTGGCTCAAGGAGCGCGACGTCACGGCCGTGATCACCTGCGAGCGCGGCGAAGGTACGCTCAGCCGTCACGGACTCGAGGAGTATGTCAGTGACTGTGTGATTCTGCTCGATCATCGCGTGGAGTCGGCGATCTCGACGCGCACCTTGCGCGTGGTGAAGTATCGTGGTTCGTCGCATGGCACGAACGAGTATCCGTTTCTGATCGACAGCAGTGGGATTTCGGTCCTCCCGATCACCGCCGCCGGCCTTCAGCACGAAGTCAGCACCGAACGCGTGTCGACGGGCATTCAGCCGCTCGACCAGATGCTGGGTGGCAAAGGTGTGTATCGCGGGAGTACGCTGCTGGTGTCGGGCACCGCCGGCACCGGCAAGTCGAGCCTCGCCGCGCACATTGTTCGCGCTTCGTGTCAACGGTCGGAGCGTTGCCTGTACGTGGCATTCGAAGAGTCGCCCCGGCAGATCATGCGAAACATGCGCTCGGTCGGGGTGGACCTCGAGCCGGCGGTGGAACGCGGCTGTCTTCGCTTCCACGCGACGCGTCCAACGGCGTACGGTCTCGAGACGCATCTCGCGGTGATCTACAAGCTGGTGGCGGAGTTCTCACCGAGAATCGTGGTGCTGGATCCCATCAGCAATCTCGTCAGTATTGGCGATCGGGCGACCACGAATGCCATGCTGCTTCGGCTCATTGATTTCCTCAAGGAGCGCCAGGTGACCGCGGTGTTCACGTCGTTGAGTCACGGGCGCGGCGGTGACGAAGTCGACGTCGGTATTTCTTCGTTGGTCGATACGTGGATTCTGCTGAGGGATATCGAGCTCAACGGCGAACGGAATCGCGCCATCTACGTTCTCAAGTCGAGGGGCATGGAGCACTCGAATCAGCTCAGAGAGTTCCGTATGGGATCGAAGGGCGTTGAGTTGCTCGAAGCGTACGTTGGTCGGGCCGGCGTACTCACGGGTACGGCTCGACTCCTGCAGGAGATGGCCGATCGCGACGAGAAGGAGCAGCAGGAACAGCAAGCCGTTCGGCGCGCGCGCGCGCTCCGGCGACGCGAGGCGCTCCTCGACTCGCGCGTCCAGGAGCTGCAGGCAAGACGTGATGCCGCACGTGATGCGCTTCGGCAGCTCGGCACCGAAAATGACCTCGCCACATCGCGGCGGTTCGCCGATGCGCAAGACGTGACGATGAGTCGCGGTGTGCCGGGTGCGCCGGCGTCCAAGGGCAACGGAACCGTGGGAGGTCGAAAATGACAGCCGTCCGTCAAGTCGCTGAACACGACCTCGATGATCACTGGCAGCTGCGGCTCTACGTCGCCGGCCACACGCCCAAGTCATTGGCTGCGCTCTCGAACCTCAAGGCGCTGTGCGAACAGCACCTGGCGGGTCGCTACACCATTGAGGTCGTGGATGTCGTGGAACGACCGCAACTGGCTCGGTCGGAGCAGATCATCGCGATCCCCACTCTGATTCGTCAGCTGCCAGTACCCATTCGGAAGATCGTCGGTGACCTGTCAAACACCGAACGTGCACGTGTCGCCCTTCAACTCGGTTTGCGGAGCTGACGTGGATGCGTTTGCCGACGATCGCAGTGGACTCGAACACGCACTCGAACAGTGGCGAACCGCCACGTACCAGCTGCAACTTTTTGTGTGCGGAATGAGCCCGCGATCGACGGACGCCATTGCCAACCTCACGGCAGTCTGTGAACAGTATCTCCCGGGGCGCTATTCGTTGCAGGTCATCGACCTGTACACCGAGCCACACCGCGCAAAGGAAGAGAGACTGTTCGCCGCCCCCACGTTGCTGCGCGTCCATCCGCTGCCAGTGCGTCGCGCGGTGGGCGACTTGAGCAATACTGAGCGGCTCCTCGGCGTCCTGGAGTTGATGTAGCGTGCGGGAGACGGCACAGGAGCTTGCCGAAAAGCTGCGCGAAACGCAGCGGCTGCTGGCTGAGGCGGAGGAAACGCTCGATGCCATCCGGGCTGGCGCCGTCGATGCGTTCGTCATCGATCGTGGCGCGGGCGCCCGCGTGTATACGCTCGAAGCCGCCGACCGTCGCTATCGACTCCTCGTCGAGTCCATGCAGCAGGGCGCCGCGGTGCTTCTGGCCGACGGAACTGTGCTGTTCGCAAACGATCGATTGGCGCAGCTGTTCGGAGCGGAGCTTGCGGCGCTCCGGGGCCGATCGATTCTGCAGTGGCTTACGCCAAACGTACAGGACACGGTGCTTCGGGCCATCCTGGCTGGTCGAATCGATGCGGTGCACCGGGAGATCCTGCTGGAGTTCACGACCGGCGCGCAGGTCATGGTGGAGTGGGCAAGTTCGCCAATTCCCGATGACGACTCCCACGCGATCGGTGTCATTCTCACCGATCTCAGCGAACGTCGTCGGCATGAGGCCGTGCTGGTGGCATCAGAGCAGCTGCGACAGATCGATCAGCGCAAGAACGAATTTCTCGCGACACTGGCGCACGAACTGCGGAATCCGCTCGCGCCCATTACCAACGCCATTGAACTGCTCCGCAGCACGGCACCATCAACGCCGTCGTCGCAACGCGCGGTCAGCATCATCGATCGACAGACGAAGCTGCTGGCGCGACTGGTCGATGACCTCCTGGATCTTGGTCGCATCTCCACCGGGCACGTCGCACTCGATCGTGCGCCGGTACGCTTGGTTGATGTGCTGCAGCGTGCGGTGGAGACGAGTCAACCGCTCATGGCACGCGGTGGACATATCGTGCGCACGCAGTTTCCCACCGAGCCGATCTGGGTCGATGGCGATGAGTACCGACTCGGTCAGGTTTTTTCCAACCTGCTCAACAACGCGGCGGTCTATTCCGCGCTTCCGTCCACGGTGCACCTCACGGTCGAGGCCAATGACGAGCGTGTACTGGTGTCTGTGCGCGACCAGGGCATTGGCATCGACCCCAGCATGCTCGGCGTCGTCTTCGATCTCTTCGCGCAGGCGAATCCGGGGCGGCATGGCGTGGGCACTGGTCTGGGAATCGGCTTGTCGCTGGTGAAGTCGCTGGTGGAGTCGCACGGCGGGCGAGTGGCCGCGCACAGCGATGGACTGGGGCGCGGCGCACGCTTCGATGTCGAGTTGCCGCGCGGTACCGCGCCGCCGGTCGATTCCAGCGCCGCAGCTCAGCAACGCGCGGATGCGGAATCGCGACGGATGCACGTATTGGTGGTCGACGACAATGAAGACGCCGCGACCAGCCTGCGCGACGTGCTGGATGCCTGCGGCATGCACATCAGCGTCGCTCATGATGGGCAATCGGCGCTGCAGATGGTCGAAGCGCAGCATCCGGATGTCGTGCTGTTGGACCTCGGTATGCCCGGGATCGATGGCTATGAGACCTGTCGCCGCCTCCGTCAGCGCCGCGACCTGGCGCCGATGCGCATCGTCGCTCTCACGGGTTGGGGGATGGAGCAGGATCGCCGCCGGACCGCAGAAGCGGGTTTCGACCTGCACCTGGTCAAGCCCGTCGCGCCGCAGCGCATCATGGAGCACCTCAATCGCTGGCAGGCGACCACCTGACGCGCGGGACTGACTTCCGGATCGCGGCCGGCGCCTATCTTTAGGCATGAGCCTTCCGCGAATTCGAGCCACCACCATCCTCGCCGTGCGGCGAGACGGACGCGTCGCCATCGGTGGCGACGGTCAGGTATCGGTTGGCGACACCGTAGCCAAAAACACCGCCGTCAAGGTCCGTACTCTCAAAGGTGGACGGGTCGTCGCCGGATTTGCCGGCTCAGTCGCCGACGCGCTGACGCTCTTTGAGAAGTTCGAAGAGAAGCTCGAGCGCTATCCGGGCAATTTGCCGAAGGCCGCCGTGGAGCTCGCCAAGGAGTGGCGCAGCGATCGCGTGCTCCGTCGTCTGGAAGCCATGCTCATCGTCGCCGACGCGCAGCACGGCTTCATGCTAAGTGGCAATGGCGAGTTGATCGAGCCCGATGACGGTATTCTCGCCATCGGAAGCGGCGGTGCGTATGCGCAAGCCGCCGCTCGTGCGCTCGCGCGTGAAACGCCCCTCTCGCCGCGCGAAATCGTGGAGAAGGCCCTCACGATCGCGGGCGAGATTTGCATCTACACGAACACCAATATCACGGTGCTCGAACCCGGCTAACGTCTGATGACGTAGCTGGCCTTCACGAAGACTCCGTCCGCGACTCGACGGAGTCGATCCATCGCCAGCGCCTCCGGTTCCGTGAGGCTCGATCCGTATCCAGCAAAAAACACCGTGCCCGGGCTTGGCCGATAGCTGAACAGCCAATCGGCGCGCAGCAGGTTGGAGCGCGTTGCGCTGGATGGTGCGTAGGTCCCATCGGCTCGGCGCTGTAGCAACACGGTGCCAGTGCGCCAATCCACCAGCGCTTCACGACGCGTCGCCTCGTACTGCGATACGATGCGCACGAACACGCTGCGCGTGACCTGGTACTCCGCCTTGATGCGCGGAATCTGCGTGCTGAAGTTGGTACGCCCGTCCGCGCGACGGACGAACTCGTTGCTCGCATAGGTCGCATTGACTCGCAGCCGCGCGTCGGGACGCCAGTCGAGCGTACCCGTCACCGCCGTACGATTCACGCGTGCCGTCTCATTGAAGTCCACATCGTTCGCGCGAAGGAGCGATGTGCTTGCGGCGAATCGGCGGAACTGCGGCGTGCTCAGCGTGACCTGCGTCGAGAAGGTCGTGATGCGTGGGCTCGGCGCAAAGCTCTTTGGGTTTGCAGCGGGGCCAACCGCGAGGGTGCCATACGACGACGGATCGAAGGCATAACTGCTCCACGCGGGTGAAACGCCAAGCGACCAGCCTCGACGGAACGTCAGCGTGTTGCTCGCGCTGAGCTTCGACTCCAGCATCGGTTCGCCCTTGAAGAAGTCGCTGTAACGCCAGAGTCCATTCGCCTGCGCGAACACCATGTAGCGCTCGAAGAATCCGCCTTGCTTGCCGAACAGCGTGACGCGATT
>CBHWDN010000036.1:0-39838 GCA_966112585.1 uncultured Gemmatimonadaceae bacterium
CTTGCACTTCGGCCTGTCTTCGGTTAGCGTGGCGGGTGGTTGGATTCGGCCTTTTTACGGGCCTCCACCCTTCCCCTACGTGGAGCAGCAATGCCGCTTACGAAGCGACAGAAGGAGATCCTGAGTTACCTGTCGGAATACAACGAATCCAACGGTTATGCGCCGAGCTTCGAGGAGATCGCCTCGCAGTTCAACTATAACTCGCTGGCGACGGTGCACGAACACCTCACGAACCTCGAGCGCAAGGGCTACATCAAGCGCTCGTACAATGAGAGTCGTGCCATCGAAATTCTGCCGTCGGAGATCTACCAGCGTTCGGTGGAACTGCCGCTGCTGGGTAGCGTGGCGGCCGGTGCGCCCATCGAGGCCATCCACGCCGGCGAAACCATGGCCGTGCCCGATGGATTCCTGCGCAAGAACGGCAGCCACTATGTGCTGCGGGTGCGGGGCGACTCCATGATCGAGGAGCACATCCGCGACGGTGACTATGTCGTCATCAACGACAAGCAGGCGGCGGACAACGGCGAAATGGTGATCGCCATGCTCGACGGCGCTGGTGCCACCGTCAAACGCTACTATCGCGAGCGTGACGGTCGCATCCGGTTGCAGCCGGCGAACGAAACGATGCAGCCGTTGTTTGTTCACGAAGACGACGTGCGGATTCAGGGCATCGTCGTCGGTGTGCTGCGTCGCTACTGAGGCGATCGCGTTCGCCTGTCAGGGCGTTGCTGCCGGGCCGCGTGAGGCGGTCCGCAGCCGCTCCAGGGCGGTATAACCGGCGCCGTTCCTCATCGCCTCGCGGGCTGCGTTCACGGCGTCACCATAGGCGACATCATCTCGGCTGACATAGAGCGCCGCCGCTGCATTGAGCACAACGGCGGCCTGCGCGCCGCGTGGTCCGCCGCCGCGTAGAACCGCTTCGACCACGGCCGCATTCTGCGCCGGATCGCCGCCGGCCACGTCGGCCACATCGATCGCGCTGAAGCCGAACGCGCCCGGATCGATCGTCCAGTCGCGCATCGCGCCGTGGGCGGCCTCGCGCACCGCGGTCACGCCCAGGGGTGAGATCTCATCGAGCCCGGGTTCACCATGCACCACCATCGCTCGTTGGGCACCTAGCTCCGCGAGCGCGTCGGCGATGAGAGCGAGTCTTCCCCGCTCCGCAACGCCAACGACCTGCCGGACCACGCGCGCAGGGTTGGCCAACGGCCCAACGATGTTCATCACGGTGGGAATCGCGAGTTCGCGGCGAACCGGCCCCACATGTCGGAGCGCCGGATGCATGAGCGGTGCGAACATGAATACGATGCCCGCATCGCGAAGCGTTTGCGCCATGGCCGCCGGGGGCATGTCGATCGCCACGCCAAGGGCTTCGAGCACATCCGCGCTCCCCGACTTGCTTGTGAAGGAGCGATTGCCGTGCTTGGCGACGCGCACGCCCATCCCCGCAGCCAACAGTGCGGCGGCGGTGGAAATGTTGAACGTGGTAAGCGATCCCCCACCCGTTCCGCAGGTGTCCACCAACTTGTGCGTCGCCTCAGTGGGCATCACCACCATCGCATCGCGCAACGCGCGCACGACACCGGCTACTTCCTCGGCGGTCTCTCCCTTGACACGGAGCGCCATCAACAGCGCGGCGACCTGCGCGGCCGTACCCTCGCCACGCATGATCACACCGAACGCCTGATGTAACTGCTCTCCCGAGACCGCCTCACGAAGCGCCAGCGCGCGAATGACCCGCGTGAGCGCTTCCGCGCCCTCACCGGACATTGAGGCTCTCCAGCAGGCGCTCGGGGAGCTGCGCGCGTGTGGCAATCAGCGCGATGATGAGACCGAGCAGGCGCACCCGCTCCACATCCTCATCGGTGTAGGTACCGCGCTGAGCGCGATTGGTGAGGTTCACGACACCCACCAACTCGTCGTGATACACCAACGGGAAACTGATGAAGCTTCCGGTGGTGAAGTACTGATCGCGCAGCAGCGGGTGCTGCGCGGCCTCACGCACATCCTGCACAAGGAGTGGCTGCCGCGCTGCGGCGACGCGACCGGCGACGCCTTCGCCGACGCGAATACGCATCCCTTCGACCACGTTGGGCGCGATACCGCGCGCCGCCGCGAGATAGAGATGATCCGGCTCCGGCGCGCGCAGCATAAGAGAGCATCGCTGCGCCTGCATGTCGTCACCGACCAACGCAAGCAAGCCGTCCACCAGCATGCGCGCATCGGAGGTTTCCGCATTCAGCGTGAGTGCGCGATCGAGCAGATAGAGCGTCCGCGAACGCTGACGCAGCGCCTCGCTGCGACGGTGCAGTTCGATGTGCGACTGCTCGAGCTGCGCCACCGCGCTCGCCAGCTGCCGGTCGGCGAGTTCCGCCTTGCGACTCGAACGACGTGCGTCTTCCGCCGCACGCGCCGCTTCCGCTCGGAGCGTCAGCGCTTCGGCTGCTTCGATCGAACCACTTTGCAGCGGCGTATTGCGCACCGCGCGCAGCTCGCTCTCCAGCGCGGCGAGCTTCCGCACATACTCGCCGTGAACGCGCTGCGTGACGTCCTCGAGCGTCCGGACGGCTTCTTCGCGCGCATCGCGCTCAGCGAGTCGGGCGTACGCCAGGTCGAACAGCGCCACGGCCGGGGCGAGCCGTTCGGTGGTGCGAGTGCCGAAAATCTTGCGCGGCTCATACAGCGCGAGCACGGCCCCCAGCATGCCTTCCACCTTGAGTCCTCGGACCGCGAGCACGCCGCCGTCGAGCGAGGTCGTGAAGCCGAAGAGGCGCGGGTAGTCCGCCGAACGGTCGAGCACATCGTGGAATGGACCTCCGGCCACGATCTTCGCGCGGACGCCTTCCGGGAGATGATCGAACGTGGTCTCCAGCGTGGTCTTCGCGACGCCGGCTCCGGCTGGCGAGAGCCGCTGATGCAGCATGTCCCGACGGGCATCGTAGCCGATCAGGGCGAGCTGGGCGCCCCGGTCGAGGTCCGCCACCGATTCGCCAAGCGCGACCAGCGCCCCGTCGAGATCGGCGACGGTGGCGAGCGAATGCGCGAGGGAGGAAAGGGAGCGTGGCGCCATGGGATTGGTGGAGACAGGGAGGAAACGCGATGGACGTCAGCTGCGCAATGGTCGCACACCGATGAGTTGAAGCGGAGGTCGGCCCTGCCTACCTTCCCCGCGGCATGGACCCTCGACCGATTCTCCTGGTAACCCAGTACGACGGGAGCTCGTTCGCCGGTTGGCAACGCCAGCCCGACGTGGCCACCGTGCAGGGCGAAATGGAAGCCGTACTTGCTCGCCTGTGTGGAACCCACATCACGGCGACTGGAGCGGGCCGAACCGACGCCGGCGTCCACGCCCATGGACAGGGCGTGGGGGTCCGGGTTCCCGAGAAGTGGCAGCCGGCCTCGCTCCGGCGGGCAATGAACGCGCTCTTGCCCAGCGGGATCTGGATCGCGTCGGCGCACCGAATGACACCGGAATTTCATCCGCGCTACAGCGCAACGGCGCGTCGATATGGTTATCTTGTAGGCACGGACGACGCGGCGTGCTCGCCTTTTCGGCGACGGTACGAGTGGTTCGTGCGTCGCCCGTTGGAGGCGGACGCGTTGCACGCTGAAGCGGCCAGTCTGCTGGGCGAGCACACGTTCCGCGCATTTGCCGTTGCTCACACGGCGCCGATCGAAGATCACCACCGCTGCATCATTCAGCATGCGGCCTGGGTGCCTCGCGACGGCGGCTGGGTGTTCGAAGTCGCGGCGAACCGCTTTCTCCATCACATGGTGCGATTTCTGGTCGGGACGATGATCGACGTGGCGCAAGGGCGCCAACCGCGCGGCACGATCGCGCGGCTCCTCGTGGCACCCGACAATGCCGAGACCTCGGCGCCCGCTCCTGCACATGGTTTGTCACTTCGCGAAGTGACCTATCCCGAATCGTTCTACGCGTCGGACTCGTGATGACTTTTTCGTTGTCCCGTACGTCGGTGATTGCGCTGGTCGCGTTCGTGCTCGTCGGGTGCGAAGGCGCGAATCCATCCGATTCGAACGCGCAGACGCGCACGTTACCGCCGGCATCGCCGCTGCCCGGAGGACCCGTTCCGGCGGCAAAGATCGATGCGTCACGTCGCACGGCGATCACATCGGCGGTTGAGCGCGTCGCGCCCGCCGTCGTCACCGTGCAGACGGAAACCGTCGAGCGCGTTCCGGTCGACTACTTCGAATACTTCATGGGTGGTCGCTCAGGCGAGCGTCGCAACGCGGGGATCGGATCGGGTTTTGTGGTCCGGCAGGACGGCGTCATCGTGACGAACGCGCATGTGATCAGCGGTGCGAGCAAAGTGCAGGTCGCCATGCGTGACGGCACGACGTACGACGCCACGGTTGTTGGGGTCGACGAAACGAACGATCTCGCCGTCGTGCGGATCAAGGCGTCCAAGCTCCCCATTGCGCCGCTCGGTACGTCGTCCAACCTGCTGGTGGGCGAGTGGTCGATCGCGATTGGGAATCCCTTTGGATTCGTGCTCGCGAATAACGAGCCGAGCGTGTCGGTGGGTGTCGTCAGCGCGGTGGGTCGCAATCTCGCCGGTCGTACCGAAGGCGGCGGCGTGTATGTGGACATGATCCAGACCGATGCGGCGATCAATCCGGGCAACTCCGGCGGACCGCTGGTGAACGCGTCGGGTGATGTGATCGGCGTGAACAGCTCGATCTACTCACCTAGCGGCGGATCGGTCGGCCTGGGTTTCGCTATTCCGATCGATCGCACGAAGCGCATTGTCGAGGATCTGCTCGAACATGGCAGCGTGCGTCAGCCGTGGGTCGGCATTCGACTCGAGACGCCGCAGGCGCAGAGCGCGCGTGATGCGGCGCGGCTCAACGCGATTGTTGGGCGGGTCGTGCCCGGCTCGCCCGCCGAAAAGGCCGGCGTGAAGCCGGGCGACCAGTTGGTGCAAGCCGGCACTCGCGCGGTGCGCAATCCATTCGATTGGGAGGCGCGACTGCTTGATTTGCGTGTCGGCGAAACGCTGCCGGTCACGGTGAAGCGTGGCACGCAGAGTGTCACGTTGTCGCTGCAAGTGGCCGATGCGCCTGAAGTGAGCGCGCAGAAGGTCACCGTGCTCCGCGAGTTGCAGCTCATCTCGCTGACCGACGCCATTCGCCAGGAGCGCGCTATTGGTTCGAACCAGGGCGCGCTGGTCTACAAGGTGTCCGATCGGATTCGCGATGAGATCGGACTGCAGGAAGGCGATGTGATTGTGCAGGTCGGTCAATCCCGGGTGGCGACCGCGGAAGCGGCCTCCAGGGAGATCGATCGCTACGGCGCGCGCGGCACGGTATTCCTCGTGTTCGAGCGTGGCCGACAATATCTGCAGACGCAGTTCACGCTGCGTTGATCCATCGCTTCACGATCTGAAAGACTCCTGACGTTCTTCGCCTGACTTTCGACTTCCCGTACTGTTTTCCGTGACTGCTTCCGACGCTTCGGTCTACTCCTCGCCGCTTTCTGAGCGCTACGCTTCGAAGGCCATGCTTACCCTGTGGGGACCGCAGGAGCGGTACGGACTGTGGCGCCGCCTCTGGCTCGCGCTGGCGGAATCGCAGCAGTCGCTGGGCATCGACATCGCTGACGACGCGATCACGGCGATGCGCGCACATCTCGATGACATCGACTTCGCGGCCGTGGCCGAGTACGAGCGCAAGTTCCGTCACGACGTCATGGCGCATGTGCATGCCTTTGGCGATGTCGCGCCGGCCGCGCGCAAGTTCATCCATCTCGGGGCGACCAGCTGTTACGTCACCGACAACGCGGAACTGATCCTGATGCGCCGCGGCCTCGAGCTGCTGCGCAGCAAATTGCTCGACACGCTGGACGCCTTGAGTGGCTTTGCGCGCGAGTGGAAGGACGAACCGGCGCTTGGCTACACGCACCTGCAGCCGGCGCAGCTCACCACGGTGGGCAAGCGTGCGACCTTGTGGATGCAGGACATCCTGCTCGACCTCGAAGATCTCGACTATCGTGTGCGCACGATGCCGTTCCGTGGCGTCAAGGGCACGACCGGTACGCAGGCGAGCTTCCTGACGCTGTTCGACGGCGATCACGAGAAGGTGCGTGAGCTCGACCGCATGGTGTGCGCGAAGATGCACTTCCCGTCGAGCATACCGGTGAGCGGACAGACCTACTCGCGCAAGATCGACGCGCAGGTGCTGGGTGTGGTGGCGGGCGTGTCGGCCACGGCGAGCAAATTCTCCGGCGACATCCGTATGCTGCAGGCGTTCGGCGAAATCGAGGAACCGTTCGAGAAGAACCAGATCGGCTCGTCGGCGATGGCGTACAAGCGCAATCCGATGCGCTCTGAGCGTATTGCGGCGTTGGCGCGTTTCGTGTTGTCGCTCGAGCCAAACGCGAATCAGACGCACGCGGTGCAGTACTTCGAGCGCACCCTCGACGACTCGGCCAATCGCCGCCTTGCGATTCCGGAGTCGTTTCTCGCGACCGATGCGATCCTCGTGTTGATGCAGAACGTGGTGCGTGGGCTCGAAGTGCATCCGGCGCGCATTCGTCGTCGCGTGGAAGACGAATTGCCGTTCATGGCGACCGAGGAGCTCATCGTGCGCTTTGTGCGCGCCGGTGGCGATCGCCAGGAAGCGCACGAGATCATTCGAGGGCACAGCATCGCGGCTGCTCGCGCCGTGAAGGACGGTGCCCCCAGGAACGATATGTTGGAGCGACTCGCGGCCGATCCGGCTTTTGGTATTCCGCTCGAAGATCTTCAGGCGGTCGCCGAGCCCGCGCGCTTTGTGGGCCGCGCGCCGCGGCAGGTCGAAGAGTTCCTCGATGAACACGTCGCGCCGTGGCTTTCGCGAGAGCGCGCACAGGCTGAGCGTGAAGAGGTGCGCGTATGACCGTCGCGATCGCCTCGACCGATTTGCCGCTACCGCTGGTGCGTCGCGGCAAGGTGCGCGATGTGTACGGCGTGGATGAGAATCGCCTGCTGCTCGTGACCACCGATCGCATCAGCGCGTTCGACGTGGTCATGAACGAAGCGATCCCATACAAGGGCGCCGTGCTCACGCAGCTCACCGCGTGGTGGCTGGCGCAACTCGAAGGTCGCGTTGAGCATCACCTGATCACGGCCGACACCGACGAGATTATTCGCGAGGTGCCGTCGCTCGCCGCCCATCGGGAGGCGATCGCTGGACGCAGCATGCTCTGCGTGCGCGCCGAAGTCGTGCCGATCGAGTGCGTGATTCGCGGATACATCTCCGGCTCGGCGTGGAAGGAGTACAAAGAGCACGGCACACTGGCCGGCGAAGCGCTGGCCGCCGGAATGCGCGAAAGCGACCGACTTGATCCGGCGCTGTTCAGCCCCGCGACCAAGGCCGAGTCGGGGCACGATGAGAACATCACGATCGCCACCGTGATCGAGCGTCAGGGGCCCGCGGTTGCCGCCGAGCTCGAGCGCCTTACCCGCACCGTGTACGAGTTCGGTCGAGCGACTGCGGAGCCGCGTGGCATCATTGTGGCCGATACGAAGTTCGAGTTCGGCTGGCGCGACGGGCGCCTGCTCCTGATCGACGAGGTCCTCACGCCTGACAGCTCGCGATTCTGGCCGGCCGATCGTTACGAGCCGGGGCATGGCCAGCCGAGCTTCGACAAGCAGCCGCTGCGTGATTGGTTGGATGGTGAACGGCGCGCTGGACGGTGGAACGGCGAAGCACCGCCACCGACCTTGCCGCCAGAAGTGATCAACGCGACGAGTGTGCGCTATCGCGACGCCTTTGCGCGTGTCACCGGTGCGCCGCTCGATCTGGCGCGTCTCGGTCTCCCCGTTTGAGGATCCGCAATGTTTGCTCGTGAAGGCTATCCGTTCATTCTCGGCGCCGTCGCGGCGGCCGCGCTGCTCTTCGCGCTGGCGTTGCGTCAGCGTTCGTGGGCGCTCTGGCTCGCGGCCTTCGTGGTGCTGGTGCTCGCGCTGTGGGTCGCGTGGTTCTTCCGCAACCCCGAGCGTCCGGGCGAGCGCGGCGATGCCGTGGTGATCGCACCGGCCGACGGAAAGGTCGTGTTGATCCGGCATATCGACGAACCCACGTTTGTCGGCGGCCCCACGCAGTGCGTGTCGATCTTCATGAACGTCTTCGACGTGCACGTGAATCGGTATCCGGTGGCCGGGCGCGTGGAATACGTCGTGCACAAGGCGGGCAAGTTCCTCAACGCAATCACCGAAGCTTCGAGCGTTGAGAACGAGCAGGCATCGGTGGGCATCGTGACGCCGCGTCATCGCATTCTCGTGCGGCAGATCGCCGGACTGATTGCGCGCCGCATCATCACCGACTCGAAGTCCGGCGACGTGGCTACGCAGGGCGAGCGCATGGGGCTGATTCGCTTTGGCTCACGCGTGGATGTGTTCCTTCCGCCGACGGCCACGCTTCGCGTGGCGGTTGGTCAGCGCACGACCGCTGGTCAAACGGTTATCGCCGATCTCCCGGCCAGCTGAGCGATGAATCGCCCCGACGCTCGCGCCGACCAGAACGCCGCCGATCGACCGCGGCGAGTTCGGCAGCGCGCAGCGGTTGCGCTGCCAAACGGTTTTACGCTCGCCAATCTGTTCTTCGGCATCTTCGCGATCGTGTCGGCGTCACGTGGCGACTTCGACGCCGCGGCGCGCTTCATCGTGTTCGGTGCGATCGCTGACACGCTCGACGGCCGCATTGCGCGCGCGACCAAGTCGGGGTCGCGCTTCGGCGAAGAGCTCGACTCGCTCGTCGACGCCATTTCGTTCGGTACAGCGCCGGCGCTCATCATGTACTTCGCCGTGTTTCAAAGCACACGGTGGGAGTGGGTCTTCTGTTTCTTCTTCACCGCCTGCGCGGTGATGCGATTGGCCCGCTTCAATGTCGAGCAAGCTGGTCGCAAGGTGTCGCATTTCACCGGCCTGCCGAGTCCTGCGGCCGGTATGACGCTGGCGACCTATTACTGGTTCAGCCAGACGCCGCTCTACACCGAAACGATCATCGGTGACTTGCCGTGGCATCAGATGCTGCGGTGGGTGATCATGGGGCTCGGCATGCTCATGATCAGCAACGTGCAGTACGCCAAAGTGCCCACGGTGAATTTCCGCACCATCAAGGGCATCCTCGGTTTCCTGCTCGTGGTTGGCACGTTTGCAGGCGTGATCTTCCTGCCCAAGAAATTCTTCTTCCCGGCGCTGATGGCGTACGTGCTGTACGGCATCTTCCGGACGGTGTTCCTGGGGCTCCTCGATCGTTTGCCGGGTCGCGATGACAACGGTGATGATGACGAGGACGACTACGAGGAACCCACTGCCCCCCGACGTCGCGGCAAGCGGCGTCGTTCGAATCGAAACCACTCCGGTAACAACACCGGTCGCGAGGAATCTCCCGCATGACCCGCTTTCGTTGCGCCGTTCACATTGTTCCCCGTCGCGGCATCCTCGATCCTCAGGGCAAGGCGGTGGCCGATGCCCTGCACTCACTCGGCTTTGCCGACGTCGGTGAGGTGCGCGTTGGGCGCCACGTGATCGTCGAAACGCAGGCGGATTCTGCCGATGCCGCGACGGCGCGCATCACCGCCATGTGTGAAAAGCTGCTCGCCAATCCGGTGACGGAAGACTTCGAAATCGCCAGCGTGGAGCGCGCGTGAAGGCCGGCATTGTTCGATTTCCCGGATCGAACTGCGATGAAGATGCAGTGCATGCCATCGCCGATCATCTGGGCCAGGAAGCGGTCTATCTCTGGCACAAGGATCACGACCTGCAGGGCGTTGATCTGGTGATTCTCCCCGGCGGCTTCAGCTACGGCGACTACCTGCGCGCGGGTGCCATCGCGCGCTTCTCGCCGATCATGCAGGAAGTTGTGCAGCACGCCAGGAAGGGCGGACTCGTACTCGGCATCTGTAATGGATTCCAGATCGCCTGCGAAGCTGGGCTCCTGCCTGGGGCGCTGTTGCGCAACGAAAGCTTGCGCTTCGTGTCGGCGCCGGTCACGCTGCGTGTTGAAACGATCGCCACGAAGTTCACGAGCCAGTATCACGTCGGTCAGCGCATCGTGGTGCCGATCGCGCACGGCGACGGCCGCTATACGGCCGATGCGGACACCCTCGCGCGATTGGAAGGCGAAGGTCAGGTGGTCTTCCGCTATGTCGATGCAAACGGCGACGCGACCGAAGCAAGCAATCCAAACGGTTCGCAGCGCAACATCGCCGGCATCATCAACTCCGCTGGCAATGTGCTCGGCCTGATGCCGCATCCGGAGCGCGCGCTCGAAACGGCGCTGGGTTCGGTTGATGGCGCGCCGATGTTTGCGTCCATTCTCGAGACTTTGACAGCCGGAGTTGCGGCATGAGTTCCACGGTTCCCACTTCGTCCCGCGTGGAATCGCGTCCCGGCGATCCGACCATCACGCCGGCCATGGTCGCCGAGCATGGTATCACGGAGTTCGAATACGAACGCCTCGTGAACATGCTTGGTCGCACGCCGACGTTCACCGAACTTGGTGTCGTGAGCGCGCTGTGGAGCGAGCATTGCTCGTACAAGCATTCGCGTCCGATGCTCAAGACGCTCCCCACCAAGGCGCCGTGGGTGTTGCAGGGTCCCGGCGAAAACGCCGGCGTCATTTCGGTTGGCGATGGTTGGGCGGTCGCGTTCAAGATCGAATCGCACAATCATCCGTCGGCAGTTGAACCGTATCAGGGCGCTGCGACCGGTGTCGGTGGCATTCTTCGCGACGTGTTCACAATGGGCGCGCGTCCGATCGCGCTGCTCAATTCGTTGCGCTTCGGTCCGCTCACGTCACCGCGCGTGCGCTGGCTGTTCTCTGGTGTCGTGAAGGGCATTGGTGACTACGGCAACTGCATTGGCGTGCCGACCGTTGGTGGCGAGGTCGTATTCGATCCGTCGTACGAGGGTAATCCGCTGGTGAATGCGATGTGCGTGGGGCTCATGCGCGAGGATGAGCTCATGCGCGCCGTCGCGAGCGGCGTGGGCAATCCGATCATGGCCGTCGGGGCACGCACCGGTCGCGACGGTATTCACGGTGCATCGTTCGCCTCGGAAGATCTGTCGGAAGCCAGCGATGCAAAGCGCCCGATGGTTCAGGTGGGCGATCCGTTCACCGAGAAGCTGCTGCTCGAAGCGTCGCTCGAACTGATTCGCAGCGGGCATATCGTCGCCATTCAGGACATGGGTGCCGCCGGTCTCACATCGTCATCGGCCGAGATGGCTGAGCGCGGCGATGTGGGCGTCACGATCGACGTGACCAAGGTTCCGGTTCGCGAACAGGGAATGACGCCCTACGAAATCCTGCTGTCGGAGTCGCAGGAGCGCATGCTGGTGGTGGCGAAGCAGGGCCACGAAGACGATGTGCGCGCGATTCTCTCGAAGTGGGATCTCGAAGCGGCCGTCATCGGCGAAGTGATCGCAGAGCCTGTGTATCGCGTCACGGAAGGTGAGCGCGTGGTGGCCGAGTTCCCCGGCTCACGCCTGGTCACCGAGTGCCCGCAGTACGTGCTCGAGCCCAAGGAGAGCGAAGCGCTCAAGGCCGCGCGTCGTCGCGACCCGCATGCGGTGAATCCGCGTCCGGAAGAGCGCGATCACAGCTGGACGTTGGAGCGCCTGCTTTCTTCGCCCACCATCGCGAGCAAGCGTTGGGTCTGGCAGCAGTATGACTCGACGGTTCGCACCAGCACGGTGCGTGGCCCCGGCAGCGACGCCGCAGTGGTGCGTTTGCGCGGCACCGACAAGGCGATCGCGCTGTGCATCGACGGTAACGGCCGTCATGTGGCGCTCTCCCCGCGCAACGGCGGTCGCGCCGTGGTATGCGAAGCGGCGCGCAATGTGGCCTGCACCGGCGCCCGCCCCAAGGCCATCACCAACAATCTCAACTTCGGCAACCCCAAGAAGCCGGAAGTGTACTTCCAGCTCAGTGAAGCCATCGCCGGTATCGGCGAAGCGTGCACTGTGCTGGAGAGCCCCGTGACTGGCGGCAACGTTTCGCTGTACAACGAGAATCCGCAGGGCGCGATTCATCCGACGCCAACGATCGGCATGGTCGGGTTGATCGAATCGATGTCGCACGTGACGCCGAGCGCGTTCCAGAACATCGGAGATGAGATCGTACTGCTCGGTGAATGCACCGACGAACTCGGTGCGAGCGAATACTTGCTCGCACTGCACGGCCTCACCATCGGTGAACCGCCGGTGTGCGATCCCAAAACCGAACGCGCATTGATCGACGGTTTGCTCGATGCGATCAAGGCGGGCGTGGTTCGTTCGGCGCATGACTGCAGCGACGGCGGCCTCGCGGTTGCCCTCGCGGAGTGCGCGATCGTCGACCGTGACAAGCCCCTCGGGTTCACGGTCGATCTGTCGGCGTGGGCTTCGTTGCCGCATCGCGCGCTGCTCTTCGGTGAGGCGCACGGTCGTGTGGTGGTATCGACGGCGGACAGCGCGGCGGTGCTGCGCATTGCCGCGTCGCATGCAGTACCCGCCCGGGTCATTGGGCGTGTCACGAGCGCCGAGGATGGCGCACGCGTGACGATTTCGGACGACACGTTCACGGCTCCCGTGGCGTGGCTCGCAAAGGCGTTCCATGAGGCCATTCCGCAGGCGATGGACGGCGACACGCCGGCCGAGCACGCGGTGTCGGCTTCGCACGCCCCTTCCAACGACTGATCGGGAGTTTACTCCATGTGTGGGATCTTTGGCGTCTACGGGCACACGGATGCAGCCGCGCTGACGCAGCTCGGTTTGTATTCGCTGCAGCACCGCGGCCAGGAGTCAGCAGGTATCGTCGCAGTCAGCGAAGGCGGTGTGGCGCATGCAAATCGCGCCATGGGCCTCGTATCGGAAGGCTTCGATGAAGCGGCGATGGACGTACTCACCGGGTCGATTTCGATCGGCCACACGCGCTACAGCACCGCCGGTTCGTCGGCCATCGAGAACGCGCAGCCCATCCTCGCGCGTGTGCGCACCGGTCATATCGCACTGGCGCACAACGGCAACCTGACCAACGCGGTGGAACTGCGTCGTGAGCTCGAAGATGCGGGTGCCATCTTTGCGAGCACGATGGACTCGGAAGTGATCGTGCATCGCATTGCGCGTGCGTATGGCAACTCGCCCGAAGAGCGCGTGGCGCGTGCCCTCGCCGGCGTGGAGGGCGCGTACTGCCTGCTGATCGTGCTGGGTGAAACGGTGATCGTGGCGCGTGATCCGCACGGGTGGCGACCGCTCGTGATGGGTCGCATGGGAGATTCGGTGGTCTTCGCATCGGAGACATGCGCACTGGATATCGTGGGCGCCGTCTACGAGCGTGAGATCGCGCCGGGCGAAATCGTTGCCGTGGACGAGCTTGGTATGCGCTCGCTCAAGGCGCTGCCCCAGGCGCCGCTCAATCGCTGCGTCTTTGAGCAGGTCTACTTCGCGCGCCCTGACAGCAAGGTGTTCAGCGGCACCGTGGATCGCTCCCGCCGCTCGCTCGGGCGTCAGCTCGCGATCGAGTGCCCGGCACCGGGCGCTGACCTCGTGTTCGCCGTTCCCGATTCGTCGAACTCGGCGGCGTTGGGGTACGCCGAGGAAAGCGGACTGCCCTTCGAGCTCGCGCTCATTCGCAATCACTACGTGGGGCGTACCTTCATCCAGCCGACGCAGTCGGGGCGCAACGCCAAGGTGAAGGTCAAGTTCAATCCGGTGCGTGAACTGATCGAGGGCAAGAGCGTCGTTATGGTCGACGACTCGATCGTGCGCGGTACGACCACGAAGGGCCTCGTGTCGCTCATTCGCGCCGCCGGGGCCCGGGAAGTGCACATGCGGGTATCGAGCGCGCCGATCATCAGTCCGTGCTATTACGGGATCGATACGCCGCGGAAAACCGAGCTGATTGCCGCGCAGATGTCGCACGAGGAACTTGTGCAGCATCTGGGCGTTGATTCGCTCGGATACCTCTCGATCGATGGCATGCTCTCCGCCATGCCGTCCGGACCGGGAGGTTATTGCCATGCATGTTTCTCCGGTCAATATCCCACGGCCATCCCTGCCGATGCGGAGTTGCTCCGGGCCGGTGGAGGTATTCCGCTTCCTCTCGCTGTAGGCTGACCACTCAGCACATTGGAGATTCGCCGGTGACTCGCTCCGTATACTTCTTCGGCAACGGACAGGCAGACGGCACGCGGGACATGAAGGCGGTGCTTGGTGGCAAAGGTGCCAACCTTGCAGAAATGACGAACCTCGGCGTGCCGGTGCCGCCGGGGTTCACCATTGCCGCTCAGCAGTGCGTCGAGTACCTGGAGCATGGCGGAATCGCCGACGCACTGCGGAGCGAAGTGGAGGCAGCGCTGGTGCGCCTCCAGGAAGTCTCCGGGAAACGCTTTGGCGATCCCGCAAATCCCCTGCTCGTTTCCGTACGTTCCGGCGCCGCCGTCAGCATGCCGGGCATGATGGAAACGATTCTCAACCTCGGTCTCAACAACGACACGGTTGAAGGACTCGCGAAGCACAGCGACAATCCGCGCTTCGCCTTCGATTCCTATCGACGCTTCGTGCAGATGTACGCTGATGTCGTACTCGGCGTACCCGTCGCGCGCTTCGAGCAATTGCTCGCCACCAAGCGACTGACGCACGAGGTCACGAACGACAGCGAGCTGCCAGCCGAGGCGCTCCAGCAGCTGGTGAAGGAGTATCTGGCGCTGGTGAAGTCGGTGACCGGGTCGCCGTTCCCGATGGACCCGCAGGTGCAGCTGTGGGGCGCGATCGAAGCGGTGTGGAAGAGTTGGACGCTCAAAAAGGCGATCGACTATCGCAAGGTGAATGGCATTTCGCACACGCTCGGCACCGGCGTGAACATCGTATCGATGGTGTTCGGCAACATGGGGAGCGACTCCGGTACGGGCGTCGCGTTCACGCGAGACCCGAGTACGGGCGAACGTCGCTTCTATGGCGAGTTCTTGGTCAACGCGCAGGGTGAGGATGTCGTCGCTGGCATTCGTACGCCGCTTCACATCGACGAGATGGCGAAGCTCTTACCTGGTGCGTACGAGCAACTGCTCGACACGCAGGCGCGCCTCGAGAAACACTTCCGCGATATGCAGGACATCGAGTTCACCGTCGAACGCGGCGTGTTGTATCTGCTGCAGACGCGCACCGGCAAGCGTACGACGCAAGCCGCGCTCCGCATCGCGCTGGAAATGGTGAACGAAGGACTGA
Organism: uncultured Gemmatimonadaceae bacterium; assembly: GCA_966112585.1. GTDB lineage: Bacteria > Gemmatimonadota > Gemmatimonadetes > Gemmatimonadales > Gemmatimonadaceae > Gemmatimonas. Next base: position 15,210 of record CBHWDN010000036.1, read on the forward strand.
TCAGCGAGACCGATGCGGTGCGTCGCATCGAGCCGAGTCAGCTCGATCAGCTGCTGCATCGCGTCATCGCGACGACATCGAATTCCACGCCTATCGCGGTTGGGCTGCCGGCCAGTCCGGGTGCAGCGAGCGGCGTGGTGGTGTTCGATCCGGATATCGCAGAACGTCGTCATCGCGCCGGTGAACAGGTCATCCTGGTGCGTGAGGAAACCACACCAGAAGACTTTCACGGCATCGTGGCCGCGCGTGCCGTGCTCACGGCGCGTGGCGGCATGACCAGTCATGCGGCGGTGGTGGCGCGTGGTATGGGCAAGTGCGCGATCGTTGGGTGCACCGCGCTCGACATCGCGCACGATGGCAATCGCATGCGCGTGGGTGACCTCGTCGTCAATGAAGGCGATTGGCTCACGCTCGATGGCGGAACCGGCCGCGTCTTTGCCGGCGACTTGCCAACGCAGCCCAGCGAAGTCATGCGCGTCATCAACGGCGCGATGGCAGCGAGTGAGGCGCCGACATATCAAGGCTTCGCGAAGCTCATGAATTGGGCCGATGGACATCGACGGCTCAAGGTGCGCGCGAATGCGGATACGCCGCGCGATGCACGTGTCGCGCGCAACTTCGGAGCGCAGGGCATCGGCCTCTGCCGCACCGAACACATGTTCTTCGAAGGTGATCGCATCACCGCGATGCGCGAAATGATCGTCGCCCGCGACGAAGCCGGACGCCGACGTGCGCTCGACAAGCTGTTGCCGATGCAACGCGCTGACTTCGAAGGCATCTTCGCCGCGATGGACGGGTTACCGGTGACCATTCGCCTGCTCGATCCGCCGTTGCATGAGTTCCTGCCGCATGGCGGCGAAGAGTCATCGCTGCTGGCCGCCTCGTTGGGGCTCAGCCGGCAGGATCTCAATCGCATTGTGTCGGCACTTCGCGAAACGAATCCCATGTTGGGCCATCGCGGTTGCCGACTGGGCATTGTGTATCCCGAGATCACCGAGATGCAGGCGCGTGCGATTTTCGAAGCGGCGGTGCGTGCGAACCGTCGCGGCATCGATGTGCGACCGGAAATCATGGTGCCGCTCGTATCTGACGTCACGGAGCTCAGGAATCAGCGGGCAATCATCGAACGTGCGGCCGATCAGGTGATGGGCGCGATGGGTGAGCGCGTCCCCTATCTCATCGGCACGATGATCGAATTGCCGCGCGCCGCGCTCACCGCCGACGAGATCGCGCAGGACGCCGACTTCTTCTCCTTTGGCACCAACGACCTCACGCAAACGACGTACGGCTTGAGTCGCGATGACGCCGGACGTTTCCTGCCGCTCTACGTGGATCGCGGACTCTATCCGGAAGATCCCTTTCAGGTGCTCGACCCGAAGGGCGTCGGCAAGCTGGTGAAGTGGGCGGTGCGTGACGGCCGCGAAACCAAGCCGGGGCTCAAGGTGGGCATTTGCGGTGAACACGGCGGCGATCCGAAATCGGTCATGTTCTGTCATAACGCTGGACTTGACTACGTCTCGTGCTCGCCGTTTCGCGTCCCGGTGGCGCGTCTCGCCGCTGCGCACGCGGCGCTGGCGGAGGTCAAGCCGGCGTGAGATGCTGGCGACCATGACCAAGTCCCTGCGAATCACGAGTCGAAGTAACGAACCCACCGATTGAAACGACAAAGGGCCCGCGCAGTGCGGGCCCTTTGTGCTGAGTGGAGGTGAGGGGAATCGAACCCCTGTCCGAGACTAGATCCACCCCAGCTTCTACGTGCGTATTCCATTGATTGAGGTCTCCTTCAGCTGGCCAATGGAAAGCCCACGTCAGGACAAGCCTTCTAAAGTTTCGCCCCGGCGCGGAAGGCGCACGCCGAGACTAGCCCAGATTTGCGATACTCACGTGCCGCCCCGGGCGGGCTGCCGCGTGAGCACTGCTACGTAACCCGAAGGTTAGGCAGCGAGCGCGAGGTTGTTGTTCGCGATTGGAATTTTCCCGAGTGTTTTACCAGGTGCTCGAGGACCTGGGCACGCTACCAGAGATTCACCAACCCCGTCGAAGCCAGTCACCCCCGGTTCGAACGGTCCAGCGGTCCTGCAACTACCACCTGCAACTGCATTCGTACACTACACGACCAGCACACGTTCCGGCAACCGTGGCGCCGGCCACCGCAGTCAGGCCGCTTCGCAGGAAAGGGACGAGATATCCGGATCGTCGGCCTTCGCACCGCGTGCGACGTACTCGTCGTAGAACGCGAGATAGTTCGAGAAGATCTGCTCCACTTCGGCGAAATCGCGCACCTGATGCAGCTTCGCACGGAGCTCCGCCGAGTTCGGCAGTCCCTTCACGTACCAACCGAGATGCTTGCGGAATTCGATCGCCGCGCCGATCGGATCGGCTTCGTATTCCTGTACCATGCGCGCGTGGGACAGCGCGACCGCAAAGCGCTCCTGCACACCGGGCGTTTCCGGCATTGGCTCGCCGTTGATGAGCGCGCGCGCCTGACGAAAGACCCACGGCTGACCATAGCTACCGCGACCGATCATGATGCCATCGGCGCGCGTGTGATCGAGCATGCGCTTCGCATCGTGCGCGGTCTTGATATCGCCATTGCCGAGCACCGGGATCTCCAGCGCCTCCGCGACCTGTGCGATCTCATCCCAGTTCGCGAGTCCCGAGTACATCTGCGTACGCGTGCGCGCATGCAGCGTGAACGCCTTGGCGCCCGCGTCTTGCATGCGCAACGCGATGCCAACCGGATCCCGCATCTGCTCGTTCCAGCCGCTCCGCGTCTTGACCGTCACCGGCAGGTGCGTCGCCTTCACAACGGCGCGAATGATCTCCTGCACGAGGTCGAGATCCTTGAGACAGCCCGAGCCACCGTTGCGACGCACGACCTTCTTGACCGGACAGCCGAAATTGATGTCGACAAAGTCCGGCATGAATGTGTCCGTGACCATCGCGGCCGCGTCGGCCATCGCCGCGGGATCGGCACCAAAGATCTGAACGCCAATCGGTCGCTCTTCAGGGGCGAAGCGCAGCTTGCTGATGGTCGCTTCGTTTTCCCGGCGAATCCCTTCGGCCGACAGGAACTCGGTCACGACCACGTCTGCCCCATGCGCGTGGCACAAGCGGCGGAATGGCGATTCCGAAACCCCAGCCATCGGCGCCAGATAGAGCGGCACCGGATTCGGGACAGCGAACGGGAAGACCTTGCGCGACATGCAGTTAAAGTTAGCCACCCCGGTCTGGTGCGGCAACGCAGCGGTTTGACTCCGGAGTCCCCGAGGCTATCTTACGCGGCTATGGAACTGCGCGAATTCTTCTCCGAAGACGCCGTCCAGCTCGAGCTCCAGGGCACGACCAAGGACGAAATTCTCAAGGAACTCATCGGGCTGCTCAAGCTCGATGAGAAATCCGAAGGCATGCTGTTCAAGATGCTCAAGCGGCGTGAAAATCTCGGTTCGACCGGGATTGGCCGCGGTATCGCGATTCCGCATTGCCGCTCGCTGGTCGTGAACCGCCTGCGTGTGGCCTTCGGTCGCAAGAAAGTCGGTGTCGACTTCAAGGCGATCGATGACAAGCCCGTCAACTTCTTTTTCCTGATCGTCGCGCCGCCGCTCGAGGTGTCGAACCAGTACCTCCCGGTTCTCGGCAAGATCGCGCAGTTCAGCAAGGAGAGCGACGTGCCAGGCCGTTTGCTCGAGATCAATGCGCCAGCAGAGTTCATGGCGCTGCTCGAAGAGAAGCGCGTCTGACGCTCCGGAGCGCTCCGCAGGATTAAGCAGGTCAGTGATCAACGACGACGCGCGCGATATCTCCGCGCAGTCGTCGGATCACGCGAGCGCTTTGCAGGAGCGCTGCAGCCGCGAGTCCGGCGACCAGACCAATCCATAGGCCGCGCTCGCGAAGACTCGTGTGGAATCCGAGATACCAACCGAGCGGTATGCCCACGCCCCAGAACGCGACCATGTGCAGAATTGCCGGAACACGCGTGTCGCCGGTGCCTCGTAGCACGCCACTGGTGACGGCCTGGAGACCGTCAAAGACCTGAAACCATCCCGCGAGCGGAATCAGCAGGATCGCCATCGCAAACGTGGCGGATTCAGTCGTGTAGAGCCGCGCGAGTGTTTCCGGTGCAACGATGAACACGACGGCACTGATGCACATCACGCCGGCACCGCAGACGATCGCTGCAGTTGCATCGCGCCGCGCCGCCGCAATGTCGCCGCGACCAATCGCCCGACCGACCACAGCGGCGGCGGCGCCCGAGATGCCGAGCGGCACCATGAAGGTGAACGCCGCCATGTTGAGTGCGATCTCATGCCCGGCGAGCGACGCGGTGCCCATCCACCCCATGAACAGCGTGGTGAGACCGAACGCGAAGCTTTCAAAAAACCACTGCGTACCGATCGGCACACCAATGCGGAGCATGCGTGATATCGGCGCCAAGCGCAGCGAGTCCGTACGCCACGGGCGAATAGTCGGACGCAGCAGAGGCCATGCGATGGCGAGCAGCACCGCGGCCATGACCCACATCGAGATGGCGGTGGCTACGCCTGAGCCTTCAACGCCGAGCGCCGGCGCACCAAGATGGCCGAACACGAATACCCAGTTCGCTGCCGCGTTGACGAGGTTCGCGACCAATGCCGCAAAGAGAATGGGCCGCACGGGACCCAGCGCCTGCAGCGTCTGGCGGAGAACCGCGAAGGCGAAAAACGGTATCGCGCCCAGCGCACGCCGACGTACATACACGGCGGTTTGATCGACGACGTCTGGTGGCTGTTCGAATGCGCGCAGCAGCGCTTCGCCGGGCATCAATGCGAGCATGACGATGAGGGCGATGATCAGCGCAAGAAAGAGCCCTCGCTGCACACCTCGCGCCACGGCATTCTCATCGCCCGCGCCGACCGCCTGCGCGATGACGGGATCGAGCGCGAAGAGTACGCCGATGCCGAAGACACTGACGTTGAAGAAGTAGAAATTGCCCAGCGCCACCGAGGCAATGGCCGCGCCACCCAAGTGTCCCACCATGAGTGTATCCACGACGCCCATCGCCTGAATACCCAGGTTGATCAACACGATGGGCAGGGCGACCTGCATCATCTCACGCAGGTCACGCTGCCAATCGCGCGTGCTCATGCTCAGCGCTTCTTCGCGGCGCGCACCATGTCGCGAACTTCGCCAAGCAGACGCTGCGCATCGTACGGCACGCCGTCCTTGATCGTCCACGCGACACCGCCGCCTGAGCCGGCCGCCGCGTCGGCACGTGGCGGATAGAACACCTTGAGATCTTCAAGCGGGTTGCCGTTCACGATGGCGAGGTCGGCCAGATAGCCTGGACGCACTCGGCCCAGTCGGGCGCCTTCACCAAGGATCTGCGCGTTGTTTGCCGTGACGTGCTGCAGTGCCTTGATCGGCTGAAATCCGGCTTCCTGATGCAGTTCGAGCTCGCGAATGAGACCGAAGCCGTAGATCTGATAGATGAAGCCCGCGTCTTCACCCGCACCGATCACACCACCCATGCGTTCGAAATCGCGCACCGCCTGAAACCAGATGCGGTAGTTCTCCTTCCAGTACGCTTCGTCGGTGCTGCTCCAGTTCGCAAAGTACGAACCGTGATTGGCCGCATTCGGCTTGAAGTACTTGTCGAGCGTTGGATGCAGATACTCGCTGAACCACGGCTGCGTTTCCGCGCGCTGCAAATCGCGACTCGCTTCGTAGATCTCGAGCGTCGGATTCCATGCGACCTTCGCTTTCACCATTGCCTGCAGCACATCCTGCAAGCGCTTGGGATCCGCTTCGCGCCACAGGCGTCCGGCCCAGCGAAAGCGCATCCCCTCGTCGGCATAGTTGAAGTTCGACGGGAAATGCTGCGCACCGTCGGGAATTGCGGCATCTGGCACGCCATACCAATGCTCGATGCTTGTGAGCCCACCGGCTGCGGCGTCCCATGCATTCGTTTCATCCACCGCCATGTGATGCGCCGTGCCAAGCCCCAGCTTTTTCGCTTCGTCAAGGACCGGGAGGTACACATCCTTGTCCATGCCGAACAGCTTGAGGCCGTCCACCCCCATCGCCTTGAGATCGCGCACCCGCTGGCGCGCTTCCTGTTCGTTGCGCGGCACCGGCATGTACGCGTAGCGCGCATACACATAGAGGCGCGGCGCGATGATTTCATTCGCTGCACTCTTGGCGCGCAGCTGCAGCGTCTTCGCCGTTTCGCTCGAGACATCGCGCACGGTCGTGATGCCCATGCCGAGCCACAACTTCATCTGATAGTCGAGCGGCTGAGCCACACCGCCACGCTCGTCCTGCACGTGGCCATGAATATTGATCAGCCCCGGCACGACGTACTTACCTGTGGCGTCGATCTCCACATCGCCCGTCGGGCGACGCGCCGTGCCGTCACGCATCGCCACCGGATCGAGACCAACGATGTCCACGATGCGATTGCCTTCGATGACGATGTCCTTTGGTCCTTCGGCGGGCGTGCCGTTGCCTTCGACCACCATCGCGCCGCGAATCACCATGCGACGGGGGCGCACGCCGTGCTGTGCGGTCGTGCGCACCGCGCTGCCCTGCCCCTGCGCGTCACCCACGGGCATGAGTGCACTCAGGCTCAGCGCCGCAGGGAATACCGCGGCAAGTCGCAGTCGGAACATGGATCTCACTCCCACTCGATGGTGGCGGGGGGCTTGGAGCTGATGTCGTAGACCACGCGATTGATGCCGTCGACCTCGTTGATGATGCGACTCGAGATGCGACCCAGCACATCATGCGGAAAATTGAACCAATCGGCGGTCATGCCGTCGGTGCTCGTGACGGCGCGCAACGCGATGACATGCTCGTACGTGCGACCATCGCCCATTACGCCAACCGAGCGCACCGGCAGGAACACCGCGAACGCCTGCCAAATGTCCGGATAGAGCCGAGCGGCACGAATTTCTTCGAGATAGATCGCATCGGCACGACGGAGCATGTTGAGTGCACTCGGCGTCACTTCACCGAGCACGCGGATGGCGAGGCCCGGGCCCGGGAACGGATGACGTCCAACCATCTCCTCCGGCAGGCCAAGTTCGCGACCCACGTTGCGGACTTCGTCCTTGAACAGTTCGCGCAGCGGTTCGATGAGCGCAAACTTCATGTCCTTCGGCAAGCCGCCCACGTTGTGATGCGTCTTGATCGTCGCGCTCGGGCCACCCTTCGCGCTCACCGATTCGATCACATCGGGATAGAGCGTGCCCTGCACCAGGAACGCCGCATCCTTCCCCGCATCGGCCGATGCCGACTCGAAAACGCGAATGAAGTGCTCGCCGATGATCTTGCGCTTCTTCTCCGGCTCTCCAACGCCGGTCAGCGCCGTGAGGAAACGCTCTTCGGCGCGCACCGTGATGAGGCGAATGCCCAGATGCTCGCGCATCGTGCGCTCGACCTGCTCACGCTCGTGCAAACGCAGCAAGCCCGTGTCGACAAAGATGCAGGTGAGCTGATCGCCAATGGCCTTGTGCACGAGCGCGGCCGCGACGCTCGAGTCCACGCCACCAGAAAGTCCGCAGATGACCTGCTTGTCACCAACGACCGCGCGGATCTTCTCGATCTCCATATCGATGAAGTGTCCTGGCGTCCAATCAGGCTCGCAGTGGCAGATGCCGAACAGGAAATTCTGGATGATCTCCGCGCCGCGCGCGGTGTGATGCACTTCGGAGTGAAACTGCACGGCGTGAATCGGCTTCGTCTCATGACGGAAACCAGCGCAGGTGTTGCCACTGTGCGCCGTTGCCACGTAGCCCGGCGGCACCTGTTCCACATGATCGCCGTGGCTCATCCACACGGTGGTCTTCTCGCCAGGCGCGAATCCGGCAAACATCCCCGCCGACTCATCAATCGTCACCTCGGCGCGCCCGTACTCACGGCGTCCAGCGCCCACGACCGCGCCGCCCTCGAGATGCGCAATGAGCTGCATGCCGTAGCACACACCAAGCACCGGCGCGATATCGAGCAGCTCGCGTGATACCGTTGGCGCGCCTTCATCGGTCACCGAACTCGGGCCACCGGAAAGCACGATGCCGGCAGGCTTCCACTCGCGAATCCAATCGAGCGACACCGTGGGTGGATGAATCTCGGAATACACGCGCGCCTCACGGACACGACGTGCGATCAACTGCGTGAACTGCGAGCCGCAGTCGAGAATGAGAATGCGACTCGTGGTCGGGTTCTGCATCAGTTCTTCCACTCCGGGCCAGACAACTTGAGGAACTCTACCGCTTTCGTTTCGAGATCGAGGATCGCACCGGTGGGCGAGCCATGGAGCCAGCCACACGCCTCGCCAGGATTCACCAGCAACGAATCCCCACGCGACTTCATTTCCGGCACGTGTGTGAAACCGTGAATGATGACTTCGTGGCCGTCGATCGAGCGCTGATGCACATCGGCCAAGTCGTGGATGAGCAACACGTTCTTGCCGCCGATCTCGAAGCTGTGCGGCGATTCGTACAACTCGAGCGCGCCAAAGCCAACCTTCGCGGCGGCTTGCAGGGCATCGCGGTCGCCGTCGTTGCGCCCAAACACGCCCAGCAGCGGCAGTGACAGGTCGTGAAATGGCTGCAACGAGAATGGCGAGCAATAGTCGCCCGCATGCATCACCAGCGAGACACCGCCAGCCACCATCTGTTCGAGCAGCGCGCGCACAGCCGGCACGCGATCATGAGTATCCGACAACAGGCCGACGCGCATCAGCGGTTTCTCCACTCGGGCTGCGCCTTCTCGAGGCGGATAAGGTCTGCGTACTGCTCCCGCTGCGTGATGATCGCGAAACGCGAATCATCTACCAGCACTTCGGCGGGCCGCGGACGTGAGTTGTAGTTGCTGGACATCGAGAACGAATACGCGCCGGCGGTACGCACGACGAGCAGACCACCAGCGGGCACATCGGGCATCACGCGACCCTTGGCGAAGAAATCGCCCGATTCGCAGATCGGACCGACGACATCAGCGGTGATTTGCGATGGCGCCTCGACCACCGCCTCGATCTCATGGTGTGCGTGATACAACGCGGGGCGAATGAGATCATTCATGCCCGCGTCCGTCACGATGAAGTCCTTACCGTTCGCATGCTTGCGATAGAGCACTTCTGTCAGCAGCACGCCCGATTCCGCGACGAGAAAGCGACCCGGCTCGAGCACGAGCGCCAGTCCGGTTTCGGCCTGAGCCGTTTTGACCAACGCCGCATAGTCGCTGACGTCGGCATCGCGTTCGTCCGGATGATACGGCACCGACAATCCGCCGCCGACATCCATGTAGCGAATGTCGTGACCTTCGCTGCGCGCGTGCGCGAGCGCCGCGACCAATCGCGGCAACGCATCGCGAAGCGGATCCGCGTTGCTGATTTGCGACCCGAGATGCATGCCCAGGCCACGCAGTGCCAGGTGCGGCAGCGTGGTGATCAGCGAAACGAGCCGCGACACATCGTCGCGCGGAATGCCGAACTTGCCGCCCTTCTCGCCGGTCTTGATGTACGCGTGCGGCGTTTCAACCGTGACTTCCGGATTCACGCGCAGCGCGATCGGCGCGACCACGCCCTTTCGGGCGGCAACGGCGTCGATCGCAAAGAGCTCGGCTTCCGACTCGACGTTGATGAGCAATACGCCCGCGTCGAGTGCCTGCTCGATCTCCTGCACGGTCTTGCCCACACCGCTGAACACCACATCCGCGCCCGTGAATCCAGCCTGCGTGGCGCGGAACAGCTCACCACCCGACACGATGTCCACACCGGCGCCCAATGAGCGCAACAGCGAGAGCACCGCGAGGTTGGAGTTTGCTTTGACCGCGAAATGCAAGCGATGCGGCACGCCAGCGAACGCGTTGTGCAACCGCGTGTAGCGCTCGCGAATGGTGCTCGCGCTGTACACGTACGCCGGCGTTCCCACCGCGGCCGCCAACGTGGGGAGTGGCACGCCATCGGCATGCAACACACCACCCACGCGGGCAAAACCGTCGGTCGTCACCGTTACTGAATCGGGGAGTGCACTGGTGGCCATTGCGGTTAGTAGGCCCGAGCCCAAATCACCTCGTACTTGGCCGGCTCACCGGTCACCATGCATGTCGTCGGTGCCGTCGGCGAACGGAACTCGGGATCGGGAATGCAACGGATCGTCGCCTTGGTCTCTTCCTTCACCTTGGCTTCCACCGCCGGATCTCCGTTCCAGCCCGCGTACACGAACGCGCCCGGCCCCTCCATGACTTCCTTGAACTTGTCGTAGCTGATGCGCTCACGGATGCTGTTCGCTTCGAGACGAGCACGCGCGGCCGCCAGCATGTCCGACTGGATCTGCTCCAGCACCACCGGCAATTCGCTGCGCAGCGCATCGAACGCCACCGCGCGCTTCTCACGCGTATCGCGACGCACCAGCAACCCGCTCTGCTGCGTGAGATCTCGCGGACCGATTTCCATGCGCAGCGGAATGCCCCGCAGCTCCCAGTGGTAATACTTGGCGCCCGGCTTGATGCCAACGCGATCGTCGACATGCACACGAATGCGCTCGTGGTCCGGGCGCTTGAAACTGCCCAGCTCCTCCGCAATGCGCTTTGCGGTTTCAACCGTCGCGGCGCGTTCCTCATCGGTCTTCCAGATGGGCACGATCACGACCTGAATGGGCGCGAGTCGCGGCGGCAACCGCAGACCCGCATCGTCGCCGTGCGTCATCACCAGGCCGCCGATCATGCGTGTCGACACACCCCACGACGTATTCCACGCATGCTCGATCTGCCCGTCTTCGCTTTGGAACGTCAGGTCGAACGCCTTCGCGAAATTCTGTCCAAGGTTGTGCGACGTGCCCGCCTGCAGCGCCTTGTTGTCCTGCATCATCGCTTCCGTGCAGTAGGTGCGCAGCGCACCGGCGAAACGCTCGCTGTCGGTCTTCTGCCCCGTCACGACCGGCATCGCCATGTACTCTTCCATGAAGGTGCGGTACACGCCAAGCATCTTGCGCGTCTCGACCTCCGCTTCGTCGTGCGTCGCGTGCGCGGTATGTCCCTCCTGCCAGAGGAACTCCATCGTGCGCAGGAACAACCGCGTGCGCATTTCCCAGCGCACGACGTTGGCCCACTGATTGTAAAGCAACGGCAAGTCACGATAGCTCTGCACCCACTTGGCAAACATCGAGTAGATGATCGTCTCCGACGTCGGACGCACGACCAGGCGCTCTTCGAGCTGCTTGCCACCGCCATGCGTCACGACGGCACATTCCGGCGCGAAGCCTTCGACATGCTCGGCTTCCTTCGACAGGAAGCTCTCCGGAATAAACAGCGGGAAATACGCGTTCACGTGGCCCGTGGCCTTGAACATGTCATCGAGCGCGCGCTGCATACGTTCCCAGATGCCGTAACCGAGCGGTCGAATGACCATGCAACCGCGCACCGGCGAGTAGTCGGCGAGTTCGGCACGGAGCACCAGCTCGTTGTACCAATCGCTGAAGTTGTCGCCACGCGTGGTCAGCTTCTTGTCATCGCTCATGTTGCGGATCCGGTCTGCGTTGAAGCGGCAGCTACGAGTGCTGCCAACGAGGTAAAGGTCTGATCGTTTTCGCCGGAACGGCGAAGCCGCCACGGCGCATCACCACTCGACGGGTCGACGATCACGAACGCCCCGGCACCGGCCTTCCGACCGGCCTCGAGTTGCTTGTCCAACTTCTGCGGCTTGAAGCCGTACTCCACCACCAATCCAGCTTCGCGCAACGCCGTCGCCGTGCGCAACATGGCCGCCGGCGCGTCGGGTGCGTCCGGCGCCTGCGCGACCCACAATCCAACGCTCGGTGGCGGAGACGGCATCAGCCCACGCTCCCGCAGCAGTTCGCCGAGCACGACGTCGCCCATGCCAAAGCCGAGTGCCGGAAGGTCGGCCCCGCCAAGCGCCTTGAGCAGGTTGTCGTAGCGACCGCCACCGCAGATCGCGCGGAACTCACCAACGCTGTCGAACAGTTCAAACACGATGCCGGTGTAGTAGGCGAGCCCGCGCACGATCGTGAGATCGAAGTGCAGGAACTCACCAATACCCAGCGCCTCGACATGCGCGATGTACTGCGCAAATCGCTCGGCGTGTTCTTGCACCGACGGTGCGCTTCCGAAGCGCGACTGCAGCGTTGCAAAGTCGAGCGTCGCAAATCCCAGGACCTCCTCCACCGTCGTCGCCGGGAGTCCGGCCGCCGCAAGCTTCTCCGCCGACAGCTCACGCGGCTGCCGCTCGAGTTTGTCGAGCACGGCATACACCGCCGGCCACGAATCCTCGGCAATCGCGAGATGTTCGAGCAGGCCGTTGAGCAACCGCCGATCGCTGACGCGCGCGCGCACGTGCGACGCCGTGAGCCCGAGCGCCTGCATGATATTCACCGCCACGGTGAGCAACTCGGCGTCGGCCAGCACATCCGCTTCGCCGACGATATCGACGTTCAGCTGATAGTGCTCACGAAGGCGACCCTTCTGCGTGCGCTCGTAGCGAAAGAGCTGCGGTAGCGAGAACCAGCGCACCGGCTTGCGCAGCGTCTGCGCCTTGGAGCCCACCATGCGCGCAAACGTCGGCGTCATCTCCGGGCGCATGGCGACCTGCCGATCGCCCTTGTCCACGAAGTTGTACAGCTGCGTGACAATCTCTTCGCCGCTCTTCTGCGTGTAGAGCTCGAGAGGCTCGAGCGGCGGCCCATCGTACTCCTGAAACGCAAAGCGCCGCACGATGCGGCGCCAGGTATCGAAGATGTGGGCTCGCTCGGCGAACTGGTCTGGGTAGAAGTCTCGAAATCCCGGGAGCGGCTTGTGTGACATCCCGCAAGTTACCGAGCGAGCGGGTGCACCTGCAACCGTTCCATGGCATCACCGACGGTGTGAAATGAGCCTGTCACCAGCACCGTTTTCGCCTCAGCGCGCGCGTTGGCGAGCGCGCTCGAAAAATCGACGATGCGGGTCACTGGAAGTCCCTCACTCGTGGCCCACGCTTCAACCTCGCTCAAGTCCCACGTGCGGTTCGCCGGCGCGGTTGGGGCCATCGTGATGACGATGCGTTCAGCCGCCCGCGCCACGGCGTGGAGAATGCCGCGCCAATCCTTGTCGCGGAGCACGCAAACCACCGCAGTGATGGGGTGCGGAACGCCCACCGCCAGCAGATTCGCGACAACCGTCGCTGCGCCATCGGCGTTGTGAGCAACATCGAACAGCCACGGGTCGGCCCGATGAAAGCGCCCGGCGAGACGCACGCCGGCCAGCAGTGAGTCGGCGCTTTGCTCGATCTCGGCCCATCGACCACCGGCCGCACGCAGCATGGCCAAGGCCACCGAGGCGTTGTGCGCCTGAAAGCGTCCAACCAACGGGGTCGTCAAACGCCGCGCCGAGCCTCCCACATCGAGCGTGAAGCTGGTGCCCTGCGCGTGTACATCGATGTCGCTCACGCGCCAATCCCGACCGGTTACGAGGATGGGCGACGAGCCGGCACGCTCAGCGAATGACGTGAGCAGATCACGAATGACCGGGTCTGTTTCGCCCACCACGGCCGCGACGCCCGCTTTGTAGATGCCGGCCTTTTCGCCCGCGATCGCTTCGAGCGTGTCACCCAGAAACTCAAGATGATCGAAGCCAATTTGAGTGACGCCGGCGCTCAGAGGCTGCACGAGATTCGTGGCGTCAAGTCGGCCTCCCAAGCCAACTTCGACTACGGCCACCTCAACCTGTTCCGAGGCAAAATGGGCGAGCGCCATGGCCGTCGTGGCTTCGAAAAAAGTCGCGCCAAGTTCGGTCAGCAACGGCTCGTGCGCATTGAGCCAGCGTGTGATTTCGGTGTACGGCATCGCCGTACCGTTCACCACGATACGCTCGGAAAAGTCGACGAGATGGGGCGATGTGTAGCGGCCAACTCGCAGTCCAGCACCACGTAGCACCGCATCGAGCGTGGCGCAGGTGCTGCCCTTCCCGTTGGTACCGGCAATATGAAAGACCGGATACTGGCGGTGGGGATTTCCCAGTCGCGCCAGCAGATCCGCCACTCGCTCGAGCCCCAAGCGCCACGCGCCGCCCGTTCTCAGGAACAGGCGGCGCAGGGCGAACTGATACGCGGCGAAGGCTTCGTCGGACTCCGGTGCTGCGGACCCGTCGGGGGTAGCCGGTGCAATCGCCGGCGGCGCCAGCGGATTGGTGCTCAGCGTTCCTCGTCGCCGTGTGCGGCCGCGGCCGGTCGGCCGGACATGTGGCGGAGAAGTCGCGACAACGTGGCCTTCATTTCCTTGCGATGGACCACACGATCGACCATCCCCTTTTCGAGGAGGAACTCCGCCGTCTGAAAGCCTTCGGGCAGGTCCTGACCAAGCGTCTGCTTGATGACACGCGGACCGGCAAACCCAATCACCGCGCCCGGCTCGGCGAGGATCGCGTCGCCCAGCATCGCGTAGCTCGCACTCACACCGCCCGTCGTGGGGTTGGTGAGCACCGAGATGTATGGAATGCGACGCTCAGCGAGCTGCGACAGCACAGCCGACGCCTTCGCCATTTGCATCAGCGAAAGGATGCCTTCCTGCATGCGCGCACCGCCGGAGCTCGACACGATCACCAGTGGGTGCTTCTTCTCGAGTGAGCGCTGCCCCAGTCGCGCGATTTTTTCGCCAACGACCGAGCCCATGGAGCCGCCCATGAAGGCAAAGTCCATGACGCCGATACCGATCGGCATGCCCTCGAGCTGGCCGGTGACGGTCAGGATGGCATCGGTATCACCGGCGTTGGCAAGTGCGCGCTTGAGGCGCGACGGATAGTCGGGGAATCCGAGCGGATCCACCGAGCGCAGTTCGCCGCCGACTTCATTGAGCGAGCCGTCGTCGAGCACAAACGATGCGTAATCCCAAGCGCGCAGGCGACGATGAAAATCGCACTGTGGGCACACGTTGAGATTCCGCAGGAAGTTGTCGCGGATATCCGTGTGCCCGCAGGCCTCGCACTTCTCCCACGTATCCGGTGGGATCTCGAGGCGCTCGCGGCGCGGTTGGCGGGGCTTTCTTTCCTTCCGGAACCAGGCCATAGACGCGAAAGATCGGAAAGTGACCAGCGCAAGGCTAGACCTTGCGCACGGTCGAGGCTGTCACTCTGGCCTGCAGCGAACTCAGCCGTATGAACGAAGGGAGTGCGACGCGCCTGGTCGCAGCGATTACAGCTCGATAGCGTCGGCCTGACCACGGCCTTCGGCGGAGATGCGAAGGAGCACGGCCACGGCGAGCCAGGAGACCAACAGAAAGCTTGGCCCGTAGCTGAAGAACGGCAGTGGAATGCCGGTCACGGGCATGAGATTGAGCGTCATGCCGACATTCACCATGACGTGAACAAACCATGCGGCAACGAGACCAAACGCGACGAGACTCGGAAAGGAGTCGCTCGCACGCGACGCAATTCGGGTGCTGCGCAACAGCAGCGCGAGGAACAACGCGAGTGCCACGCTGACGCCGATGAAGCCCAGCTCCTCGCCAACTACTGAGAAAATGAAGTCGGTGTGCCGCTCCGGAAGAAACTGCAGGCGCTTCTGACTGCCGAGCGTGTAGCCCTGTCCAAACAATCCGCCGGAGCCGATGGCGACTTTGGATTGGGTAACGTGATAACCCGATCCACTCTTGTCGATGTTGGGATCGAGGAACACCAGAAGTCGTTTTTGTTGGTACGGTTTGAGCTTGTCCCACAGAATCGGCGCGACGACACCCGTAATCACGTTCGCGACGACGACCACAACGCCTTCCACGAGATACGGGCGGTACCAGAACACCAGGGCAACCAAGAGCAGGAACCACGCGCCCCATACCCCGGTGCTGAAGGCGAGCACGAGACTGATGCCGGGACTCGCGAGCATCAGCAGCAATTGCCATCGCACGCCGGCCCAGAACAGCATCGCAAAGCATACGCCGATGAATACGAGACCCGTGCCGAGGTCTGGCTGCTTCATCACGAGGAGCCACGGCACCGCCACCACGAGGAGTGGCTTCCACAGATCCACAAGTGACGTGATGTTCTCGCGCTGCGCGGCGAGCACCTTCGCAAGCATCAACACCGTTGCGAGCTTCGCCAGCTCCGATGGCTGGCCGATTCGCACGCCGCCGATGGAGAGCCAGCTATGTGAGCTGGCCGCGGTACCCGCGCCCGTACCGACAATCAGCACCAACAGCAGCAAGAGACAGCTGAGGGCGTAGAGCGGCCATGTCATCCACTCGATGAGGCGCACCGAGCCGCGAACGACGACCCAGGTGGCCGTGAGCGCCACGACAAAAAAGCCAAGCTGTCGCTGCCATGCCGTCGCAATCGTGCGGCTCGGCGCGTCGATCTGGCCCGCCGAAAACACCATCGCAATGCCGAAGCCGGTCAGCAACAGCGCGATGAGCAGCAGCGGAAAGTCGATACTCTGACGTCGGAGTGCACTGATGTTGGGCATGGGTGTCCGCGATCAGTCGTTGGTAATCGCTGTCATCGTCAACGACTTCTTGAGGAAGCGCTCGAGGAACTTCGTGGCCACTTTCGCCGCGGCCGAGCCATGCAGGCCTTCCTCGATAATCACGGCAAGCACAATCGTTGGCTTGTCCGCTGGTGCATAACCCACAAACCACGCGTTGTCCTTCTGTCCGCCGACCTGCGCCGTGCCGGTCTTGCCGGCAATCGTCAGCCCCTTGATCTGCGCGCCGGCTGCGGTGCCCCTCGAAACCACGTCCGCCAGCGCGTCTTGCAATCCCTGCAACTGTTCGGGTCGGAGATTGAGAATCTGTTTGCGCTCAGGCTCACGCTGCACAACTTGCGGCGTGGCGGCCGAGCCGTCGGTCGCGAGCGCTGTGTAGAACTTCGCCATGCTGAGCGGCGTTTGCGCGTTGTCCGCCTGGCCGATCGCGAGACTGAGCACGACCGACTTGTTCCAGCCTCGCGGGCCGTACTTCTTGTCGAAATACTCGGTGCCCGCCAGCCACGTCGGCTTCCGTTCATTCGGCAGGTCGATGCCCGTGCTGTCGCCGAAGCCGAGCTTTACGCCGCCGGCGAGCAGCTTCGACAGCCCGATCTTGAGTCCGAGCTGATAGAAATAGACATCGCATGACTTGGCGATTGCCTGCGCGAGCGTGATGTCACCGTGCCCTTTGTGATCCCAGCACTTGAACACGCGGCCGTAGTAGTAGGCGCCCGTGCACGGTTGTTCCATGCGCGTATCCATCGTGACGATGCCCAGTTCGAGCCCCATCACGGCCGTCGCCAACTTGAAGGTGGACGCGGGCGCGTAGCGACCGGTGAGCGCGCGATTCACCAATGGCTTGTGCGGATCGCTGAGCAAAGGCTGGAACACGGAGGTCGGAATGCCGCCAATGAATTGATTGATGTCGTAGCTGGGCGCGCTGTAGAGGGCGAGCACGCCTCCCGTCCGTGGATCAAGCGCGACCATGGCCCCTCGAAGCGAGTCGCCGAAGTAGTCATGCGCGTAACGCTGCAAGTCCATGTCGATGTTCGTGCGCAGCGGTGGTGGCGCTTCTGGCTGTTCTTCCGCACGCACACCATTGTCACGCACAACACGATTGCGTGCGTCCACTTCCACGAATCGACGTCCTTCCTTTCCGCGAAGCTGTGACTCGTATTGCTTCTCGAGCCCTTGCTTGCCGACCTGTTGTCCGGCCTTGTAGCCGACGTAACGCTCGTTCGAGAGCTCTTCGTCGCTGATTTCGCCGGTGAATCCCACGAGCGCCGCCATCGCCTCACCGTCGGGATAGTACCGCTTCGGTGAACTCTGAATGATCAGGCCGGGAAACTCGACGCGTCGCTCTTCGAGCACCGAGACCACCTGAAAGCTCGCGTCGTTGAAAATCACCGTGGGCCGTGGCTTCGTGCGACGGAAGCGTCGAACCACGAATTCCTGCTGCAACGAATCGATCGGAATCACTTTCGACAGCGTCCGCAGCGCGCTCTTGAGCGAGTCTTCGGTCGGACTCAGAATCGACACGGTGTATCCGGGCAGATTCTCCGCGATGATCTCACCGCTGCGATCGTAAATCGTTCCCCGCGCCCCCGGCAGCGGCACCTCGCGCAATCGATTCGTTTCCGACTGCAGCACATACTCCTCGTTCTGCAGCACCTGCGCGCGGAAAAACGCGCCGCCAAGCGCCACGAACGCCATCACCAACAGTCCGCGCGCCACACGGGCGCGCCGCAACACCGAGTTCGGATGATAGCTCACGCGTGATTCAACGGACGCGCATGGGTGTCAGGAAACGGCAGGACGATAGAGCGGACGGAACAGCGTCAACAACAACACCGCCACCAGGGCGGTCAGCGCAGCCGACAACGGCGACCAGAGGAGCAGCGTGACCACGAGCGTGGCCCCGCCCTTCGCTCCAACGAGCAGCGTCATCGCGATATCGAAAATCCACTTGCCACCAAAGATGAACAGCGCGGTGAGACTCAGGTTGTCGGCGAAGAACACCGCCTTGAGCCACGATGCGCCAAAGCCAAGCAACGTCAGCACCAGCGTGGCCGACCCGAAGCTGCCAGGCGCCAGGGCATCCAGCGCGAGCCCCATCAGAAAACCCGCGAGCGATGCAAAGCCCGGACGCATGCGCACCGACGCGAAGAGCAGCGCGATGATCGCAAAGTCCACCGTCACCGGACCGGTAAACAACGGACGCACCGCAAAGTGCGCCGCGATCAACAACGCAAACCCGATCCAGGCGCGAATGGCGCTGCCAATACCCGATGGCGCGGGTTGTGGTCCGCGCATCAGTGTGCGCCCTCGAATTCACGGTCGCTCGGCGGTGGCGGACCCGGGCGCACCGGAACCGGCGGCTTGATAGTATCGCGCTTGGGTGCGGTGGTCGTGGCCGGTGGCTTCACCGCGGGGCGCGCGCTGTCTGCTCTGGTTGGCGGACGCGTGCCGAGTCCACCACCAATCGTGTCCGCGGCGGCAAGACTGTCGCGCAACTGCTGATCAAGCGCTGCACGCCGCGCCGCGAGCTCGTCGAACGCCGCATTACGCGCCAGCGAATCGCCCGCCTGTGCAACGGCACGCGCTGCGCTGTCTGCCGCGGCGACGGTCGTCCAGACACCATTCACACCGCGTTGCGCGCGCGATGGCATGAGCACCAGCACCGGGCCAATCGCCTCCGGCAACACCGATGGCTTGATGAGATAGGTACGCGCCCACTTTTCCGGTGTCGTGATCTCGCCCAACACGGTACCGACTGGAATACCCCGCGGATACGTCGCACCAAGCCCTGAGCTCACCACAAGCGTGCCGCTATCGAGCTTCGCGCGGAACGGCACGCCGCGCATCTCGAGCAGCCAGCGTTCGGCGCCACTTCCGAGATGCGGTTGCACGATACCGAACGCGTTCTGATCAACACTCATCGCGCTCACGCGAAAGTCGGGATGCGCCCACGTGATCGCGTAGCTCGTGCTCGCGTCGACGCTCTCCACCATGCCCACCAGGCCATCAGCCGTCACGACGGGTTGGAACGCAGTGATACCCGCCTGCGCGCCGGCCGTGAGCGCGATCGTGAACTCGTCACCGCCCGGTGCGGGCAACAACTCCGCCGGCACAAAACCATCCTGCAATCGCGCGGAGAGTCCAAGCAGTCGACGCAACGTCACGTTCTCATCGGCAACCGCGCGTAAACTCAGCGTGTCGACCACCGAGCGACCGCGCGCCACCAGCACATCGTTGCGCGACGCGACGGCGGCGCGCACGGTGGCCGCCTGTCCTTCGAGACTCACCAATGGGGCGAGCACGCGCGTGCGCAACGTGCTTGCGATCTGCTCACGCGATTTGCGTGGCGCGATCAAGGCCAGAACTGCGAGGGCAACACACGCCACAACCAGCGCGGTGTCGAGGCGTCCCTCACCACGAGCGCGACGGGCCACCGCGCGTCAGGTGGTGAGAACCGACCAGTACTTCTCCTCGTCGTCGAGGATCTTGCCGGTGCCGCGCACCACGCAGGTCAGCGGATCTTCGTCGACATGAATCGGCAATCCCGTTTCCTGCGACAACAACACATCGAGTCCACGAATCAGTGCACCACCACCGGTCATCACGATACCGCGATCCACGATATCCGACGCCAACTCCGGCGGCGTGATTTCGAGTGCACGACGCACGGCGTCCACGATTTGCTGAATCGGTTCCTGCACCGCCTCGCGAATCTCGCTCGAATGCACGCGCACCGTCTTCGGAATGCCCGACACGAGGTCACGTCCCTTGACGTCCATTTCGCGTTCTTCGCCGACGGGATACGCAGATCCGATCTGGATCTTGATCTGCTCTGCGGTCGGCTCGCCGATCAGCAGGTTGTAGTTCTTGCGCATGAATTGCACGACGGCGATGTCGAGTTCGTCGCCACCCGTGCGAATCGACGTATCGCTCACGATGCCGCTGAGTGCAATAACCGCGATTTCCGTCGTGCCGCCGCCGATGTCGATCACCATGTTGCCCGTCGGTGATTCAACCGGCAGGCCGACACCAATCGCCGCCGCCATCGGCTCGGTCACCATGAACACTTCCTTCGCACCCGCACCGAGCGCCGAGTCGCGCACCGCACGCTTCTCCACTTCGGTGATACCGCTCGGCACACACACGATCACACGCGGCTTCACCTTGAAGACATGCTTGTCGATCACGAGCGTGAGGAAATAGCGCAGCATCTTTTCGGTCACGTCGAAGTCGGCGATCACGCCGTCCTTCATGGGACGCACCGCCATGATGCCGTCGGGGGTACGACCCAACATCCGCTTCGCCTCGAGACCAACACCCTTGATCTTTTTCGTCTCGCGATCGAGTGCGACCACAGACGGCTCATTGAGGACGATCCCTTCGCCCTTCACGTAGATCAACGTGTTGGCGGTGCCGAGATCGACGGCGATGGCGTTCGCCGGAAAGAACGAATTCGACTTGCTAAAGGGCCAGAACATCCTGGGGGATCGGGGGCGGCGGCGTCAGAGGGGGCGTTCGCCTTGATGAGGGCCGGCAGTGCGTGATGCGGTAAAGTACCGGAGCACGCGAAGGCGGACAAGCTGTTGTCAAACCGTGACCTAGCACACCTCGTGAGGTCCTGTCCGAAACGTCGCGAGGGCCATCGGGAATGATCCCGATGGCCCTCGTCCCACCTTCCCGCAGGCGCTCAGCCGACGAACGACGCCGGATCCGCCAAGGTCATGCCGAACGCTTCGGCCACTCCCTGATACGTCACCTTGCCGGCCGACATGTTCAGTCCCTTGAGCAGCGCGCCATTGTCCTTGAGCGCCTTCTTCCAGCCCTTGTTCGCCAGCTGCAGTGCGTACGGCAATGTGGCGTTCGTGAGCGCCAGCGTGGACGTGCGCGGCACCGCACCGGGCATGTTGGCCACGCCGTAGTGGATGATGCCGTCAACCACGTACGTCGGGTTCTCGTGCGTCGTCGGCTTGATCGTTTCCACGCAGCCGCCCTGATCGACCGCCACGTCAACGATCACCGCGCCCGGACGCATCTTCGCAAGGTCTGCGCGACGAACGAGCTTGGGAGCCTTGGCGCCCGGAATGAGCACGCCACCGATCACGAGATCGCAGGTGCTGATCTGCTCGAGAATGTTCTGACGGTTCGAGTGAATGAGCTGAACATTCGCCGGCATCACGTCCGACAAGTAGCGCAGGCGCTCGAGCGACAGGTCGAGCAACACGACCTTCGCGCCGAGTCCGGCCGCCATCTTCGCCGCGTTCACACCGACGATGCCGCCACCAAGGATGACCACCTTGGCCGGTGCAACGCCCGGCACGCCACCAAGCAACACACCACGACCGCCGTAGAGCTTTTCGAGGTACTTCGCGCCTTCCTGCACCGCCATGCGGCCGGCCACCTCCGACATCGGGATGAGCAATGGCAGATCGCGATTCGGCATTTCGACCGTCTCATATGCGATGCACGTCGCACCACTGGCCAAGTGCGCCTTCGTCAGCTCTTCGTCGGCTGCGAAGTGGAAGTACGTGAAGAGCGTGAGGTCCGGGCGCAGGAACTGCCACTCGGTCTTGATCGGCTCCTTCACCTTCATCAGCAGCTCGGCCTTGCCCCATGCCGTGGCGGCATCGGGCACGATCGTCGCACCAACCGCCGTGTAGTCGCTGTCTTCGAAGCCGCTGCCGATACCAGCGCCGCTTTCGACAAACACTTCATGACCTGCAGACGTGAGCGCCTCGGCACCGGCCGGGACGAGGGCTACACGGTTTTCATTCGTTTTGATCTCTTTCGGTACGCCGATGCGCATGGGAGGGATCTCTTGAGAGGTAGGGCGTCAGCGAACGGCCTTGGGGCCGAGGCTGACGAGAATCTGTCGTGCAGGATCGAAGAAGTCTTGCGCGATTTCGCGCACCTGTTCTTCGGTGATGGCATCGACGAGCGCCATCAGCTCATCAATGCCTCGATACGGTTCGCCATACAAGGCCGTCGCTGCCGCCCGGTACATGCGCGACGAAACGCCTTCCATGGACAATACCAGCTGGCCACGAAGTTGGCGCTTGCCGGCGGCCAGATCCTCTGCAGACAAACCGTTCTGGGCGACGTCGCTCAGGACATCGCGAACGGCGTCGAGCGCTTCCTGGGCCGATTCCGGGGCGCTGGCGAGGTACACGCCACGCGTACCCGTATCAGCAAAGGCGCTGCTGAACGTGTGCACGCTGTACGCGAGTCCGAGCTCTTCACGCACCCGCTGAAAGAGGCGCGAGCTCATGCCGCCGCCAATGAGCATGTCCACGAGCGCGAACGCGTACCGACGTGGATCGCCATGCGCGATGCCCTGCCCGCCCAACACGACATGCGTCTGCGCAATGTCCTTGCGCTTCACATGTTCCGCGTGCGCGCCAGCGGCTTCGACGGGATCGAGCGCCCACGGCGTCATGTCACCCTTCGGCACCGACGTCCACCCCGCTTTGTCGAGCACATCGAGCAACTGGTTGTGCTCGACACGACCCGAAGCTGCGACCACAACGCGCCCTGGGTGATAGCCACGCGTGTGCAGTTTTTGCAGCTGCGCGACCTCGAGATTCTTGACCGTCTCACGCGTTCCCAGAATCGCGAAGCCATGCGGGTGATCACCCCACACGGCGCGATTGTGCACGTCGAAGATGATGTCATCGGGCGTATCCTCGACCATGCTGATCTCTTCGAGGATCACCTTGCGCTCGAGCGCAAGATCTTCGGGACGCAACAGCGGCGCAAAGATCAACTCGCCGATCACATGCGCGGCATCGAAGAGATGCTCATCGAGCACCCGCGCCTGATACGACGTGTGTTCGCGCTCGGTGTACGCGTCGAGCGAGCCGCCAAGTGTTTCGAGCGACAGCGCGATTTGCTGCGCGGAGCGGGTGCGCGTGCCCTTGAACACCATGTGTTCGAGGAAATGCGACACACCCATTTCATCGGCGCTTTCGTGGAGAGTGGCCGCGCGGACCCATGCACCGAAAGCAACCGACCGCGCTCCCGGAACTGCTTCCGAGAGCACGGTCAGGCCATTCGGCAGATCCGTACGGTGCAACGTGGGCGCCACGGCGCCCGAAGCGTTAGCGCCGATCGCGACCACCGCCGTTCCGTCCACCACGTCCACCACGATCCGAGCGCTCGCCACGATCTGAACGCTCGCCTTCTTCACGACGCGGACGCTCTTCCTGCTCCGGCATGCCCTCAGGCTTCGGCAGCAACGCCTTCATCGAGAGGCGGAGGCGGCCACGCTCGTCGCGATCAACCAGCTTCACCGTCACGCGATCACCCTTCTTGACGATGTCTTCCGGCTTCTCAACGCGCTCCCAGCGCATTTCGGAGACGTGCAACAGCGCTTCAGTTCCGGGCATGATTTCGATGAAGGCGCCGAACGCCGTCACCGTCTTCACCGTGCCTTCGTACGTCTCGCCAACAACCGGCTCGGCCGTGATGGCCATGACCATCTGCTTCGCGCGCTCCATGCTCTCGCCGCCAACGGCCGCGATCGTAACCGTGCCATCGTCGTCAACCGTGAGTTCGGCGCCGGTCTCTTCCTGGATGCCGCGAATGTTCTTGCCCTTCGGTCCGATGAGTTCACCGATCTTGTCGACCGGGATCTGCACCGTCACGATACGCGGCGCGTACTTCGACAGATCGCCACGCGGTGCGCCAAGCGCCTTGTCCATCTCGCCGAGGATGTGCAGACGGCCTTCCTTCGCCTGCGAAAGCGCCTCTTCCATGATCTTGAGGTCGAGCCCCTCGATCTTGATGTCCATCTGGATCGACGTGATGCCGTCCTTCGTGCCCGCGACCTTGAAGTCCATGTCGCCGAGATGGTCTTCGGTGCCAAGGATGTCGGTGAGGATCGCGTACTTCTTGCCTTCGTTGATGAGACCCATCGCCACACCGGCGACGGCTGCCTTCATCGGCACGCCCGCATCGAACAGCGCAAGCGAACCACCGCACACCGACGCCATCGACGACGAACCGTTCGACTCGAGCACGTCGGAGACGATGCGAATCGTGTACGGGAAGTCGGCGAAGTCGGGCAGCACGCCCTGCAGCGCGCGTTCGGCCAGATTGCCGTGGCCGATTTCGCGGCGGCTCGTGCCACGCATCGGGCGCACTTCACCGGTCGAGAACGGCGGGAAGTTGTAGTGCAGCATGAACGAACGCG
>CBHWDN010000037.1:0-38003 GCA_966112585.1 uncultured Gemmatimonadaceae bacterium
CTATGAGTATGCTTTGCTCCGCCCCCCCTTGGATTATTACCCCACGCCCCGCTTGGTGACAGACTCCAAGAAACGCTTAGAAGCCTCTTGGAGTCTGACCCCAAGAGACTCTGAACACCAAACTCGAACCCCGAACCCACCAACTGATCGGTTGATGGGTTCGGGGTTCGAGTTTTCGGGTCGCGGGTTTCTGATTTCGCCGTTTCTCCCGGGACCACAGCTGTCACGTCCCGGTTAGGGCAATTGCCCAAACGCTGTGTCCGACCCCCCGCTCGAATCGTCTGCGGAGTGGACCCCAACTGGCCACTCTGCATGCGTTTTGTATCCATTGTCAATTCAGCTCGTGCCGCCTTTCTGCTCGCTGCTGCGCTACTGAGCGCCTGCGGCGTCGCTGGCGATACGCCGACGAGCATCGTGACGCCACCGCCGCCAATCAACCCGGCGCCGGTGACTCCCGGACTTCTGAGTATCACCGTGAGCGGCTTGCCCGAAGGCACGAGTGCCGACATCACGGTAGCCGGCGCTCCGAACTTCTCTCGCACCGCGACCGCCACGACGGGCTGGAGCGATGTTCCGGCCGGCCAGTACACCGTCACCGTGCGACCGGTGCGCGCGTCGATCGGCACCTTCGCCTCGTCGATCGCGAGCAGCTCGATCACGGTGACCGAGGCCACGCTGAGCACCGTCGCAGTGGAGTACAACGCGCAGCCAACGGCATTCGCGATTGACATCTCTGGCGTGCCCGAAGGATCAACGGCCGATGTCAACGTGACACCGCCGCGTGGCGCGGTCACTGCCGTCACGCATAGCGGTGTGATCACCGCCAGCGCGCAACGCGGCACCAATATCGCTGCCGATCGCTGGCTCGCTTCGGCGCAGGACATCGTCAACGCCGGCACACGCTACGTGCCGACGCCCGCAACCATCGACACCACGGTGCGCCTTGGCGACACCGCACATGTGGCCATTCGCTACGTGATCGGCAGCGGCGCGATTGCTGTCGCGATCGGTGGCTTGCCCGCCGGTGTGAGCGCCGATGCCTATCTCATCGCGCCCGACCGGGGCTCGCGTCCAATTGTCGGCACCACCACGATCACCGGTCTTGCTGCGGGTCGGTACAAGCTTGTGTCGCGCGCAATCTCGAGCGGCGGAGTCACGTTCGCGCCAACGGTCGACACGCTGTCGCTCGATGTGTCGTTGTCGCTCATCGCAACGCCGGCGACCGTGACGTACGCGCCAACGATCGAGAGTCTCATCGCGAAGAACTCCGGGCTAATCCGGATTCCAGAGTCTGGATCTGGCCGTTTAAGGACCGGTGACGGTCGTCACTTCCCAACGCCATAGATTCAGGGATTCATGTGTCCGGCATCATGTCCGGATCGTCTGCGGAGTGGACCCCAAACCGGCCACTCCGCATGCGCGTTTTCCGCTCCGACATTTTTGCCGATCTGATGCCCGGACACCCTTCCGTTCGCGCGCTCTGGCGCGCTGTTGGCTTGGCATCGATGGCACTGCTGGCGAGTGCCTGCGGAGGGAGCGCTGATACGCCCACCGGAATCACCACACCACCGCCGATCACACCGGCGCCGGTAGTTCCGGGGCTGCTCAGCGTCACCGTTACCGGACTTCCTGAAGGCACAAACGCCGATGTCGTCGTCACCGGCGCGGCGTCCTTCTCGCGCTATGTGACCAGCACCGTGGGCTGGACCGACGTACCGGCCGGTTCGTACACGATTACCGTGCGTCCAGTGCGCGCACCCAACGGCACCTTTGCCGCCGCAGCTGCGTCGCAGTCGGTATCTGTTGCTGCCGCTGCTGCATCGGTCGCGACGGTGAACTACAAGCCGCTCCCGTCGGTGCTCGCGCTCGATGTGACCGGCGTACCGGGCGGCGTGGACGCAGCGATTTCACTCACGATGCCCCGGAGTGGCACCAACGCGACGGCGGTTGGCAAAAGCGGTGTCTTCACGGCGAGCACACAGAACGATGCAACGGCAACGCCCGATCAGTGGCAACTCGCGGCGCAGAGCATCACCAACGCCGGCACGCGTTACCTCCCGTCGCTGACGTCGCTCGACACGACGGTCAAACTCGGCGACACAGCGCATGTCGCCGTGCGCTATACCGTCGGAAGCGGTGCGATCGCCGTGGCGATTGGCGGCTTGCCGAATGGTGTGAACGCCGACGCGCTGCTCATCGCTCCCGACAACAGCACGCGACCGATCACCGGCACCACGACCGTCACTGGCCTTGATGCCGGTCGCTATCGCCTGGTGACGCGATCACTCACTGCGGGCGGTCTCGCATACGTCCCGAATCGCGACACGCTCACGCTCGATGTCGCACTCTCACTCGTCGCGACACCGGCGCCGGTGACGTATATCGCGCAAGCCGGTCGCCTCGCGCTCACTGTAAGTGGCGTGCCCACTGGCAGTGCTGGTGCGCTCACGCTGGTTGGACCAAATGGTTCACGCGCGATCACGAGCTCCGTTACGCTCGACTCGATCCCAACCGGCGCCTACACACTCACGGCCGCCTCGTTGCTCGTGAATGGCGAGCGCTATGCACCGACACCAGCGTCGCAGGACATCAACATCAGCACCGGTGGCACGATCACGACCTCGGTGCAGTATGCGCTGGCGCCAACAACCGTCGAAGTCAGTGTCGCGGGGCTGCCGAGTGGCACGAACAGCGCGATCACGCTGACATCGCCCTCCGGTGATGCCTCTGCCATCACGCGCAGCACCATCATCGCGCCGGCGGCGGCCGGGCGTTGGCGTTTGAGTGCGGCATCGGTCGTCACCAGCACCGCGATCTACGATCCGTCACCAGCCAGCTACGATCGCACCGTCGCCGCCGGCGACGCGCTCGCGCTCCCCGTGCAATACACGATCGCGAGCGGATCGATTGCACTACTGGTCGAAGGACTGGCCGCCAGTGCATCGCCGACTGTGACCATCACGGGACCCAACAGTTTCTCGCGAGTCGTGTCGGCCACCACCACACTCACAAACCTCGCTCCGGGCACGTACACCATCACGGCCGGCGCGCTGACGATCTCCGGTGAGACCTTCGCGGCCTCGCAGCCAACGCAAACGGTTTCGGTCGTTCCGTCACTCGTCGCAGCGCCGGCTACCGTGACCTATCGCCAAACAACCGGCACAATCGCGTTGACGCTGAGTGGGCTCCCCACCGGCGGCTTCGGCGCGATCTCAGTCACGGGACCGAACGGCTTCAACCGCGGACTCACTTCCAGCGCCACGCTGAATGGCCTCGCGGCCGGCAGCTACGTCGTGAGTGCCGCCGCGGTCACGCTCTCTGGAAGTGATTGGAATCCATCGCCGTCGGTGCAGAGCATCACCGTCGCTGCCGCCACGACAGCGCCGGCGACGATCACCTACACACAGGCGCTGGGCACACTCACCGTGAACGTGAGTGGTGTACCCTCCGGCAACGCGAATGTCACCGTCGCCGGACCGAATGGCTTCACCCGCAACATCACCGGAACAACGTCGTTCTCCTCGCTGACGCCGGGCAGTTACACCATCACCGCGCAAAGCGTTGCGTACGCCGGGAACAACTTCACGCCCGGACCGGCATCGCAAACGGTGACGGTCAACGCGACGAATGCCGCGACGACGGCGAGCGTCAGTTACAGTCAAACCACAGGATCGCTGGCCCTCGCCGTGACCGGTCTTCCGAATGGCGCGAATGGCAGCGTCACCATCACTGGTCCGGGTGGTTACTCGCAGGCCTTCACGGCAACGACCACGATTACCGGTCTCACGCCCGGCAGCTACACCGTGAACGCCAGCAACGTCACCGTTGCCGGCTCACCGTGGGTACCGACGCCGACATCGCAGACCATCTCCGTCACCGCCATTGCAACCGCTGCAGGTGCCACGGTGCGCTACGCGCAGAATCCCGGTGCGCTCACGGTCACCGTGACCGGCTTGCCCAATGGCACGATTGCAGCGGTCACGGTGACTGGACCGAACAGCTTCTCGCAGGCAGTCAACTCGACCTCGACACTCAGCGGACTCACTGCGGGCAGCTACACCGTTGCTGCGAGCAATGTCACGGTGTCGGGGAACGTCTATGTCCCATCGCCGACTTCACAAAGCGCAAGTGTGTCGAGCGGCGCTACGACATCGTCGACGGTGACCTACGCGCTATCCACTGGCTCACTCACCGTGAACGTCTCCGGAGTGCCCGGCGGCAGTTCAGCCGCGATCACCGTCACAGGGCCGTCGAGCTACACGCGCTCGGTCACGAGCACAACGACGATCACGGGTCTGACACCCGGTAGCTATACGATCGCGGCCAGCACAATCTCCGCCTCTGGCTCGAGCTACACGGCGAGTCCAACGACACAGAGCGCCACCGTCTCCGCGTCGCTCACGCCGGCCAGCGCGACGGTCACCTACACCCTGCAGTCGGGTGGTGGTGGCGTGAACTACACGATCAACAACGCGTATCTCACGCAGGCGATTCAGAAACCCGATGGATCGGTGGCCCTCGTCGCCAATCGCGACGCGCTGTTGCGAGTCTTCGTGACCGCCAGCGGCGCCAACACCGCCCAACCGCAGGTGCGCGTCCGCATCTACGACGGCGCCACCCTGCTCACCACCAATACGCTCAGCGCACCCGAGTCGAGCGTTCGCCAGTCGGTCGACGAAGGCACACTCACGTCGACGTGGAACATGCTGATTCCGGCAGCGAATGTGCGCACCACACTCAAGGTGCTGCTCGACCTCGACCCGAGTGCGCTCGTGGCCGACGCCGATCGCAACGACAACAGCTGGCCCGCCAACGGCACGCCGAAGGCGATCACGGTGAGCAACGCGCCGACCTTCAACGTGCGATTCGTTCCCGTCGTCGTCGGCGCACTCACCGGCAATGTTTCCGCTGCCAACAAAGACCAGTTCCTGGTCACAACGCGTCGCATCTGGCCCGTACAGAACATCGCATCCGACGTCCGCGCGCCGTTCACATCGAGTGCCACCGACTTGCAGTCGAACGACGGCAACAACCAGTGGCTCACGGTGCTGAGTGAAATGAACACGCTGCGCAGCACGGATGGTGCGCCGAGCACGATGCACTACTACGGCGTCGTGAAGGTGAACTACACGAGCGGCATCGCCGGATATGGCTACGTGCCCGGTCGTGCGGCGATTGGCTGGGACTATCTGCCGTCCGGCGACGGTGTCGCCGCGCACGAGTGGGGTCACAACTTCTCACGGCAGCACGCGCCCTGCGGTACCTCTGGCGATCCGAGCTATCCGTACGCCGGTGCGGTGATCAACTATTGGGGCTGGAACAGCACGACCAACGCCCTCGTGTCGCCAAGCGCGACCGATGTGATGAGCTATTGCAGCAACAACTGGGTGAGCGACTACAACTGGACGGCGGTGATGAACTACCGCGCCACCAGTGGACTGCAAGCCGCGTCGCTCCAGGCAAGTGACGCCAGCGTGAAGCAGGATGGCCTGCTCGTCTGGGGACGCGTGGTGAATGGCGTGATCCAGCTCGAACCGGCTTTCCGTGTGAGTGCGCCCATCACGCCAGCTGCCACGCGCCCGACACATCGACTCGACCTGGTCGACAACGCTGGCCGCGCGCTGCTTCAGCTCCCCATCGAAGCGTCGCTCGTTGATCACACCGAAGGACGTGATGAGCGGCAGTTCGCCGTGGTAGTCCCCTGGTCAGCGACGCTCGCCGATCGACTCGACCAGATTCGCGTCGCCGACCAGCGCGTGCCGCTGCGCTCGGTGGCACGTCGCGGTGCATTCGCATCGCCGGCTTCGGCGCGCGAAACCGGCCCTCGGGTGGCGGCGGCCGATCTCGAGCCAGGTGAAACGCTGGCTGCCGACGGCCCGAACCGCGTGAAGATCTCGTGGCGCAACAACGGGTACGGCATGGCCATGGTGCGCGACGCCAGCACCGGTCAGATCATGGGGTACGTGCGGCGGCAGGGGCAGGCGGTGGTCACGGGGGGTCGGCGAGTAGACGTCGTGTTCTCGGATGGGGTGCGGAGCGCCGTGAAGACACTGCGCTAACTGGCACAACGCTAACTGGCACGACGCTAACTGGGACTACGCTAACTCGACGGCGCTGAATACGGATTGGATGGTGCAGTGGTTAGATTTCCCTCTCCACCAACCCATCCAGATCCATGGCTGCTTTCGACGTCATCGTCCTCGGCGGTGGTCCCGCCGGTTACGTGTGTGCCATTCGCTGCGCCCAGTTGGGGATGCAGGTTGCCGTTATCGAGCGCGAAGCGCTGGGCGGCACCTGTGTGCTCTGGGGCTGCATTCCTGCCAAGTCCTTGCTGGAAAGCGCGGGGCTCGCGCAGAAGCTCACGAAGGCCAGTGAGCACGGCATCACGATCGATGGCATCACGCTGGACTTCGGGCCCGCCATGAAGCGTTCGCGCTCGGTGAGCCAGCAGAACTCGAAGGGTGTCGAGTTCCTCTTCAAGAAGCACAAAGTCCAGTACATCAAGGGCGAAGGCACCCTCGAGAAGGGCAAGAAGGTCACCGTCACCGGTGCTGACGGCAAGAAGGAAACGCACGAAGCGAAGAAGGCCGTCGTTATCGCCACCGGTTCGCGCGTGAAGGGGCTTCCGCAGATCGGCCTCGAGCTCGACAAGAATGTCGTGCTCTCGAGCGATGACGTGCTGGTCGCCGAGAAGGCGCCGGCCACGATGGCGGTGATTGGTGCGGGCGCTGTAGGCTGTGAGTTCGCTGACGTGTTCAGCGCCTTCGGCACCAAGGTCTCACTTATCGAAGTGCTGCCGAACATCCTGCCGATCGAAGACGCCGATTGCAGCGTCGAGCTCGCGAAGGCGTTCAAGAAGCGGAAGATCGACGTCCTCACCGGCGCCAAGATCTCGAACATCAAGGTCTCGAAGACCGGCGCCACCATGACGGTGGAAGCCGGTGGTCAGACGCAGCAGCTCGAAGTCGAAAAGGTGCTCGTCGCCGCGGGTCGCGCGCCGAACGTCGAAAAGATCGGTCTCGAAGCCGTTGGCGTGGCGAAGACCGAACGCGGCTTCGTGAAGATCAACGAAAAGTTCGAAACGAACGTGCCGGGCTACTACGCCATTGGTGACGTCGCCGGCAATCAGATGCTCGCGCACAAGGGTTCACGCGAAGGCCATGTGCTCGCCGATCTCCTCGGCGGCGAGCATGCGCACCCGGTGAACTACAAGAACATCCCGAGCTGCACCTACTGCCATCCCGAAGTCGCCAGCATCGGTCTCACCGAGCAGGCGTGCAAGGATCAGAAGCTCGAGTACAAGGTCGGCAAGTTCCCCTTCAGCGCGAACGGCCGCGCCCGCACGAGCGGTGAAACCGACGGCTTCGTGAAGATCATCCGCGGCGCCAAGTACGGCGAAATCCTCGGCGCACACATCATCGGCGCACACGCGACGGAGATGATCCACGAGCTCGTCGTCGCACGCGAAAACGAGTTCACGGTGGAAGAGATCGACCTCGCGATCCACGCACACCCGACGCTGTCGGAGGCGATTGGAGAGGCGGTGCTGGATTCGTTGGGGAAGATGCTGCACGCGTAGGCGACCCAATTTCCACTACCAATAGCCCGGAACTCATAACTGATCAGTTTTGGGTTTCGGGCTTTTGGTTTGGGGTTTCGGGTGACCAACCCACAACCCGAAACCAAAAACCCGGAACCCCGGACCGATCAGTTTCGAGATGACGTCGCGCTTACTCTCCGTCCGCAGCCTCGGCACAAAGCCGTACGACGATGTGTGGCTCCTCCAAAAGGAGACCGCCCGCAAGCGTATCTCCGGCGAGGAGCCGAACGACGTCCTGTTCCTGGTCGAGCATCCGCCGGTCGTCACGACGGGCCGCAGCACGAAGCCCGGGAATTTGCTTGCGTCAGCGGAATCACTCGAAGCGGCGGGTGTGCAGCTTCGCGATGTCGAACGCGGTGGCGATGTCACGGTGCATGAGCCCGGTCAGCTCGTCGCGTATCCGATCATCGATCTCAAGCAGCACACCAGGGACCTGCACTGGTATCTGCGGCAGGTCGAGCAAGCCATCATTGTCGCGCTGCGGCAGTTCGGTCTCGAGACCACGCGCGTTGCGGGACTTACCGGGGTGTGGATCGACAACGACAGCGGGCGTCGGAAACTCGCGAGCATTGGCGTGCATGCGCGCGATTGGGTTACCTGGCATGGCGTCGCACTCAATGTTGTGAATGATCTCTCGACCTTTCAGCATACGGTGCCCTGCGGCATCGATGGCGTGGAGATGACCACCGTCGCGCGCGAGTGCTCGCGCGCAGGCATTGCCGTACCCGACATATCGCGCGTGCGTCACGAAATCGCCGACGCGTTTTGTACTGTTTTCTCGCTCACGCGTCGAGACGACTGACGCTGTCGCGATATTGCGAAATTCACGTCGCGTATCGTCCCAACATTCTTTACGCACTCTTCGCATTGTGCTAGGCTACGCGCGCCCTTGAAGGCGCGCGTTTCCTTTCAATCCTCCCCCAATGTCGAACAAGTCCTCTCGCAGGCTCCTGTTGCTCAGCACGCTGGCCATCGCCGCGTGTAAGGACGACGCTCCACCGAAGCCCGCTTCTGTGTCCGCGGTCACAGAGACGTCACTTACCGGTGTCGTCGATCAAACGCTCGGGCCGCTCACGGTAAAGGTGACTGATGCGGGTGGATCACCGGTCTCCGGCATCGTCGTCACCTTCGCCGTTGCGGAGGGCGGCGGTTCGGTGTTGCCGACCGCTGACACCACCGACGGTTCTGGTGAAGCCAGCACACGTTGGCGCCTGGGCACCAAGGTTGTTGCGCAGCGCGTCACCGCGTCCATCGCGAACGTCACGACGGCGGTGAATTTTGCCGCCGCGACTTCGGCCGCGGCGCCGTCCACGATCGCCGTCTCTGCCGGTGACAATCAGACGGTCGTTGCTGGCGGTACGGTGCCCACGGCGCCGGCAGTGCTCATCAAGGACAAATTCGACAACCCGGTTCCTGGCGTCACGGTGATCTTTACGCCGGCCTCGGGGAGCGGCTCGGTGACCAACTCGGGCGTCAACACGAACGCCAGCGGTGTCGCAACCGTTGGCTCGTGGACGCTTGGCACGGCCGCCGGCACCAACCGCCTGTCGGCGCTTGCCCTGTCGAGCGGCCTGTCGGGCAATCCGGTCACGTTCACGGCGAGCGGCACCACCGGTGTCGTCGCGAGCTTGAGCGCGACCACGAGCACGACGCTGAGCGGCACTGTGGGCGCGGCAGTCACGCCAATCCCCACGGTTCGCGTCAGCGACGCCAACGGCAACCCCGTGTCGGGAGCGATGGTCACCTTCACCGCGTCCACCGGCTCGGCCATCATTGGTGCGACATCAAAGGCCACGGCGGCCAACGGCACCGCCTCGCCGGACGGTTGGACGCTCGGCACCACCGCGCAGACCTACACGCTTACCGCCTCGGTAACCGGCGCGACGCCGGTCAACTTCTCGGCAACCGCCACCGCCGGAGCGGCGGCGTCGGTGAGCATCTCTGCCGGCAACAACCAGACGGCATCGGTTGGACGCACGCTCCCGGTTGATCCGGCGGTTCGCGTGGCGGACGCGCAGGGCAATCCAGTGGCCGGTGCTGCGGTCACGTTCGAAGTGATCGCTGGCGGTGGTACCGCGGTGAGCCGTAACGCGACGACCAACGCGAGCGGTATTGCCACCGTCGGTGCGTGGACGCTCGGTGACGCACCGGGCGTGAACACGCTCCGCGCCACGGTCACCGGCAACAACATCACCGGCAACCCGATCCTCTTCTCGGCCACCGCCACGGCTGGTGTCGCGACGGCGATGTCGGTGCAGTCTGGCAACAACCAGATCGGTACGGCCGGTGCGGTGCTGGCAATCGCTCCGTCGGTGGTGGTGCGCGACAGCCGCGGCAACGCGGTCTCTGGCGTCACGGTGACCTTCACGACCAGCACCGGCAGCGGAACGGTCTCGACGCCCATCGCCCTCACGAACGCCGCTGGTGTGGCTTCTGCGGGCTCTTGGACGCTCGGCGCGACCGCTGGCAATCAGACGCTCACGGCGACGCTGGCTGGCGTCAGCGACGTGGTATTCACGGCGTCGGCGCGTGCCGGTACGGCGACGGCGGTTCAGGTGGTTGGCGACTCGATCCTCACCAATTTCCCGGTGAACAGCTTCGTCTCTCCGCTGCCGACGGTGAAGATTGTCGATGCGAACGGCAACCCGGTGTCGGGGGTGACGGTGACGTTCGAGCCGGTCAACGGCACGGGTAACACCCTCACCGGTGATACCAAGGTCACGGCCGCCGATGGAACGGCGCAGCTGACCACGTGGCGCATCGGAACGGCGGCGGACGTCTATCGCCTCCGCGCGGTGGTGACGGGCCTGCCGCTCGCGGGCGCTGAACCCACGTGGCGTGTCACGGGCACCGCGCTCAGTGCGAGCCAGGTGATCGTGGGCGGTTCGTCGGTGCAGTCGCAGGGCGCCGCCGCCTCGACGGCAGTGGCGACCGTTCCGGTGGTGAAGGTGACCGACATCTACGGCAACGCGGTTTCGGGTGCCTCGGTGACGTTCACTGCTGGCGGCGTCGGTCCGTCAACCGTATCAGGCGGCGGCACGTCGGTGGTGGTCACCACTGACAATCTCGGCTTCGCCAGCGTCGGCTCGTGGCTCATGGGTGCCGGCAGCGGAACGCGTACGCTGACGGCAACCGTCAGCGGCACGGGCATCACCGGTAACCCGATCGTCTTCTCGGCGATCGTGCCCTGATGTAGGGCGCACGTCGCCGTCGTACAAAAAACGCGGCCCCGCGGAAAACCCCGGCCCCGCTTTTCATTGCTCGGTTTACGGCTTCTTGACTGACTGCGCCGCGGAGATCGAATCGATGATCGCCTTCTCGCGCGCCGGATTCGGAAGCTTGTACTCCTCGGCGTACTTGTTGTAAAAGCGCCATCCCCAGCCGGCGAATTTTCCGTTCGCAATCACCACCGGTGTGTCAGTGGTCTTGAGAATTGCCGTTTCGAGATGACCCGGCTCTTCGCGATACCAGATCACTTCGTGCTGCGTGCCCGCCGCGGTGAACAGCTGACGGCGGAAGCCATTCACGACGCGAATCGTGTCCTGACCGGTGGCCGTCATGGCCCCCTTGCCCATCTCCGCCAGCGCGGCGTCGCGGGTCGCGTCGTCCTTGATCTTCCGGAGCTTGGCGGCGCCGACGTCGTTGCTGCACGCGGCGAGAATGAGTGCTGCCGTCCCGAGAACAACGGCACGTACGAACGATGAAGCCTTCATGGAGAGGTAGTAGACGTGAAGTGGGAGCTGCGAGGAGAAGCTAACAATCTCGCGGTCCCATAAAAACAGAGGGGGGACCGAGTGGTCCCCCCTCCGGTGCTACACCAGCAGATCCCGAAGGATCAACTGATTACGGGTTGCGCGTGAGCGCGATTGGCGTGGCCGACACCGTGTTCGTGGTGAAGCCCGTGCCGCTGCCCGTGGCCGAGACCAGGATCTGGCCGACGATCGACGCGCCCGGCGTGCCGACGCCCGTGAGGACGCAGGTGTTGCCCGACGGAGCGATCGAGATGTACGGCGCGAGGTTGGCCGAGACCGAGCAGCTGTAGCTGATGCTCGGCGAGCCAGACGTCGGCGTCGCAGTGATCGTGACCGTGCTCGTGCCAGCGCCCGTGATCGTCGCGGCCGAAGCCGACGCCGTCACGCTCGCCAGAGCGAACGGATTCGCGTAGGTCGCCGACGAGGCCGCCGAGGCGAGCACGCGGCCGAACTTCGGCGAAGCGGTGGTGGCCGCACCAAACGTACCGACCGCGATGAACTGACGGCCGTCCGGGGTGCCAAGCGTCGTGGTCGCGCCGACCGTATCCGTCACGACCGTGCTGGTCGGGAGGCGGTACGTCCAGAAGCGGTTCACGCCGTTGTCGGCATTGATCGCCGACGCCTTGTCCACCGAGCCAACATAACGCCAGCTGTTGTTGCCGAACTCGTAGTAGTCGACGCGGGCGAACGGCGGGTTGACCTGGCAGTTCGCCAGGACGCCGCAGCTGATGCCCGTGAAGACTGCCTTGAGGCCGTCAGCCGGTGCGTTGAACTGCGCGATGTTGCTGCCGAGCGCCCACGTGTTCGTGGTCGCGGCACCAAGCGCGAGCTTCGTCTTCCAGGACACCGTGTCCGTTTCGACGTTCGGGGCCAGGAGGCCCGTCACGAAGAACGCCGAGCCGATGCGGGCACCGTTGTAGATGCGCGCGCCGACCGTGTCCGGACGGAACGAGGTGGAAGCACCCGACGTCGTGATGATGCCCGAGCCCGGGACCGTTTCGACGTCCGTGTAGAAGCGCGTGCCAGCCGTGAACGGCGTGCTCAAGCCAACGTTGCCGTTGAGCAGGATCGCGTCGTCAAAGCGGCTGCTGACCGACGTACCCGGGAACGTGAAGTACGGGTCGACGTTGAGCGCCGGAGCCGGCGTGGTGGGCGTCGCGAAGCCCGTGTACGAGACACGGAAGTTCGTGATCGACGCTTCGACCATTTCGGCGAAGGACGGCGTGAACGTGTTCGCACCACCAGCGGTGAGCGTGGCCGGGAGGCCGATGCCACCGATGAGCGGCGTGCCGTAGTTCACGAGGATACGACGGAAGTCCGACGTCGACGTGTTGCCGGCGCGGTCCGTGACGCGCGCACGGTAGGTGTAATAGCCTTCCGTACCGGCGATCGTCTGGCCCGTGGCCGGGAGGTTGGCCGTGTTGCCAGCGAGGGCGGTCAGGACGCGGTAGCCGTCGCCCAACGTCGAACCGAACGTGCTGCTCGCCGTGGCGAAGTTGCAGTTCGGAGCGGTGATGAACGCCGAGCCGATGCCGGCCGTCGGGGTGCTGCCGACGACGCAGACGCCAGTCGGGTTGGCCTGGTTGGCCGTCGCGAGCTGGTGCGTCCAGGTGTTGAGACCCGAGCGCTCGTCGATCGCTTCCGGCTGATACAGCGTGTTCGTCCAGCCCGTCGTGGCGAAGATCGTGTCCGCACCGACCGACGTGTTCGAGAAGCGGAGCACCGGGGCCGTCTTGTCGACGCCGAAGGAGCTCGTGGTGGCCGTGCCAACGTTTCCGAGTTCGTCCGTCAACGTCACCGTCGCCGTGTACACGGTCGGGGTGAAGTCCGTGGCGCACTCCGGAATGTCTGCACCCGTGCCGGTCGCCATGGCGGCCGTCGTCGAGCCGCAGCCCGTGTAGGTGAAGGTCGGCGAAACCGTGCTGCTCTTACCAACGAGGTTGTCGCTCCACACCAGGTTCGTCGACGAGGCGAAGTTGTACGACGCGTTCGCCCACTGGGTGGACGGCGCGGCGAACGTCGAGGCCGACGGGTTCTGGTAGTCGAGGCGGATCGGCGTGACGCCCGGGACCGTCACCGAGGTGCGGAAGCCCGTGGCGAACACAACGGTCGGCGCCGAGTTGTTCTGGTCGTCGATGGCGGCCGTGATGTTCGGGAAGTTCGAACGGTCACCCGAGCCATGGTAGTAGCCATCGCAGTACAGCGTGCGGAGCGCGCCGCCGGCGATCGTCTTGCCGTACACAACCGAGTACGGGAGCGCCGCACCGGCCGGGAAGATCACTTCGCTGCTCGAGACGAACGGCGACGCCGTCGTGCCCGCGCCTGACGCCCACGCGTTGCAGCTCGTGTTGGAACCAGCTTCCGACATGTCGGAGAGGAACGAGCGGATCGCGCGGTTGTTGTAGAAGACCGGCACAACCGTGTACGAGCCCGATCCATCCGTGCCCGGGCCACCATGCCAGTTGAGGTTCGTCAGACCCGTGTTCGTGCTCTGCTTCACACGAGCCGGGGCCGTGAACGAGACCGCCCAACCGTCGATGTTGTTGAAGTTCAGGATGTACGAGTTGTTGATGGCCGAGAAACGCTCCTGGCCGTCCGGCGTGCGAACCGACGCCTTGATCGTACGCTGACCGTTCTTGTACAACGTGGACGACGTGCCCGTGGCGAAGTTGGCCGTGAAGTCAGCCGTGTTCACGAGGAGCGTCACCGTCGACGAGTTGGCGACGTTGTTGGCGAACGTCTGCTCAGCAGCCGGGCTGCCGCAGTTGTTGCCAGCGTTGTCGCAGACGTACACGCGAACCGACGAGACCGCGTTGTTGTTCGGCTCGAGGTTCAGCGAGACGTTGATCTGGTCGCGGACGTTGAGCTGGTCGACGATCTGACCGGCCGCAGCGTTGGCCGCGAAGATGATGCCGTTGTTCGACGATTCCTGCTGGCCGCTGTTGACGCTGGACTTGACCGGACCCTGCGTGACCGCACCGATGGTCACGTTGGCCGGGTTGTTCACCGTCACCTGGACCGGCGTCGACAGCGTGGTCTGCGCGAACGAAGCGTTCGCGGCCGACGTCGCCGTCACCGTGATCGTGGTACGACCCGGGCCGACCGCCGTGATGACACCCGCCGAGCTCACCTGCGCCACGCCGGCGTCAGCCGTCGTGTAGCTGAGCGTCGCCGCGGCCGCACCAGTCGGCTGCGTGACGTTCGCGGTGATCTGCTGCGTGCCGCCCGTGGTCATGCTGGCCGCGGCGCCGGCCGGAGCCGTCACCGAGATGCCCGTGATGCCGGCCGGGAGGGCCGTCACGTTGACCGTCATCGAGCCCGTGACCGTCGCCGTGGCGAGGCCCGTGCCGGTGCCCGTCAACGTCACCGTGATCGTCGCCGAACCCGGGGCGACCGCCGTGACGACACCCGTCGTCGCGTTAACCGTGGCAACCGCCGCGTTGCTGGTCACGAACGCGCGGGTAACCGTCGCGCCAGTGGCCTGCGTGGTCGGCGTGGCCGTGATCGTCTGCGTGCCACCAACCGTGAGGTTGGCCGCCGCCGGCGTCACCGAGATGCCGCTGATCGCGGCGGTCAGCTGGTTCACCGTCACCGAGGCCGACGCGCTCTTGCCGCCGGTCGAGGTGGCCGTAACCGTCGCGTTACCCGGCGCAACCGCCGTCACGCGGCAAGCGCCAGCGTTCACCGCAACCGTGATCACCGCGCTCGACGCGGTGCAGCTGGTCAGCGCGGCAGTGGAAGCACCCGTGACCTGAACGGCGAGCGTACCGACTTCGCCAACGTTCAGGGACAGGTTAGCCGGTGAAATGCTCACCGTTTCCGCCGGGTTCACCGGTGCGGGCACCGTGACGTCATCACCGCAAGCACCGAGCACCGTCAGGGCGCTCAGGCTCAGGGCGACGAGCGCCTTGTTCCGAGAGAAGAGTTGCATGATCCCCCTCTTGCGAGGTTGTGGAGGTCGTTTGTCGTCACGAGGTCGGGTTCCCCGAGAGCAACATCATCGTTGAATAGACTCTCGCCGAAGTGGCGCGAATCTCACCGCAACTGCATCGCAGAGGACGTTGGGCTTCGTATCGGAGAGCGGCCGATTGGAAATCCAGCGTCGTGCGTACAGCACGATGCCCGAACTGCACTGCCGCTCGGGTGCGCTCCTCTGCACCGTCGCCGCAGAACTACCCATCACTCGATCTCGCACGGTCCAAGCTCCGCTTGATGCTCGAGCCCTGCACCTTCAGACAAAGAGGCGCCGTCAGTCCTGGATGGACTGCCGCACGCACTCCTCGCCACAATAGCAAGCGCAAAAGGTAGGGGTGACC
This sequence comes from uncultured Gemmatimonadaceae bacterium, assembly GCA_966112585.1. Lineage (GTDB taxonomy): Bacteria > Gemmatimonadota > Gemmatimonadetes > Gemmatimonadales > Gemmatimonadaceae > Gemmatimonas. Next base: position 15,669 of record CBHWDN010000037.1, read on the forward strand.
GGCAGCACGGTCAAGCTGTCGAGTCCCCCGGATTTCGGTGGGTGCCGTCACATTCTTATGGCGGCCCCCGCAATTTGCCTGGTTTTCCACAGTCGCGCTCGCCAAACAACGTCGCCAGCGGGGTTTCCACCACATTTCCCACTGGCGCGCCGCCGGCGAATTCGACCGACAGAGAGACGGCTCAACGCGCCACTCGTCACGCCATCGGCACAAAGACGCCGTCCGTCACATACCGCTTCGGGTTATCTTCCCCATTATGGCCGACCTGCCCCGCGTTCACGTCCCCCTTCCCGCCCGGCGCGTGGTCCCGCCACCCCCCGCCAGCGTCGATGGACCGGCCCTGAACGCCGCGCAGGCCGAAGCCGCCAGCCATGGCGACGCGCCGCTTCTTATTGTTGCCGGCGCCGGCTCGGGAAAGACCCGGACCCTCATTCATCGTGTCGCCGCGCTCATTCAGCGCGGCGTCGCGCCGAGTCGCATCCTGCTCCTCACCTTCACCCGTCGTGCGTCGCAGGAGATGATCAGTCGCTGTGAGCGCTTGGTCGGCTCCGCCTCACAACAGGTCCAGGGCGGCACCTTTCACGGCGTCGCCCATCGCTTGCTGCGTCGCTTTGGTCCGGCCGCCGGTCTTCCCGCCGACTTCACCATCCTCGATCAGGGCGACGCTTCCGATCTGATGGGTCTTTCGCGCTCGGCGCTCGGCTACGGTGATCTCAAGAACGCGCCGCGCTCGGCGCCACGATTCCCGCGCGCCGAAACACTCGTGACGCTCTACTCGCGTCATGTGAACACCAACAAGCCGGTCGAGGAACTGCTACAGGAGCAGTGGCCGCACTTCCTCGCGTGGACGGGCGATATCGAGCGCTGCTTCGGCGACTACGTGCAGCGCAAGACGGAACGCAATCTCCTCGACTACGACGACCTCTTGCTCTCCTGGGCGCTGTTGCTCGAACAGGCGCCGTCGATTGCGGAGCAGATTCGCGCGCTCTTCGATCATGTCCTGGTCGATGAGTATCAGGACACGAATCCCCTGCAATCGCGCATTCTTCGCGCGCTGTGCACGCACGGACGCATCACGGTGGTGGGCGACGACGCGCAGAGCATTTATGCCTTTCGCGGCGCCACCATTCGCAACATCCTCGATTTCCCGCACGAGTTTCCCAACACGCACATCGTGACGCTCGAGCAGAACTATCGCTCGACCGCGCCGATTCTCGAAACGACCAACACGCTCATTTCGCGGAGCACACAGCGCTATTCGAAGCAGCTGTGGACTTCGCGTGACGGCGGTGAGTCGCCGTGGCTGGTGACGGTGCGCGATGACAGTGCGCAAACGGCCTTCATTGTCGATCGACTGCTCGAGCTGCACGAGCAGGGCACACCGCTCCGCGAAATGGCGGTGCTCTTTCGCGCGGGGTATCTGTCGGCCGATCTCGAAATTGAACTGGCGAACCGGCGTATCCCGTACGAGAAGTGGGGCGGCCTCAAGTTCCTCGAAGCCGCGCATATCAAGGACATGCTGGCCTTCCTTCGCGTGCTGGAGAATCCGCGCGATGAAGTGAGCTGGTATCGCCTGCTGCGCTTGCTCCCCGGCGTGGGCGATGCCACCGCACGCAATGGAATCGAGCTGCTGGCAACGCATGGATGGGAGCCGATGGCGCTGGGTGCGGTGCGAGCGCCGGCGCGCGCTCGTCCGGCGCTTCAGGCCTTGGCCGCGCTGTTCGATGGTATGCGCCGAGTGGAGCGGCAGCAGCCGCACGGCCCGGGGGAGAGCATTCGACTCGCGCGCGTTATGTACGACCCCATCCTCAAGGCCACCTACGACGACGCCCCGCCGCGCCTGGCCGATCTCGATCAACTCGAGATTATTGCCGCCGGTTACCCGGATCGGAGCAGTTTCCTTGCCGCCCTCGCCCTCGAGCCGCCGGCCGCGACGCAGGATCTGGCCGTGGGGAGCACCGATGAAGACGATGCGCTTATCCTGTCCACGGTCCACTCAGCCAAGGGCAAGGAATGGGACGTGGTCTTTGTGATCCACGCGAGCGACGGCGTCTTCCCCATGGGTCGCGCCGCCGGCGACGAGGATCAGGTGGAGGAGGAGCGCCGACTGCTCTATGTGGCCATGACCCGCGCCCGCAATGAGCTGTACGTGACCTATCCGCTCCACAGCTACAGCACCAGGATGGGCGCCGACTTCGCCTATTCGCAGCTGTCCCGTTTTCTCGATGACGGGGTACGACGCACGATGCAACGCGTCACCGTGGGCGAGCATCAGCCGCCCGCGCTCCCTGGACCACGCGAGGGCGCGATCGTCGATCCCACCATCGATCTCCGGGCGCTGCTGCGAGGTCGATTCGGGCAACCCTGACCGACGCTGTGAGTTTCGAACGGTAGCCCCTTCCCCGCGCGACTGGTTTCCTCCGAACATTCATCAATGACCAGCACCCTCCGATTTATTGGCGCCGCGCTTGTTGCCGGCGCTCTTGCCGTTCCCGCCTCGGCGACATTGTCCGCGCAAGCGGCCGCGAAGCGTCCTCCCGCCACCAGTGTCGCCCCGAAAGCGGCAGCCAAAGCAGCGGCACCAGCGCGAACGGTTGTCGATACCGCGTCGCGTGCGGTGTTGCCCACCGATCCGGCGGTGCGCATTGGAACGCTTCCCAACGGCCTGCGCTACTACATCCGCCGCAACGGTAAGCCGGAAAAGCGCGCTGAGCTGCGACTGGTGGTGAACGCAGGCTCAATTCTCGAGGACAACGATCAGCGCGGACTCGCGCACTTCATCGAGCACATGGCGTTCAATGGCACAAAGAGTTTCGCCAGGAACGACATCGTGAAGTATCTCGAGTCGATCGGTGTGCGTTTCGGCGCCGACCTCAATGCGTACACGAGCTTCGACGAAACGGTGTACATCCTGCCGGTCCCAACCGACAGCGCTGGCATCCTCGAAAAGAGCTTGCGCTTCCTCGGCGATGTCGCTGGCGGCATTCTGTTCGACTCGACGCAGGTAGTTGGCGAACGCGGCGTGGTGCTGAGTGAGTGGCGTGATGGACTGGGCGCAGACTCACGTCTCCGCGACAAGCAGTTCCCGGTGATCTTCAATGGCTCGCGCTACGCCGAGCGTTTGCCGATCGGCACACCGGAAATTTTGCAGGGTGCGAACCCGTCGGTGCTCAAGCGCTACTGGCACGACTGGTATCGCCCCGACCTCATGGCGGTGATTGCCGTGGGCGATGCGAATCCGGTGCAGCTCGAAGCGCTCATCAAGCGCACCTTTGGCACACTGACCAAACCGGCGTCGCCGCGTAAGCGCGAGTATGCGACCATTCCAACGCATGATTCAACGTTGGTGACGATCGCGACCGACAAGGAGCTCACGACCGCCAGCGTGCAGGTGTTGTGGAAGCGTCCGGTGACGGTCACGCGCACGGTGGGCGACTATCGTCAGCAGCTCGCCGAGCAGGTCTTTCAGTCGATTCTGAATCAGCGTTTCAGCGAGATTCGTTTGCTACCCGACGCACCGTTTACCGGAGCCGGCGGTGGGAGCGGCCGTTTTGTGCGCAGCGGCGAAGTAACGTCGCTGACCGGCGGTGCCAAGAACGGAAAGATTCTGGAAACGCTGCAGTCGTTGCTGATCGAGTCCGAGCGCATGCAGCGCTACGGTGTGCTGCCCGCCGAACTCGAACGCGCGAAAACGAATCTGCTGCGCGGCTACGAGCGCGCGTATGCGGAACGCGACAAGTCAGAATCGTCGGGCTACGTCGACGAATACATCACCAACTTCCTCGAGCAGGAACCGATTCCCGGCATCGCCTACGAGTATCAGCTTGCCCAGGCACTCGTCCCCAAGCTTTCGCTGAATGAGGTGAATGCGGTGGCGCAGGCGGCGAGCGGATCGGCGAATCGCGTGGTGACGATCTCGCTTCCTGACCAGGCCGATGTGAAGGTGCCCACCGAGGCCGAAGTGCGCTCGGTGTTCGGCAAGGTATTGGCGAGCACGATCACGGCGTGGACTGAAACGGTTGCGGAAGGTCCGCTCGTGGCGAATGCGCCAACGGCGGGTCGCATCACCAGCGAAAAGAAAATCGCGGGCCCGAACAACATCACGGAGTGGATGCTGTCGAACGGCATTCGCGTGCTCGTCAAGCCGACCGATTTCAACAACGATCAGGTGTTGATGACGGCGTGGAGTGCGGGTGGTGCGAGCCTCGTGAGCGATGCTGACGCGCTCACCGCGGCGCTCGCTCCGGCGATCATTCAGCAGGGTGGTGTTGGCACCTTTTCGGCGATTGATCTGCGCAAGAAACTCACCGGCAAGGTCGCGAATGCGTCGGTGTCGATCGGCGATCTGTCCGAAAGCCTCTCCGGCAGTGCGTCGCCGCGCGATCTCGAAACGATGTTGCAGTTGGCCTATCTCCGCGTGACGGCGCCCCGCGCTGACACCGCGGTCTTCAAGGCGTTCCTGCAGCAGTACGAAACGGTGATCAGGAACAAGGATGCGAATCCGCAGGCGGTGTTCCAGGACACCATTCAGATGACACTGGGCGCGGGTCATCCGCGTGTGCGTCCGCTCTCGCTGTCGATGCTTCAGGAGTTCGACCTGGGACGCATGATGACGCTCTATAAGGATCGATTCGCCGATCTGAACGACATGACGGTGGTGTTTGTCGGCAACGTGGATTTGAACACGCTCAAGCCGCTCGTGGCGCAGTGGATCGCGACGCTCCCCACTGGCACTCGCAACGAAACGTGGAAGGAAGCGGGACCCAAGCCGCTCACTGGTCAGGTCACCAAGATCGTGAAGAAGGGGCTCGAGCCCGCGAGTTCCACCATCGTGCTCCTGAGTGGCACGGCGACTTATTCACGTGAACAGGCCTATCTGATTTCCGCGCTCGGCGATCTCGCCGAAATGCGCCTGCTCGATCGTCTGCGCGAAGCGCTCGGTGGCACGTACAGCGTGAGCGTTGGTGCGTCGATGTCACGCCGCCCGCGCCAGGAGTGGCAACTCACCATTCAGTACGGCAGCTCGCCCGACAAGGCCGAAAGCATGTTCGCCGCCCTCGAGCAGGAGCTCGATTCGCTGCGCAAGGCGCCGCCCACGGCGGCCGAACTCGAACGCGTGAAAGAACAGCAGCGTCGCGAATTCGAAGTGCAGCTCAAGCAGAACGGCTATTGGCTCTCGAGCATTCGTACGCGTGCCGAGTACGGCGACCCGCTCGAAACGATGGGCGATTATCTGACGCTCGCAAACGGCTTGACGACCGACAAATTATTCGCGGCGGCGAAGCAGTATCTCAACGAGGCCAATCGGGCGCGTTTTGTACTGATGCCGGAGAAGTAGAACGGCCGCGTATAGCCTTACGCAGCGTTCTCAAAAACTGCGGAGATTTTTAGCCACGGATTACGCGGATTTGCACGGTTCGATCAGCGCAAATCTGCGTAATCCGTGGCTTTATTCTTTGTTCAACTCGACCGACATGCGTGTCAGGGCTTCGCGACTTTCGCGCTCTGCACTGAATCTTTGTGCATCGCAATGACCGCCTGAATCGATTTCGGCAGATCTCGTCCATTCGCGATGTACACCGAATCGAATCGATCCAGTCGATCGGCATACACGCGACGGGCCATCAGCACGGCGTTGTTCAATGGCACACGCTCGACCCACCCTTTGGGATACGTGCGAAGCTGCGGACCAATGGAATCGACCAGCCGATTGCGCGCGCGTCCGTACACGGTGTCTCGCGCCGCGATGCGGGCGTCGCGCGCGCTGTCGGGGAGTGATTTGAACACACTGTCGATGTCGTGTGCTGTGCGCTCCCAGAAGGCGCCAAGCAGGAGATCGTCAGCCCAGTCGTCCTCGGCGCGGCGGAGAAGCACCGTGTCGCCCTTCGCGCGGAAGTAGTGCTCCGCCGCGCGGCCACCCACGAAGCTGGCGAAGCTTTCGTTGAAGCTGACCGACCCCTTCGCGAAGAAGGTATTGTGCAGCAGCTCGTGGAAGATCGTGTTCACGAGCGTGACCGAATCCATCTTGACCGTGGTGCTCACCAACGGGTCGTTGAACCAGCCGAGTGTGCTGAATGCACTCGAAGGCCCGACCGTCACATCGAAGCCTTCCGCGCGCAGCTCTGTTGCGGTGCGCTGCGCTTCCCTGAAGTCGAAGAAGCCCTTGTAGGGGAAGCGACCGACGACTGGGAACCACCAGGTCTTGCGTTCGAGTCGATCGCGATACGCGGCGTTCACGACCAGTACCAACGTGTCGCGATCGAGCTGCGAAAACGCGGTGAAGCTTTCATTCGCCTTGAGGTGGAGCGAATCCACCGCGAACTGCCGCGCCTGCAGCACCAGCGCCAGTTTGGCACGGAGCGCGGGATCGGTGTTGTCGCGCGCGACAAGCTTCTGGATGGGCTGACGGCGCGCCAGAATGCGCGCTTCTTCATATGCCGCCCGTGAGATGTAGCAGCCCATCGGGGTAAGGCCGAGAAACAGCACCAGCGCCGTGCCGACGAGGGCGCTGGAACGTGCGAACAACTGCCGAGCTGTGAGCCGCCGAAGTATCATTCGTATCTCATGTCGTTCGTCCATCTGCACTGCCACTCCGAGTATTCGCTCCTTGACGGGGCGAACCGGATTGATGACCTGATCAAGCGCGCGCAGCAGTTCGAAATGCCCGCGCTGGCTATCACCGATCACGGTAACATGCACGCCGCCTGGGAGTTCCAGGAGAAGGCGAAGAAAGCCGGTGTCAAACCGATCCTCGGGATGGAAGCATACGTCGCGCCGGGGGATCGGCGTACACGTGGCCGTCCCGCGCCCGGGGTGAAGCCGTACTACCATCTGGTGCTGCTGGCCCGCGACATTGTGGGCTATCGGAATCTCGTCAAGCTCACGTCGCTTGCCTACACCGAAGGCTTCTACACGAAGCCGCGAATCGATCGTGAGTTGCTGGCGCAGTACTCCGAAGGGCTGATCGTGTCGTCGGCGTGTCTGGCGGGTGAAGTCGCCGTGCACCTCATGGACGACCGCATCGCCGAGGCGCGCGAGGCGGCCGCCTGGTACGCCGAACTCTTCAAGGATCGTTATTACCTCGAAGTGCAGGCGCATCGCAGCGAAGGGCAGGCCACGCTCAACGCCAAGGTACTGTCACTCGCCGACGATCTTGGCCTGCCGGTGGTGGCGACGAACGATGCGCACTTCCTGAGCCACGATGATCATGAAGCGCACGACGTGCTGCTCTGCATCGGACTCGGAAAAGACCGGAACGACAAGGATCGGATGCAGTATGACGACGGCCTCTACTTCAAGAGTGCCGACGAGATCCGCCCGTTCTTCCCCGGCCGCGAGGACGTACTCACGAACACGCTCGCCATCGCCGATGCGGTGGATGTGCAGTTCGCGAAGAAGTACTACGTGCCGTCGTTCCCGTTGCCCGAAGGCGTGGCAACGGAGAACGACCTGCTCGTGCAACTCGCGACGGACGGCGCGAAGAAGCGGTACGGCGATCCGTTCCGCGATGAAGTGCGCGAGCGACTCGACTACGAACTGGGTGTCATCACCAAGACGGGTTACGCCGGCTACTTCCTCATCACCGCCGACTTCATCAAGGCGGCGCGCGATCGTGGCATTCCCGTTGGCCCCGGTCGTGGATCGGCCGCCGGCTCGCTGGTGGCGTATTCACTGGGCATTACCGATGTTTGCCCACTCGAGTTCGACCTGCTCTTCGAACGCTTTCTGAATCCAGAGCGCGTCTCGATGCCTGACGTCGACGTCGACTTCTGTTTCGAACGTCGCGGTGAAGTGATCGAATACGTTCGCCAGAAGTACGGCAAGGACAGCGTCGGCCAGATCGTCACCTTCGGAACGATGAAGTCGCGCGCCGCCATCAAGGATGTCGGTCGCACGCTTGGCTTCACGCCAACGGAAACGGATGCGCTCGCGAAGCTCATCCCGAATGCGCCGAACTTCTCGCTCACCGTCAAGGAGGCGATCGAGCAGGTTCCTGAGGTCAAGCAGTTCTATCAGAGCGACCAGCGCTACAAGCAGCTGCTCGATTTCGCGGTACGACTCGAAGGGCTGTCGCGTCACACGGGCGTGCACGCGGCCGGTGTCGTGATCGCGCCGGGGCCGCTCGATGAGTTCGTGCCGATCTGCACGCAGGCGTCGAAGGGCGCCGGCTCCGACGGCGACGAACGGGTCATCGTCACGCAGTACGACATGACGGCGCTCGAGAAGGCCGGCATGCTCAAGATGGACTTCCTCGGGCTCACCACGCTCACCGTCATCACCGACACACTCAAGGCCATCAAGGCCCGGAGTGGTGTGGACGTGGTGCTCGAGGAGCGCGGATTCACCGACACGAAGACCTACGAAGTGCTGCGCGCCGGACGCACTGGTGGTGTATTCCAGTTCGAAAGCCCGCTGGCGACCGACGTGCTCAAGCGCATGCGCTGCGACCGATTCGACGACTTGGTCGCATCGAACGCGCTATTGCGTCCGGGTCCGCTCGATGCGGGCATGCACAACGTCTACATCAAGCGTAAGCGGGGCGAAGAGCCCACGGTGTATGCGTTGCCGGAGCTCGAGCCGATCCTCTCCAACACCTACGGCGTCATCACCTATCAGGAACAGGTGATGCGTATTGCCCAGGTGCTCGCGGGCATTTCGCTGGCGGAAGCCGACGTGCTCAGAAAGGCTGTCGGCAAGAAGGACGCAGAGCTCATCAAGAAGGAAATCGGCAAGTTCTCCGAGAAGTCGATCGCGCGCGGATACGACAAGAAGATCATCGAGGAACTTGCCGGCCAGATTGAAACGTTCGGACGCTACGGCTTCAACAAGTCACACTCGGTTGCCTACTCCGTCGTTGCATACCACACCGCCTTCCTCAAGACGCACTACCCCGCTGAGTTCATGGCGGCGTTGCTGTCGTCGAACATCGGAAAGACAGAAGAAATCATCAAGTACATCGCCGAAGCCCGCGAAATGGGGCTCGAGGTGCTCGCACCCGATGTGAACGAATCGGGGTGGCGCTTCACGGTGGTGGGCGACAAGCGCATTCGCTTTGGCTTGGGCGCCATCCGCAACGTCGGTCGCGGCGCGATCGACACGCTGATCGAAGCACGAGAAGCGGGGCCGTTCACCTCGTTGTACGACCTCTGCACGCGTGTTGACCTCCGGGTATTCAACAAGCGCGTCTTTGAAGCGTTGATTGCCGCCGGTGCCTGCGATGCGCTGGGTGGACATCGTGCCCAGCTCATTGCGGCGCTCGACGCGGCCATGAGCGAAGCGTCCTTGCAGCAGGAGGAAGCGGCCAAGGGACAGGTGTCGCTCTTTGTCGACCTGCTTGGCGATTCGCCCGACAGCGCGTCGCCGGTCAAAAGCTCCTCGGCGCCAACGCTGCCGAACATTCCGCCCTGGACCGAAAGCGATCGACTCCAGCGCGAAAAGGAGCTCCTCGGCTTCTATATCAGTGGCCATCCGCTGGAGCCGTACCGAACAGAATGCGAACTGTTCGCGAGCCATACGGTATCGCAGCTGGGCACCTGGCAGCTCGAGCAGGTGACCATCGGTGTCGTCGTGACGGCCATCCGCAAACAGATCTCGAAGCGGTCGGGCGCCGAGTTCGCCCGGTTGACAGTGGAGGATTTTTCCGGATCTTCCGAAGTACTGGTCTTTCCGGAGGCGTGGGGTGTCATTGCCGAACGCATCCGGCCGGATGTGCCGTTGCTCCTCAAGGGCGGCTATTCGCGAAAGGACCAGGACGTCGAAAACGCCACCTTCATCGTGGATACGGTCACGCGCTTCGCTGAAGTGCGGGCCAGCGGTGAGTTGGCGGTGGCAATCGAGCTCGATCGGAGCTTCGACCTGCCGCCGGCGGTGATGGACGATGTGCGGGCCAAGGTGGAGGCGCATGAAGGCTCCGCCCCACTGGAGTTGCGTTGGAAAGACGAGGGCGGCCGGACGATCCGGTTCCGTTCGAAGTCGCTCACCGTGACTGCATCCCCCGCCATTCTTTCGGATCTTCGCGCGCTGCTTGGCGCCGACCGTGTGCGACTTGTGCGCACCGGTGGCTGACGAGCGCCGCGTCCTCTTTCCAGGATCGTTATGGCTGCTGCCCCGACTCTCGAGTTCGAGCGTCCGCTCGCGGAACTCGAAAAGCAGATCGAGGAGCTCAAGCGACTCGCGTCCGATCGTTCGCTTAGCGTCGATGCGGAACTTGCTCCGCTGCAAAAGAAGCTTGGCGAACTGCGCGTCCAGATCTATCAGAACCTCACGCCGCTGCAGCGCGTGCAGGTCGCCCGTATCTCCCGTCGTCCCTTCACCTCGGACTACATCAGGCTGGCCTTCACCGATTTCATCGAGCTGCACGGTGATCGCCTGTTCCGTGAGGATGCCGCGATCATGGCCGGTTGGGCGCGTCTCGACGGCGAGACCGTCATGCTCATTGGGCACGAGCGTGGTCGCGATACGAAGGAAAATCTCAAGCGCAACTTCGGCATGCCGCACCCGGAGGGCTACCGCAAGGCGCTCCGTCTGATGAAGCTCGCCGAGAAGTTTCAGGTGCCCGTTGTCACGTTCATCGATACGCCGGGTGCCTGGCCGGGGCTTGGCGCGGAGGAGCGTGGCCAGAGCGAAGCGATTGCGCGCAACCTGCTCGAGATGAGCCAGCTGCAGGTACCGATCATCGCCACGGTGATCGGCGAAGGCGGCTCGGGTGGTGCGCTCGCGCTGGGTGTGGCCGATCGTGTGCTCATGTTCGAGAACTCGGTGTACTCCACGATTTCGGTGGAAGGCTGCGCGGCGATTCTCTGGAAGGACGGCAAGAGTCCGGAGATGCGCGAGAAGGCGGCGCAGGCGTTGCGCGTAACCGCCGCCGATCTCGTTGAACTGCGTGTGGTCGACGAAGTGATTCCCGAGCCCGTCGGCGGTGCACATGCCGATCACGTGGCGACGGCGGCGTCGCTCAAGGACGCACTGACCCGCAATCTCGAAGAATTGCGTCGACTCAAGCCCGATAAGCTCGTGCGACGCCGACGCGAGAAGTTCCTGCGTATGGGTCAGTTCTCCGAGTAGGGTCGACCGCCGTGGCGCATCTCATCGAAGTCGCGTTCCGCGGCAATCGCAAGGAGTTCTTCTCGTGGGAAGGTGACGCACCGCCGCCGTTGCGCGCGGGTGTCATCGTTGAAGCCGACCGTGGAGAAGACTTCGGGCGAGTGCACAGCACCGGCGAGTTGGCCGAAGTGCGGTGCAATGGCTGCGCGCATGGGTGTGGCACAACGCCACCGCCGCGCGCGGCGCTGCGTTTGGCCACCAAGGAAGACGAGGCCGCCGATCGCGAGTTGACCGCCGAAAACGAGAGCGCGCGCCGTCAGTCCATGGAACGCGTCAAGGCGAATCATCTCGTGATGAAGCTGACCGACGCCGAGTGGCAGTGGGATCGACGCAAGCTCACGATCTACTTCACGGCTGAGAAGCGCGTGGACTTTCGTGGACTCGTACGCGATCTCGCCTCGCTGTTTCGCACGCGCATCGAACTCAAGCAGATCGGTGTGCGCGATGAAGCGAAGCGCCTATCGGGCGTGGGTCGCTGCGGACGAGAATACTGCTCGTCGAGTTGGCTTCCCGATTTGCGCCCAGTCAATCTTGGTGTCGCGAAAGACCAGAAGTTGTCGCTCAATCCGCAGCAGATCTCCGGTGCCTGCGGGCGCCTGATGTGCTGCCTGCGATACGAGCACGAGTTCTATGTTCTGAGCCGCCGGCGCTTCCCGAAGGAAGGGAAGATCCTGCAGACGTCCAAGGGTGAAGAGAAGGTGCTCACCTGCGACATCTTCCATGAGCGCGTGACGCTGCGCAGCAGCGATGGCGACACACGCGTGGTGGCACTCGCCGACCTCAAGGCCGAAACCGAGGGCTTCGATGCCGCCGCAATGGGCGCGACCGCGGAGTACGCGGTGCCCACTGCCAGCGCGACGGCGACGATCGAAACATCGGTCGCGTCGATGCTCGACACGATGGAGTTCGAAACGTTTTCGCTGCAGCAGGCGATCACGGAATCGGACGAACCGGTTGCGCCGCGCACCGGGCCGGCCGTCGACGACCTGATGGTGAGCGGGATGACGGAGGAGTTTGCCGTTGTGCGCGCTGCGGATGTTGCGCCGGAAACGCCGGTAGCGGCGGCTGCGTCGGTGGACGCCGTCGTGAACGCCGAGGATGCGAACGCCGCGGAGGCGAGCGCCGCCGATGGAGCGCCGCGTCGCAAGCGGCGGCGCGGGCGGCGCGGAGGGCGGCGACTGCGCGCGGCCGAAGAGCGGCGGCGTGCGGAAGGAGACGCGGTGGAATCCGAGCCGATCGACGATGGAGAAGATGAGGAAGACGCGCGCGAATAGGCCAGCGAGAGCTGAGAACCGAGCATTGAGAGCTCAGCTGTGAGCGATGAGTCGTGAGATTGCCTCACTGCTCATCGCTCTTTGCTCATGTCGCTGCGCTCAGGGCTGAGTTCTCAGTTCTCGTTGGCCGACACCACATTTTCTGCAGCATACTCTACATTTCAGCATGTCCAGCTTCTACCTCACCACCGCCATCGATTACGCCAACGGCGATCCGCACATCGGCCATGCCTTCGAAAAGATTGGCGCCGATGTGATTGCCCGCTATCGCCGACAGTGCGGCGATGATGTCCATCTGCTGATCGGCATGGACGAGCATGGGCAGAAGGTGCAGCAGACGGCAGCGAAGGACGGCGTCGCGCCGCAGGCGTTCACGGATACGATCGCGGCGCGTTTTCAGGCGACGTGGACGAAGTTGTGCATCGCGAACGATCAGTTCATTCGCACGACCGAGGCGCACCACAAGGCCGGTGTGCAAGAGCTCATTCGTCGCATTTTTCTGCACAATCCCGATGACTTCTATGAGCGCTCGTATACCGGCATGTACTGTGTCGGCTGCGAAGCGTTCAAGCAGGACGCGGATATCGTCGACGGGAAGTGCGTGCTGCATCCGACGCGCACACTCGAGGAAGTCGAGGAGCGAAACTGGTTCTTCCGTCTGTCGAAGTATCAGGGCTTTCTCCAGGATCTGCTGAGTACCAATCCGTCGTACATCGAGCCGGAAAGTCGTCGCAACGAAATCCTCGGGCTGCTCGCGCAGGGGCTCGAGGACATTTCCGCTTCGCGTGCGCGTCTCGATTGGGCGGTGCCGTTTCCCGTCGCGTTGTCGAATGGCGAAACGCAGGGGACGTATGTCTGGTTCGATGCGCTTCCGAACTACCTCACGGCCACCGGCTTCCCCGACGCGGGGTATGAGAATCGGTGGCCGGCCGACCTGCACATCGTGGGCAAGGACATCACGCGCTTTCACGTCGTGATCTGGCCCGCGATGCTCAAGGCTGCGGAGTTGCCGCTGCCCAAGCAGGTGTGGGCGCACGGCTTTGTGCAGTTGGGTGGCGAACGCTTCTCCAAGAGTGCGGGCGTCAAGCTCGACCTGAACGAAGCGATCGATCGCTTTGGCGCCGATGCGTTCCGCTATGTGCTGCTTCGTGAAGTGCCATTCGATGGCGACGGCAACTTCTCATGGGAGCGCTTTGAAGAGCGCTACACCAGCGATCTTGCCAACGCCTATGGCAACCTCGCGAGTCGCGCGATTGCGATGGTCGAGAAGTACTTCGATGGCGTCGTACCGGCCGCGTCCAGGCCCGGCGAAGAACGCGACGACGATGCCGATGTCGCCGCGTATCATGCCGCGATGCACGGGGAGCGTGGCTTCCTGCTGCACGATGGACTCACGTCGGTCTATCGCATGACCCAGCGTGCGAACGAGTACACCGCGGCGACCGCGCCGTGGGCGGTGGCGAAGGATCCGGAACGTCGCGCGGAGTTGGCGACGATCCTGGCGTCGCTCATTCGTCGCATTGCAAAGCAAACCGTGTTGCTCGCGCCATTCATGCCCAACAAGGTCGAAGCGGTGTGGACGCAGCTTGGTGCGCCCGGCACTGCCGGCGCATTGCCCTTCGCATCGCTCGACTCGATCGATCCGACCGGTTGGCATGTGACAAAGGGCGAGGGATTGTTCCCCCGCCCCGTCACCGAAAAGCCAGCTTCCTGAGGCCCGCTTACTTCTTGTCGAAGTTCACCGTTGGCGCGGCGCGTGATGCCGCGTCGGTGACTTCGAAGTAGGTGCGCGGCTTGGCGCCCGTGGCCTTCGCAGTGAGCACCTGCGGAAACTTGCGGATGTACTCGTTGTACTGCCGCACCGCGCCGTTGTAATCGGTGCGCGATACCGCGATGCGATTTTCCGTACCGGTCAGCTCGTCCTGCAGCTTGAGGAAGTTTTCGTTCGACTTGAGTTGCGGATACGCTTCGATCACGACGTTCATGCGACCAAGCGCACCGGTCAGGTTCTGATTCGCGTTCGCGAGTTCGGTCGGATCGGAACCGCCCGGACGCTGCAACGCACCCACCAGGCCAGCCCGCGCCTGCGTCACTTCTGTGAGCACGCGCTCTTCTTGCGCCGCAAAGCCCTTGACGGTGTTCACCAGGTTGGGAATCAGGTCCGCACGCCGCTGCAACTGCGCATCGATGTTCTGCTTCGCCTGCTGCGCCTGCTCGTCGTACGTCTGAATGGAGTTGTACCCGCACGCACCGAGCGCGAGTGGCAGAGCAAGCCACAACGGGGCGGTACGACGACGGACAGTGGAAAAACGGCTCGGCATGGCGATGTCCTCCTCAGGACTGGGCCGGGGGAAAAACGACGGATGTCGCCGGAACGGACGGCGCAAAACGATCGAGATACGCAACCAGTGTAGTCATACCCGCGAGCACACCCGCGAGTGCGGCCTCAGTTTCGGCGGCACTCAGTGCCGCCCCGCGCCGAAGCTCCGCGACCTTCGCAAACGGTGCCAACTCGAAGCCCGCATGCGATGACACCGCACGCAACACCTCATCGCTATCGCGCGATGGCACCTCACCGTGCAGTCGCAATACCGCACGGAAAATCACCAGCAGCGTGCTGAAGCTGGCACGCAGCAACTCGAGCTGACGCGTGTGATCGGTGCCCGCCAGCATGATGCTCCGACGCAACCGCAGCAGCTTGCCCATCGCTTCCTGCTCGACCTGCAGCCGCAGGTCCGCCAGCGACACCTGCATGTCGTTGAGCGGGAGCAAACCCACCAGCACTTTGTGCTGCTCCAGAATATCGGCGTATTCCATCGGGAAGATGTCCGCGCTCGTGCGCCATTCGGCGGAAGTGAACGTCAACACCGCGGGATGTCCCGCCTCCTGCCAGGCGCGCATGGTCTGACCAAGTGCGCGCAGTGTGTCGATGCTCAGCGACTGCACCAACACCATCACGTTGAGATCCGACTGTCCGCGCACGTCTTCACCGCGCGCCGCCGACCCGTAGAGCACGACGGCGTCGAGCTGCGCGCCATGCACGCCCTTGAGTTGGCTCACGAGCTCGTCGAGCGTCATCGCACTGCCTTTACCAGTCAGAGCCACCGCCACCTCCGCTGAAGCCACCGCCGCCACCAAAGCCACCGAAGCCACCACTCGAACCGCCAAAGCCGCCACCACTCCATCCGCTGCTGCCGCCCGACCAATTGCCGCCGCCTATGGTCGGACCACCGATCGGAATGGGAATGCAGCCCACGCAGCCGCTGCGTCGTCCACGGCGCGACATCGAGCTGATGAGAATGAACAGCACAAAGAAGATCAGCGCCCACGGAATCCGCGTCGGCGGCACGCTTTCCCGTTGGCGCGACTGCGATTGCGAAAGCGGCGCGCCATCAAGCGTGACACCGAACGACTGCGCGTAGCGCGCTGCGACTTGTTCAGAGATCTGTACGAGCGCAGCCGAGTACTGGCGCGCCTGAAAGAGCGGTGTGGCGGCGCGACAGATTGCGCCGGAGGTGGCGTCCGTGATGAAGCCTTCGGCGCCCTGACCCGTTTCAATGCGGCAGTGCCCCCGACCATCGGTCGACGTTTCCTTCGGCACCAGCAGGATGACGACGCCCGCGTTGCGCGCCTGATCGCCAACCGCGGCATCAGCGCCGACCTTCCACTCGCGCCCCAGCCGCAGCGACACCTCTTCAACCGGTCGACCGGCCAGGTCGGCCATCGTGACGACCACCATGTCGCCTCGCGTGGTCGCATGCACCTGCTCGGCGAGCGTGCGAATGCGCGCCGCGGCTTCCGGCGCCAGGACATTCGCGAAGTCGTTGACGTATCCGACCGGCTGCTGTAGCGCCACCGCGCCCTGCGCGCCGGCGGAGATCGGCCGTACGGCGAAAATGCACGCCACGACGGCAACAATCAGTCGCACCCACAAACCGTGGCGCGCGAACGGCGCGCGCTTGGCCACTGTCAGGTTACCCACAGGAATTGGCACGCATGGAAGATATGGACATTACGGGCGTGTGCAGGAGTTTGTGTCAGAACGCGCAAGTTGAGGCCAAGTCGCGAGTTGCGGGGTATTTCCAGCGTTCACCTCGCTTTCTCGGTGCGGGGAGCGCTTCTTTCAGTATTGCGCGCGTGCGCCTCGACATCAGCCAACGCTCCTATGTTCCGTCCATCGCCTCGTTCGCAGTCCCCCGTATCGTTTACACGTCGCGGGGCGACTCGTGCCGGACTTCTTGCTGTGGTCTTGCTGGCATCAGTAGTCGGTGCGGCCTGCAAGGGAACGGGTGAGAGCGCGAACAAGCCGGCGACTTCAGCGACCGCCGCCAGCGACACTACCAAGGCTCCGGTGGTAGCGAGTGTCGTGCCAATGCCCACCGCGCCCAAGCAGGACACGGCGATCGATTCCGCCACCGTGGCGCGCGCCGATCGTGGCCGAGTCCAGGGTCCGGATTCGGCGATGTGGGTCGTGATGATCAGCGACTTTCAGTGCCCGTACTGCAAACAGTGGCACGATTCGTCGATGAAGAAGGTCGAAAAGGAATACATCTCGACCGGGAAGATTCGCTTTGCGTACCTGCACCTGCCGTTGTCCTCGATACACAAGCACGCGCGCGCCGAAGCGGAAGCGGCGATGTGCGCGAGCGCGCAGGGGAAGTTCTGGCAGTACGGCGAACTGCTCTTCGCCGCGCAGCCCACGGTTGGCGCGATGAACGATATCGAGCCGTTGCTGGCGAAATCGGCAAAGCAGGTCGGACTCAACGAGACCGCCTTTGTGGCCTGCCGAAAGGGTGGCGCGGTGCGCGCACTCGTGAACAACGACATCGCACAGGCGACGCAGTCGGGTGTGCAGAGCACCCCGTCGTTCATCATTGGCGACTTCCTGGTACAGGGCGCACTGCCGTACGCCGATTTCCGTAAGGCGATTGATACGGCGCTGATTGTGCGCTCCAAGAGGAAGTAGCCCTGAACTCCCTCGTCCGCCTCGCTTACGCGGGGGGGATGGCTGCCGCGCGAGCGGCGAGCTGGCTCGCGCCGGAATCGGAGAACAAGGTCGCGCGCTCATTGCGCGCGCGGCGCGGATTGCTGTCGCAGTGGGAGCGTAGTGCGGCCGCGGTGCGCGACGCTGGCGCGCCGCTGGTGTGGTTTCATGCGCCCTCGGTTGGCGAGGGGCTGCAGGCGCGCCCAATCGCGCACGCGCTGCGAACGGCGCACCCAGAGGTGCAGCAGGCGTATTCGTTCTACTCGCCAAGCGCCGAGCGATTTGCAGCGTCGATCAAGGCCGATGTCACGGGCTATCTGCCCTTCGATACCGACGACGCGGCCGACCGATTGCTGGATGCGCTCAAGCCTTCGGCGTTGGTATTCGTCAAGCTGGATGTGTGGCCGGTGCTGGTGGAGCGCGCAGCGCTTCGTGGTGTGCCGGTCGCACTCCTCAGTGCGACGCTGAGCGAAGGCTCCGGCCGGCGCAGCGCCTGGTCGCAGATGCTGCTGCACGATGCGTACGCCGAGCTCAGCGCCGTCGGAGCGATTGACGTGGCTCATGCGCAGCGCCTGATGGATCTCGGCGTGCAGAGCTCCGTCATCGAGGTTATGGGCGACACTCGCTTCGATCAGGTGAACGAGCGCGCCGCGCGCGTCGATCGTACGACAAAACCATTGTCGCTGCTGGCGTCGTCGCGCCCGACACTCGTGGCAGGATCCACTTGGCCCGCTGATGAAGCGGTGCTGCTTCCGGCTTGGCGCGCATTCCGTGAGCGCGTTCCGGATGCGCGGCTGATCATTGCGCCGCATGAACCCACCGAGGCGCACTGCGCGCCAATCGCCGCGTGGGCTTCCGCTCAGGGCTTTTCGCTATCGCGACTCACCACCGTCGAACACGCTGGCGACGTCGATACTGCCGATGTGGTGTTGGTCGATCGTATGGGTGTGCTCGGCGATCTGTACTCGCTGGCTGACGCCGCCTTTGTTGGCGGAGGATTCCACGCAGCGGGCTTGCATTCCGTGATCGAGCCAGCGGCTTTCGGCGTGCCCGTACTTTTTGGTCCGGGACATGACATGAGCCGCGAGGCGGGTCTGCTGCTCAAGGCGCAGGCGGCGCGCGCATGCGCGGATACGAGTGCGCTGGCGGACGGCATGACTGAATGGCTTGGGTCCGCATCTTCGCGACGAGCAGCCGGCGCTCTCGGTCTCGCACTCGTCGAATCAGAGCTCGGCGCAACTCAGCGCGCGATTCAAATCATCCAGCGCATCGTCGGCCTCTAGTCGGGATCTCGCGGATCTCGCGCGGATTATGCGCGGATTATCGCGGATAAAAGACACAGCATACGCGGATTTCGCGGATCTCGCGGATTTTTCTGAATCGATCCGTTCGCCCCTATTGTTTGATCCGCGTCAATCCGCGTAATCCGCGGCCATCCGCGCATGCAGTGTCCGTTATCGGCGTAATCCAGCAGGTGAATCAGTGAAATTCATCTCGCCGAACTGACTCACACTCGCCCGAAAATCGGCGCGATTCCCATCACCAGCACCGCCACCAGCAGCACCAGCGACACGACAAGCGCGAACTTGAGCGTAAAGCGCGAGTGCTGATCCAGATCGATCCCCACCAAGCCGACCAGCAAAAAGGTTGACGGCACGAGTGGACTCAAGAGGTGCACCGGCTGTCCGATCAGCGAGGCCCGCGCCATCTCCGCCGCCGTGATGCCGTACGGGGCACCGGCCTTGGCTAAAACAGGCAGCACGCCGAAGTAAAAGGCGTCGTTCGAAATGAAGAAGGTGAACGGAATGCTCAACACGCCCGTCACCACGGCGAGGTATGGTCCAAGAGCGGGTGGAACCAGATGTACCACGCTTTCAGCGATCGCGTCGACCATCTTCGTACCGCTCAAGATTCCGGTGAAGACACCCGCGGCGAAAATGAGTCCGACCACGGCCAGGACATTCGCCGCATGGCGTGTGAGCAGCGCCTTCTGTTCCACGAGCGACGGATAGTTGAGCAACAGCGCGATCGCGAAGCCGAGCATGAAGAGCACGGGGAGCGGCAGCCACGCCATCACCAGCGCGACGAGTAGCACCGTCGTAAGTGCCGCGTTGATCCACAGCCGATCGGGCCGACGATGCGTCAGGTCTTCGTCGTCCATCGCGAGTCCACTCTCGTCGGTGTCCTCAGCCGGCAACTCGATGTGCGTGGCGAGTCGCTTGCGTTCGGCGATGCCGAGCCGATAGGCGATGAAGAGAATGCCGGCGACACCGATTGCCATCGCCGGAATCATCGGCTGAAATACATCGCCGACATCGAGCGCCAGCGCGCTCGCGGCTCGCGCGGTGGGCCCTCCCCACGGCAGCAAGTTCATTACGCCACTCGACAGCATCGCCACGCAGGCGAGAATCGCCGGGCGCAACCGCAATGAGCGGTAGAGCGGCACCATTGCCGCGGTGGTGATCATGTAGGTCGTCGAGCCGTCGCCATCGAGCGAGACCAGCAGCGCCAGCACCGCCGACCCAACCACCACTTTCACTGGGTCGCCGTGCACGATCGCGACGAGGCGTCTGACGAACGGCTCAAATAGCCCCGCGTCGAGCATGATCGCGAAGAAGAGAATCGCGAACATCAGCATTACGCCGGTCGGTGCGAGCTTCGTCACGCCGGCGATCATCATCTCGCCGAGCTGTGAGCCAAAGCCGCCCGCCAGTCCAAAGAGGACTGGCACTACGATCAGCGCCGTGAGCGGAGAAAGTCGTCGCGTCATGATCAGCGTCATGAACGTGACGACCAACCCGTACGCCAGCAGTGTCAGCATCGTTTACCGCGCCGGCGCCAACGGCAGCACAATGTGCGACGGATACATCGCCGAATGCTGCACCGCAATGTTCGTCGGAATCATGCGCCGATTCTTGCCCAGTGGCTCACCGGTGTTTGGATTGACATCAAAACGCGGGAAGTTGCTGCTCGAGATATCCACGCGAATGCGATGTCCCTTCTTGAACACATTGGCGGTGGGGAATGGCTTGATCGTGAAGTCGTAGATCTTCCCCGGCGTGAGCAGCACCTCGTGATCCCGTGTAGTGCGATAACGCCCGCGAATGATGGCGTCGGTGAGATTGAGATCGAATCCGCCCGGCCAATCCAGGCTCGATGGATAGACATCGACCAGTTTGGCGGTGAAGTCGGCGTCGACCGTACTCGCCGACGCATAAAGCGTTACCGTGATCGGGCCGATGATGGTCATGTCCTCGGCGAGCGGCTCCGTCTGAAAGACCACCACATCCGAGCGGGTGCGGAGCGGCAACCAGGGCGCCTGCGAGGGCGGGAATCGCACGTCTTCACGCTGATTGTAAGCACCGTCTTTCAGGCGCGCCGACGAGCCTCCGCCGATCGTCGGCACCGGATGATTCGGATCGAAAGTGTAGGTCGTTTGCGACTTCGCGGCGGTGGGCTTCTTGGTGGAGAGCGTGCCGTCAGCGTGGAAGTACCAGGGCTGAAAGCGCGTGCCGGTGAGCGGCCACGCCTGTGCATCTCGCCAATAGCCGCCATGAAAGAGTCGGCCGTTCGCGTCCTTGTGCCCGTCTCCGGTGCCCATCACGAAGAGGCGCACCGCGGCATCGTCGCGCGCACCGCCCTTGGTATCCTTGAGCGTGTAGTCGAACCAGCGGACGGTGTAGTCGGCTTCGAAGTCGGGAATCGCGGCGCTATCGCCAAAGGCCACGTCGCCCGCGTACGCTCGCGTGTTGCCGTGATGCGTCCACGGCCCAACAAGAATGCGCTGCGGCGTCTTCTTGATCGCGCGCAGCGATGAGAAATTCTCGAACGTGCCGGCGAGGAAGATGTCATACCATCCGCCCACGTGCAGCATTGGGATGTCCGCCGTTTCCGGATAATGCTCGTTCCACGCGAGCATCGGATCCTTCCAGAAGGCGTCGTAGTTCGCGTGCTCAAAGAAGTCGAGATACCACGCCTCGTACTGCGGCGCGACCGACAACGGATTGAGTCCGCGGCGAAACGGTTGCACGCCGTAGTAGTCCTCGACCTTCTCCCTGGTGAGCAACGCCTTCACATCGGGCGATCGTGCATCGGCAAGTAGCTGGCTCCACGCCCAGGTGAGTTGACGACCCATTTCGTACGTGCCGCGATAGCGAACGCCGTGATCCCACCCGTTCGACATGCCACCCATGTTGATCAGCAGCGACGCGAGTGCTGGCGGTTTGTACTGCGCCGCACCGGCTTCCTCGTGTGCGGCGAACGACGTGCCGAACATTCCCACCTTGCCGTTCGCATAGGGCTGCCTCGCCAGCCACTCGATCGTATCGAAACCATCGGTGGCATCGATCGGCTGGACCTTGCTGAACTCGCCCTCCGACTTGTAGCGACCGCGCGTGTCCTGCAGCGCGACCACATAACCGCGTTCGCAGTAGAACGTGGCCTGAAGCGTGAGTGATTCCTTGTTGTACGGCGTGCGATTGAGCAGCACCGGAAGACGCTCAGCGATCGGTGCGCCGCCCTGAACAGGTCGATAGATGTCAGTCGCCATCCGCTTGCCATCGCGCATGGTGATCAGGCGATCCGTTTCCGATTTTTGGCACGCAAATCGTGCCGGGGTGGACTGCCACCCCTTCGGCGGCATGTACTGCGCGTCCTGAGCAACCATCGGCCGGACGGGCGCTGTCAGCAGAAGCAGCAGTGCGAGCAAGTGGTCGCCACGCCCAAAGGCGCGTGACGCGGGGGTTCGCAGGAAGTCGGGCATAGGAGAAACTGTGGCGCCGTCTTCAGACACGCCACGAACAGCACGTTTTCGCGCCAACGCTCTTGGGGCACGGGCTTGGGGTGGGCATACCAAAGCGGCCAACGCGGGGGTGGTTGGGGAAACCACCCGCCCCGGGGGGGGGTGGTTCCCGGGGCGGGGGCAACCCGGCGCGCCCCCCCCTCGAGGGCAACGCCCTCGACCACGTGATGAAA
>CBHWDN010000038.1:0-37329 GCA_966112585.1 uncultured Gemmatimonadaceae bacterium
CCACCGCCGCCGCCACCACCACCACCCTGCGGCGGGGGCGTTTTACGGAGCGCGAGTTCGTAGTTCCACTTCGCGTCTTCGTGTCCCGGGCGATCCGTCAGGAGATCGCGATAGGCCGCTCGAGCTGCGGCAAGCTGTGCTTCCGACTGCTCGTTGTTTGGCGTGCGCCCCATGAGCAAATCCGCAAGTCCCGCGTTGAAGCGCGCGCGGAACTGCACTTCGCCGTCGCTGCTCTTCCGTACGGTCTCGAGCCGCTCGGACGCCTCGCTCAGCGAGTCACTGCCGATCAACGCGCTGCCAAGGTTGTACATCGTGCGTGACGACGTATCACCCTTCGCCACCAGGTCGCGATAGGCGGCGATCGCCTCCTTCACCCTGCCCTGCGCGAAGAGCACCGCCGGGTCGGGCGGCTGCGAACAGGATGACAGCGCAATCGGTATCGCAGCGGCAGCCACCACGCCTCGCGCCGCAGTGCGCGAGGCGGTGCGCGATGCGGTGCGCGATGCGGTGCGCGATGCGCCGCCACCGCGACGCCGGCGCACGAGCACCCAACTGTCGATGGCGAGGAGCAGCAGCGCCGGCACCAGCAGCCACAGGAATCGCGGTACGTGATCTTCGCGCGTGTCCACCTGGCGTCGTGCGGTGCGCAGCGAGCGCAACGCGCCGCGAATGCGCGAGGCCTTGTCGGAGGCTTCAGCCGAAATGAACGTGCCCTTCGCCGCCTTGGCCGCTTGCTCGAGCAGATCGGGCGAATACTTCGTGATGACGGTGTTTCCGTTCTCGTCTTCCTTCTGACGCACGACCGATCCGTCGCGAATCGGAATTGTGGATCCCTGTGTCGTACCGAAGCCCACGGTGACCAGGCTGATGCCCTTTTCACCGGCTTCGGTTGCCGCCGCGGTGATGTCTTCTGGCGATTCGAACGATTCGCCGTCGCTCAAGACAACGAGCGCGCGATCGGCGCTGCCGTCGCTGGCGAGGAGCAACTCGGTGCCCTGACGAATTGCCCGCGAAATCGCACTCCCCGCCTGCCCAACAACCGATGGATCCAGGTTGTCGAGAAAGAGTTCGAGCGCGCCGTCATCGCTGGTGAGCGGCGTGAGGATGTAGCTGCGGCCGGCGAACGCGATCAGGGCGACGCGATCAGCCTGCGACATCGCGCGCAGGCGACGGACTTCCTGCTTGACGCGCTCGAGGCGCGACGGCCGTTCATCGGGCGCCATCATCGAGAGCGACGCATCGATAGCGATGGCCATATCGATTCCGCGCGAACTCATGGGTCCGCGTGCAAGCCCCCAGCGCGGTCCGCTCAGTGCGAGGCCGCAAAGCAGTGCCGCCAACACGAGGCGCCGAGTGCGTGCCCGTTCGGGCTTTGACTCGTGAACCACCAGTCGCGAGAGTGCCTGCGCATCCGCGAAGCGTGCCAGGCGCGCGGCACGCTGGCGGGTTTGCTCACGACGCAACGCCCACACGATCAGCGGCAAGAGCACCGCGGTGAGAAGCAGCCACGGCGCATCGAAAACCAGCGGCGGAAGGTTTGGCAGCGTGAGATTCATGGGCGCTACCGGCTCACGGCAACAGTCCGCGACGCGCGCGGAGCCAGAGTTCGCTCATCAATGCGACGAGGCCAAACACCAACGGCCAACGGAATCGCTCGGTGTACCGAATGAACGCCTTCGCTTCGACCGCGGAGCGCTCGAGCTGATCGATCTGCTCGTAGATCGCTTGCAAGGCAGCGGCATCGCGCGCCCGGAAATACCGCCCGCCGGTCGTGTTCGCGATTTCGGTGAGCAGCGGTTCGTCGATCTTCACCGGACGGCTTTCGTAGCGGAGGCCAAACAGTCCGCGTCCGACTGGTACAGACGCCATCCCTTCGGTACCCACACCGATCGAGTAGATGCGAATGCCGAAGGTACCTGCCGCCTGCGCCGCGGTGCGCGGATCGATCGCACCGCGATTGTTCTCTCCATCGGTCAGCAGTACCATCACGCGCGAGCGTCCCGGCGAATTGCGCAGACGGTTCGCGGCGGTGGCGATCGCGGTTCCAATCGCCGTGCCGTCTTCGAGCTGACCGACCGCGAGATTGTCGATCGCCGCAAGCACCACCGGATAGTCGGTAGTGAGCGGAACCTGCGTGAGCGCTTCGCCGGAGAAGGCGACGAGCCCAACGCGATCGCTCTTTCTGCCAAGGACAAATCGCTTGACCTTGTCTTTGGCCACTTCCATGCGATTCTGCGGCTGGAAGTCTTCGGCGAGCATCGAGCTCGAGATGTCGACAACCAGCGCGATATCGATACCGTCGCTGTTGACGCGCTCCGCGCGCGCGCCGGAACGCGGCTGCGCGATGGCGACGATGACGCCCACGAGCGCGAGCGCTCGCAGCCACGGCAACCAGTGCACCCAGGAGATCCTGGGGCGCGGACCACTTGCCAGCACATCGGCGCGAGAAAACGGAATGGTGCGTTGACGTGCCGCTTCTCGCCGGCTCCACCAGAGCCATGCGCCCACCAGCAACAGGAGGGCGAGTGCCTCGGGATGCGCGAAGTTGACACCGAATAGCGTGATCAACCCCGAGCGACCGGCCCACCATTCGCCGGTCTTCAACGCGTCGATCACAGACTGCCACCAGGTGCTCATTTCGCACCTGCCCTGGGGCCACTTTTGGAGCCGCCCTTCGAATCGCCCTTCGAGTCGCCCTTCGGTTGGCGGCTCGCCTTTCGCGCGCGGTCTTCCTCGCTGGCCTTCGCGCGCGCGGCCGCCTGCTCCGCGGCCTGGCGCTCCGCCTCTGCGGCGGCGCGGCGGACGGTATCGACGCGCTCAATCTCTGTCACAATGCCGCGCGCATCCGTCGCGAGCTCACGTGCGCGTTCCGGCGTAACGGTACGCGCCGCGAACTTGACGCCATCGGCATCGGCGAGCAGCGAGATCAGTCGGTCGCGCGGCACGCGATCGTCTTCCAGCGCAACCAGCAGCAGCTCCGCACTCGTGAGCGACAGCACGGCGTTGGGCACGCGATCGGCGAGGTAGTTTCGCATCACGTCCGTGGCGAGGGCCACGTAACGACCGCACTCGCCAGCGTCGGCCAACTTGAGTCGCTCGAGCCGCTCGAAGTCGTGCATCGCTCGCTGATACGGCGAAAGCGGCGGCGTCATCGCCACCTGCCTGGGTTGCTTCCGACGACGTTGCAGATACCACCATAGCAGCGCCAGCGCGGCGATCACCAGCAGCGCGGGCCACCAGCGCTGCCACCACGGAACTTCGCGCTGGAACAGATCGCGCGCAGGTTTCGGCACATGCAGCGAGGTATCCGCCGGAAGCACGCTTCGCACGAACACCCGAGCGTCGGCGAGCGGAATCTTCGTGACGGTTGCGCCGTTGCGCACGGTCGCATCGGGAACCCCAAGCGTTTGCTCGCCGATATTCCACGCGGTCAGCGTGTATTCGGCGCGCTCCCTGTGAATACCGAGCTTGGTGCCTTCGTCGGTGATCTTCGCCGCGCCCATCTGCGCGACCCACGACGAGGTGTCGGTGATCGCGCCCCATTCCACTCGCGAACCTTCGGGCACGGCCACGGTCACGACGAAGGTGAATCGATCGCCGACTTCCACCGTGTCCGGTCGCACGAGCGATCCGGCCTGCACGCGGGTACCCGGGGACGCCTGCGCCCGGAGATTGGCGCTGCTGCTCACCAGCATCGCCACCATCGACAGCGCGGAAACCCAACGCGTGAAGCCCCGGGTGATCTGTGCGTTCACTTCGGACTCACCGCTTTCGATGCTGCATCGCCGAGCGCTCCGCGCGGACCACTGCGCACGGCGCCATGGGGGCGACGCGCTCGTGCACGGAAAAAGGCGAGCAGCGCGTCGACGTAGCCGTACTCGGTGTGCACGATGATTTCGTCGAGGCCGAGCCGACCGAAGAGCTTCTGGCGCTCCTCGTCTTCCCTGGCGATGCGCGCCGCGAACGCTTTACGCACCGCCGGATGCGACGTGTCGATCTCGATGATGTCGCCGGTTTCGGGATCTTCGAGTCGCGCCGCGCCGATGTCGGGAAGCGCTCGCTCGGCCGGATCTTCCAGCGTCACCGCGATGACGTCATGGCGCTGTGCGAGGCGCGCCAGTGGCTTCTCGACGTTCGTCGCGAGGAAATCCGACGCCAGGAAGACAACTGAGCGATGCGGCAACAGTCGCATCAGTCGATCGACCATCACGGAAAAGTCGGTGCCGCGCCCTTCGGGCTGCACCGTGAGCAGGTCGCGAATCAGGCGCAACGCATGCTTGCGACCCTTTCGTGCCGGCAACGCGTGCTCCACACGATCGGTGAAGAGCATGAGCCCAACACGATCATTGTTGCGTGTGGCCGCCAACGAGAGCACGCCGGCCAGCTCGATCGCCAGCTCGTGCTTGAAGCGAACGCGGGTCCCAAAGCGCGACGAGCCGGAGATATCGAGTGCGAGCATGATGGTCAGCTCGCGCTCCTCGACGTATCGCTTGACGAACGGGCGCCCCATTCGCGCCGAGACGTTCCAGTCGATCGAGCGCACTTCGTCGCCGATCTGATACTCGCGCACTTCGGAGAACTCCATTCCCTGTCCCTTGAACAGCGAACGGTATTCACCGGCGAATCGCGAATCGACGAGACGCCGAGTCCGCACTTCGACGCGTCGAACCTGGCGCAATACATCAGCGGGCGCGATGGACGTCGGCGATGATGCGACTGGTGTTTCGTGCGTCTCGGTAAGCGCAGTCTCGCGCGTGGCCACGACGGAATCCGGTTGAAAGAAGCCGCTCAGGGCGCGTCGACGACGGCGAGCAATCGACTGACGATCGTATCGCTGCTCACGCCTTCGGCGTCGGCTTCAAAGGACGTCAACACGCGATGGCGCAACACGTCGGGCGCAATGGCTTTGACGTCATCGGGGGTGACGAAGGCGCGCCCGCGCAGGAAGGCGTGCGCGCGGGCGGCCTGCCCGAGTGCGATCGTGGCGCGCGGCGACGCACCGAACTCAATAAGCGGCTTCAAGTCCGGCGCGCCCACTTCCGCCGGATGACGCGTGGCGTGGACCAATTCCACGATGTAGTCCACAATGCGCTCGTCCATGTACATCTCGGCGATGCGACGACGCGCATCGAGCAGCGCGTCGGGCGACGCCACCGGATTGACGGTGATGTTGTCGCCACCGGCCATGCGGCGCAGGATTTCCTTTTCTTCAGCGCGCGTGGGGTATCCGACACGCAGCTTGAACATGAAACGGTCGACCTGCGCCTCGGGCAGCGGGTACGTGCCTTCCTGTTCGATCGGATTCTGCGTCGCGAGCACGAGGAAGGGCTCGGCCAATCGGTATGTCGTACCACCGATGGTCACCTGCTTCTCCTGCATCGCCTCGAGCAGCGCGGCCTGCACCTTGGCCGGCGCGCGATTGATTTCGTCGGCGAGGATGATGTTCGCGAAGATCGGTCCGTGCTTGACGCGAAACTCGCCGCTCTGCTGATCGAAGATCTGCGTGCCGACCACGTCGGCGGGTAGCAGGTCGGGGGTGAACTGAATGCGCTGAAAGGTGGTACGCACCGTTTCCGCGAGCGTGCGAACGGTCAGCGTCTTCGCGAGCCCCGGCACGCCCTCGAGCAGCACATGGCCACCAGTCAACAGACTGATGAGCAGACGCTCGACCATGTACTCCTGACCAACGATGCGTCGAGCGACTTCGCTCAATACGCCTTGGACGAGGGCGGCGTCCTGCGACGCAGACTGGGAAACGGTAGCGGGCGCGGTCAATGAAGCTCCGGGGGTCGGACCAGTCCCACCGGACGGTGGGCTATGTGGCGAACACCTGCTGAAACACCTGACATCTGCAGATACCCAACATACCGCTGAGTGCTCCGTCGAGCGGGGCCAACGAGCTCGCCTCCGGACTCGAATTGCAGGGCGCGTGCCGGCGCCCAGCCAAGCGGTCAGCCGTTGATGAGGGCCTCGAACATGTCGCGTTCGGTCGCCGTGAGTGCGCGAACTTCTCCGCTCGGCAAATCGCCAAGCCGCACCGGCCCGAATCGAGTGCGCACCAGGCGTTCAACTTCGAGCCCGAGCGCTTCGCAAATCCGGCGCACCTCGTGATTGCGCCCTTCAGCAATCGTGATTTCGAACGCCCATCGACGCCCTCCCAGCGGGTGCGCGAGCACCTCGCGCGGCATGACCGGACCGTCTTCGAGCTTGATGCCGCGCCGCGCCTCCCGGGCCGCTGACACCGCGTCGCCCTGCACCGTGGCCACATAGGTGCGCTCGACCTCGCGACTGGGATGCGTGAGCGCATGTGCGGCCGTGCCGTCGGTCGTGAGCAACAGCACGCCTTCGGTCATGAAGTCGAGCCGGCCCACATACACGAGGCCCGGAACGTCGTCTACGAGATCGAACACGGTGGTTCGACCGCCTGGATCGCGACGCGTGGTCATCACGGCCGCCGGCTTGTGGAGCACAATCCAGCGGTGCTCGGTGACCCGCGTGTTGACCCGCGTCCCATCGAGCGTCACTACATCCTTCGCCGGATCGATCACCTGACCGATCTCGGCGCGAACGCCGTTCACCGACACACGCCCTTCGGACACGGCGCGATCCGCTTCGCGACGGGACACTGCCCCGGCACGCGCGAGCGCGCGCTGAATTCGCATCGGTCCTTCGTCGCGCGCGGCGACGGTGCCACCGGCGCGACTGGGCTTGGGCACGGCGCGACCGCCGCGATTTGGCTTTGCCGATTTCGACTTTGCAGCCGGTGACTTTTCGGCATTGGAGGCCGGGGCCGCGTCACGCGCCGGGCGCTTCGATGCGCCCTTCCACGGGCCTTTCGATTCGCCCTTCGCCGGCCCTCTGGACGATCCTTTCGCTCCTCGCGGCGCCGGCTTCGCGGCGTCGCTGCGTCGCTTGGGCGCTGACTTCTTTCGCGCGGGGCTCACTCGGGTGCGACCGCGGCGTTGCCAGCGCCGCGCAGGGCGATCGCGAGTTCGTCAGCGCGCGGCAGCTCTTCGAGATGACGCAACGCGAACTGCTCGAGGAACTGCGGCGTGGTGCCGTACAGCAACGGACGACCGATGCCCTCGCTTCGTCCGACGATGTCGATCAGGCCACGCTCATGCAGCGACTTGAGCACCGAGCCCACCGCGACACCGCGAATCTCTTCGATTTCGGCGCGCCCAATGGGTTGGCGATAGGCCACGATGGCCAGCGTTTCGAGCGCCGCCGCCGAGAGCTTTTGCGGACGCACGGCAACCTGCGCACGCTCGATCGCCTCAGCGAATTCCGCGCGCGTGAGGATCTGCCATCCACCGCCCTGCTCAACCAATTCGACACCATGTCCATCGACATCGTAATGCTCGCGGAGCTCATCGAGCGCCGAACTCACTGCCGCCGGGCTGGCCTCCGGATCGAGCGCGGCGAGCGCATCGAACGCGATAGGTCGTGGGGCGGCAAAGAGGGCGGCTTCAAGCAGCTTCGCTAACGGCGTCACGCTGGATCTCCACAGAGGCAAAGGGGCGGTGCTGCGCGATGCGCAGCTCGCCGAGCTTCGCCATCTCGAGCAAGGCGAGGAGCACGGACAGGATCTGCCAGGGCTCCGCGTCACGCGCCACGAGGTCAGACCAACGGCAACCACGACGCATCGCGAGTACCGCGCGCACGGTGGTCATCGCACCCGCGACATCGAGGGCACGCGGAATGACTTCGTGGATTCTCGGTTCCTTCGTCGTGCGCAACACGCGATCGACGGCGGCCAGCAACTCACCGAGCGAGAGTGCCAACGGCGCATTGAGCGGCGTGATGTCCGCGGCCGGCGCGATGAAGCGACGGGCGAACTGATGACGACGCTCTTCTCCGCGGCGCTCGAGGAGATCGACCACTTCGCGCATCTGCTGATACTCGAGCAAACGACGCACGAGTTCGGCGCGCGGATCTTCCCACGCTTCTTCGCCATCAGCACGCGGCAACAACATCTGCGCCTTGATGCGGAGGAGACGGGCGGCCATTTCGAGATAGTCCGCAGCTTCATCGAGTCCCAGCGTGCCGATACGCGCGAGAAACTGCTCGGCGATGCGGGCGATGGGAATGTCGTAGATGTCGATCTGCTCGTCGCGGATGAGCGACAACAACAAATCGAGCGGGCCAGTGAACTGGCCCAGCTCTACGACGAAAGAGGCGGTGGCCTCGGAGTCCAGCGGACGGAAGTTGGGTGCGATCACGCGGCCATCACGCGAGGAATGGGTTGGGCAGCATGTACCTGAAATAAAACAGCTCGGCGAGGTTGCGCAGGTCTTCGACCGGACTCAGCCACCAGGAGATCACCGGCCGAGCGAAGGACAGGAGCGCAAAAAGCAGAAAAAAGCCGAGCCCTCCGAGCCGCTGGTATTGGAGCGACCACGCTGGCGGGAGCAAATACTTGAAGACGTGAGACCCGTCCAGCGGCGGAATCGGCAGCAGATTGAAGAACGCCAGCAGCAGATTGATCTGAATCCCGACCACGGCGAGGAGCTGCATCACCGCGATGGGACGTTCAATCGCGCCAAATTGGCGGCCGATCAGTCCCAGAACGATGATGACCGGTACGGACAGGGCCGCGATGAGGAGATTCGTGGCGATGCCGGCGAGCGAGACAATGATGTCGCCTCGACGGTAGTGGCGATAATTGCGGGGATTGACCGGCACCGGCTTGGCACCACCGAAGATCGGCGCTCCCATCGCCCAGAGGACGAGGGGGAGAATGACGGTCATGAAGGGGTCGATATGCTTGAGCGGGTTGAACGTGAGCCGGCCCAGAGAATAGGCGGTCATGTCCCCCTGCTTCATGGCCGCGTAGCCATGCGCATACTCGTGTGCCACCATGGCGAACAGCAGCCCGGGCGCAACGAGAGCGAGATTCGTAAAGTCCACGCGGCGTCGGGAGGTGGGAGGCGGCGAGCGATCTGGCGAGCCGGAGCGGTTCGGACAGGACGCGATTGCAAGCAAATCGGATCGGGAAAGTAGCCGCCCGACCCGAGGGTGTCAAAGCGCCCTCCAAGTCCTGTGGAGAGCACGCCTTGACCCATACCCCAGAGTTGGATAAGTTCCCCAGTCTGTCGTTCAACTACATCGTTCTAATCAGGATCAGGGAGCTTTTTCGTGCCGAATATCAAGTCCGCAAAGAAGGATCTGCGGAAGTCACGTGCAGCTGCGCTTCGTAACCGTGCTCAGCGCTCGGCGTTGCGTACCGCCGTGAAGAAGGCGAAGGCAGCGACCGCGGCGTCCGATGACCGCCTCACTGCCACCTCGCTGCTTGATCGCGCGGCTCGCAAGGGACTCATCCACAAGAACGCGGCCGCTCGTCAGAAGAGCCGTATCGCGAAGGCTGCAGCGGCCAAGGCGGCGTAACCGTCTGGTAGCGCGCTGGAACGCAAAGGGCCGGACTCTCGCGAGTCCGGCCCTTTGACGTTCCCCCCGACTCTTGCCGAGAGGCTCAGAACGCGGCCAGCTCACCGCCACAGCGTTCGCAGTACCACTCCGTCGGCAGGTTCATCGTACCGCACTCGGTGCATCGAAGTGTCTTGGCCTGTTCGGTTGGATTCCCGGCGACCGGAACCGACGGCGGCGTGACCGTCGCCGCCGGCATGGAAGCGGCCGGCACAACCGGCTGAGAGCCCGAAGGCGCGATCACCGAGTGCAGGAAGGCCAGGTCGTCGAAGGGATCGATCGGTGGCACGGTGGACGTGGAGGCGGCCGGTGCACTCGGAACCGCCGGCATCGGATGCGCCGGCGTTTCGGCGAACATCGACAGGGCGTCGTCGACGTCGTTCGTGCCGAAGGGCGCGGCAGCGTCTGGAGCCGTGAACGCGGATTCCTCGACGATCGACACGCCTTCGGCGATCGTGACCACGTCGGGGAGGGAGTCCTGGTTCGTCGTCGGCGCCACAAGCGTCGGCGTCACCGGCGATTCGCCGAGTGCCATGGCTTCGTCGGAGATCGAAAAGACCTCCATTTCGACAGTATCGGCGCTGATATCGACGCGCTCGTCGGTCGTGCCCTGCTCGGTGGTGTCAGCCGCCGACTCGATTTCCTGCGCCGGCGCGGATTCGACCGGCTCGGGCTCCGACGCAGCTTCAACCACCGGTGGCGCCGCCGGCGTGGTCGGACGCGCCTGATCGAGCAGCGCGTGGATTTCGTCGAGCTCCATCTGCACCAAGGCGCGGTCATCGGTGAGCTTGGTGATCTGCCCTTCGACGTCGCCGCGCAGCGAATCCCACTTGTCGTTGTCGTACTCGCCGACGGCATTGCGAATCATCGCCTCGACCCGCTGCTCCTCGAGCGTTTCGAGCTTGGACGACAGCTCGGTGCCCTGCTGCTGTAGCGCACCACTCAGCATTTCGAGCTCGGCGACGTGCTCGGCGAGCTTGGTAAGGACTTCTGAGCGCCGCGCGTCGTAGTCGCCGCGCACACGCACGAACACGCGCTCGGGCGTCTCCGCCTTCCGCGAGTCGAGCGCGCTGAGCCAGTCGTCGTAGCGCTGCCGCTCGGCAACGAGGGAACGCACTTCTTCAATGGACACGCGATACCTCGTGAGTCTGGGCCTACCTACACCGATACTTTACTGCCGACGATGACCCGCCGCTCCAGTCACGCACTGGCCCGTCACTCTCTGTGCCGTAGATCACGGCGGTGTGACAGCGCGAGCCGCGTGCGTGTGCGGGAACGACTTGAGCGAGACCGCTAAATCAGTTGGCGCGATAGACGACGCGGCCACCCACCACGGTGATCAGCGCCTGTCCCTTGAGCGCATGGCCACCATACGGGGTGTTGCGCCCCTTGGACTTGAAACGCTTCGGGTCCACCGTCCATTCCCGCGCCGGGTCGAAGACCGTCACGTCACCTACACTGCCACGAGCGAGGGTTCCACCCGGAAGGTGGAAGACCTTTGCCGGCTTGCAGCTCATGGCGTCGATCATCTGCGACAGCGAGATGATACCGGGTACGAGCAGGTACGTGCAATTCACACCGAGCGCGGTTTCGAGACCGACGATGCCGTTCGGCGCATCGGCGAACTCGCGCTCCTTTTCGTCGTAGTGATGCGGCGCATGATCGGTGACGAGCAGGTCGATCGTGCCGTCGGCGACGCCCTGCTGCAGCGCTTCGATATCCTCCTGCGTGCGCAGGGGCGGATTCATCTTCGCGTTGGTGTTGTATCCGTCGACCGCCGCTTCCGTGAGCGAGATGTGGTGCGAGCACACTTCAGCGGTCACGTTGATGCCGCGCTCCTTGCCCCAACGCACCAACTCGACCGAGCCTTTCGTGCTCAGGTGGCAGAGATGGATGTGTCCACCGGTGCGCTTGGCGAGGAGAATGTCACGAATGACATAGATCTCCTCGGCTTCGGCGGGAATGCCTTTGAGTCCAAGCTTTGCGCTCATGAGGCCTTCGTTCATCGAGCCGCCACGCGCGAGCGTCATGTCCTCGCAATGCTCGGCGACCGGTACGTTGAACGCGCGCGCATACTCGAGCGCGGTGCGCATCAGGTGCGCGCTTTCGACCGGCTTGCCGTCGTCGCTGAAGGCCACCGCGCCGGCGGCGACCATCTCCCCAAGTTCGGCGAGTGTTTCGCCCTTCTGCCCGAGGGAAATCGCGCCGTACGGATAGACACGCGCAAATCCGGCGGTTTCCCCCTGTCGCTTCACGAATCCAACCGTCGCCTGATTGTCGGTGACCGGCTTGGTGTTTGGCATCGCGCAGACGCCGGTGAATCCGCCGGCAACGGCGCTGTGCGCTCCGGTGGCCACGGTCTCGACGTCTTCGCGACCGGGTTCACGCAGATGCACGTGCACGTCGATCATACCGGGTGCAACCACGAGCCCGGAGACATCGACCACCTCGGCGCCATCGGGCGTACCGATCGATCCACCACACGCTTCGACTTTGCCATCGCGCAGCAACACGTCGCCGATGGTATCGAGACCCTGCGACGGGTCGACAATGCGACCGCCCTTGAGCAACAGATCACGCGACATCACGGGGCTCCCTTCTTGGCAGCTTCAGCGAGTTCGGGCTTGCCGCCCGCGAGGAGATACAACGCGGCCATGCGCACGGCGACACCGTTCGTGACCTGTTCCAGAATGACCGAGTGCGGGCCATCAGCCACGTCACTATCGATTTCCACGCCGCGATTCATCGGGCCCGGGTGAAGGATGACAAGATCGCGCGGCGCCTTCTCGAGCCGCACACTGGTAACACCGAAGACACGATTGTACTCGCGCAACGATGGGATATATCCGGCCTGCATGCGTTCCAGCTGGAGCCGCAAGATGTTGAGCGCGTCGGCCCACTCGATCGCTTCTTCGATGCGATTGAAGACGGTCACCCCCATCTCTTCGATGGCGTTCGGCAGCAACGACCGCGGACCGCACACCGCGACATCGGCCCCCAGCTTGGTGAGGCCCCAGATGTTCGAACGGGCGACTCGCGAATGCAGGACGTCGCCCACAATGCAGATGCGGCGGCCTTTGAGGTCGCCGAATTTGTCGCGCAACGTCATGAGGTCGAGCAGGCCCTGCGTGGGATGCTCGTGCGTGCCGTCGCCGGCGTTGATGACATTCGATTCGATGCGCTCGGCCAGAAAGCGCGCCGCGCCAGACGCGGGGTGACGAATCACCACCATGTCGATCTTCATCGCTTCGAGATTGCGCGCGGTATCGACGAGCGTTTCGCCCTTGGAGACGCTCGACTGCGCCGCGGCGACGTTGACCGTGTCGGCGCTCAGTCGCTTCTCAGCAAATTCGAATGAAATGCGCGTGCGCGTGGACGCTTCGAAGAACAGGTTGACGATGGTCGCGCCGCGAAGCGTTGGCACCTTCTTGATGGCGCGCTCCGAGATTTCGCGGAACGGAATCGCGGTGTCGAGCAGCAGCATGATCTGCTCTGCCGAGAGCGGTTCGAGTCCGAGCAGGTCCTTGCCGAGGGGGCCGGCCATGCTCAGGTCTCTTCTCGCGCGGCGATGACCACCTCGTCGCGTCCGTCGAGTTCTTCAACGAACACATCGACACGCTGATCGCTCGCAATATCGAGTGTGCGACCGACTATATCGGCGTGGATGGGAAGTTCGCGTCCACCACGATCAATCAGCACGGCGAGAGCGATGCGCGATGGACGACCAAAGTCGGCCAGTTCGTCGAGTGCGGCGCGCACGGTTCGTCCGGTGTAGAGCACATCGTCGACGATGACCACGCGCTGTCCTTCAAGCGTCCAGGGGAGCGTGGTCGCACCGACCACCGGGCGCGGCCCGACTGTTTGCAGATCGTCGCGATAGAGCGTGATGTCGAGCGCGCCGCTCACGACTTCGACGCCTTCGCTGGCCTTGATAATTCTCACGATGCGATCGGCGAGTTGCACACCGCGTCGCTGAATGCCGACGATGACGAGGTTGTCGGTGCCGGCATTGAGTTCGACGATTTGATCCGCCATGCGCCGCAGCGTGCGATCAATGCCGCGCGGATCGAGGACGGTCGAAGGCTTCTTGGTCATGCGGGCAATATAGCCGCCGGTAAACGCGAGACGCCCCGGTGCGTTGGCATCGGGGCGTCTCGACATTGTGAAACAGCGGTGCGACCGGCGACGGCACCGTGCTACTGGCGCCCTACCACTCGTGATGGCTGCGCGGCGCTTCCTGCGGCGGCTTGGGCGCGAACATGCCGTGGAGCGGCGAGAGATGACGTGCCGCGGTGCGCGCCGCGCGGAGACGTGCCTTGTCGACGTGCGGTACGGTGGCTGTGGCAGCGTAGAGCATGATGTCCTGCGCCGACTCGAGGGTGGCCTGCGAGAAGCCACGCGACCAATCGGGGCCATACGGATGCGTCTCCGCGCGCTCTTCGACCCCGCGGCCGAACGCCTGGCACTTGTCGGCGGCCTCACGGAGCGAGCGGCTGGAGGAGAGATGCGCTACCACGACGTGATAGCCATCGCGACGACCCATCTGGTAGGTGGGTGACTGCGCCGCCTCTTCGGCCGGAGCTTCCACCATGCCGGTTGCGATGCCGGTCAACAGAACACACTGCTGCGAGAAGTAACTGCGCAGGGGATCGACCGGCGGTTCCTCGAGAATCCTGGACATGGCGAATGCGGCTCAGGTGGGATGGTCGCCGACGGCGACCGACACCGTGTATCGGGGCAAAGCGTGTGCCGCGGTCGAGTTCGCCTGCCAAACTCAACTATTTGCTCAATGTCCCTCTCAAACCGCCCGTTCGGGCCCTGTTCACGGGGTGTGGCGTCCCGTCGCTTCGTGGCTCCGCGACCGCACGGGTGCGGCGGCGGAGCCACAGTCTTCGGTCAGCCGGCGTACAAATGCAGGTCGGTTCCGACGAAGTCGGCGAGCGCTTTGGTGGTGTCCCAATCGCTGTGGCGCAGCGTGATGTAGCCATCGGAAAGGAGAGTGCTTTTCCAGTCGCGACGATGCGACCCAACCGGCAAGAGATCGATCGCGCAGATCGCATCACCGCATCGCGCCTTGATGCGATCGAGACCTTCGATGCGCTTGATGTGCCCCTGCCCGTGTGCCCGCTTCGTGATACAGGCGGCGTTGTACTTGCGCTCGATCACCGTGGAGAACGTGCCTTTGAGTTCGGCCTCGGCCCATCCAATAAAGAGGTCGACATCGGAGGCGAAATTCATCAGGTCGACTGTCCGTGCGCCCGGTGGACGGGCACCAATTTCACCAAAGACGACTTCACCACTGCTCTTCCGATACCACTCCATGTGCGTGAAGCCGGTGTCGTAGCCGAGCACCGATATCACTTGACGCCCCAGCGCGATGCCGCCGGTGACCCACGGATTGTCCAGATGGCGATAGGAGAGCGTTTGCGGTGAGATCCATTCGTTGGTGCGTGCGACGAGCGGTCGGGGACGATAGTGCCCCACGTGCTCGTATTGGATCACGCCGCCCGCGCAAATGGTGTCGTACGTGAACTCTTCGCCGTCGATGAACTCTTCGACGTCCACCACGGCAATGTGGCCGAGCTGCGTGATGGCGTGCGAGACATCCTTCGGTTCGTCGCAACGAAAGGTGTCCATCGAGCCCGCACCAGAGATGGGCTTGATGATCAACGGGTAGCCCACCTGCTCGGCGGCGGCCCACACTTCGTCGGCCGTTGTCGCCACGGCGTGGTGCGGTACACGCACGCCGCCGGCCGCGAGCGCCTGTTTCATCAGGTCCTTGTTGCGGAACTTGAGCGCCTGCTCGTAGCCCTGCCCCGGAACACCCAGCGCCTCGCGAATTTGCGCCGCGATCTCGACGCCGGGCTCCCAAAGGCAGCAGACGCGATCGAGCGTGCGCGTGCCCAACCATGCTTGCAATTGCGCAATCGCGCTCGGCGCGTTCGTGAACAGATCGGGGATCGCGATGTAGTCGCTCAGATGGCGTCGTGCGAGCTCCGGCAGCTCGTTCGCCGGACCATTCGACGCCCCCAGGACCGTCGCACCCTGTAGCGAGAGTCCACGCGTGAAGAGCGGCATTTCTCCGGGATAACCCGGGGCGAGCATGAGAACAGTGGGCATGGATCGATGTGGAGGAGTCAGAGGGGAGGAGTCAGAGGGGAGTATCCTCCGCTAGCCCAGTACCACTTTCACGGTGCTGATAATACGCGTGAGCGCCGCGCGCACCACTGCGGTGTCGGGGTGACGCACGATGATGAACCCCTCGCCTTCGTAGCTGCCGGTGGGACCCTGACCGATGGTCGGCAAGCGATGATCGCAGATGAGGTGGCTCAGCTCGCGATCGACAATGTCGAGCCCCTCGATGGCGAGCACGACGCCACTGCCCTGCCCGCGAAGATACGCGGCGCCAACCGCGAACTTTCGCTCGGGTGGCGTGAACTCACCGAAGACCATCAGTCGCACCCACGCGCCGACAAAGTTCATGTCGTTGGCACGCGAAATCATCGTGGTCATGTTCGCGCCGGGCGGCCGCGCGGCGATCTCGCTGATCGCCACCGAGCCGTCGGTGCGACGAAACCATTCGCAGTGCGACACGCCGGTGGTCATGCCGAGCGCCTCGAGCGCGCGTGAGCCGATCGCCCGGATGTCGTCAAAGGTCGGATCGTCGATTTCGCGTGGCAGCAAGACGGTCCATTGTACCCATGGCTGTTCGAGCACTTCGAGCGGCGTGGGTGCATACGAGGTGATCGAATGCCACACCGGCTTTCCATTCACCGACACCGTTTCGAGCGAATGCTCAGTGCCACGGAGGAATTCCTCGGCGAGCATTGGATCGTTTGTCGACGGCGCAAAGCGCGTCATGGCCACTCGCACCGATGATTCGTCGGTCAGCCGCTCCGTCGCGCGGGCGCCGGCACCAGCGGGCGGCTTGACCACGATCGGATAGCCGACCTGCGCCGCGAACGCGAGTGCCTGCTCGGTGGAGCTGACCAACGTGTGACGCGCCACCGGCACACCTGCGGCGCGCAGCACGTCCTTCATACGCGCCTTATCCCGAAAGTTGTTCGCCGATTCGCTGGGAAGTCCTGCGATGCCCAGTCGCTCTCGTACGAGAGCGAGGGGCAGCTGCGCCTGTTCGAAGGCTCCAAAAAGGCGATCGACGTTGCCAAAGCGAGCCATCAGTGCGCGGGCCGCGCGCTCCAGCTGAGCGGCGTCGGTGACGTCGTCGACTCGCCAGTGCGCGACCAATCGGTGCGCCAGCGCAGGCGCGAGCTGCTCGAGCGGTTGATTCGAGATGACTCCAAGGCGCACGCCAGGCAGCGCGATCGCGGCTTCGATCATTTGTGACGCAGCCGGTGAGAACTGCGGGGCAGCGAAGAGCACAAACATGAGCAGTGCGATTGGCGGGACGAGTCGCGACCGACGGGCGATTTCGGAAAGTGAAGCCCGAAAAGGGCCAACGCAATCAGATATCTCGGCGTTCACGAATGATCAGTGCCTTTCACCCTCGATCAAGGCACCGCTGGTCACTCCGATCGAACCGCATGACACGCCGTCCGACCCTCTCGTTGCTCGCCCTTGCGAGCTCGCTCGCTCTTGTCGCCTGCGCCGATAAGCAGACTGCGGACGCCAAACGCGCTATGGAAGCCAGTGTGGCCGATAGTGCGCCGGACTGGCTTCGCCTTCACGCAACTGAAGAGCGCATGCTCGCGACGGGCTCGAGCGCGTTCAGTGAGTTCTCATTCACCGATCAGCAGGCGTCGAGTGGTTTGGCGTTCCGTCATCAGATCGTGGACGACGCCGGCAAGGCGTACAAAGCGGTGCACTATGATCACGGACAAGGTCTCTGTTCGGCGGATATCGATGGCGATGGAAAGAGCGACCTGCTGTTTGTGAATCAGCGCGGTTCGAACGCGCTCTATCGCAACATGGGCAACGCGAAGTTCGAAGACGTGACACGCGCGTGGGGACTCGAGGCTATCGACCGCATTGGTGTTGGATGTGCCTTTGGGGATATCGACAATGACGGTCGTCCTGACTTGTTCCTGACCACCGTGCGAAAGGGCAATCGACTGTATCACAATGAAGGCGGTCGCTTTGCGGATATCACCGAGGCGGCCGGTGTCGGGTATGTCGGCCACTCATCAGGCGTTCAATTTCTCGACTACGACAACGATGGTCGGCTCGACGTGCTGGTGGCCAACGTCGGGCGCTACACCAGCGACAGCACGGGTGCGGGCGGTTACTTCACAGGACTCGTCGATGCGTTTCAGGGACATCTGCACCCGGAACGGACCGAACCGAGCCTGCTCTATCGCAACCTCGGTGGCAATCGATTTGAAGAGGTGAGCAAGAAAGTCGGTCTGCTCGACGACGGATGGACCGGCGACGCGCTGCTCGTCGATATCGATGAGGATGGTCGACCGGACCTCTATCTGCCGAACATGCAGGGCCGAAACCACCTGTGGCACAACGTGAGCGGTTCGCGTTTCGAAGACGTGACCGCTCGCTATTTCGCACGCACGCCGTTTGGGGCAATGGGCGTCGCGCAGCTCGATGTGAATGACGACGGGAAGCTCGATCTGTTCGTCAGCGACATGCACTCCGACATGATCGACACCTTCGATCCGAGCGATTGGGGGAGCAAGTCGATCAAGACCAATCCGGCGCACATCCAACAGCATCTCCTCGGCAACGACGCCAACTCGGTGATGTTCGGTAACGCGCTCTTCGTGAATCGCGGAAAGGGTGCGTTCGACGAACGGAGCGACGCGATGAATGCCGAGACGTACTGGCCGTGGGGCCCGAGCGTGGGTGACCTGAATGGCGATGGCCGCGACGATCTCTTCATCACCGCCGGGATGAACTTCCCCTATCCGTACCAGCCGAACGATGTGCTGCTTGGCACCAAGGGCGGGCGGATGTTGCGCGCCGCGTTCGCGCTTGGCATCGAGCCGCGTCGCCATGGTGCAACGCACCAGACATGGTACACAGCGGATTGTTCCGCCACTGGTGCGGACGCCGCCACTGATGCGTGCCGGCGCTGCAAAACGGCGGACGCGACGCAGAACGGTTGCACGATCGATACGGCCGGCAAGGCCACCATGATCGGCACCAAGGGCAGCCGATCGAGTGTGCTGCTCGACGTGGATGGGGACGGCGATCTCGATATCGTCACCAGCGAGTTCAACTCCGTACCACAGCTGTTGATCAGCGACATCTCCGCCAAACGAACGATTCATTGGCTGTCGGTGCGTCTCGACGGCACGCGTTCGAATAGACAGGGCATTGGCGCGCGCGTCACCGTGACGCTCCCCGATGGTCGCGCGTTGGTGCAACTCAACAGCGGCCAATCCGGCTACCTGTCGCATTCGGCACTGCCGCTGTACTTCGGACTCGATAGCGCGGCTGATGCGAGCGCTATCGAAGTCCGATGGCCATCAGGTCAGGTGCAGCATGTCGAGGGCGTCAGACACGGCGCGATCACCATCACGGAACCCAGGTAGCCGCTATCGTTCCAGCTTGAAGCCCGGGTCCACACCCGGGCGCTTGGGGGCATTCGCGACAAACCAGCCAGTGAGGTACATCCACTGCGCCATGCGTGTCAGCTTGGGGTAGTTGATGTTCTCAGGCTTGTCGCGCGGCGTGTGGTAGTCCGGATGCAGGTTCGTGGAGTACATCACCGCCGGAATGTTGAGGCGCGCGTACGGCACGTGGTCGCTGCGGAAGTACCACCCTTCGGGATGCGTGGGACGATCCCAGATCGAGTCGAGCAGGAATTTTCCGGTGAGCGCATTCGCGTGAAGCGCGTGCGCCACCAGATCGCTCGAGTTGCGATGTGGTGGTTGAATGCCAAGGAGCGACGCGGAGTCGGGATTGTTGCGGCCAATCATGTCGCCATTGAGCACGGCCACGATCTGCGTGAGCGGCACGACCGGATGCGCGGCGTGGTAGCGTGAACCCAGCAGACCGCGCTCCTCCGCTCCGTGATAGACGAAGAGGATCGATCGCTTGGGCGGCTGCTTCGCGAACGCGCGGGCGGAGGCGAGCAGCGCCACACTCACCGATCCGTTGTCGTCGGCGCCCGCCCACACCGAATCCTTGTCGATGAGATAGCGCACGCCGTCGTGGTCCTGATGCGACGAGTAGAGCACGTACTCATCGCGCAACCTGGGATCGGTGCCACGAATGACACCCACGATGTTCACCGACGGTGTCTCGAAGCGCTCCATGCGCACGTGGACTTCGATGTTCGCGTTCTGCTGCAGCTGGCTGGCGCGCGAGCCTCGAACCAGGAAGGTCGGCGTTGGCGCGTTACGCGGCGCTGGCAGCGGTTCGACGCGCGCTGCCTGATTCGCAAAACGCTGCGCGGCCCGATCCACATCGTAGGTGCCACGCACGCGAAGCGTCGCCATGGGATCGAAGGCGACATCGGTCGTTGAATCGGCGACCATGATGATGGCCGCTGCTCCACGACGTGCGAGACGTTGATTGGTGGCCGTAACGGCCGCCTGCGTGTAGCGCACTTCGGGCGAATTCGTGGTCGTTCGCACGCTGGCCGGGTTCGGCGCCACGATGCGGAGCGCGACGATCTTGCCGCGCACGTCGATCGTCGAATCGGCCGGATTGGCGAGCCACGTGACCGAACCCATTGCATCGGCGCTGGTGTTGCCGAGCGGGATGATGTCCTTCCACATCTCGAGTGACTGACCGCCGAGCGTCGCGTTCGAGGAGACGGTGGAGACACGCGTGCGGATCATGTTCCACCACTGGAAGTAGCTGCCGTCGTCGCCGACCGGCTTGACGCCGATGGCACGCAGCTGCTCAGCGACCCAGATGGAGGCTCGCATTTCGTCGGGCGTGCCGGACTCGCGCCCGCGCATACCGTCGGACGCCATCGCATAGAGGTCGCGCTTGAGATCGGCCTCGCGAATCTGCGACATCGCGGCCGGCACGTCGCTCGCTTTGCTGGTCGCGCCGGCCCGGGCCTGCGCGAACAGCAGCGATGGAGCAACGACGGCCGTGCACATGAGAACCCCGCACGCCGCAAACGAGCGAGGGATGGACCGAACTGAACGCATCAAAGCTCTCCTGCCGTGGTAAGTCGGGACTAGCGCCTGAGGAAGACGTTGTAGCTACAAGGTTGGCGCGCGCCAGTCGGCTTCGCGAGGATGTCGGTAACGACCCCCTGCTGTCGAGGCACGAGCGCCTCGACGAACTCGACGTCGCCAATGGGGATGGACCAGAGGGGCGCGATCGCCGGGCCACCGTCCAGATACGCGCAGCTCTGGAAGTCGGGCCGCATCACCGTGGTGCGCGCAGCTCCCTGCATCAGGTCCGAGGCTCCGGTGGCGGCGAGTTCGTCCCGACTGAAAAACTCATACGAGATCAGTCGGCCACGGATGTGGCGCTGTTCGAACTCAAAGAGATTGGCGCCGACTATGGGATTCTCCTTCGCGGCGCCGGCTGTCATCCAGACGGATACCTCGCGACCTTCGTTGGCGGGTATCGACACGCCGATCAGCTGGCGCGCATAACCACCTCGCTCGACTCGCATCAGGTAACTGCCCGGTTTCGCGGCGATGAAGAATCGCCCGGCCGAATCGGTTCGCGCCGACTGGCTGGTGCCCAGCAACTTCACATCGACGTCGCGCAGCGCATGCAGCGAGGTGTCCGCAATGATGCCGGCGAGTCCGCCGCGAGTGGCGGTGGTGATAACGGGCGGCAAGCCACGCTCCAACCGCGTGAGCTTGAGTTTGATGACCGCCCCTTTGGACGGCACCTTGAGTCGCTGGGTGACCCCGATGAACCCGAGGGAACGCGCGCTCAGCGTGTAGGTCCCCTTGTCGACATCCGCGAAACGAAAGCGACCGTCGGGTCCGGTTCGCACCTGCTCTCGTCGCTCGTAGAGGTAGACCGCGATGTCGCGAATGGGAACGTTCGCCGAGTCCACCACGATGCCCGCGATGACGCCGGCAGTGGGTTCCGGGAGCGCGGTCGCCGGTGACTGCGCGTGAAGACGGCCAACGAACGCAAGGGCGCTTCCGAGCGCCACCAGCAACCGAGTGGCACGATCAGACATGATTTGCCCCATGTGATAGTTTTCCGTCATGAGTAGCACGCATGAACATGTACACGATGTGACCACCGCGGAGTTCCTCGCGCAAGTCGTGGAGCGCTCACATCAGGTACCGGTGCTGGTGGATTTCTGGGCGACGTGGTGCGGCCCCTGCCGTGCCCTTGGTCCCATTCTGGAACGACTCGCGCACGAATACGCCGGCGCCTTCGAGCTCGCCAAGGTCGATACGGACAAAGAACAAGCGCTTGCCGCGCAATTTCAGATTCGGTCGATCCCTACGGTCACGTTGTTCAGGGACGGCAAATCGGTGGGCGGCTTTCCCGGTGCGCTACCAGAGGGACAGATTCGCGCGTTTCTCGCCAAACATGGCGTGGAGATGCGCGAGAATCCGCAGCTCGATGCTGCGCTGGCGCTCTTGGACGGCGGCGATATCGACGGCGCCGCGAAGGCGCTCGAGGCGTTGCCCCCCTCGCTGTACAGCCACGCG
Organism: uncultured Gemmatimonadaceae bacterium; assembly: GCA_966112585.1. Classification (GTDB taxonomy): domain Bacteria; phylum Gemmatimonadota; class Gemmatimonadetes; order Gemmatimonadales; family Gemmatimonadaceae; genus Gemmatimonas. Next base: position 21,993 of record CBHWDN010000038.1, read on the forward strand.
AAGGCGGTGCGCGGGCGTGCGGCCGTGTCGCTGCATCGGCTCGCCGCGTCGAGCCCGGCCGCACACGCGGAGGCGATTCGCTCGGCGCTCACGGGTGATGCGTCGGCGGGGCTCGACCAGTTGCTCGAACTGTTGCGCGATGAAAAGTCCGACGAACGCAGCCCGGCCCGCGCGGCGCTCGTCGAAGTTTTGCATTACATCGACGATGAGGCGCTGGTGCGTGATGGGCGTCGGCGCATGGCGTCGGTGCTCTTCTGAGCGCGGAGCCCGACTAGTCGAGAGTCGATGCGCCCGCGATCACCCGCGCGGCCACCGTTTCCATCTCGTGCGGCACGTCGAATCGACGCAGCGCTTCCCGCGTGAGGCTCACCGCCAATTCGCGTTCAGCGACGAGCGCGCGCGCGGCACCCATGGACTCGAGAAACTCACGCTCATCGTCACTGTGCGTGCGCAGCAGCACTTCCACGCCGGGATTGAGCTGATGCGCCCGGGCAAGCATCGCGCGCGCCGCGTAGGCGTCCGGTGCGGCCACAATGACCAGGCTCGCGCGCTCGAGGCCCGCGCGCCGTAGCGTGTCGAGGTGTGTCGCATCGCCGTGGATGACGTTGAAGCCCTCGCTTCGCCGCCGCGTCGCGACATCGTCGCTGGCCTCAATGACGACGTACGGAATGTCATGACGACGCAACTCGCTGACGAGCGGAAATCCAACACGCCCGGATCCAACGACCACCACGTGGCCACTGGGAGCGACCGACGCGCGCTCCGCTGAGGCGATTGGAGCCAGCACTTCGCCCGGTGGGCCAACACGATCCGGATAGCGCACGGCCAGCCAGTTCGTAATGGGATCGACAATACCGAAGACGAAGGGGTTGAGCGTGATCGACAGCAACGCACCAGCAACGACGAGGCTCTGCGCCTCGACCGGCAACAAGCCCAGCGACAGGGCAAGCCCCGCCAGAATGAAAGAGAACTCGCCGATCTGTGCCAGGCTCGCCGAAATCGTGAGCGCCGTGTGCACGGAGTAGCCGAACGCGAGAACCAGGGCGAACGCCGCCACCGACTTGCCGATGAGAATGATCAATACGACTGCCAGCACCTGCAGTGGCTGGCGAATGAGGATCAGTGGATCGAAGAGCATGCCCACTGATACGAAGAAGAGCACCGCGAAGGCGTCCTGGAGCGGAAGTGCATTTTGCGCAGCTTCGTGACTGAAGTCCGATTCGCTGACCACCACGCCAGCGAAGAACGCGCCGAGCGCGAACGACACGCCAAAGAGCGCAGCGGCACCCACGGCGATCCCGAGTGCCACGGCCAACACGGCGAGCGTGAACAGTTCGCGCGATTCCAGTCGTGCGACACGTCCGAGCAACCACGGCACCACGCGTCGGCCACCGATGAGCATGACCGCAACAAAGGCCGCAACCTTCGCGAGTGTGATGACCAGGGTCATCACGATGCCACTGCTGGCTGCCGCGCCAGCGTCGGTTGTTGATCCGCCGAGTGGACCAGCGAGCGCAGGGAGCATCACCAGCGCGAGCACCGTCACCAGGTCTTCGACGATCAACCAGCCGACGGCGATGCGCCCATCGCTCGAGTCGACCATGCCACGATCTTCGAGTGCGCGCAGCAAGACGACGGTACTGGCCACCGACAGGCAGAGGCCAAAGACAATGCCGGTGCCCCACGGCCATCCCCAGAAGATCGCGAGTGCCGCGCCGAGCCCGGTCGCGACGGCGATCTGCACCAACGCGCCCGGCACGGCGATACGCCGTACGGCCAGCAGATCGGCGATCGAGAAGTGCAGTCCGACGCCGAACATGAGGAGAATCACGCCGATCTCGGCGAGCTGCGACGCAAGCGCCGCGTCGGCGACAAATCCAGGGGTGAATGGGCCAACGGCCACGCCGGCGAGCAGATAGCCCAGCAACGGCGGCAAACGGAATCGTGTGGCGATCAGGCCAAAAAGGAACGCCAAGCCAAGGCCAACCGCGATGGTGGCAATGAGCGCAGTTTCGTGCATCGAACCTCGCGATGGGACTGTTCGGGAAGTCTCCTCGTCGCGCGCGTCACGCGAGCTGAATAGTAACCGCCAGCTCGCGAGAGGATTCAGGTCGTTTGCAATTCCCGCTCGGGAAGCTCCGTGTGCTCCCGCTCGCCCGCGGGCTCCGACGTCGACACGAAGATCGCGCGACGTCCCTTGCCGCCGTGCTTCGCCTCATACATCGCGGTGTCTGCCTGTTGCATGAGCACCGCGACCGATTGCGTGCCGTCTCCGTAGGTGATGCCAAGACTGACGCCGATGTGAGCCTCGTAGGCACCGGTCGGCAGCTCGAGCAGGATGGGGCGACTCAAAGTGTTGGTGATGCGATCGGCGACGACCAGTGCAGCCTGTTCATCGTGCAGATCGTCAAGCAGCACCGCAAACTCATCGCCACCAAAGCGCGCCACCGTGTCGCTGCCACGTGTGGCGTCGAGCAGACGGGCGGCCACAGCACGCAACAGCTCATCACCGGCGTGGTGACCCTGCGTGTCGTTCACGACCTTGAAATTGTCGAGATCCAGGAAGAGGAGCGCCAATCTCGACTCGCCGGTCGCCACGGCTGTGCGCTTGGCACGATCGATGGCGCGTGCCAGCGTCCGTTCGAAGCGCATACGATTCGACAGTCCCGTGAGCGTGTCACGGACGGCCTGCTTTGCCAGCATCTGCTGAATCTTGCGTCGACGTTCGAAGAGCCAGATTCTCCAGCCCAGCACCGCCGACAGCAGTGCTGCGAGCAACCGAAACCACCAGGTGCCCCACCATGGCGCGGCGATAATCAACGTGAGTCGCGACGGTGGAGTCGACCACGATTCATCGACGCCGGCCGCGCGCACCTCGAGTCCGTAGCTCCCGGGCTGGAGGTTTGCTACGCTCACCACGTCGCGTGAACCGAGATCGGTCCAGCGGTCCGTCACGCCAGGTAACCGATACGCATATCGCACCCGATCGGAGGCACCGAGGTTGAGCGCAGAGAACTCGACGGCGACCATGGTTTGATCATGCCCGAGATGCACGGTGTCGACGTCGGGCAACCACAACGGCAGCGGTGAACCCGCCACACCCGGTACAACGCGCTTGTCAAAGAGCGACAGATGCGTGAAGAGCACTCGCGTCCGAGTGCGTCCCGGGGGCAGTCGACGCGGATCGACCTGCGAGAAGCCGTGATTGCCTCCGAAATACAAGCGGCCATCGTGCGCGCGAAACGCCGACCGCATGATGAACTCATTGGCGGTCAGACCGTCGTCTCGCGTGAAGGTGCGGGCAGTTCGGGTTCGCGTCGAATAGCGCGTGAGGCCACGATCCGTCGTGATCCACAGGTCGCCACTGTCGCCTTCCACGACCGCCATGACAAAGCGGCTCGGCAATCCTTGCGCGACGCCAATGTTGCTGCGTCGCCACGTGCGGAGATCGACCCGATCGAGTCCGTTCTCGCCGGCCACCCAGAGTACGGAGTCTCCCTGCGGCAGCACGGCGCGCGCGGCATTTGACGACAGTCCGGCACTGTCCCGCCCGACGTGCAGATGGATCTGCGTGCCCGTTCGCGGATCGAGTACGACGGCGCCGCCCTCGCGAAGCGCGGCGGCGAATCGTCCATCGGACATTTCGCGCAGCGACAACACCGAGGACGGCAGGGCATCGGGCGGATTGACGTCGAACTCGCGGACGACTCGCGAGCGCGACGGATCGAGCTGCACGATGCGACCATCATCCGTTCCCGCCCACAGCTGTTCGTGTCGGTCGAGCAGTACTTCATACACATTGTCGTTGCTCAATCCCGCGCGCTTGCGATCGAGGAGCTGCACGCGCCGCGTTGTGGGATTGAAGCCCACCACACCGCCGTTCCAGGTGCCCATCCAGATCGTGCCGTGCCTGTCCGGCGCGATCGAAAGAATGGCGTTGACTGGGAGCCCCGCACTTTCCCGGGAGAAGCGATCGAATCGGCCAGTCTGGGCGTCGAATCGATTGACACCGCCGCCATCGGTGGCGATCCACAAGGTGCCGTCCGCTGCCTGGCCGAATGCGGGGACAACGTCATAGCTCAGGCTCGATGCGTCTGCACCAACCGAGGCGTATCCTCGAATGGCACCGCCGGTGGGAAGCGTCATCGACACGCCACCGGAAAATGTGCCGACCCAGAGCACGCCGCGATCATCCTGAGCGATCGACCAGATCGAATTGCTGCGCAGTGACGACGGGTCGTTCGACTCGTGCCGATAGTGTGAGACGCGCCAGTCGCGCGAGTCGATGAAGTCGAGTCCACCGTTCTCGGTTCCGGCCCACACGCCGCGCCCCGACTGATCGGCCCAGAGGCGCGCGACGCGGGCGGCTGAGAGATGCGCCGCGTCGAGTTGTGCATCGACCCGCGCTCCCTGCCCGACCGAAAAGCGCCGCGTCCCGCCCTGACCGGTGACCAGTACACCGTTCTGCGTGGCAACCCACAGACGCCCCTGCCCGTCAATGGCGAACGAGCGGACCCAAGGATCGGGTAGCTCGCTCTCAGCAATCGGCACCGTGACGTCTGCCTCGGTGCGTCCGGGTATTCGTGCGAGACGCGCCATTCCGCGGCGGGTACCGATCCACAACTCGCCGTGTGCCCCCCACCGCAGTGCCGTGATGTGCGCCGCGTGATCCGTGGACTCGATGGGAAGCCGCACGCGTCGTGCGACTGCGCCGGCCGACCGGAGCTCATAGAGGCCGACGCTGGTGCCCAGCCAACCGTCGCCATTGGGTGCAAAGAGCAGCTGCGTGGTCACCACGGGTGCGCCGGTGCTATCCGCGCCTGGCAGTCCCTGCACCGCCACAACTTCAAAGGCATCACGATCAGCGCGAAAGCGGGCGATACCTCCTTCGGTCACCGCCCAGATGCGCCCGTCCGGATCGAGCGTGAGCTGATCGACGAGTTCCCGCGGCAGCGCGCCAGGTAGCCCCGGAGCGGCATTGAACAGATCGAAGTGCCGTCCGTCGAATCGCGCGACGCCGTGGCCAGTGGCAAGCCACATCAGGCCGCGCCGGTCTTGCACGATATCGGAAACGAGCGAGCTTGGCAGTCCGTCATCCGCGCTGAAATGACGGAAACGAACGGCGCTCTCAGGTCGCGACTGCGCCCCAGCGTCGCGCACCACAACGCAGGTGAGTGTCAGTGCAGCACTGACCGTCAATCGGGCGAGAGGCGAGACCGGCATATTTCGCCGAAGTCTCGTCTCGCTATGCGAATTACTTGAGTCGGCGCGACCGAATGGCCGTCACGCGGCGTGCGCTTCCTCGAGCACGGTGATGACCACCGTTTCCGAATCGGCGCTATACGACCGACGATGCAGCAATCGCCCGCCACTCAGGCGCAGTCGATAGTCTCCCCCTTCGATCACTATGGGGAGGCCAAGTCGACAGGGCTCGGGGAAGAGCGCCTTGATGTTGCCACCCACCATATTCGTGATTTCACCCAGGGCGTCCTGCAGCTCGGGCGTGGTGAGCTGTTCGCGCGCAACGCCGAACATGCGATGCGCGGCAACCTCCGCGAGGCGCGACGAACACTGCACGGTGATCGCCCCATCCCACGCGCCGGTCACGTGAATGACTCCGGTGAAGACGTGTTGTGCAATGTTCTTGAGGTCGAGAGCGGCAAGCGCCGGAGCACGTTCAGCCGGCATTCCGAGCATGCTGTTCCAGACGGTGCTCACGATCTCATCGATGGCGGTTTCACGCGGCTGCATAGCCCCTCCCAGAATTGGCATCACTGCGATGCCGGTAGGCGACGCCCTTTTCGATCTGTACGCGTTCGTACTGGTCGTCGAGTCCCATCGTGCTTTCCGCGCCGCCCAGCATCAGATAGCCATGCGGCGCCAGACGCTGCCGAATGCTGGTGAGGATCTGCTTCTTGGTCGGCACGTCGAAATAGATGAGAACATTGCGGATCATCACCAGGTCGAGCGTCGGCATCGCGGGCCACGGTTCAACGAGATTGAGCTCGCGATAGTCTACCATCTTCCGGAATGATTCTTTGATGACCCATTCCGTTCCGTCTTTCTCGAAGTGCTTGACGAGCAGCGGTGCCGGGAGCCCGCGATTGACTTCGAGCTGCCCGTATCGGCCGCTTTTTGCTTTGGCGAGCACCGCACTCGACAGATCGGTGGCCAGAAACGACAGCTGCCACGTGGCAAGCTCCGGGAAGTGGTCTCGCAGCAGCATCGCGACGGAGTACGGCTCCTGACCGGTAGACGCAGCCGCACACCAGATGTTGAGCTGACGGGCGCTGGCCTTCCTGGCGATCAACTCGGGCAGGATGGTTTTCCGAAGCGCATCGAACGGATGAATGTCGCGAAAGAAGCTCGTCTCATTCGTCGTCATCGCTTCAACCGTCTGCCGATGCAATGCGCCGTACGGCGTGCTCGCCATCGTGTCGGCGAAGCTGTCGAGATCCGGGAAGCCACACGCCTTGGCTAACGGCACAAGGCGCGACTCCACCAGATACTCCTTTCCTGGCTCGAGGACGATGGCGCTGCGGCGCAGCACCAGCTGTTGCACGTACTCGAAGGTCCGGGGACTCATCGGCATGCACTACCTACGCTCGTCAGAGGATTGACCTTCGCAATGATGGCCGGCGCGATCTCGCGGAGCGGCAACACCGCGCTTGCGATACCAGCCTTGGCTACAAATCCGGGCATGCCCCACACCACCGATGTCGCCTCGTCCTGCGCGATGACCGAGCCACCGTTGTCGTGGACGAGCTCTGATCCGCGCAAGCCATCCTGGCCCATGCCGGTGAGGATCACACTCAACACGCCCGCGCCGTAGCACTGCACGGCCGAGCGGAGCATCACATCCACCGCCGGACGGCAGGAATTTTCGTGCGGTGTCTGCAGGAGCGTGGCGACCACCTGGCCATTGCGCCGTTCGAGCGACAGGTGATAGTCACCGGGCGCCACCCACACCGTACCCGGCCGGATCACATCGCCTTCCGCCGCTTCGCGCACCGGCACACGCGAAAGCGAGGAGAGCCGATCGGCCAGCAGCCGCGTGAACATGGGAGGCATGTGCTGAGTGATGACAATCGGTACGGGAAACAGCGCGGGAATTTTCGGAATGACGTCGATCAGGGCGTTCGGACCACCAGTGGAGCTTCCGATTGCAATGATGCGCGGAATCGCCAACGCCGCCGAAGACGACGTGGACAACACCACTGGACCGGACAAACGATTCGCCAACGATGGCACAGCCGATGGCACAGCCGATGGCACAGCCGATGGCACAGCCGATGTCGCAACTGGAACCGACGGAGCAACCGCTGGCCGAACGACCAGACCGCCACTCGGTTCCAGGTGCTGAGAACACAACGCCTTGATCTTGGGAATCAGTTCGTCGCGAATACGTTGCTGCGCGATCGTCACGCTGCCGACGTTCGCCGGCTTTGTGACGTAGTCGGTCGCACCGCGCGACAATGCTTCGAGCGTCGCACTGGCACCGCGTTCGGTCAACGTGCTGAACATGATGACCGGCAACGTGTGCCACGTCTTTCGGATCTCGGCAATCGTGGTGAGGCCATCCATCTCCGGCATCTCCACGTCGAGCGTCACCAGATCCGGTGTGCACTGACTGATTTTCTGCAATGCGATCCTGCCGTTCGCCGCAATGCCAACGACTTCGATCTGTGGATCGGCCGCCAGCACATCGGTCACCATCTTTCGAACGACCACCGCATCATCTACGACCAACACCCGCACGCGCCGCATGCGACCCGCCGTCAGGCCTGCACGGGCAGCAGCCCGAGCATCTCGAGCTTGTCACGAAGGATGTCGGCCGTGAACGGTTTCATCACGTACTCGTTCGCTCCGCACTCGAGCGCCTTCACGACCTGCCCCATCTCGGTTTCGGTCGTGACCATCACCACCGGCAACTCCCGGTAGCGCTCGTCTGCTCTCAACGCGACCAGCAGCTCGAAGCCGTTCATCTCCGGCATGTTCCAGTCGAGCAACGCCAGGTGCGGGCGTTCGACCGTTTCCAACACCGCCAACGCGTCCTTTCCGTTGGCGGCGAACAGCGATTCCATCCCCAAGTCGGCGACCATCTTGCCGATCACGGCGCGCATCGCGCGCGAGTCATCTACGATCAGAGCACGCACTCGGCGTTTCTCCCTATAAAGGCCTGATGGATCAGAACTGGAACTTGCCAACCATCGACTGCAGATCCGCGGCCATGCGGGCGAGTTCCGTTGATGCGCGCAGCGAGTCCGCCGCGCCCTGCGAGGTCGCGATGGCGGCTTGGGCAACCCCGGTGATGTTCTGCGCGATTTCGGCCGAACCCTTCGCCGCCTCAGTGACGTTGCGACCCATTTCGTTGGTCGTGGCCGTCTGCTCTTCCACGGCGCTGGCGATCGTGGTCTGAATCTCGGCGATGCGATCGATGATGTCTGAGATTTCGCGAATCGCCGTCACCGCACCGGTCGTGTCCGACTGAATCGCCTCGATCTTCTGGCTGATGTCTTCGGTGGCCTTGGCGGTTTCCTTCGCCAGCTCCTTTACTTCGTTGGCGACCACCGCGAAGCCCTTGCCCGCTTCACCAGCGCGCGCCGCCTCGATCGTGGCGTTCAGCGCGAGCAGGTTGGTTTGCTGCGCGATCGAGGTGATGACCTTGATGACCTTGCCGATCTCTGCGCTCGAGATGCCGAGCTTCGCCACGGTTTCGTTCGTGGTCTCGGCGACGCGCACGGCGTGTACCGCCACCTTGCTCGCCTCGGCGGCATTGCTGGCGATCTCGCGAATTGACGCGCTCATCTCTTCGGTGCCCGTGGCCACGGTCGACACATTGCGGCTCACCTGCTCCGACGCGGCTGACACCACGTTCGCCTGAGCGCTTGTTTCTTCAGCCGTCGCGCTCATGGTGTGGCTCGTGGCCGTGAGTTCTTCGGCGGCTGCGGCCAGCGAATTCGCGCTCAGGTTCACCGTCGACAGCAGCGACTTCTGCTCGGTCACGTCGGTCGCGTACTTCACCACCTTGTACGGGCGACCATTCAGATCGAAGATCGGGTTGTAGCTCGCGTTGATCCACACCACCCGACCGCCCTTGCCAATGCGCTTGTACTCGGCCTGACGGAACTTGCCCGCATTGAGGTCGGCCCAGAACTGGCGATACTCAGCTGTTTCCGCGTAGGCCCCTTCGACGAACATGCGGTGATGCTGCCCCTGAATTTCGTCGAGACGATAGCCAAGCGTCGCGAGGAAGTTGTCGTTCGCGGTGCGGATCGTTCCGTCGAGTTCGAACTCAATGACGGCTTGCGCCCGATTGATCGCGGCAAGCTGCCCTTCGAACTCGGTGGAGCGCATCTTCGACGCCGTCACGTCGATCGCAAACTTCACGACCTTGGTGACGTGGCCGCTCGCATCGAGGATGGGATTGTACGACGCTTCGATCCAGACTTCGCGGCCGCCCTTTGCGAACCGCTTGTACTCCGCCTTCTGAAACTCGCCGGCCGCCAGTCGCTTCCAGAACTCGGCGTATTCCACGCTCGCGGCGTACGCCGCATCGACGAAGAGGCTATGATGCTTGCCGACGACTTCGTCGAGGCGATAGCCCATCGCGTTCAGGAAGTTGTCGTTTGCGGTCACAATCGTGCCGTCCGTCTTGAACTCGATAACCGCCTGGACGCGGCTGATGGCTTCGACCCGGCCCGCGGCATCGGCCGCCTTGTGCCGCGATTCGGTTACGTCAGAGGCGATCTTGGCGACCATGACGGCGCGCCCCTGTGCATCAAGCACGGGAAAGTACGAGCCCTGAAGTACGATCTCGCTGCCATCGCGTTTGCGGCGCGAGAACTCGGCGGTGAACGCCTTGCCCGCGCGCAGGTCGCTCCAGAACTGGGCGTATTCCGTGCCGTTCGCGAACGTCTCCGCGACGAACAGGCGATGATGCTTCCCCTGAATTTCTTCGAGGCGATAGCCCATCGTGCTGCAGAACAGATCGTTCGCGTGCAGGATGGTCCCATCGAGGTCGAACTCGATCATCGCCTGGGTGCGCGCGATCGCATCGATGACCGCTTGCGGCGGCGCGTGCTTGGTGGTGGGCGCCTTCTGGGTGGTCGTGCGGCGAGCCCGCTTCTGGGTAGTGGTGGACGGCATGGGTCGGTCCTTGGGGGTAAGAGATTCAGGCAGCGGACAGCGCGGGACTGGAAGCGGCGACGAGAGCACCGTCGAGCACGAGCAACAGCTGGTCGTTCAGCTTGTGCACGCCCCTGATGAGCTGGCGCGCTTCGCCTTGCAGCGAATCGGGGACACGTTCGAAGGTGTCGCGGGACACTTCGATGACATCGCCGATTTCATCCACCACGAGGCTGATCGCCTCCTCGTTGGTGCGCATCACGATGTTCATCGACGGCTCGTCCGCCGCGCGGTCAGGCAGATGGAGACGGCGGCGCAGATCCACTGCGGTGACGATCTGACCACGCAGATTGATGAGCCCCACCACGGCGCTTGGCGCGAGCGGCACGCGCGTCCCCTCGAGCGGGCGCATGACTTCCTGCACGAGATGCACATCGATGCCGAGCGTCAACCGCTCGACGCGGAAGGTGCAGTACTGCGTGACATCAGACATGGGCGACTCCCGCGCCAATGGGATAACGCTCATCAACGAGTTGGGTGAGCTGCTGCACATCGAGCAGATCGGTCACGCGTCCCTGAATCACCGTCGAGCCGAGCAGCAGGCCCGGACGCGTGCGGTTGGTCGCGTTCACCGCACTCTCGACGATGTCGACGATGCGATCGACCACGACACCGATGTGTCGATCCCCGTGCGCCACCACGATCACCTGCATGGTTTCCGCCTCCACCGGGTCAGGCGTTTGCTCCACACCGCCGAGCAGGTCGGCAAGTCGCACCAGCGGCATGATGTCGCCACGATACTGAATGACCTCGTGACGATCGGACAACTCGACCTGCGAAGGCTCGAACTCTTCGAGGCGTGCGATCTCGGCCAGGGGCAGCGCCATGCGCATCGCTTCAGTCACGGCGAACACCAGCAGCGTCTGCGTACCGGCGCCACCACTGTCGCGGGACTCGACACGCGCGTCGGAGGCGGCGCGCTCCTTTTCAGAGGCGAGCACGCCGGCGCGACCGGCGAGACCGTGCACGTCCAGGATCAGTGCGACGCGCCCGTCACCCATGATCGTCGCACCGGCGAAACACGCGAGGCTCTTGAGCTGCTTGCCCAGCGGCTTCACGACGATTTCTTCGGTGTCCATGATGCGATCGACCACCAGTCCGAACTGGACGCCGTCCGTTTGCAGCACCACGATGCTCAGGGCTTCGTCGCGTGCGTCGGGCTCATTTGGCCACGGTGTACGCTCGAGCTCCATCGTGTGGTTGAGATGCACGAGTGGCAGGAGGCGGCCGCGAAGCCGGTACACCGGTTGATCGTAAATCATCTCGATCTTCTGGCGGGCTTCGTCATGCTCCATGCGTACCAGCTCGAGCAGACTCACCTGCGGAATCGCAAAACGCTCGCCGGCCGATGTCACCACCAGCGCGGGAATGATCGCCAGCGTGAGCGGGATCTTGATGCGCAGCGTGGTCCCCACACCGACAGTGCTGGCCACATCGACGGTACCACCAATCTTCTCGATGTTGGTCTTCACCACATCCATGCCAACGCCGCGTCCCGATACGTTGGTGATCTTCTCGGCGGTGCTGAAGCCGGGCGCAAAGATGAGCTGCATGGCTTCGCGATCGCTCAGGCGGGTCGCGGCGTCAGCGGCGAGAATTCCCTTCTCGATCGCCTTGGCGCGAAGCCTGGCTGGATCGATACCGGCTCCGTCATCGGTAATCTCGATGTTGACCTGACCGCCCTCATGAAAGGCGCGCAGCAGCAAGCGCCCCTCGGGCGGTTTGTCGGCCACGACGCGGAACCTGGGGGCCTCGATGCCGTGGTCCACCGCGTTGCGCACGATGTGCGTCAGCGGGTCCTTGATGGCCTCGATGATCGTCTTGTCGAGTTCCGTGTTGGCGCCTTCCATCTGGATCGTGACTTGCTTGCCGCAGGCCACGGCCAGGTCACGCACCACGCGCGGAAACTTGCTCCAGACATTGCCGATGGGCTGCATGCGGGTCTTCATGACCCCTTCCTGCAACTCGCTCGTGATCAGATTGAGACGCTGGGTGGTGCTGAGCAGCGCGTTGTCCGTGCGCGTGGCGCTGGACTGAATGATCTGATTGCGCGCGAGCACGAGTTCACCGACCAGATTCATCAGGCGGTCGAGCAGCGCGACATCGACGCGAATACTGCCGTCGCTCACCTGTGCGGAGCGCGCTTCCTGCTGTACGACCAGCGCGTCCTTCACATCGCATGGCGTGACGCTGCCGCGAGCGACCAGGATGTCACCCAGTGGCGCACTGCTGCCACGCGCCTGTTCATGCACGGCCGCGGCCACGTCGGCGGGGTGCACCATGCCCTGCTGAATGAGGATTTCGCCAATGCGAGGAACCGATGGTTCATCGTGCACCGGCGGAGCGTCTTCGGATGCGAGCTCGGATGCGAGCTCGGATGCCGGCGTGACCGTGACGCGCCGCTCCGCGAGCGACGCGAGCAGGTCGATCAATTCACGATAGTCGCCGGCAGCATCGGCGCCGGTGCTCTCAATCTCCTGGAGCATGCCTCGGACGGCGTCGTTGAGACGAAGGAGAGCCGTCGTGAGCTCGGGCGAGATCGGTACCACGCCATCGCGCACTCGCGACAGCAAGTTTTCGCCCACATGGGCCACCGCTTCGAGCGTGCCGAAACCGAGGAAGCCGCAGGTGCCCTTGATGGTGTGAACGCAGCGAAAAACGCGGCTGACGAGCTCCGTCGTTGCGCCGTTCTGCTCCAGCTCGAGAATGTCCCGATCGAGCTGATCGAGTCCCTCATGTGACTCGATGAGGAACTCTTGCAGGATTTCGTTGCCGTCGCCGTGACCAGCCATCGTGCCTTCCCACCCGGAACGTCAAGTTCGGTGGGAGCTGCGTCGCTCCGTGTGTCCAGATTTTCGTCACACCAGAGCAATTCTGAAGCGCATTACGACAGTTTAACGCCAGTCAAATCGCTCCTGCGTGTGCGAATATCACACATTTATCAGCCGTTCTGCGGCTGCGGTCGCGTCAACACATCGTTGAGGGCTGCGACCAGATTCTCGGCGGTGAACGGCTTCTCGACGAAGCGATCGTAGGGCCCGAGTCGATCGATCGAGCTGTCCTTTTCGTATCCGGAGACGAAGACCACCGGCAAGGTTGGACGCTCGAGGTGCAATTGGTCCACCAGCTCGCGTCCGCCGAGTTCCGGCATTCGCAGATCGGTGAGCACCGCGTCGATGCGCTCGTATTCGCTCGCCCACAGAATGAGCGCATCGGCGCCATGTCGCGCTTCGATGATGGTGTACCCTCGTCGCTCGAGCATGCGACGAATGATCGCGCGCACTGGCGCTTCGTCTTCAACGACCAGAATGGTTGCCGACGAAAGCGGTTCGCCGTCGGCCGTGCCCGAGACTTCGGCCGGATGGCGCGGCAACGGATCGGCGGCTGGGAGCAAGACGCGAAATACCGCTCCCGCACCGGGCGCGCTCTCGACGTGGACGGCACCATTCGCCTGCCGGACGATGCCGTGCACCGTAGCCAAACCCAAACCGGTTCCCTCGCCCACTGGCTTGGTTGTGAAGAACGGTTCGAACAGCTTCGCCCGGGTTTCGTCATCCATTCCGTGTCCGCTGTCGCGCACCACCAGTTCCACGTAGCGACCCGGTGCGACCCCCTGCCATCGCGCCGGCGGCGTGGCGGACACGTTCTGCGCCGACACTTCAATCGCGAGGGCACCGCCCTTCCCCACGTGCCCGTGTCGCGCGGTCAGCAACGCATCACGTGCATTGAGCACGAGATTCATGATGACCTGTTCGAGTTGACCGGGATCGATCAGGACCGGCGGCTTCACGCTTTCGACCACCACATCGAGCGCAATTTCTTCGCCGATCAGACGTCGCAGCATGCGCTCCATGCCGCCCACGACATCGGCCACCTGAATCACGCGTGGCTGGACCGCCTGCTTACGACTGAAGGTGAGCAGCTGGCGAACCAATGAGCGTGCACGCTTGGTGGCGACGACCATCTGCTCGAGGTCGACGTGCGTCGAGTGATCGACGGGCGTTTCGGCTTGAATGAACTCGATACTGCCGGTGAGCACCGTCAACAGATTGTTGAAGTCGTGCGCAATGCCACCGGCCAGTTGGCCGACCGCCTCCATCTTTTGCGCCTGCCGCAGTCGCTCCTCGAGCTCGCGCTGAGCGGTGACATCCTCGATCGCGCCGATGAGACGGATCACGCGGCCCGCATCATCGCGCATGACGAACGCACGATCGAGCACTTCGGCCCACTTGTCGTCCGCGCAGAGGAAGCGATACGACTCCTGCCAGTTCGCCTCGCGATTGCCGGGATCACTCAGCGCGCCGACCGATCGCGATACGCGTTCGCGATCGCTCGGATGGACGTGAGCGATCCACCAATCCGCTGCATCTTCACCTTGCCCGAGTTCGTACCCGAAAACCGTCGTCAGTCCATCACTCCAGGTGACCCGATCGGTGACGGCATGCCACTCCCATATCGCATTGCGCGTCAGTCGCGCCGCGAGCGCATAGCGCTCGTCGCTGATGCGCAGGGCATCGGCCGTTTTGCGCAGCTCCGTTCGATCGAGCACGAGCACCAGGCGCGCCGCACGACCGGCATACTGAATGGCCTGCGTGGTGATCTCGACGTCGAGCACGCGACCATCCCGCGTCCAATGTCGCGACGGCCGAATGGCCATGTTGCCGTGCGGCGCTGATGCGAGTTGGGCAGTGAGATACGCCTGCTCTTCGGGCGGCCGGATATCGCGCAGGGTGAGCGACTTGAATTCGTCGCGCGAGAAGCCGTAGACACGCTCGGCGGCAGTATTCGCTTCAAGGATCGCCAATGATTCCGGATCGAACAGAAACATCGGAATCGGCGCGTCCTGAAAGACGAGGTCGGCGGGCGCGTTGGGAGTCATTGGCCAAACATGGCGTGCGATGGGCGGATGAGCACGCCCATGGAATGATCAATACCGAACTGCCACGGATGAGGGGGGATTCGAACCCCCGAGACGCTTTCGCGCCAACACGCTTTCCAGGCGTGCGCCTTAAACCACTCGGCCACCCATCCCAACCAACCCTTCAAGCAGAACGCGCCGCCGCGGGGGTCCACGACGGCGCGTTGGTGCTACAGCGGACAGGGTGAGATTCGAACTCACGATACCGTTGCCGGTATGCCGGTTTTCGAG
>CBHWDN010000039.1:0-34838 GCA_966112585.1 uncultured Gemmatimonadaceae bacterium
TTGCACTCTTGGGTCCCCCCCGGGCGTTTGGGGACACCCCCCCTCGCGTTGTCGGTTTTGTCTCCCCACCCCAAGCCGATCCAAGCCGCCGCTCACATGCGCTTCTGCTCGGGGCCGAGCGCCGCGTCCAGCGCTGCTCGTGCCTTGTCCAGTTCCTTGCGCAGCCACGTGTAGCGCTCGAAGGCGTCGCGCCCCACGCGCTGATCCGCGCGCGCCGTCATGCCGGCGAGATATGTGACATGCGCCTGAAGACCAGGCTTGCCGTAGCGAATGTTCTGCGTGTTGAGCACATCCGCGACCTTCTTCACTTTGGCCAGCGTGTCCGCCGCCGCGCCGGTGGAATTGCGCAGGCGCGTTTCCGCCTGTCGCGTTCGCTGCACCATGTTGTTCACGTCGGCGATCATCTCGCGCATCTTCACATTGTGCGCGAACTGCGCCTGCAGATCCGCCTCCGTCGTGCCATCGAGCGCGAGTCGCGGATCCATGCGCACGCGAAGCGGCACCGTCTGCGTCTGGCCACCCACGCTCACCTTGACCGTGTAGTTTCCCGGCGGTGCGCCGAGGCCGTTCTGATGCTGAACGCCCCACACGAAGCGGTTCATGCCCGCGTTCTTCGTTACCAGGTTGAGCGTCGGGCCGCTCGGCGCCGCTGCGGCGCCACCACGACCGGGGCGACCTTCCGCCATCGCCGCTTCTGGATCGTCTGGATCGCCACCGCCGCCACCAAAGCGACCACGACCACCAGCAGCCGGCACGATGCCGCTCTTATACGTGTTCACCGCCTTGCCGTTCGCATCGGTAATCTCGATACGCACCGTGTCCGACGGCGCCGACGGGAGATAGAAGTCCACCGTCGGACCAACGAACTGCTGTCCAACATTTGCCCGATAGCCGTCGCGCGGGCGGAACACCGAGAGCTGCGCGGTCGTCGTGGTCGGACCGATCTGCTGCAGCTGATCGATGTTGTCCATGATCCACGCCGCACGACCCTGCGTCGCGACCACCATGTCGCCGCGATAGATCTTGATGTCGTTGATCGGCATCACCGGCAGGTTGCGATTGAACGGCTGCCAATGCGCGCCGTTGTCGAACGAGATGTACATGCCGAACTCAGTGCCCGCGTAGAGCAAGCCTTCGCGCACCGGATCCTCGCGCACCACGCGCGTCGGCACATCATTCGGGATGCCGTTCGTACCATCCGTCAGGCGCTTCCACGTCTTGCCGTAATCGTTCGTGAGATAGATGTACGGCTGATAGTCGCCGAGCAGGTAACGATACGCCGCGAAATACGCCGATCCCTTGCGATGCGGCGACGCGTCGATCCACGCCACACGACCGCCTTCCGGCAGGTCCTTGGGCGTCACGCGCGCCCACGTCTTGCCATCGTCCTTCGTTACCGAGAACGGACCGTCGTTCGAGCCCGTCCAGATGACGCCTTTCTCCAATCCCGACTCGGTGATCGCGTAGAGCGTGCTGTAGAACTCTTCGCCCGTTACGTCACGCGTGATCGGCGTGCCCGAGCCACCCTGACAGCAGGGCGGGAACGCGGTGAGGTCGGGCGAGATGCGATTCCACGTCGCGCCGTTGTCGTACGTGCGATGCAGATACTGCGAGCCGTAGTACACCACGTTCGGATTCCACGGCGACGTGGCCATCGGCGTCGTGCGCTGCATGCGATAGTCGAGATCACCACCGTCGTTACCGTACAGCGATTGTCCACCGATCCAGTAGTTCTTCGTCACATTCGCGGCGACGTTGAGCAGCGAGTACTGCCCCTTGCAGTTGCCGTGAATGAGGTTGGGATCCTTCGGATGCGGAATGATCGGACCCGTTTCGCAGCCCGGGCCGGTCTTTACCGCCGCCATGTTGAACGGATTGTTCAGGCTCGGCACGATGTACGTGCTGTTGTCCTGCTGCGCCATGTACAGGTTGTACGGGAACGCATTGTCGAGCCATACGCCGTAGAACTCGGCCGTCGGCTGATTGTCCTGCGTGCTCCACGTCTTGCCGCCATCGAACGACACGTTGGCACCACCGTCGTTCGACTGGATCATCGTGTTCCCATCCTTCGGGTTGATCCAGATGTCATGGTTGTCGCCGTGCGGCGTGCGCATGACCTGCACCGTCTTGCCACCATCGGTGCTCTTGTAGAAGCTTTCCGCGCCGCCGTACACCACATCGGCGTTGATCGGATCGGCACCAAGCGTCGTGTAGTAGAACGGACGCGTGATGAGCCCCGGGGTGCTGTTCACAAGGGCCCAGCTTTCACCGGCGTCATCACTGCGATAGAGACCGCCACCCGGCAGCGCTTCAACCAGCGCATACAGGCGATTCGGATTCGCCGCCGTCACCGCCAGGTTGCCCTTGCCGATCAGCTCATTCGGCAACCCCTTCGTGATGTGCTTCCAGGTATCGCCGCCATCGGCGCTCTTGTAGAAGCCGCCTTCGCGCGAACCGGAGATGATCGTCCACGGCTTGCGCTCGATGCGATTCATCCACGCGTACACCACATTCGGATTGCCCGGCTGCACTTCCACGTCCATCGCACCCGTGGAGTCGCTGATGTAGAGCGTGTTCTTCCACGTCTTGCCGCCGTCGACGGTCTTGAAGATGCCGCGCGTCTTGTTCGGCTTGAAAATGTCGCCGTACATCGCGGCCCACACGATATCGGGGTTCGTGGGGTGAATCCGCAACTCACCCGTCTGCCCCGCGTCGTAGAGACCCTTGAACTCCCACGTGGCGCCGGCGTCGTTCGAGCGATAGATGCCGCGACCGGTGGAGACATTCGAGCGCACACCATCAGAGCCGGTGCCCAACCAGATCACGTTCGGATTCGACTCGGCCACTTCCACCGAGCCCATCGACGCGACGGGCACCTTGCCGTCGGTGAGCGGCTGCCAGCTGTCACCGCCATCGGTGGTGCGCCACAAGCCACCCGACGCGACGCCCATGTAGAACGTCTTGGGTTGGCTCGGCACGCCGGTCACCGTGGTAACGCGGCCGCCGCGTGAGTGGCCGACGAGACGATAGCTCAGGCCACGGAACAGGTTGGTGTCGACCGACGCCATGAACGGCGCCTTGGGAGCGGCCGGCGCCGCAGCACGCGCTGCAGGACGCGCGGCCGGCTTGGCAGCCTGCGCACCAAGTACAGCCGGTGCGAGACCGAGGAGGGACAGGGACGCCAGGAGAGGGCGACGAGACATCGCGAAAACCGGGTTTGGGGACGGGACCGGCCTGGTGGCCGGACACGTCCAAGCTACGCGATTTCAGTCCCGGCGTTGAGGTGGCGTTGAGGTTTTGGTCTCAGTCAAGCGGAATGTCGCGCCCGTCCGGTTCACGTAGGCCATCGGCACGACGCTCAGCGCCCCGCCACCCCGCCCCCGCAGCTCGCCGGCGGCGTCGAATCATTCGCGAATCGCAACAGACACGCGCCGATATCCCGGGCGACTTGAGCAACGCCGGCGTCGAGACCCCGCACGAGCTCTGCATAATCTCCTGCGCGCCAGGTCGCGTCGCGCGTGTCCGACGATCCGCGCACGAGAATCGCGCCGGTCAGTGGACGGATGATGTCCCACGACAGCTGAACGTGCGCCACGCCGCCAGGCGCCCCCTCGTTCAACTCCCCTTCGAATCGCAGCACGCGTAGCTGCACGAGGAAGTCGTGCTGCGAGCGAGGGGCGAACGGTGCGACATCGACGGCGCGCACCGGACGCACCGCGCCAAGCTGCGCAGCAATCGCCCGATTGATCGTCTCGTTGAGCGCGCCGCCCCACCGGTGGAACTCGGACGGGAGCAACCGATTCGCACCAACACGCACCACGACCTCCGGAACGTCGAGATACGAGGCCAGCTCCACGCGTCGGATGCCGATCGTGACGCCGCTCGTGACCGACGATGGCGACGCAGGAGTGGAGAGCGCGTAGTGCTGCACCGGCGGCGCATTGCGAGAGAGCTTGAAACACGCGGTAGCGACAAACAGCAGGAGCGCACCGAAGGTGGCCGTCCGCGACAGTGAACGCACGGTCTGATTCATGGCTTCTCCGGCGGTTTGCGACCGCGCAGCAACATGTCGGGGTTCTGCTCGAGCGAACGGACGAGTGCGCGCAGGGCGTCGGCGGCCTGCTGAATGCTGGTGAGCGCGCCCGTAAGCGCGTAACCAGGACCCGCATCGGTCGAGAGGAGCGTATGCGTTTCGTCGAGCGTGCGACGGAGTGCATCCAGGGTGGTGCGCGCGTCGGTCGAAAGGCCCACGACGCCGGTGCCCACCGTGTCGACCGCGTAGGTCGCACGATTGGCGAGTCGCTCCGCCTGCGCCAAGGTACGCTCGAGTTGCGCGGTAGCGGCCGGCATCTGTCGAAGTGTCTGTTGCAACTCGGGCGTGCGAAGCAACGTCTCGATCGCTCGCGAGGATTGCATCACCGATGCGCTCAGCTCCTTCATGTTGATCTCGCCAAGCATGCCGTTGACGCGATTCACGGTCTTCATGACCTCGTCGAGAATGCTCCCGGCACCGCCTCCGATGGCGCGCATCAGTGATGGTGTGGTGGGCAGCTCCGGCCGCGGCGTCGCGCGCGCCTGCAGTCGGGGCGGGGTCGAATCGCGTCGATAACTGAGCTCGACGTACAGCACTCCAGTCACGAAGCTCTCCATCTGCAACTGGGCCCTGAGTCCTTTGCCGATCTGTTGCTGCCTGACCGATGGATTCGCGAGATCGACGTATGTCCCGTTCGACGTGGTGAGCCGCTCGAGATCGACCTCGTACTGCACGGGAACCAGAAACGAGTCGTCGCGCGGGTCAACCTGAATGTCGACACCCACCACGCGGCCCACTGGCACACCCTGAAACTTCACGGGCGCCCCGGTTTGCAACCCGTTCACCGATTCCGGGAAGTAGCTGATGAACGTGGGGCGACGCTTGTACCATGTCCCCGATGCGAGCACGGCAATCGCCAGGATGACTATCGCCAGCGCGCCGAGGATGAAGAGGCCGATCGCCTTGGGACTTGCGCGGACGCTCATGGCGAGAGCTCGCTGCTGCGCGTGAGAAAGCGTCCCACTTCGGGTGTCGGCGGGTTGTCGCGCAGTTCATCCGGCGGACCGAGGGCGGTCATCGTCTTCTCCTGGATATCGAGAAAGAGCGCGCGATCGGCGATGCGAAAGATGCTGTCGAGGTCATGCGTGACCACGACGATCGTCGTGCCGAAGCTCGCGCGCAGCTCGAGGATGAGATCATCAAGTCGGCTGGCACTGATGGGATCGAGACCGGACGACGGCTCGTCGAAGAAGAGCACATCAGGATCGAGCGCGATCGCGCGAGCCAGCGCTGCACGCTTTCGCATACCACCGCTGATTTCCGACGGATAAAAGGTTTCGAATCCCTTGAGCCCCACCAGCGAGAGCTTGAGCGCCACGAGATCGGTGATCGTTCGCGCATCGAGCGATGTGAACTCCTCAAGCGGCAACGCCACATTCTCAGCCAATGTGAGGCCGCTCCAGAGCGCGCCGTTCTGGTACAGCACACCCATTCGCCGCAGCACGCTCGTGCGCACGGTTTCGTTTTCGAGATCGAATTCGCGACCCTCGAACAGAATGGTTCCGGCGGCGGGCGCTTTGAGTCCGATCAGGTGCTTGAGCAGCGTGCTTTTGCCGCTGCCGCTACCGCCCATCAGGACGAACACCTCGCCACGGCGCACGGAAAAGGAGAGGTCGTGCATCACCACGCGATTGCCGTAGCGCATGGTAAGTCCGCGCACTTCGATGGCCGGCGTATCGTCGTCGGACTCGATGCGGGCGCGCGCGGAGATCGGCTCGATCGTTGTAATATGTTGAGCAGCGCTGCGAGCCAGTCGATGATGGCGTTCGCGAGGATGATGCCCGTGATGCCAAGCACCACAGCGGAGGTGGCCGCGCGACCAACCGCGCTGGCGTCGGAGCCGGTCTGCAGGCCACGCATGCAACCAGCAATGCCGATGATCGTACCGAACACGAATCCTTTTGCTATGCCGAGCAGACAGTCGCTCAACCCGACTGCCGAGCGCAGTCCGTTGAAGAACTGCACGAGCGAGAGGTCGAGCATGAGCGCGGAAACGGCGAATCCACCGATGATGCCGATGAGATCCGCGTAGATGACGAGAAACGGCATCATCACCAGGATGCCAAGCACGCGCGGCAGCACGAGGTAGTCCAACGGCGAGATACCGAGCGTCGTAAACGCGTCGATTTCCTCGGTGATCTTCATGCTGCCGAGTTCCGCGGCGAACGCGGCGCCCGTGCGTCCGGCGAGTATGATCGCCGTCATCAACGCGCCCATCTCACGTAGCACGCCGAAGCCAACGAGATAGGAGACGTAGTAGCCGGCGCCAAATCGCTGCAGCACGACCACGCCCAGGAAGGCGATGATGATGCCGATCAGCAGGGCAATGAGCGTGACGATCGGCATCGCGCCAGCGCTATTCATTTGCGCGATCACCCAGAAGTCACGCCAGCGCATGGGGGCCCGTCGCTGCACCAGCGCGCTCGCACTCAGCGCGACGTCACCAACGAAGGTGACACCCTCCATGAATGCATCCCGCGCACGTAAAGCAGCCTGACCCAGCTCGATGATCGATGGACGGCGCTTGACCACCGCCGGGCGCGCGCGCTCCGGAACTGCGCGGGCCAACGTGAGCAATCGCGGCACCTGCTCGGGAAGCGCTTCCTTATCGAGCGTGAGTTCGCGCTCGTCGGCGAATGACTGTACCGCTGCGAGGAAGATCAGCAGGCTGCTGTCCCACGTCTCCAGCGCATGCGTGTCAAAGGCAACGCGATTCAGCGCCGGCGCGTCCACGAAGGGACGAAGCACGTCGTCGGCCCACGGATGAGGCTTGGCAAGCGTCCACGAACCGCTCAGCTCGATATCCAGTGTGCCGCCAGTGGCGCGCGCTGTCGCGTTTGCTGCGCCTGCGCTCGCCACCCCCTGACTCATGCTGATCCCCGCTGCAATGTGAGCGCGGGTCCTGCACAGTCTCAACTGGCCCGCTCATCCGCACAGGGCAAGAAGCGGACCGGCCACGGCGTCTACCCCGCTCGGAGCACCCGTCCGGTACCGGCGCCTGAACGATGCTCGCCACCCTGCACCGTCCAGCGACCGTTCACGACGACATCGCGAATTCCAATCGGATACTGAAACGGGTTCGCAAACGTGGCCACATCGGTGACGGTCGCCGGATCGAGTACGACAATATCGGCCGCCATGTTGGCGGCAATACGGCCGCGGTCCGTGAGATGCACACGCGACGCGGGGCGCGACGTCATCTTCTGCACCGCGCTTTCGAGCGACAGCGCCTTTCGCTCGCGCACATAGCGACCGAGTACCCGCGGGAAGGTGCCTGCGCCGCGCGGGTGCGGACTGCCGCGACGTGTCGGGCCATCGATCGCAAAACCGCCACCGTCGGAACAGACCATCGCAAAGTCGTGGGCGAGCAGTCGATCGAGATTGTCCTCGCTCATGGCAAAGCCCAGCATGCCGACATCGGTCTTGTTGCGCTGCAGCAGTCCGATGGCCGCTTCGTACGGATCGAGATTGCGACTCTTGGCCCACGCACCCAGGCGCTTGCCTTCAGCGTCACGATCGTCCGCGTTGGCGACACGCGAGATCTGCACGTTGTCCCAGCCGCCAATGAGCTCGACCTTCGCGATTGCTTCGCCGCGAATCCTGGCCGCCGTCGCCGGATCAACGAGGCGCGCGAGAAACGCCGAATCGCCGCCGTCCTTCGACCAGGTGGGGAAAAGGTTTTCGAGCCCGGTGGAATACGCCACATACGGATAGACATCGTACCACGCGTCGACACCGGCCTTGCGCGCGTCGCTGAGCCGGGAAAAACAGGCGTCGATCTTGTTCCAATTCCGCGTGCCCTGCTGCTTGAGATGCGACACCTGCAATCCGCATCTGGCGCCGCGCGCCACCGCGATCGATTCGTCGATCGATTCGAGCAGCTGGTCATCCTCGTTGCGCATGTGCGTTGCGTAACTCAATCGGCGAGCGCTCAACGGTTTGCACAGCGCGATCAGCTCATCGAGCAGTGCGAAGGCGCCCGGCGTGTACTCGAGACCGGTGCTGGCGCCACACGCACCTTCCGATACCGCGCGCTCCACCATCGCGGTCATGCGCGTCAGCTCGGCGACGGTTGGCTTGCGATCAACATCGCCGATGACTTTGCCGCGCACCGTCCCGAGGCCAATCATGCTGGCAATGTTGACCGCCGGATTGAGCGCATTGGTTCGCGTCTCCCAGTCCACGAACGAGTCGCCGGCGTCACCGCTGAAGCGCGAACCGCCATCAGCGCCCACCACGATCGTGGTGATCCCCTGACGAATCACACTCTCCACGCGCGGATCTTCACGCACACTGCCATCGCCGTGCGAGTGAATATCAATGAATCCGGGCGCAACCGTCATGCCGCGCGCATTGATCTCCTCCGCGCCCGTATCCTTGATTGACGTGCCGACGGCGACAATGCGCCCCTTGTTGATGGCAATGTCGGCAATACGACCTGCCGCACCGGTGCCATCGAGAACGCGCCCTCCACGCACGACAAGATCGAATGCTCGACGCTTCGCGATGAACGGGGCCGACGGCAGCCACGTCGACGCGCTTGATGCGACGCGAGGCAGCGCGCCGATGGACAGCGCACCGGTGAACAGGAACTGTCGACGTGATGTCACGGCTTGGCTCCCGGGCCAAGGACAACGCGACCAGGCTTGGCGCCGGTGTGTTCGCCATCTTTCAGCACCTGGACACCATTCACGAACACGTCGCGCATGCCGCTCGCGTACTGATGCGGCTCTTCGAACGTGGCATTGTCGCGAATCGTCTGTGGATTGAAGACGACCACGTCGGCAAAGAACCCCGGCTTGAGCTGACCGCGCCGAACAATGCGCAAGTTCATCGCAGGCAGACTCGTCATGCGACGGATGGCCTCCGTGAGCGTCAACACGTGTTGCTCCCGCACATACTTGCCGAGCACGCGAGCAAAGGTGCCGTAGGCGCGAGGATGTGTGCTGCTCTTGAGAAACGTGCCTTCGGGAGCCATGGACGCGGCATCGGAACCCAAGCTCACCCAGGGTTGTTGCATCCCCTTCACCAGATTGTCTTCGTCGATGATGAAGTAGATCGTCCCCACACGACTGCCATCCTGCACGACCAGGTCCATTGCCGTTTCCTCGGGCGACGTGCCGCGGATCTTGGCGACCGCTGCGAGCGTCTTACCGGCGTAGTGCTTGAGCGTGTCGTTCTTGAAACCGGTGAGGATGACGCGCTCCGGTGAACCGGACGCAATCAGCAGGCTTTCCCATTTGTCGGTGGGTGTACGCATCTCGTCGGCGACTTTCTTGCGAATCGCCGGGTCCTGCAATCGCTTCGCCCACGCGGCGTATCCCCCCTCCTGTACCCAGGGTGGCATCGCGGCATCGAGCCCCGTCGCGCCGGCAGTGTACGGATACATGTCGGCGGTGATCTCGAGTCCCTTCGCGCGCGCGGAATCGATCTTCGCAATCACTCGCGCCATCTTGGGCCAGTTCGCTTCGCCGGCGGCCTTGAGGTGATAGATCTCGGCGCGCGTACCAGCGGTCTGCGCGATCTGAATCAGTTCGTCCACCGCCTGCTCGAAGCGCGCGCCTTCGCTGCGCAGGTGCGAGATGTACATGCCGCCGTACGGGGCCGCCGCCTGCACCAATGCGATCAGTTCCGGCGTCTTCGCATAGAAGGCGGGGGCATAGATCAGTGAAGAGCCCACTCCAAGTGCGCCGTCTTCCATTGCCTGGCGCACTTCCGCTTGCATCGCCTTGAGTTCATCCGGCGTGGGTTCGCGATTGTCCCATCCGACGTGATTGATGCGCACCGTCGTCGCACCAACAAACGACGCGATGTTCGTGCTGATACCGCGCTTGACGAGGGTGTCCTGATACCCGCGCAATGTGCGCCACGAAATCGGGAACTTGATGTCGCCCTGCCCCGCGAGCATGTCAGCGCGCAACGTGTCCGACAGCGGCCCCATCGACTCACCTTCACCCATTACTTCGAGCGTTACGCCCTGGCGAATCTCGCCCTGGCTGCGACCATCTTCGATGAGCGACTCGGTCGACCAGCTCAACATGTTGATGAATCCCGGCGCGACCGCCATGCCGGTCGCATCGACCTCCGTCTTGCCGCGGCCGCTCACCGTTCCGATCGCGACGATCGAATCGCCAACGATCGCGAGGTCTGCCTGCTGCGCCGGCATGCCGCTGCCGTCGTAAACGGTGCCATGGCGAATGACGACGTCGTAGGCGGCCGGCTTGCTGCATGCGCCGAGCAGGCTCGCAAACAGGAAAATGACCGCTCTTGGTCCCGGGACGAATCGCCGCGTCGAAGGCACCAGCGGCCGGTCCAACTCAATTGGATGAGAATTCATCGGGAATGCTGGCAGGATGAATGTGGGACGATTAGCGTCTTTCAAACATCGCTCCTGCGAGCGCTGACGCCAGCGTGGCGCTCGTGCTCCGACACTCCGACCGGCCCCTGTATGACGGCTCCCGCCCCTGCACCTTACGGTGCACCGTCGACTGGACCGGCCGATGTGCCGGGCGTTTTGGCTCGCCCATCGTCGTCGAACCCGGGGATCTCGGGTCTCTTCGATCATTGGCGGGCCGACGTCCCCGCGTCGGTCGTCGTCTTTCTCGTCGCCCTCCCTCTGTGCCTGGGCGTCGCCCTGGCATCTGGCGCACCCCTCCTGGCCGGTGTCATCGCCGGCATCGTGGGTGGCATCGTAGTCGGTGCTGCTTCGGGGTCTCAACTGATGGTGAGCGGCCCCGCGGCCGGACTCACCGCCATCGTCGTCACCGGCATCTCCCAGGTGGGCGGCTATCCGCGCTTCCTGCCGGCGGTGATCATCGGTGGACTCATTCAGCTCGCGCTTGGCAGCGCGCGCGCTGGTGTGATCGGCTACTACATCCCGAGCTCTGTCATCAAGGGGATGCTCGCGGCCATCGGCCTGACACTCATTCTGAAGCAGATCCCGCACGCGGTTGGATACGACGCCAACTTCGAAGGCGATTTTGCCTTCACTGAGGCCAGCGGCGAAAACACCTTCAGCGCCGTGAGTCATGCGCTGCAGGCGGTACAGCCCGGCGCGATCATCTGCGCGGTCATTGGAATGGCCATTCTGGTGATCTGGCCAAAGACGCCGATGAAGAAGATCAAGCTGTTGCCGGCGCCGCTCATTGCGGTCATCGTAGGCGTCGCATTGAACGAGCTGTTCGCCAATCTCATTCCGAGTCTCGCCATCCGTGGCACGCACCTCGTCGCGCTCCCCATCGGTGGGTTGGATGCGGTCGTGGCGGAAGTCGCGCGCCCGGATTGGGCGGCGCTGAGCGATCAGAAGGTCTGGACGCTCGCCGTCACACTCGGCATTGTCGCCAGCCTCGAGTCGTTGTTGTCACTCGAAGCCACGAACAAGCTCGATCCACTCAAGCGTGACGCATCGGCCAATCGCGAGCTCATCGCGCAGGGCCTCGGCAATTCCATCTCCGGTTTCCTTGGCGGCCTGCCAGTGACCGGCGTGATCGTGCGCAGCTCCGCAAATGTCGATGCCGGCGCGCGCACACGCTTGTCCGGGATTCTGCACGGGCTCTTGCTCGTGGTCGCCACGCTCTTCCTCGCGGCGGTCCTCAATCGCATTCCACTCGCGGCGCTTGCCGCGGTGTTGCTCGTGACGGGCTTCAAGCTCACCACGCCGGCGCTCTGGAAGTCGGCCTGGCGGTTGGGTTGGTCGCACTTCATTCCGTTCGCGATCACGATCGTGGCGATTCTGCTGACCGACCTGCTCAAGGGCATCGCGGTTGGCTTCGTGGTGGGTATCGCGTTCGTGATTGCCGAACACATGCGCCGCCCAGCGCTGGTGAAGGTGAGCCCACCGGGTGCTATCCTCACGCGCTTCCAGTTGCCTGATCAGGTGACGTTCCTGAGCAAGGCGAACATCTCGCGCGCGCTCGAGAACCTTCCCGATGGCAGCCGCGTTGAAATCGATGGACGTCGCACGTTGCGCTACGACTACGACGCCCTCGAAACGCTCCTCGAATTCAGGGAAACGGCCCGCTCTCGCAATATCGACTATCGACTCGTCGGCGTTCCCGACGCGACACTTACTCCCGCCCACTGAGCCGATTCATGGAAGACTTCCGCAAGATCATTCAGCACAATCGCGAGTGGGCGGCGGCCATGACCGCCTCCGACGCCGACTATTTCCGCAAGAAGGCCGCGAAGCAGGAACCGTTGTTCCTGTACATCGGCTGCGCCGATAGCCGCGTGCCCGGCGAAGTGGTGACGGGCACCGAGCCGGGCGAGCTGTTCGTGCATCGCAACATCGCGAACCTCGTCATGCCGAGCGACTTGAACGCGATGAGCGTGCTGCAGTTCGCTGTCGAAGTGCTCGACGTGAAGCACGTGATCGTGACCGGGCACTACGGATGCGGCGGCGTGAAGGCCGCCATGGCCGGCGAGCCCTATGGACTCGTCGATCACTGGCTGCAACCCATCCGCAACGTCATTCGCTGGAACAAGGCGGAGCTCGATGGCATCATCGACGAGCAGCAGCGTTTCGATCGCATCGTTGAGCTCAACGTGCTCGAACAGCTGTATCACCTGTCGGAGACGCCGGTGATTCAGAACGCGTGGTCGAAGGGGAAGCGCCCGTTGATCCACGGCCTCGTCTACGACTTGAACGAGGGCATCCTACGCGAGGTCGCGACCGGCATCGACTCGCAGGAGGCGGCCGATCAGTTGGCGGCGCGTCGCCTGTCCGGTGTGCCCGCTGGCCCACCGCCGATGGCGAATCGCGTGCCGCAAGCGGTCCTCGCCGGCGACGAACTCGCCGAGGCCATCGCGGCCCGCGTCGCGCAGCGTCTGACGGCGGCCGCGCCGCAGAACGGCAAGAAGTAAGGCGCGTCGCCGCCCGCAGTTGCTCGTGGCCATGGCGTGGCTAGCTTGCACGCCATGGCCAAGACTCCTTCTCCGTTCAAGCAACTGACGCCCGAACGTCGCCTGTGGCTCGTGCAACAAGCACTCGGTCGTCACAAGGGCGCCCGCACCATCTACGCGCAGCGTCTCGCCGCCAAGGGCGGTGGATTCCGCGCCGCCACGCTGCTCACTTGGCCGCCCGAGAAGCTCGCCAGGGAATGCCTGCGCCTGGGTGCACTGACGCCGCAGGATGAGCTCGAGCTGCTGCAGCTCCTCTACGTCGACATCGAGCCGCAGTATCAGATCGCGTTTCTCGATGCGTGCGGTGTGAAGCACGAAAACGGCGTGATGCCCGAAGATCTCGAAGCGCCGTACGCGCCCGAAGACAAAGTGAAGAGCGCTGCGGAAGCGCTGATCGCTTCGCATGGCGATGACGCGAGACATTACCTGCGAACGCTGGTGACGTACAATCTGGTGGGGTGGCCCGGGCTGGATGGGGTGGTGCCAGTCGAAGCGTAGTTCACCCACCACCCACAACCAAAAACCCGGAACCCCAAACTGATCGGTTTAGAGTTCCGGGTTTTTGGTTCTGGGTTTCGGGTGAACTACGTGCCGCTCACCGCATCCCAAACATCCCGCCCCCGCCAAACGGCAGTCGCGGCATTCCGCCGCCGCCCTTTCCGCCGGGGCCACCGCCCATCTTCTTCATCATCTTCTGCATCTCGCGGAACTGCTCGAGCAAACGATTCACTTCGTTCACCGGGCGGCCGCAGCCCTTCGCAATGCGCGCGCGACGGGAGCCGTTGAGAATCTCCGGCTTCTTGCGCTCCTGCGGCGTCATCGACAGCACGATCGCTTCGATGTGCTTCATGCGCTTGGGGTCAACCTTGATGTCCTTCAACATCTTGGAGTTCACACCCGGCAGCAGCTTGAGCAGGTTCTCGAGCGGACCAAGTTTCTGCATCTGACGCATCGCGGCGAGGAAGTCCTCGAGGTCCATCCCTTCCTTGCGGACCTTCTTCTCGAGCTTCTTCGCCTCAGTCGCATCAAACGTTTCCTGCGCCTTCTCGACGAGCGACACGATGTCGCCCATCTGCAGGATGCGGCCAGCCATGCGCTCGGGGTGGAACTCCTCGAGCGCGTCGGGCTTTTCGCCAACACCGATGTACTTGATCGGCTTCTTGAGCACACCGTAGATCGACAACGCCGCGCCACCGCGCGCATCGCCGTCGAGCTTGGTGAGAATGACGCCGGTGATATCGAGCGCTTCGTTGAAGCCCTGCGCGATCTTCACCGCTTCCTGACCGGTCATGCCGTCAGCCACGAACAGAATCTCGTCGGGCTTGATCGCGGCCTTGAGCCGCTTGAGCTCGTCCATCATGTCGGCATCGATCTGCAAACGACCGGCGGTGTCCACAATCACCACGCGATCGCGATTGCGTACACCCTGATCGATACCCGCTTTTGCGATCTTCACCACATCCTGCGTGGTACGATCAGCGTAGACTGGCACGTCGAGTGCTTTGCCCAGTGTTTCGAGCTGATCGATAGCGGCGGGCCGATACACGTCGGCCGCAACCAATCGCGTGTTCTTCGCTTCAAGCTTGAGCTTGCGTGCGAGCTTGCCAGCGGTGGTGGTTTTGCCGGAGCCCTGCAACCCAACCATCATGACGACGGTCGGCGGCACCGAACTCATCTTCAATCCTTCACGACGCTCACCCAGCATGGCGGTGAGCTCGTCGTGCACGATCTTGACGAGTTGCTGCGCGGGCTGCACGGTCTTGAGTTGCAGCACACCAACCGCCTGCTTCTCAACGCGCTCCAGAAATTCCCGCGTCAACGCAAAGTTGACGTCGGCTTCCAGCAGGACGCGGCGCACTTCCCGCATCCCGTCCTTGATATCGGCCTCGGTCAGTACGCCGCGGCCACGAAGCTTCGCGAAGACGTTGCCGAGTTTGTCGGAGAGTTCATCGAACATTCCTAAGCCTACAACCCAAGACCCATCACCTAAAGCCCGGAACTCAAAACTGATCAGTTATGGGTTCCGGGTTCTAGGTCATGGGTTCCGGGTGCCCATCGCTTAATTTCCCAAGCGGTAACGTTTTGGGCCCGCCGTAGCCCACCTTGCGTCGCATTCACGCCTACCCCGTGATCCGACGCTCCGTACATTGGCACCACTGGTCACTAGGTCACCTACCTGCCCTGCCCGTGTCCCGACCGAATTCCAAGTTTCCAGCCATCGCGATGCCCCGCGGTCAGCGCAAAGAGGAAATCCTTCGCGCTGAGCTGCCGCCGACGCTTCCCCTGATGGCGCTACGGTCCACGATCGTCTATCCCCTGGGTACGATCGCGGTCCAAATGGGTGCGCCGGAAAACCTCGCGCTGCTCCGCGCGCACGAGGAGTCCGGACTCGTGGTCGCGCTCGTCGTGGCGTCCGGCGACGGCGACGATGCGATCGATCCGAACAACTTCGTGGGGCGCGTCGGTGTCGCGGCCCGTGTGCACGAGCGCATCAACCTCCCCGGCGACACGGTCCAGATCACGCTGCAGGGGCTGCGTCGCATCACGATCGATGCGATCGATCAGGTCACGCCCTTTGCCATCGCGCAGATCCAGGGCGCCAAGGAATCACCGGCCGACGCCGCGGAGCTCGACGAACTCGTCGCCCGCACCGTCGCCGCTGCGGAAACGCTCGCCGAACTGGTCGATCGCATTCCGAACGAAGTGCCGCAGATCCTCAAGATGAACGTCTCCGATCCGGGACGTTTTGCGGACCTTGCAGCGACGAACATGAATCTGCGCATCGCCGACAAGGAGGAAGTGCTCCAGCGTCTCGATATCGGCCAGCGCATTCGCTTCATCCTGTCACGCCTCGAGCGCGAAGTGGCGCGCGCGCGCGTTATGGAAGACGTGAAGAAGCAGACCGAGATCAAGATCGAGCAGCATCAGCGCGAGTTTTATCTGCGTCAGCAGCTGCGCGCGATTCAGGCCGAACTTGGCGAAGCCGATCCGAACGAAAAAGAATCGGTCGATCTGCTCCGTCGCATTGAAGACGCGCATTTGCCGGAGAAGGTCGCCGCCGAAGCGCGTCGCGAAACCGAACGCCTGCGCATGCTGTCGCCGGCGTCGAGCGAATTCCAGGTACTGCGCACCTATCTCGATTGGGTGCTCGCGCTGCCCTGGAACAAGCGGAGCGCCAGCGACCAGGACATCGCCCTCGCGAAGGTTGAAGAGGCACTCGGCGAACGTCACTACGGCCTCGATGAAGCGAAGGAACGCATCATCGAGTATCTCGCTGTGCGCAAACTGCGTGGTGGCGACCCGACTGGCCCCATTCTCTGCTTCGTGGGTCCGCCGGGCACCGGTAAGACCTCACTCGGCGAAGCGATCGCCAACTCGATCGGTCGCGAGTTCTATCGCATCTCGGTGGGCGGCGTGCGCGATGAAGCCGAGATCCGCGGTCATCGCCGCACGTATGTCGGCTCAATGCCGGGCATGCTGCTACAGGCGCTGCGCCGCGTGGAAGTGCGCGACCCGGTCATCATGATCGACGAAATCGACAAGATGTCGAGCGGCGGCCCGAGCGGTGATCCAACCGCCGCCATGCTCGAGGTGCTCGATCCGTCGCAGAACTCGACGTTCGTCGATCACTATCTGAACTTGCCGTTCGACCTCTCGAGCGTGTTGTTCATCTGCACGGCCAACAACCTCTTCGATATTCCCGGACCGTTGCGCGATCGCATGGAGGTGATCCGCATTGCCGGGTACACGATCGAAGAAAAGGTCGAGATCGCGCAGCGCTATCTCATTCCGCGCCTGCTCGACGATCACGGTCTCACGACCGAAGATCTGCACATGTCGGAAGCGGTGCTGGGATTCATCACGAGCCGCTACTCGCGTGAAGCCGGTCTCCGCACCTTCGAGCGCTCGATCGCGTCGCTCATGCGCAAGCGCGCCCGTGCGAAGGCCGATGGCGACGACAGCTCGTGGGAGCTCAGCTTCCCGCGTGTCGAAGAGATTCTCGGCGCTCCGCGCTTCCAGATGGAAGAGGCGGAGATGGAGCCCGAAATCGGCGCGGTGACCGGTCTCGCATGGACCAGCACCGGTGGTGAACTCATGACCATCGAAGCGCTGCGCATGCCCGGCAACGGCAAGCTCACCGTCACCGGTCAACTCGGTGACGTGATGCGCGAGTCAGTCGATGCCGCCTACTCATTCGTGCGCTCGCGCGCGGCGACGCTGGGTATCGATGATCGTGAGTTCCGCGACGCCGATATGCATCTGCACTTCCCCGCGGGCTCCATTCCCAAGGATGGTCCGAGCGCGGGTATCGCGGTCACGCTCGCCCTGGCGAGTGCGCTGTCACGTCGCCCCGTGCGTCGCGACCTCGCACTCACTGGCGAAGTCACGCTGCGTGGCAAGGTCCTCGAGATCGGCGGCGTGAAGGAGAAGGTGCTGGCCGCGTATCGTGCCGGTTTGCGCGAAGTCATCATGCCCAAGGGCAATGAGAAGGACGTGCGCGATGTGCCGCAGGAAGTGCGCAACAAGATGGCGTTCACCTTTGCCAGCACGATGGACGAGGTGCTGCATCTTGCGCTGTTGCCGCAGCCCAGCCCCATCAAGGCAGACGCACGGCCCAACGGCGACGGCGCCTATGCCGATCGGGAAGTGGTGTCGGAGCTGCACTGAGCTGTGAAGCGAGCCAACCAGCATCACCCCAAGAATCGTCCAATCGCATAGAGCCCCACCCCAACAAGCCCGCCAACAATCGTGCCGTTGATCCGAATGAACTGCAGATCTCTCCCGATCTGCAGTTCGATTTTGCGGGAGGTCGCATCGGCATCCCACGCGGCGACGGTCGTGGCGATGAGCTTTGCGACTTCCTCGCGCGCCTGCTCCACCGAATAGGTCACGAGCTCCACGATCCAGCCGTTGACCTTTTCCGCGAGCGCTGGGTCTTCAAGAACTTTCTGGCCAAGACCCGTGATCCACCGCTCGAGCTGATCGGGCTCTTCAACAGTGTCTTCTCCCAACTGTTCGGCATACTGCGCGATGCGCTCCTTCACATCGCCCCACACCTCGCGTGAGAACTCTGCGACGCTTGGGTGATCGAGTACATCGAGCTTGATCTGCTCGGCGCGCGCAATCGTTTCCGGATTCTGGCGGAGATTTTCGACAAAGCGATCGACAGCTTCGTCGTACCGAACGCGCAATGGATGCGCCGGGTCGGCGGCGACTGCAATGAGCGTCTTTTCGACGCCGCTCACGATCTTGTCGCCCAACCGATTCTCGACCGAGCCTGGCACCCACCATGGGCTTTCCTGTCGAATGCGATCGCGAATCATCTCCTCGTTCTCGTCGAGGAACTTCGCGGCCAGCCGGAGCGCATCGTCGAGCAACGCCTGGTGACGCCCACCCGCCGTCATCACATCGAACAGTCGCGCCATGAGCGGCGCGACCTGCAGCCGGCGCAAACGCGACACGATGCCGCGATCCACCAATGATTGCACGTCTTCGTCGCGCAGCACATTCGCCGCGCCGCTCAGACCGTGCGCTGTGGCGCGAGCCAACCGACGGCTATTCTCCGGACGGGCGAGCCACTGCGCGGCGCGCTCACCGAGGCGCATCGCCGCGAGCTTGGTGGTGACGACTTCGCGCGTAAGAAAGTTGCGCTGCACGAAATTGCCGAGTGCAGTGCCAATTCGGTCCTTACGCGACGGCACGATGGCCGTGTGCGGAATCGGCAGCCCCAGCGGATGTCGGAAGAGCGCGGTGACTGCGAACCAGTCGGCAATGCCACCCACCATGGCAGCCTCGCAGAACGCGCGAAGATATCCGAGCCACGGATAACGCGACTCGTAGTAGCGCGTGATCACGAACGCGAGGGCGACGATCACGAGCATGATCGTCGCGACCCGCTTCATCTGACGTAGCCGAACCCGACGAACTTCATCGTCCGCGGTGATACGCAGCGCTGCGGGGAGGTCAGCCTCCACCGAGGTGAGGTCCGCCATGAGTGGAGCGGAGCTCAGGGGGTAATCGTGATGCGAGCCGCGTCAATCGGCGCGGCGGTGCCGGCAGGAAGGTCCATGAATGTCACTACGGGCTTTCCGCTCACCTGTTCCAAACTCAGCGTGACGGTGCGCGCACCACGTTTGGGCGTGGCCGGCACGTTGAAGGTGCGCTTGGTGGATCCGGCAGCGATATCCGGCTTGGGCAGCTCGTAGCGGCGACGTGCCGCATCACCCATCACATCAAGGAAGTCCGCCGCATCAACCGGCGAATCCCATACGGTGGCCCACACCAGCGCATCACCGCCGGCCGTCTTCACCACGGCGAACTTGTCGCCGGAGAGTCCACTCGCCGCGCGCCGCACGTCATCCGGGCTGCGAATGAACTGCGAAAGATTGAGTCGCGTTTCGAACTCACCGAAGGAATTGCTGATCACCAGCGTGCCGCTGCTCGGTGAAGGCAATGCGACGGTGACCGGCGTGGTACGCTTCGCCTTCTCCCTGAAATACGCCGAATCTTCGAGGATCTGGCGGGTCGATACGGGCAGGTCGGTCAGCAGTTCCTTCTCGGGGCGCTGAATGATGAAGCGTCGCACGAAGTCGGCGCCACCGAGATACGGGAACAGCAGACCTTCGCGAACCGTTTTGGGTGCGGAAGCGAACACCGGCATCCCCGTGGATCCGTCGCGAATCATGTCGCGGATCTGATCCCAACCTCCGGGCATCTTGAGCATCGGACCGGCGTTGGGATCGATACGCAATTGCATGTACACCGCCTGCCCTTCGAGCACCGCCTGCGCCGCAACCTGACGATCGGCGTCCTCGGTCGCATTCTGAATCGAATCGACCTTGATGTACTGATCCTGCAGCGCATGCACGAGTTCATGCGAGACCGTCTGCTTGAGCAACGCATCAGGTGCGCCATCGACCACGTACAGCACCTTCGTGGCCGGATCGTAGTAACCCACGATTTGCTCTTCGAGGAGCTTCTGCAGCAACGCCGACAGATTCATCGTGTCGGGAATGACCCCGAGAATACGATACGCGGCCTGCTGACCGGCGATCTGGGTCTTGCCGCGCTCGCTTTCGAGCTGTTGCCGCACGAACTTCGCGACGTCGTCCCTGGAGCGTTTCTCGAGCTTGGGCGGCGTTTTGAAGGGCAGCCCCATCGTCTGCTCGATCTTGGGCACAAAGGTGGCCACCAGATCAGCGTAGGGGCCGTCGCCGGCTTTCGGCTTGTCACCGCACGCGGTCAGCACCAACGCGGGTAGGCACGACGCGAAAACGGCCGCGCGGAGCGGCCGTCCGATACGAGTAGCTGTCATGTCGGTCTCAGGCGGAAAACGCGCGCTGCACGTACCACGCGATCAGCGCATCTCCCCAAAGCAAGACCAGCAACGCGGCGGGCGCAAGGAAAACGCCGAACGGAACATCCGGGAAAGCGAACTCCTCGCCTTTGCGATTGGCCCGCACCTTGGCGATCGGCCCAACGATGAGCACGAAGGTCACGGCGCCCACGAATGCTCCGGCAACAATGGTGAGCAGCGCGCGTTCAGCGCCAACCGCTGCACCAACCACCGCCATCAACGTCGTGTCGCCAAAGCCCATCGCCTCGCGCTTCATGATCACTTCGGCAATCCAGCCAATGATCGTGATCGCGCCCGCGCCGGTGCACGCACCAAGGAACGCGGCCCACGGCCCCGCGAAGTGTGACGTCTCTTCAACGAACAGATTCGCGATCGCACAGCCCATCACGATCACGAGTCCGCTCACCGTGAATCCATCGGGGATGAGATAGTGCTTCGCATCGGTCACGGCGATGCCGAAGAGCAACGTACCGAACACCGCCACCCGCAGCGCTTCGAACGACACGCCGAGGCCGCGAAACGCGGCAACCCATCCAAGCGCGACCAGTAGTTCGACCAAGGGATACTGAACGGAGATCGGCAGCTTGCAGCCACGACACTTGGCGCCGAGCATGATCCAGCTGAGCAGCGGAATGTTTTCGTGCCACTTGATCTCGCGCGCACAACGCGGACAGCGCGAGCGCGGCTTCATCACGCTGAGCTCGGCCGGCCAGCGCGCGATACAGACGTTCAGGAACGACCCGACGGCGGCGCCAATGACGAATACAAAACTGAAAATGAACAGCGCCTCCCCGAGGGTGAGGCTGTTCATGATGCCGGCCGTCAGCGGGCCGTTGTAGCCAAGCGTGTCTTGCATGCCGGAAGGACGACTCAGGGGGCCGTCACGCCACCGGCACGTCGGTCCTGCTGCGGACAGCCTGCAGCAGGATCCCGGTGGCGACCGCCACGTTGAGCGACTCGGTCCCCGGCGCCATCGGAATCGACAGCCGCATGGCCACCGCCGCCTCGATGCGCGGCGACAACCCAGCCCCTTCATTGCTCACCACGAGCGCCAGTCGCGCCGGCAGCACAGAACGGTCGAGCGACTCGATCGACTGCCCAACCATGTCGGCGGCCCAGCAGGGCGCACCCTGTTCTGTGAGGAACGCTTGGCAGGCATCCCAGCTCGCCGAGATCACCGGGTGCGTGAAGAGGGCCCCCATGGCACTCCTGACGACTTTAGCGTTCCACACGTCCACGGTGCCAGGCAGAGCGATCGTTGCGGTCACGCCCAGCGCCGCGGCGGTGCGCACCACCGTCCCCACGTTGCCCGGGTCCTGCAATGCATCAAGCACGAGGTAGCGCGCGTTTGGCCCGCTTGGGGCGACGAACCCGTGATCAGGGATGTTCGCCACCGCCAGAATGCCCTGCGGTGCATCGGTGTCGGCCGCACTGTCGAAATCGCGGCTGCTCACCTCACGTATGTCGATCCCTCGCGATTCGGCGACAGCACAAATCGCCGCCGGGCGCGGCTCGCTCCGTGCATCCTCGGCCACCAGAATTCCCTGCACAACCAAGGGCGACGCCAGCAGGCTCTCAACCGTCCGAACACCCTCGGCCACGAACTGCTGATGGCGCTCACGGGCTTTCCTGCGCTGGAGGTCGCGCGCTAGTGTGAGGAGCTTCACGGTCACCCCGGCGCACTTTGGCCGGACTTGGGGTATCGAACTGGGACCACACGCGAGCGTGCGGGACGGCTGAACGATAGCCGCGACCACGCTCATGGGCGACTTCCGCCAGGCAGGAGATACGATGCGTTCTTCGATTGTTCGCTTACGACGTTCGGCGCGACCACTGGTCGCTGCCGGCGCGCTCGGCTTTTCCGCATTCGCCGTTGGATGCGTACCCGGCACCGCCCAGGAAGTCGACATGGGCAACCAGTACGCGCAACAGGTCGAACAGCAGCTCCCCATCGTGCGCGATCCGGAGGTCGTGCGCTACATCAATCTCCTCGGCGATTCGATCGCGCGCGTCGTCGACGATCGCGGGCTCACCTGGCGGTTCAACGTCGTTGACCAGAACGACATCAACGCCTTCGCCGTGCCCGGTGGACACATCTACGTCTACCGCGGATTGATCGAGAAGACGACCAATATGTCGGAACTCGCCGGCGTGATGGGGCACGAAATCGCGCACGTGACACAGCGTCACAGCATGAAGCAGATGGCCGCGGCGCAGCGCGCCAACGTTGGCGTGACCGGTTTGTGCGTGCTGGCTCCCGGCGCATGCCAGGGCGCCGGCGGTGCACTGGTGCAGCTTGGTGCGAGCGCGGGCTTCGCGAAGTTCAGCCGTGACGACGAAGCGGAGGCCGATCAGTACGGCGTCAAGTACGTCACGCGCGCCGGCATCGATCCGCGTGGCATGCCAAGCATGTTCCGCATTCTGCTTCGCGAACGTGAAAGCAACCCGAGCGCGCTCGAGGGGTGGTTTGCCTCACACCCCATGGAAGAGAGTCGGATCGCCGCGACCGAAAAGGCCATCACGACGATCGACCCGGTGATTCTCAAGTCGCTCACCAGGGACTCGCGCAGCTTCCAGGCGTTCAAGTCCCGATTGCAAAGTCTGCCGCGCACGCAAACGCGCAGCAGGTAGTGCGGCTTACGGCAAGCGCTTCACGAATTCGGTAATCAGTCCTTCGAATCGCGACGCGACCGCCTTCCCTGCTTCCATCACTTCGGCGTGGCTGAGCTTTTCATGACTCAGCCCCGCCGCTTTGTTTGTAATGCAGGAAATCGCCACGACCTTCATGCCGATCGCGCGCGCCATGATCACTTCCGGCACGGTGGACATACCGACCGCGTCCACACCCAATCGCTCGAGCATGCGCACTTCCGACGGCGTTTCGTACGTCGGACCGAGCAAGCCACAGTAGACGCCCTCGTGCAGCGACACACCGAGCGAGGCGGCGGCATCGCGCATCAGGCCGCGTAGCGACGGATCGTACGGATCAGACATATCCGGAAATCGCTCGTCGCCCGGCTCGGTTGCCCCGATGAGCGGATTCCGAAACATGAGATTCATGTGATCGGCAATCAGCATCAAGTCGCCAGGATTGAAGGTGCGGCGCACACCACCGGCCGCATTCGATGCGATGTACACCGTTGCGCCGAGCGCCTTGAGCACGCGCACCGGAAACGCCGCGAGCGACGCGTCATGCCCTTCGTACATGTGAAAGCGGCCTGCGAGCGCCGCCACTGGCCGTCCGGCGAGCGATCCGATCAGCAGCTGCCCCGCATGCCCAGCCACAGTGGCGGTGGGAAAACCGGGAACATGTGAGAACGGAATCCGCACCGCGTTCTCGATGCGATCAGCCAAGCCGCCCAGTCCTGACCCGAGCACGATGCCGGCAACGGGAGCGATATCGACCTTGGCGCGCTGACGAATGTACGCCGCGGCGGTAGCCGCCTCTTCAGCACCTACCGTGGATGACGGCACCGCGAAATTCATGGTGTCATGTTTCCGATCGCTCATGCGGCGACCATTGACGAGAGATTGCCTGCATCGCGGAGCAACAAGTCGATCTCGCGTGCCGCCTCGGTCCGGAGCGTATGCCGCGCGCCGTACTCCACGAACGCCGAATCGAACGCCGCGAGTGACAGCGCCGCGAGCTGCGGCAGATCGAAACCGAGATGTACGGCACATCGCACGTATTCATCGGTGAGCGAGACCCCGCTCATCATGCGGTTGTCGGTATTGATCGTGATCACCGCACCGCGCTCCAGATACTGCTTGAGCGGATGCGCCGCGAAGGTGGCTGAGACACGCGTCTGCACGTTGCTGGTGGGGCACACCTCGAGCGGGATCTGCCGATCGATGACGTACTGCGCGAGCGCCGCATCTTCGCCGAGGCGCGTGCCATGACCAATGCGATCGGCGGCGCAGCGATGAACCGCTTCGGCAATCGAGGCAGCGCCATCGCCTTCGCCCGCATGCACCGTCACCGCGAGGTTGTTCGAGCGCGCATAATCGAACGCGAGCGCATGCACGTGCGCCGGATTGCCCAACTCGCCGCCGGCCAGATCGAACGCGACGACGCCTCGATGCTTCCACGCGACCGCGAGCTCCGCCATCTCCATCGCATGCGGCCACGGGAAACTCCGGAGCGCGCAGACGATGATGCGGGCCACGGTGCCGGTTTCCTTTTCGCCGCGCGCGAGCCCCTTCACGACGGCTGCCATCACATCATCGAGATGCAGCCCTTCGCGCACATTGAGCGACGGACAGAATCGGGCTTCGATATAGCGCACGCCGTCGAGTGCCGCATCCAGCACGAACTCATGCGCCACGCGCTCGAGCTCCGCGCTCGTCTGCATTACGGCCAGCGTCCGTTCGAAGCGGGCGAGATACTCCTCGAGGTTGTGCGCATCGTCCACCCGCATCCAATCGGCCAGCTCGGCCGCGCTGTGCACAGGAAGTGTGATGCCGCGCGCCACCGAAAGCTCATGCAGCGTTTCCGGACGCAGCGATCCGTCGAGGTGGCAGTGCAGTTCGGCCTTGGGCATCCGCTGCAGCAGCTCCACGAAAGCCGGTGAGACTGTGCTCAAGAGGGCACCTCTTCGCCGTCGATCGAGGCGCTTCGCGCCGACACGACGCGATAGATCGCACCGTTCACGAGTGACTCGGTTGCTTCGACGGGCAGCCCACGACTGTCGGTCAGGCGACGACTGCCAGCTTCGATCGCGTTCGCTTCATCGGGAAGCAGTGCACGCACGGCATCAAGGGCGAGCGAACCCGCAGGCACGCTCACACCCTTTTCATTCACAAAGACGCGGATGGTCGCGTCGGACATCAGACTCCTCCAGGATTGGATCGCCGGAGTTCCGGCGGCTTTGCTGGCGGCTTGGGCGCGCTTGGCGCACTTCCACTCGCTTCTGCACTGCGGCCACGCGACTGCTCCTCGTACGCCATCGCGCGCGCGGCCGCCGGTTCCAGCGTCCAATTGCGATGCGCATACTGCGCCGGGTCAATCACACCGGCTTTGGTCACTTCGTCGATGATCAACTGTCGGATATCGACGTCCTTCTGAAAGACCACCGGCGCGCCGGCGAGCATGCTGTAGCCGCCGCCCCCGCCCTGTCGATAGTTGTTGAGTGCCATGGTGAACGTGTCGGCCGCAGTGACCGGCTTCCCACGGAACTCGAGCCTGGTAACGCGGCTCCCGATTGGCCTGGTGACGTCGATGGTGTAGTCCGCGCCCGCCACGACATCGAAGTTGAATCCCGGCACCTGCGGATCGATCAGACCACCGGTCGGTGCGCGACCGTCAGCGCCAAGCGTGCGATAGTAGCGCGCCGAGTGCTCGAGAAAGGCACGGAGCTGCGCGCCAGTGATGCGTACAGCGCGAAGCGTGTTGTCGTACGGATACAGCTTGGAAAGCGTCGCCTGCGTGATGTTGCCGGCGTCAAGTCCGGCATCGAGTGAAAACGCCGCCGTCGCTGACAGATCCGCGCCGGTTGCACGTCGCATCACTTCGTTCACGAGATCGGTGACCGGCATGTCGGCGACACGCGCACTGTCCGCGCGCCACGCCACCGTGGTGCGCCCCACCGGCTGATTCACCCACGCCAGGGTTTTCGCGTGGGTGCCGTTTGATGCCGCCACCACCATCGGCGACTCGGCATGACCAGCAACCTTTACGCTCTGTCCCCGATGCGCATACACTTTCCAGTGACGTCGCTCCTTGCGAAGCGTGAGCGTGCCGAGCGCGACCGAGGCGGCCCAATTGCGCGGCTGCATGACGAGTGCGCCGCCGATGACGGTGTCCACCATCTCCTTATGGGAATGGCCGTACACCACGACATCGATACCCGGAATTTCGCGCGGGACACGCGCCGCCACATTCTCCGACGGAAGACGCGTGGCGGTGGTGTCGTAGCTCGCCGGCTCATCGAGCCCGGAGTGCAGCAACACGATCACGATATCGGCCTTGTCGCGCGCTTGGTCCACCGCGCGCTTCACGGCCGGCAAGATATCGGTCACCGTGAGATCGGCGCTTCGCAGGTTGTCTCGATCCCAGACGTTCGATCCGGGCGTCGTTGCACCGATGATCGCAATGCGAACGCGCTCACCCTGCACCACGCGTTGGGTGAGCATCCAGGGCGCCACAAACGGCTGGCCGCGTCCCGTTTCGATGTTCGCCGCCAGAAACGGAAAGCGCGCATCGTTCATCGCCTTCCGAAGAAAGGGCACGCCGTAGTTGAACTCGTGATTGCCAAGGACCGC
The DNA here is from genome assembly GCA_966112585.1 of uncultured Gemmatimonadaceae bacterium. Taxonomy (GTDB): domain Bacteria; phylum Gemmatimonadota; class Gemmatimonadetes; order Gemmatimonadales; family Gemmatimonadaceae; genus Gemmatimonas. The sequence goes on from CBHWDN010000039.1 coordinate 26,613, forward strand.
CGCGTCGTAGCGCATCACATTCATCGCGGCGATGACCGGATGCGCAACCGGCGGTGCCACCTTGGCGGCGACAAAGGTCAGCGGATTCCCCTGCAGCAGATCGCCGGCGTCGACCAGCACGACCCCGTTGGGGTTCGCGGTGCGCACCGAGTCCACGATCGTCGCGGCGCCGGCCAGCGATCGGGTGGGATCGGCAGCGTTGGCGTAGTAATCCCACCCTCGAATGCGCCCATGCACATCCGTGGTGGCCGCGACGACGATCGAGATCGACTTTTGGGCCTGAGCCTGAGCTGGGGGCAGCAGCGCAATCGCCGCGCACATCGCCAACCGATAGAGCGAAGACATCCGTTCCATGGGGGAATGCTAGTCGCCCCCCTTGGCACTGTGGAGGGGTGGCCGTTCCCGTTTCCCTCGCTTCATCAGGCATTTCCGGCTTGCCGATGCCCCGGCTGGACCGCGAACTTCACCAGCAGGGCCAAAGGCGACCCGAGAGGGGTGGCCGGCGGTCGATACCAGTCCGTTACCCGTTCGTAACGGACCGAACATGCCCCTTTTGCAGGTTAGTCACCGTGTTGCGATCACTCCGGAACGTCCGCCCATGAAACCGCTCATTATCGGGATCGCGGGAGGGACGGGGTCAGGCAAGTCCACTGTCGCTCGAAAGGTGGCGGAAGCACTGCCCGACGCGTCGGTCGCGTTCCTTGAAATGGACGCGTACTACCGCGACTTCCGGCATCTCACACTGCAGCAGCTGCACCAGGTCAACTGGGATCATCCGGATGCGTTCGACGTGGAACTGCTTGTCACTCATCTCGAGGCGCTCGCGCGCGGCGAGGCGGTGGAGATGCCAGTCTACGAATTCGCCACGCATTCACGCAGCGAACGCACACGGCGCATCGAGCCGGCAACGGTGGTTGTCATTGACGGCATTCTCCTGCTCTCCGATGCCAATGTGCGAGCGCTTTGCGACGTGAAGGTCTTCGTCGATGCCGACGCGGACATCCGGTTGATTCGTCGCATTCGTCGTGATACGGCGGTGCGCGGTCGAACGCTCGAATCGGTGCTCGATCAGTATCTGACTACCGTGCAGCCCATGCATCTGCAGTTCGTCGAACCGAGTAAGCGGTACGCCGATGTGATTGTGCCGCGAGGCGGCAGCAACACCGTGGCCATCGAGATGATCGTGGCCAAGATCCATCGGCGCCTCTACCAACGAACGGTCGCCTACGATGCAATCAGCTACACTCCTACTCGACACCCGTCAGCCTAGCATGACGACTGCCGCTCCTCAGCTCGCCGAACGCGTTCTCGTCGTCGATGACGAACCCGAGATCGTGGCGCTTGTGGCACATCATCTGAAAAAGGCTGGTTTTTCCGTGGCGATCGCGGCCTCGGGGCCCGATGCGCTGGCTATCGCCCAGCGCGAACGTCCCGCGCTCGTGGTGCTGGACCTCATGCTTCCCGGTATGTCCGGGTTCGATGTCCTCGAACAGCTGCGTCGCGACGAACTCACGCGCGATGTCGCGGTACTCATGCTGACCGCCCGACGCGAAGAGCCGGATCGCATTCGCGGTCTTTCCCTTGGCGCCGACGACTATCTCACCAAGCCGTTTTCACCGGCCGAGTTGGTGCTTCGCATTCAGGCCATTCTGCGTCGCACCGGAACGGCCACCGTTCCACTCGGCGCTGACGTTCTGGCGATTGGCCCACTGCAGATCGATCGCGGTGCGATGGCCGTGCGAGTGGACGGCCAGGAAGTGGAGCTCACCCCCACCGAGTTCAAGCTGCTGCTGACGCTCGCTGAACGTCGCGGCCGCGTGCAGGGACGGGGGCACTTGCTCGAAACGGTGTGGGAAGCTGCGCCAGATATTCAGACGCGCACCGTGGATATGCACGTCCAGCGGTTGCGCACCAAACTCGGTCTCGCCGGAGAGCTCATCGAAACGGTGCGCGGATTCGGTTACCGGCTACGGGCCGGCTCGCCGCGTGGCGTGTAGTTCGCCGCGCCGGCGGCTCGCGGTGCGCATGTGAAACTGACGCAACGCATCGTTCTCAACAGCTTCGTGGTCGCGACGCTGCTGATGGCCATCGTACTGGTGGCCGTCGAGCGTCGTGTAACCGATCGCGTACGGAGTGAGGAACCGGTCGCCGCGCAGTCGACCGACGAATTGCTCACCGCGATCCGTCGCGATATCGTCTTTGCCGGCGGCGCGGCGTTGCTGGTTGGTGTGATTCTCGCGCAGCTCCTCGCGCGTCCGGTGGCGCGACCGATCGAAGAGCTGCGCGATGTCGCGCGTGGCATCGCGGCGGGCGATCTCACCCAGCGTCCATCGCTGTCGATTATCGGTGGCGAAATGGGCGACCTGGCCGACGCACTGCGCCGTCTGGCCGAACAGCTCGATGCACGACTGCAGGCGCTGCACGGTGAAGAGTCGCTCTTGGTAGCGCTCACGGAATCGCTCAACGAGGGCGTTGTGGCGGTGGATGCCCGTCAGCGAGTGGTACGCATCAACGATACCGCGCGCGAACTCCTTCGGCTGAAGGAGCCCGTCCCCTTCCCCGCCGAGTACCTTCCACGCGACCGGACGCTGCGTGATGCGCTCGCCGCGGTGCTCGCCGGGCAAGACGCGATTCCTGAAGAGATTCGCGTTGACGACCGTACGTTGTCACTCACGGCGCGTCCGCTCGAAGGCGGTGGCGCGGTGCTCGCGCTCTATGATTTAACCCCGGTGCGGCGCCTCGAAGCGGTGCGTCGCGACTTCGTGGCGAACGTGTCGCACGAGTTGCGCACGCCGCTCACCGTCATCAACGGCTTTGTGGAGACGCTGCAGGACGACGATCTCCCCGCTGAGCTGCGCCACCAGTTCCTCGGCATGGCCGCGTCGAATGTGCAGCGAATGCAGCGCATCGTAGACGATCTCCTCGACCTCTCACGTATCGAGTCGGGCGGTTGGCTCCCCAATCCGACCGAACTCGAGATGGCGAGTCTCGCCGCCGAGATTTGCGCGCCGCTCAACGCCGCCGCCGCGGCCAAGGATGTCGTGCTGCGCAGCGATCTTGGCGTGGATGCCGTCTATGCCGATCCTACGGCCGCACGTCAGGTGCTCACCAACCTGACCGAGAATGCGTTGCGCCACACCCCAACGGGTGAGGTCGTGTTGTTTGCTACGCGCGATGAGGGTGGCGTCTGGTTGGGTGTGCGAGACACCGGCGTCGGCATTGGCGCCGATCACTTGCCGCGCATCTTTGAGCGCTTCTATCGCGCCGATCCTGGACGTTCGCGCGAGGCCGGCGGCACCGGACTTGGTCTTTCGATCGTGCGCCACCTTGCCGAAGCACATGGCGGTCGCGTGCGCGCTGAGAGCACCGTTGGTGTCGGCACCACGATCGCCGCCTTCTTCCCCGATCGCGTCGCGTAAACAAAAAACGCCACTCGTGCAGAGTGGCGTTGGGTGCGGCGCGTTCGCAGTGCGCTACTGGCGACGCTTGCGACGGGCGGCGATGCCGAGGGCGGTGAGGCCGACGGAGAAGAGCGCGACTGACGTGGGCTCGGGCACGGTGGTCTGAGTGCCGTCGATGCGAATGGCCATCGTGGCGTTCGCCTGCTCTTTCAGTACGGGCGCACCATACGGTCCATAGTTGCGATTCGCACCGGCCAAGCTCAAGCCGTTCTGCGTCACCGCAGGCGGATTGAAGAAGAAGCTCACGCTGTAGTTGCCATTTCCGAGCACCGCAAATTCGTACGTCTGACCGGCGTTCATGGTGAACGACATCGGGTTTGACATGACCAACGAGCCTGGCGCGACGCTACTGACCGTCTTGACCTGTTGAAAAAGGATGTTCGCGCCGGCCGCATCCCAGATCATGAACTTCAGGTCGACGGTGCCTTCCACGCCCATCCAGAAGCCAAACGACGTGACTTGCGTCGTTTGCGCGGCCGTAACGCGCTGCCCCGGTCCCAAGGCCGCGTCGCGGAACGACTCGCCGGTTCCGAGTCCCGTGCTGAACAGCTGCGCCTGCGCCATTGCCGGCGCCATCGTCATCGCGGCGGCGATAACAGCGGCGCTCGTCCATCGGCTCAGACGGCGAGAAATCGGCAGAGAAAAACGCGTGGGCATAGCAACGCATTCTACTGCACGATTGGGACCGTCGAACAGATCAACCCATCGCGCGCGTAACTGCAGTAACGGCAACAACCTCGAATTTTCTGAGGTTCGCTTCAGCCAGCTCAGCCGTTGATGTAACGCATCACCTGTATCGTACGGTCGAGCTCGGTATCGCGCTTCCCTATCGTCGAGCTCGCCTGCCCGCATACGCCTCGGCTACCAAGCGCGGCAACATTACGCCGGCCGGGCCTTCGATCGGCAGAATGCTCGGCCCCCGCTTCTGACCGTCCATCGTGGGATTCACCACGATGACCGTCGCCCCGTGCGTCGCCGAGATCCACGGCAGCGATGCCGCGGGTTCGACCAGATTCGACGTACCCACGGAGAGAAACACGTCGCACGCAATTGCCGCGTCACGCGCCGCTTCGAAAGTCTTCATCGGAAGAGGCTCACCAAACCACACCACGTCCGGGCGCATCTTGGCGCCGCAGGTCGGGCATTGGGGTACGGTGTTCACATCCTCGAGCGGGGCGGGCACACTCCCTTCGCACCCCGCGCTGCAGCGGATGTGCATGATCGAGCCGTGCAGACGCACCATATCCGTGCTGCCGGCGCGCTCATGCAAGTCATCCACGTTCTGCGTAATCAGCGTGCAGTGCGCGACGCGACTGGCCAGCGTCACCAGCGCCTGATGCGCGGCGTTCGGCTGCGCGGCCCTGATCATCGCCCGGCGCATCGCATACCACTGCCACACACGCTCGGGGTCGTTCGCAAACGCCTGCGGTGTGGCCAGCTCCTGGGGCGAAAACTTGGCCCAAATTCCCGTCTGCGCCTCGCGGAAGGTCGGAATCCCGCTTTCGGCCGACACGCCGGCGCCGGAAAGCACGGTGACATGCTCCGCCGCCCTCAACGCCCTGGCCGCGACAGATAACGCTTCGGCACGAGTTTGAGGGTCGGTCGGCGGTGGAGAGGCGACGCGACGACGCTGCTGGGTCGGATCGGGTGGGGTCATGTTGGCGCGACTATACAACAGTCGCGCGCCGCGCACCAGACGCCCCCCATCACCTTTGTGACCGCCTCAGGGCATGAGGCCGTGACACAATCGTTGCAGTTTCGTGCGGAGACCGAAACCTGTGTCACGGAGTTTCAGGACGTTGGGCCCCGATGGGTTGGTTCCCCTCTCCTGGTCTCTCATGCTACGAAACGTGTTGTCGGTCCGATTCGCGCGTCTTGCGATGCTGTCGTTCGTGACCGTGTGTGTTCCTACGATGCTTCACGCACAAGCAGCCACCGGCAAGATCACCGGTCGGGTGCTCGATGCGAAAACGGGTACGCCGCTTACCGACGTCGCCATTCAGGTCGTCGGCACGGCGGGTCTCGGCACCATGAGCGGCCTCGAAGGTCGCTACCTGATTCTCCGGGCGCCCGCCGGAACGACCACGCTCAGCGTGCGTCGCCTTGGCTATCAGGCGAAAACGATCACCGGCATCATGGTGCCGGAGAACGGCGCCGTTGAACAGGACATCTCGCTCACCACGGCCGATGTGCAGCTCGCCGCAGTGACCGTGACCGCCGCCGCTGAAAAGGGTTCAGTGAGCAAGGCGATGGATGAGCAGCGCACCTCGAATGCGATCCTCAACAGCACGACGTCGGAACAGATTTCAAAGAGCCCCGACGGCGATGCGGCGGCCGCCGTCAAGCGCGTCTCCGGCGTGACCGTGCAGGATGGCAAGTATGTGTTCGTGCGCGGCCTCGGTGAGCGCTACACGCAGACGTCGCTGAACGGAGCTCGCGTGCCGAGCCCGGAGCCGGAAAAGAAGATGGTGCCGCTCGACCTCTTCCCCGCCGGCCTGCTCGACGCGATCACCACGAGCAAGACGTTCACGCCTGATCAGCCGGGCGACTTCTCCGGCGCACTGGTCGACATTCGCACGAAGGATTTCCCGGGCCGTCGTCAGTTCGGCATCTCGACAAGCGGTGGTTTGAACACGGGAGCAACGGCGCAGCAGGTGCTGGTCGCGCCAACCACCGGCGGTGAGTGGCTCGCGCGTGCTGGTGACGAACGTTCGATGCCCAGCGCCGTGAACGCGGCCGGCAATCTGCGGTCCGTCCAGCCTGGCGCCCAGACCAACGCACTGCTCCAGTCGTTCCGCAACGCGTGGTCGCCCACGCGCGGCAATGCCAAGCCCAATGGATCGCTCGGCATGTCGTACGGCGGCGAAGACGCGGTCCTCGGTCATCGCCTTGGCTACGTTGGCTCCTTCTCGTACTCGAGTTCGCAGGAAGTCCGCCTTGGAGAGCGCGTCGCGTCGCCGCGTGCTGATGGCAAGGGCGGCGCCGAAGCGCTGAACAACTTTGCCGGCGAAACCGGCCGCAGCTCGGTGCTGTACGGCGGCATGCTCAACCTGAGCACGTGGCTCGGGCAGAAGTCGCGGGTCACGTTCGCCAACACGTACAACCGCACCTCGGACAACGAGGCGCAGCTGCTCGAGGGGTACAACGAAGACTTCGCGCGCACCATTCGCACGTCGCGCCTGAGCTTCATCCAGCGCTCGGTGCTGGCCACGCAGTTGCGTGGTGAGCACGTCGTCGGCTCGCGTCACTTCATCGACTGGAGCGCCTCGCGCTCTGGCGTGAATCGCGATGAGCCGGATCGCGCGGACCTCAACTACTGGAACGTCGACAACACGCTCCAGTGGAAGGGCGGCGCGAACGATGCGACGCGCACGTTCAGCAAGCTCAATGAGCATGACCTTGCCGGCGCGCTCAACTACAAGGTGATGATCGGCAATGAAGGCGCGAATCGCCTGCTCAAGGTGGGCGCCTACTCGCGCGATCTCGAACGTACCTCCGATGTGCGTTCGTACGACTTCGTGAATCTGCGTCTCGACAGCCCGCAGCTCCGCTTGCCGGCCGAACAGCTCTTCGACGGCCGCTACTTCGCCAACGCCGACACGAACATGCTGGTCCGTCCGAGCACCTTCGGCGGTACGTACAGCGCGACCGAGCAGCTGATGGCCGGCTACGCGATGATGGAGCTCCCGCTCAACGACAAGATCAAGCTCATTGGCGGTGCACGTCTCGAAAAGGCGAACATCGATGTGCACTCGGTGACGCCGCAGGGTCTCGACACGACGTCGCGTCTTCGCAATACCGACGTGCTGCCGTCGCTCGCACTGACCTGGCAGCTGAGCAACACGCAGAACCTCCGCGTCTCGGCGTCGCAGACGCTGTCGCGCCCCGAGTACCGCGAGCTTTCACCGATCGCGTACCTCGAAATCGGTGGCAACAACGAAGAACGCGGTAACCCCGGCCTCAAGCGCTCGCTGATCCAGAACTACGACGTGCGTTGGGAGCTTTATCCGGGTTCGGGCGAAGTGCTCAGCCTCGGCGTGTTCGTGAAGAACTTTGCGAATCCGATCGAACGCGTGCTCGTGGCCACGACCGGTAAGCCGCAGACCGGATTCACCAACGCCGAAAGCGCGCGCAACTACGGCGCCGAAATCGACCTCCGCAAGAACCTCGGTGGTCTCGTGAATCTGCTCCAGCCGTTCACGGTCTTTGCGAACGGCACGGTGATGAACAGCCGCATCAACATCACGGATGGCCTGACCGCCGCAACGAACCCGAATCGCTCGATGGTCGGCCAGGCGCCGTACGTCGTGAACACCGGCTTGTCGTACTCGAACCTGAGCGGCAACCTGAATGCGAACCTGCTCTACAACGTCGTCGGCAAGCGCATCGTGATTGCCGGCGTGAATCCGATCCCAGACACGTACGAGCAGCCGCGCAACATCCTCGACTTCGCGCTGCAGTTCCCAGTCATGCAGGGCGTGCAAGGCAAGTTCAGCGCGCAGAACCTGCTCAACGCGCCGTTCGTTGAAAAGACGGGAGACCTGACGCGTCGCCGATATGAAATGGGACGCATCTTCAGCGCGGGATTCTCGCTCAAGCGTTGAACTGCGCGTTGACGGAAGTAAGACGGCCGACCCTTGGGTCGGCCGTTTTTTTCGAGGCTAGAGTGCAGAGTGCAGAGTGCAGAGTGCAGAGTGCAGAGCGCAGAGTGTGTTCAGCCGGGATGATGGGTAACGCTTAGACCGGGATGATGGGTAACACTCAC
>CBHWDN010000040.1:0-33705 GCA_966112585.1 uncultured Gemmatimonadaceae bacterium
CCCGCCCCCCCTCCTCGGCGCCCTCTTTACCCGGGGCCCGGCGGGCGCCCGCGCCCCTCCCCCCCCCCTCGACCGGCTCCCCTTCGAAGATCAATGCGCCATCCATCACGCGACACACCAACGGCGCCTCACGCACCCGCCCCGCGAGCGCCCGCAGCGCATCCCGAATGCTCGGCTGCGTCACCACATCTTCCGGCCGCGGATCATCAGCAAGCCCGAGCGTCACCAGTCGATCCACCAACAGCGCGAGCGCGCGGATGGTGGCCTTACTGGTGTTCCTGGCATCGAGGGCGGGGACAGCGACGGGGGTGCTGCGGCGGTAGCCGAGGGGCATACGGCTAAGGTAGTGCGTTGGGTCTGCGGAAGCATGAATTGCTTAAGCGAGAACTGCGGAAGCCTGCACATCGGAAGCCCGCACCACGGGAGCCCGAACTTCGGGTACCTGCGGTTATCCTTCCGTATTACCGCCGCTTTTACCCGTAGTACGGGCTTCCGATGTGCAGGCTTCCGCTGTACAGGCTTCCGAGGTTCAGGCTTCCGCCGTTTCGCGTCCCATGACTTTGTTCACTCGCATCGACGGCCCCCCCACCGCTCCCCCGCTCTTGCTCTTGCACGGCGGCCCCGGCGCTCACCACGACTATCTGTATCCCCAGATGCTCGCGCTAACCGAGCGTCACCGGGTGCTCACGTACGACCAACGCGGTGGCGGTCAGTCGAAAACCGATGATCCGGCTCCGATCACCTGGCAGACGCACGTGCACGATCTCGCGGACGTCATCCACGAGTTCGGTCTCGTGACGCCAACGATTGTTGGGTACTCGTGGGGCGCGTTGCTCGCGATGCTCTATGCAACGGCTGGCGCGACGCTGCTGGGCGATCGGTTCGTCGCACCGGCAAAGCTGGTGCTGATTTCACCCGCGCCAATCACGCGTGCGTGGCGCGATGAGTTCGAAGCGGAGCTCGCGGCGCGTGGTCGTGGGCCGGTCATTCAGGGTATGCGGGACGAACTGCAGGCGTCTGGGCTTCGCGAGCGCGATATGACTGCGTATAGACAGCGAAGTTTTGAGCTCAGTGTCGCCGGATATTTCGCCGATCCGGCCAAGGCTGTGTCACTCACGCCATTTCGTGTGACGGGGAAGGTGCAGCAGTCGGTGTGGGCCAGTCTTGGTGATTTTGATCTCACTTCGGCGCTACGTGGCGTGCACTGCCCGTCGCTCGTCGTACATGGGCGTCAGGACCCGATTCCTCTCGCGTCAGCTACGGCTGCCGCGGAATGTCTGGGAGCGGAGCTCGTGGTGCTCGACAACTGCGGACATGTGCCGTACGTCGAACAACCCGATCTGCTGTTCGCCGCCATCGAGCGATTTCTGACGTAACGCTCGTCTCGATTCACTTCGAAAGCTTCGCGCATGCCCTCGATCGGTCCTGTCACACACACCTCACTCGGCACGATTCGCGTGGAAGAGCGCGACGTGCGCGTCACGCTTGCCACCGCAAACGATGGCGTGGAGTTCGTGGGTCGGTTCTTCTTTGCCGAACCGGAGTGGACCAATAACGGCATCCCCGATCGCGGTGTGGTGGCTGGCCGCACACTGGAAGAGGTCATCGCACGTGCGCGCGAACTCACCGCCGACGACTTGCAGCTGCGCTATCGCCGAGCCAACGCCGAAAAGCGCCGCTTCCATGGACTGCGCCATCTCGTCGGTGACTTTCTCGGCAAGGTGCGCTACATGAACCAAGTCGGTGTCAGCATGCGCTCGGGGCTGCTGGATGCGGAGGGAGCGAACGGTGAGCTGGTGCTGACCGAGGAACAGATGGTGGCCCTGGTGCGGCAGATGCGGAACGTGGCGGGCGTGGAGAGCTAGAGGGACGCCTGACACCGCGAAGATCATCGTTTGTTGTCCCCATATTTCGTCAAGTTGTCGGCGCCGACGGCGCCCAAGGCTTTTGCGCTGTTCAGTTAGCGCAGCTTCGCCTGGTGTAGTTAGTTTTGTGCAATGGACTGCCGAGCGGCCGCTCACGCGCTGACGCAAGTCGCCACGCTGCTGGAATTGCACGCGGGCGACACGTTCACGATCAAGGCGCTGCAAAGCGCCGCGCGTACGGTCGCGGCGCTGGGGGACACGCGTCTCGCTGATGCCTTGACGCGCGAGCTCGCTGAGCCTGAGCTGATTCCCGCTCCCGCGATGGCGTTGCTCACGGAGCTCGCGGAAACGAATAGCTCAGCGCAGCTCGAGGCGCTCCAGGAAGAGACACCCGAAGGGCTGCTCGAAATGCTGCGCATCCCCGGGCTTGGTCCGTCACGCATTCGTGCGATTCACGAAGGGCTGCACATCGACACGGTGCTCGAGCTCGAGCAGGCAGCGCGCGATGGTCGCCTTGCGGCGCTCCCGAAGTTTGGTGCAAAGACCGCCGATCGCATTCTCAAGGGGATCGCCGACCTGCGTGCGACCGGCGCGTATGTGCTCTGGCCGCATGCGCGCGCGGAAGCGGAGCGCTTTGCCGATGCGCTCCGACGCCATCGTGATGTGCTGCAGCTCGAAATCGCCGGCTCGATTCGTCGTCGCATGGAATTGGTGCACGACGTCGACCTTGTTGCCGCCGTGCGCGGATCACCGAGCGTCGTCGCCGCATCGTTGGGACAACTGCGCGGCGTGAAGGAAGTGATGGGCGGTGGTGGCCGCATGATCACCATCACGCTGGACAACGGTGTCCGAGTCGATCTCGCGTGCGTTCGCCCAGAGCAGTTCGCGCTGGCGCTGTGGCGCGCGACGGGAAGCAGCGCGCATGTGCAGCAGGTGACGGCGCGCGCCGCGGACATGGGGTATGTGCTCGCTGGCGACGAATTGCGTGACACCGATGGTGCTATCGTCGCCATTCCCGACGAGCAGGCGTTATATGCGCGACTGAACCTCGCCTACGTCGCACCGGAACAGCGTGAGGCGATGGGCGAAGTGGAGCAAGCCGCAAACGGTGGCTTCGCTCCACTCATCGAGGAACGTCAGCTTCGCGGCGCCCTGCACTGCCACTCGCAGTACAGCGATGGCGGCGCCACGATCGAACAAATGGCCGAGGCAGCGCGAGCTCGTGGCCTTACGTACCTCGGCGTGTCCGATCACTCGCAGAGCAACACCTACGCCGGCGGACTCGCACGCGACGCGATCATCAAGCAGCACGAAGAGATCGACGCGCTGAACGCGCGGTACGCCGAGCGGGGGATCGCGTTCCGTGTCCTCAAGGGGATCGAAGCGGACATCCTTCCGTGCGGTCGTGTCGACTACGACGCTGAGTTTCTCGATCGCTTCGACTTCGTCATCGGCAGCGTGCACACGCGCTACGGGATGAACGCGCAGCAGATGACCGATCGCGTGCTCAAGGCGCTCGACGATCCGCATATCACGATCCTCGGGCACCCGACCGGACGCTTGCTGCTCACGCGCGAGCCGTATGCGATTGACCTCGAAGCGATCATCGAGAAAGCCGGTCGCATGGGTGTGGCCGTCGAGCTCAACGCCGATCCGCATCGTCTCGACATCGACTGGCGCGCCTGTCGCATCGCGCTCGAGAAGGGCACGATGGTGAGCATCGGCCCTGACGCACACTCGCCGCAGGGGTTCGAGAACCTCGAACTCGGTGTCGCCACCGCGCGCAAAGGATGGCTCGGGGCGCCGAATGTGCTCAACACGCGATCGGTCGATGAAGTGCTGGCCTTCGCGCGGGCGCGCCGCGCCGGCGCCGCTGCCGTTTTTGGGGCGCCGCCTCGGCTTCGCGTCGTTTAGGGGCTTAGATCGCTCCTCATTGAAAGTTGGGTGCGGTTGAGATCGGCACATCTCCTGCACTCACCCAAAGCTCAGCCGTTTTCGGCAGGCGATGCCCGCACGTCGCTCAAGGCCGAGTTTGTTCGAGAACCCCCCTCCGAGTTCTCCGTGAAGCACGAAGCCCCCTGGGTCCACGACTCGCCCCGAGATCGTGGAATCCACGAGGTATTTGCGGACCTGTTGCCGTCGGTCAGGTTCCGAGATGCCGTCCGCGCCGAATCCGAAGTCCTTACCTATCAACAGTTACACGATAGGAGCAATCGGGCTGCCCACTACTTGCTCTCGCGCGATATCCGCGCCGGCGACCGCGTCGCGATGTTCATGGATCGGAGCGTATCGCTCATCGTTTGGCAGCTCGCGATCCTCAAAACCGGCGCCATTTGCGTGCCGATCGATGTGAAGGCGCCCGCTGAGCGTGTGGCGTTCTTCCTACAGGATTGTGATGCAAAGTTCACACTTTGTGGTGAGCGGACGACATCACTCGAGCTGCCGTCGACGGCTCAACTGATCGATGTGGCCGCGGCCGAGCGATCGCTCGATGGCGAACCGGCCGATCTGGTCGGGGTCCACGTCGACGGCGCGGCCCCGGCGTACATCCTCTATACCTCGGGCTCAACGGGCGTCCCTAAGGGCGTCCTCGTACCCCATCGTGGCGTGGTGCGCCTTGTTCGCGGGCAGTCGTATTTCCCGGCCGGACCCGACCAGTGCACGCTGTTGCTCGCGTCGCCTGGCTTCGATGGTACGAACTACGAAATCTGGTCGGCGCTGCTCAACGGCGGTGCCTGCGCGGTGTTCGCCGATCACTTCGTCGACTATTCGCGTCTCGAGCACGTCATTGAAACGTTTGGCGTTACCTGTGTGTGGTTCTCGACGGGATTGTTCAATCAGATCGTTGATCGTCGCATCGAAGTGCTGTCGTCGCTGAAACACGTGCTCGTTGGTGGTGAAGCGCTGTCGGCAGTACATATGAAGCGCGCGATGTCGCAGCTGCCCAAGGTGCGTTTCGCGAACGGTTACGGGCCGACCGAATGCGCGACGTTTGCGGTCGCGTGGACACTCGAGGATCCGGCGCTCTGGGGCTCCGAGACAGTCCCACTCGGTTGGCCGCTCTCACAGACTGAGTGCGTCATCGTCGACGAATCGATGCGTCCCGTTGCTGAAGGCGATGTTGGCGAGTTGCTGCTCGGTGGTGATGGCCTCGCGCTTGGCTATCTCAATCGTCCCGAGCTCAGCGACGAACGTTTCGTACGCAACCCGTTCTCTGACGATCCGAACGCACGGCTCTATCACACCGGCGATCGCTGTTTTCAGTTGCCGAGTGGCATGATTGGCTATGTCGGGCGAAACGACGACCAAGTGAAGCTGAATGGCTTCCGCGTCGAGCTGGGTGAGGTGGAGTCGGCGATTCGCAAAGGCGCCGGCGTGGTGAATGCGGCGGTGGTCGTGCACGAATTCCCGAGTGGTGCACGCGCACTCGTCGCCGGTGTGGTGCTTGATGGCGCGGTGACTGACGTGCGTGGTGTGCAATCCTGGCTGGCAACTCAGCTGCCGGACATCATGCGACCGGCGCGTCTGCTTCCTGTCGAGCAGCTACCGCTTACGCTCAACGGAAAAGTCGATCGACGTGTGCTTGGCAAGCAACTCGGTGACGCACTGTCGGCGGAAGCAGAGTCTGACGGGCGGTCGACCGTTCGGGAGTCGCTGCTTTCCGCCCGCGAACTTCAGCTGCTCGGACTGTTTCGCGATACCCTGCGCGTACCGAACTGCTCGGTCGACACGGACTTCTTTCACGCGGGGGGCGATTCGCTACTCGCCGCCGAACTCGAAGGCGACATTGAACGCGCGATGCGCCGAAGGATTCCTGGCGGCACTCTGCATCGATTCGCGACGGTTCGTGCGCTCTCGGCGTTCTTCGAACGATCCGTCACGCCGGCGACACCGCTCGCTGCTGTGAGCGATTCGGCTCCGGTGCTCTGGCTCCCCGATATGATGGGATATGGACGGATGCCGACGGCAATGGCGAATGCGCTGCAGGGCAAGCATCCGATCTTTGATCGCTTTCATTTCACCCTCGATGCGAACGAAGCCGAGCACGCATCGGTCGAGATGATCGTGCAAAAGCTGTTGCCGCAGGCGCTGGAAGTTGCGCCGAATGGCCCGGTCATCCTCGCTGGCTATTCGTTCGGCGGTTATCTCGCGTATGAGATGGCGCGTGTGCTGAGCGAGCGCGGACGCTCCGTGTCTCAGGTGATTCTGTGGGATGCTCAGCCAGAGACGGATTCGACGCGGCGCACGCCGATTGGCATGGGGCTCTTTCTGTCAAAGAAGCTGATCACGCCGAGTACGTGGACCAATCGGCGTTGGATTGGCGATCGCGCGCGATATCTGCGTACGCTCATTGGCGAGCGCGTGCGTCGTGTTGATGTATCGAGACCCGCTTCCGGCGAGCGACGGCTGCCGGCGACGACGCAACTGCTCGGGGAGCAGCTGTGGCTGCGCTATCGCCCGCTTCCGTATTCGGGACCGGTCACGCTGCTGGCCTGCACCCGATCCGGCGAGTCGATCCGAACCAGCGCCGCATCACCCGCCGAACGATGGAGTGCGGCGCTCGCGCCGCGTGATCTGGTGATCGTGGAGATCGACTGTCATCACTCCGATGTATTCACGCCGCAGTGGATCGATCGGTTCGTCTGCGCGACGCTTTGGGCGATAGGCTGCGCGCCGGAGTCGGCGAAGCATGTGCCAGCGAGACGTTCGCGAGAGCTGGCGGGGGTGTGAGGGATCGTTGAGTTTTCGACAGCTGTCGGCTGCTCCATCGTGGGACAATCGGGTATTATCCGGTTGACCGCACAAACGAACTGAGCGCCAAGCTGTTTTCAGTAGCGAGAATTCGACGATGGCCCAGAGCAAGAACAGTCCGCGTCAGCCTCTCTCGATAACGAAGCCGGCAAAGAAGGCGGCGAAGACGCCGTCAGCGCCGAAGGCGGCAGTTCCGAGGCGAAAGACTGCGAAGACGTTCGGCCAGAAGCCGTCGCAGCGTGCGGCGCCAGTGGCCAAGAGTCCCAAGACAAAGGCGGAAAAGCAGCACGTCGCCACGGTGGTGCTGGAACGGCTCAAGGCGGAGTATCCCGATGCGCATTGCGAGTTGGATCATCGCAATGCATTCGAGCTGCTGTGCGCCACGATCCTGTCGGCGCAATGCACCGATGCGCGCGTGAACATGGTGACGCCGGCGTTGTTCGCGAAGTACCCGAACGCCGAAGCGTTGAGCATCGCAAAGCTCGAAGACGTCGAAGAAATCGTGCGCACCACCGGGTTCTTTCGCGCGAAGTCCAAGAGTCTTGTGGGCATGGCCAACGCGCTCGTCGACAAGTACGGCGGCGAGGTGCCGCGCTCGATCGCGGAGTTGGTGCCGCTCCCCGGTGTGGGACGCAAGACAGCGAATGTCATACTCGGCAATGCGTTCGACATCAACGAGGGGATCGTCGTTGACACGCACGTCCAGCGACTCGCGCGTCGCCTGGGGCTTACTCGCGAGCCGGATCCTATCGGCATTGAGAAGGAGCTGATGCCGCTCTTCCCGCGTGAAAGCTGGGCGCTCCTCAGCCACCTGCTGATCTGGCATGGGCGCCGCACCTGTTTCGCGCGCAAACCCGAATGCGGCCGCTGCGTGGTGAACGACGTCTGCCCCAGCGCCGGCATCGCCGATTAAAGCTTTCAATGACTCAGAGTCGTTGATCGCCAGACTGACGGGGCTGTAATTGAAAAACAGCAGGCACCGGGCATCACGGGCATCCCGGGCATCCCCGAAGGAGTTCCAACGACTCTGACCCTGTGACCGGTGTTAAGACTTTTGCTCTTCCCACCACCCTGACCCGGATACTCCTATAAAACCTTTCAATGTGTCAGAGTCGTTGATTGAGCCGCTTTGGGGTCAGACTCCAAGGGACGAAGCGCGGCTTGGAGTCTGACCCCAAGCGGTGCAAGCGGTGACCCCAAGCGGTGGCGCGTTGGGGTGGTCGGGATGGTTAATTTTCCGGCTGTACCTTTCAACCCGGGAATTTCCGTGACCAAGCTGGCCACTTTTGAGACCAATAAGGGCACCCTCACCGCCGAGCTCTATCCCGGCGAGGCCCCTGGCACTGTCGAAAACTTCGAGAAGCTCGCGAACAGCGGCTTCTATGACGGCATCAAGTTCCATCGCGTGATCCCGGAGTTCGTCGTGCAGGGCGGCTGCCCGCACACGAAGGACGGCAAGGGCCCCGTGGGCACGGGTGGCCCGGGCTACAAGATCAAGTGCGAGACCGCCGGCAACCCGCACAAGCACAAGGTGGGCGCGCTTTCGATGGCGCACGCCGGCAAGGACACCGGTGGCAGCCAGTTCTTCATCGTGCTGAGCGAATCCAACACCCGTCACCTGAACGGGGTGCACACGGTGTTCGGTCAGGTGACCTCGGGACTGGAGATCCTGCCGTCGATCGCGCAGAATGATCACATGGTGTCGGTCCGCGTGGCCGACGTCGCCTGATCCTTCCCTCCGACCTTACCAGACTGACCATGTCCGGACACGACAACCACGGCAGCGACAAGAGCGCTGCGTTTACGGGCCTGATTGGCGGCGCGATCTTCATCGGCGCGATCCTCTACGGGATCACGATGTGGACCAACGCGAAGTTTGCGGGGCACGCCGAGGGGGAGAAGAAGACGGGCGCGATTGCCGTTGAGGTGCGCGGCGTCGCCTGATCCCGGGTAGGAAACCGGAAGCCCAAAACCCGAACCCCGAACTCAGAAACTGATCAGTTTCTGGGTTCGGGGTTCGGGTTTTGAGTTACCGGTTAGCGGGGAGTTGACTAACTGACCAGTCAGTCAGTACAATTCTCCCCACGATGACCGCTTCAGCCGAACAGTCCAACCGCCGCCGAGACCCGGAGGCGCGCCCGCAGCAGATTCTCGACGCCGCCTTCAAGGAGTTCGGCGAACGCGGACTCGCGGGCGCTCGACTCGA
Organism: uncultured Gemmatimonadaceae bacterium; assembly: GCA_966112585.1. Lineage (GTDB taxonomy): Bacteria > Gemmatimonadota > Gemmatimonadetes > Gemmatimonadales > Gemmatimonadaceae > Gemmatimonas. The sequence continues at coordinate 8,824 of CBHWDN010000040.1, forward strand.
TGACATCGCCAAGCGCGCTGGCGTCGCCAAGGGGACCATCTACCTCTACTACCCGAACAAGGAAGCCCTTTTTCGGGAGATGGTCCGTACCACTATCGTCGAGGCTCTTGAAGCCGCCGAGGCCTCCCGCGACCTCGGAACCGACGATGAACCGGTCACCGAGCAGATGCGCCGCATGGCCCGCTCCTGGTGGCAGCATCTACGTGGGGAGCGTCAGCAAGTGCTGACGCGACTGGTACACGCGGAGCTCATTCACTTCCCGGACCTCCACGAGTTTTACGGCACGGAAGTGGTAGCTCGCGGACGTCGGCTGGTTGCCGGCGTCATCGCCCGCGGTATCGCGCGCGGCGAATTCCGCCCCATCGATCCGATGGTGGGCGCCCGCATGTATGCCGCGCTCTGGATGACTCACGGCAGCTGGTGCGCCAGCCGCCAGATCCATCCGTGGCTTGGCACCGATGAGCAGGTACTCGACGAAATGCTCGAGTTCTTCTTTCACGCACTGAAACCATGAAGCAGCACCGAATTCCGTTCGCGCACGTTCCTCCGTTAGCGCTGTTGGTGACGTTAGCGTCGTTTGTTCTTTCGTCTCCGCTCTCAGCACAAACCAAACTTTCGATGGGCGACGCCGCCCGTCTCGCCGCCAGGCAGAATGGCGCCGTTGACGTCGCACGAGCGCGTGTCGAACAGGCGTCCGCACGCGCTCTCCAGCGTCGCGGTGCGCTGCTTCCCGATCTCGCCGCTGGTGTTCGTCAGGGGGAAGCGACGATCAACTCGGTGACGTTCGGCTTTTCGTTCGTAAACCCGGCGACTGGCCAGCCGCTGCTGAATCCGAACGGTGAGCTGATCGGCCCGGTGCGCACGATCGACATGCGCTATCGCCTGAATCAGCCACTCTTCGACCTCGGCAAGTATCAGAGCTGGCGCGCCGCGCAGGCGAGCACCAGCGCAGCTGATGCCGACGTGAGCGCGCAAGCTGAGGGCGCCGCCGCGAACGCCGCATCGGTGTATGTGCGCGCCGCGCGAGCTGATGCGCAGCTCTCGGCACGTCGTGCCGATTCGACGCTTGCCGCCGACTTGTTGCGCATCGCGCGCGATCAGCTGCAGGCTGGTGTCGGCATCGCGCTCGACGTGACGCGTGCCGAATCGCAGCTCGCGAGCGTGCGTGCGCAGATCATCACCGCACGCAGCGATCGTGATCGTGCGATTCTCGAGCTCAAGCGCGTCACCGGCATGGCCGCCGATGCGCCGCTCGAACTCGCCGATTCGCTCGTCGGACTGCCCATCGAAGCGCAACTGCCAAGCGGCGCCGCTGCACTCGATGCCGCTGAAAAGACCCGCGCCGATGTGAAGGCGCTGCAGGCGCAGGAGCATGCGCAACAGATGGCCGCCAAAGCAATCCGATACGAGCGCACGCCGCAGCTTGGCCTGCTCGTTGAGCAGGGGGTGATCGGCAAGAACACCGATCGCCTGCTTCCGACATACACGTGGGGCGTTCAACTGAGCGTTGGCATCTTCGACGGTTTCCGTCGCGAGTCACGCTATCAGGAACAGACCGCGGCATCGCGTGAGACCGAAGCAAGGCTCAAGGATTTGCGCGCGCAAAGTGCGCTCGAGGTGAACACGGCGCTGCTCGATCTCAAGGCCGCGCAGGAACAGCTCGAAGCGGTGCAAGAGCGCCTGCGTCTCGCCGATCAGGAAGTGAGCCAGGCCCAGGATCGCTTCAAGGCCGGTGTTGCCGGTAACGCTGATGTGATCACCGCGCTGCTGTCGCTCAATCAAGCGCGGACGTTGAGGAATGATGCGCTGGCGGCATACCAGACGGCGAGAGTGGCGTTGGCTAGGGCCACTGGCGCTGCGAGTCGATTGCCGTAACTGAGATCGCGATCCAGGGGTCAGGGCGCAGCAGTCAGGATGGAGTTGCAGCGCTCTGAATTCCCCGCAGTACCCGTAGTGCAGGCTCCCGTAGTGCAGGCTTCCGATTTTCAGGCTTCCGCCCTAATCGCAGTTACAAAAACATATGAACAAGCGCCTCATCATTCCCATCCTCTTAGCCATCGGCATCGGCTACTGGGGTTTCACTCGCTGGCAGTTCGGCCAGCATCATGAATCCACCGACAACGCGCAGGTCGATGGACACATCGTTCCGGTCGTCGCGAAGGTCGGTGGCTATGTCACCGCCGTGAATGTCGGCGAGAACGTCCACGTGAGCAGCGACTCGGTGCTCGTCACGATCGACAAGCGCGAGTATCAGGTGAAGCTGTCGCAGGCGGACGCAGATCTCGCGGCGGCGCGTGCCACGGCTGGTGGTCGCGGTGTCGAAGGTCAGGCGGTGACGGTTGTGCGCACGGCGTCGAATCAGCGCGATGTGGGCAGTGCGCAGGTGGATGCGGCCGAAGCCAATCTCAAGAAGGCGCAGAGCGACCTGGCACGGGCGAAGGAACTCGCCGGGAAGCAGATCATCAGTGCGGCACAACTCGATGCCGCGCAGGCCACGTACGATGCGGCCACCGCACAGGTCTCGGCCACGCAGCGTCAGGTCGTGGCGGCGCAAAGCGGTATCGCGAATGCGCAGGCAGGTGTGCGTCTTGCCGAAGCGCGACTGCTTGCAGCGCAGGCCGCGCGTGACAACGCGGCGTTGCAGGTGTCGTACACGTCCATCGTATCGCCGGTTGAAGGCACGGTGTCGCGCAAGCAGGTCGAAGTGGGTCAGCTCGTGCAGGCCGGCCAGACGCTCATGAGTGTCGTGAGCGACTCCGGTCTCTACGTGACGGCCAATCTCAAGGAAACGCAGCTGTTGCGTGTGCGCGCCGGACAGAAGGTCGAGTTCGAAGTCGACGCGTACGCCGGTGCGGTTGCGGAAGGGGTGGTGGAGAGCATCGCCAGCGCGACGGGCGCCAAGTTCGCACTGCTTCCGCCCGACAACGCGACGGGCAACTTCACGAAGGTTGTGCAGCGTGTACCGGTGCGCATCCGCATTACGAAAGACCTGGGCAAGGATCGTCCGCTGCGCCCGGGCATGTCGGTAACGGCCAACATCGTCGTGGAGTAAGCTGTGTCAACGGAGGTCATGCGCACACTGCTCGTTGAGGAGCTCAAAGCGAAGGCAGAAGCCGACGCGCATGTCGTTCCTCACGACCCGTATGCCAATAAGTATCTGATCGCGATCGCGGTAACGATGGCGGCGGTGCTCGAACTGATCGACACGAGCATCGTCAACGTCGCCATTCCGCACATGATGGGCACGCTTGGCGCGACGCTCGACGAAATCGCCTGGGTGAGCACGTCGTACATCATCGCGAACGTGATCGTCATCCCGATGTCGAGCTGGTTGAGCGCCTACTTTGGCCGCCGCCGCTATCTCACGGGATCGATCACGATCTTCGTGCTCGCGAGCTTCTTCTGCGGCGCCGCCACGAGCTTGTGGGGGCTGGTCTTCTGGCGCGTCATCCAGGGTCTCGGTGGCGGCGCGTTGTTGAGCACCGCGCAGACGACGCTCTTTGAAGCGTTTCCACCGCAGGAGCGTGGCATCGGTCAGGCCATTTTCGGCGTGGGCGTGATGGTGGGGCCCACAATTGGCCCGACGCTCGGTGGCTTCATCGTCGACGCGTATGCGTGGCCGTGGATCTTCTACATCAACGTCCCGATGGGCATCATCGCGGGCTACATGGTGTGGACCTATGTACGCGACGCGGCGCACCAGGTGCGTGCGAAGAGTGTCGACGTACTGGGCATCGTGCTGCTCACCGTGGCGGTCGGCGCACTGCAGTTCATGCTCGAACGCGGCGAACGCTACGACTGGTTCGACTCGAGCTTCGTGACCGGGTTGGCTGTCACAAGCCTGACCGCGGCCGTGCTCCTCGTGTGGCGCGAGCTCACGGTGGAAGAACCCGTCATCGATTTCCGCGTGCTCAAGAACCGACAGCTCGCACCCGGTGTCGTGTTTGCGAGCTTCATGGGACTCGCGCTGTACGGTTCGGTGTTCGTGCTCCCGGTGTTTCTGCAACAGCTGCACGGCTTCACCGCGCAGCAAACCGGCATGGTGATCTTGCCCGGCGCCATCGCGAGCGCGATGACGATGGCCAGCATGGGTCGCTTCGCCGGCAAAGTGGATGCACGTCCGCTCATCGTGACGGGTGCATTCCTCTTCCTGTTGTCGATGTGGAAGATGTCGCAGATCTCGCTCGACGCCGGTGCCGGCGACCTGTTCTGGCCGCTCATCATCCGCGGCGTGGGGCTGGGTCTCCTGTTCGTGCCGCTTACGGGTGCGAGCATGGCCGGTCTGCCGATGCAGAAGCTCGGACAGGGCACGGGCCTCTTCAACCTCATGCGACAGCTCGGTGGCTCACTCGGCATCGCCATCATGGCGACGATGCTGGCGCGTCAGACCAAGATCCTGAAGGCCAATCTCACCGAGCATGCCGGGTCTTACGATCCGGCCACGATGGAACGCCTGAACGGCATCACTCACGGCCTCATGGCGCGCGGCATCGATGCCTGGAACGCGAAACAGCAGGCGCTGATGATGATCGACCGCCAGATCCAGGTGCAGGCGTCGATGATCGCCTTCTCGAAGATCTACCTGATCTCGGGATGCCTGCTGGTGGGAGCGCTGCCGTTGCTGCTGTTCTGGAAGACGGGGCGGTCGATTCCGATCAAGATGGACCACTGAACGCCGAACAACTGAAAGCGGAAGGTTGACAGCGGAAGTGAGCACAGCCGGGAAATTGGACAGCGGGTACTGCGGGGACTTCGGGCAAACAGCGAGCTGGGCTCGGCGGTAAGACTTGATGCCGATCTATCGCAGTCGCCGTAGTCCCCGCGGTACCCGCTGTCCATTTTTCCGCAGTGTAAACTTCCGCAGTCAGCCTTCCGCAGTTTCCGCTTCAAATCGCTCATGCCCACGCCCACCCGCGCCGACGCCCTCGCTCTCATGCAAGACTGGACTCCCAGCCAGTCCCTCCGTAAGCACATGCTGTCGGTGGAGTGCGCCATGCGCGCCTATGCAGAAAAGACCGGCGCGGACGTCGAGGCGTACGGGATCGCGGGGCTGATTCATGACTTCGACTACGAGCGCTATCCGAACGACGCGCACTCAGCCGATCAGGAGCACCCCGCCGAGGGCGTACGCCATCTCCGGTCGCTTGGCTGGCCGGAGGAGATCCTCGACGCCGTCATGGGGCATGCGCACTACACGAATGTCCTCCGTGAATCGGCAATGTCGAAGACGCTCTTCGCCGTGGATGAGCTCACGGGGCTCATTACAGCCTGCGCCCTCGTGAAGCCGTCCAAGGCGGTGGCCGATGTGGACGTGGCGGGCGTCAAGAAGAAGATGAAGGACAAGGCCTTTGCACGCGGTGTGAACCGCGATGACGTCATCCAGGGCGCGGAGGCGCTTGGCGTGCCCCTCGACGAGCATATTGGCGTCGTATTGGCGGCCATGCAGGCCAACGCCGAGGCGCTCGGGCTCGGCGGGGTATCCCCTTCGGCGCCCCCCGGTACGGCCGGCGCCGCCTCAACGGGTGCTTCTCTGGATGCGTAACGGAGGTACCTTCTCCCTGCTACGTGACCTCTATCGCCCTCCCCTTCCCGATTGCCCCGACGGCCGCGCCTCGTACGGAGATCCGTACGGTGTCTGACCGGCCGGTCTCGGCAGAGGCGTTGGCGGAACGCGAGTTGGTCCTCGCGGCGCAGGCGGGCGACAGCGTGGCATTTGCCGGGCTGGTGCGGCGCCATCAGCGTCGCGCTTACGCTGTCGCGCGGGCAATCGTCTTGTCACACGACGATGCCGAGGATGCCGTGCAGGAAGGCTTCCTGCACGCGTTCCGGGCGCTCGAGCGTTTCCGCCCGGAGCAGGCGTTCGGTGCGTGGCTCCATCGCATCGTCGCAAATGCAGCGCTGGACATTGCGCGTCGCCGGAAAGTGCGCGACGCCGATGAACTACCGGAGACGCTGTCGTCTCCGCACCGCGATCCGGCGGAATCGGATGAACTGCGTGCGCGTCTCACGCGTGCGCTGGACACTCTTGGCGAACGGCAGCGATCAGTGATCGTGTTGCACGACGTCGAGGGATATAAACACGCAGAAATCGGCCAGCTCCTTGGAATTCCCGAGGGAACGGCGCGATCGGACCTGCACCACGCTCGGGCGCATCTACGGCGTCAGTTGAGCAACCTTCGGAGTGAAAAATGACCACGCGGAACTACGGGGCGAGCAACGGCTCGATGCCCGAAGCGGATCCCACCACGACGGCGCTCTTGCGGGAGCAGTATGCCGCCCCGGGTGACGATGCCTACTGGCAGGGGATGGAGAACCGGATCATGCAGCGCCTGGCGTCGGCGATGCAGGAAACGGTGCTGCGTCCGAGCTGGTGGAGCGGCTTTGCCGACATGCGTCCGGCCGACTGGCGCACGGCGGGGCTGATTGCTGCCACGCTGGCCCTGCTGGCGACCGGCGCGACCTTCGTGCGAGACCAGGCGGCCAATGCCCGTGCCCGCGACATCGCGGCTCGTGCGGCCATCGAGTCCACTTTGCCCCTGCCGATTGACGGATCGACCCTGTCCAAGGGCCGCCGCCATCTGGCGCCGGACTCGCCCGAGCGGTACCTCAATCCGCTCGACTACTAGTCCGTTTTCGCGCCCGCATCGCTCCTGGGTCTCAAGTCCGTGCATACTCCGCGTCCCAAGTCGCTCGCCATGGCCTATCTGGTCGGCGCCTTCATGATTGGAGGCGGCGTCGGCTACGCGGCCGACCGCTCCATGGTGAAGCCCGCCAACGTGATGTGGTTCGAGCAACCCAGCGTCGTGGAGACGCTGGACCGCGAGCTTCAGCTCAAGCCTGACCAGCGCACCGTATTCGATTCGGTCTGGGCATGGCGCCGGTCGCGCCAAAGTGCGATCATGGCGCCTATCAAGCCTGCCCTGGATTCCGCGCGCGACAGTGCGCGCGTTCTCATGATGAACACGCTCGACAGTGCCCAGCAGACGGCCTTCCGCCGTCTCATCGAGCGCCAGCAACGCGCCGCCGATAGCTCGGCGAAGGCGCGAGGGGAAACACAGTGACCGCTTCTGGAAAAGCGGGTCGTGCGGTTTTGTTCGGGGCGGTCCTGGTGGCCGCCCCGCTTAGCGCGCAGACCCCAGTTACTCTGCCCGACGATAACGCCCGACCGGTTTCGCTCGCCGAGGCGATCAGCGAAGCCCAGCGCAATGCGCCGGGTGTTGTCACCGCGCGAGGCCTCGAGCGGAACGCCGGTGCCGCGCGTCGATCGGCGATTGGCGCCTATATCCCGTCGCTCAACCTCACCGCGTCGAGCGCACGCACACAGGGTGTGCAGTTCTTCCAGGGTCAGCTGGTGCCGCTCACCGGTAACCCGTGGAACTACAACAACGGCCTCGCGACGAGCTTGGTGTTGTTCGACGGTGGGCAGCGCTGGCAGGACCTGAATCGCGCCAAGGCCACGACCGATGTGGCCGAAGCGACGTTCACGCAGGCGAAGTTCGACGCCGCGCTCGGTGTCAAGCAGCAGTTCTACGCCGCACTTGCCGCGCGTGAATCGGAAGCAGCGGCGCGCGCGCAGCTGGAACAGGCGGAGCAGCAGCTCAAGGCGTCGACCGCTCGTGTTGCTGCGGGTGTCGCGACCAAGTCCGACTCGTTGCGTTCGGCCATTCAGGTTGGCAATGCGCGTCTCGCGGTGCTGACGTCGCAGAACGACCTGCGCGTGGCCAATGCCGCGCTCACCCGCGTGGTGGGTTCCACGAGCACGGTGACTGCGAGCCCGGCCGATACAGTTGACGCCGCATTCACGATGCCGACCGAAGCGGAGTTCGAAGCGCTGGTCGCGCGCGGCCCGGCGGTGATGGTGGCGGAAGCCAACGTCGCCGCCGCCAAGGCGAGCAAGAAGTCGCAGCGTTCGCAGTATCTGCCGACGCTCAGCATGTCGTACAACTACTCGTACACGCAGAGCTCGAAGGGTTTTGCGGGCGGCAATGTGTGGTTGATCGGCGGCAACGATCCGAATCGTCAGAACATGACGTTCAACTTTTCGTATCCGCTCTTCAATCAGTTCGTGCGTGAGCAGGGTTCGGTGCAGGCCGACGTCGCGCTCCGCAACTCGGAAGCGCAGCTGCGGGATGCGCGGTTGGCCGGTCGCGCGAACCTTATCACGCAGCTTCGCTCACTAGCGAACGCGCAGGCACGCGCGCAGGTGCAACTGGCGGCGATTGCCGCCGCCGAAGAAGATTTGCGCGTGCAGCAGCAGCGCTACGCGCTTGGCGCGTCCACGCTGCTTGACCTGCTCACCAGTCAGACGACGCTGAATCAGGCCCGTCAGGCGCTCATTCAGGCGCGCTTCGACGGACGCATTGCCCGAGCCCAACTGTCCTCACTGATCGGCAAGGAGTTCTAAATGCGGTACGGCCACATCGGAGTCTCGCTGGCAACAGCGCTGGTGCTTTCGGCATGTGGCAAGAAGAAGGAAGCCACGGCGCCGATCGGCACCGATGTCGTTGGGAAGCGCACGATCGTGGTGGATGCACAAGCCACCGGCGCGGTCGAGCCGATCAACGTCATCGAAGTGAAGTCGAAGGCGTCGGGGCAGATTGTGAAAATCCCCGTCGAAACGGGCACGCAGGTGCGTGCAGGCGACTTGCTCGTGCAGGTCGACACGCGCGATGTGAAGAATCAGTACGATCAGGCGATGGCCGATCTCAAGAGCGCGCAGGCCTCGCTCGAGGTCGCGCAGGCGAACAAGAAGCGCTCGGACGAACTGTTCAAGACGCGCATCATCACCACGCCTGAATACGAAAGCGCGCAGCTGCAGCTGACGCAGGCGCAGGGCTCGATTGTCCGCGCCACCACGAACGTCGATCTCGCCAAGCAGCGACTGGAAGATGCTACAGTTGTAGCGCCGGTCGATGGCACCATCATCGACAAGCCGGTGTCGCTCGGTCAGGTGATCGCATCGGCAACAGGCTCAGTCACCGGCGGTACGACGCTGCTCAAGATGGCCGACCTTACGAAGGTGCGGATGCGCGCGCTCGTGAACGAAACGGACATCGGCAGCGTGCGCTCAGGGCAGTCGGCACGTGTGACCGTGGATGCGTATCCCGATCGCCCGTTTCAGGGCGTTGTGGAGAAGATCGAACCGCAGGCCGTGATTCAGCAGAGCGTCACGATGTTCCCGGTGATCATTTCGCTGGACAACAACGAAGGGTACCTCAAGCCGGGGATGAACGGCGAAGTGTCGATGCTGGTGGATCGTCGCGAAGGAGTGCTCGCGGTGACGAACGACGCGGTACGTACGGTGCGCGAAGCGGCTACGGCGGCGGGCGTGCTGGGGATGAACGCGGATTCGGTGACGGCGCAGGTGCAGGCGCAGCAGGCGGCACTGCGTTCTGGTGGCGGCGGCGCGGGGCGGGGTTCTGATTCGCCGGCGATGAAAGACGTTGCGGCTGGAGATTCGGGAGGAAAGGCGGAAGCCGGAACTTCGGAAGCCCGTACTACGGGAGCTGGAACATCGGGTAGTGGCGGGAAGGCGGAAGCTGGGACTGCGGAAGCGGGCAAAGCGGAAAAATCGACGGCGGGATCAAGCGGTAACGGCGGTCGAGGCGGGCGACGCAATGCTTCAGCCGGCGGCGGCGCTCCGCGCGCCTCGGGACGCATGGGAGCGGGAATGGCCGGAGGATCTCCCGGCGGCACGCCTATTCGTCCGCGTACGGCGCTCGTCTTCGTGCAGGATGCAGCGGGCAAGTTTGCACCGCGCATCGTTCGCTTGGGCGCGTCGAACTACGACTACAGCGAAGTGCTGAGCGGGCTACAGGAAGGCGACAAGGTCGCGACGCTCAACGTCGGAATGCTGCAGCAGAAGCGCGATGCGCAGAATGATCGGTTCCGCAACATGTCGGGCGGCGGCGTACCGGGCATGGCGCCGCCGGGCGGTGGTGGAGCCGGCGCGAACCGCGGTGGTGGAGGCGGTGGTGGCGGTGGCGGTGGCGGAGCGCGTCCGCCGGGCGGAGGGCGCTAGCGATGCTCTACGCCGAAGTGATCAGAGTCGCGTTGGGTGCACTGCGTGCCAACAAGCTGCGCTCGATCCTGACGATGCTGGGTATCGTCATCGGCGTAGGGGCAGTCATCGCGATGGACGGTATTGGCCGCGGTGCGCAGGTGGCCATCAAAGACCGCATTACCGCGCTGGGCACCACACTCCTCACCGTGACACCGGGTCAGGTGCGCGGCACGGGCGGTGTCGCGGCCGAAGCAGATCGCGCGAAGCTCACTATGGCCGACGCGGCAGCGCTGGATGATCAGGCGAAGCTGCTCAATGCGGTGCAGCCGGAGATGTCGCGGCAGTTGCAGATCCAGTTCCAGTCGAAGAACGCCAGTACGCAGGTGGTGGGCACCACGGCGAACTATCTCGAAGTTCGCAAATACGAACTGCTCGGCGGGCGCATGTTCACCACCGCCGAAGATCAGGGGAAGCAGCGCTTCGCGGTGCTTGGTCCGGCGGTGCTCGAGAATCTTGGCGTGTCGAATCCCGACGCCATCATCGGCGAGAACGTGCGCATTCGCGGTATTCAGTTCACCGTGATCGGCGTGCTGAAGAGCAAAGGACAGTCGTCGCCGTTCATGAACCCCGACGACCAGATCCTCATTCCGCTCAACACGGCGCGATTCCGTGTGCTTGGCACTGATCGCATCCGTTCGATCTCGGTGCTGTCGCAGAGCGAGGAGAAGATCCCGGAAGCGATGGCTGAGATCCAGAAGATCTTGCGGCGCGAACATCGGCTGGCGCGTGAAAAGGACGACGACTTCACGATCCGAAATCAGGCCGACTTCCTCACGACCTTTGCCGAGACCAGCAAGGTGTTCGGTTCGCTGCTGGCTGGAATCGCCGCGGTATCGCTGGTGGTGGGCGGCATCGGCATCATGAACATCATGCTGGTGTCAGTTACTGAGCGCACGCGCGAGATCGGCGTGCGTAAGGCCCTGGGCGCGACCGGGAGTAACATCCTGTTCCAGTTCCTGATCGAGGCTGTGGTGCTCTGCATCCTGGGCGGCGCGATTGGGGTGGCGGTTGGCAGCGGCGGGGCGTTCGCGCTGAGCAAGGTGTTCGCCTGGAATACCGCGATCAGCTCGCAGTCGGTGATCATGGCCTTTGCCTTTTCGGCGGCGGTCGGGCTCGTCTTTGGTGTCTGGCCGGCGCGCCGAGCGGCGAAGCTCGACCCGATTCAGGCGCTTCGTTACGAGTAGTTCGTCCCTGATTGGCCTCCATTTGACTGACCGACTGCTCTACATTTCAGGTTTCCGTACCTGAACATGCCCAACGACCAGACAACTCCGGCCGCGCCGCAGGATTCGGCGGCGGCCTCTCAAGAAAGCGCCGGCGAACAGCCCGGCGACGAGCCGTCTCAAGGCGCCGCTCGGGAGCTTCGGCATCCGAGTGGCCCCGCTCCTGAGCCTGGCCCCGTCAACGCCGCCTCCGCCGCTCCCGGCGAAGTGGTGCGCGCTCAGACGTCGATGTTTCCGGTGCAGCAGCTCCCCACGCATCACCGCGACGAGCATCCCACGGGCAAACGACTCGCCGTGCTGACGCTGACCGCGCTGGGTGTGGTGTACGGCGACATTGGCACGAGCCCGCTGTACGCACTCAAAGAGTGCTTCAGCCCGCTGTACCACCTGCAGCCGACGCGCGAGAACGTCTTTGGCGTGCTGTCGCTGATCGTGTGGGCGCTGACACTCGTGGTCACGGTCAAGTACGTGAGCTTCGTGCTCCGCGCCGACAATCGGGGCGAAGGCGGCACCTTTGCGCTGCTGGCACTCATCTTTCCACGGCAGCGCCCCGATGCGCCCGCAGCGCGCGGCAAGCTCCTCGTCGCGCTCGCGCTCTTCGGCACTGCCCTGCTCTACGGCGACGGCATCATCACGCCAGCCATGAGCGTGCTGGGTGCGATGGAAGGTCTCGAGATCGCAACTCCGAGCCTCTCGCACTACATCGTTCCGCTGACCGTTGTCATTCTGGCCGCGCTTTTTGCTGTGCAGCGTTTCGGTACCGATCGTGTGGGCCGTGCATTCGGCCCCATGATGCTGGTGTGGTTCACGACAATCGGCCTGCTTGGCCTGTTCGAAGTGCGCCACGACCCGTCGATTCTCGCGGCGGTGAATCCGTGGTACGCCGTGGAGTTCGGCAAGGCGCACGGCGTGTTGGCTTTTCTGGTGTTGGGCTCCGTGGTGCTGGTGGTGACCGGTGGTGAAGCGCTGTATGCCGACATGGGTCACTTCGGGCGCCGGCCCATTCGTCTGGCGTGGCTCGGTCTGGTGTTCCCGGCGCTTCTGATCAACTACTTCGGTCAGGGAGCGCTGCTGCTGCGCAACCCAGCCGCCGCCGAGAATCCGTTCTTCCTGCTCGCGCCGAAAGCGCTCCAGTTGCCGCTGCTGGTGATTGCGACGGCCGCCGCGATCGTCGCGTCGCAGGCGCTGATTTCCGGCGCGTTTTCCATCACGCGACAGGGCATTCAACTCGGGTATATCCCCCGTCTCGAGATCCGTCATACCAGCAAGACCGAGGCGGGACAGATCTACATCCCCGAGGTCAACTGGTTCATTGCGATCGGGTGTCTGCTCATCGTCGTGGCGTTCAAGAACACGTCCAACCTCGGCGCGGCCTACGGTATCGCCGTGACGGGGACGATGTTCATCACCACGTTGCTCTTCGACGTGGTTGCACGACTCCGCTTCCGCTGGGAAGCCTGGCAGGTCACGTCGCTCACCGCGTTCTTCCTGTCCTTCGACCTGGCGTTTCTCTCCGCCAATCTCATCAAGCTCGAACATGGCGGTTGGGTGCCGATGGTATTGGGCATCGCGCTGTTCATGGGCATGATGACGTGGAAGCGCGGTCGCATCCTGCTCAATCAGCGCCTCGCCGAGGGCACGATGCCGATCGCGCTCTTCGTCGAAAATGTCGAGCGCTCACAGGTGCATCGCGTACCCGGCACCGCGGTGTTCATGACGGGCAGCGACGAAGGCGTGCCGCCGGTGCTCCTGCATCACCTCAAGCACAACAAGGTGCTGCATGAACGCGTGCTGCTGGTCAGTGTGAAGACGGCCGATGTGCCGGAAACCACGGCGGGCGAGCGCGTGAAAATCATTCCGATCGGCAACGGCTTCTGGCGAGTGGTGGCCAGCTACGGCTTCATGCAGTCGCCGAACGTGCCGCAGGTGCTGGAAGTGGTCGACCAGATGGGCATTCGCTGCAAGCCCATGGAAACCTCGTACTTCCTCGGACGCGAACGCCTGATTCCCACGGCAGCTCGCTCAACGGATCGCGTGAAACTGTCGCGGCTCCGGAAGATTGTCTTCGCGATCATGGCGCGTAACGCGCGCTCGGCGACGGAATTCTTCAATATTCCGCCCAATCGCGTCGTCGAACTGGGCACGCAGATCGAGTTTTAGCGCGCAAAGCCTGCGGATTGAGCCCAATCGGCAACGGTTGGGCCCGTTGGTGAGTTATACTTCAGAGTCGTAAATCGATGTCGATTTCGACCACGCTTGGCGCGTCGACAGACGCCCGCCGGGCGTTTTGCTGGTGTTGATGGAGTTCCATGTCCAGTTCCAATGGGTTTCTGAGCAGCGCGCCCGGTACGCATCAATCGCCCGCGGGCGGAGTGGCCGCAATCGAGTGCGGCTCCGTGTTGCTGGTCGACGACGAAGACGGTGTTCGCGCCGTGCTCTCGCTCCTGCTCCGCCGCCGCGGCTACCGCGTGGTTGAAGCGACCGATGGCAGTGAAGCGCTCGAGCTCTACGTCGCGAATCCGACCGCCTTCTCGGTCATGCTTGTCGACCTCTCCATGCCGCACATGGACGGGGCCTCTTTTCTCGCCGCTGTGCGCAGCATGAACGCCGTGCAGCCGGTCATCGCCATGAGCGGCTACGATCTCAAAGAGGCCCGCCGCGTGATTGGCTCGGAGGCGATTGCGGGATATTTGCAGAAGCCGTTTTCGCCGGAGCAGTTGTTCGAGCTGATTGGCTCGGCGTTGGCCGGGAGTCGCTGAGGTCGTCGCATCGACTGGCCGAAAGCCTCACGCAGAGCACGCAGAGAAAAAACACGCGCGGAGATTCGCGGAGGAAAGCGGTAGAAACTCACATCCGCTGTTCTCTGCGATCTCCGCGCGTGCAGCGCCTCTGCGAACTCCGCGTGAGGCTTTTTTTCTACGAAGGAGCGTTAGTCACCAGCAACCGGCACCGGATCAAACCCTCTCGATCCAACCGGCGCCGCGGCCATGGCCTTGTAGCGCTTCCGATTCGCCAGGCGATCAAGGAGCGTGTACACGACCGGTGTGACGTAGAGCGTGATCAACTGCGAGAAGGCGAGTCCACCCACCACCGCAAGGCCGAGTGGCTGACGGGATTCGCCGCCGGCGCCGTAGCCTACGGCGATCGGGAGCGTGCCCATGAGCGCCGCCATCGTGGTCATCATGATGGGGCGAAAGCGCACGCGCGCCGCTTCCACGATGGCGTCGGCGGGCGCCATGCCGTCCTTGCGCTCCGCTTCGACCGCGAAGTCGATCATCATGATCGCGTTCTTCTTCACGAGACCAATGAGCATGATGACGCCGACGTAGGCGTAGACGCTCAAGTCCTTGCCGAAGATCATGAGCGTGATGAGCGCGCCCACGGCCGCGAACGGAAGACCTGAGAGAATCGTGATTGGGTGGATGAAGCTTTCGTAGAGAATGCCCAGCACCATGTAGATCACGAAGATCGCGACGACGAGCAGTGCGAGCAGGCCGCTCTGCGCCTGCGCGAAGGCCTGCGTGTCACCGCTCAGCACCGCCGTCACGCCAACCGGGAGGACGTTCGCCGCTTCCTTCTGCACCGCTTCAACCGCGGTACCGAGGGCGACGTTCGGGCGCGTGTTGAAGGAGATCGACACGGCCGGCTGCTGACCGTTGTGCTGGACCGACTGCGGACCGACACCCTTCGTGAACGTGGCCACTGAGCCAAGGTTCACGAGATTACCGGTGTTCGAGCGCACATAGAGCTGACTGAGTGCCGCCGGATCCTTCTGGTACTGCGGAAGCAGTTCGAGAATGACCTGATACTGATTCGTCTGCGTGTAGATCGTCGAGACCTGACGCTGACCGTACGAGTTGTAGAGTGCCGCTTCGATCTGACTCGCCGTAACGCCAAGCGCCGAGGCGCGCTCGCGGTCGATCTGGACTGCCACCTGTGGGTTACCGACCTGCAAGTCGCTCGAAATGTTTTCGAGCTCCGGCAAGTCGCGCATCCGCTGCTCGAGCGCCCGGGCCGACGTATACAACTCGGCGATATCGGCACCCTGCAGCGACACCGAATACGCGCTGTTACCGCGACGACCACCGATGTTGATTGGCGGCGGGTTACGGAAGAAGACCTGCACACCCGGAACGACCGACGTGGCGCGCGTGAGCTCGCGCATGATCTGATCGACGTGCGGGCGCTTGAAATTCTTGCTGTCCTTGAGCGTGATCTGGATGCGGCCGCTGTTGCTGCCACCACCACCACCGCCGCCGACGCTCATGAGCGCGAACGATACGTTGGGATTCTTCTGAATGATCACGCCAACTTCGCGGACCTTGGCAGCGAGCGCGTCGTAGCCAATACCTTCGGGGCCTTCCACCGAACCCTGCAAACGGCCAGTGTCTTCCGACGGAATGAAGCCCTTCGGGATGTACATGAAGAGCGCGACCGTCAGCGCCATCATGAGCGCGCTGAACGCCATCGTCAGACCACGATGACGCATCACCCAATTGAGCGAGTTGACGTAGCCACGCTCCGACGACTGATAGAGTCGCTCCACCGAGCGCCACTTCCCCTGCTCTTCGCCGTGATGGCCTTCGCCACCCTTGAGGAAGCGCGCCGCCAGCATCGGCGTGAGCGTCAGCGAGACGAAGCCGGACACGAGGATGGACACACCAATCGTGACGGCGAACTCGCGGAACAAGCGGCCAACGAGGCCCGGCATGAACAGCAGCGGAATGAACACCGCCACCAGTGAGATCGTCATCGACAAAATGGTGAAGCTGATTTCCTTCGAGCCGTCGAGCGCGGCCTGAAGCGGCTTCTTCCCCATTTCCGAGTGACGCACGATGTTCTCGAGCATCACGATGGCGTCGTCAACGACGAAGCCGACGGCCAGTGTCAGGGCCATGAGCGACAGATTGTCGAGCGAGTAGTCCAGCATCCACATGATGCAGAACGTGCCGACAATGGAGAATGGCAGCGCCAGCGACGGAATGATCGTCGCGCGGACATTGCGCAGGAACAGGAAGATCACGAGGACAACGAGCGCCACCGTGAGCAGCAGCGTGAACTGCACGTCGTTGACCGAGTGCTTGATGCTCACCGAGCGATCGAAGATCGTCTCCACCTGCACACTGGGCGGAAGCTGCGGAATGAGCTTTTTCATTTCCGCGTCAACCGCTTCGGCCGTTGCCACCGTGTTCACACCGGGCTGGCGAATGATCGACAGCGAAATGTTCGAACGACCGTTGAGCTCCGACATACCGCGGAGCTGCTGCAATCCGTCGTACACGTTGCCCAGGTCGCCGAGACGCACCGGGTTGCCGTTGCGAATAGCCACCACGAGCTGCCGGAATTCCGACGCGTTCCTGAGCTGACCACTCGACTGCAGCGTGAACGACTGGTTGGCACCCATCAGCACACCCGCCGGCTGATTCGAGTTGCCTTGATTGATCGCCTGCTGCACTTCGTCGATACCGATGCCGCGCTGCTGCAGCGCCGCTGGATCGAGCTGCACACGCACCGCGTACTTGGCCGATCCGAACACCTGCACCTGCGCGACACCACTCACGGTGCTCAGGCGCTGACCGATGAACGTTTCGGCGAACTCGTTCAACTCCGTGCGCGAGAGCACGTCGGAGTTGAGCGAGTACATCATGATCGGTGCGTCGGCCGCATTCGCCTTGTTGTACGACGGCGGATTGATGCCCTGCGGCAGCTGACGGAGCGTTTTGGAGATCGCCGATTGCACATCGGCAGCCGCCTTGTCGATGTCACGATCCAGGTTGAACTGAATGGTGACGTTCGCGCTGCCCTGCGAGCTCGACGACGTGATGTTGTCGATACCCGAGATCGTCGAGAACTGCTGCTCGAGCGGCGTCGCGACCGATGTCGCCATGACTTCCGGGCTCGCACCTGGCAAACCCGCCGACACCGTGATTGTCGGATAGTCGATCGTCGGCAGGTCGCTCACCGCAAGACTGCGGTACGCCACGAAGCCGAACACGAGAATGCCGATCATGACCAGCGTGGTCATGACGGGGCGACGAATCCAGATCTCGCTGAGGTTGAAGCTCGATTCCGATTCAGCCGCGTCCGACTTCACGACTTCACTCATGGGTTACCGCCTCCCTGACCGCGACGACCACCGTTGTTCCCGCCGTTCGGGCTTCCGCCGTTCGGGCTTCCGCCGTTCGGGCTTCCGTTGTTCGGGCTACCGCTTTCACCGGCAGCAGGCGCCGATGTCGAGCCACCAGCCCCACCGTTCCGTCCACCCCGTCCACCGCGCCCGCCTCTGCCACCGCGACCGCCACCCGCCGCTGCCGCCGTGCGCAATTGCACCGGCGCGCCATCGCGCAGTCGCTGCTGTCCTTCCACGATCACCGGCTCACCACCAACCAGGCCGCTGTCGATCTTCATCAACTCACCGAACTGGCGACCGGTCTTCACGATCGTGCGGACGGCTTTGCCATCCTGCATCAGATACACGAAGGTGTTGGTACCCGACGTGATCACCGCTTCCTGCGGCAACGTGACGGCGTCCTGCTCCACCGCGAGTTCGAGTGCGACCGTCACGAACTGACCAGGCCAGAGCGCGCGATCGTTGTTCGGCACACGCGCCTTGAGCAGCACCGAGCCGCTCGCGCGATCGATCTGATTGTCGACGAATGCGAGCGACGCCTTGATCACATTCACCGAATCACCGGTGCGCGTGATCTTGACCGGCAGCGCCTTGTCGACGCCAGCACGCTTGCGCATCTCCTCGAAGTCGCGCTCCTGCACCGGAAAGCGCACAAGCACCGGACGCAGCTCGTTGATCGTGACCAGCTGATCCGTCGACGCGCGCACCAGCGCGCCCAAGCGGAACATGATCTGGCCGGTGCGACCGCTGATGGGCGCGCGCACGGTGGTGTTCTCGAGATCGAAACGCGCGCGGCTGATCGCGGCCTTGTCCGCGGCAACCGTGGCGCCAAGCGCCGATGCTTCGGCGAACGCCTGATCAAGCTGCTGCTTCGTGACGTATCCGTCCTTCGCGAGACCGGCGAATCGCGCCGAGTCACCGCGTGAACGCAACAGGTTCGCTTCGTCGCGGGCGAGCGCTCCAAGCTGCTGATCGAGCGTCGCCTGAAACGGGCGCGGATCGATCTGGAAGAGCACGCGACCCGCTTCGACTTCGTCGCCTTCGTTGAAGTTGACGCGAGTGATCTGTCCCGAAACGAGCGACTGAACGGCTACGGTCTTGTTGGCTTCGACCTGACCGTTGGCAACCACGACGTACGGGAGTGGACCCTTCGCGGCCGGCTTGACCGTGACCACGGCCGTTGGACGCTGTGGACGCGGCTGCTCCTTGCACGCATCGAGTGCGAGAAGGACGAGCGGCGCGATGATGGCCGCAGACTGTATGGAGAACCGGCGCGCGGTGCGCGTCGGCAACTGGTTGACTGGCATTCGCTTGGCGAACGGCGGGGCGAAAAAGACCGCCCACTCACCGCAGCGGGTGAAGAGGGCGTCAAGAGGGGGAAAGCCTTGAAAGCTACGACTTTTTGTACGCCTCCGAATGGGCAAGCGTTGGTGTCTTTGGGACGAAACGCAAAGGCCGCCCCGACCCGCCCCGCAATCGGGGCCAGGTCGGGACGGCCTTGTTCCTACCGGAGGAATATCGAAGCTAGAGAATCGCGTCCGCGCGGCGCGATCGCGTGGGAACGGTGCGGAAATCGAAGCTCCGGAGAGAGCCATCGAGCCCACGCTGCACGCCGCGCTCGATCTCCCGACGCATGTCCTGCAGCGACTCGCGCAACTGCTGCATGTCGATCTGCATTTCCCGACCATCGAGGCGCACACGGCCGGTATCGCCATCGCGCATGAACTCGAGCACGCGCGGCGGCTGCGGCGGTCGCGGCGAGATCACCCCTGGCGCGCGCACCGCCCGCGGCACGCTCATGACCTGGAAGCCGCCGTCACCGACTGACATGCTGAAGCCGGAGCGCGGCATATCGCTCGACTTGGCCGCGGTCACGGTCACGTCGCGATAGCGACCACCCGAATAGACTCGCAGTGACAGCGTCTTGCCCGGCTCGACCTTCTGCACTTCGCGCACGAACCGGTTCACCCGCGCCGACATCGCCTGCGGATCATCGACGTCATCACGCCCGACGCGCACATCAACGCCGTTCACCGCCGCGATGCGTTCCCCTTCGACTATGCCCGCCTTCTCGGCTGGACCACCGCTCACGACACTGCTGATGAAAAGGCCGAGGGTGTCGCGCGAGTTGCCGGCGCCCCCGACACTGATGCCCACCATGCCGCGCTCGCCCTGACGCTCGTCGAGCATCACGCGATCGCCGCTGCGACTCATCATGCCGGAGATCATCGGCTCGCGCACGCGAATCTGATTGCGTTCGACAACGCGCTTCTCGTCGGCGCGATCGAACTCCTGCTGAGAGACGGTTTTCACGCTGACTTTGCGTGCGGCGGCGCTGCCGCTCTTGACCGTGAGCGACACCTCGTCGCCGGCTTTGACCTTGCCAAGCGCACGCTGCAGCCGGCGCTGCGCGAGTCCACCGAGCGCGAGATCTTCGGCGTCTTCCCTGCTCACTTTGAGCGACAGGCCGTTGATATCGGTAATGAGGTCGCCGGCCTTGAGGCCGGCCTTGGCTGCCGGACTATCGGCTTCGACTTCATCAATGCGCACGCCGGCGGTGTCCGCAGCCGATCCAGCGGCCATCAGAATGCCGATCATCGGTCGATCGGCCATGGCGGTGCGCAACAGCACCGGACCGGTCGCCGGCGTCGGTGCGACCGAGCGAATTCGAACCCGCGCATCCTGCGCGTTCGCGCAGGCAGGCGTCAGGTAGGCCGGCGCGACGAGCGCCGAAATGCCAAG
Source organism: uncultured Gemmatimonadaceae bacterium (assembly GCA_966112585.1). Taxonomy (GTDB): domain Bacteria; phylum Gemmatimonadota; class Gemmatimonadetes; order Gemmatimonadales; family Gemmatimonadaceae; genus Gemmatimonas. Next base: position 28,982 of record CBHWDN010000040.1, read on the forward strand.
AACGGAAAGCAGCGGGCGGCGATACACGCGCAACGGAATGAGCAGCATGGAATCCTCGAGGGCTTGCGGGGTGTTGATGCCCATTCGGACACCGCGCCGGCCGCGGAGGGTTTCCTGCCCCGATTTCGCCGGTATCGGCTAGGCGGACGCCTGCGCTGAGGGCTGCGCGGACGCCAGCCGCTGACGGATCTGCTTGCCCAACTCCCGCCGATCGATCGGCTTGTCGAGCACGACCAACCCCGGTTCTTGCAGGAAGGCATCGGCCTCAGGAGTCGACGCCCCTCCGGTCAGCACAATCAACCGCGCGTGGAGGGCCGGGTGGGCGACCTCCAGGCGACGCGCAAATTCCCAGCCGGACATGCCGGGCATCATGAGGTCGGTGATGACGATGTCGAACGACTCACGGTTCAGGCGGTCGAGCGCATCGATCGCTTCCTCGAAGCCATGTGCGTCGAATCCTTCGGCGTCGAGCCCACGCAGCAACGCGCGTTGCGCGGCGGGATCGTCTTCAACGAGCAGCACCCGCGGTCGCTTCTCGCGAATGACCGGCGTCGCTTGAGGCGTTGGCGTGCGGCCCTTCCCTTCGGCGTACTCGCCGGCGGCGGCGGCCGGCAATGTGATGCGAACACTCGCACCACCGTTGACGCGATTCGCGAAGACGATCGTGCCACCATGCGCTTCCACGATTCCTCGCGTGACGAACAATCCGAGTCCGGTGCCACCATCGCCGGCGCGTGTGGTCACATACGGCTCACCGAGGCGCGCGATGATGGAGGCCGGGAATCCCGGCCCGTTGTCCACGATGTCGACCTCCACATCGCCAGTGGCGTTGGTGCGCGTCGTGACGACGATCTGTGTGCCCGTCACGATCTTGAAGTCGCGTGACGCGTGCAACAGCGCCTGCGCGGCATTCACCAGCGGATTGAGAATGACCTGAACAAGGCGGCCTTCGTGCCCTTCCACCGCTGGGACGTCACCAAGTCGTGTGTCGACTTCCACACCCTGTCGCCACTGCGGCGCGCCAACGCGCACGGCCGCGCGCACGACTTCGCGCATGTCGACGCGCGTCAACTCCATATCGGTGGGACGCACATACGTGCGCAACCCTTCCACCACCTGACGAATTCGATCAACGCCTTCGAACGCCTGATCCATCGCCACCTTGGCGTCATCCGAGCGCGGCGATGGCAAATGCTCCTGCAGCTCTTCGAGGCTGAAGCGCAGATACTGGAGCGGGTTGTTGATCTCATGACCAACGCCGGCGGCGAGTCGGCCGAGCGCGGCGAGACGCTGCTGCTCCACCATACCGCGCTGCGCCGCGTCGCGCTCTTCGGTGCGCCGATCCACTTCGGCACTCAACTCGCGCGTGAGTTTGTCGAGTTGCAACGCCTCATCGCGGAATCGGACGAGCATCTGCACCGCGACCGGAGTGATCGCGAAGACATAGCCGACATCGGCGAGATACACCCACTGCACGACGCCAGCGGCTACGGCGATCTCTTCGACGACGGCCGCAAGAAAGAACGAAAATCCGATCAGTATGCTACCGGCACCCGGTTCACCTTTTCGCCAGCGCCGCCAGTACTCCGCAACCGTGAGCAGGAAGAAGGCCACCGGTACGCCGGTGACGAGCGTGCCGAAGGTGGTCAGTCGCCCGGATTCATAGCTCAGTCCAAGCGCGCGCAAGTCGAGCGACGCCGGCTGCGGCTCTACGATGAACACCCCAGTGATCGACAGAAACGCCATCGTGCCAAGCGCACCGATCGCGCAGCGGCGCACCCACGTCGGCAGCGTAGACCAGCGGCCGTCTTCGCCGATGTGGGTATACACAAGCCATGCGCTGGCGTGCGCCGTACCGAGCACGAGATTCGTGCGGGTGGCCCAGATGTGCGTGCCTTCGCTGATGAACGACGCCGCGAGCACATCAACGAGCGCGTAGCAGCCCGCCGTGAAGGACACGGCCGCAAACCACCGCGCTCGACGCCAGCGAGGCGTCGAGCCGAGTGTGAGCGCCGCCGCCGTGGTCGCGAACTGCAGCGACAGGGTGACCAGCGCAATGGCGAGCAGTGCGTTCATGCGAAACCGGCGCGCAGCTGAGGGGCGCCGGTGCCGAAATGTTTACACCACCAGGTTGAGCAATCGCTTGGGTACAAAGATGACCTTCTTCAGCTCACCAACGACGAACTTGGCGATGGCGGCATCGGCCAACGCGAGCGCCAGCACGGCGTCTTGCGTGGCATCAGCGGCAACGCGGACTTTGCCGCGCACTTTGCCATTCACCTGCACGATCACATCAACTTCATCGTCGACGAGCATCGATGGATCGAACGAGGGCCAGCCGGCGTCAAACACGCTCGTGGCGTGTCCAAGCTGCTGCCAGCACTCTTCTGCCAGGTGCGGTGCGAACGGCGCGACGAGCTGCACGAGTGGCGCAACTTCATCGCGATGTGGCACGCGCTCCCCACGACGAACCGCATTCATGTACTCCATCATCGCCGCAATGGCGGTGTTGTAGCCCAGGTTCGCCGTATCCTCTCCAACCTTCTTGATGGTCCGGTGGAGCTTGCGGACCACCTCTGCATCGGACGCGCCGTTGGTCGTCGCGTCACGTACGGAGGCCCACAGCCGGTCCAGAAAACGACGGACGCCGCTGATTCCCTGATCGCGGAAATCGCCGCCCTCTTCGTACGGCCCGAGGAACATCAGATACATGCGGAACGCGTCGGCGCCCCACTCTTCCATGTACTGATCGGGATTGATGACGTTGCCCTTCGACTTCGACATCTTCGCGCCTTCGCGAATGATCATGCCGTGCGCGCGGAATCGTGTAAACGGTTCCTCGAAGTCGATGTGCCCCGCGTCCTTCATCACCATCGTGATGAAGCGCGAGTACAAGAGGTGCAAGACGGCGTGTTCGTTGCCGCCGATGTAGGAATTCACCGGCAGCCACGTCTTCGTCCGAGTCGCATCGAACGGTACGTCGTCACGGGTCGCGCTCGGATAACGCAGGAAGTACCAGGCGCTATCGAGGAACGTGTCGCTCACATCGGTTTCTCGACGTGCACTCTTGCCGCAGTTGGGGCACGGCACACGGTACCAATCTTCATGTCGCGCGAGCGGCGAAATGCCGGAGTCATCGGGCTTGAAGTCGGCGATGTTTGGCAACTCGACCGGCAGATCCTTCTCCGGTACCGGCACCGCACCGCAGCTATCGCAGTAGATGATCGGGATCGGCGGACCCCAATAGCGCTGACGCGAGATGCACCAATCGTGCAGGCGATAGTTCACGACCGCCTTGCCATGCTGCTTTTCGGCGAGCCACGCGGTGACCGTACGCTTGGCTTCGTTCACCGACAGTCCATCGAACGGCGCCGAGTTCACCAGGCGACCGCCTTCGTCGTCGGTGTACGCCGAATCGCCGAGCGGTGTATCCGCCTGCTGATCGGCGCCCGCGACCACGCGCACGATGGGCAGGCTGAACACCTGCGCGAATTCGAAGTCGCGTTCGTCGTGTCCGGGCACGGCCATGATCGCACCGGTACCGTACTCCATGAGCACGTAGTCGGCGATCCAGACCGGAATGGGCTGACCAGTGGCCGGATTGACCGCATACGCACCGGTGAACACGCCCGTCTTTTCGCGTGTGCTCTTTCGCGAAATCAGATCCTGCTTCTGCGTGCTTTCGACGTACGCGTTGACCGGACTCTTCTGAGCGTCGGTCGTAAGCGTGGCTACGAGCGGATGCTCAGGCGCGAGCACGAGATACGTCGCACCAAAGATCGTATCGGCGCGCGTCGTGAACACGGTGACGCGATCCGAATGTCCCTGAATGTCGAACGTCAGCTCCGCACCTTCAGAGCGACCGATCCAGTTGCGCTGCGCCTGCTTGGTGATCGCCGACCAATCGAGCCAGTCGAGATTGTCGAGCAACCGCGGGGCGTACTCGCTGATGCGGAAAAACCACTGTTCGAGGAAGCGCTGCTCGACGGCGGTACCGCACCGCTCGCACAAGCCGTTTTCGACCTGCTCATTCGCGAGTACGGTCTTGTCGGTGGGGCACCAGTTGACAGCGGCCGCCTTTTTGTACGCGAGCCCCTGCTTGTGGAGCTGCAGGAAGACCCACTGGGTCCACTTGTAGTAATCGGGACGCGACGTATCGACCTTCTGACGCCAGTCGACCATGAAACCCGCGCGCGACAACTGTCGCGTGAAATTCGCGACGTTCCTGGGCGTGAGCTCCATGGGATGCGCGCCCACTTTGAGCGCGTAGTTCTCGGAGTGAATACCGAACGCGTCGAAGCCGAGCGGCTGGAAGACGTCATGACCGATCAACCGGTGGTAGCGCGCGGAGATGTCGCTGCCGGTGAACGCGAACAGGTTCCCGACGTGCAGCCCTTCGGCGCTCGGGTACGGGAACATCATCAGCGCGTAGAACGGCTTCGCGGGGTCGTCGAGCTTCGCGGCATTGGTGCCACGTTCGGCCCACAACTTCTGCCACTTGGGCTCGACTTCTGCCGGGACGTACGGATTCGGGATGTCGGTCTGGTGCATCCCTCAAACCTAAACCGTTTTCGCTGCTGGTTTTCGACTGGCACTCGGAATGGCGCGGTCACCGGCGTGCCGGGCGGGGGGCCGTGTGCCGGGGTTGGGAAAAGCCGGCGGCGCGTGCCCAGCCCCGCCACCCAAAACCCCCCCCCAAACCCCCGCCCCCCCCCAGCGCGCGG
>CBHWDN010000041.1:0-33162 GCA_966112585.1 uncultured Gemmatimonadaceae bacterium
TGGGTCGTACAAGACTCGAACTTGTGACCTCCACGATGTCAACGTGGCGCTCTAACCAACTGAGCTAACGACCCGGACATCGAGCTGCTCCGGCCATACCGCACCGGTCCAACAGAGCGGGAAACGGGACTCGAACCCGCGACCCCAACCTTGGCAAGGTTGTGCTCTACCAACTGAGCTATTCCCGCGTATATCAACAACTTACGACCAACAGCTGCTCGGTCAGAATGACCGCCCTGCTATCTCGAGGCATGGAGCCGAGGGGAATCGAACCCCTGACCTCTTGAATGCCATTCAAGCGCTCTCCCAACTGAGCTACGGCCCCGGGATCCAACGCCCTCGCCAGCGAGAGCTTTGCGGGCTCTCCGCCAGCGAGGGCGTCAGGAACGCGCAGTCTAGTCGGGTGTATGTTCGACGTCAAGCAGACTTGCCTGATTTGGACTGGCGAAAGCTTACCGGTGGCGTATCTTGCATGGCTCCCCCGCTTTGCTCTCGAACCTCGCCAACGCGCAGGGTACGAGAGCCGTTCGCTTAGAACCAAGATGATTTTGCATCATCGCGAACAACGGGGCGGGGCCACAGGCGCCGTTCAGCTGTTGGCCAGCCGGGCCCATTTTCGTTTCGCCGCTCCATCGTTTCTCTGTCGGGGGTGCCTGCGCACCCCAAGGTCTCATAGAACGCCATGACTGAAGTCAAGCGGAAGCGCCGCCGCGCGACGCCTGCCGGCATCGCCCCGAGCGAACCCGAGCGCGACATTCTCGACCAGTATCTCTACGAAGTCTCGACCTATCCGCTCCTCAAAGCCGCGGAAGAAATCGAGCTCGCCAAGAAGATCCGGGCCGGTGATCAGGATGCGCTGCAGGAGCTCGTCAAGCGCAACCTCCGCTTCGTTATCTCCGTTGCCAAGAAGTACCAGAATCGCGGCCTCCCCCTCATCGACCTGATCGGTGAAGGCAACGTCGGACTCCTCACCGCCGCGCGTAAGTTCGATCCCGATCAGGGCGTCAAGTTCATCTCGTACGCCGTGTGGTGGATTCGTCAGGCCATTCTCTCGTCGCTCGCCCGTCAGGGCCGCACGGTGCGTGTGCCGCTCAATCGTACCGCCGACCTCTCGCGCATCATCAAAGCGTCGGAAATCCTCCGTCAGAAGCTCCGTCGTGAGCCCTCGCCGGAAGAACTCGCGCAGGTGACGGGTCTCTCGGTCGATGTCGTGCAGTCGCTCGCCGCCCTCAACACCGGCGATGTGCGTCTCGATGCGCCCATGGATCCCGATGGCGATCGTTCGCTTATCGAGCGCTTTGTGGCCGACGAAATGCCCGACACGGAAGAAGAAGCGATGAACCGCTTCCTCACCGACGAAATCGAGCAGGCACTCGGTACGCTGCCCCCGCGCGACGCCAAGGTCCTCCGTCTCTACTTCGGCCTCGAAGGCGGCCGCGAGCACACGCTCGAAGAGATCGGATCGATGCTCGGCGTCACCCGCGAACGCGTACGCCAGTTGCGCGACCGGGCACTCAAGCGGTTGCGCGAGGGGGATGTGGGCAGGGCGCTTTCGAGCTTCGCGGCGTAAGACTCGGCGCCGACTGGCGCCAACTCGCTACACCAAACCCGAACGCCAAACCCACGAACTGATCAGTTCATGGGTTTGGCGTTCGGGTTTTGCGTATTGGGTTCGCCCAACTAGCCACATTCCCGCCACCCCGTCATCTTTGTGATCCGATGATTGAGTTCAAAGACGTCCACAAGGCCTTCGGACCGAAGCAGGTGCTCCGCGGTTTCTCCCTCACAGTCAATGAGGGTGAAACCATGGTGATCATTGGCTATTCGGGCACCGGCAAGTCGGTGGCGATCAAGCACATCGTCGGTCTGCTCGAGCCCGATAGCGGCGAGGTCTGGGTCGACGGCAAGCAGGTCGACGCACTCGACCGCAAGGACCTGTACGCCCTCCGCGGCAACATCGGCTACGTCTTTCAGTTTGCCGCCCTGTTCGACTCCATGACGATCGGCGAAAACGTCGCGATGGGGCTCAGAAAGCAGGGCACGCTCTCCGAAAAGGAGATCGCCGATCGGGTCACGGAGGCGCTCAATCTTGTGGACCTGCCCGATGTGCAGCGCCGCATGCCTGCCGAGCTCTCGGGTGGTATGCGCAAGCGCGTGGGGATCGCGCGCGCGATCGCGCTCCGCCCCAAGTACATCCTGTACGATGAGCCCACCACGGGACTCGATCCGGTCACCTCGGCCACGATCGACAAGCTCATGGTGCGCATGCGCGAACAGCTGGGCGTGACGGGCATCGTGATCACGCACGACATGCGCAGCGCCTACACCGTGGGCACGCGCATCGCGATGCTCTACGAAGGCACCGTGCGCACGGTGGGCACGATCGACGAGATCCAGCACAGCACCGACCCTATCGTGCGTCAGTTCATCGAAGGACGCGCGACGCTTGATGACGACGCGGCGCCGCTCATTGGTGCCGCGCCATCGGGCAGCACCCGCTGATGACCACCCCCTCTCGCGAACCCCGCAAGCGCCCACGCGCGAAGCTGGAGACGTCCGCGGGAGGCGTCGTGTACCGTCTCGAAAACGGTGAGCCGGTGTTCCTGCTCATTCGCGACAGCTATCGCAACTGGGGATTTCCCAAGGGGCATCTCGAAGACGCCGAAGCGCCGCATGTCGCGGCGGTGCGTGAAGTGCGTGAGGAAACCGGGCTCGATGATGTCGAACTCGATGGCGAGATCGATACGATCGACTGGTTTTTCCGCTTCCGCGGCAAGTTGGTGCACAAGGTCTGTCACTTTTTTCTGATGCACACCGAGCGTGAAGACACGGTGCCGCAGAAAGAAGAAGGCATCACCGCCTGCAAGTGGGCGCGGTTCGATGAAGCCGCGCGACTCGTGAGCTATGCGAACGCGCGTGAAGTGTTGCTCCGGGCGAATGCGATGGTGCAGGGAGTCGATCTCAATCTCGATCCTGCAGAACCACCGCGTCGCACACCGGGCGGTACCCCCATCGTGACGCCGCTGTCGACCGCGGTCATACCGCCCGAGCTACCGCAGTCGTGAATCGCAGATCGTGAATCGCACGACCAAGCCTTCTGGCGACGCGAGTTCGGCGCCGCTGTGTCTCGTTGCGCTCCTCAAGCGCGATCGCGCCCGAGCGATGGTGCGGAGCGCGTTTCCGCGTCGTCGCGCGCATGTCGTGAGCGCGCGCAGTGCGAGCGATGTCGAGGAGCAGCTCGTCAAGGAACTTGTCGACGCTGTGATCATCGACGCCGGCGCCGGCGATGATGCGCAGAAGCTGCTTGCCAAGGCCGAAGAGTTTTCGAGCATCCCGTTCGTGCTGATCTCTCCACTTCTGCCGGCCGACGCGCCGGTGGTGGGGAAGGCGGTCGAAGCGGGTGTCTGCGACATTCTCATTGAGGGCGTCGATGACAGTGCCGCGCGCGACCTCGTGTTGCGCCGGGCCTTCAGCACGCGATTCGAAAAGGCGCTCAGTAGCCCACCATCACTGCTGCACCTCGAAACCCCGCTGCAAATCGCGGTGTGGGCGAGTGTGGTCAAGCGCGCCGGTCGTCCGGTACGCACCGATCAACTGGCCAGGGAGCTTGGTGTGTCGCGTGAGCACCTGTCGCGCAGCTTCGCCGTGGGGCAGGCGCCCACGCTCAAGCGGGTGATCGATCTTGTGCGCGTGCTCGCCGCCGCCGAGCTGTCCAAGAACGCAGGCTATGACGTGCGCGACGTGGCCCAGGTGCTGGGTTTTGCCAGTTCATCGCATCTCTCGAGTACGACGCAGCGTCTGGTCGGCGCGAAGGCGTCGAGCCTGTCGCGGCTCCGCGCGGTCGATCTGCTCGCGCGATTTGAGAAGACCGCGAACGCGCCCGACGAAGAGGAAGTCGCCACGACTTGATTGCGTCTGGGCCCACCCGTACATTCGCGCCGTTCGCCTCCACTTTGGTGGCAGGCAGTGGTCTCTCGGTGCGAATGGAGCGGTGCGTGCAACCAGCGGTGACCGAGGGACAGGGCGTTTCGCCGGTGTTGTTGCGAGTCGCCGGCGTGATCATGCTCGCGTTGGTGATGATCCCGATGCTTCGCTGGGGCAATCCGTATCCCGCCGCAGCAGTCACGTACTGGGGCATCGGTGGCGCTGCCGTTCTTGCACTCACGCTGCTGGTGGCGCTCGTTCCCGCGATCGGCGCGGTCATCACTCCCGAGCCACTGCTGCGCGCCGTATCACGACTGACCCCGCGTCAGTTCGCGGTGAGCATGGCAGTCATCAGCACCGCGTTGGCGATCTGGTTCGCGTGGGCGGTGTTTTTCTTTCGGGCGAGTACGACCGATGAACTCGCGCAACTGTGGCATGCGCGCATTCTGCTCACGGGTCGCTGGGCACTGCCGGTCGATCCCGATCGCGCCTTCTTTGCACTCGACACGGTCGTAGACAACACGCGGTGGTTTTCGCAGTTCCCGATTGGCGGTCCCATGCTGCTCGCCGTCGGCAGTCTGGTGGGTGCGCCGTGGCTCATCAACGCGCTTGCAACTGGCGCGAGTGCCGCCGCGATGTATGGATTCGCGCGACACGCGTACGGTGAATCGGAAGCGCGAGTCATCGCGTTCGTAATGGCCGTCGCGCCCAGCGTGACCATGATGGGCGGCACCATGATGAATCACACGCCGGTGCTGCTGCTCTGGACCGTTGTGCTCTGGCTGCTCACCGGATGGGAGCGCGCGCGCACCATGCGCGATGGCATGGCGCAGGCGATCGCGATCGGTGTCGCGCTTGGATTGATGGCGACCATTCGCCCCCTCGATGCGGTGGTGGCTGCGACGGCAACGGCCGCGTTTCAATGGGTCGTATTCGTCGGCAAGCCAAAGCGTGCGCTCGAGTGGGGCGCACAGACACTCGGTGGTGTGTTGGGACTGCTTCCGCTGTTGGTCGCGCACGCGGCGACCACCGGACACCCGCTCCGCTTTGCCTATGATCTCCAGTGGGGCTCCGGTCACAACCTCGGCTTCCACGTCGATCCCTACGGCAATGCGTTCACGTGGCAGAAGGGCGCTGAGCAGGCACTGACGTACCTGGGCGAACTTGCGATGTTCGTCACCGCTTGGCCGATCCCATGCCTGCTGTTGGTCGCGGCCACGCTGCTGCTTGTCCGGAAAGCATCGCGATGGGATGTGCTGCTGCTTGGCCACTTCGGGTTACAGCTGGCGGTGCACGCGGTGTACTGGGGGCGCGGTGAGTTTCTTGGTCCGCGTTTTCTTTTCACCGCGCTGCCGTCCCTCATCGTGTTCATCGCGCGACTGCCGATGGCGTTGCAGCTGCGCGTCTCACCGCGCTGGCGCCCGGCGATTCCCGTCGCATTTGCCGCCATGATGCTCGTGAGCTGGTTCGCTCCGCCGCGCGCGCTCGGCGTGCGCGGCCTGATGCAGATTGCCGCGCAATCACGCGCCGCACTGCGCGCCGATGTTGCCGGCGCGGTCCGCGAGGCGGGTATCGATCGCGGTGTGGTGTTTCTGCGCGAACCGTTCAGCGCACGACTCACTCGGCGTCTGTGGGGGCTTGGCCTGCGCCGCGATGAAACCGCGCAGCTGCTTGCCCGACACGATGCTTGCGCTGTGCACACGGTCGTGGCCCGATTCGAACAGGAGCGATCGATCGAAGCGTTCACCCCCATGGCCGTGCGCGGCGCCCTCGAGCGCACCACCGCGTTTGCGGCAAGCGACAGCGCGATGTCGAGCGGCGACGGCGTCCTTTCACTAAACGGCCCCGGCTCGCTCAATCCCACCTGCCGAACCGAGTTCGACGCCGACACCACCGGCGGCTTTGTCGCCTTTGGCGTAGGGCTGCCGCTCGAGCCGATCGACACGGCGGGGCGTCTGGCCGGCCCGCTGGTGTACGCGGCGGATCTGGGCCCGGTGAATGCGAAGCTGGCCAAGCGGTTTGGGGACCGGCCGTGGTACCTGGCGAAGACGAGGGGGCGGGAGGTGAGACTCGAGCGAATTCCAGTTCCCACCCGCAACTCGACACCCGAACGCCAAACCCCCAACTGATCAGTTTCCGGTTCTGAGTGAGGGTTCGTGGTGGAGGGTCGCCCGCACAAACGCCCCGCCCCACATATTTGCCTTGCTTCCGCCCGACCCCTTGTGATAATTTTCACAAGCTATTCCCAAACCGTTACCAACGCTTTCCCAGCTCTCGGATATGGCCACCCAGACCGCCCTGCGTCCCGGCGAAATCAAAGACATCCTCCTGCGCGAGATCGAGGCGGCTGACCTCGCTGATCTCAATGTCGAGGAAGTCGGTACCGTCCTCGAAGTAAAGGACGGCATCGCCCGCATCTATGGCCTCGGCAAGGTCATGGCCGGCGAGATGCTCGAGTTCACGTCGTCCGAGACCAAGCAGGTCATTACGGGCATGGCGCTGAACCTCGAAGAAGACAACATCGGCGCCGTTATTCTCGGCGACTATCTCCAGCTCAAGGAAGGCGACGAAACGCGTCGCACGGCGCGCGTGCTCGAAGTGCCCGTTGGTCCTGAGCTGATCGGTCGTGTTGTTGATCCTCTTGGCCGTCCGATCGACGGTCTCGGTGAGATCCGCTCGACTGCCTTCCGTAAGGTCGAATCGCCGGCGCCTGGCATCATCGTGCGTCAGCCCGTGAAGGAACCCCTTCAGACGGGTATCAAGGCCATCGACTCGATGATTCCGATCGGCCGTGGTCAGCGTGAGCTCATCATCGGCGACCGTTCGACGGGTAAGACCGCCGTCGCGATCGACACGATCATCAATCAGAAGGGCCAGGGCGTTATCTGCGTCTACGTCGCCATCGGTCAGAAGGCGTCGACGATTGCCTCGGTCGTTGAACGTCTTCGTCAGTCGGGCGCACTCGAATACACGATCGTGGTTGCCGCGTCCGCGTCGGATCCGGCGCCGATGCTCTATATCGCGCCCTACTCGGGTTGCGCGATGGCCGAGTACTTCATGTACAACGAAGGCAAGCCGACGTTGTGCGTGTACGACGACTTGTCGAAGCAGGCCGCGGCGTATCGCCAGCTGTCGCTCGTGCTCCGTCGTCCGCCTGGCCGTGAAGCCTATCCGGGTGACGTCTTCTATCTCCATAGCCGTCTCCTCGAGCGCGCGGCCAAGCTGCGCGAAGACGAAGGCGTGGTGGATGGCAAGACCATCCTCAAGCCGGGTGGCTCGCTCACCGCGCTGCCGATCATTGAAACGCAGGCCGGTGACGTGTCGGCGTACATCCCGACGAACGTCATTTCCATCACCGATGGTCAGATCTTCCTCGAGACCGACCTGTTCAACGCCGGCATTCGCCCGGCCGTGAACGTCGGTATCTCGGTGTCGCGCGTCGGTGGCTCGGCGCAGACGAAGGCGATGAAGGGTGTCGCTGGTCGTCTCCGCCTCGACCTCGCGCAGTTCCGCGAACTCGAAGCCTTCGCCGCGTTCGCGTCGGACCTCGATGCGGCCACCAAGCGTCAGCTCGAGCGCGGCGCGCGTACGGTGGAAATCCTCAAGCAGGGCCAGTACTCGCCGCTCCCGTTCGAAGAGCAGGTCGTCGTGATTTACGCGGTGACGAACGGCCTCCTCGATACGATCGAAACCGGCAAGGTGCGCGCGTGGGAGAAGGGTTTCCTCGAGTACATGCGTGCGCAGTTCCCGCAGGTGCTTGATGGCATGCGCACGTCGAAGGCGCTCGCGAAGGATGCGGAAGCGGATCTCAAGCGTGCGATCGAGCAGTATACGAAGACATTCGCGTAAGCCATCATGGCGAAAGGCAGAGAACTGAAGGGGCGCATCAAGTCCGTCGAGAACACGCGCAAGATCACGCGCACGATGGAAATGGTGGCCACTTCCAAGATGAAGCGCGCGGCGGATCGCGTGGCCTCAGCGCGTCCGTATGCGCTGGCGCTCGGCGAAGTGCTTTCGCGTGTGTACTCGCCGGAGTTGGCGGAGCAGTTTCCGCTGCTCCGTCGCCCGGCGCAGGTGCGCAAGGCGGCGCTGGTGGTACTCACCGCGAACCGTGGTCTGTGTGGCGCGTTCAATACCAACCTGCTACGTGAGTCGCGTGCGCGTATCGCTGAGTGGGAAGGGAAGGGGATCAGCGTCGAACTGCACGTCGTGGGTCGAAAGGGCATCGGTTTCTACAAATACCTCGGACGCAACACGGCATCGGCGCGCGCTGATATCGGTGATCGTCCGACGGCCGAGGATGCCGCGAGCCTGATCGACGATCTCATGGCGCGCTTTGCCGCCGGTGAGATCGACGCCGTGTACATCACGTACGCGAAGTACAAGAGTGCGCTCTCCACGCCGCCCGCCACGGAGCAAGTGCTTCCCGTGGTGGCGCCGGCAACGGAAGGTGCGGCTGGTGCGCGCGATTTCATTCTTGCGCCGTCGGCTGAAGAAATCCTCGAGGCGCTGCTGCCGCTTTATGTGCGCAACACGGTGTATCGCGCGCTCGTGGAAACGGCTGCCGGCGAGCAGGGTGCACGTCGTACGGCCATGAAGAACGCGACTGACAATGCGACCGAGATGTTGCAGCTGCTCAAGCGCACGTACAACTCGGCGCGTCAGGCGCAGATCACGCAGGAAATCGCCGAAATCGTCGGCGGTGCATCGGCATTGCAGGGCTGACGTTTCACCATATCCAGTACGCACTCCATGGCTACCACTGCCGCTCCGACTGTTGTCGGCAAGATCGTTCAGGTTATCGGTCCCGTCATCGACGTGGTCTTCGAAAACGATCACCTGCCTGAGCTCTACAATGCCGTTCGTGTCGACACCGTTGCTCCCGACGGTTCGCACATCCGTGTCACCGCCGAAGTGCAGCAGCACATCGGTCGCAACCAGGTTCGCGCTGTTGCCATGTCGAGCACCGACGGCATCACGCGTGGCATGGACGTGATCGACACCGGCAGCGCCATCACGGTGCCTGTTGGCGCGCCCGCGCTCGGCCGCATTCTCAACGTGCTTGGCGAACCGGTCGACGACGGTGCCGCGATTCCGGAGAGCGCCGAGCGTTGGGCGATTCACCGCAAGCGCCCGGACTTCGTCAACCTCGAGCCCAAGACGGAAGTCTTCGAAACGGGCATCAAGGTCGTCGACCTCGTTGCACCGTTCGTGAAGGGTGGAAAGATCGGACTCTTCGGCGGCGCCGGTGTCGGCAAGACCGTCATCATTCAGGAGCTCATCAACAACGTCGCGAAGGGTCACGGTGGTAAGTCCGTGTTCTGCGGCGTCGGTGAGCGTACGCGCGAAGGCAACGACCTCTATCTCGAATTCCAGGAAGCTGGCATTCTCGACAAGGTCGCACTGATCTACGGTCAGATGAACGAGCCGCCAGGAGCGCGTCTGCGCGTGGCGCTCGCCGGTCTCACGGTGGCGGAATACTTCCGCGACATGGAGAACGCCGACGTGCTCGTGTTCGTCGATAACATCTTCCGCTTCACGCAGGCCGGTTCGGAAGTGTCCGCGCTGTTGGGTCGTATGCCCAGCGCCGTGGGTTACCAGCCGACGCTCGCGACGGAAATGGGTGAACTGCAGGAGCGCATCACCTCCACGCGCAACGGCTCGATCACCTCGGTGCAGGCCATCTACGTGCCGGCCGACGACCTGACCGATCCCGCGCCGGCCACCGCGTTCGCGCACTTGGACGCCACGGTCGTGTTGAACCGTAAGATCACCGAGCTTGGTATTTACCCGGCCGTGGATCCGCTCGATTCGACGTCGCGTATTCTCGACGCGCAGTACATCGGTGAGCGCCACTACACCGCCGCGACGACCACGCAGCGCATCCTGCAGCGCTACAAAGAGCTCCAGGACATCATCGCCATTCTTGGCATGGACGAACTCTCGGAAGACGACAAGAAGATCGTCGGCCGTGCGCGTCGCCTGCAGCGCTTCATGTCGCAGCCGTTCGCCGTTGCCGAGCAGTTCACCGGCATCGCGGGTAAGTATGTGAAGCTCGAAGAGACGATCTCGTCGTTCGAGCGCATCTGCGCTGGTGAATTCGACAACCTCCCGGAGCAGGCGTTCTTCATGGCCGGTGGTGTTGAAGACGTCGTAGCCAACGCGAAGAAGCTTCAGGGCTGATTCGTGAGCGACTCCCTCAAGGTGTCGGTCATCTCCCCCGAGCGCGTGCTCTTCGAGGGCACGGCGCGCGGAGTGGTGGCACCGGCGTTCGATGGTGAAGTGGGCATCCTGCCGATGCACGCGCCCATGATGACGTTGCTGGGCAAGGGCACGCTGCGTGTGGACACGGCTGCTGGCGAGCAGCGCTTCACCGTGAGCGGTGGCTTCTTGCAGGTTGTCGACGACACCGTGCGTGTCGTGACGGAGCACGCGACGCAGTAACTCGTATCGTTTCGTTTCAGCGACTTACCGTCGTTGAGAGCGAAACCCCCATTTTCAACGACTCAGAGTCAATGAAATTGTGGCGTTTCGATGCGGCGGAATGACGGTGTAGCAGGTTTTTATCAGTGTGAGCGCGGTTGAGGTGCCTGCGACAGATCTGGCATCTCCTGCGCGTGTCCCCGCGGGGTTCGTCGTGCAGAGCGGTGCCCGACGAACCACCGCGGCGACCGAATGTCCGGAGCAGCGCCGACGAGAACGGTCAAAGCGTCCGCTTATGCCCCAGTCCGGCATGAACTGGAGTGCATTTGTTATGTGGTCGCTCTCTCAGTGGTGCAACGTCATCACGGTATGAGCCGTAGAGCAGATGAACCGTGGCAACGCGCCACGACCTGTATCCGCACTGTCGTCTCCCTCCCGTCTCATGCCACTCCGCGTCGTAGTACTCGGCCAGATGCCGGCAACGCTGTCGGCTCACCTTCCGACGATGTGCTCGTCGATGGATCTGTCGCTCGTCGCTCAGGCGAATGACTCCAAGGCGGCGCTGGCGGCGCTGACGGCCGTGCCGAATCCCGACATCGCGATTGTTGCGTCGACGCTTTCCGATGGCTCGGGGCTCACGCTCGTGCGGGGATTGCCCGATGCCCATCGCCCGCCGGCGATCGTGGCAATCGGCAATCGTGATGCCGACGCCGTCGATGCGTTCGAAGCGCACGCGACCGACTTTGTACTGTGGCCCGCCGAAACGAAGCGGGTCGAAGATGCGCTCACGCGTGCGCGTCAGGTCGTGTTGCAGCGCGCGTTGCTTCGCACGGCCGACGAACTGCAGCGTCTGATCGGCGAAGCGAGCGCGTTGGGCGTGATGGATGTGACGCCGCGCACGCATGCGAATGGCAACGGCAACGGCTATTCGAATGGCGGCGGAAACGGCAACGGCGGAACTCACGCGCCGGGTCTCGATGGCGATGCGCGTCGTCGCCGCACGTTTGGTGGCGCCGCAACGGGTACGCTCGTCGCGTCGGCGCCGTGGCGTGCCGGCACGCGCACCGAACTGCGCCCGTCGCGCGGTCCGCAGGGTGCCGATGAATCGGTGCTCGATCTCTCGCGCGAGGATGGGGGCCGCGCGGGTCATGTCACGCCGCCGCTTCGCGTGCTGGTGCGTGAAGGTCGTCGCACGCGCTTCGTGCCGCTCGCCGAAGTGGATTGGTTCGAAGCCGATGGCAACTACATCCGCGTGCATGCCGCGGGTGAGACCTATCGCACGCGCGGAACGATCACCGCGATCGAGAACGCCCTCGATCCGCGTCAGTTCGTGCGCATTCATCGTCGCATCGTGGTGAACATGGATCGCGTGCGCGAAATGAGCCCGCTGCCTGGTGGCGATGGCCTGCTCGTGCTGGGCGATGGTTCGACGCTGCGACTGTCGCGGACGTATAGGTCGCGCGTTCGATAAGGTCGCTAACTGCCAGTACAGAGTACAGAGAGCGCAGTGGAGAGTGAAGAGCAACGGTGCTCTCTACTCTCCACTGCGCTCTCTGCACTCTGGACTCCGGCTGTTCAAGGATCTGTCTGCCCTTGTGCTCCACGGCACAAAACTGCCAGTACAGGGTTGAGAGAGCGCAGTATAGAGTGAAGAGCCAAGTTGCTCTGCACTCTGCACTGCGCTCTCTACACTCTGTACTGGCAGTTAGCGATCTAACATCGCCTCGGAGCTCTCATGCCTTTGAAGTCCCGCCTGTTCCTCGCCGCGTTGGTCGCGCTCACTCCATTCGTCGCCGTTTCCACGAGTTCGGCGCAGGCCTACAACTATCCCTCATTGCAGACGCCCAGCGCGAGCACGCGTGATTACACCGCCGCGCTTGTCGGTGGGGCGGGGACCACGCTGCTGTTCCAGTGGCGTGAGGGCATGGGGGCCGGGACGCACTGGCAGTTGGACGCCGGCGTGGCGGACCCCAAGGGCAATGCGGACCCGCTGCTCTTCGTGGGTGGTGGTTTCGGCAAGGAACTCGCGCGGGCGACGAAGGATCAGCCGCTCGACCTTTTGCTGACCGCCGGCGCTGGTGCGGCCTTTGGCGGCAACAACACCCTGTTCCGGATTCCGGTGGGTGTGAGCGTCGGTCACCATTTCGAACTGGACCAGGGGATGGCGATCACCCCGTACGTCCACCCGCGCGCGTCGCTCGATGTGTGCAGCCGTTGTGGGCGTGATCGCGAAGGGCGTTCCACGATCAGCCTGAATTTTGATGCCGGAGCTTTCTGGCAGGTTAATCCCAAATTCGGAATCATCACGGCGGCGAGCTTCAGTGGCTCGGACGCCTTCAGTGATGACGACACGTTCTCGGTTGGTGTCCGCTGGACGCCCAGCGCATTGGCCGGAGCGAGCCGCCGCTGATCGAATTGCGGTGCGTTTGATCGCCTGTTGGTGGCGATCGCGACGTGAATTTCAGCGCGACTGATAGACGAAGCGCACGCGGCGCCGGGAGCATTTCGTCCCTGCGCCGCGATTCGTTTTTGGCTGATTCGAAGCCAATCGAAACATGTCGGAAATTGCAGTGACGCATTCTGAGAGCGCGTTGTTAAGGGTTGCAGTTCCCACTGGTTGCGCCTTGTCCCCTCACGCGGGGTGCAGGTCGTCCCGATCCGCTGGCCGTCCCTACTTGCCAACCCTTTTTCCCAAGGCTAGCCTTGGCGCTTGCCGGACAGGTGCGTGAGCTGGGTCACGGGAGTGATCTGGCACGTGGTCCCGTCAAAGTATGCGGTCCCCTCCGAAGGTTCCCGGCAGTCCCTCGCTTTCCCCGACAACTGACGACGTGGTGACGACCGTCCGCGCGCGCCGAATCGCGAGCGAACGGAGATCCCGCTTAGCGTCGGCTTTCGGTTTTCGATAGACCGGAGTTTCGCAGGCCCCTCGTAGTTCGTGGGCAGGGCCCCCACACGCAGTCGACGTGCCCCGAGTTGGACGTCTCTGTCTTCTTCACCCCTGGGAGAGCGATGTTGCCCAAGTCCTTCACCCGTCCCGCGAGAGCGATAGCAGCGGCGCTGCTTGGTCTTTTTGCGGTGATCCCCTCCGCACGTGCGCAGGCGCAGAACGCCACGATCACCGGCAAGGTGGTCGGTGACGCTGGCCAGCCCCTCGAGTTTGCCAACGTATACATCACCGAGCTTGTGATCTCGGTGCCGACCAACGCGCAGGGCATCTTCTCGATCACCGTTCCGGCCGCGCGCGTCTCCGGTCAGTCGGTGCAGCTCCGCGTTCGCGCCGTCGGCTTCAAGCCCGCCGCGTCGCCGATCACGGTATCGGCTGGATCGCAGACCAAGAACTTCACGCTCGAGAAGGACGTCAATCGCCTCAGCGAAGTCGTCGTTTCGGGCTCCATGGAAGGCACCGAGCGTAGCAAGGTCGCCTTCGCCGTCGGTCGCGTGACTGCTGAAGACATTCCGGTGCCGGCGCTCAACCCGGTGACGGCGCTTCAGGGTAAGGTCGCCGGCCTGCGTGTTGCCTCCACGAGCGGACGTCCGGGCTCCTCACCGGAAATCATGCTCCGTGGCCCGACGTCGATCAACGCGAGCGGCCGTGGCACGGGCCCGATGATCATCGTCGACGGTACGATTCTGCGTAATCAGACGCTCAGCGAAATCGGCGGTCTCGACATCGAGTCCGTGGAAGTCGTGAAGGGCGCCGCTGGTGCCTCGCTCTACGGCGCGCAGGCTGCCAACGGCGTGATCAACATCAAGACCAAGCGTGGCGCGACGCGCAATGAAACCCGCGTCGGTGCCCGCGTTGAATACGGCACGTCCGACCTCAACTCGGCGCGCATCATTCAGCCGGTCAACCATCACCTCCAGCTCGACGAAACTGGCAAGCGCTTCTGCGAAGGCGGCTCCGGCGCGACGTCGCCGTGCTCGCGCTCGACGGGGTGGATGGAAGAGATCTACCGCATCAACAACGTGAACGCCGACACCATCCGTACGCCGCGTTCGCTGCAGTGGAACTCGCCCGCCGCCTCCGGTGGTGAGCTCCTCAACGTGTTCCAGTCGAACATCTGGCCGGGTCAGTACTACAACGGCCTGTCACAGGTCACCACGAACAGCCCGACGCAGCTGAACACAGTCGACGTGAATGGCCGCGTGGGCAACGTGCGCTACTTCGTGACCGGCTCGTACACGAACGACGGTGGCGCCATCAAGGGCCTCAATGGTGCCTTGCAGCGCCGCGCGCGCGTAAATCTCGACTACGATGTGCGTCCGAACCTCACCGTGTCGATCAGCTCGCTCTTCAACCGCAGCTCGGTTGACGATCGCTCGGGCGGTTCGTCGAACGGTGGCATTTTCGGCCAGCTCCTCCGTGGCGCGCCGGCCGGCACCGACTACACGGCCGTCGACACGCTGGGCCGTCCGATCGTTCGCGGCGGTGGCGCGAATCTTCGCGGCTCGGGCAACGGCGGCGGCACGTTCCTGTACGACATGCAGAACCTGAACGCCTACACCAACGCCGATCGCTGGCAGGGTTCCGTCAACACGACGTACACCCCGGCGCCGTGGGCCTCGTTCGAAGCTCTGTACAGCTTCGACAACCGCGACCGCATTTCGAATTCGTACGTCTCGAAGGGCTATCGCACCTTCACGCTGTCGCCGAACAGCAACCTGGGCAACCAGAGCATCAGCAACCAGTCGCGCCAGAGCATGAACGCCTACATCTCTGGTACGTTCCGCAAGCAGTTCACGTCGAACCTGAACGGTAAGCTCAACGTCCGTGGCCTGATGGATCGCGACTACGTGCTCTCGAACGGGTCCAGCGGCGACCAGTACGTCGTAAAGGACGTGTACACGCTGTCGAACACCACGACGAACTTCTCCACGTCGTCGAGCAGCTCGCTGATCAAGAACCTCGGCATGATCGCCGGCGCGAACGCCGACTATAAGGGCAAGTACATCGTCGACGGAACGTTCCGTCGCGACGGCTCCTCGCTCTTCGGTTCGGGCAATCGCTTCGCGAATTTCGGCCGTCTGTCCGGCGTGTGGCGTATCTCGGAAGAGTCGTGGTTCGCCGTGCCGAAGGTGTCGGATCTCCGTATCCGCGCGTCGCGCGGTTCGGCCGGTAACTCGCCGGGCTTCTCGGCGCAGTACGAAACCTATTCCTGCTCCGCGACCGGCTGTCTCGTTGGCCAGCAGGGTAATCCGAACCTGAAGCCCGAAACGACGATCGAAAACGAGTTCGGGTCGGACTTCACGCTCTTCGGCAAGCTCGGCGTCGAACTGACGTACGCGCAGTCGAACACGTCGAATCAGATCCTCAACGTCCCGACGCCGGCCACGCTTGGTTTCTCGAGCAAGTGGCAGAACGCCGGTACGCTGCAGAACAAGACGTTCGAAGTCGCCTTGAATCTCCCGGTGATCAGCAAGAAGGACTTCCAGTGGAACACGCGCGGTACGTTTGATCGCAACCGCACGTACATCACTGAGCTGTTCATGCCGGAATACTTCACCTCCGCCGGCACGGGCCAGGGTACTGGCTCGCTGTTCCTCTTCACGGCGCGTACGGACAAGAGCAACGGCTACCCGGTCAACCGCTACGGTGGCATCTGGGCCCGCAAGTTCTACAAGACGTGCGGCGACCTCCCGGCGTCGGTGCAGGCTTCCTGCGGCGATGGCAAGGCCTACCAGGTCAACGATCAGGGTTGGGTTGTCTGGACCGGCGAAGGCAACAGCTGGCGCGATGGTATCACCAAGAACCTGTGGCAGACCAAGCTCTCGGCGGCCAACTCGCCGTGGAACTATCCGCTCCAGTTCGGTCACCCGATCATCGACCGTCCGTTGCGCGGTGAGAAGGGCGAAGGCACGGGCACCACGAGCATTATTGGCAACACGCTGCCCTCCTTCCGCTTCGCGCTGAACAACACGGTCACGTACAAGAAGCTGTCGCTGTACGGCCTCTTGGACGGCACGGTTGGTCACATGATCAACAATCAGGGCGCCGGTTGGGGTCTCCTCGACTTCGCGAACAACTACTTCGACATGGGTGGCCGCACCGTCGAGACGGCGAAGCCGCTCGGATACGGCTTCCGCGTGGGCGGTTCGGAAGGCGCGGGCACGGGTGGTTTCTACGACATCCTTGGCCCGAACAATTGGAACACGGAGAAGGGCACGTACGCGAAGCTTCGCGAAGTCGCCCTCACGTATCAGCTCGGCAAGGTCGCTGGCCTGAACGACGTCACGCTGCAGCTAATCGGCCGCAACCTGTACACGTTCACGAACTACACCGGCATCGACCCCGAAGTCGGCGTCAGCGGCAGCGGACAGGCCAGCTCTGGCTTGGTCAATCAGGTGGACGCGTTCGGCTTCCCGACGCTCCGTACCTACACGTTCACCATCCAGACGCGCTTCTAGGATCCATACCACATGAATCGCACTTTCCTTCGGACAGCCGCACTCGCGGCTGTCCTGGTCGGGTCGGCAGCGTGCAGTGACAAGCCGCTTGCAGTGAACAACCCGAACCAGCCAAATACTGCGAGCGTGCTTGGGACGGCGGCCGACGCCGAAGCGCTCCTCGGTACCTACTACAAGCGCTGGTCGAGTGGTCTGTACGGCAGCACGACGGACTTGCAGGGCATGACCTCGGTCATGTCGCTCATGAACTACTCGTCGCTGGCGAACAACTGCATGAACGCGCGCGCGCCGTTCTCGGGCGCCGCGAACGTGAACTCGCCGGGCAATACCTGTCAGGGCGAGCAGTATCGCCTGTTCTCCATCATGGCCGAAGTCAACCGTGTGGCGAACAGCGTGTCGACGAACATCAAGGCGGGCAAAACGCTTGGAACGGCCAACCGTGACAATCGCGCGCGCGCATTTGCCGAGTTTCTGCGTGGCCTGTCGATCGGCTATGCGGCCATGATGCATGACTCGGTGTCGGTCGTTCAGGATGGTCAGGCGTTCGACGACTTCGGTGTGCTGATCGGCTACAAGCAGGCGGCAGATTCCTCGTACGCGGCGTTCCAGCGCGCACTGGACTTCGCGAACCTGACGCCAACGGCCAACGACGGCTTCCCGCTTCCGAGCACCTGGATCCCGGGCCCGCTGTCGATGACCAAGACGGAGTTCCCGAAGCTCATTCGCAGCTACCGGGCCCGCATCCGCGCGAACATGGGTCGTACGCCGGCCGAGCGCGCCGCGGCCGATTGGGATGCGATCATCGCCGATGCGCAGAATGGCATCACCGCTGATCACCTGATCACCACCAGCACCACTGTGGGTCCGTCGAACTCGTGGCGCCAGCAGTTCCTGTCGTTCAGCACGTGGCATCAGATGCCGCCGTTCTTTATCGGCATGGCTGACACGTCGGGTGCGTACGCCGCGTGGATTTCGCAGCCGGTGGGCGATCGCGGTGGCAACGGTGCGTCGTTCACGATGGCGACCCCCGACCTTCGTTTCCCGCAGGGTGCCACTCGTGGTGCTCAGCAGTCGGACTTCGCGATCACGTCCTGCTCGGCAGCCAGCACGGTCTGCAAGCGCTACTTCGTGAATCGTCCGACGGGTAACGACGCACTGTCGGGTCTGAGCTTCGGCTTCTCGAACTACGACAACGTTCGCTTCTACTCGTGGAATACGAGCGGCGACGGTTCGGCGCGTAACGGTAACACGATCTTCATGACGCGTGCCGAAGTCGACTTGCTCCAGGCCGAAGGACTGTACCGCAAGGGTCAGTACGCGGCGGCCGGTGCTCTTGTGAACCGCACCCGTACGTTGAACGGTCTCCCGGCGATCACGGCGTTCGACGAAACGTCGCTGGTTCCGGGTGGCAACTCTTGCGTGCCGAAGGTGCCGAAGGCGCCAAGCTTCAACACCGTTGGTTGCGGCACGATGTGGGATGCGCTCAAGTACGAGAAGCGCATCGAAACGGCGTATACGCACTATTCGCCGTGGTATCTCGATGGCCGTGGGTGGGGTGAACTACCCAAGGACACGCCGCTCTTCTGGGCGGTGCCGTACCAGGATCTGCAGGCGCGTGGAACGGCCATCAGCGCGATTTATGGCGCTGGCCCTGGCCCGGGCAATGCACCCAATTCCACGGCAGCTGTCAGCGTGTACGGCTGGTGATTCCTTGCGGCCAGTAATTCGTGCAACGGCACTGCTGGTGCCGATGATGGTTGCCTCGACGGCTGGCTGCTATGTCGCCAAGCCAGTCGTCGGGGAGTCGGTTCCTGCCGGCACCGAGGTGCTGGTGAAGCTCACCGACCTCGGTCGTGTCACCATGGCCGCGCAGTTGGGACCATCAGTGGATGTGGTCGAAGGACGATTGGTGTCGCGTGATGCGAACGAAGTCGTCGTCGCCGCCTCCAGCATTTCGCTACTGGCCGGAGGACATCAGGTCTGGACTGGTGAACGCATTCGCATCAAGGCCGATCAGGTCGCACTGCTTTCAGAGAGAAAGTTTTCGAAGGGACGTACCGCCATCGTGTCCGCCGCCGTACTCGGAGTTGTGGTAGCGGTCGCGAAGGGTGGTCTGACGGGATTGTTGTCGGGATCGGACGGAAAACCTGCTCCCACCGACTCAGCCATCAGCACGCGAATCCCTCGGCCCTGATGTTCAGGCAAACCCTAGCATCTCCCTCCACGGAGTTTTTCATGCGAAGCATTCTTCGTCTCACGGTGGCGTCGTTGGTGGCGGGGGCCACCCTCACGGCGTGCCGCCCTGATACGGTTATCACCACCGAAGACATCCCCACGGCGGGCGTGCGCTTCATCAACGCCTCGCCAGACTCGTCGGGCGCCTTCGGTGTCGACTTCCGATTCGTCGACATCGTTGAGTCGAACGCCCAGTTCCGTCAGACCTTCCGCAGCGGCCCGACCACGTCGGGCGGCGTCACGGCGTCGACGCTGGTGCAGTACAAGGCCGCGCGCGCCGGCTCACGTGCTTTCTCGATCTTCTTGGACGACACGATTCAGACGATCGCGTCCACCAAGGTTTTCTCGGGTACGGCGGCACTGACGGCGGGTACGAACTACACCTACATCATGTGGGGGCAGGGGCGTACCGGTACGCTCAAGCTCGGCACGTGGGATGAAAACACCACCGTCCCGTCGGGCAAGGTTGCCGTTCGCGTCATCAACGCGACCGAGTCACCGATCGACGTCCGTCAGTTCGTGACCGGCGGTACCGTGCCGACCGATCCGACGTGGGCTGCAGTTCCTGGCCTCTCGAAGTCGGCGTACGTCAACGTGGATCCTGCGAGCATCACGTTTAACGTGCGCGCCGCGGGCGCTACCACCAACTTGTTCGCCGATTTGCTCGCCCTTCCGGGCGCTGCAGCCACGTCGTCGGCGGGTTCGTTGGGCAAGCTCGATATCAGCTCGGCGCCGGGTACCACGGTTGCAGGTTCGGCGATCTCGCTGATCGTCTTCCCGCGCTCGACGGCCGGTGCGCGTACCTCGCAGGCTGCTGCCTTCCAGGTGCCGGCTGGCACGTTCGTGTGGGACGTGCGTCCGCCACGCGGATTCTGATGTCCTGACGATATTCGCATCGGGTGATGCGACACAAAGGAGCCGCCGAGCATTCGGCGGCTCCTTTGCGTTGACGCCTCATCGAGCGTCGAACAGCTTCTCTGGGACATGGTAAGTACTCGAAGTGAACGACGGGCCGCCGCCCGTTCAGCTGCGCGCGACTTGGCGGGTTCGCCCAACGCCGCACGTGATTCCCGCCCTGACTACGGTCACACGGTCCAGGCGGCTCCGCGCGGCTCCATGATTTCGCCGCTCGTGGATTGGCTTGCTGTGGGTGGGCTGTCAATTCTGGTCTTGCTGCCGCTGCTGGCGACGGGTCGCACCGATCTCGTGCTGGTGGGTGCTGGCGTGCAGGCGTGGATGCTTACGGCGATCAATATGCCGCATTTTCTGGCGTCGTATCGCCTGGTCTACGGTAGCAAGGCGATGATCCTCAGGCACAAGTGGGCCAGCATCGGCGTACCGGCGATACTGCTGCTCTGGATTGCCGCAGCGTTCGTGCTCTCCGACTGGACGCAGCCGCTCGGTATTGGCCTGGTCACGGTGTCGAGCATCTACCTCGCGTGGCACTACACCGGCCAAGTGTGGGGCATGATGGCGTCGTTCGCTTATCTCGGCGGCACGGCATTCGATGCGCGCGAGCGCACGCTCATTCGTACGAGCCTGCGTATCATGCTCACCTGGCACGTCGCCTGGTTTCTCTACACCCAGCTGCGCGATCCTTCGCGAGTGCAGATCGTCTATCAGGTAGCGTCTGCGGCGACACTGGTGGGATTTGCCTTGGGTGCCTGGGGACTGCTTCGCATGCGCCAGCGCACAGGGCAGAACCCACCACTGCTGGCCGTGACCGCCTGGCTGGCGATCTTTGTGTGGTACGCCGTCATGGCGCGCGATCCCAAGGCGCTCTTCTGGGTGCAGATCGCGCACTCCATTCAGTATCTCGTGTTTCCGTTTCGCGTGGAGTACAATCGCGCGTCGAACATCACGACGGTTACGAAGGAAGCGCACGATGATTCAGGGAGACGCCCTCTGGTGCACATGCTGATGTACGCGCTGTTGCTGCTCGGGGCGAGCGTACTGGTGGCGCAGGTGGTACCGAAGGCCCTGATGGGTGTGATTGGCAATGTCTTTGGCGAAGAGCCGGCGAATGCCGCACCGATTCTCATCCTGATGTTCATCAATATCCATCACTACTTCACTGATGGCGTGTTGTGGAAGATCAGCAATCCTGAAGTGCGCCGTGACTTGTTTGCGCACACGCAGAAGAATTGAGACGGTTCATTCGACAGTCCAATCCCTCGCTCGACACCCCTCCAAGTTTCGCCCCGGAGTTCCGATGACCCATCGTACCCGTACCATTCTTCCGGCTGTTCTGCTTCTCACGCTTCCCATCGCTGCTGAAGCACAGCGCGGTGGTGGAGGCCGCGGTATGGGTGGCAGCAAGGACGCCGATTGGAACGCAGTCACTGCGGATGTGCCCAAGGGACCCTCCATCTCGGGCAAGGACTTCATCGAATCGAGCCCGCTGGCGATGCTCCTCGACAAGAAGAAGGATCTCAAGCTGAATGATGCGCAGATTGCCGCGATCAAATCAGCCGATGAGAAGCTGCAGGCGGCGAACAAGGATCGATACGCCCTCGTCGATTCGCTCAAGAAGCAGATGAAGCCGAGTGTTGCCGCGAATACCGAAGACGAAACGCGCGTCATCCTCGCACGGGATGCGATGCAGGGCGTGGTGCGCGACATTCGCGCCAGTCAGGATGCCGATACCAAGACGGTGGTCGGAACCCTTGACGCCGAGCAGCAGAAGACGGCCGCTGAACTGCTCGAGAAGCATGCCGAGAAGACGCAAAAGATGCTGCGTGACAAGATGGGCGGCGGCATGGGCGGCGGCCGTGGCGCTCGCGGTGGGCGCGGCGGCCTCTGACGGTCTGGCGGCGAATCGCGTAACGACGCAGGCGGGCGTTCAGGTTACCTGAATGCCCGCTTTGTCCATACGACCACCGCACCGCACGTCTGCTGCCCGCGCTGAAATTCCGACGGCACCGTGGTGCGCTGCTGATACACTTCGATCGCGGCCAGATCAGTCGGCGACAGTGTGTTGAATACCTCGGTGTCGTTCTGCTGCGCGCCGTCGAGTACGAGCGTCGCGTTGCAGTACCCCCCGCTGGTGGAGGGCAGGTAGAGATTGAACCGCCGACCGTTCGCGGTCATGTTTTCGACCGTGACTCCGGGCACGCCCTGCATCGCGGCCGACAGTGTCGCGCGCTTCGAGATGGTCGCCGAATCGAGATAGGTGCCGAAGCCCCGAACACGGCGTGCCTCGAATTCCATGATCCGCACGCGCCCTTTGGCGGAGAGCGCGCGTACCCGCATCGTATCGAGCGCGCTCACGCGGAAGGTGGTGAGCTGCACGTGTGCAGTGTCGTCGGCAAACACCTGAACCGCGGCACTGGTGGGGTTGTATCCCACCGCGCTCGCATCGATCTGTCGCGTACCGGCCGGCACACCGCGAAGCAGGAAGGCGCCGCCTGCATCCGTGCGCGTTTCAATCTCACCAATTGACACACGGATGTCGCGCATGCCGCGACCACCGCTGTCGCTCACCTGGCCACGCACCATGCCGCTTCGCGCCGCCTGCGCGATAGCACTACCGCTGAGCACCAAGTCCAGTCGACGAACACGATCAGCACTGCTACTCATCGCGACCGTCGGGGTGGTGTTGGTGCCATTGAACGCGCGAACCGACAATGGCAGGCCGCTCGGCACCCCACACACGGCGTAGCCACCCTCGGCATCACTTTGCACTTCGCTGTTGTAGCGCCGTTGGGTGACGTTCGTGCTCTTCTTGGCCGGATCGAGCTTGACGAGATCGGTCCACGACAGCGCCACCCACGCCTGCGGCACCGACTTGCGTGATGTGGCATCGCGTACCGTACCGTACACAAACCCCGTATCGCGCGATTGTGGCACCGTCGTTGGGCACACCGCCTTCCAGAGCGTCGCAAAACTCGGTACGGACAACACCACCAGACTCTTGCCGTCGCTCACGGCCGATCGCGATGTCGCGCCCGAGAGTCCGAGCGAATCGAACACCGCGTGCTGCATCGCAAAGGTGTATGTACCGGGTGGGACTGAATCGAAATGGAACCGCCCTCGCTCGTCGCTGGTGGTGCTCTTGCCACGCTCCTGCAGGATCACGAACGCATTCGCCAGCGGGGCACCACGCAGACTGTCGTACGCCAACCCCGACACCGTGACCAGTCGCTGCGCCTCGAGTGGCTTGCTCACCACGGTCGCGAGCAGGACGCCGGCGAACAATCGGCCAAGCGAAACGATGGAGCGGTGAGACCCGAACGAAAGCAAGCGCGACATAGAGGCAGTGCGGGAAAGCAGAAACGGTTACTTCGCGAGACGCTTGGAGATGAGCTGCCCAAGCTTTTGCTCCAGCAACCCCTTCGAGGAACAGGGGGTGTACGCCTGGTTGTAGGTCGCCGGTCGTGCCTGCGCGTCAACCAGCGTTCCAACCTTCGAGGCAGCTGGACCGTCGCCGGAGACCGTCGTCACGACGCTGAGATACACGTCATACGAGTCAGCGTTCGGCCCGATCTGTGAGCTGCCACAGTCCAGAAACATGCTGATGGGCAGTTTCCCTATGCGGTTGCGGATCTTGTAGCCCGAGTTGCCGACGGTGTGCTTGGCCGGATCGATGGTGTTGACCTGGACGCCCAGCGAATCATAGAGGGAAGGGAGCGCGCGGAACACCGCGTCAGCACTGAACGGGATCGACAGGATATCGGCCTCGCTCGTGCGGTTGATGGTGACGCGACCCACGCCTTCGATGCCCATGGTGCTCGAGCGGGTGGTGGATCCTGTGGTTTGCACCGGAGCCGCTGAGCTGCCACTCGATGCACAGGCCGCGAGGCTCACACAGGTGAGCAGAGTCCACACAGATTTCATGAATTGCTCCAGTAGAATGGTGACAAACGCTACCCTTTTCGGGTCCAGATCAACATCACGCCGCAGACAGAGTTGAGCATGCTGTAGCGCGCGGGCGTCGAGGCCGGCGACCGGTAGAACTCAACGCCGGCAATCTGCTCGACCGGAATGGAGTTCACGTCGAATGGTTCAGTGGGGCGGCTGTTGTTCATGAGCCGGTCATCGAGGTAGACCTGAGCGAAGCACTGACAGGAACTCAGGCCCCGCGCGCGTTCCCCCGGCGTCGGGCAGTAGTAGCCCTGCTCGCGATAGTCGTCAAACGTGAACTGGCACGCGGCGGCTGCGGAGAACCCGCAAGCCGCTACGGCACCCTCTTTGAAACCGACCCGTCCCTTTTGTATGTGCGCCGGGGCGCGCTTCCCCACGACATACGCCTGCGCGCCGCCGTTCATGTTGGACAGCGCGGTGCCGAAGCCACTGACCATCGCCATTACGGTGCCCAGTCGCTGTCCACGCGTCGCTGCGAGCTGGTCGCGAGTGAGGTAGGAGCCAAGGCCCAGCTTCCGACGTTCTTCAAACTCAGTTGGAACACCCGCGCCAATCACTTCCACCGCTGCGAGTGCCTGAGCACTCGCGCGCGCGATCGGTACGCGCTCGTCCAGGGCGCGCGCGTTTTCGAGCTGAATGCTCGCGTTTCGTCGCGTAAATCCAATCACGCGCACAGAAACGAGGTGCGGGCCGGTTGGTAGCGCCGAAAAGCGAAACTGCCCGCGGCGGTTCGTCAGTGTCGAACGGCCAAGATCCGTGATCGTGACCTCCGCGCCTTCGATCGGCAGTCCGCCGATCGAATCGATCACGGTGCCACTGTAAGTCGGCGCGACGACCAGTCCGGCCTGAAGCGAGACGTCGAGTCGAGCGACGGGTTCCCTGGGCGCGAGGATCACTTGCAGCGGCTTGCTCGCACCGGCGTTCATGATGTCCGCTTCGGCGCGCACTGTGAGTGTTCTACCGGTTGGCGCATCGCACAGCCGATACACGCCAGATGTGGGATCGGGAATCGCGCGAACCCAACCCCCCAGGCGCGATTGTCCGAGACTGTCCGTCGCAAGCAGTGTGCTGGTATCAGCCTCCCACTCGGCCACAATGCGATAGCCGGCAATCGCATCCTCGCGATTTGCCGGCTGGAGTCGTCCAACCACGAGGCTGCTTCCGATACCGCCCACCGAGCGGCAGGCATTGATCAACGATTCTGAAAGCTGCGGCGGACCGAGAGTGATCGACGACATGCCGTCGCGAAGGTCGAGCGCTCGGTGTGACACAATGCCGAGCGGGTCCAGCGAACGCGTCCCCACTTCCACGACGTAACGCCCAGGCGAGAAGCCGCCCAACACGAAGCGGCCTTCGTCGTCGGCCACCGTTTCGAACGGCGTCTCCACCAACCGTACGCGAGCCTCGGGAACCGCAACGCCCGTCGCCGAATCACGCACCACGCCGGCAATCGTTATTCCCCTTCCCGTGGCGACGGCGACGCGCGAGTCCTGCAGGCGCGCGGACATGACTTCAATGGCGTTGTCGAGCACCTTGCGCACCCGTACCGTGTCCCGCCCACGCACCCGCCAGACGGCCAGCTCCACCGTGCGTCCGCGCTCGAGTTCCCGGCACACCGCCATGACGCCGTCGTTTCCCGTTACGCCAACCGCCGTGCGGGGCTTCCAGCGTCCCTCGTCGGCTTCGAGCAACTGCCAGCGCATGTCGGCGGCAGGATTGCCCTGGGCGTCGTGCACGCGGGCCAGCACCCACGTTTCCCTGTTCTTCGGGACATCGGTGCGTTTGCATGCCTGCTGCGCCAGCACGAGCGGCCCGTTGACATCAACTCGCGACAGGGCTGCACTGCCGCGAACGGCGGTGATGGTCTTGCCGGTCGGAATCGTCATCCCAATGGGTCGCACGTACGGATCGTCAACGACAATGCGGTAGCTGCCCGGCAGCACATTCGATAAGGACGCGCGTCCATCCTTGTTGGTCGTGGCCACGTAGTCGGTGCCAGCCAATCGCAGATCAACACCTGCCGCGGGTTTGCTACCCGGTATCACCGCCGTGATGTGCACCGTGCCAAGGGGACCACTCCAGACGCGCCCGTCGGGCCAGCGCGCCTCGGCCAACTCGCCGCCGGTTTCACGCACGACAAACGACTGGGCCGATCGCCCGTCGGTGGAATCGCTGGCCGCATCGACGAGGCGAAGTTGCCAGCGATCGATGAACGGTACGCCGTTCGGCAGCGCGCGAAAACCAATGCGGCCGCCGGCGCCGAGCCCCTCCGCCATCTGATCGAGTCCGACGTACTGGAACGTGATCTCGTTCAACGCGCGCGCGGCGGTATCGATCCAGAGCGTGCCGTCGATGTCCACGCGACCGCCCTTCCGGGTCGCCGGAGTGAATCGCAGCCCCGCCTGATTGCGATGCGCCGAATCCGGCGCCGCGACGCTCACGCAGTAGCCCGCCTGAAAGCGCTCGTCGAGTAACACTCCGGCATCGGGGCCGAAAAAGGTGTAGTCGCCCTGACGACCGCTGCGAAAGCCGGTGGCGAGAAAGTCGGCCGCGGATTGTGTCGCCGCGAACGAGCTGGTGGCTTCCGCCGATGAATCGATGCGCACCGTCTGGCGCACAGTTTCGATGCCCTCCACGTCGAGCAAGCGCTCGAAGCGAAGTACGAGCAGCTTTGGAGGATCCTTTTCGCGAGCCACAACCGATGCGAGGAGCCCAGCGCGTGCTTCATCGAGCAAGCTCAAGGCGATCGCCTGATCCGCACCACTTTGACAGCCGCGCGCGGCGGAGACATCAACGGTCTGCAAGGTTCGCGCGAGCGGCGTGACCTGAAGATCGAGATCGTATCCACCCTCAGGTCGCCCTTTCGCCTGCGTTAACGGCACCGTGCGCGGCTCGAAGCCAATGCGCACCACACGCAGTTGCGTCGCTTCCGCGGGACGCAGCAACCGGTACTGCCCCCGATCGTTGGTGAGCGTTCGCAGCAGCGAGGTGCCGCGCTCGTCG
Organism: uncultured Gemmatimonadaceae bacterium; assembly: GCA_966112585.1. Lineage (GTDB taxonomy): Bacteria > Gemmatimonadota > Gemmatimonadetes > Gemmatimonadales > Gemmatimonadaceae > Gemmatimonas. The sequence goes on from CBHWDN010000041.1 coordinate 26,854, forward strand.
AGCAGCAACACGACAGCCGCGGGCACCGCGGCGCGTGCCGTGCCGTCGGTAACGACTCCGCGAATCTCGGAGAGCTGCGCCGCCGCCACTGTTGGCACGAGCAGCGCGAGGGGGACCAACAGGGACGAAACGAGGCGTCTTGCAGACATAGACCGTTCCCGCGGCGATGAGGCTTGACCAAGCTATCGGTCAAAGTTGCAGCTGACCAGATTGACAGGATGCTTTCCCTCTCCGTTGCCTCTCATCGGCGCGCTTTTTTACGTCATTTCGCACGCCAGTTTCGTGCGCCGCTGACCCTCGCATTTGGCGTCGCCGCCATGGGCCTTTCCGGCTGTCGGAAGTCCTCGGACATCGATCCGAAAATGGTCGCGGAATGGGTCCACTCGCTGTACGGCACCATCCGCGTTGAGCGCCTGTCACCGCCGGTCGCGTCGCGTCTCACCTCCTACGCGACGATGGCGCTTTATGCCGGCACGGCCGCATCGCATCCGGGATTGACACCGCTGCATGAAGTTGTGCACGGACTGTTGCCCTTGCCAACCGCGCCGAACGGACAACCCACCGACGCCACGCTTACCGCTGTGGCTGCCGAACGCGTGGTGCTCGATACGTTGCTGCGCGAAGCACTGCCGACCACGCGCGCGGCGCTCACGCGCATGGCCGATTCGCTCGAGACGGCACGCAAGGCGGGCGGTGTGAGTGCGGAGCTCGCCACTCGCTCCGACTCGCTTGGACGTGCAATCGGTCTCGCGCTCATCGCCTTCAGCCGCGACGATGGATTCAGCAACACGCGAGCGCTGGCGCCCTACGTGCCCGCCGTTGGCGACTCGATGTGGATCAATGATGCACCGGCCACCACCTTCGCCACGACGCAAACGTCGGCGGTGAGTGAGTTGGTGCAGATCGACAATCCGTCGAATCAGCGCCGCACCGCGAACATGAGTGATCGCAGCCTGATCCTGAGTCGCCCCAAGACCGTTGGCGAAAAATCGCTGCCGGCGGTGAACATGGCGGGAATCACCGAGCCGTACTGGGGCACGGTGCGCAGCTTCGTGAATGTGGACTCCACCGTCTGCTCCGCGGGTACACCACCCAACTACGGTGTGGACAGCAGCGCGCGTCTCTATCAGGAGAACGCGAACGTGCATCGCATCACCGCCGCGCGCACACCAGAGCAGAAGGAGATCGCGTACTACTGGGCGGACAACGGCGGTGAGACGGGCACGCCGGTCGGACATTGGTTGTCGATCGCGGCGCAGATGATCAGTGAACGTCACCTCAACGGCGAAGAGGCCGTACGATTGGTGCTCGGCACATCGCTGTCGCAAGCCGATGCGTTCATTGCGGCGTGGCGCGTCAAGTTCGCGACGATGACGTTGCGTCCCCGCACGTACATTCGCCGACATATCGATTCGACCTGGGAACCGCTCATTCCCACACCGCCGTTCCCGGAATTTCCGTCCGGACATTCGACGCAGAGTGGTGCCGCGTCGGCCGTGATCACGGCGCTCATTGGTCCGAGTGCATTCACCGACAGCACCGTGATCTCGATCGGACACCGGGTGCGGCACTTTCCGAGCTTCATTGCCGCGAGTGAAGAAGCCGGCGCGTCGCGCGTGTATGCCGGGCTGCACTACGAGTACAGCAATCAGGCGGGCCTGCGGATGGGGCGGTGCATCGGCGATCAGGTGGCGAAGCGACTTTCCGCCAAGTCGGCGCAATGAAGGCGCGTATCGCATTGGTCGCGATGATCGGCGCGACCACGCTCTTGGTCGCCTGCAAGTCCAAGCGTGGCGACTGGACCACCGAAGGTGCCGCGCGATGGCAGTCGTTGTCAGTGGCGCGTGGCAAGACGGGCTTCACGCCGATGGCCGCGCGTACGACGGGGATCCGCTTTCAGAACGCGGCGAGCGAAAAGATTCTGCTCAACAACCGCCAGCTTGGTCAGGGCGCCGGTGTGTCGCTGGGTGATGTGGACGGCGACGGATTGCCCGATGTGTTTCTGGCGCGCACCGAAGGATGCAGCGCGCTCTATCGCAACAAGGGCGATTGGGTGTTCGAGGACATCACCAAGTTTGCACGCGTTGGCGCCTGCGATCGGCATGCGACCGGCTCGGCGCTGGCCGATGTCGATGGAGACGGTGACCTGGACCTGATTCTGGTCACGACGACCGGACCCAACGCGATCTATCTGAATGACGGACAGGCGCGATTCACAGAGCATCGCGACCTTGGGCTCGACACGGTGGGGCGTGGCGCCACGACGATCACGATGGCCGATGTGAAGGGCGACGGTCGATTGTCGTTGTTCATCGCGAACTACAAGCCGTACAACGTCGATGACACGATTCCGCCGCAGCAGCGTGCGTTCAACCAGATGGTGCGCGAAACGAGCCCCAAGCACTATGAAATCGTTCCGGAGCATCGGAAGGATTACAAACTGGTCCAGCGCGCCGACATGGGCGGCTTGCGCATGACGCAGCGCGCCGAGCCCGATGAGTTTTACGAAAACGATGGCGCCGGTCACTTCACGCGCGTGCCGATGCGGTCGTCGCGCTTCCTCGATGTGACCGGAGCGCCGATTGCCGAAGAGTTCGAGTCGTTTGGCCTGACCGCACGTTTTGCCGACTTGAATGGCGACGGTGCGCCCGATCTCTATGTCGCGAACGATTTCGAGGACGTCGATCAGCTCTGGTTCAACGATGGTGCAGGAAATTTCCGTCTCGCTGATTGGCGCGCGCTTCGGCAGATGAGCAATTCGTCGATGGGCAGCGACATTGCCGATATCGATGGAGATGGTCGCTTCGATCTGTTCGTGACCGATATGCTCGCGAACGATCCCCAGCGTCTGCGCACGCAGCTCCCGACGCATACGGCACTTCCCAAGAAGCCGGGTGAAGGGCAGCTCCAGTTGCAGCAGCAGCGGAATTCGCTCTTTCTCAATCGTGGTGATGGCACCTTCGCTGAGATCGCGAACGCCGCCGGCGTCGCGTCGAGCGGATGGAGCTGGGGGACACTCTTTCTCGATGTGGACCTCGACGGATTTCCTGATCTGCTGATCGCGAACGGCCATCTGTGGGATGTGATGGATGCCGATGTGCAGGAGGGGCTGCAGAACCGCCTCACCGCGGTACCGTATCAGCGCATTCGGTGGCAGTTCCCCGCGCTTCCGCTCAAAAACGTCGCCTTCCGCAACACGGGCGCGCGCACATTCGAGCCGGCCAGCGATGCGTGGCATTTCGGTACGGAAGCGGACATCTCGCACGGCATTGCCAGCGCCGATCTCGATGGTGACGGTGACCTTGATGTCGTGATCAACCGCATGGGCGCTCCGGCGCTCGTGCTGCGCAACGATGCGCCAAACGCGCGCGTCGCGGTGCGTCTGGTGGGATTGGCGCCGAACACGCGAGCCGTTGGCGCGCATGTCACGCTCAAGGTGCCCGGCTTGCCGCTCCAGTCGCGCGAGATTGCCGTGGGCGGGCTGTATCTCTCGCACAGCGACTATCTGCAAAGCTTTGCGATGGGCGACGCCAGCGAGGCGACGCTGGATGTCACGTGGCGCGATGGCCGACACACGGTGATCGAGCATGTGAAGCCGAATCGCCTGTACGAAGTCACGCAGACCGCGGTGACGGCAGGCGGCGCGCCGGTGATGCGCACGGCCGAGTCGGTTGCGCCAGAATCCACGCTCTTTGCCGACGCCACGGCGCAGCTTGGTGGACATACGCACACCGAGAATGTTTTCGACGATTGGGACCGACAGTTCCTGCTCGTCAACGCGCTCTCCCAGCTCGGGCCGGGCGTGTCGTGGCATGATATTGATCGCGATGGCGATGAAGACCTGATCGTTGGCACGGGCTCGGGCGGTCGCACCGCCGTATTCCGCAACGACGGCGGCAAGCTTGTACCACTGCCGGCAACCGGTCCGGTCGCGAATGCTGATGTCACCAGCGTGCTGGCCATGACCGAGCGCGGCAAAACGTCGCTGTTGGCTGGCGTGGCCACCTGGGAGTTCCGCACCGATACGGCGATGCAGCGTCAGCCTGCCGCCGTGCAGACATCGATGTCGGCCCGTGGGCTCGCGACGGATACCAAGGCGGCGGTGGGTTCGCACGCCTCGAGCACCGGTCCGCTGGCATTGGGCGATATCGATGGCGACGGCGCGCTCGATCTCTTTGTCGGCTCGCGCGCTGTGCCGATGAGATACCCGCTGCCGGCCACATCGGGGCTCTTCCGCAATGTGAACGGCACGTTTGTGCTCGATACGCTCAACATGCCGTTGATGCGAGACATCGGACTCGTCTCGAGTGCGACATTCGCCGATATCAACGGTGATGGATGGACCGATCTCGTGTTGGCGCGAGATTGGGGGAGCCTTGCGCTCTTCCTGAACGACGGGAAGGGCCGACTCACCGCCGCGCCCGATTCATGGGGACTCGCGTCGCTCACGAGCGAATGGAACGGAATCGCCGCCGGCGATCTCAATGGTGACGGTCGCCTCGATCTCGTCGCGACAAGCTGGGGGCGCAACACGAGCTTCACGGCGACGGCGACATCGCCACTCGACATCACCTTCGGTAACTTCGGCGCCGGTGGTGAAGTGGAGTTGCTCCTGAGTACGGCGGACGCGTCGGTGAAGGGCGATCGCCCGCTCACGAGTTGGGCGCGTTCGCGCATGGCGGTGAGCGGCGCCGTCGATCGCGTGAAGAGCTTCAGTCAGTTTGCCGATGCCTCGGTTGAACAGCTGATCGGTCCCGCAATGGCGTCAGCCAGGCGATTAAGCATTCGCACTCTCGATCACACGCTGTTCCTCAATCGCGGCGATCATTTCGAGCCGGTCGCATTGCCACCGGAAGCGCAGTGGTCACCGAGTTTCACGCCAGCGATTGCTGACTTCGATGGCGATGGCGCCGAAGATGTCTTCCTGTCGCAGAACTTCTTCCCGACAGTCGTTGGTGTACCGCGGCAGGACGAGGGGCGGAGCCTGCTAATGCGCGGCGATGGCAAGGGCGGACTCACGCCCATCGCCGGTCAGCGCTCGGGACTCATGGTGTATGGCGATCAACGTGGTGCGGCCTACGCCGACTTCAACGGTGATGGACGTCTTGATCTGGTCGTCTCACAGAACGCCGATGCAACGCGACTCTTCGTCAATCAGTCGGGCAAGCCGGGCTTGCGTGTGCGTGTCGAAGGGCCCGCCACGAATCCGGACGGCGTCGGTACACAGCTCCGCGTGATGTACGGCGACGTCGGCGGTCCGGTGCGCGAAGTGCAAGCGGGAAGCGGATTCCTGTCGCAAAACGGTGCGGTGCAGGTCTTCGGACTCACGCGCACGCCAACGGCCGTGTGGGCGCGACTTCCGGGCGGCAAAACGGTCACCGTGCCGGTGACCGTGGGGCAACGCGAAGTCGTGGTGCGCTACCCCTAACGTCCCTTGGAATTCGGCACGCGCGTCCAGATCACGATCGTGCCGCACGGCGTGGTCTGTGCGCCGATGGACTGGAACTCCATCGGCAGCGTCGACAGATACGGGTAGAGCTCGATCGCCTGAACGGAGTTGGCAAGGATTTCGTCCACTTCCATGCCGGGTGCTCGTGCACCGTCGAGGTAGACGTTCGGCTGGCACTGCGTGCCACGAGATCCGGTGAATGCGGCGAAACGCACACGACCGCGTACGATCTGCACGCCTTTGCGCGTGCGCAGCACTTCGCTGAGCTTCTGCTCGCCACGCTCGGCGATCTCTTCACGCGTGACGAACATCCCGAGCTTGAGTCTCCGACGCTCTTCGAATCCCCGAATGCCACCGGCGCGACTCGAATACACGTCGGTGACGTTCACTTCGGCGAGCGTCGTAGCGCTCGACTCAAGTTGCACCACGACCGTATCCCACATGCCGTTGCGCGTGGTAATGAACGCGTCGAGCGGCTCGAATCCGACCCGCTTGATGCTGATACTCGCGGTGTCGATCTGATTCGTCAGCAGCGCGAACGCGCCTTTTCGATCGGTCACGACTTTCTGGCCGAGCACTTCGATGCTCACGCCTTCGAGCGGCCCGCCTTTGATGTCGCGCACGAAGCCCACCATCTGGCGACGTCCGGCCGGCACCGGCGCTGGAGTCTGCGCCTCGGCGATCGTCGCGAGGGTCGACGAGAATACCAGAGCGGCGATGGCCAGGCGGGAGGGCCTCATAGTGGAGAAGATGGCGCAGACTGGGTGAGGGCTCAAGAGCCACCGGCGGGGGGGGGGGGGGGGGGGCGCGGAGGGCGGGGGGGGGGGGGGGGGGGGGGAACCCGGCCCGCGGCCACAGAG
>CBHWDN010000042.1:0-29694 GCA_966112585.1 uncultured Gemmatimonadaceae bacterium
CCGGACGCGCACAGCGCGTTCGGATCCGAGATCCCGATATCCGGGCCCGTAGCGTCTTCGAGTCAGCGTAGTGCAGTTAGCGCAGTTGCAGTTAGCGCGGTAACGAATCCGGTTCGACTTTAGGCACACGAATCTTCTGCCCCACCTTGATGTCGTCCGACGTGAGCTGATTCAGCTCTCGCAGCACTTCCGGCGTCGTGCGGAACCGTCGCGCCAATCCGGTCAGTGTCTCTCCGCGTTGTACCGTGTAGCGCTCGTACACGGCCGCCATCGGCACCGCGCCGCGCATGGCGTCGTCGAGTCGCTCCTGCTCGCGCGTGACCGTGCGTCGCGCCTGCGCGCTGGCGTTCGCCACGCGCTCGGCATCGCGCCATTCGGCGTCGTTGACGATGAAGTTGACTTGCGCGACGGGTGTGCGCAGCACGAGGCCGCGGAGTTGTCCGCGCCACAGGGTGCGTGGATCGAGCGTAAACGCGGCGTCGTACGGATAGCTCTCGACGAGTAGCTCGAGCGGCCCGTCGTCGCGCGGGCGGAGCAGGGGCGTGGGTGGCGCGCCGACGTACAGCAGGCGGCGGTCAGTGGCGACAACCACGCCGAACGACTCGCGCCACATGTCGGTCCAACGGCGCTGCGAGGCGTACGCGCGGGCGACGATCTGCTCGCCCGATGATAGCTGGGCGTCGACTTCGCGCAGCGCGGCCTCGCGAGCGATGCGACGGGCGCCGACTGGCGGAACGATGGCGGCCGCGCCAACCAGGCCAACCGTCGCCAGGAGGGCCGTGGAGCTGGTAAGCGCGACCAGCACCCGTAGCCCGAGGCTTCGGACTTTTCGAACCGGGGCAGCTGCACCGGCCCGAAACCAGCCAGGCGTGGGGCGCGCGGCTGCCGCCTCAGGTGCCGGATCAGAGGTCTGAGGAGCGTCCGGGGTCTTCGGGGTCGCTGGCGTTGTCACAGATGAAAGATAGGGCAGAAATCCGTTCGGTTCTTGCCAATACGCATTGGCAGCGAAATATTGCTCAGCGATGGCCCTTCCTACCCCTGGGCGACGCGTCACCGTGCATGACGTCGCTGCCCGCGCCGGTGTCTCCCAACCCACCGCGTCGCTCGTTCTTTCGAATCACCCGCGGGCCCGCGTGGCAGCCGCGACCCGGCAGCGCGTCATCGACGCCGCGGCTGAGCTTGGCTATCGCCCGAACGTCGTCGCCCGATCGCTCGCACGACGCCGCTCCTTTGCGCTTGGCCTGATCGTCCCCGACATCCGCAACCCGTTTGTGGCCGATGTCATCATCGGCGCCGAGAAGGTCGCGTCGGAAGCCGGCTACGCCGTGCTCCTCTGCGATCAGTCCACACGGGACATCAAGCAGCATCTCGACGTGCTGCTCGCGCGCCAGATCGATGGGGTGTTGCTCGATGCGGTCGGCGCGGCGTCGCTACCCGCAGAAGCGCTCAGCGGCATGAACGTCGTGTTGATCGACGAGCCGAGCGAGCGGTGGCCAGGAGTCGCCACCGACGCGGCAGAAGCCGGACGCTTGGCGGCGGCACATCTGCTCGGCCTTGGACATCGCCGCATCGGCTTTGTTGGACCAGCGTCCGACATCCACGCGTTCCGAATGCGTGAGCGTGGATTCATACGCGCGCTTCGAGAAGCCGGTGTGCAGCTCACTTCCGAGCATTGGCGTCGCGCCCCCGCTACCGTCATGGGCGGACGCGAAGCAATGCGTGCCCTGTTGAATGAGCGGGAGCGGCCCACTGCCGTGTTCTGTGCCAACGATCTCATGGCGATTGGCGCGGTGAAGCAGTGCCTCACCGCTGGTCTCCAGCTTCCGCGCGATCTGTCGGTCGTTGGCTGCGACGACATCGAACTCGCGCGCTACGTCACTCCTGAACTGACTACCGTGGCGATACCGGCTCGTGAACTTGGCGCGCGCGCTGCGCGACTGCTGTTGCAACAGATCGAACGCTCCTCACGTCGCATCGGTACAACGGCTCCATCAAGCACGCGCCCATTGCCAGTGCGCCTGGTGGCGCGTGGCACGACCGGCGCCGCGCCGGAGACGCGCGCATGAGCCATCGCATTCCGTTCGGTCAGCGCGACGCGATCATCGTCGGCACTGGAAGCGCGGTGCCGGTGCGCGTGGTGACGAACGCCGAGCTCTCCGCATCGCTCGGTGAGGACATCGCGCCGTTCGTGCTGGGGACACTGGGGATCGGGCAACGGCATTGGTGCAGTGATGACGAAAGCACCGCCGATCTCGCAGTCGCCGCTGGACAGCGTGCGCTCGAGATGGCCGGAGTGCCGCCGGAGTCGATCGACCTGTTGATCGTCGCCACCGACACGCCGGAGTTCGTATCGCCGGCGACGTCGTCGGTGGTGCAGGGGCGCCTCGCGCTCACGAACGCCGGCACCTTCGATCTCAACGCCGGATGTGCGGGATTTGTGACCGCGCTCGATGTGGCCTGGAAGTACATCCGCGCCGATGAGCGCTATTCGCGCATTCTCGTGATTGGCGCGTACGCGATGTCGAAGTATCTGGACAAGTCCGACAAGAAGACCGTCACCATCTTCGCCGACGGCGCTGGCGCGGCACTGATCGAGGCCCAACCGTCGGGCACCACGCCGAGTGGGGTGCTCGCATCGGAGTTGTTCGCTGACGGTCGCTACTGCCAGGGCATGGGTATTTTCGCCGGCGGTACGCACACGCCGATTACGCGCGATGTGCTCGATGCCGGCGTAGCGAACAAACTGCGCTTCGTGCAGAAGTATCCCGCCAGTGTGAATGAGGACGGGTGGCCGCGCATCGTGCGGTCCGTGCTGTCGCGGATCGACAAGACGCCAGCTGATGTTGACCTCTGGCTGTGGACGCAGGTGAATCGCAGCACGATCGTGCAGGTCATGGGCACGCTCGAACAGCCCATGGCGAAGGCGCATACGATCATGCACAAGTGGGGCTACACCGGGTCGGCCTGTCTCCCCATGGCGCTGGACGATGCGGTCCGAAGCGGCCTCGTGCGCGATGGCCAACTGTTGATGTTCACGGGCTCCGGTGCCGGCTTGGCGATGGGCTCGATCGCGATGCGTTGGCGTTCAACGCAACTGGCGGACACGCGCTGACATGCAGACGCTCGTGCAGCGATTCTTTGCGAGGGCGGACGCAACGCCGGCGCTCGAAGCGTTCGCCGTGTACCCGCGTGGCGCGCGTACGCCTTCGGAGTCGTTGTCATGGGGCGCCTGGCGCGATCGGGTGCGTGCGCTGGCGATTTCGCTGCTCGAGGCGGGAGTCGCACCCGGCGACCGCATCGCGGTGCTGGCGGGAAACACACCGCTGTGGCCCGTGACGGATCTCGCCATTCAGTCGATCGGCGCGATCGGCGTGGGGATCTATCCGTCGAGCGCGCCAACACAGATCGACGAACTGCTTTTGGATAGCGGCGCCACCTGGCTGGTCACCGATGACGCGATGCAGGCGGCTCGTCTGGGCGCGCGGAGTTCGACAGGCGATCTCGCACTGCTCGGGGTGATTCTCGATACGCGCGCAACCACAGGGCACGATCCGCAGATGCCGGGCGTGCGATCATTTGCGGCGACGCTCGCCGATGGCGCTGCGCGAATCGATTCCGATCCATTGGCACTCGATCAGCTCAATGCCAGGCGTGACACGGTCGAGCTCGACGACATGGCGGCGCTGATCTACACGTCCGGCTCGACCGGTGTCCCCAAAGGCGCGTGCATTTCGCATCGCTATCTCGCGGCGTCGGCCGACTCGATCGCGAGTGTGCTCGAACTGACTGACGCCGATCGCGGACTGAGTTTCCTGCCGTACTCGCACGCTGCCGAGCGCATCTTTGGGCAGTGCACCCGCATTCTCGCGGGAATGCCCGCAGCGCTGATCGAAGATCCGACCGATGTGTTTCCGGTCGCGGCGCACTTTGAGCCCACGCTCTTTGGCGCATTGCCGCGAATCTTTGAACGGATCTTCGAGGCCGTCGAAGTCGCCGATCGGGCCGGCGAAGATCCGCAACACGCCATCACCTCACGCATTGGCGCGCGCGTGCGCCTTGCAACGTCTGGCGGTGCCGCGTTGCCGATCGAGGTGGCGAATCGCCTTGACGCGCTTGGACTCCGCATTCTCGGCGCCTACGGGCAGACCGAACATCTGTGTGTGGCGATGAATCGGCCGGCGACGCCGCGCTTCGATACGGTTGGCCCGCCAATGCCGGGCACCACCGTTCGCATAGACGACAGCGGCGAACTCCTGATCGCGAAAAGTTCGCTCACCTTCAGTGGTTATTGGCAGCGGAGCGACGCGACGCGCGACGCATTCACGCCCGACGGTGCGTGGCTTCGCACCGGCGATCTCGCGGAACAGCTTCCCGGCGGCGATCTGCGCATCACCGGGCGGGTGAAGGAGCTCATTGCGCTCTCGACTGGGCGCAAGATTGCGCCGTTGCCGATTGAAGCAGCGCTCACCGCGTCACCCTTCGTTGCGCACGCGGTGTTGCATGGCGAGGGGTGCAAATATGTCGTGGCGCTGCTCTCGCTCCGGCAGACGGTGGTGGAGCAGTGGGCCACGCAGCACGGCGTGACCGAAACATGGCCGGCACTCGCTACGCATCCCGCCGTGATTGCTGAGGTTGAGCGAGCGGTTTCGCCGGTGAATGCATCGCTGGCCCGACCGGATCGTGTCCAGGCGTTCGTCACGACTGCTGAGTCGTTCTCGGTCGAGAACGGTTTGCTGACGCCCACGCTCAAAGTGATTCGTCGCGCGGTACTCGAGCGATTTCGTCACGAGTACGACGCGCTCTACCGCCGCGGCGGAGGTGGCCCATGAGCATGGGCATCGCTCGACCGCCGACCTCGCACCACGCGCGCGATCAGACGCGCCGTTGGTCGGGCGCTCACGCAGGACCCGGTTGTTCCCACCGAGATCTTCCCACCGAGTGTGCATCGACTCCTCCCGCCGTCGATGACACCCTCGCGGTACCCCTCCAGGAGGAGTTCGCATGAGTTCGATTGTTCGCTCACTCGCCGTACCACGCGTGCTGTGCATCGCTGCGGCGATCGCCATCACGCCGGTACTCGCCGCGGCACAAAGCGGCTCGCTCGCCGGCCTCGTGACCGACAGCGCGAAGACGCCCTTGCCGGGTGCGCAGGTGTCTGTCGTGGGCACGCGCTTTGGCGCGACGTCGGGGCTTGACGGTCGCTATCGGGTGATCGGCATTCCTGCCGGCTCGTACACCATTCGGGTCCAGCGCATTGGTGCGCTCGCCAAGTCATTCGACAACGTGTCGATCTCGGCAAATGGTGAAGCCAAGCTCGATGTGGTGATGCAGGCGACAGCGCTGCAGTTGGGCGGCTATGTCGTGTCCGCGTCGCGGCGCGTCGAAAAGATCACGGATGCGCCAGCCACGGTTACGCGCATCACGGCGGATCAAATGAGCACAACCGCGGGCGCGTCCTTCGCCTCGGTGCTCAAGGATGTAAAGGGCGTCGACTTCGTCCAGACCGGTATCGTGGCGGCGGGTATCAATGCGCGCGGCTTCAACAGCGCGTTCAACAACCGCATGCTGCAGCTGGAAGACAACCGCATCGCGACGCTCCCGGAGAACGGCTTGCCGGCCGGCCTCTTCACGACGATTCCCAAGATCGACGTCGCCGGTGTTGAAGTGCTCGTTGGGCCGGGCGCGGCGTTGTACGGACCCGATGCCTCGAACGGTGTCGTGACGCTGCTCTCCAAGGATCCCAAGCAGTACCGCGGATTGACCATCGAGACTTCGCTGGGATCGAACGGTGGCCCGCTGGGCTCGATGTTCGATGAGAAGGTGGGGCGCGTGGGCGCACTGGACGCGCAGATCCGCTACGCGAACGTCTACAAGAAGCTCGGCTACAAGGTCACTGGCGAACGCATGTGGGGTCGCGACTGGCAGAACACGAACAGCTATCTGCTGGGCACCGCGATTGTACCCGAGCTGGCCACCGACTGGGCGACCTCCTACAATCGCGCTGGCGGGTCACTCGTGTACTACGCTGACAACGGTGGCCGCCTCGAGGCGCAAGTTGGCGCCAGCAAGAGCAACGGTGTTGGCGTCACGAGCGCTGGTCGCAATCAGCTCAAGGATTGGGGCTACAACAACATGCAGCTGCGCTACACCTCCGATCGCTGGTTTGCGCAGGTCTATCAGACGCACTCGCAGTCGGGCGGCACGTTCGCGCTCAACGGCTACTCGACGAACCGCGCGAATCCGGCCAACGCCGCGCTGTCCAATGACTCGGTCAGGGCCATTTCGTCCTTCCCCGCGGACGGCAAGCTGCAGGCGGCCGAAGTGCAGAACAACGTGACGCTCCCGTCGCTCTACAACACTCGCATCGTGTCCGGCGTGCAGGTCCGTCAGGACATCGTGAGCTCGAAGCGCGTCTGGTTGACGGACGCCCTCACCGGTGAAGACATCAAGATCCAGCAGTCGGGCGTGTACGTGCAGACCGAAACGCCCCTCACGGAGCAGACGAAGCTTGTGCTTGGTGGCCGCTACGACAAGCCGGAGTTCTACGATGCGCAGTTCAGCCCAAAGGCCGCACTGCTCATTTCGCCCGATGCCAACTCGACGTTCCGCCTCACCTTCAATCGCGCCTATAAGTCGCCGACGGTGTTGCAGACGAGCTTCTTCTATCGCGACTTCGCGCCGGGCAGCGGTGTGTTTGGCAACAAGGATGGTATCATCGTCAAGAACGCCGCGGGAACTGTGACGCGTACCCTTGCCGCGGTGGTGCCGGAAGTGAACAACACGATCGAAATCGGCTACAAGGGCGTGATCAAGGACAAGCTGTATCTCGACATCGCCGCGTACGTGGCGAAGTACAACTCGTTCCTGTCCCCGTTGCAGCTTGTGGCGATTCCGGTCGCTGGCACCTTTGGTTACAACGCGAAGACGGGTGAGAAGTTCGTCAACGCCAAGGGCGCCGATCAGAACGTGCTCACCTATTTCAACCTTGGAAAGGCAACGCTGTCGGGTATCGACGCCGGCGCGAAGTACGTGATCAACGACCGCGTGACGCTCAGCGCCACGGGATCGGTGCTCAAGCTCGACTCGATCATTCCGAAGACCGGAGATCCGGCCGAAGCCACGGCACTCAACAGCCCCACCATCAAGTCCACGATGGGGATCGATGGCCGCAACTTGCCGTTCAACGGCTTTGCGGGACTCACGATGCGCTTCGTGAAGGACTACCAGTTCCTGTCCGGCGCGCACAACGGACGCATTCCCGGTTTCCTGACGTCGGACATCAACATCGGACGTCGCGTGAACAGCAATCTGTCGGTGAATATCTCCGCTCAGAACCTGTTCACCTGCACGAGTGGTACTGTGATTCCGCCGGTCGCCGTATCGGCGTCGCGCCCGTCGACCTACGTGCGTGGTTGGGGCTGCGGATTGGGACGCCGGCACTACGAGCTGTTGAACATGCCGTCGGTGGGCTCCATGATGTTCTTCGGTTTGCGCGTCGATCGATAAACGTGCGAGGCCGCGCGGATCTGATCGCGGTGGTAACCTTCGGCGTCGGGGCGTTTGTCGCTCCGACGCCGAAGGTGCAGCTTCCTCTCGAAGGAGTGACCCCGTCTGTGAATGATGTTTCACCGTCTGCCAACCACGCCGTACGCGTCATCACCGGCGAGTTTGCCGGACCGGAAGGCACGCGACGCTGGCGCCTTGCGGTACCGGCCGGACATCGCGTGAATCAACCGCGACCGATGCTGGTCATGCTGCATGGCTGCCTGCAGGATGCCGCCGATATCGCCCGTGGCTCCAAGTTGGATGCGTTGGCCGAATCCGGTCGCGCGCTGGTGTTGTATCCGGAGCAGCCGGAGTCGGCGAATCCCCGGAAGTGCTGGAATTGGTTCGAGCCGACGCATCAGTCGCGACTCGGTGGAGAACCGGCGCTACTGGCGGCGCTGATCGATCGGGTCGCGATGGACCAGGGCGCCGATCCGGCGCGCATTCACCTGGCGGGCATTTCTGCCGGCGCGGCGATGGCCACGTTGCTCGCGGTGGCGTATCCCGAACGCTTTCAGTCGCTCACGTCGGCATCGGGTATTGGATGGCGGTCCGCGCTGTCCGTTGCGTCCGCGTTGTCGGTCATGCAACGCGGTGCCGGTGACGCGCTGCCGTCAGCGGCGCAGATCGTCGATGCCATGGGATCGCGCGCGCGTGCATTTCCCGTCCTGATACTGCATGGCGCCGGCGATCATGTGGTCAGCATCCGCAACGCGACCGAGTTGGCGCAGCAGTTCGTGGGTGTGCACGACATGCTGCGCGGACGGAGCGGTGGCGCTGCGTTGCGGCTTGCGGAGGTAGGGCCAACGCTCGCCGGCGAATACACCGTGCGTGAGCAACAGTGGCGCGACGCCAGCGGCCGCGCGGCCGTCACGCTTGTGCGTATCGACGAGTTGGGGCACGCCTGGCCGGCTGGCGATCCCGGTGGATCGTTCACCGACGTCAAAGGGCCGTCGATCGCGCAGCGGATAGACGCGATGCTGCAGCCGTAATCGCTATCGCTCGCTGATCCGCTCATGTATCCGCAGCTCCCGGAGCTCTTCGATCCCATCGCCTGGTGGGCCACGGTGGACGGCGATCGCACGGCGATCATCGACCCGTCGCACAACGCGCGCTATTCGTATCGGGAGCTCGATGCGCACGCGAACGCGTGGCACGTCATGCTGGCACAGCTCGATGTTGCACCCGGTGATCGTGTCGCCATACTCGCACAGAATCGCTACGCGTTTCTGCCACTCTATTTTGCCTGCATTCGGCGCGGCGCCATACTGGTGCCGCTCAACTGGCGATTGTCCGCACCGGAGCTCGCTCGTGTCGTGGCCGATGCGCAACCCTCCGTCTGCTTTGGAGAAGACGCGTATCGTGCCGTTGCCGACGAGAGCGTACGACTCGCTGGTCACGCGGCGCCACGGTGGATCGATCTCGATCGCGATCTGGTCGCGTTACTCAAGTCCGCAACGGGGACGGCGCTACCAGGCAGTCCGCCACGTCACTACGACGACGCGACTATGTTGCTCTATACCTCGGGCAGCACGGGCACACCGAAGGGCGTGATTGTTCCGCATCGTCAAGTGCTGTGGAACGCGATCGCCACCACAACGGGCTGGGGGATTGGTCGCGACGATGTCGGCCCGATCGCCACACCGTTCTTTCACACCGGTGGCTGGCATGTCTTCACCACACCGATGCTCTATCGCGGTGGTGCGTTGGTCATGATGGGTGCATTCGATCCGGCGAGCTATCTGAACACGATCGAGCGGCATGGCATCACGATGACCTTTGGTGTGCCCACGCAGCTGGAACTGGTGCAGCGTGCAGCGGACTGGGGGCGACCGCTTCCCAAATTGCGCGCGTTCTTTTCCGGCGGTGCGCCCTGTCCGCAGCGTACCAAGGACGCCGTACGCTCAGCGGGCTACGGATTTCGCGAAGGGTACGGGCTCACGGAGTGTGGTCCCAACTGTTTTGCCACGAATGCAGAGACGGCGATCGAAGAGGACGGCAGCGTGGGGTGGCCCATTCCGTTCCTTCAGATGCGAGTGCGTCGCGATGACGACGAGCTTGCCGGTCCGGAGGAAGTCGGCGAGCTCGAGCTGCGCGGCCCGCAGATGTTCGGCGGCTACTTTCGTGCGCCCGACAAGACGGCGGAGGTGATGACGCCAGACGGTTTTCTGCGAACGGGTGATCTCGTGAGTCGAGGTGCGAACGGAGTGCACCGCATTCGCGGACGCCGGAAGGAGATGTTCATCTCTGGAGGGGAGAACGTCTTTCCGGGCGAGGTCGAGGCCGCGCTGCTCAACTGTCGCGGTGTGCGCGAAGCGACCGTGGTTGGCGTTGCCGATGCCCGATGGGGCGAAGTCGGCTGCGCACTGATTGTCCGGGGAGCGGAGGTTGTTGACGAAGGTACGATGCTGTCCGAAGCGCGCGCGCAGCTGGCCGGATACAAAGTCCCCAAACATGTGATCTTCGTGGACGAGATTCCGAAGCTCGGCTCGGGCAAAATCGATCGCCGCGCCGCGCTGGCGCTTGCCACCAAACCATCAGCAGACTCACAATGACCGGGCAGGCACGGGCCAAGGGGTCGGCGGTGCACGCAACGCTCGCCTTCGTGGGCGAACACTTTGGCGAGCGACTGCGTGCCGACGTGCTCGCGGCGCTGAGCACCGACGAGCGCCACGCGATGCAGCAGCTCTCGCCGACCGCCGAGATTCCGTACGAGCTGCTGGTACGCCTCTGGCAAACGGTCGACCAGACACTTCCCGCGCTCCCGGATGCCGCGACATGGGCCGAAGCGGCCGGTGAGGAATCAATTGGATCGTACGGCGTTCAGTTGTATGGCGGCATTCTCCGCAAACCAACGCCGCGCGACTTTCTCACGCAAAGCATCTCGCTTTTTCGCCTCTACTATCAGCCCGGTGATATGGAGGTCGTCGAGGACCTTCCGGGGCGCGTGGTGCTGCGACTGGTGGGCTTTGACCCGGTGACGCGCCTCTTCTGTCGCAGGCAGACCGGCGGGCTGCGGCGTGCGATTGCGCTGGCCGGCGGCGTGGAGCCGCGGGTTCGCCATGTGCGCTGCGCGCTCGATGGCGACGCCTTCTGCGAGTGGGAATTGCAATGGGGTGAGGAAGCCGCCTCGCCAGTCACCACCCCGACCCCCGCTGGCGCGCGCGCTGTGCCGTAGCGAGCATTGGGGATGCCGCCGCGCCGCCCCTCCAGACGCGTTTCCGACGACCAACAGTTTCTGGCTCCGAGTCAGTTCGATCTGTTCCCGGTGCGTCCGGTGATCGAGCTGCTCGATGCGCGAGCGATCGTAGGACCGCGCACGGCCGTTGAGCATCTGATTCGTGTGCGTCTGCGGCCCAACGATGCACCGCATCTGGTCTTTCATGATCGCCACGGGTGGTACTGCGAGGCGCATGGACCGAACTGTCACGCAGTTACTTTGGCGCGCGAGGAAGTGAAGTGAGCGGTAGCGGTAGCGGTAGCGGTAGCGGTAGCGGGAACGTGAGCGACAGCGGAATTGACAGTCAGCCGATCTGGTCGCCGACGGCCGAACAGATTCGCGAGACCCGGCTTGCGAAGTGGATCGAGTCGATGCGCGTGCAGGGAGTGATTCCCGCCGACGTGCAGAATGCCCACGATGTGCAGCGCTGGTCGGTGCAGCATCCGGAGCAGTTCTGGAGCGAGATATGGCGGGCCGCGCAGATCTCTGCCGATGGTCCCGGAACAGCTCATGCGCCTTGGGATCGCGTCCTCGTGGACGGTGACCGCATGGCGCCTCCCACCGCCGACGGAGGTCCGCGCTGGTTCACGGGGACGCGTCTCAATTTTGCCGAGCACTTGCTTCGCAGGCGCGACGAATCACCGGCGTTGGTTGCCTGGAATGAGCGCGGCGCGGGTCAGCGACTGAGCTTCGCCGAACTCGCCGTGCGTGTCGCGCAATGCGCCGCCGCACTTCAGTCGGTGGGCGTCGTCGCAGGCGATCGCGTGGTGGGGTGGATGCCGAACATTCCGGAAACGGTGATCGTGATGCTGGCGGCGGCCTCGATCGGCGCGACGTGGTCCAGCTGCTCGCCCGACTTTGGCACCAAGGGCGTGCTCGATCGCTTCGGGCAGATCGAGCCCACCGTGCTTGTTGCGGCCGACGGCTATTGGTACGCCGGCAAAACGATTGACTGTCGTGAGCGACTCGCCGACATCGTGGCCGCGTTGCCGACGCTTCGCGTGACATGGGTCGTTCCGTACGTGAGCGCGGCGCCCGATCTTTCGAGCGTACCGGGAGCGGTGCGCTTCACCGACGTGCTGACACAGCACGCGCACGCGACCGAGCCAACGTTCACGCGTCTGCCGTTCGACCATCCGTTGTACATCTTGTACTCGTCGGGCACGACCGGATTGCCCAAGTGCATGGTGCATGGCGCCGGTGGCACACTGCTGCAGCACTGGAAAGAGCTGGCGCTGCACACCGATTTGCGTGAAGGCGATGCGATTTTCTACTTCACCACCTGCGGGTGGATGATGTGGAACTGGTTGGTATCCTCGCTCGCACTCGGCGCCACCGTCGTGCTCTACGACGGCGCACCGCTCGCGCCCGATCCGGCGATTCTCTGGCGCATGGCGGCCGCCGAGCGCGTCGCGGTGTTCGGTACCAGTGCGAAGTACCTCGCGATGCTGGAGAAGGAAGGGGTCAATCCGTCGGTGATTGCCGACCTTCGCCCGCTCCGCGCAATTCTCTCCACCGGTAGCCCGCTCGCGGCGCACAGTTACGACTTTGTGTATCGCGACATCAAGTGGGACGTTCGACTGTCGAGTATCAGCGGTGGCACTGACATCGTGAGCTGCTTCGCGTTGGGTGATCCCACCGGCGCGGTGTATCGCGGAGAGTTGCAGATGCGCGGACTCGGCATGGCCGTCGATGTGTTTGGCGAGGATGGCAAATCGGTGGTTGGCGAAGCCGGTGAGTTGGTGTGCACCAAGCCGTTCCCCAGCATGCCGGTGGCATTCTGGAATGATCCGACCGGCGCGCTCTATCGCGCGGCGTATTTCGATCACACGCCGGGAGTGTGGCGTCACGGCGACTGGGCTGAGCGTACCGCACACGATGGCCTGATCATTCACGGCCGGAGCGACGCGACACTCAACCCCGGTGGTGTTCGCATTGGCACAGCGGAGATCTATCGGCAGGTCGAGCAGATCGCCGAGGTGCTCGAGTCGCTGGTGGTGGAGCAGACAATCGGCGACGCCGGCGGCACCGATTCTCGAATCGTTCTCTTTGTGCGACTCCGCGAGGGCGTAACGCTGACCGAGGCGCTGCAGCAGTCCATCCGCAATCGCATTCGCGCGCATACGAGTCCGCACCACGTTCCGCGGGTAATCGTGACCGTCCCGGACATTCCGCGCACGATCAGCGGCAAAATCACCGAATTGGCCGTTCGCGAAGTGATCCACGGACGCCCAGTAAGAAATCTTGACGCGTTGGCGAACCCCGGGGCTCTGGCGTACTTCCGCGATCGCCCCGAGCTTATCAGTTAGTCCCGCCTCCGAACTTTTTCTGGAGTTCCAGGCATGCGTACGCAATTGCGTGTTCTCTCCCTGCGTTTCCTCGCGACCACGACGGCTGCGGCTCTCGTGATGGCCGCGTCGTCCTTGAGCGCGCAGGCCAAGCCCGCCGCGGCACCCGCCAAGGCCAACGCAGCCGCGCCGGCGGCAAAGGCGGCGGCGTCGGCGGCCGCTGCCAAGGCGGCGCCGGCGGCAGCGGCCAAGCTCATCGACATCAACAGCGCGTCGGCCGCGGATCTGGAAGGGATCCCGGGGATCGGGAAGGCGTACTCGGCCAAGATCATCGGCGGCCGCCCGTACCCGAACAAGCTCCAGCTCGTACAGAAGAAGGTCCTGACGCAGGCGCTGTACGATAAGATCAAAGACCAGATCATCGCCAAGCAGTAAGACTGGACCAGCAGGGGCGGAGCAGGGCCCTTCCGTGAACTGGCGGATCTCTGACTAGATTGTCGGTATGATCTTCTCCGCCGTCTCGGAGGACCAGCGGGAGCGCGCCTGGATTGGCGCGCTTCCGCGCTCGCACATCTGAGGGTCGTGGTGTCACCGAATCATTTCCGGTGTATCCCATTCGACCACTCCCACCTCAGGTGTGCCCATGGCCACGTTGACCGTTCCCGAGACGGGCATCGAACAAGATGCCTTTCCGATCAATGGCACCGACTACGTCGAGTTTTTTGTCGGTAACGCCAAGCAAGCCAGTCACTACTATCGAAGCGCGTGGGGCTATCGTCTCGTCGCGTATCGTGGCCCGGAAACGGGCACGCGTGATCGCGCGAGCTATCTCATGCAGCAGGGGAAGATCCGCCTCGTCCTCACGACGCCGCTGACTCCCGATTCTCCCATTGCGGCGCATGTGCATCGCCATGGCGACGGTGTGAAGGACTACGCGCTCTGGGTGGACGAGGCTCGTCTCGCCTACGAAACGGCGCTGAGCCGCGGCGCGATTCCCATTCACGCGCCCGAGGTGCACCGCGACGATCATGGTGAAGTGGTCATCGCCGCGATTGGCACCTACGGCGAAACGATTCACTCGATCGTCGAGCGCAAGAACTACACGGGGATCTTTCTTCCGGGTTTTGTGCCGGTCGAGAAGCACTATCAGCCCACCGACGTCGGCCTCAAGTACGTCGACCATTGCGTCGGCAATGTTGAACTCGGCCAGATGAATCGCTGGGTGGGCTACTATGCCGATGTGATGGGCTTCCGCAATCTCATCACGTTCGACGATACCGATATCAGCACCGAGTATTCCTCGCTGATGTCCAAGGTGATGGCCAATGGGAACGACAAGATCAAGTTCCCGATCAATGAGCCGGCGGTTGGCAAGAAGAAGTCGCAGATCGAAGAGTATCTCGACTTCTATGGCGGACCCGGAGCGCAGCATCTCGCACTGGCGACCGATGACATTCTCGCGACCGTCACGGCGCTGCGGGATCGCGGCGTGGAGTTCCTCACCGTTCCCACGACGTACTACGACGAACTGCAGGGTCGCGTGGGAACGATCGACGAGCCAGTGGACGAGCTGGCCAAGCTCGGCATTCTCGTCGACCGGGATCCCGACGGCTACTTGCTGCAGATCTTCACCAAGCCGGTTGAAGATCGCCCGACGCTCTTCTACGAAATCATTCAGCGCAAGGGCGCCAAGAGCTTCGGCAAGGGCAACTTCAAGGCCCTCTTCGAAAGCATCGAACGCGAGCAGGCGCTGCGCGGCAATCTCTGACGTGCAGCGTTGAACGGCGACCTCGACCGATTCATCTATCGCTTGAGGTCGCCGGCGGCGGCGCTGGTACGTGATCTGCACACCAATCGATTACTTCCCGCATATCGGAGTGATCGATGGAGCGAATGCTGTTGGGTGCGATGGTGCTGTTGCTCGCGGTTCCCGCGGGTGCGCAGGAGCGGAGTGAGAAAGACTCAACCGACTCCCCGCGTGCGGTGGGAGGGCTCGTCGGCGGTTTGGGTTCATTCTTCGGTGCGCGTCGTGCGGCATTGGTGAACTCCGCCGCGTTGCCGAACGGATGGGGATGCAGCGGCCGTTGCATCGGGCTCAATCGCAAACTTGTGGCGCCGCCGTTTGGCGGCACCGTCAGTGAGCAGATGTCATCGACTGACCGGGTTGATGTGGAGCACGGCGCGATACGTTCGGCAGCGATGGGCGAGGACTCGTGGAAACGCGGTGACGATTCACGGGCTTCCGCGCGCTCGTTGCCCACGTCGGACACCCGGGCCAGCGATGTGACGCAGCCTGACGGTGACGACGAGATCAACGAATCCGCCGCACTCAGCACGCAGACGTCGTCGCGCGAATCGCCCTCGTATTCCAAGTATTCCAACGAAGACGATCAGGGCGAGTACGGCCGTGCTCCGTGGCAGTCGACCGATTTCCTCACCAGCGCCGCGGGAGCGCGCGTTGGTGACGTTCCGAGCTGGACCGCGGTAGACGAACCGAGCGTCGCCAGTACGCCGGGTGCGGAGTTCGCGCCGCTTGCTGCTGTAAGTGATCTCGCGGTGAATCCTGCCGCGGCCGTTGTCGCGCCGGAGCCGTCATCGGTGGCTCTCGTGGCCGCGGGACTTGTAGCCCTGTTCGCGCATCGGCGCCGGCGGTCGCGCAGCTAGAGTATCAGCAGCGGCTGCTGTTCACGCCGACGCCAACGGGGCGGCCAGCAATGGCCGCCCCGTTGGCGTTCATGTCATATTGCACAGACTCCAGCCGACCACATGCCCAACTATCACTTGCTTGGATCCGTGCCGCGCAAGCGGCACATCGTCTTCCGGAAGCCCGATGGCGGTCTCTATGCGGAAGAGCTCATGGGTCACGAGGGGTTCGTCGGAACCTCATCGCTGCTGTACCACATCCACCCGCCCACCACGGTGCTGCGGGCGCGCAAAGTGCGCGATCTGGTGTGGGAAGAGGATAAGGACACCTCACTTCGTCATCGCCACTTCCTGACGGCGCGTGCCGCGAAGGGTGGTTCGCCCACACTCGATCGCGTTCCGGTGTTGTTCAACAACGACATCGCGATGTTGTATGTCGAGCCCGACAAGACGGACGCTCACTTCTACCGCAACTCGCAGGCAGACGAAGTGGTGTACGTGGTGGAAGGCAGCGGGGTGCTGGAGTCGGTGTTTGGCGAACTGCCGTACAAGCCGGGCGACTACGTCGTTATCCACCGCAACATCACCCATCGCTGGCGGATCGACAGCGCCGCCGGCACGAGCAAGTTTCTGGTGATGGAGAGCCGCGGGCATATTCGCACGCCCAAGCGCTACCGCAATGAATTCGGTCAGCTGCTCGAGGGGGCGCCTTTCTCCGAGCGCGACATTCGTCGCCCCACGACGCTCGCGCCGGTCGATGAACGCGGCGAGTTCCCGGTGCTCGTCAAGCAGTACGGCGCGCTCAACGAATTGGTGCTCGATCATCACCCGTTCGATGTCGTCGGCTGGGATGGCTACTTCTATCCGTGGATCTTCAATATTCACGATTTCGAGCCGATCGTCGGTCGCATTCATCAGCCGCCGCCAGTGCATCAGACCTTCCAGGGCGATGGCTTCGTGATCTGCTCCTTCTGCCCGCGGCCGTACGACTTCGATCCGCAGGCGGTACCGGCGCCGTACAATCACAGCAACGTGGACTCCGACGAAGTGCTCTTCTACGCGTCGAGCGAGTTCATGAGCCGCAAGGGGATCGAGTACGGATCGATCACGTGGCATCCCGATGGACTGCCGCATGGGCCGCATCCGGGACGCGCCGAGGCGTCGATCGGCGCCAAGTACACCAACGAGCTCGCGGTCATGATGGACAGCTTCCGCCCGCTCAAGGTGGCCAAGGTCGCGCTCGGAATCGAAGACCCTGCCTATCATCAGAGTTGGATCGACGCGCAGTACGCGCCGTTCAATCCACCCGCGCCCTGACCCACGTCCAGCATGCCGCGTTTTTCCGCTCGCTTCTCGCAGTTCCCCGCGTACCCGCTCGCGCACATTCCGGCGCGCAAGAAGGCGCTCATCGCCGCTGGGGTCGATGTCATCGACCTGGGCGCCGGTGATGCCGACTTGCCGCCACCGACGCGCGCGATCACCGCACTGCAGGAAGCGGCGGAAGAACCGGCCATGTCTCGGTACGGCTTTGGGCTCGGTTATGTGCCGTTTCGCGAAGCGGTCAGTGCGTGGATGCAGTCACGTTTTGCGCAGCGCTTCGATCCGATGACCGAAGTCGTGCCACTGCTTGGCAGCAAGGAAGGACTCGCGCACATCGCGTTTGCCTACCTCGGCACGGGCGACGCAGCCGTGATCCCCGATCCGGCGTATCAGGCGTACCTCGGCGGCACCGTGATGAGCGATGCGACACCGTACGTCTATGCGCTGCGTCCACGCACGAATTTTCTCGTGGAGTTGGACGAGATCCCCGCCGATGTCATGGCGCGGACGCGCGTCGTGTATCTCAACTACCCGAACAATCCCACCGCAGCGATTGCGCCGACGGACTATCTCGAGCGTGTGGTGCGCACATGCCGGGAACGCGACATCCTGCTGGTGTATGACAACGCGTACTCGGAGATGGGCTTCGATGGCTATGTGCCGCCAAGCATCTTCGAGATCGATGGCGCGCGCGAGGTGGCCATCGAATTTCATTCGTTGTCGAAGACGTACAACATGACCGGATGGCGTTGCGCGTGGGCGGTGGCGAAGCCGGAGATTGCCGGTGCGTTGACCAAGGTCAAGTCGTTCACCGATACCGGGCAGTTCATGGGTATTCAGAAGGCGGGCGTTGCGGCCATCGAAAGTTGGGCCGAGTTCGTGCCGCAGAACCTCGCCGTGTTCAAGGCGCGCCGTGACGCGTCGGTCTCGGCCTTTCGCGCAAATGGATTTGCCTGTGATGTCCCGCAGGCGACGATGTACCTCTGGATTCCGCTCCCGGAGGGATTGGGTAGTGTCGCCTTCTGTGATCGCCTGCGCGAGGAGCAGGGCGTGATCGCAATGCCCGGTTCCGGCTTCGGCGTTGGTGGCGAAGGATTCTTCCGCATCTCGTTCATTCAATCGGGCGAACGCATCGCGGAAGCGGCGCGTCGCGCTGGCACCGTGTTGTCCGCCATGCTGGCCGAACGTTCCAACGACGTGGTTGTCGCGTGAGGATGTCGCGGCTCGCGAGGCGACGCCTTCGCCTCACGGCCGCCGGCGTGGCTGGCGCGCTGTTGGCCTGCCATGCGCCCAAGCCGGCGGTCACGCCGGCGCCGCCGGCGCCGCGTGATTCCATCATTTCCGCGCCGCCGGTCACATCACCCGCCGTGACGCCGCCGCGTGACGCGCCGCGCACCGCGCCGTCGCGTCCCGCACCCACCAGACCTAACGTACCGGCGGTCGCACCGCCGCTGCCGCGTGAGTTCCGCGGCGTGTGGGTGGCGACAGTGAGCAATCTCGATTGGCCTTCGAAGAAGACGCTGTCGACAGCGGATCAGCAGGCCGAGTTGATCGCGCTCCTCGATCGTGCCGTCGCACTCAGGCTCAACGCGATCATCTTTCAGGTGCGTCCGGCGGCCGATGCGCTATATGCGTCGAGCATCGAGCCGTGGTCGGAGTATCTCACCGGAACCCAGGGCAAAAAGCCCGATCCCTACTGGGATCCGCTCGAGTTCGTGGTACGTGAGGCGCACGCGCGCAACCTCGAGTTGCACGCGTGGTTCAATCCATATCGTGCGAAGAATACCGATGGCCGTTCACCACTCGCGGCCAATCACATCGCGAAAACGAATCCGTCGCTCATCAAGCCGTACGCGGGCTACCTGTGGATGGACCCGGGTGAACCAGCCGTGCGCGCGCGCACGTTGCGTGTGGTACTCGACGTTGTGAAGCGATACGACATCGATGGCGTGCATATCGATGACTACTTCTATCCGTATCCGGAAACCACGCGTCGAGGCAGACCGATCGCGTTCCCCGACGAGCGCAGCTGGCAGCGCTACCGAAAGGGCGGGGGGAAGCTGACCCGTGGAGACTGGCGGCGCGAGAACGTGAACCTGCTGGTCGAAGCACTCTACACCGGCATTCATGAGACAAAGCCGTGGGTGCGATTTGGCATCAGCCCATTTGGTATCTGGCGCCCGGGCTTTCCGGAGTCGGTACGCGGGCTCGACGCCTACGAGAAGCTGTTCGCGGACGCACGCAAATGGCTGCGCGAGGGGTGGCTCGACTACTTCACGCCCCAGCTGTATTGGCCTACCACGCGTCCGCAGCAGTCGTATCCCGTGCTGCTCGACTGGTGGGCGTCGGAAAACATCAAGCGACGGAATCTGTGGCCGGGCAACTTCACGTCGCTGGCTGGCGGCCGTGGCTCGACCGCATTTCCGGTCAGTGAGCTCGTGGAGCAGATCCGACTCACCAGGCAGCAGGAGGGCGCGACCGGCAACGTGCATTTCAGCATGGCGTCATTTCTGCGGAATCAGGCGGGCATGAACGACGTCCTCATGACGGGGCCGTACGCCGAGCAAGCCCTCGTGCCTGCGTCGCCGTGGCTCAGGGCGGCGGCACCGCCGGTCCCGGCGCCGTTGGCCGATCGGGTAGGCACCAACTGGCATCTCCAGCTGGCGACTCCCGGTCAAACACCGCCATGGCAGTGGATCGTGAGGCTGCGAACCGACACGGCTTGGATTACCATGGTATTGCCGGGCACGACGAACCGCTGGCCGATTCCGCGCGACATTTCGGCCACCGCTGTTTCGGTCAGCTCGGTGAACCGGGTGGGCTCGGAAAGCCAGCCGGTGTCGATCACCTTATCGCCGTCGACCACGTCGCCATCGAGTCGAGGTCGTTCCGATGAACGCTGAACGCCTGCCATTCTACTATCGCCTGACGTCGGGCATCCGGATCACGGTGCGCCCGTCGTATTTGCGCGAGCGTTCGAATCCGTTGCTCGGCCAGTTCGTCTTCGCGTATCACATTCGCATCGAGAATGTGGGTGACCAGGCGGCGCAGCTGCGCACCCGTCGTTGGCTGATTCATGACGACGCGGCGGGTGACAATGAGGTGGAAGGCGAAGGCGTGGTGGGCGAGCAGCCGCATCTGATGCCGGGGCAGGTGCACGAGTACCGTTCCTTCTGCGTGCTCAAAGCGCCACACGGGTGGATGGAGGGGAACTACCGCTTCCTCCGTGATGATGGATCGAGCTTTCTCGCGATGATTCCGCGCTTCCAGCTCGCCGCCGAACCGCGCGCCGATACCGTCAGTTAAGGCGCGCGTTCGCCCGTTGGTACTTCGAGCACGCCGTCGAATGGCGTGAGCAACGTGCGCACCGCCGCTGCGGGCAGCAGATCAGACACGAGAAGCGCCAACAGCGCAGCCAACGCCGGCTCCGCGACGGGATCGAGGGCATCGAGCCCGTCCGCTTCGTCTTGTGGGAGATCGCGGCCGGGAACGCGGACCAACTGCAGCAGCGGTCCGCTCAGCGCATCGCGAAAGCTTTCGCGGCCACTCCGCTCCACGCTCTCGGCGAGCTGTCGTTCGGCAGAATTCCACTCACGCGTGTCCGCGAGCGCGTGGTGTGCGGCAACGACGCTCGCACGATCCTCCGCACCAAGGCCAGCGAACTGTACCAGAAAAGCACGAATCGCGGTGGATTGCGGGCCGTACGGCGGTGTCGATGTGGTCATGTCGTCAGGCAATCCGATGTCCGAGCGCGCGCAGTCCATCGAACACCGTCGGCATCGATGGCGACCATCCAGTCGCACGCAGTGCATCGACCACGACGCGCTGGCTACCACGTCCCTGTCGCGATGCGGACGCCCCCAGAGAGTCGCTCGCGTTGCCGTTCAACGCCTTTACGATTTCACCAGCTTGCACCGGATGTCCATCCGCACAGTTGAAGATCTCAACGGGCGCTTGCGGAGGTGTGGACATCAGATGCGCGATGGCGTCGCGGACATCGTCGCGCCACGCAAAGTTGCACCAGATATCGGCGGGCGTGGCACCGCTCAGGAATCGAGGCGCCGGGTCGCGACCGGGGCCGTAGAGTCCCGCCACGCGCAGAATGCGCACCACACGCGGCACCTGGTCGTTCGCCGCACGGGCGATGTACATCTCTGCGTCGACCAGTGCCTGCACGCGCGCGTTACCCGGACGGAGCGTCGTGTGCTCGCCCACCATGCTGTCATCCTGGCGATCGTACACACCGGTGCTCGACACCCAGACAACCGACTTGGCACTGAGTACATCGGCGAGTGCGGCCGCGCCTTCAGCTGCGGCCGGATAGAGCCCGTAG
Organism: uncultured Gemmatimonadaceae bacterium; assembly: GCA_966112585.1. Lineage (GTDB taxonomy): Bacteria > Gemmatimonadota > Gemmatimonadetes > Gemmatimonadales > Gemmatimonadaceae > Gemmatimonas. The sequence continues at coordinate 21,350 of CBHWDN010000042.1, forward strand.
TCATCGCCGCGCGTGCGTGATGGTGCCACGCACACGATGAGATGATCGATCGCCTGCGGCAGGACGGCGAGTGCGTCGTGATCGTGCGCCGCGGTTTCGATATGTCCTACGACCGGCGTGCACCCAGCCGGCGGCGCGGTCGGCGAACGATGCAGGGTGTAGACGCGTGAGCCCTGACTCGCCAGAAGCGCCGCGGTTGGCGCCCCCAACCAGCCCGGTCCGACGAGCAGGATGGTTTGCGTCACGTCAGCGGAGTACGAACCACCAGACGGCACCGGCGCCCGCCGCGACGGCGGCCCCGATGCCAGCAAACATGGGCACCATCGAGCCAGACGTCGGTGTCTCCGTCACCGATGGCGATGCGTTGGCCCTCGACTTTCGTGCGGGCGCCGATTCGCTCTCTCGACGAGCCGACGCATCCTCGCGGGCCGGTACACGCGTTCCGCGCGCCGGTGTCTCGAGCGTGCGCACGCCGCGATCTGGTGTTGGCATCGCAATCGTCGGTCCACGATCGAGGTCGCGAAAGGCATTCGCTGCGCTCGTCGCGGCTGCGCTCATCGCGGCTGCGCTCGAGCCAGCGCTCGCGCTTGACGATGCGTTTCGGGCCGCAACCGGCTCAGCGATCGGCGGACGTTCCATCACCGGCTCCTCTTCCCACGGCGCCCGCGTCTCGATGGACGCATGCGCATACTCACGCACTTCATCGAGTGACTCGAGTGTTGGGTCGATGGTCGGATCGAGAATGGGATCCGGCACCGACTCCTCGAGCGGCTCGAGATCGTCGAGCACCAATCGCCGACGTTCGATGGTTTCGGCGACGCGCTGCAACACCTCAACGGAGGTCGGCGTGCCCGCGCGTGGTGTCTTGGTGCGCGCCACCGCCAACTGGCGATCGCGCACGTCGGCGACCTTCGCGAGCAGCTTGTCGGCCCGACCCGTGGAGAGCTCGTGTGCGTGCAGCAACGCGTGCAGGCGCAGCAACAGTGGCTCAGCGTTCGATGGCGACCCGAGCGCGAGCGCAATGCGCGCAGCGTTTTCGAGCACGACGGCGAGTCGCACGTCTTCGTCGCCGACACGGTGCTCGATCGCGGCAATGGCGCGCTGAATGAGCAGCATCGCCTCGTCGCCGCGCCCCGACGATGCGAGCATGACCGCGAGGTCCATGCGCGCACGGGCGACCGGCATGCCGTCTTCGCCGGTGATGGCGGCTCGCAGCGCGCACGTTCGCTGCGCGTGCTGGATCGCGGCGTCCAGCTGTCCCGCCTTGAAGCAGGCGTGCGACAGATTGCCGAGCACGAGCGCGAGCGGTTCATGCGTAGCCGGGCGCAGCGGTTCGTCGGCGGTCAGCGCATCGACGGCAGCCTGGAAGGCCACGGCCGCGTCCGCCCAATCGCCAGCGGCCGCGAGCGAAAGCCCACGATCATTGTCGTCTGTCCAGCCGCCACGCGCCTGTGAGTCGCTATCCAGTGCCATACCCGAATGAACCATGCGTTGGTTGACGCCCCGTGACATGGGACGTCACCCGAATGAACGAATCGTGCCCGTGGTGTAACGACCGTGCACGGTGCCAAACGATAGCGGGGCCCGCTGGCAGCTGCGGTCGCTTCACCATCAGGCACGTGGCCGTGCACCGGCGCACCATGTCACGCTCTCTCAACGCAATATGAACGAGCGCGATCGGTTCTGCGCTGCCAGTCGTACTGAACAGTCCGCGACGCTGTTCCCGCCATGTGACTGGTTGACGACTTTGAGAATCGCCCTAGGTTCGGCGGGTATGGGCCAGGTCACGAGATCTTCGATGCAGTCATACCGTCGCTCCGTCGCTCCGTTGCTCGCGCTCGCACTGTTTGCCGCATGTGGCGGCGAAGGTGACGGCGTCACGATCAAGGGCGACGTCGCCGGACTCGATACGATCGCGCTGCGCGGCGATTCGCTGATCGCGAACGCGGGCAGATCGGCGGTGGTGTTCGACTCGTTACCCAAGCTCGCCGACTCGACCGCCGCAACGGCGTCGGGCGAAGGCACGCTGGTAGTGCCGGGGAAAGACGGTGGACTTGGCACCGACGCTGGCAACGAGATGTCCAAGCGCGCGCAGGCGCGTGGCGATTCAATGGCGAAGGCCATCGCCGCACAACTCGCCGGCAGTTCAGCGAGAGGCGCACGCGGTGACACGGTGCGCGGCGTGCTGACCATGATTGGCACCGAACCGGCGCGACAGGTGGTGCTCAAGCGCGGTGAACAACTCATTGCGTTGAGCGGCATGGCCACGACTGGACTCTCGCGTCTCGCCGGCACCGAGATCGTGGTGCGCGGTGTGCAAGTGACGCCGCGCGACGTGGTCGTGAACGACTATGTCGTGCGTGCCGCGCAGGGCAAGCCGGCGGTTGTTGGTAAGCTCGATTAGAAAGGCGCGCTCCGGCTGACTGATGGCAGCGGCACCAAGCGAGTGCCGCTGCCTGCTGATTTGCGCGGATTGACCGGCACCCGGGTGTGGGTGGCCGTCAAGAATGGCGCGGCCGTTGCCGGTGGCGTCATCGCGCGCTAGTACCGAGATCGAGCGCGTCGATTCAGCCGATCGATCAGCCAGGATCGCGAATGGCCATCATTGGCGTTTCGCGGTAGACATCGCGACTCGTCAGCAAGCCGATCGTCATCGTGAGGAGCAACAGCCCCACGGCAATGAGTGCCGTAGGTCCGATGGCGGGATCGAACGGATCGTCGAACACAAACCGTGTGATGGCCCACGCACCGGCAAAACTCAGCACCATGCCGGTGAGCGCGCCAAGCGCGCCGAGCGCACCATACTCCGCCAGCAACACGCGGGCGACCTGACGACGCGATGCGCCGAGCGTGCGAAGCAACACCCCTTCCCGCAATCTGGCGCGACGCGTGGCGGCGACAGCGCTGAAGAGCACCGGGATGCCCATCGCCAGCGAGAAGATCCCGAGGAAGCGAATGGCCAGCGTGACGCGATCCACGATCGAGCCGATGGTCTGACGCACCAGGGTGAGATCAAGACTCGACACGTTCGGGAAGCGTCGCACGACATCGCGTTGGACTTCGGCCATCGCGGTACCCGCCGGCACGTTCGATACGATCACGAACTGCTGTGGCGCACGACGCAATGCGGCCGGCTCGAACACGACAAAGAAGTTCGCCTCGAATCGCGCCCAGTTCACCGTGCGGACATTCTGCACGATGGTCCGCACCGGAACACCCTGCACGTTCCACGTGATCGTGTCGCCCACCGACACCGCCATGTCCCGCGCGACATCCTGCTCGAGTGAGACCAGGAACGGCGCATCAGGATTGGCGGCACGTTGCCTGTCACGCTCAGCGACTGAAGGAAACCACGTCCCCTTCACGAGGGTCTCAGAACCCTGCAGCGTATCGCGGTAGGTCGAGCGATACTCGCGACGCAGCGTCCATCCGGCACGCCGGACAGTGGTATCGGCAACCAATGCGCTTACGCCGCGATTGTTGATCGACTCCACTCGCATGGTGACGATGGGCGTCTGCTGCACGATTGGATGCTTGCGTGCGCGGAGCAGCGAATCGAGCGGCGCGGCCTGATCATCCTGCACGTCGAAAAAGAGCAGATTTCCGGCGCTCGCTTCGGCGGTGGTCTGCACGCGACGGAGCAGGTTTGCCTGCACGAGGTACACGGTGCTGAGCAGAAACGCACCGAAACCAAGGGCGAGCGTCACCGCGCGGGTTTGATTCGCCGGGCGATGCAGATTCGCCACACCCTGCCGCAAGGGGAACGGCCAGCTGGGTCGCGGCGCACGCCGTGCCACCGCGATCAGCGCGGTAGCCGCAAGCCACAACACCAGCACTACACCCACTATGCCACCGGCCATCGTGAGACCGTTGCGCCACCCTTCGATGCGCGAGAGCACGATGCCGAGCACACTCGCGACCAGAAGGACATCCACCGTGAGACGCGCCGGATCCCGCCACTCGCGCGGCAGCGCCGCCGGATCGGCGTTGCGACGAATGGCCTGCAACGGTGATACGCGGCGGAGAGCCAGCAACGGTCGCAGGGCGAACACCAGCGCTACCCACACACCCGTCGCCAGACCGAAGAGCAGGGGAAGCGGTTCGAGCGCGATGTTGACATCCACCGGCAGGAAGTCGCCCATCACCCGCGGCAGCAGGAACTGCACGCCAATGCCCATCACGGCACCAGCGCTCGCGCCAAGCAGACCCATGGCCACGGCCTGGACGAGATAGAGTGCGAGCACCTGTCGGCTCGTCGCCCCAAGGCAACGCAGCACGGCGACGGTGTCGATCTTCGCATTCACGAACGCGTTGACACCCGAGGCCACACCAATGCCGCCGAGCAACAGCGCAATCAGTCCGATGATGCTGAGAAAGTCCGCCAGCTCGGCTACCGCTTGCGTGAAGTCACGCTCGGTATCGGCCACCGTACGCACGCCAATGCGGGCACGCGGCGGCGCGGCCGCGGCTGCACGCTTGGCCGAGTCGGATGGTGTACCAACGGCGGCAACCGCCGTTGCCGTCGCGCTGTCGCGCACCGCGGTGGTATCAGGTTCGTCGTCGCCACCACCCGGCGCACGACGATCGCCATCGCGCGCTCGACGGACCGAGTCGCGTGCGAACGACTCCGGATCGACCCGCCGCCACAACGCGTATTTCAGTGCGCGCGCGGTCGTGCGTTCGGCGAGGTTGGGCGGAAGGCGCATGACTACTTCGTATTCCGCGCGACTGCCGAACTTGAGGAGACCCGTGCGTTCAACCCAACGATCGGAGATGTACACGCGCGGACCGATCACCGAGGCGATACCGGCGTCACCCGGCACATTGCCCAGGGTGCCGCCGATCGTGAAAGCCTGTTGTCCCAGCTTGACGATATCGCCAACCTTGGCGTCGAGCGCCACGAGCAAGGACGCGTCGACGAATGCCACGGTGTCTTCGTGCACTCGCGCCCATCCGCTGGCCGGAATGGTCTCGATGGCTCCGTAGAACGGATAACCCGGCGAGATCGCGCGCACTTGTACCAGTCGGGTTCCGCCCGATGGTTCGGCGAGCGCCATCGACGCGAACGTTGTCACGCGCGCCGACTTGACCTGCTGTGTGGACAGCGAGTCGAGCACTGTGTCGACAACGGTCGGTAGAATGGCCCGCGACGACATCGCGAGATCGCCACCCAGCAGCGTGCGCGATTGCTCGCGAATGGAGCGCGTGACGTTGTTCGCGAAGGAGTCGATCGCCACGAGCGCGGCCACACCGAACGCGATGGACGACATGTACAGCGCGAGGCGGCGGCGCGCCGTGCGACTTTCGCGCCAGGCGAGCCGCAACAGAGTCGCGGTGGTCATGCGAGTACGGCTTGGTCGTGACGGATGTCTTCGACGATCACGCCGTCTCGCAACCGAATCGTGCGCTGCGTGCGCGCGGCGAGATTCTGGTCATGCGTGACGAGCACGATCGTGCAGCCGCGTTCGCGATTGAGTGACTGCAGCAGTTCGACAATACGCTCACCGGTTGTACCGTCGAGGTTTCCGGTGGGCTCGTCGGCGAACAGAATCCTGGGGTCGTTCACGAACGCGCGCGCCAATGCGACACGCTGTTGTTCACCACCCGACAGCTGTTGCGGAAAGTGATGCGTGCGATCGCCCAGACCGACGCGCGCGAGTAACTCCTGCGCCCGCTGACTCGCTTCACGCACGGAAGCCGCGCCACTCAACTCGAGGGGGACCTGCACATTTTCGAGCGCCGTCAGGGTGGGGATCAATTGAAAGCTTTGAAAGACAAACCCAACTTTTTCGCCCCGGAGACGGGCACGGGCATCCTCATCGAGGCGTGAAAAGTCCACGCCATCGAGGGACACCATTCCCGCGCTTGGGGTATCGAGTCCGGCGAGCAAACCCAATAGCGTGGTCTTGCCGCTGCCTGACGGACCGACGATCGACACGAAAGCGCCGGCCGGCACTTCGAACGACACGTCACGCAGCACCGTGAGGCGTTGCGTGCCACTTTGATATTCCTTGGTCAACCCACGAGCGACGAGCATGCGGAATTGGATGCGGATGCGGGAACGGAAGCAGCGTCAGGGAGCACCGCACGCCAATCGGCGCGGGATCCGGACACTGGGAATGTGGACACTGTTGGCGTTTGCCGGAGGTGGCAGCGTTGCCGGGTGTAGCGGTTCCGGTACCTCCAATGGCTCTCCCAACGATACGGCTGGCGGAAAGGATTCCGTCGGCGCCGTCGTACCCCGTTCCTCCGGCGACGTCCCACAGCCCGCGGCGAATGCTGCGACTGCGGTTTCGCGCGTGGTCTTTCTCGGAACGAGTCTGACTGCTGGACTGGGTCTCGATCCGGCGCAGGCGTATCCCACGCTGCTGCAGGCGAAGGCCGATTCGGCGGGTTACCGCATTCGCGTGGTGAATGCGGGGCTGAGTGGTGAAACGTCAGCGGGGGCCGTTCGAAGGGCGGGATGGGTGCTCGATCAACCAGCGCGCCTGGTGGTGCTCGAAGTTGGCGCGAACGATGGGTTACGTGGCGTCGATCCTGATTCGACCTATGCCAACATCGTCAAGCTGATTGGCATCGTGCGCACGCAGCGACCCGACGCGTCGATCGCCTTGGTGCAGATGGAAGCCCCAACCAATCTCGGTCGCGACTACACGATGAAGTTTCATACACTTTACAAACGCGCGGCTGACACGACGAGGATCGCACTCTGGCCGTTCTTGCTCGATGGTGTGGCCGGCGTTGCACGCCTCAATCAGAACGACGGCATTCATCCGAATCCAGAGGGATCCAAGCGCGTCGCGGCGACGTTGTGGACACCGCTTTCGGCGGAAATCGCCTCGTGGTCAAAGGCATCCGGTGCGCGTTAGCGTCGCCTCGACCTGCGGCGTTAGCTTTTTCTCATGCATTCGACTTTGAATCACTTTGAACAGATCGTGCAGGCCGAGTTTGGGCCGCATGATTTGGCGGCCGTGCGCGCCACGTTTGCCGAGCGAATGCAGGATGCGGATCGATTGCCCGAAGTCGCCGGTGCGGTGATGGCCTTCGTCGAGGCCGTTGCGCATGTGCGGCGACGTCCTGTGTACGAGGTCTATCAGTTTCTTGCACTGAAGACGGCGCCGTTGGTGCTCCCCGAACAGGCGGCGCTCTTGAAGGGGCACACGTCGTCGCGTTCGGTGCTGATGCAGGTCACTCGCCTCGCACCGTCGTTGCTCGAAGCGACCGTGCCCGGAGCACCATACGCCGAATTCGACGTTGAGCTGCTCGACCTGGAGACGATGCGGGTACGCTTCGAGGGGTCGGCGGAAATGCTGGCGGCGTTCGAGGGGGTGGTGGCCGGTATGGCGCAGCATTTTGGCGAGCGAGCCGAATTGACTCGCGTCAGCGCGCCGTCCTTTGCGCCGGATCGCCGAATGGTCGACATCAAGGTCGGTTCGGAGCGTCGGGCGATGAATGCGCCGGCGAAGGCGCCGTTCGGTCAAGAGTTCCGAAAGCGGACCGGTATTTAGGCGGCGTGACCGCCTAAATGGGCTTCCCTTCAACGCTTAGCTCGTCTATTTTTAGAGGCTGTACCGAATCCGGCTGCTCTTCGCGTGGTTGGCGGAAATGCGCTGGCTCCCGTTCGTCTCCCTGTTCGCAGGTCTGATTCTATGGCCGTTACCGCAACGCAGATCCGTCGCGGCATGGTGCTCGTCTTCGAAGGCGATCCGTGCCGAGTGCTGGAGTTCCGTCACCACACGCCGGGCAATCTGCGCGCGATGGTGCAGGCGAAGCTCAAGAACCTTCGTACGGGTTCGAGCTTCGAGCATCGCTTCCGCGCCGCCGACACGATCGTCAAGGCGGACATGGAAACGCACGAACTGGAGTTCCTCTACCAGGGCGGCGACACGTTTCATTTCATGAACGCCGAGAACTACGATCAGATCGAGCTGGATGAAGAAACGCTCGGTGATTCGGCGCCGTGGATGCAGCCGGGGATGAAGATTCTCGCGGAGTGGTACAACGGTCGTCCGATCGGTATCGAGTTGCCGAACTCGTTGGTCTTCGAAATCGTGGACACGGCGCCGGTTGTGCGCGGCGCGACGAAGACGGCGAGCTCGAAGCCGGCCAAGCTCGAGAACGGTGTCACGGTGAACGTGCCGGAATTCATCGAGCAGGGTACGCGTGTTCGCGTGAACCCGAGCACGGGTGAGTATCTCGATCGCGCGAAGGACTGATCGCGCGACACGGCTTGAAGTTGAAGCAGCGACCGGTTACGTTGGTTGTCTCCGTTCGAATTTTTACGGAGCATGGTGGCCGTAGCTCAATCGGTTAGAGCACCGGATTGTGGTTCCGGGGGTTGCGGG
>CBHWDN010000043.1:0-26448 GCA_966112585.1 uncultured Gemmatimonadaceae bacterium
CCACCCCGCGTGGGGCCCGCCCCCCCCCCGGTTGCCCGGGTTGTCGTCGCCCCCCACGCCGATGCGAAACCGGGGACCGGGGGGCTCTCGCTGTCGTCGTACAGCGTATGGCGCCCACCCCTCCCGACGCTCTCTTTCTCGCGTTTCAGCAGGCCATTGCGGGCCGCTACTCCATCGACCGTGAGCTCGGCCGCGGTGGGATGGGGATCGTGTTTCTGGCGCGGGAAGTTCAACTCGATCGTCTTGTCGCGATCAAGCTGTTGCCGCCTGAGCGTTCATCGAATGCTGACACGCGCTCGCAGTTCCTCGACGAAGCGCGCACCGCTGCGAGTCTGTCGCATCCACACATCGTGCCGATTCACGCCGTCGATGACATCGACGGCTTTGTGTTTTTCGTCATGGCGTACGTCGACGGCGAAACGCTCGCGCAACGCGTCCAGTCGCGTGGTCCGGTAGTGGCACGCGAAGCGTCGCGCTGGTTTCGCGAGATCGCCTGGGCGCTGAGCTACGCGCACGGCCGCGGTGTGATTCATCGCGATATCAAGCCCGACAACATCCTGCTCGAGCGCGACAGTGGTCGTGCGCTGGTCGCCGACTTTGGTATCGCACACGCGATCGGCGATGACTCAGGCGCCGTGCACGGCACGCCCGAGTTTATGGCGCCAGAGCTCGCGCTCGGCTCGGCGCCGTCACCGGCCAGCGATGCGTACGCGCTGGGTGTCACGGCATATCACGCCTTGAGTGGACGGCTGCCGTTCACTGGCGCCGATGCGACTGACGTCCTGCGTCAGCATTGCACACAGCCCGTTCCGCCACTGAGTGCGCCCGGGTTGGTGGTACCGCGTCGACTGGCGCAATTGGTAATGCAGTGCCTCGCCAAGACCCCGGACGAACGGCCGTTGAGTGCCGATGCGATCGCGGCGCAACTTGGTGCAGCGCTCGAACAGCGTCGCGAACTGCCGGCACCACTCCGTGCGTTTGTGAAGCGTGGCGGCCGTGCGGATGGTGCTGGCACGGTGCTCACACTTGTGGGCGCGCTTGGCGCATCGGTCGCCGCATCGGCATTGGTTGGCCCGGTAACCGGTGTTGTGACGTTGGTTGGTGCCGGTCTTGCCGGCGCCGCGGCGTTCGGTGTGCTCGCCGCGCGCCGACTGCTCTCTCAGGGATATACGTCGGCTGATCTGCCGCCAGCGTTTGACTCAGAACTCAAGTTGCTGCGCGAAGAGCGCACGCAAGCGCCGCGCAAGGTTGTTGCCGCGCTGGAATGGGCGGCGCGAAGCGTCGTTCGCGTCGGCGTGCGCACCTCAATCGCCCTCGCGCCCTTCGCGATGCTTGGCGTGCTCACGTCGTCTTTCCGGTCGGTCGGCACATTGTTCGCCTTTGTGACAACGCTCACCGGGCTGTCGGTGATTCCGTGGCTCGTGTTGCAGCAGATGCGCCGCGATATCGACGTGCCCTTCTGGCGCGCATTGTGGACCGGCGCGTATGGCAAGGTGGCATTCACGTTGGCTCGTCGTATGCGCGGCGCGGCGGTGGATGCGCCGGTCGTGACGCATCGCGCGACGGAGCTTTCGCTGAGTCTCGCGGCCGAGCAGTTGTTTGAGTCGCTGCCGCGAGAGACACGCACCGCGCTGGGTGATGTACCGAGCGTGTTGGGGCAGTTGCAGAGCGACGCCAAGGCGCTGCGCAAGCAGTTGGCGGAGGTGCTCGACGTGCTCGCCGATCCGGCGTCGTTGAGCGAGTCGTCGCTCGCGATGTGGCGCACCGAACGCGAACGCACCGAAAAACGGTTGCAACAGTCGGTCGCCGCGTTGGAAGGATTGCGACTTGGTTTGCTGCGCTTGAGTGCGGGGAGTACGAGCATCGCGAGCGTCACGACGCATGTGGATCTGGCGCGTTCGTTGTCGGTGGATGTATCGCGTCTCGCCGAGGCGCACGAGGAAACGAATGCCATCCTGGGCGAATCGCGCCCGCGATTGTTGTCAGATGTAGTCCTGTCACCTGCGTGAATCGATGACGACTCCCGAGGCACATCTCGCTACTCCGGTTCAGGCCGCGTGGCAGCAGGCGTTCGGCGGCGCGCTCGCGCCGTGCGCATCCGGCTTGGGGTCAGACTCCAAGCCCGCCACCGTCCTGGGGTCAGAGTCCAAGGCCTTGGAGTCTGACCCCAAGCCGAGCTGGTGGCGTCGCGCGTTGCGCGTTGCGCGTGATGTGGCGCTCGGGTTTGCGGTGATCGCGACGATTCCGTTGGCGACGATCAAGCTGGTGGGAGCGCCGGCATGGTCGGTCTCGTCGGTTCGCGAACGCGTGGTGGAGATCAGTCGGGTTCGCCCATTGGCTGTGGCGATCGATCCGTCGATCTCGCCGATCGCCGCGGGCGAGGCGTTGTATCGCCTGGCGCCACCGCAGTCACCATCGAACGCGTCGGTCAAGGCCATTACGCCTGATGAGCTGCCGTGGGAGCGCCAAGCGCTCGACGCGAAGCTGTTTGAGGGGCGGCGGAGCAACTGGTGGGCGGGTCCCGATGCGGCCAAGCTGCTCAGGAACGGGGGACCCGGATTCTCCCCGGAGGAGCTCGCGTGGCTCAAGCAGGTCGCTGACGCGCCATTCTGGAAGGATGTGCAACTCGTCGCGCGCGCGAAGGCGATCGACATCTACGGCGCCATGCTGAGTGAACCGCTCACGACTGACACCCGACCGCCGCTGCTTTCGATCCGGCGCGTTCGTCAGATCGCGGAGGCTGGTATCGCTCGCGCGATGTACTTCGAAGCGATCGGCGAGTCACGCCGCGCCGAGGAGTCGCTACGCGAGATCGTTTCGATGGGCTTCGCGATGGTCGACAACGGCACGTGGATTCTGGATGCACTCGGCGGACGCATCGCCATCGATATGGGCCGCAGCGGGCTGCACGCGCTCGGAACGCTGCATGGTGATGACGCGCTGATCGCGGCGTCCGCGCCGTTCAGTGCGAAGTACAAGCCAGATCGACTGCCGTCGTCTGAACGTCAGGCAAACGCGGTCCGCGATCTCAACGATCCGTCGCTGCCGCGTTCCTTTCGCTTTGAGCAGTACGGTTTGATGAACTACTCCGTCTGTGGATCGATTCCGCGCGTGCTGTTCGGACTGCGTGCGGAAGAAACCGCCGCAATGGCGAACGCACGTGGTGGCTTGTCGCGCTTTGATTCCGAGCGCGCGCTGCTCGACTACATGGATCATCGCATTGCGCTGCCGGTTTCCGAGCCCACGCGCTCCTCGGCGCTCACTTCGATCATCGACGGTGCCGCGCAGCTGACGAGTGCGGTCACCGGCAACCCACGCATCGAGGGCTGCACGCGGCTGGTGACGGAGCGGATGACGCCGCAGTAGGCGCGATCGCCACGTGCGAGTCGGCTTGGAGTCTGACCCCAAGCCTGATCAAGCAAAACGCCCCGCCAAAAGGCGGGGCGTTTTGCTGCAAGCAGAATCGCGGGCGGCTTAGCGGCCGTAGCGCTTCTTGAACTTGTCGACGCGACCCTGCGTGTCGATCAGGCGCTGCGTGCCCGTGTAGAACGGGTGCGAATCGCTCGAGATTTCGAGCTGCACGAGCGGATACTCGTTGCCGTCGTCAAGCTTGATCTTCTGTTCGCTCGTCATCGTCGAGCGCGTCAGGATCAAGGCACCCGTGGACGCGTCCTTGAACACGACCGGGTGATACGGCGGATGAATGCCTTCTCTAGCCATCGGTAGCTCCAGCTTGCGCCACCATTTCTGGCGGTGTGCGCGTTCTTACATGGGGGCCCGGACTGGGGCCGAAACCCCGCGGGTTCGCCGGTTTTCGGCGAGCCTAGCAATATGGGTGGACTGGCTCACCAATGGTAGGGGATCAGAGTTCAGACCTCTGCTTCTGAGTCCGAAATCTGAGGCCTGATCGGGGCTCTGAGGTCCGAAATCTGATCTTCTACATCACAAATCTGGTGTCGAGCGCTGCAGCACTTCGTAGTAGCCACCCAGGGTCCCGCTGGCTGACGCCTTCACGATCTCGAGAATCCCGCTCGTCAGCTGGTTCATCATGAACCCGCCGCCACCGCCGCGCTGGCCGAAGCCTCCGGTGGATGACCGGATAAATCGGGCCGCGGTATCGATCGGCATCGAGGCGACGTTCGCGTAGAAGCGCGCGGCGTCGTCGCCCTGTTGCCAGAGATACTGCTCGACGTTGCTCGTATAGAAGACGTTCACAGAGGCGTTGCGCTCGCGCAGCCACGCGCCAACCGCCCGCAGTGCCTTGGGGCCTGAGAAGTTGCCCACCAGCGGAATCACCAGATTGCGCCGCTCCAGATCACGCATGTACTGGTACTGCTTCTCGGTGCCAAGAAATCCAAGATTGCGCCCTGTGGGATCGGTCATTCGCGCGATCTGCGAAAAGCTCGGCATGCCGCGACCAAAACCGCCGCGTCCACCAAATCCGCCGCCTGATCCACTCGAGTAGTTGAGCGAACCGGGGCCACTCGTGAAGAACACCTGGTCGACATAGCGCAGCGTTTCGAGATCGGCGCTGTCCATCGTGAGACCGCGCGTCTTCGTGAGATGCGTGCGCACTTCGTCGAAGGTGCGCATGAAAAACGCCGAGTCGGGTGCGGTTTGTTCGAGACGCGACATGAGCGAATCGCTCGACCACATCTCGGTGCGCGCTGAGCCTCGTGGCAGTGGGCGACCAAAGAGCCGCGCGAGAAAGACATCGCGCGTGGGCGACAGCTCGAAGACGGCTTTGTACCACAGATGCTGCAACAGATTCTGCCGCCGGATGTCGACGACGAACGCGATGCGCGGCTCGAGGGCGGCAATGTAGGTGAAGTTCTGCTCGGGGCCGACGCCGACGTAGACACCGCCCGGAGGCGAGATCTCGCGAAGACGCGCGACGACATACTGCAGCCCGAGTTCGTTCGACACGAAGTTTTCGGAGCGGAAGTAGCCACCGGGCTCGGAGAGCTCGTTGATCATCCGCCACCAGGTGCGGTCGTCGAGACTATCGGGCAGTTGCGCGTTCTTGAGGGCCGGCGGGAGCGGCGTCAGCAGGCCGGCTACCGCGCCCCCCGGGCGTGCCGCCGGAAGCTGGGCCGCCGGTGAAGGGGCCACCGCTGGCGACGCGCCTGACGGCGCCTTGGCGCAGCCGGCGACAAGGAAGAGCGCGGCGATGGAGCCGCGGATCGAACGAGCGAGGCGCCGCTGGGCGAGGCCGGTCAGCACGCGAGGCATGGTCAGGCGGGACGAAAGGCGATTGCCGAAACCGCGGGCACATCAGATCGTACAGACGATACGCGTCGAACGCACGGCCGTCGCCTCGGGTTGAGGCCGGCCCTTTTCGCCCAGCCCGCCCCGTGCATGCAGCCAGCTCCGCCGCAACCGCCCTCAGTTCCTGTCATCGATGTACAGACACCGACCGGAAAGGTGTCCGTCACCGTTCCCGGACCAGCCTCCGCCTCCGCACTGTACGACGCTCAGGTGGCGGCTCGGCGTGAGATCCGGAATCAGCTCGAACGGGTCCAGGACTCTCGCGGCGATATTCGACGGGAGCTGCAGAGCGACAACCTGAACGGTGTTGACCGGGCTGGTCTGGAGGCTCGTCTCAAGGAAACCGACGCGCGGATCTCCGATCTGGAGAAGCAGATCTCGTCCGCCGACGCTGCCGTCGCGCAGGCTGCTGCAGTTCCGGGCGCCATCGTCGAAAAGCCGCCCACTCCACGCGAGCCGCAGTACGACGAAACGATCGCGATCATCGGCTCCTGCATCACGATCTTCGTGCTGGCCCCGCTCGCGATCGCCAAAGCCCGCGGGATCTGGAAGCGCGGCAAGACGGTGGTCGCGCCCATCCCCAAGGAAGTCACCGACCGCCTCGACGCCATGGGCGAGGCCGTCGACTCCATCGCCCTCGAAGTCGAGCGCATCGGAGAAGGGCAGCGCTTCATCACCAAGGTGATGGGGGAGCGGCAACTGGGGGCTGGTCCGGCGCAGCCTATTGTGGTGAATCAAGGTGAGAGGGTCGAAGCAAATCGGTAATAATGACTCAAAACACACGACCCGAACCCACCAACCCACGAACTGATCAGTTTCTGGGTCGCTGAGTTCGGGTTTTGAGTTTTGAGTGTCCGACCGATACAACCCTTTCCGTGCGCCCTTTGTCTTTCAGCCGCACATGCATGCGCACACTGGAACCGGCACTCCATTTCGGGCACTCGGGCGGGACTCCGTGACCGACGCGAACCTCGTCGAACGTCTCAGGGCGGGCGACGCCGCGGCGGAACGATCCTTCTACGAGCAGCACGTCGATCGGATCTACCGACTCATCCTCCGGATGAGCGGCCGGCCCGAACTTGCCCAGGAATGGACGCAGGACACCTTCGTTCGCGCTTTTGATCGCATCGGGCAGTTCCGGGGCGACGCGGCGCTGGGAAGTTGGCTGCACGCCATTGCGGTGTCGGTGACTCTCAACGGGCTGCGTCAGCAGAAGCGTCGCGACGCTTTTGCGGCTCCGCTCGATGAGGCCACCGCGGTGATCGCCCAATCGACCGACGGGGATCCGGACTTGAAGACACGTCTCAAGTCAGCAATCTCCGCCCTCCCCGAAGGCACTCGCCGCGTGTTCGTGATGCATGATGTCGAAGGATTCACGCACGAAGAGATCAGTGACGCACTCGGTGTCGCCGTCGGCACCAGCAAATCACAGCTCTTCCGGGCCCGCGAAAAGTTGCGCACTGCGTTGGCCGCCTTTGCCCCAACGCTTCGCGCCCAGGAGTCAGCATGAGTCATGTACCAAACAACCCGTCACCCGTCGAGCCCGAGGACGATCTACCCCTCGAGCCGTGGATGCTCGATGTCGCTCGCGAGGTCGTTGACGATCTCGACGCGAACATCGCGGTGCCGCGGGAGATGATGTGGAAACGCGTGCAGCAGGAACGACGCGAACTGCAACAACGTGAACTGATACCACGCGAACAGGACGTACGCGTAACAGCGATACGCTCGTTCAAGTGGCGGCAGATCGCGGCGATCGCGGCGGTGCTCGTTGGCGGTGTGGCGATTGGTCGCTACGTGGTGCCGTCAGCAACCGCGCCGGGCGCTGCCACCGATAGCACGGCGCAGGTCGCTGATCGCGCATCAGCGCCGAACGCGTCCGATCCATCACGGGTCGCGATGCAGGAACATCTCGCGCACACCGTTGCACTGCTCGCCGTCGTGAATGATGGACACGTGGACAAGTCTGCGCCGGATATCGGGGCGCAAGCCCGTGACCTGCTCACCACGACGCGACTGCTTCTTGATCAACCTCAGCTGCGCGACAGTACCACGCGGCGGCTGCTGCAGGACCTCGAACTGGTACTCGTGCAAGTCATCCAGGCGCGTGGGAATGCGCCGGAAACCGAACGGGCACCTCGCGAAACTCTCAAAGAAACCAACCTGCTCACGCGGGTGCGCGCAGTCGTGACGGCCTCGTCGCGCTACGACGCTCCTGTTTACGGAGGCAACTGATGCACCGCTCCCTGTTTGCTCTGTGCGCGGCGTTCACGATCGGTGGGTCCCTGCTCGGCGCGCAGTCGCGGCCGGCGAAGACCCCGCCGGCTCCCGCGCCCGCTCCCACGTCCAAGCCGTCGCCGGCCTCGGCGCCCGCTCCGATTGCCAAGCCCGATCCGTTCTTCATCTACGACGATGACGTGCGCTGGGACTTGGAGCGCATCAAGGCGGAAGCGCTGGCCAATTTGCCGATGCAGCGCGCCGAACTCGATCGTATCAAGGCTGAAGCGCTCGCGGCGATTCCCACGCAGCAGATGGAACTCGCGCGCCTCAAGGCCATGGACGTCGCCGCGAACGCGAAGGCCGTCGCCGATCTGCAGGTCGCGATGAATCTCGACCAGATCAAGGAGCAGGCATACGCGAGTGTGGCTGAAGCCGGCTTCGCCATGAATAAGGCGTTCGGCGGCGGCTGGTCTACCGGCTACCGCACGCAGGTGCCGGAACCGTGGGTGCCGCAGGATGTCGCCGACTCGCTCTACCGCGAAGGTCGCAAGGCGCTTTCGGCCGATCAGTACGAAAAGGCCGCGTCGCTCTTCCAGTCGATCTGGCGTCGATATCCGAGCAGCGCGTACACCGCGGATGCGTACTACTGGCAGGCGTTCTCGCTGCAGCGTCAGGGCGGCGACAAGAACCTCGGTGAAGCCCTCGCGAGCCTCGAAACGCAGGCGCAGAAGTTCCCGAAGGCGGCAACGGCTGGCGATGCGAAAGCGCTTCGCGCTCGCATCGAAGGTCAGCTCGGTCGCCGCGGTGATCAGGCGATGGCCACCACGATGCGCAATCGCGCCGAACGGGCGAGCGATGGCTGCCCGCGTACGGACGAAGACGAGCGCATCGAAGCGTTGAATGCGATCGTGCAGATCGATCGCGACCAGGCGCTCCCGATTCTCAAGAAGATGCTGGCGCGTCGTGAACCGTGCACGCAGCAGCTCCGTCGCACGGCGGTCATGCTGATCGCCCGCAACAAGCAGCCGGAAGTGGCACAGACGCTGATGGGAGTCGCGAAGAACGATCCTGATCGCGAAGTGCGTGAGCAGGCGGTGTTCTGGCTTGCCAATGTGCAGGGCGACGAAGCGACCGACATGCTGATCGATCTGGCGCGCACCGGTGACGATCTCGAGCTCCGCAAGCGTGCGGTGTACTCGCTCTCGCGCAGCAAGTCCACGAAGGCGCAGCAGACGCTCCGTTCGCTCGTACTCGACGAGAACCAGCCGGAAGAGGTGCGCGGTGATGCACTCAACTGGGTGACGTCGCGTGGCAACGGCATGGAGCCGGCGCAGTCGGTGTCGTACCTCAAGGATGTGTACAACAAGGGCGGCACGATCAACTTCCGCAATCGGGTGTTGTCGCTCCTCGGCTCGACTCGAAGTGACGAAGCTCGCAGCTTCTTCACGAGTGTGGCGCTCAACGAGCGGGAGCCGATGGATCTCCGTCGCAACGCGGTCTCCATGCTTGGCTCGAGCGGTCGCTGGAATGTGCGTGGTCAGGTGTACAGCATGTCGTATTCGGTGCCGGTGGCCGTGGCGACCACGGTGAACGGTGTGGTCTCGACGAATGTCTCGACCAACGTCAGTGGACAGCAGCAGAACGTGCGTCCGGCGCCGACGGACAGCGAAAAGACCACCATGAGCGCGGCCGCGCAGGCGCTGATGAACGTGTACGACAAGGTCGGCGACATGGACCTCAAACGTCAGGCGCTGTCGAGCCTCGCGAATGTGGGTGATGCTGGTGTGGATCGCCTGCTCGATATCGCGAAGAACGAAAAGAACTCCGAGCTTCGTCGCAGTGCCGTCAGCTATCTCACCCGCGTGAAGGATCCGCGCGCACTGCAGCTGCTTCAGGACATCGTCAACAAGTGATTCTCCGCCGTGCGGTGTCGGCGCTCGTCTTCGCGACGAGCGCCACCCTGATGGGCGCCCGGGAGAGTGGCGCCCAGTCCCTCGAGTCCCGCATCAACGCCGTGAAGAACGGTCGCGTGCGTTTGACGTACGCTGCCGCCGTCGGTGTGTGTGGCAACGGCAACAACTGGTCACGCACACGCACTGGTGGCAGCGTCAGCGAGATGGCCGGAGTGTACTACGAAGGCAACTATGGCCGCGATGTCGAGAACACCTGCGAACGTGGCCCCGTGCGGGTGGTCGTTGTGCGCGAGCAGGGCGACACGAAGCAGATCCGCACGTATGTCGGTGGCCGCTGGAAAGCCGATACCGGCATCACCGACTTGGGTCAGGTCTCGACGCGTGATGCGGGGGCCTACCTGCTGAACGAAGCGGAGCGTGGCCCGGATAAGATTGCGCGCAGCGCATTGCAGGCGGCGATTCTTGGCGACTCGATCGCGTCGGGGCAGGTACTGCTTCGTATCGCCAAGGACGAGTCGCGTCCGCGCGATGTCCGCAACAGCGCGGTGAACTGGTTGGGCGAAGTGGTTGGCGATCGTGTGAGCTCGACGCTCGATTCGATCGCGTACGAGCCTGGCGATCGTGAAGTCCGTCGCTCGGCGATCTTCGCGCTCTCGCGCCGGCCCGCTGAAGAGGCGGTGCCAACGTTGACCAAGATGGCCGAGTCGCTGCCGGACAAGGAACTGCGCCGGAGTGCGGTGATGGCGTTGGCGCAGACGCGCGATCCGCGTGCGATTCAGTGGTTGGAGGGGCGGTTGGGGTCGAGGTAGCTGGGGGCGGTTACCGTTTGATTCCTGCCACCGAAAGGTCCGGTGCTCAGAACTGATCGGTTCTGGGTTCCGGGCTTTTGGTTTAGGTGGTGGGTGACGCGAGCACTAACCGGTTGTTGCCCCGCGATGACCGGCTTGTGACGCCGTGTTGACGGAGGCTGGAGAGCTTTCGAGTTAGTCGGAGCCTATCGCTCCGCATGAATTCCTCGAGAGGATGCCCCGATGTGGATTCGTTTCGCGCTGTTCAATGCCGCGCTGGCGGCCATTCTCACATCGCAGCCGCGGAATGTGCTGGTCGGTGTCTCGCTCGGCCCGAGGGACGCCATAATGTCCGTCGGCGAGCAAAAGAACTTCGTGTCACGCGCGACCACCGTCGTTCCCAGCGCAAAGGTGGTCTACCATTTCGAAATGGCTGACACGTCGATTGCGGTGATCGATTCGGTGACGGCCGTCGCTACTGCGCGTAGCGCTGGGACAACGACGTTGCGTGTGCGGGTCACCGCGTCGGCGGAGGGATTCGTGTCGAATGAGTTGACGACGCAGGTTTCGGTGGTGGTGAAGTAGATCTCGCACCACCGCGCGAGATTACGCCCCGTTCAACTCCAGCGTCCACGTAATCGGCATATTCGGATCGAGTGAGTCGCGCACCGAGCAGTACTTGGTGACGGCAAGTTCGATCGCGCGTTCGGCGTGGGCGCGCTCGACATCAGCACCGATAATGCGATAGGTAAGGTGGATCTTGGTGATGCGCGCGGGCGTGCCGGCGAAGCGCTCACCTTCGACATCCATGCTGAACGCCTGGATGGGTGTGCGACGCTTCGCGAGGATGTCGACGACATCGACACCGGTGCAGCCGGCGAGGGCGAGCAGGAGGGTATCGACCGGCGACGGACCGGTCGCACCGGTTGAGTCCATGCGAATGCTGGGACTGCCGCTCGTGCGCATGCCGTCGAAGCGATGCTCGCCAGCCCACGTCACGCTCACCTTGGCGGGCGCCTTGGGCTTCCCCACGGCGGGGAGGGCGACGGTGTCCTTCAGCTGTTCGGAGCTCATGGCGTGTCCCTCTCAAAGTGCGTGGCGAATCCCGTTCTCATGGTAATTTCGCACCCCTGTAAAGCCATCAGGGAGTTCCCGAGGGGCCTTCCGGCCGCGGCGCCGAGGTAGATTTCCAATTCCCGCTGGTTTCCCGAGCACGGATGCGGACTGGGCATGGACTTCGACCGCGACACTATTGCTTCGACGATCGTCGGCACCGGCGGCGCCTGGTTGCTGGGATCGGCCATGCTGCATTCGCGCTCCGGGAAATTCAACGGCGCGCAGCTCAAAGGGCTCGTCTACGCCGGCGGCGGCTTTCTGATGAGCGCGGCGGCCTCGCGATGGCTGCAACACACCGGCAATCGCGGCATCGCGATTGGCCTCATGGGGACGCTGTTCGCCATGCGCGGGATGTACATCCTGGTGCGTGAGCGCGCCGCCCAAAAGGCGCGCGAAAAGTCGCGCACCCCAGAATGAAAAGCGCCGTCACTCCCAAGGCGCCCGTCATGGAAGCCTACAGCCGCCACGTGCTCGTCTGCACGGGCGGCTTTTGTCAGGACAACGGCAACGGACGGGCGATCTACTCACGGCTCGCGCTGCTTTTGCAGCGAGAAGGACTGCTGTTCGGCCCGACACGTGTGAAGCGCAGCGAAGCGCCGTGCCTGGGTGTGTGCAGTGGCGGGCCGATTGTGTGTGTGTACCCGGAAGGGGTGTGGTACCATCACGTCACGCTTGAACTGCTGGAGCGGATTGTGATGGAGCACCTGAAGGAAGGACGCATTCTCGAGGAACACGTCTTCCATCGCCTCGAGAACTCCGAACCCGAGACCCGAACCCAGCAACCCACAAACTGATCGGTTTGGAGTGACTGGGTTCGAGTCTGAAGTATTGGGTTACGCCATCCCCCTCAGCGCCGCCACTCGCTCCTCCGTCGCCGGGTGCGTCGAAAACCACTTGCTCACCCCGCGCATCGAAAACGCTGCCAACGGATTTACGATCGCGAGTGACGCGGCTGTTGGCGCGACTTGCATGGGAATGCGCCTCGCACCGCTTTCGAGGCGCAGCAGCGCATTCGCGAGCGACAACGGCTTGCCACTGATCTCGGCGCCAACGGCGTCGGCCTTGAACTCGCGCTGACGACTGATCGCAAACTGAATCACCATCGCGACGATCGGGCCGATGATCAGCATCGCGATCGCGACGAACGGATGCGAACCTTCGTCGTCGTCGCTGCGACCACCGAAGAAGAACGCGAACTGCGCGAGATTGCTGACGGCGCCGGCCATCGTCGCGGCAATGGTTTGCAGCAACATGTCGTGATTCTTGATGTGCGCGAGCTCGTGGGCGATGACGCCTTCGAGTTCGTCAGCGGGCATCTGTTGCAGCAGCCCCTGCGTCACGCACACCACGGCGTGTTCAGGATTGCGACCGGTCGCGAAGGCGTTGGCCTGTTGTTGTGGCGCGATGGCGACCGTCGGCATTGGCAAGCCGGCGCGCTGGCGCAAGCGATCAACCATCTCATACAGCTGCGGCGCTTCGACCGGCGTGACGATCTGCGCGCCGTACGCACGGAGCACCATCGTGCTGGAGCTCCAGTACATGAACAGGTTCATGCCCGCCGACAACAGCAGCGCAATCAGCGCACCGCTGGTGCCGCCCAGGCTACTGCCGATGGCGACGACGAGGCCGGTGAGACCGGCCATGAGCACAAAGACTTTGACGTTGTTCATAGGGTTCTTTCGTTGCTGAAAACACAAAAGGCGAGCCGTCGCGCCTGCGTTCAAACGCCCGCGTTGCTCCCGCGATGCGTTCAACATCAGGTGCGAAGGTCTCGCCTGAATCGCGCCTTTCGGCGCACTCCGACCGAACCGTGCCGCTCGGAACTCAGCGACAGTCTTGACGATTCGACCGCGCGGGGAAACTCCCCGCGTAGCTACTCCCCTTCTGTTGTGTTCCGCTCGTCCTGCTGAGCGTCCTGCGTATCCCTCAGGGACAACTCTCTGGCGATGGCCTCAGAGCTGCGCAGCCGCCGGACCCCCTCCACGAGCTCCGATGGGGCATTCACTACGCCCCGGCGCGCGAGCTCTTCGGCCACCGCCTTGAGATGTCTTGCCCATACATACCGCGCGAGCTCGAAGAAGTTCCTCCGGGCCTCCGGTTCTTCGGCGAGAAACGCGGCTAACGGACGCCCGGCCTTGCGCGTGTTGCAGCCCTTACAGGCGGTCACTACGTTGCCCGGAGACCCGTCGCCGCCGCGCATCCGCGGCTGGACGTGGTCGACGCTCAGTTGGTCCGGCTCCTGGAGCACGCCGCAATAGACGCAGCGGTAGCCGTCGCGGGCAAAGACCTCCGAGCGATTCATGTGTTCTTCACCCTATCCCCTCGACCGTGGACCTCAAGGATCGCGGACGTCGCGAGATTTTCGAGCGACTGACGAAGTTCCTCGACCCCACGGAAAGTGTCGAGACGGATAGTGACGTCCCGCCCCGCCTGACCTTCAAAGCCCTCGAGGCCCTGCGTATGTCGCGTTCCCGTGAGCGGATCCTGACCAATCTCGAAGAGATGTATCGCGAAGCGTTCGACCGCGCCAAGGAGACCGGCGATCCGGCCCAGATGGCTTCGCTCGATTTCGCGTATCGTCGCGAACAGCTGTACTTTGAAATTCTGCTCGACGTGCGCGACGCGATGGAGCGTCGGTAACGTAAGAGCGCTGAACGCCAATTTCGGCATCCTAATCTCTTGATGCGGTTCGCCAGAAGTTGGAAGCGGCTCACCAGAGGGTTTGGAGCGGTCCACGCGGTCGAGGGTGAAGTATCGCGACAGACGATGACGAACAGAAAAACGGCTGACTGACTCTAAGGTCAGCGAGCCGTTCGGTCTGCTATAATGCTCGTAGCTATCACGCGATAAGGCATCGATACCTCACATTCGTTCCGAGCAAATCCCTCTGTCATTCTCGGGTAAGCCCCACTGAGCAAACGGTTCCCGGACTAGCCAGGCATCGAGTGCACGAGAGGCTGCCGCCTCAACAAGCCAGTGACGCGCGATTGGCGACGACCGCGTGAGGTCGACCGGCGAGCTGCAGTTCAATAGCCGCGTGTACGCCTCGGGAATCACGCGCGCATTAGATAGCTTTCGCATGCGACTCGCCACGGCCTGCTGGCGGCGCAATGGCGGCTGCTCGAGTTCCGCGTATTCGAGTCGGAAACCGCCGATGGGACGAATGTCAGATCCGACGGATAGCATGTGCTCGCCCCTCGCGGCTTGCCGACCCATCTGCGGAATCATGCTCCGACTCGTATTTTCGCTGTGGTTTCAACCGGTGCAGCACTCCGGCCAGAGCGCTCGTGAATGGCAGAGAGCAAGTGACCTTCAACTGGTTCGTTTCGTATGGCGCGTCGTGGCTTCTTGGCCGAGGTGCATCGGCAGATCAAAATCGCGGCTCGTGAGCAGGAGCGCCGCGAGAAACAGGCAGAGCGCGAGCGCGCAGCACATGCGCGAAGCCAACAGCAGCAGCTACGATCATCCATCCGCACAGGTCAGCGGCTTGCAAGACAGCACGCGGCCGACCAGAAACGCAGCGAAAAGGAAAAGCGGGCAAGCTACCTTGAGCGCCAGCAAGAGAAGGCTGAGGACCGCACCGAGCAGTTGCAAGATATGTATGACGAAATTGACGGATTGCTGAAGGCCACGCTCCGCAAGGACGACTACGTCGATCTCGAGACGCTTCGTGTGAAGGTTCGTCACCCGCCGTTTGATCGACCGGAGTTACGCAAGCCGATCGCGGTGCCACAACGGCCATCGAATCCACCCGAGCCAGTCCTGATCCTTCCCGATCCGCCACGGGGCCTTCGCAAGCTCTTTGGCAAGCGGAGGTACGAGGAGGAGGTCGTAGCAGCGAACGCGGCCCATCGCAAAGCTCTGCTTGATTGGCATGTGGCGTGCACTACGGTCGAGCAGGGTCACGCCGAAGCGCTTACGCGTCACGCACAGCAAGAAGAAGAGCGACTGGCGACACTTGCAACGGAAGAAGCGCGATACGCGACTGAGTGTGATGCGCGCAAGGTCGCGGCAGAGGAACAAAACAAGGCGCTCGACGAGCTTATCGTCAATTTGGGATACGGGACAGTCGACGCGATTCAAGAGTACGTGGCGATCGTACTTTCCAACTCGGTCTACCCGGACCACTTCCCGGTAAAGTTCGAGTTCACCTTCGATCCTGCCACCGCGGAATTGGCCCTGCGCGTGATTATCCCGACACCGAGCAAACTCCCCACCGCCAAGGCGTTTAAGTACGTCAAGTCGTCTGATGAGATTGTCGCGGTGCCGCTCTCTCAAAATGAGTGCAAGGATCGGTACACGTCAGCCCTGCATCAAGTCGCACTCCGCTCAATTCACGAAGTCTTTGAAGCCGACCGACGAGGATTGATTCGCACCATTGCTCTGGAAGTCGTTACGATGGCTGTGGACGAGGGCACCGGACGCCGGGGCGCTGTCCCGCTACTGTTCGCTGGCGCGGAGCGGGAAGCGTTTCTGGCATTCAATCTGTCCTCCATTGTTCCCGAGAAGACACTCGCCCGAATGGGTGGCGTGGCATCAAAGAATCCGTACGGCTTGGTGCCAGCAGAGCGCTCCGGGGTGCGTCGTGTATGAGCATCGACCCGAGAGCGCGATTTAATCCGCCGCCGAACTGGCCGAAGCCTCCAGCGAATTGGACGCCGCCGAAGGGATGGACGCCCGATCCGTCATGGCCTCCGCCGCCGGATGGCTGGACCCTGTGGCTCGTCCCCGACGTGATCGCCGCGCCGTCGAATACCGGGGCGCCTCCAAGCGAACTGTCGAGTGCCACACCGGCTGCGCCGACTCGTAAGTCGAACAAGGCAAAGACACGGAAAGAGGACGTGGCCGCTCAGGCTGACGGTCCCGTTGGTCGGTACGACGATGAGCAGGTACTTCAGGACGTCGGCATCTACCGGTATCACCACCCACTGGAGAATGCGGTCGCGTACCGGTCCCGTCTTGACGCACTTTCGACGCAGATCGCCGAGGTCGTACGATCCGGCTCCGCGATCGAAGTATCCAACATGTTTACGTTCGACGGCTCTCTCGCGAAGGGCCGCGCAATGACACGGGATCTGCGTGCGCTAATGCTGCGGGCCTACAATGCCGAGGCAGAGAACGTGATCCGAACCCTCCGCGTGAGCAACATTGGCGCTGCGCGTAAGCGGCTCGAGAAGTCCCGTGCAGCAATCGCGCGCCTTGGTGCGATGATGGAGATGCGTATCTCTGACGGCTTTCACGCCCTCCGGCTCGAGGAGATCGAGCTTACAGCAGACTACCTGGTGAAGCGTGAGGAAGAGAAGGAAACGGCGCGCGAAGAACGCGAACGGCTGCGTGAGGAACGTCGGGTCGAGCAAGAATTGGCGGCCGCGCGTGAGAAGCTCGACAAAGAACGGGCGCACATCGTGACTGTGCTGGAGAAGCTGCAGCAGACAGGCGCAAGTGATTCGGCTCTTGAACAGAAGCTCGCCGAGGTCGACGCTGCGATTGCTCAGAACGACTTCCGCGCCGCGAACATCCGCGCAGGATATATCTATGTCATCTCGAATCGGGGTGCCTTCGGGGAACGCGTGGTAAAGATCGGCTTGACGCGCCGGTTGGAGCCGATGGAGCGCGTGCTGGAATTGGGAGACGCCTCCGTACCGTTTCGGTTTGACGTTCATGCGCTCTTCTTTTCGGAAGATGCCGTATCGCTTGAAGCGGATTTACACGCGCATTTTCGGAGCCGACGCGTTAACTCGGCGAACGACCGACGAGAGTTCTTTTTCGCAACCCCTGCAGAGGTGCGTGAGGCCCTAGCCGAAAGAACGGGAAATCTCCTCGAGTTTGTTGAGCACCCCGAGTCGCTCGAGTATCTCCAGAGCGTGCCACACTGGCCCAAGATCGAGCAGCGTTAAGTCCGGCCTCGCCTCATCCCCCGGACGGTAAGAACGCTCCGCCGGCTTGCCGGTACCGCTCGGCCGTCTTCGTCTCTCCATGGAGGACCGCCTACTGGATCAGCAACCGGGGACACGCCATACGGGCCCCGCCGCGCTCGCGCGCCGTAGATGGCGCGCTGCGTTCGGGATCAGCTGCAATGGATACCGTTCAACCCGAATTGCTACTGTATTCCGTCGCGCGCCATCATATCGTCCCTGCGCGTGTTGATGCACGTTGATGGCGCTTGCACGCAACGTGCGCTGAGACGAACCACGCAGTGATTGCTGTATTGCATTACGTCGCGCGGCGTCTACCTTCGTCCGGGTTGTTTGGTTGTATGCAGGTATTCTATTAAAGCCGTCATGCTAGAACGTGATGGGAATCGGAGGACGTATGAGGCGAATCGCGCGGAGAGTCCTTGGCTCGCTGCTGGTACTGTGTGGCGCTAGTTGTGGCGGGAGTGGTAGCGACGCGGGGACGACTGCGCCACCACCGGTGGCGTCAATCGCTTCTGTTGACGTTTCGCTTGGCGCGAGCGCGCTAACTGTCGGCGCGACCACGACAGCCGCTGCCACGCTCCGCACTGCGACCGGTTCGATCGTTTCCGGCAAGACGGTCTCGTGGTCTTCAAGCACCCCAACGGTCGCATCCATCGACGGATCGGGAACAGTAACGGCGCTGAGTGCGGGAACCGCGACGATCACCGCGACCGCCGATGGGCGCAGTGGATCGGAGGTCGTGACCGTGACGCCTGTGCCCGTGGCAAGCATCAGCTTGTCCCTCGCAGCTACGTCGATCGTGGCGAGTACCAGCGTGCAGGCGACCGCGGTCGCTCGCGATGCCGCCGGTGCCGCACTCTCGGGTCGGCAAATCACGTGGACAACCAGTGCGTCGCAGATTGCCACCGTCTCCCAGACGGGGCTCGTTCAAGGGCTCGCGCCGGGAACCGCTACAATCACCGCCACAAGCGAAGGACGGAGCGCGAGCGCGACGATTACGGTAACGCAGCCGCCGGTGGCGAGTGTCGTGGTCAGTCTGGCTTCCACGACCCTCACACCTGGCCGCACCACGCAAGCCACGGCCCTAATTCGGGACGCGAGCGGGGCGACGCTGAGCGGTCGCACGCTCACGTGGTCGAGTACGAACGAATCGGTGGCCGTGGTCTCCGCGAGTGGTGTGGTCACCGCGATCGGTGTTGGCTCTGCGTCGATCACGGCGACGAGCGAAGGTGTGACGGGCAGTGTGGCGCTCGCCGTCGGACCGGCTTCTGTCGCGAGCGTGCAAGTCACTCCTGGGACGAGCACCCTCGCGGTTGGACAGTCCACCGCGTTGCAAGCGACGCTGCGTGACGATCTGCAGAACGTGCTGACGGGACGAACGGTTGCCTGGACCACCAGCAATGCGACTATTGCCCAAGTCTCGTCGTCGGGCGTGCTGACAGGGGTCTCGTCGGGGAGCGCCACGATTACCGCGACCAGTGAAGGCAAGTCAGCCACGGCCGCTATCACCGTCACTGTCGCGGCCGTCGCATCCGTGATTCTATCGGCCAATTCGTTCAGCATGCTCGCAGGGGACTTCCGCACGCTGATTGCGACCTATCGGGATGCGCAGGGCAATGTGCTCACCGGACGATCGGTCAGCTGGTTCTCGAGCAATCTCTCCGTCGTGGACGGTCAGGTTTTCGGGGACACCGCGGTCATTACCGGGCTCACCGCCGGCGCGGCCGTGGTCACCGCTAACGTCGAAGGACGGCAAGCCAGTATCACGGTCACCGTACTAGCCCCGACGACGAATGTGTGCACGGCCATCGCCGGGGCTTCGATCATCGCGAATGACGGGAAGTATCTCGGGCGCTTTACGAATCGCTTCGACTCGGAGTCCGTGTTGAACCAGTTTGGCCAGTACGGGAGTCCGTATGCGGCGCTGAGCACCAACAATCAGTACGGCACCTACGGCAGTCCGTATAGCAGCCTCTCGGCGAGAAACCCGTACACGTCAACACCGCCGGTCATTGTGAAGAACGGCACCGCACTCGCGTACTACACCGTGAATGCGACCAAGACGCCAAGCGTCGCGCCCGCCTACGCGCTGACCTGCACGTTCCCGTAGGACGCGGATCTTGAGCCACGTCGTTCACCGTCACGTCAACGAGAATGCAAATGTGCAGAGTCCATTCGGGATTACCTAAAGGGCTACGAGTCGGTTCACTGATGCTTGCTGGCTTCCTGTTGGGGGCCTGCGCGCCGGGCGGGACGGTGCAGCTTGAGCCACATCCGGTCCTCGAAATCGTGCCTCCTGGTGATGTCCAATTTTTCGACGATGTCGCGCTCGAGGAGGTTGATGCCGCGCATGTCCAACGCGTTGGCATCGTCGGGGAGAAAGCCCTGAAAGGCTTCTCGGCCGACGCACTCAATGCGCGGAAGCAGGCTCGAGAGACTGTCGCGAGCGCGGGAGCGAACGCGTTTTTGCGCCGCGACAAGCGGTCGCTCGTCGCGGTGCACCTAGACTCGTCGGGGTTCGCGGCCGTTCGATCCATCTCGTCCGCGCGGGCAGCGAGCGCTATTGGCGCCTCCCGACTCGGCGCGCCAGCGAAGTCTGGCGACGTGGTCCAGGTGAAGGGCTACTGCCGGAAAGATGGTGTCTGCGTGGCACCGCACACGCGCGCAAAGCCGTCGAGTAAAGGGAGCACGAAGAGTAAGGGTGGCACATCGAGCTCCGGTCGCCGTCGCCGCTAGCGACATACCCTCTGTCCCGAATCCGACCTTCGCATGCGAACGATCGCCCGCCTCGCGGCCGCTGTAATCATCATCTTTGGTGTTGCATTCCCCGCATCGGCCCAACGCCAATGTAAGAAGGGCATCCCGTGTGGGAATAGCTGCATCGCGGCAAACCGAACGTGTCGCGTTGGTACGCCTGCCGCGGCGCCCGCGCCCGCGGAGGCTACGCCAGCGCCTGTTCGTTCACTCATCGACTCGAGCGCGCTGAGGCCATCGGATTCAAGATCGGCTCTCGGAGCCCCGGTAGGCGGCGGCAGCGCCAAGGTGTGGGTTACGGACGGCGATGCGACGGATAGCGGCAATCGTTGCGCTTAGTGGATTCGTTTGTACTCGGCAGGCTGAGGCAAGCCGCGGGCCTCAACCGAACTGCGGAACGGATCGTTGGCCGGTGAAGGTGCTCGCCGATTCGGATGCGGCGGCTATTGATAGCCGCGTTGTTGAAACCACGGTCGCGGCGCTGAACGAGCTTCCGATACCTGAGATGGCGTATCCGCAGGCCAGACGGCTACCGCCTCACGAGCTTCGCGTCTATCGCGTGCGCGCTCAGGTTGCCCATATAATCGTGGAGGATGATCGTGACTGGCACGTGGTGCTCCGAGATTCAGCCAATCCGACGGCGACGATGATCGTTGAGATTCCCGACCCGAGCTGCGTGACAAACCAGGCTCACGCCGCCCGCTTTTCTGCCGCGCGCGACTCGCTCCGACGGGTCCCTCGAGCCGCGATGGCCGCATTCGAGGGCGTTGGATTCTTTGACTTCATTCACAACCAACGAGGGCGTGCGCGAAACGGGTTTGATCTGCATCCAGTTCTCCGGATCGCGCGGTGATCGGCGCCGTCGGCTTGTGACGGTGCCGGAGCTGAAAATGCGTTAGAAGCGAAGTAGTGAAGGATGGCGACGCTGCCGCACACGGTTTTCGGCAAAAAGGCATCCGGAGTGGTGCCGTCTGGTCGCAGTATTTCAGTTGATGCGAGTCGCGGGGAACGTGTAACGAAGCATCGCGCATTTGTGTCGGTCATCAGAACGAGGAGCCCTACCCGTGACCCGTGTCCAGAGCCACCTGCTGTTTGGCCTCCTCGTAGGAATTCTGTTCGCCGGCGGCGCTAGGCCACTTTCAGCGCAATCCACGCCGACGCGAGCGGAGAACGCGCGTACGTGCCTGACTGGGCGCTATCGAGCGCTGTGCCGGTATGACTGGCTGACGGCCGAGGAGCGCGAGCAGGTGCGGCGCTCGGAGCGACGCGTCAACGAGGAGACCTGTGTCTCGGGGAAGTACCGAGCGCTTTGTCGTTACGAGGAACTCAGCCCCGAAGCGCGCGCGGCCACCGCGGCTGCTGAGCGCCGAGAGAATCTGGCGACGTGTAGCGCGGGCAAGTACGAAGCACTATGTCGCTACAATGAGCTGACCCCATCAGAGCTAGATCAGGTGCGAGCAGCTAAGCGTCGCGAAAATCTGGCAACGTGCTTGGTCGGCGCGTACGCAGCATTGTGCGACAAGACGGTCCTCTGGGGTACGGAACGACGACGCGTGGACTCCGCGGAGGCACGAGCGAGCGCCAACATTGTCCGCGGGCAGGGCTCGGCAAGGGTGACGCCGGAGGCGGACAGCCGGGCTCGGCTGAGCGCCCGCGCGAGCGACGCGTGTATCGAAGGGACCATTCGAACGCCGGCCCCTTTTATGGGAAACAACAACGAGGTCTTCCGCCTCGATGACGGCAGCCTCTGGCAAGTGCAGTTCGAGTACGAGTATCTCTATGCCTATTACCCGACGGTCGTGGTATGTCCGAAGCAGGGATTCATGATCGTCGAAAAAAAGAAGCTGCAGGTGCGCTCGCTGCAGTCCAGTCCATCCACCTCTACGGTTGCGCCCCAACCTTCGGAGGACCCCACCGCCACACCGGCCGTAGTCGAATCCCGCATCGACGGAGATTTCGAGGGGTGGGATGGCGATACAGTATTCCGCCTACAGAATGGGCAGATTTGGCAGCAGGTTGGAGCCGGGATCACCGTCCACTACAAGTACAGCCCGAAGGTCCTCATCTACAAATCCGGTGCGCGATACAAGCTTCGCGTGGATGGCGTCGACCGAGAGATTGCAGTGGAGCGCATCAAATGACACGAACACGTGTGGCCCGTCTCGCCCTGACCGTGGTCGCGGTGGTCACCGTCGCCGCGTGCGGTCCCTCGGAACACGAGCAAGAATTGGCGGCGCAGGTCGAGGACCGAGCGGCCGAAATCCTGAAACTGAGGAGCGCGCTAGAGGAAGCACAGTCTAACGTTCGAACGGCAAACGACGCGATTTCGGAGGTACAGTTTGCCTCGCTCGGCAATTGCGCGGAGCTGCGCGACGCTGCGGACAATCTCGAGGAGATTGCCGAGGTGGAGATCCCGCCGAACTAGCATTGCCGCGATTCTTGGCCGCGTTAGTACACCGCTGGCTCAGACACGACCGGAGTCGCGCCGATGCCAGCGGAGGTGACCCCCAAACGCGTCGGCCGTCCCGCGCGACCGCCTCGAACCGCAGTCATCCGGACGCGATGACTCGCGAGTGCACTACGATGCCGGCGTTCTCGAGCTCCTGAGCGGTCCGGTTCCGTGCGATCGACAGATCATCGATGGGAGCGTGAAGCATAGCGAGACGGTGTGGTAAGGGGTTGACCTCCCCACTAAGCTGCCAAAAGGGCGCCCGCCGCGAGGCCTCAGGGAGCCCGCCAAAACGACAGGCGTCTCAAGACTTATGGTCCAGACTTCGGGGCAAGACTATTGGCCTCGCCCAAACAACAAACGCCCAGCCTTCACCGAAGACTGGGCGTTTGCTGTGCGTAGCCCGCCTTCCCACCGGCTACGCGCTGCGTCCCTGACGTCCCGTTTGCGCTCCCTCAGCGCACGCCAAGTAGCAGCTCCATCGTGAGCTGGTCGAGTCGTTCGTAGGCGTACCCCGCCGCGCGGACCGACGGCAAATCGAAATCCTGCGCCTTGAGCGCCGCAGCCTTGTCGGCGGTGAACGCGCCCATTGCACCCAGCTGCGTGGCACCCCGGTCGCGCAACTCGGCGAGGCACGCCTGGATGTCGGCGTCGGCGTGATACTGCGCGACCTTCTCCTGCAGAATTCGATAGGTGCGCATACTGCCCCCGGCGAAGGCCCACACACCGGCTTCGTCTTCGGTACGGTACGCATGACTGTCGAAATGCTTCATGCCCCGGTACTGCGCGTCTTCGAGCAGCTTCACGAGGAAGAACGCGCCTTTGGGATCCTCGCTGCCGAAGCGATGATCCTGGTCGTAACGACCGGGCTTCTGCGCGTTGAGATCGATGTGAAAGAGCTTGCCCGCATCGAGCGCCTGACCGACCCCGTGTACGAAATCCAGTCCGGCCATGGTGTCGTGTGCGACTTCCGGATTCACCCCCACCATCTCCGGATGCTTGAGCGTATTGATGAACGCGAGCGCGTGGCCGATGGTGGGAAGAAAAATGTCGCCGCGTGGCTCGTTCGGCTTGGGCTCGAGTGCAAATCTGTAGGAGTAGCCCTGCGACTTCGAATAGTCGCACAGAAAATCCATCGCTTCGCGATACCACGCGACTGCTGAACGCGGGTCCTTCGCGGCGTTCGTCTCCACGCCCTCGCGTCCGCCCCAGAACACGTAGATCTCGGCGCCCAGTTCAACACCAAGGTCCATCGAACGCATTGCCTTCTGAATGGCGTAGGCGCGAACCCGTGCGTCGTTGCTGGTGAACGCGCCATCGCGGAAGGCGGGATCGCTGAACAGGTTCGTGGTCGCCATCGGCACCTTGAGACCAGTCTCGTCCAGCGCGGCCTTGAATTCGCGAACCAGTCGGTCTCGCTCAGCGGCCGATGCGTCGCGCGGAACGAGGTCCTCGTCGTGAAAATTCACACCATACGCGCCAAGCTCTGCGAGTTTGCGCACGATATACGGCGCGGTGAGCGGCGCGCGCACCGCATCGCCAAATGGATCGCGACCGATGTTGCCGACCGTCCACAGGCCGAATGTGAAATGGTCCTGCGGGCGCGCTGCGTAGTTGGAGCGGGAAGACATGACGGAAATTCGAACGGGGAGTGACGGCGACAGAGAGTCCGAACGGCGGAGATCAGGTAGCCGAACGCATCACGGCAAGGCCGGACAGCGCGGTTTGGTGCGATCGGGCGGACAACGCAGCCCGATGTAGAAGGCGAGCGGATGATCGGGCGCGCGCGCGCCCGGCGGAAATGGGCGATGCGAGAATGATTGGAAGTACTGCAGCGTCGCATCGCGCCACCAACGCGCTTCGGCAAGTTGGATCGCGAGGAACGACCGTGTGCCCGCAAAGCGCGTCGAATCGATCTGGGTCGCTACCGAGTTCCACGCGCGCTGCATTGCGGCAACGGAGTCGATGCCAGCGTCATAGCGATGGACCAGTTCATCCCAGAGGGTGCGTCCGGAAGCGAGTCGCTCGCCCCACCCCACATGATGAAAGAACAGCAACAGCGAATCAGGCACAGCGGCACGCGACGCGAATCGATCGCGCACGGATGCCGCGTACTGTGACACGGCGTTGGTGCCTTTCCCGGTACGATCAAAACCGAGACCGATGGAATCGGCGCGGTGATAGTACGCCGGCGTCCAGTCGGCGCGAGGCAGTCGCGCCCATGCGCCCGGTCCGTAGTGATGGTCGTTCGCCATGATGTGCACGAGACCGAGCGGCGTCATGTAATTCACGACGGCTTCGCGCGATATCATCATCAGGTGGCGAATGGTGCGCACCGCCGACGCGTCGTTGGTGAACGTCTGACGAATCCATTCTTCGCCGATCGCGCCCGATGATTGTGCGGGATCCCAGGCGAACCGGCCGTACGCATACCAGTTCGCCTGGTTGAATACCGATCCGGTCCAGTTTCTGTCGGTGCCGATATTCGCCACACCGGCGATACCGGTCAGCCGCGCCCCATGCAGCGATCCGTCGATGACCTTCGCCACGGTCGATCCCTTGCCGCGCGCGTAGGTGTCGGCGTGCAGGACTTCCTCGAACAGCGGACCGAGATAGACGAGGTGCGTATCCTGCCCGAGATACTCTTTCGTGATCTGAAACTCCATCACGAGCGGCGTTTTGGGCATCGCGCCGAACAGCGGGTGAAACGGTTCACGCGGTTGAAAATCGAGCGGGCCATTTTTGACCTGCACCATCACGTTGTCGCGAAACTGCCCATCGAGCGGCGTGAACTCGTCGTAAGCCTGCTTGATGCGATCAACCGGTGTTTCGTTGCTGTACACGAAGGCGCGCCACATGACCAGGCCCCCGTGCGGCGCGAGCGCGTCGGCGAGCATGTTGGCGCCGTCGGCATGCGTGCGCTTGTAATCCTGCGGGCCGGGCTGTCCTTCGGAATTGGCCTTCACCACCAGACCGCCAAAGTCCGGAATACGTGCGTAGATCTCGCGCGCCTTGTCGCGCCACCACTGCCTGACCACAGCGTCTAGCGGGTCGGCGGTGGAGAGCTTCCCGAGTTCCATGGGCGCCGAGAAGCGCGCGGTGAGATAGACGCGAATGCCGTACGGCCGAAAAAGGTCGGCCAGCGCGGCAACTTTTTCGAGATACGCTGCGGAAAGTACCGTGGCATTCGCATTCACGTTCGTGAGTACGGTGCCGTTGAGTCCGAGCGAGGCGTTCGCGCGCGCATAGTCGATGTAGCGCTGACGCGTGGAGTCGGAGAGCGCGCTCGGTAGCTGGTCCCAATCCCAGATCGACTTGCCGGCGTATCCTCGCTCAACGGAACGATCGAGATTGTCCCAGTGGTTGAGTACGCGGCGCGCGATGCGTGGCGTGCTCGTTATGGCGAAGCGGTCGAGCGACTGCTCGCTGTTGACCGCGCGCAGAAATGCAAAGGTGCCATGCAGCGCGCCGACCTCGGTGTTCGCCATGATCACCGTGGCCCGGTGTCCTGCAACGGCCGTCGACCGAATGAGAAACCCTTCGGTGCCGAGCGAATCAAGCGCGCGTTGGATTGAGCCGGTGCGCGCCAGTGTGGCAATCGCCGGCGACGTAGCCGGGGTGCCGACGAGAATCGCGCCATCACGCGTTACCGCGTCGGCGAGCGGCGCCGAGGCGCCCAAGAGGCCGACAGTCGCACGGGCGAATTCACTTCGTACCGCGTCGAGAGTTGCGCTGCCTCCGCTAACGACTACCTGTGTCATGTTGCGCGCCACAGTGCGCGCCCGGCTCGCGGCCGCGATCCGGGGATAGCGGAGCCAGAGCTCCGAGCCGTCTTCGGGCGGCCGTGATTGCGAAGCGCGCGTGGGCGGCGGCGAGGAGCGCGGCTGAGCCTCCAGCACGCGCTCCGAGTGCGGCCACACGCTTCCAATCACGAGCAGCGCTCGTAGCGGCGCGTTGCGAAGCAAAAACGTTGAGCACATGAGAGAGTCGAGGGGTGGGGCGGGGGGCCAGGACACCGCCCC
>CBHWDN010000044.1:0-25724 GCA_966112585.1 uncultured Gemmatimonadaceae bacterium
CCCCCGCTTCCGCCCGGTCCCCCACACCGTCTTTTTCCCCACCCGGGGGGGGGGGGGGGGGTCCTGGGTCGTGCCCCCCAACACCCCCCCCACCCCGCACTCTGTTCTCTGTACTGGCCGTTAGCGGTCTATCCGCGTACCGCCACTAGCGTCTCAGAAGCGTACTCCGAACGAGATCGGAATCCACGACATGCTGTTGTCAGCAAAGACGTTCGTGTACTTGGCTTCCACGAACGTATCGAAGCCGGTCATCTTGAACGTCAAACCGCCACCGACGTTGATACCGACGTTCGTTTCGCCCTTCGTTGAACCAGTGGTCGTACCGAGGTCAAAGACGGCCTTCGTGTTGTACAGGCCAACACCGCCGATCAGATACGGGCGCACCATCGACGTTGACGGGAAGTCATACAATGCGTTGGCGACAAAGCTCAAGCTGCGAACGTCGGTATTGCCGCTGTTCTTCGAGCCCCACTTGTCGTAGGCCACATCGCCGCGGAAACGCGCGTTGGTCATCGACGCGGGCTTGAGGAAGACGTGACCGGCCACGACGAACCCGCTTTCGGCTCCGTCGCCGAGATCGCCCGTGGGGAGTGAAGCTCCGCCCGAAATGCCGAACGAAATCGGCTTGTTGTTCGACGAGGACTGGGCAGCAAGAAGCGTGGGCGCCGCGATAGCCGCGGCCAGGCCAATCATGCGCAAGGCACGAGTCATCCGATACCTCCGAGATGAGATAGAAATCCAGTAGTGTCCATTGCTGGATACGACTGGCCCCGGCTATTCCGGGATCAGCTGCACACCGGTGACGAAATACTCGGTTTCACCGAAGCATGACGTTGGTACCCCGATGTGCTGCTGGTATTCCACTGCAACTCGCTTGCCGCTGAGTTCTTCGATGCGATGGGCGACCGAATCGCTGCGCACCGAAAAGGAAAAACTGTCCGAGCGAAACCCTTTGGCGATATCGGTATAGAGGGTTCCTTCCCAAGTTTTGCAAACGAAGCCCTTTCGTGAAATCTTCTGCACGTAGCCGGCGCGTTTGCCGCTCGAATAGCTCCAATTGAGGGCCGCCGCCGACCAGGCGACGACACCGAACACGGGTAAGCCAACGATCAGGAAGAGGATCGTGAGCAGCCAATGGCGCCGAAAGAAACCTTTGCGCGGCGCCATCGGCTGCACGGGGGCCGGGGCCGATTCTTCGGGCGTTTCGCTGGAGGGGGTCGAGGATTCGTCCATGGCGTCAACTTGGGGAGCGCGCCGGGCGCCCGCTAGCTTTCAGTCACACTCACACCTGGATCATCACGTGTCGTCAGCATCTGGTTTCGGTCATCGTCGCCCCAGCGTCACAGTCAAAGTCCGCGGCGTCCCCGTGGGCTCCTCGGCGCCGGTGGTCGTGCAATCGATGACGAACACCGACACCGCCGACGCCAAGTCCACGGCCGATCAGGTGGCCGAGCTGTTTGAAGCGGGCTCGCAGAAGGTCCGCATTACGGTGAACAACGACGAAGCCGCGCAGGCCGTGCCGGAAATTCGTCAGCGCCTCGAAGATCGCGGACTCGATGTCCCACTCATTGGCGACTTTCATTACAACGGCCATCTGCTGCTCACGAAGTTCCCGAAGGCGGCCGCTACGCTCGACAAGTATCGCATCAATCCCGGCAACGTCGGCTCGAAGCATCGCGACGCGAACTTCACCACGATCGTTCAGGCCGCGATCGATCATGGCAAGCCGGTTCGCATTGGCGTGAACTGGGGGTCGCTCGATCAGGATCTGCTCACCAGCATGATGGACGCGAACGCTGCGTCATCGACGCCGCGCGATGCGAAAGACGTCTACATGGACGCGATGCTCGAAAGCGCGCTGCGTTCCGCCGCCCTCGCCGAAGAGGTGGGACTGCCGCACGATCATATCATCGTGAGCGCGAAGATTTCGGTCGTGCCAGACCTGGTGGAGTGCTATCGCCGTCTTGCGGCGCGTTGCGATTACCCGCTGCATCTGGGGCTCACCGAAGCCGGCATGGGACACAAGGGTGTCGTGGCCTCGTCTGCCGCTCTCGCGATTCTTTTGAGCGAAGGGATTGGCGACACGATTCGCGTCTCACTCACACCCAAGCCGAACGGCGACCGCCGCGAAGAAGTGTATGTCGCGCAGCAGATCCTGCAGTCATTGGGGCTGCGTTCATTCGCGCCGCAGGTGACGGCGTGCCCGGGTTGTGGTCGTACCACGAGCACCTTCTTCCAGCACATGGCGGAAGACATCCAGGGCTATCTGCGCGAGCAGATGCCTCTCTGGCGCGAATCACGCCCGGGCGTCGTCGACATGAAAGTCGCGGTCATGGGCTGCGTGGTGAATGGACCAGGTGAGTCGAAGCACGCGAATATCGGCATTTCATTGCCGGGCACCTTCGAAGAACCCAAAGCGCCGGTGTATGTGGACGGCAAACTGTTCACGACGCTCAAGGGCGATGCGATCGTGAAGGAGTTTCTCGGCATTTTGAACGAGTACGTAGAGCGCACGTACCAGAGCCGTTAACTGCTTGTGGTGCGGCTGCGGCTCTGCGCTGGTCACTCACAAGGAATTTTAGGAGTCAGGCTGTAGCAGTCAGGAGGGAGTTCGCGTAGCGGTAGGTCGCTGCGACAGCTCCTCCCTGACTGCTACGCCCTGACTCCTAAAGTGCAGTGCCAGTAAACCGGCACACGCGCGCGTATGCACATCCAGTAGTGACTACGCTCCCGCCGTCTCTAACCCCGCCGCGGCCGCTTCCAGTTCGTCAACGATGCTCTCATTGAATCCGATCTCGCGCAGTCGCTCGGCAACGCGGCGATAGTACTTCACTGTGCCGTCGCGGCCGGCGTTGAAGCGGCCCCACACCGTCTCCGGGAACGACGTGCGTCGCAAGTCCGACAGAATCGAATTGGCGTTGTGCACCTTGTCGGCCGCGCACACCCAGAGTGCTTCGGAGCTCGCGAGGGCGAGGCGTTCGAGGTAGTCGTCTTTCTGTTCGTCTGACGACAGTTCCATGCCGTCTTCGTCGACTTTGCGCTTCGTGACCGCGAGCACCGTGTCGAGGACACTGTTGCCGAATTTGCGGCCGATGCGCTCCTCGAGCATTTCCTGTGTCCAACCATCGCGGACGGTGTCTTCGACGACGTCGTGCAGGATGCCGGCGACCACCGCGTCTTCGCTGCAGCCGTAGCGCGTGAGAATTATCGCGACGTTGGCCGGATGCGTGAGATACGGCAACCGCGTGCCCTTTCGCACCTGCTGGTCATGATGCTTCGCTGCGAACGCGAACGCGTGGTTGATCCGATCGGAGTACCCGGTCATGTCCTGGTCAGTGCGACGGAACGAGGGGAACGCGAAGGTCAGGCGTGCTGCCCAGCGGGACCCGGAACATACGGCGCGCGGGCAAACCAAGCCACCATCTTTTCGAGACCGGCGACGTCATCGTCACCGAATGCGTTGAGCACCGGCGAATCGATATCGAGCACCGCCAGCAGTGCGCCGCGG
The DNA here is from genome assembly GCA_966112585.1 of uncultured Gemmatimonadaceae bacterium. GTDB lineage: Bacteria > Gemmatimonadota > Gemmatimonadetes > Gemmatimonadales > Gemmatimonadaceae > Gemmatimonas. The sequence continues at coordinate 3,509 of CBHWDN010000044.1, forward strand.
GGATCGAAGACCGGCACCACGATTTCGCTGCGTGAGCGCGCGTCGCAGGCGATGTGCCCCGGAAATGCGTGCACATCGGGAATGACCACCGTGCGACGCTCGGCTGCCGCGGTGCCGCAGACACCGCGACCGAAACGAATCTCCTGACACCCCAGCGAACCCTGATAGGGTCCAACACGCAGCAACGCGTCCGTTTCGACAACGCGATAGAAGCCCGTCCACAGATGACCGAACGCGAGATGCAACAGCGCGCTCACAGTCGCCATCCCCGCGATGGCGTCGGTGCTTCCTTCGAGTAACAGCTCCTGCATTTCATGCAGGCGCGCGTACGCCTCGGCGCGCGGTACTTCGCGCATATCCGGAATGACTGGTTCCATGGTCCCTGAAAGATGCAGGACAGCGCGCGGTTACTGCAGCGGGCCGATGAGCAGAATCAGGCGCAAATCGAGGAGCAACAGCGCCAGCCCCTGCACGATGATCGCCAATCCGGCGCCCAGAACGCCTTGCCGCGGCCCCCAACGCCAGGCCAACAGGGCCATCGTCGCCCCGACGGCCGCGTAGCCTGTATCGAGCCCGCAATTGAGCCAAAGGATGTTGAGCAGCTGCTGCGCACCGGCAAAATCGCGCACCGCGAGCCCACGCCACGCCCACGCCACTATGCCGATGTTGATGACGCCCCACGCCGCCGTTTGAATGGCGAAGTGTTTGAGCAACGGCGCGGCGGCGCGCCGAACGGTGAGCCACGCGAGAAGCGTGGTGCCGCTCAGTACACAAAGCGCAGCCCACAGCGCCAGGCGCTGTAGATGTCCTCGTTCGAGGATGAGAAGGGTGTCTGCCCACATGGATCTACTCTAACGGGACCTGGCCGACCCAGAGAATGACCGTGCGGATACGGTGCTCTGCGGAACGGGCGGCGCTTACCGTGTCTGAAAACCATTTGAGTGTGCTCACACCTCGACGCACCGCCAGCACCACTTCGGCGTCGTCCGGAAGCGAACGAGTATTGACGGCAGCAGTGACCGTGAGCTCGTTCGCCAGTCGGGCGAGCTCCTTGCGAACCGTCTCGGCGAGTAGCGGGCGGTCGGCCACGATCACCACGCGCACGGCCACGTCGTTGAGGGGCGTCAGCGCGTAGTGCAGTGATGCCCAGGTGGTCACCGATGTGGTGGTGAGTGCGTCGGCATCGTGCACCAATACGCGCGCATCAGTCAGCGCGGCCAATTCGTCGGCGGTGCCAACGGTTGGGTTGCGAACTTCGCGCAGCAACACGACGGCGAAACCAATCACGAGTCCGAGCACCATCGCGGCCAGCAGCATCGCCAGCGGTGGAATGGGTGCCTGCGCAGTGGCTCGCAGTGCTTCCTGTCGCGCGATCAGCTCGGCGTTTCGCGCCCGCGCGGCGCTGAGCACCGAATCGGCATGGGCAACATCGGCGTTGGCACGCGTCACCGCCGACTCGAGCACGGTGTCGGGCGGTAACGACACCGCGAGCAGCGATGCGGTGTTGGTGCTGTCCGCGGCGCGTGTGCTGTCGAGCGATTGGAGAGGTGCACGACGTCGGGCGACTTCGGCTTCGGCAAGTCGTTCGAGTCGCTGACCCAGCGCAGTCAGTCGAGCCGTCAGCGCTGCGTAGCGCGCGTCGGGTCCACCCAGAGCCGCCGAGGCTTCGCGTTCGCGATTCAGGGCTTCAATGGTGTCGAGCGTGCTGCGTACGCGCGTATCGCCACGCAGAGCAGACGATGCCACGAGCGCACGATAGCTCTCCACCAGGGGTGACTGCCTGGCGCGCAGCAGCAGCTGTTCGAGTGCGGCAATACTGTCGGCAGCCGCGCGCGCAGATGGCGCAGCGTTCCGGGGGATTGGCGCCGTACCCGTGAGCGAATCGTGCAAGGAGTCAGTCGGCGACGATGGCGCAATCGATTGCGCTGTTGCGCGCGCTGCGGCGAGTTGTGCGGTCGCGCGTTCGGCGTTGCGCTGCGCACCATCGAGTGCGGCGCGCATCGGCACTGTGTCGCTGAGCGGCGGAAGTGCGGCGAGGGCACTCGAAAGCTGACGGTCGGCGCGGCGCGGCACGAGCACGAACGTCAACAACGCCACGACGACGACCAGCGCGCCGATACTGGCAATGATCAAGGCACGACGCGAGGCATTGGCCGTGCGCGCCGTCAACCATCGAATGCGATCTGGTGATGCAGTCACTCCGAAAAGCAGACGGGGGCCGGCGCGTTGCGCCAGCCCCCGTCTTCCAGCGATGTGATCGCCGTCCGATTACTGGACGGTGATCTTGCCCTTCATGTTCATCGCGAGGTGCGGCGTGCAGTGGAAATCGTACGTGCCAGCCGGGATGCCCGCGAACGAGATCGTGTACGTCTCGTTGGCGTTGAGCAGCATCTTGCCCGAAAGTTCACCCGCCTGCTCCGGCATGTTGGCCGAGAGCTGCGCCTTCGCTGCGGCCGGAACCGCGGCCGGGTCAAACGCCACGTTGTGCGGGCCGCCGCTGATCATCGTGAACTTCACGCCGTCGCCCTGCTTGATCGTCAGTTCGGCCGGTTCGAACTTATAGCCCGTGCCGTCGCCGATCATCTTCACTTCGTGCGTCGTGCCCGTGATCGGGGCCATCGCGCCCGCCGCAGCCGGAGCCGCTTCCGGGGCCGGAGCCGCCGTCGTGGCGCCCGCCGGAGCCGCCGCCGTATCCGTCGCCGCCTTCTCACCACCACCGCACGCGCCGAGCACGATCGCCGCGCCGGTCACCACCGCAAAGCCGAGAAACCGCATGTCGAGAGGCCTCCAGAGCCTATCAGGAAATTTCCTTCTAACCAGGCCGAAAAGCCTGTGCCCGCAGGGCCCTGCGAGCATTGTGAACTTATTCACAAGCTAGTCCATCGCCAAGTCCCCGGGGCCGTTACGTCAGGGAAGACCGTCTTGACGCTCAGGACCGGGCCGACTAGGCTCCGCCATCATGCAGAACCGCCGCCCCATCCATCATCATGCGCATCGCAGCCACGGCCAGACGGGTCGGGGCGTTTTGTGCGTGATCAGGACGGCCGGCAAGTAGCGCCACCAGACCTGCACCCGAACGACCTGCGGCCCGTCCATCTGGACGGGCTTTTTCGTTTTTGTCCCCTGCGTTTTCCGCTTCCTGCGACTCCCATGCTCCGTATCGCGCTTCCCAACAAAGGCCGGCTGTCCGAGGACACCCGAGACCTCTTCAACGACGCCGGCCTCGAGGTGCGCTCCTCTGGCGAGCGAGCCCTGACCGCCTCACTCGGCGGCGAATTCGAAGCAATTTTCGTGCGCGCCCAGGACATCCCGGAGTTCGTAGCGGATGGGGCCGCTGACGTCGGGGTGACCGGCTGGGATCTGGTCAGCGAGTCCGGTCGGGAGCTCAAGAGCCACCTCGATCTGGGCTTCGGGAAGTGTCGCCTGGTAGTCGCCGCCAAGGACGACAGCGGCATCCGGTCGGTCGAAGACATCGGCCGCGACGGCCGCCCGGTTCGCGTCGCCACGGTTTTTCCGAACATCACCCGCCGGTTCTTTGCCGACGCCGGCCGACCAGTCGAAGTCGTGCCAGTGTCTGGCGCCGCTGAAATTGCGCCGCACCTGGGGATCGCCGATGTGGTGGTCGATCTCACGTCGACCGGATCCACGCTGCGGGTGAACGGCCTCCGCGAGGTCGATACGGTGCTGCGTTCGTCGGCGCACCTCATTACCGCAGTGGGCTTTCCGCCACCCGGCGCCAACGATCGCGGTCGCGATCTCGATGATCTCGTGACTGCGCTCGCCTCGGTCATTCGCGCCCGCGGTCAGCGCTATCTCATGGCGAACATTCCGCGCAGCTCGCTCGAGGCGGTGCGTCAGGTGCTGCCCGGGCTCAACGGCCCCACGGTGATCGACATCGCCGACTCGGGTGGATTTGTGGCGGTACATGCGGTCGTGAGTGCGAACACCATCTACCGCACGATCTCGCAGCTGCGTGGCATCGGCGCCGAGGGAATTCTCGTGACGCGCATCGAGCGATTGGTGCCATGAGCGAGCGACTCACATGGTTTGCGCGCGGTCCGCTCGACGCGCTTGACGCCGATGTGCAGTGCGCACTCTGCGATCGATCCTCTACGACCGATGCATCAGTGCGCACCAGCACCAGCGCGATGATCGACGAAGTGCGCACCGATGGAGATGCGGCGCTCAGGCGCTTCGCACGTGACTTTGATCGCGTGGCGCTCGAATCGCTCGAAGTCCCGCGCGACTCATGGCAGCGCGCCCTGGACGGTCTCGATGCATCACTGCGTCAGTCACTCGAGCGTTCGGCGAAAAACATTGCGGCGGTGCACAGCGCGTTTCGTCCGCAGGAGACCCGCGTGTCGCCGGAGCCGGGCATCACCGTAGTGCGTCGCCCCGACGCGCTGTCGCGCGTGGGCATCTACGCACCCGGCGGTCGTGCGGCGTATCCGAGCTCCCTGCTCATGGGCGCCGTGCCGGCGCGTGTTGCGGGGGTGCGTGAATTGATTGTCTGCACGCCACCGAGTGCGAATGGCGCGCCGTCGGATGTCGTGCTTGCGGCCGCTGCACTGGCTGGCGTCGATCGCGTCTTCTCGATTGGTGGTGCCGGAGCGATCGCCGCGATGGCGCTTGGAACCGCGTCGGTGCCACGCGTTGATCGTATTGTGGGACCTGGCAACGCCTGGGTTGCCGAGGCCAAACGTCAGTTGGTCGGCGATGTGGCGATCGATTCGCCGGCGGGACCGAGTGAACTGCTGGTACTGGCGGATGCGACCGCAAATGCGAGTGCCATTGCGCGTGAAATGATGGCACAGGCGGAGCACGATCCGGATGCGGCGGTGATTGCCGTACTTGTCGCTGACGCCGGTCCGGTGGACTCGCTCGCGATCGCGATCGAGCGTGAGTTGTGCGAGCAGCTCGAAGTCGCACCGCGCGCGGATATCGTGCGGCAGGCGTTGGCCGCACGCGGTGGCATCGTGCGCGTCGACTCCATGGACGCCGGCGTTCGCTTTGCAAACGAATGGGCCGCCGAACACCTGCTGCTTGTCGTGCGCGACCGCGTTCGCTCGGAAACCCTCGCGGCGCTGCGCAACGCCGGCACCATTTTCGTGGGCGCGTCGAGTTCAGTGGCTTTTGGCGACTACATGACCGGCGCCAACCACGTGCTGCCGACCGCTGGCGCGGCACGCCGCTACTCCGGCTTGTCCACGCTCGACTTCGTACGCTGGACCACCTGGCAGGAGGTCACGCCGGCCGCCGCGTCGAGTTTGTCGGACGACGTCGCGCGCTTCGCCGACGCTGAGGGGCTTCCGGCGCATGCCGCCGCCGCCCGTGCCTGGAGGACCGCGTCATGAGCAACGTGCCGGCGAACATGGATCGACTGGCTTTTGCGCGAGCGCTCTTCGATGGCGTGCCGCTCTATGATCCCAAGCGAGCGCCGGTGGCGCTCGACCTCACCGATAACACGAACTTGTGGGGGATGCCGCCAGCGGCGGAGCGTGTGTGGCGCGACATGCCGGTGTCGAAGCTCACGCGATATCCATCGCTGTACGCGGCAGAGCTCAAGAGCGCCTTGGCCGACTTCGTTGGAACGACGGCCGATCGCATCGTGACCGGCTGCGGCTCCGATGACATTCTCGACAGCGCCATGCGCGCCTTTGGTGAGCCGGGCACGGTGATCGCGAGTTCGGAGCCGAGCTTTGCGATGATTCCGATCTTCGCGCAGTTGAATGGGCTTCGCTACGTGGGCGTCACCGAACAGGCTGATCAACAGCCGGATCTCGACGCGCTTCTCGCGGCCAATCCACGCATTCTCTATCTCTGCTCGCCGAACAATCCCACCGGCACACTGGTTTCGCGTGACACGATCGAGCGTGCAGTGCGTGAGATGAAAATGCGAGGCGGTGTGGTGTTCGTTGACGAAGCGTACGCCGAGTTTGCCGGTGTGTCGGCGGTCGATCTCTCGAACCGAGTAGACAACCTGCTCGTGGTTCGCACCATGTCGAAGGCATTCGGTCTGGCGGGGCTGCGCGTGGGCTACGCGATTGGCGCGCCTTCGCTGGTGCGTGATGTCGAGAAGTCGCGCGGTCCGTACAAGCTGAACGCCATGGCCGAACAGGTCGCGCTGTCGGCGGTGCGCGACGGCATGCCGTGGGTGCGCGAACATGTCGCGCTGGCGGTAGCGAATCGCGATCGTTTGGCCGATGCCCTTCGTGCACGCGGATACGCGCCGCTGCCATCGGCGGCCAACTATGTGTGTGTGCCGATGCAGAACGCGGTCGCCTTTGGCGCGGCGTTGCGTGAGCGCGGCGTCGCGGCGCGACCATTCGAATCGTTGCCCCATATCGGCGACGCACTGCGCATCTCCGTGGGACCGTGGGAACTGCTGCAACAGTTTCTCGATGCCTTTGACGCCGCGAGGGCCGCCGCATGAGCGCTCCGCTACTGGTCACGGTGTTCGACTACGGCGCCGGCAATCTGCACTCGTTGGTGAAGGCGCTCGAAGCAGGTGCGGCCACGGTTCGCGTGGAAGCCGATGCCGCACGTGCCGTGCGTGGTACCGATGCGCTCGTGCTCCCCGGTGTCGGCGCGTTTGCTCCAGCGGCGGCCTGTCTCGCCGCCGATCGCGAGGTGGTGCGCAACGCGCTCCTCACCGGACTGCCCGCCCTTGGGATCTGCCTTGGCATGCAGCTGCTTTTTGACGGCAGCGACGAAGGTCCGGGGTTGGGCCTCGGTGTCATTCCCGGACGGGTGGAGCGGCTCACCGCGCAGCGCATTCCGCAGATCGGCTGGAACAGCGTGAGTGATGTGCACGAGCCGCTGCTGGAAGACGCGCAGCTCATCATGGCCTATTACGCCAACAGCTTTGTCGGACGGCCGACCGCCGAAGGACTCACCTACGTCACGGCCTGGAGCGAACACGAGGGCGATCGCTTCCCGGCCGCGGTGCGACGCGCGAATGTGGTGGGCACCCAGTTTCATCCGGAAAAGTCGAGCGCCGCTGGTGTCGCGTTCGTGAACGCCTTTCTCATGATGGCGCGACAGCGCCGGAGTACGAGCGACGTATGAGCATGATCGCGATTCCTGCCATCGATTTGCGCGGCGGCCACTGTGTGCAGCTCGTGGGAGGCGACTACGATCGCGAGGCCGTGCGCCTCGATGATCCGCTCGCGGTGGCCCGTGACTGGGTAGACGCCGGCTTCACGCGACTGCATGTCGTGGATCTCGACGCAGCCACCGGACGTGGCGCGAACGCCGAGGCCATTCGAGACCTGCTGCGCGAGTCGCCAATCCCGGTGCAGGTGGGCGGCGGTGTGCGCGATGAGCATCGCCTCAAGCGACTCATCGAGGAGGGGGCGTCGTGGGTCGTGGTCGGTACGCGCGCGGTCGAAGACGAAGACTGGCGCGCGGAAATGGCCCATCGCTTTCCGGGGCAGCTCATCGTTGCGGCTGATGTGCGCGAGCGACGCGTTGTCACGCAGGGCTGGGCGGAAACTTCGCCGATGGATGTCGTGGACTTCGTGGGTGAGCTGCGTGAGTTGCCGCTCGCCGGTGTCCTGGTCACCGCCGTGCATCTCGAAGGGCAGATGCAGGGCACCGATCTCTCGCTCATGGAAGACGTGGTGGACGCGAGTGCCTGGCCGGTGTTCGCCTCGGGCGGCATCTCGAGCCTGGAAGACATGCGGGCGCTCGAGCATCGCGGCGTAGCTGGCGCCGTGTTGGGCATGGCACTCTACACTGGCGCGATCGATCCGCGCCGACTCGCTGAGGAGTTTGGCGCATGACCGTCGTGATTCGTGAATCCAAAGAGACGCGTATTCGCATTGCGATCACCGAAGGCAGCGGCAATGCGACCGTGGCCACCGGTGAACCGTTTCTCGATCACATGCTCGTCGCCTTCGCGCGCTACGCCGGTGTCGATCTCGACGTGCAAGCGACCGGCGACATGCGGCATCACCTCATTGAGGATGTCGCCATCACGCTTGGTCAGGCGGTGGCAGCGTTCACACCCGCCGGCTGTGCGCGCTATGGCGAACGCACCGTGCCGATGGACGATGCGCTGGTGCAGGTGGTGCTCGATCTGGGCGGCCGACCGTACTACAAGGGCAAAGTGTCGTCCAGGATGTACGAACACTTTCTGCGCTCCTTCGCCGACAACGCGAAAGCCACGCTGCACGTGCGCGTGCTTCGCGGCTTCGATCGTCACCACATCATTGAAGCGGCTATCAAGGGGCTGGGCTTTTGCGTGCGGCAAGCGCTCACCGAAACGGGCGCCGTGTTCAGCACCAAGGGCGCCGTACGGCTCGACATCACCGATGCGCGGAACTGACGGATGCTGACACGGCGAGTCATTGTCTGCCTGGATGTGAAAGGCGGGCGCGTGGTGAAGGGCGTGAACTTCGTGGGTCTGCGCGATGTCGGCGATCCCGTGGCGTTGGCCACGCGCTACGAAACTGAAGGCGCCGACGAGATCACCTTTCTCGACATTTCGGCGAGCACTGAAGAACGCGCGACCTTGCTCGATGTCGCGCGGCGCACCGCGGAACGGCTATTCATTCCGCTCACGATTGGCGGTGGCATTCGCACGGTCGACGATGTTGCGCGCGCGCTGAGAGCGGGCGCCGACAAGGTCTCGCTCAATTCGTCGGCAGTGTCGAATCCCACAGTACTGACCGAAGCGGCCGATCGCTTTGGCGCACAGTGCGTAGTGGCGAGCATCGACGCGAGGCAGAACGCACAGGGCATCTATACGGTTTGGACCAAGGGTGGGCGCGAAGAGACACCGCTCGAAGCGGTGGCATGGGCGCAGGAGTGCGTCGCGCGCGGCGCTGGGGAGATTCTGCTCACCAGCATCGATCGCGATGGCGCGCGAAGTGGCTACGATCTCGCGCTGACACGCGCCGTGGCGAGCGCGGTGAACGTGCCGGTGATTGCGAGTGGTGGCGCTGGCAAAGCGCAAGACCTGGTTGACGCGGTGCAGATCGCCAGCGCAGACGCCGTACTCGTTGCCGGCATTCTGCATGACGGCTTGACCACCGTCTCGGCGCTCAAGGAGGTCATGCGGATGCATGGCATTCTCGTGCGCCCCACGACGGTCGCCGGCAGCGCGGCCGCGTGAGGCCATCATGAACGAGAACTTGCTTCAGGCGGCGGCCGAGGTCGCGGAATTTGCTGCGTCAATCGCGATGCAGTGGTATCGAAAGGAGGTGGCCGTCGAAACCAAGGGCGATGGTTCGCCAGTGACCGTCGCCGACCGCACCGCGGAACAGGAAGCGCGCAAATGGATCGGCGAGCGCTTCCCGCAGGATGGCATTTTCGGTGAAGAGTTCGGTGTCGAACGCGGTGATGCTCGCCGCCGCTGGATTCTCGATCCGATCGACGGCACCAAGGCGTTCGTGCGCGGTGTGCCGCTGTGGGGCACCCTCGTCGCCGTGTGCGAAGGCGACACGGTGCTCGCCGGCGCGGCTTGTTTTCCGGCGGTGAGTGAACTCGTTGCGGCAGCACCCGGCGAAGGGTGCTGGTGGAATGGCTCGCGCGCGTCGGTGTCGACGGTCGCATCGTTGCGTGACGCAACCTGCCTGATCACCGACGAGCGATTCCCCGAGCGTACGCAGCGTCGCGAACCGTGGCGTGCGCTGTCGAACGCCTGTGGTGTGTCGCGCACCTGGGGCGACTGCTATGGCTATCTGCTGGTCGCCACCGGTCGCGCGGAGATCATGGTGGACGACGTCGTGAACCCGTGGGACGCCGCCGCCGTGTATCCCATCATCACAGAAGCCGGTGGTGTCTTCACGGATTGGCGCGGTAACAATACGGCGTTCGGTGGCGATGTAATCGCCACGAACGCCGCCGTCGCCGCCGAATCGCGCCGCCTCCTGATTTCCGGAACCGCGTCATGACCACTCCGCCCAATCGCGCACCGCTCGATCTCGACTCCCTGGACTTTGCCAAGGGGAACGGCCTCGTCACCGTGGTTACGCAGAACGCGAACACGGGGGTCGTGCTGATGGTGGCGCATGCAACACGCGAAGCGCTCGAGCACACCCTCCGCACTGGCGAGATGCACTACCACTCACGGACGCGCGGACTCTGGCACAAAGGCGCGACAAGCGGCAACACGCAGCGCGTGGTGTCACTCACCGCCGATTGCGATAGCGATGCGGTGCTCGCGCGCGTCGTTCCACGTGGGCCGGCCTGCCACAACGGAACCACTTCATGCTTCCGCGACGAGGCATTGCGCAGCGATGTGCTCGCCGAGCTCGATGAGACAATCCGAGCGCGCGCCGCATCTGACGCCGCTGTGGAACGGCCGAGCTATACCCAGCGTCTGCTGGCCGACCGCAATCTGCGACTGAAGAAGCTGGGTGAGGAAGCGGTCGAGCTCGCAACCGCGTGCGTGGATGGTGATGTGGATCGCGCGACGGAGGAAGTTGCCGACCTCGTCTATCACGCACTCGTGGCGCTTCGAGCGGTTGGCGGAAACTGGGACGGTGTCCGCGCCGTGCTCGCGTCACGCGCCACATAAATGATTCGGGTTCGGCACGGCCCCTGCATTTGTCCATGCCGCACAACCGACGTGGCATTCGGCCTCGTCGGTTCCGGCAGGCTTATGGATGGAGGCGCGCCATGCTGCGTTGGGCACTCGGCTTTCTCATTGTCGCTCTGATCGCCGCGTTCCTCGGCTTCGGCGGCGTAGCAAGCACGTCGATGGGGATCGCGAAGATTCTGTTCTATGTCTTCTTGATCTTCTTTGTCGTCACCCTCGTCATGAGTCTCGTCGGCGGGAAAAAGTTGTAGCGTCCGCCTGCGCTACGGGCATCGTACGGCTGGATCGGACGCATTCTCCAACGGGGGTTCTCATGCGACACACGGGATTGCTGTTGCTCACGCTGGCCACGGTGGCGGCCTGCAAGGGCGAAAAAGTCGATGATGAGGCCGTGCAGACGACGACGGCCGAAGGACGGCTCGCGTCTCCCTCGGCTGACGCCGCGGAGAAGCGCGGCACATCAATGGTCCGCATGATCAACGCGTTGCCCACGGGCACCGCCGCGTCGGTCACCGCGGACGACAAGTCGATGTTCAGTGGCATCGATTACAAGACGGTTACGCCCTATACGGAAATCACGGACAACATTGCCCGCTTCCGTTTGCAGGGCGGCGGCAAGGACACCACCATCGCCTCGAACAATGAGATCATGATGGATGGGTCGCGCTACACACTGGTAGCGCTGCCTGAGAAGGACGGCGGCGTTCGCTTGCGCGTCCTGCATGACGAGCTCGCCGGCGATACCACGCGCGCCAAGCTGCGCGTCATTCATGGCGTGACGGGCGTTGGTGAGATCGACGTGCTCTTCCAGGGCAAAGACGATCCCATCTTCGACAACGTGAACCTGACGTCGGAAGCGGGCTACAAAGATGTGGATCCGCTTACGACCACATTGATCGTCAAGGCCGACGGCAGTGGCAAGCAGCTCCTCAAGAAGGAGATGAAGTTCATGGCTGGCCACGCCTACACGGTCGTCGTGACTGGTACGGGTGCGCGAGCTGACGCCATTCTCGTTGACGATCGCCCGATCGAAGGCACCGCACCGATGAAGTAGTGCTGCGCAGCGCCGGCGAATAGCCGACGTTGACTGAAGCGACCTGTTATTCGCCGGTGAGTGTGATCTCGGCGAACAACAGGTCGCTTTCGCGTTCATGGTCGGACTGATTCTTGCCCCCAAGCGCGAGCAGACACGGTGCAATGCCCGTGCGTGCGATGCACGTGCGTGCGATGCAGATGCATGCGATGCACCGATCCACCACTCTCGAGGACGGCACACATGGCAACTGGACTGCGAGCGGGATTCGACGAGGTGATTGAGCAGAACCGTGAAGATGCCCGGCGAATCCGACGTGCACGAACACAAAGCGGCATGGGCGATCGCGTGAACGTCGGCACCGTTGAGCGTGTGGCGTCGGCGCTTGCCGGCGGCGTGCTGGCCGCGTGGGGATTGCGACGCCGTGGCGCTACCGGCTTCGGCGCGGCACTGTTGGGCGCCGAATTGCTGCACCGCGGTGCATCCGGCCATTGCTACGCATACTCGGCGATGGGTGTCACCACCCGCGACGAACACGAGCATGGCTCCCCGGCACGCATCAATCGCGACAGGAGTGTTGATGTGCGCTACGGTCTCACGATCGATCGCCCACGAGAGGAGCTCTACGCGATCTGGCGCGACTTCTCGACGCTTCCGCAATTCATGGAGCATCTGCAGCGCGTCGATGTCCTCACGCCAACGACGTCGCACTGGGTCACCAAGGGACCTGCGGGCTTCTCGGTAGAGTGGGACGCGGAGATTGTCGACGAACGCGTCAACGAGTGGATCGCCTGGCGCGCTATCGAGCCAGCGCAGGTGCCGAACAACGGTACCGTGATGTTTCGCGATGCACCTGGGACTGGCACTGAGGTATTCGTCACCCTCGAGGCGCAGCCACCCGCCGGCAAACTCGGCGAACTGGTGGCGCGGATGTTCGGCGCCTCGCCCGAGCGTCAGGTGCGCACCGCGATGGAGCGCTTCAAGGAGATGACCGAACGCCGCCACGACTTTGGACACCGTGACATGGAGATCCTGAAATGAAGAAGCGCCGCCCTGATGATCTACCGGAAGACGAGCTCGGACAGGTTCGCGACGACGAGGGACTGATCGTCGATGAGTATACGGCCGAGGCGTTCGACGACCCCGACGCCATTGACGCGTTGGATCTCCCACGTGCGCTGACCTCGGATGCGCGGCTCGACAATGTCGAAGACACCGGCGACGGAATCGAAGAGATCTCGCTTGCCGATGTACGCGCCGACGATGTCGCCGATATGGGACTCGGTGCGGAACCGCATTCGCCTGAAGACCTCGAGCGCGCGGCCATTGGCCGCGAGCTCCGAGGGCGCAAAGGCGTTACGCGAGACGACGAAGTGCACGGTGAACGACTGCTCGACCGCCCCGAGCTCTAGTCCACCATCGTCGCACCTTTTCCGTCGGGTTTGAACTTGTCGGGCATGGACTCGCCAGGCTCCTGTTCGCGCGGAATCAGGATGGCGCCCTTCTCCGGCTGAACAAAGTGCCCGCGCGATTCGCTATAGACTCGCGTGAACTCGGCGCCGAACAGCAACAGCATCGACGAGTAGTACAGCCACACCAGCAGGACGGCCAGCGACCCGGCGGCGCCATATGCCTCGCCGGGATTGCTGCGTCCCAGATAGAAACCAATACCGAACTTGCCAAGGAGGAACAGAAACGCGGTGCCGGTCGCGCCGTGCATGACATCGCCCCAGCCGATGCGTGCGTCGGGCAGGAAGCGATAAGTCATCGCGAACACAATCGTGAAGATGACAAAGCTCAGGACGAGATCGAGACTGAAGAGCAGCGCGGAATTGAGCGTGCCGTGCAACATGTCCCCAACGATGGCGCCAAAGGCGGAAATGAGAGCGCTCAGCACCAGGGAAACCAGCAACAGAAATGCGATCGCGATGACGAACGTGAAGGTGAACAATCGCTTCACGACGAAATTGCGAATGCCTCCCTGCTTCGGATCGGGTGCGACACGCCAGGTTTTGTTGAGTGCCGCCTGCAATTCGCCGAACACGCCCGTGGCGCCGAAGAGGAGCGCGACGATGCCCAATGCGGTGCGCCATCCGGTGCCTTCTGGTCGTTGCGCCTGCTTGAGCAGGGCGCTGATCTGTTCAGCGCCCTTCGCTCCCATGAGATTCTGCATCTGCCCACTCATGGCATCCTGGATCGTTTGCCGGTCGGTAACGGCCCCCAGGATCACCAACAGCAACACCAGCAGCGGTGGCAGCGAGAACGCCGTGTAGTAGGCAAGCGCGGCCGCCATGGTCTGGCAGCGATCACGCGAGAAGTCGTCGTAGGTGCGCTGGAGCAGGCGCCAAAAGCCAGTCTTGGACATGCCCTGCGCCGTGCAGGGCTTATGCCTCTACGAACGTGATGTTTGCATCTCTTGCATGCCGGTCCATCGCTCGCCGGGTTGTACCACGATGGGATGTTCTACCGCCGCGGCCTCAACGCAGAGCATCGAGATTTCATCGCCGGGTACGAAATCGTCGCGGCTGCTCGTGCCGACCGATCCTGGGTTCCACACAACGGCGTCGGGGAAGCCGGACTTGGAAATGAGCACGCTACGCTGACCGTCTCGCAGCTCGAGCTGATTCGGCGATGCGAAGTATACGCGGTCGATTGGTCCGGTGATCGCGAGGCGGTCGTTCTCTTCTGCGAACACTTCGCCCTGTCTGAGTGCATCGCGGTACTTGCAATGACTGAGATCGTGCACCGAGGCGGCAAGTGCATTGCTCACCCGGAAGTACGGATGGAGCGCGGCGGTGAATTCGATCGGCTGCGCATCGGTGTTGTTCACGGTGAGCTCAATTCGCAGCTGCCGCGCCTCTGCAAACACTGACAGCTCGGCGTTGAACGAATACGGCCAGAGTGCGCGGGTATCGTCGGAATCGGTCAGGCGAAATACTGCGCGTGCGCCGCGCCCTTCCTGCATGTGACGCACGAGCTCCCAGCGCGATACGCGCGCAAAGCCGTGCTGCTTGAGCGGACCGAACGCGCCAAACTGCGGCCAGCAGATCGGCACACCACCGCGAATGGACTGTCCCGGCCCGTACTTGGCGCGCGCACTCACAAAGAGCTGCTCTTCACCACCCGCGGGAATCCAACTCGTCACATGCGCGCCGTCGAGATAAATGCGCGCCGAGGCTCCGTCGGCGGCGGTGATCGTGATCGATGGCGCGTCGTTGGCAGTGAGCGATGTCATGGCATTCTGGAGGCGAGAGACCGGCGCGGTGCTGACATGTACAGTATACTCTGCGCATGACCGCCCTCCCAACTGACAGCTCGCTCGCGTCCCGCCTTCACGGACGTTATCGCATCGAGCGATTGCTCGGCCGCGGTGGAATGGGCGCCGTCTATCTTGCGCGCGATCTTCAGCTCGATCGTCAGGTCGCGATCAAGGAACTGCCCGCCGAGTTTGCCGGTGACGCCGTGTTGCGCGAGCGATTTCTGCGCGAGGTGCGCACCGCGGCCGGCTTCTCACATCCGAACATCGTGCCGGTGTACGGCGTGGAAGCCGATGATCAGGTGCTCGCGTACGTGATGGGGCTGGTGGAGGGCGAAAGTCTCGCCGATCGCGTCCGACGCACCGGGCCGCTCGGACGTCGCGATGCCGTTCGCCTGCTGCAGGACGTCGGTTACGCGCTGGCGTATGCGCACGGACGGGGTGTGGTGCATCGCGATCTCAAGCCCGACAACATCATGCTCGAGCGCGCGACTGGCCGTGCGTTGCTGATGGACTTTGGTGTGGCGCGCGCCATCAGCGCTGCACCGGCGGCTGCCGAAGGTATGACACGCGTGGGTGAAGTCGTGGGCACGCCTGAGTACATGAGCCCTGAACAGGCGACTGCAGAACAGGTCGACGGACGAAGTGACCTCTACTCGCTGGGACTTACCGCCTACTTCGCGCTCACCGGCGCGGTGCCATTCGGTGGCGACAGTGTCCAGCGCATTCTCGTGCGTCAGCTCACCGAGCAACTGCCGCCGCTGGCCACGCATCGCGCCGACTTGCCGGCTTCGCTTTGCGATATCGTCGATCGCTGCCTCGCGAAAGATCGAAGCGAACGGTTTGAAAGTGCCGAAGCGATGGTGGAGGCGCTCGAGGCAGCGCAGGTTGCCGCGCCCGAAATTCCGGCGGCTATTCGCGTCCTCGCGGCCGAAACGTCGAACGTCATACTCGTGTCGGTCTTCACCATGCTGATGGGCCTGGTCGCGACCAATCAGCTGGCGAGTACGCGAAACGGCCTCGCCGTGGCGTTGCCAGCGTTTGTTCTGGTCGCCGTGACCGTCGGACGATGGATGCAGTTGCGAAGTGAAACCAAGCGCCTGATTGAGGACGGATTCTCGGCACAAGACATTCGCAGCGCACTCGATGGCATTCTCGAGGAACGCGCAGAACGCCGCGCTCAACTGCGCGCCAATCCGGCTGTGCGGGCGCGTCGAAAACGCACGGTACGCACGGCAGTCGTGATGATTGCGGTGGCCGTGCTGTTGATGACTGGCGGGCTGTGGCTGCGCCGTTCGGTCGATGGGCACTTCGTACTGACACCGCCGGCGCTCATCATGGTGGTCAGTGCCATGATCATGATCGGCTTCGGATTCGTGCTGCTGTTGCGCAATCCGCTTGAAGCGTCGCGCGAAGAAAAGTGGCTTCGTCGCCTGTGGCAATCACGAGCGGGCGCCTGGTTTCTGGGAATCTCCGACGGTCAGGCAACGACGTCTTTCAGCGGCACCTCCACGGTCGCTCCTGCGCGCGCTCGCGCAACACCGCCCGTAACGACATCAGCGGCACCGGCGCAAAGCCCCGGTACCGCTGATGATCAACTCGTGTCGATGTTACGTCGCGTTGAAGAGCGTCTCGATCGAATCGAACGCGCCGTCACTCGCGAGTAGCGTTTCTCACTACGCGCTATCGAAGCTCCCAACCGCTGCGATACACGCGCGTCAGATACTGATTCGCATCCGGCGCGTTGGTGAACTCCATCTTGCTGCCATCGTAGCGAACACGGCGACCCTGACCCGCACGCAATGCGGCGATACCGAGCAACATCGATTCGGTGAGCGGCGCCGCGTACGAAAACGGTGAGCTCGACTTGGCTTCACCTTTCGCGGCCTGAATCCAATTCAGCTCGTGCGACACGGTGATGCGTGGCAGTGTCTTCGGCAGCTCTTCCGCCTTCTTGGCGATCTTCTCGGGATAGACCCGCGGCTTGTTGCCGTAGGTCTCGTAGAACATGATCCCCTTCTCGCCAATGAATACGCCACCGCCACCATCTGAACCCGGGTTGGCCATCGGCTGATCATCGGGAAGCATGTCCGGGCGCGGCGGCATCAGGCCACCGTCGTACCAGTACAGCTTGACCGGGCCACGCTTGCCCTTGGCCGCGTACTCGTACTGCACGAACGTCGCCATCGGATACGAGGCCGGCGTTTGATTGCCACCACCCCACGGACTTGAACTCGCCGTGATGCTCGTGGGTGTATCGAGATCGAGCGCGATGAACGGCGCATCCATCAAGTGCGCGCCCATGTCGCCAATCGAACCCACACCAAAGTCGATCCATCCACGCCAGGCGAACGGATGATAGGCGGGGTGATAAGGAATCTCCGGCGCGGGGCCGAGGTAGAGATCCCAGTTGAAGCCGGGAGGCGGCGTCGTGTCGTTGGCGGCCATCGCGCTGCGCACGGCGGCATCCACGGTGCCCATGTTCCACTGCGGACGCGGATTCGCGATTGGCGTCGGAGCGCCCGCGGCGCGCGGACGCGGAATGCCCTGGGCCCAGTAGCGCACCGGACGGTCGGTCCACACGTGCACTTCCTTGATCTTGCCCAGGATTCCCGAGGCCACGATCTCGCGCACCCGATGCGTGCCTTCGCCCGAGTGGCCCTGGTTGCCCATCTGCGTCGCGAGCTTCGGATTGTTCGCCGCCGCCTTGGCGAGCAACCGTGTTTCATGCACCGAGTAGGCGAGCGGCTTCTGCACGTAGACATGCTTGCCGAGCTGCATCGCGGCGAGCGCGATGGTCGCGTGCAGATGGTCCGGCGTCGCGATCATCACCGCGTCGATGTCTTTCTGCTTGGACAGCATCTCGCGGAAGTCCGCGTACTTCGTCGCCTTCTTGTACTGCTCGCCCAGGATCACGTTCTGCGGTGAGGGCTCACCCTGACGCGGCTTGAGGCGACCTTCCATGCCGCGCTCGACATACGCGAAGTCCACGTCGCAGACGGCGACGATATTCTCCGTCTGCGCGGCCTGCGCCATGTTGTTCATGCCCATGCCGCCAATACCGACGCAGGCGATGTTGAGCTTGTCGCTGGGGGCGGTGTAACCGGGCCCGCCAAGCACGACGCGGGGCACGATCATGGCGCCAAGTGCGAGCTTGGCAGAATCGCCGACGAAATCGCGGCGCGAATACGAATCGGACATGGAGGGCGCGGACGGTGGGAACGGAAAAACGCTCCTGTGATATAGCCCGCCCGCGCCCGATGTGCTAGAAACGCAGGAGCCGCGCCGGTGTCACCCGATTCGGGTCGCCAACGTAGGCCCAGCGGATCTGCTTCATGTAGGTGCGTGCCGCATTTTGGATATCCTGCGGCGTCACCGCGCGCAGTTCGTCCACGAAGCGCGTCGCGCGGCGGAAGTCGCCCTGATAGAGGTCAGCACGCGCCAGCATGTTGGCCTGGTCGGCGTTCGTTTCGTTGTCGAGGAAGTAGGTCACGATGAACTGCTGCACCAGCAGCTCGAGCCCCTTGTCGGTGATCGTCCCTTCCTGCAGCGACCGCACCTGCTGCTGCATGATCGCCAGCACCTCATCCGGCTGCGTGGTGGTCACGTACAGTCCACCCACCGAGAAGGCGCGTTCTTCAAACGGCGCACTCACCGAGTAGGTGAGATTGCGACGTTGACGCACTTCACCGAACAAGCGACCCGACAGCACCGCGCACGCCAGACGCAGCGCCGCGTAGTCCTTGCTCGTCGCCTGCGGCCCATGGAACCACCCCTGCAGATAGTTCGTGGGGAGACCATCGCGCTTCGCGATCACATACGCGCCCGGCAGGTCCGCTGGCGCCTGCGGCAACGACCACGCGTAGTTGCCCCGCGGCAGTCGGCCAATCGTTTCGCGCACCAGCCGTTCGACTTTGCTGCGCGACACGTTGCCCACCACCACCAGCATCATGCGCGACGACACCATCTGCGACGCCTGATACTGCTTGAGATCAGCCACGCTGATCTTCTTGAGCGTTTCTTCAGTACCCGCTGGCTCGAGCGCATACGGATGCCCCGTATACGCCATACTGTCGGCGAGGAAGTCGAGGAGCGCGTCCGGCGAATCCTTCCGCTGCGCGACCGCCTGCACAAACTGCTCGCGCACCAGCTCGACTTCAGCTGGTTCCAATCGCGGCGCCATGATTCGGTCCGCCAGAATCGCCCACGTGCTATCGAGCCCGTTGGTGGTCGCACGAAGACCCACGGTCGTCCAGTCCACACCAGCGCCCACGTTGATCGCGCTGCCCAGCCGCGCCATCTTCGCGCGCAACACATCACGCGGATACTTCGCCGTGCCGCGCTCGCTCGACTCGAGCAGCAGCAATTCCGTGCCCTGCGTAGCCGGCGTCAGCTGCCGTGTTCCACCCAGCAAATAGAGATTCGCCGCGACGACATTGTTCGCCGTCACTTGACGCAGGATGACCGGAATCCCGCTCACCGTGAACTTCATGGTGAGCGAGTCATCGCCATAAATGGCCGGCGACAGCGGCTCCGCCGGTGTCGCCGCACGAGGTGCCGCCGGTCTCACGACTGGCTTCTTCACCGTAGTCTGCGCGAGCAACGGCAAAGCCGTTGCCAGCGCAACCGCAGTCACCGCTGTTAAGCGCAGTCGAGTTAGCGTAGTGCCAGTTAGCGCAGTCCAGTTAGCGTAGTTCCCAGTTAGCGCAGTCATGGCCTGACCCCCGCTTTAACTGGCGTAAGCAGCTCACGCTCCGTAAGCCCCAGCGATCTCCGCGCCTCAGCCGAGAGCAGCACGTTGGTAACCCGCGGCTTCCCCGCGATATAGGTCGAGGTATACCGCATCAGGTCCGTAATCCGCTGCTGCGCCATCTGGTCGGTGTATCCCATGAAGTAGTCGAGATTCGACACGCTCCACCAGAAGCCAATCGTGTGCGCGATCTCCGACGCCTTCTCGATACCAAACGCACTCGACACCGTGCGCTGCGCCTTCGTGTTCTCGAGCTCCACCGGCGTGACGTACGTCGGATCGGTGAAACGCGCGAGCTCCTTTTCGAGCGCCGCCATGGCCGCGCGGAACTTGTCCGGTGTGGTCTGACCGGAAATCGAAATCGGTCCGGTGTGGTTGAGCGTGTAGTAGTTCACCACCACGCCCTGCCACAGCCCGGTGTCCACCAAATTCTTCTGAAACGTCGACGTCGGATTGTTCAGCACATCACTGAACACATCGGCCGCGAACGTCGCCTTGGGATCAGCGCCGACACTCGGCCCCTGCCACTGCAACAACACCGCGACACCATTGATCGGCTCTTCGCTGATGTTCGCGAGATTCGCGGTGATGGGCGCAATGGGCGGAATCGGATCGGCCTTGAACGGATCTTCGCCACGCGGCCACGCACCAAACACGCGATTGGCCATCGCAAAGACTGAATCGGTGTTCACGTCGCCAGTTACGATCAGCGCCGAATTGTTCGGCACGTAGTACTTCCGCTGAATCGTGCGCATCTGCTCCGGTGTGACATTCTTGAGCACCGTGCGATCGCCAATCGTGTTTTTGCGGCTGAACTGTCCGGGATAGAGCAGCTCGGTGGCCTTCTGCTGAAACGCGAACCCAGGCTGCGCTTCGTTGCGATCGTACTCGCCCAGCACGACTTCCTTTTCGCGCTTGAGCTCATCGGGGAGAAAGAGCGGACTGATGAGCGCATCGGCCAGAAAGCGCAAACCGCCCGCGATCGAATCGGCCGGAAGCGTCAGGAAGTAGTTCACGCGCTCTTCCTGCGTCGTGCCGTTGAACACAGCGCCCAATTCACCCGCACGGTCGGTGAACGCCTCGGCGTCGGGAAGCGCCTTGTTCGCCTTGAAGAACATGTGCTCGTACATGTGCGCGAGCCCCGCATACTCCGGGCTCTGCGTAAAGGCACCGTTTCGCACATTGATCTCGAGCGTGGCGATCGGAACGCCATGGTTTTCCACGACGATCACTTCCATGCCGTTGGGGAGCACCGATCGGCGGAGCACCTTCTCGAGTTCGGCGCGCGATTGCGCCTCGGCCTCACGCGCGGCGAGCGTCGGCGCTGCCACGACGCCGGCAACGAGCCAAGCGATCGGCGCGACACGGCGCCAGCGGCGGCTCATCGGTCGAATCCAGTGATCGGTCCAGTGCGCTGTCATGAACAAACGGAAAGAGGAGCGGAGCAGCCCGGTCAGGCGGGCCGTCCCGGAAGTCCGAGCGATACCCCGTCTGAGGTTAACGGGGTCCCGAGAGACAGGGTTGCGGCAGCAGGGCGGGTGTTTGGAGACGGGGCTCGTGGACAAAATCGAACATGGCAGCCGCTTTTGTTAGATTCGCCCGATGACGATCCCCGCCGCTCTGGCCTCGCTCGATCCCAGCCGGCTTCACGCCGATGCGCCGCTCGCCCCGTTCACCACCTTCAAGATCGGTGGACCGGCTGACTGGCTCTACGACGCCACCAGCGCCGACGACCTGGCCGCGGCCGTAACGGCGGCCAGAGCCGCCGATATGCCGTGGTTCGTACTCGGCTTGGGCGCCAACATCCTGGTTGGCGACAAAGGCGTCCGCGGTCTCGTGATTCGCAACGTTGCACACCATCACACGCTGCATGACGACGGCGTGCTGTTCACCGAGAGCGGCGCGGTGGTGCAGGACCTCGTGCTCGAAACCGCGCGTGCCGGCTGGTCGGGGCTCGAACACTACGTCGGAATTCCAAGCACGATCGGCGGTGCACTCTGGCAGAACCTGCACTTTCTGTCGCCAGCGCCTGAACGCGAGCGCACGATGTTCATCGCCGAGGTCTTCGAGTCATGCGACATCCTTTCGGAAGACGATGAACGCAAAACGGTCGACGCCGAGTACATCCAGTTCGGCTACGATGATACGGTCTTTCATCATCGCCGCGATGTGGTTCTGAGCGCGCGCTTTCGTCTCAGCAAGCAGGACCCGGCGGTACTCCATCGCATCCTGCAGGAAAACCTCGCCTGGCGCGGGTCACGTCATCCGTGGCTGCAAGTGCATCCGAGCGCTGGGTCAGTCTTCAAGAAGATCGAAGGCATCGGCGCCGGCCGATTGATCGATCAATGCGGTCTCAAAGGCTATCGCGTTGGCGATGCGCAGATTTCGCATATCCACGCGAACATTCTCGTGAACTTGGGAAGCGCGACCGCCGCCGATGTACGAACGCTCATCGCGCATGCGCAGCAGAGTGTGAAAGAGAAGTTCGGGTATGAGCTGGAAACAGAGATCGGGATGATCGGAGAGTTCTGAGCAGGGCTGAAGTCGGCGAAAGGCCAGTACAGGGGGTGGGGTAAACCGGGGGGGGGGGGGTGGGGGGGGGTGGTGCAACCACAACAAACGCAAAACCCA
>CBHWDN010000045.1:0-23365 GCA_966112585.1 uncultured Gemmatimonadaceae bacterium
ACGCTGCTGACCGTTGGCGACGAAGGGATGAACGGCACGAAGTCGGAGCGCGCGCTCGCCGTCGGCAAGGCCGCGGCGGAAAAGGCGAAGGCGGCTGGCATCTCGAAGGTCGTCTTCGACCGCGCCGGTTACCAGTACCATGGCCGTGTTAAGGCCGTGGCCGATGGCGCCCGAGAGGGCGGCCTGGAGTTCTGATCATGGCTGACGCAACGAATTCGGGTGGCGCTCCGCGGACTGGCGGCGGCGCACGGAGTGGTGGTGGTCCCGGCGGCCGTGGCCGTGGCGGCCCAGGCGGCGGTCGTGGTCGTGGCCCGGGTGGCCCGGGCGCTGGCCGTGGTCGTGGACCGGGCGGCGAGGGCGGTGGTCAGGGTGGCGGCCGTGATGGCCGTGGCCGTGGACCGGATCGTGGAGGCCCGCAGCAGGAGCGCGAGCAGAGCGATCTCGTCGAGAACGTGATTGCGATCAATCGCGTCGCCAAGGTCGTGAAGGGTGGTCGTCGTTTCTCGTTCAACGCGCTCGTCGCGGTGGGCGACGGACAGGGCAAGGTGGGTTTTGCCACCGGCAAGGCGAACGAAGTCTCGGAAGCGGTCCGCAAGGCCGTGGACGCGGCGCGTCGCAACATGGTGAACATCCCGCTCACCGGCTCGACGATCCCGCACGAAGTGGTCGGCAAGCATGGCGCCGGCAAGGTTCTCATGAAGCCCGCTGCGCCGGGTGCCGGTGTGATCGCCGGTGGTGCGGTGCGCGCGGTGCTCGAGTGCGCCGGCATTCATGACATCCTCACGAAGAGCCTCGGCTCGACGAACCCGCACAACATGGTGCGGGCGGCGATCGACGGACTGACGCACCTCATCACCGTCGAACAGGCGGCGAAGGAGCGTGGGATCGAGGTGTCGCAGATCGGGTACAAGAGCCGCGCGAAGTCGAAGATGGAAGCGGTCAATCCGAGCAAGGCGGCCGTGGTGGCCGCGGAGGTCGCATAATGCCGCGGACATTCGTATGGCATCCGTCGAAGGGTCCGGCCAAGACGGCCAAGGACCAGGCGCCGGGTACCGGTAAGGTGAAGATCACGCAGGTGCGCAGCGCCATCGGCCATTCGTGGCGGATGCGTGCGACGCTTGCGGCGCTCGGCCTGCGCAATCATCAGGCGAGTGTGGTGCAGCAGGATTCCGCCTCGCTGCGCGGGCAGATCAAGAAGGTGCGTCACCTGATTCAGGTGACGCCGGTGGAGGAGTAAGCCGTGGCGAACAGCACTGACAGCACCGATAAGATCGGGCTGCACAACCTCAAGCCGGCGCCGGGCTCGCATCGCTCGCGCCGCCGCGTGGGTCGCGGCCCGGGCTCCGGCCTCGGCAAGACCTCCGGTAAGGGTCACAAGGGCTCGATGGCGCGTTCTGGCCATGGCGGTCCTGGTGGCGGCAAGCCGCATTTCGAAGGCGGCCAGATGCCGATTACGCGTCGTATCCCGAAGCGTGGTTTCACCAATCCGTTCCGTGAAGAGGCGCAGGTCGTGCGCCTCGACTCGCTCACCGTTGTTTCGGGTGACGAAATCACGACCGAGACGTTGACTGCCGCGGGACTTATCCGCGCTGGTCAGGGTCCCGCGAAGCTGCTGGCGAACGGTGATGTGGCTCGTGCCTTCACGGTCAAGGGTGTGAAGATGAGCGCCGGCGCCAAGGCGAAGATCGAAGCGGCCGGCGGCCGCGTCGACTAAACAGAGAACGCAGCGCATGGCTGAGCAAAACAACGCGGCGGCCCAGGCCGTCGCCAATATCTACCGGACGCCGGAACTCTGGCAGAAGATCACCTTCACGTTCCTGTGCATGGTGATCTATCGAGTCGGAGCGCACATCACGGCGCCGGGCATCGACGTCCAGGCGCTGTCCGACTACTTCACCCGCCAACAGGGTGGAGGCCTTCTCGGCCTCTACGACATGTTCGTGGGTGGAGGACTGTCGCGGGCGACGGTGTTCGCGCTCGGCATCATGCCCTACATCTCCTCGAGCATCTTCGTCCAGATCGCCGGCGCAGTTCTGCCGACGGTCGACAAGATGCAGAAGGACGAAGAAGGGCGGAAAAAGCTGACGCAGTACACGCGCTACCTCACGGTGGTGCTGGCCATGATTCAGGCCTACGGCTTCGCGCTCTTCACGACGTCGCTTCCGGCGGCCGTGTCGCGCCCGGGTCCGTGGTTCACGATGCAGATGATGCTCTTCCTCACCACGGGCGCGGTGTTCGTGATGTGGTTGGGTGAGCAGATCACTGAGCGCGGCCTCGGCAATGGCGCGTCGCTGATCATCTTCTTCTCCATCGTTGAGCGCATGTGGCCGGCGATCTTCCAGACGTTCGGCTTCATGACGACGGGTGCGATCGCACCGCTGTCGATCGTGGTGCTGGCGCTGGTGATGGTCGCAGTGGTTGCCGGTGTCGTGGCCATCACAGTGGCTGCGCGTCGCGTACTGATTCAGATCCCGCAACGCACGATGGCCCGCGGCCGTCAGCGCGAAGCGGCGCGCAACTTCATTCCGTTGCGCATCAACACGGCCGGCGTGATGCCGATCATTTTCGCCAACTCGGTGATTGTGATTCCGGGCGCGCTCGCGCAGTTCAGCGGCAACGCGAAGATGCAGGAGATCGCGGAGTACTTCAATCCGCAGGGCCCGAATCCGTGGCTCTACTTCCTCCTCTTCTCGATCCTCACGCTGCTGTTCACGTACTTCTACACCTCGATCATCTTCAATCCGGTGGATCTCGCCGAGAACCTGAAGAAGCAGGGTGGCTTTGTGCCGGGCATCAAGCCGGGCGCGAAGACGGCGGAGTACATCGAACAGGTCGTTGAGCGCATCACGTTGCCGGGCGCAATCTTCCTGACGTTCATCGCGTTGATGCCGATCGTGATCGCGCGACTGGTGAACGTACCGTTCGCCTTCGGTGGTACGTCGCTGCTTATCGTGGTTGGTGTGGCGCTCGATACGATGGCGCAGATGCAGCAACATCTGCTGCTGCGGAAGTACGACGGCTTCATGAAGAAGGGTCGCGTGCGCTTCCGCGGCCGCCAGGCAACTCAGGGTTTCTGAGGAGCCAGCATTGATCATCGTCCTGCTCGGTCCTCCGGGCGCGGGCAAGGGAACTCAAGGCGAGCGGCTAGCCGCTCGCCTTGGTGTTCCCAAGATCGCGACTGGTGACGTTCTCCGCGCCGCGGTACGCGACGGCACCCCGTTGGGGCTCGAAGCGAAGGCCGCGATGGATCGTGGAGACCTGGTCCCCGATAGCGTCATCATGGGGATCATGAAGGAAGCGCTCGCGCAGCCGACGGCTGCCAAGGGGGCGATCCTCGACGGTGTCGTTCGCACGACGCCGCAAGCCGAAGGGCTTACCGATACGCTGGCTACGCTTGGGCGTTCGGTTGATGCCGTGCTGCTCTTCGACATCGATGAGGAAGAACTCGTCCGTCGCCTCAGCGGCCGTACGACCTGCGATGTGTGCCAGCGCCCCTTCTTCGGCCGCGAGCCGGGGGAGAAGTGCGGTGTGGATGGTCATACGCCGGAAGGCACGCTCGTGCGCCGCAAGGACGACGAGCCGGAGGCCATTCGCAAGCGCATGCAGGTCTACCGCGATCAGACCTCACCGGTCGTCGCGTGGTACAACAACCACGGCGCCAACCTGGTGCGCATCGATGCTCTCGGTGCGCTCGAGGATGTCGAGGCGCGCGTTTCGTCGGGCCTCGGCCTCAACTGAGGCCGACGGTCCCCGATGGCCTTCGGTAGCTCTACCGCCCCGTCTGCGTTGCTCAAATCCCCGCGGGAAATCGAGATCATGGCGCGCGGTGGCGCGCTGCTGCACCAGACGTTGCTGCATATGGAGCAGCACGTGCGCCCCGGTATCACCACCGGAGAGCTCGATCAGCTGTGCGAGTCGTTCATTCGCTCGCACGCCGGTGCGGAACCGGCGTTCAAGGGCCTCTACGGTTTCCCCGGCAGCGCCTGCATTTCCGTCAACGAAGAAATCGTTCACGGCATCCCGTCGCGTAAGCGTGTGCTGCACGATGGCGATATCGTGACGCTCGATGTCGGTGTGAAGCTCGAGGGGATGTTCACCGACTCGGCGATCACCGTTCCGGTCGGGAACATCGACGACGACACCAGGAAGCTGCTCGATGTCACGCGTCGTTCGCTCGACGCGGGTATCGCCGCGGCCGTGGCCGACAATCATGTTGGCGACATCGGTGCCGCCGTGCAGGCGGTGGTGGAAGCGGAAGGCTTCTCGGTTGTACGCGAGCTCGTTGGACACGGCGTGGGTTTCTCGCCGCACGAAGAGCTGCAGATCCCGAACTACGGCAAGCCGAAGCGCGGCAAGAAGCTCAGTGTGGGACTCACCATCGCGATTGAACCGATGGTGAATGTCGGCACGGCGAAGACACGTACGCTCTCGGACAAGTGGACCGTGGTGACGGCCGACGGCAAGCGGTCGGCGCACTTCGAGCACACGGTGGCGATCACCGAGAACGGGCCGCGCATTATCACGCTGAGCTGAACAGCAACGGCTCGCACAGGGCTCGCCGAGAACAGCAACTGCTTCGCAGGAGCACACTGAGAACGGCAACTGCTTCGCACAGAGTTCACAGAGAGAAGCACACAGGGCCCGCAGAGACTTGCGGGCTCATTTTTATTGCCGTTCTCTGTGCCTCTGTGCGAGGCTGTTCTCTGTGCCTCTGTGCGAGGCTGTTCTCTGTGCCTCTGTGCGAGCAGTTCTCTGTGCCTCTGTGCGAGCAGTTCTCTGTGCCTCTGTGCGAGCAGTTGCCGTTCTCTATGAGCTCCGCCTCCGCCAAGCGCTACATGATTTTGGTCGGCGTCGCGCCCACGATTCGCTTGAACGCCTGAATGAACGCACTGGTGCTCGAATAGCCCGCAGCAACAGCAGCCTGTGCGACGTTATCGCCCTGCGCGAGTCGGGTAAGGCTGTGAATGATGCAAGCACGCTGATGCCACGCGCCCAGAGAGAGGCCGGTTTCCTCGCGGAAGATGCGCTCGAGTGTGCGCCGCGCGGCGCCGCTGTGGCGGTTGAGTTCGAGTTCCGCCAGCGGCACACCGGGATGCATCAGCATGCGCGATGCGGCTCGTTCGGCGCGGGAATCGCGGGGGAGTGGCAGATCCACTGGCGGTGCTGGCGATTCGCACTGTGCGGCGAGTTCGTTCACGAGGAGTGCAATCACCGACGCATCGTGCGGTGACGCGCTGCTCAGTGTTTCCCGCTCGAGTGCACGACGGATCAGTTCGCGCAGCAGCGGCGGAAATGAGACGAGGCGCGGAGATGTCGCAATGCGTTTGCTGCGCGCGCGGGTGAGGTAGACGAGGCGCAGCACACCGCGGCCAATGAGCGTGACATCGTTCGGTGTGTCGGCGGGTAACCACAGTGCTCTGCCGGAGGGCACGATCCAGAGCGAGCCCTGAATGGTGGCAGTGATCGCGCCGCTCGAGGCCCAGAGGAGCTGTCCCCAGTCGGCGTGGCGATCGGCCCAGCGGTAGCCACTTGAAAAGCCCACAGCGGCTGTGCGAACAGCGATCGTGTGCGACGCGGGCTGGCGAGATATCGACATAATTTGACGATATAGCGCGAGACCGCCGACCGCTTGGTATGCCATGTTCAGGACGACCCCCACCTACTGGAGCGCCTGATGTCCGCCGAG
Source organism: uncultured Gemmatimonadaceae bacterium (assembly GCA_966112585.1). Lineage (GTDB taxonomy): Bacteria > Gemmatimonadota > Gemmatimonadetes > Gemmatimonadales > Gemmatimonadaceae > Gemmatimonas. Next base: position 5,687 of record CBHWDN010000045.1, read on the forward strand.
CCTGCGTCGCCTGTCCGCCACTTCTCGATCAATGCCGACGATATCGATCGCGCGAAGCAGTTCTACGGATCGGTGTTCAACTGGCGCTTCGAAGCGTGGGGGCCGCCGGGGTTCTTCATGATCGAGACTGGATCGACCAGGGAAACGTCAGCGATACTCGGTTCGGTGCAGAAGCGGCGTACGCTGGTGCCCGGTGAACGCATGACCGGCTTCGAGTGCACGATTGCCGTCGCCGACATTCACGCGACAGAGAAAGCGGTGATCGCCGCGGGTGGCACAATTCTGATGCCCGTCGCGACCATTCCCACGGTGGGTCACCTGATCTGGTTCAGGGATCCGGAAGGCAATGTGGCCGGCGCAATGCAGCCCGATACGACGCCGTTCAAGGCCGACGTGTAGCGCCTTCGCGTTCGATCAGTTCAGCGACGACTTCATCCAGATCACGACCGCGCCGCAGGCCGCGTTGCCACTGCGATTGAAACGTGCCGGCAGCTGTGCGACCGAGTAGGACTCCACCGCCGCGACCTGGGTGCCGTCAATCAGATTCAGGTCGAAGAGCGGCTCGAGAAAGCCGCCACCGTATCGCACAATGTCATCGATGATGATGATCGGATAGCAGCCCTTCGGCGCCCCCATCTTGCGATCCTGCGGATCGCCGCCGGGCTGCCGCTCGAGGCTGACAATACCACGACTCGAGATGAACGACGCGCGCCCGCTATAGGTCGCGATCCGTAGGCCCGGTACGCGCGCAATGACATCGGTGAGCCAACGCTTGCTATCGGTGCCCGCCAACTGCGAGTCGCTGACGAATCGACCGATGCCAAACTTCTTGCGCTCCTCAAAGTCGGACCGCCACGGCTCGCGCACCCAATTCGCCTTGGGCGCCGCAGCCACCTTCACGGTTTGCAGCTGCTGCACATCGCGGCGCAGCGTGAGCTCGAGCTCCACGCGACCATTGTTGTTCACGGTGACCGTTTGCGAAAACGGTTCAAAGCCAATCGCCCGCACCGTGAGCTGCTTCACACCCGCCGGGACGCGCATCAACTCAAAGCGCCCGCTGCTATCGGTGCGGGTCGAGATGCTGTCGTTCCCGACGCGCACTTCCGCGTTCGCGATGGGGGTGTTGAGCGAATCGACCAGGACCACGCCGGCAACCGTGCCGACGCGCGGCGCGATGCTCTGCGCCGTGGCAACGCTGCTGACGACCAGCGTTAGCGCAATCGCAATTTGGGTGCGCATCCTGTAACTCCTTGTGGATTTATACACCTACGGTCTCACGCGGAGCGCGCAGATATACAGCACGCGCGGTGTTTCGCAGAGAACTGCGGTATAAAAATTCAAAAGTCTTAATCGCTGTTCTCTGCTAAACTCCGCGCGTGCTGTTCCTCTGCGCGCTCCGCGTGAGGTCCCCACCTAGCCGACCGCACGGCAGCGTCCGCGTGAGGCCCCAGCTAGCCGACCGCACGGCAGCGTCCGCCGCAGAAACTAGCCTGCCATGGCCCGTTCAGCTGCTGCCTCGGCCTGTCGCGCATAGGCCGAAGCCTGTGCGATCGCCTCACGAGCTGCGGCCGCGAGTTCTGCGCCGCGCGCTGAGCCCTCCGCATCGAGCGAGACCACGTTGATGCGCACGTTGAGACTCGCGCCTTTGCACGCCGCTTCGGCCATGAGGGCGGCGACGCAGGAATCGGTGACGGCGTTGGTGTTGCCACGCTCGGCGAGCGCGGCGGCGAGTGCGGTCACGCGCACCGCAGCACGCGCTGTTTCGAGCGGCACTTCGGCGGCGAAGATCAACGCTTCGCGTACGGCCTTGGCACGCGCGGTCTGCTCGGCCTCGGTTTCCTTCGGCATCTTGTACGCCGCGCTCACCGTGTCGTAGCTCTCGGCGTCGCGCTTCACGAGACCGGCGAGTTCGCGACGCAGCGCGGACGCTTCGAGCGCGATCGTCTTCATCTCGTCTTCAACGGCCGCGTACTTCTTGCGCCCCACCGTAAGCGCGCTGACCATTTGCGCGACGGCAGCCGACAGTGCGCCGACGTGCGCGGCCACACTGCCACCGCCTGGCGTTGGATCGGACGAAGCGACACGCGACATGAAGCCGTCAACCGATTCGCCGCCGGACATCACGTCGCGCACCTTGGTCTCGAGCAGCATCGCCTTCGAGAAGCCACGCAGCTGCACATGACGCGCGCCGGCTTCGAGAATCACGCGCTCCGGCACAAGACCCACGATCTCGCTCCACGTGGGCTGCACACCATACGCCGCGGCCTCCGTGCGCACGTACTCGAACACGCGATGGAGCGGCGTCTTCTCGGTGTCGACCAGATTCATCGACACCTGTGCCTGGCCATCGATCTCCATGCCGAGTCCCTTGGCATAGCGAAGGCCGCCTGAGCTGCCGCGGATGGCCTTCGCGACTTCCTTGGCGACGGGGAGGTTGGACTTGTCGCCGAGGTACACGTTGTACGCCACGAGGAACGGACGCGCGCCGATTACGGTGGCACCGGCGGTGGGATGCAGCGCGGCCTCGCCGAAATCCGGCTTGCGCGCCGGATTGGTCTTCACCTCTTCGCGCACGCCTTCGAATTCGCCGCGACGCACGTCGGCGAGATTCTCACGCGCCGGTGTTTTGGCGGCGCGCTCGTAGAGGTACACCGGAATGCCGAGCTCTTTCCAGGCGCGGGCACCGAGTTCATTCGCCAGCGCGATGCAGTCGTCCATCGTGGCGCCTTCGAGCGGAATGAACGGCACCACGTCGGTCGCGCCAATGCGTGGATGCTCACCCTGATGCTTCGTGAGGTCGATGCGATCGCGCGCGACCTGCATAGCCGCGAATGCGGCCGGCACCGCGGCTTCAAGGCTCGCCACAAAGGTGATCACCGTGCGGTGATGCGACGGATCGCTCGACACGTCGAGCACATGCGCGCCCGCAGTATTGGCAATCGCCTCGCGAATCGCCGCGATGACGGCGGGGTCACGACCTTCGGAGAAATTGGGGACGCACTCAACAAGTGACATCGGGAGAGCGGGGGCAGGGTTGGGTTACTGCAGGAGTCAGGGCGTAGCAGTCAGGAGGGAGAGCTGCTGGCTGACTTGAGAACGTCGAGGAACCACTCGTGCATGATGCCGTTGGAGGCCACGATTGGGCCACCTGCGAGGCGCGCATCCTTGCCATCGAAATCCGTAACGCGGCCGCCGGCTTCCCGAATGATAAGGGCGCCCGCGGCCATGTCCCACGGATTCAGGTAGTGCTCCCAGAAGGCTTCGAAACGCCCCTGCGCGACATCGCACAGATCGAGCGCGGCGGCGCCGGCGCGGCGCATGCCCGACACCAGTGGCATCAGGGCGCGGAGCTGTCGGACATAGCTGTCCGCCGTGGTGACATCGCGAAATGGGAAGCCGGTGCCGATCAACGCGCGCGCGGGGCGATTGATAGCGGAGACGTGAATGGCACGATCGTCCACGTAGGCACCGCCGCCGAGCCAGGCGTTGTACAGACCACCGCGGGCCACGTCGTACATCGCGGCGGCCTGCAGCTCGCCGTCGAGCGCGATGCCGATCGAGACGCCGAAGTTCGGGAAGCCGTGGAGGAAGTTGGTGGTGCCATCGAGCGGATCGACGATGGCAACCAATCCCGTTTCCGTGTCACCTCCACCCATTTCTTCGCCCACTACGCGAACATCCGGCGCTTCGCGCTCGAAGTGGCGGCGAATGATCTCTTCGGCGCCGCGATCGACATGGCTGACGAAGTCCGTTTCGCTCTTTTCCTCCCACTCGATCGTATGCCGCGACTTGCGCTCTTCGGCGATGAAACCGGTGGCCAGCGCCGCGGCGCCGGCGGCAACCTGCATCCAGCGTCGGCGCTGCGTATCGATAGCAGAAGTGTGCATGGGTCTCGCGTTGCTCGTGACAGGACGATCGGACTAAGTTTGAAGGATGGCACGCATCTTCAGTGGCATCCAGCCTTCGGGCGAACTGCATATCGGGAATTACCTCGGCGCGATCAAGAACTGGGTCCGTCTCCAGGACGAGCACCCGGGCGCGATCTATTGCGTGGTGGACTACCACGCGATCACTGGCGCCTACGATCCCGATCTGCTCCGCGCCCGTCGCTTGGGTATGGCCAAGTCGCTGCTGGCCGCCGGTGTGGATCCAGCGAAGGCCATTCTGTTCATGCAGAGCGACGTGCCCGAGCATACCGAGCTGTCGTGGATTTTCACGACCATCGTGCCGATCGGCGATCTCGAGCGGCAGACGCAGTACAAGGACAAGTCGTCCAAGATGGAGAGCATCCCGGCCGGCATCCTGATGTATCCGGTGCTGCAGGCAGCCGACATTCTGCTCTACAAGGCCGACAGCATCCCGGTGGGCGAAGACCAGGTGCAGCACCTCGAACTCGCGCGCGACACGTCGCGCAAGTTCAATGCGAAGTTTGGTGTCGAGTACTTCCCCGAGCCCAAGCCGCTGCTCACGCCCACGCGTCGCATCATGGGTCTCGATGGGCAGTCCAAGATGTCGAAGTCGCTCGGCAACACGATTGGGCTGCTCGAAAGCGATGAGGAGATCTGGCAGAAGCTGCGCCCCGCGGTCACCGACCCGGCGCGTGTGCGCAAAACGGATCCGGGCAATCCTGATGTCTGCAACATCTTCCAGCTGCACAAGGCCTTCAACAGCGAAGCCACGCAGGCGGACGTCGCGCAGCAGTGTCGCACTGCTGGTTGGGGATGCATGGACTGCAAGAATGTGTTGCTCGAGGGGATGATTCAGGAGCTGACGCCGATTCGCCGTCGCGCGGAAGCGCTCGAAGCCAACCCGCAACAGGCGCTCGATGCCATCGCCGACGGCGGTCGAACCGCGCGGGGAATCGCGCAGCAGACGATGAAAGACGTGCGCGATATCATCGGACTCGACCCTCTGCGCCTTTCGTGACACTGATGGCCACGCACCAAACGGTGCGTGGCCATTTTCTTGGGGCTTCGCGTGATGGAACGCGTTGCGCGGGATGGGCATGGACGTCTTCGGAACGGACCCTCGTTCCCTCCCGACCGTTCATTGGTATTCCCGTGGCGATTGAACGCATCCTCAAGGCCGCCGTTGACCGTGGGGCATCTGATGTCCACATCAAGGCTGGCGATATGGTTCGCGCCCGCATTGACGGGCGACTCGTCGCGCTTACGAAGCAGGCGCTGACGGCGGAACAGACGCAGAACATCGCGGTGCATCTCCTCGGCAACGAAGCGTCACGCCTCGATCTCGAAACGCTGCGCGATCACGACTGTTCGTGGGCGGCCGATAGCGTCGGACGCTTCCGCGTGAACATCATGCGTCAGCGCGCCTCGTTCTCGATCGTGTGCCGGGTGATTCCGGAAAAGGTCCCCACGGTGGAGAGTCTGCAGCTGCCACCGGTGCTGACGCGCATCGCGCACACGGAGCGCGGGATGGTGCTCGTCACCGGTGTCACGGGCTCCGGTAAGTCGAGCACGATGGCGGCGCTCGTGAACGAGATCAACGCGAGCTATGAGAAGCACGTGCTCACGCTCGAGAATCCGATCGAATTCCTGCACTCCGACATCAAGGCGTCGGTGACGCAGCGTGAAGTGGGTGTGGATACCGACAGCTTCCGTCAGGGACTGCGCGCGGCGCTTCGACAGGATCCGGATGTGATCCTGATCGGCGAAATGCGCGACGCGGAAACGATCGATACGGCCATGAAGGCGGCCGAGACTGGGCATCTGCTCATTTCGACACTGCATACGCCCGATGCGCAGAGCACCATCGTGCGCATCATGGCGATGTTCCCGCCCGAGGAGCAGCAGGTTGTCCGCATGCGTCTCGCCGAGTCGCTGCACGCGGTCGTGAGTCAGCGATTGCTGCCGCATCGGAGCGGAAAGGGGCGTGTGGTCGCGGCCGAGGTGATGATCGTATCGAGCACCATCCGCGACCTGATCTCCGAAGGTCGTATCGCGGAGATTCGCGACTACATCGCCGATGGTTCGCAGTACGGCATGCAGACGTTCGATCAGCATCTTACGGCGCTCGTGAACAGCGGCGAAGTGACCTTCGAAACGGCGAAGGCGGCGGCCACCAATCCGGCCGACTTCGAACTGCACTTCAGCATGGGCAAGGGTCGCCGCACGCCGCTCGGTGTGCCGTCGATCGATCCGAAGAAGCGCGCAACCATCCCCAACGGCTCCCCGGCGGCGCGCAAAACGATTCCGGGTGGCGTGCCGGCTGGCGTCGCGGCGATGTCGGCGAAGTCGGTGAGCCCGCTCGGCAGCGGCAGTGCACTGCCGCCGTTGGCGACCAGCCCATCGAGCCATGAAGTGGTTTCGAGTCCGAGCCCATTCGGTGGTGCGGACACGTCATTCGGCACCGGCTTCGAGAACCTGTTCGGCACGAGCTGACCGCCGCCCTTAGCTTTCCGCCCATGACGCTTCCAGCTCTGGGCGGGCTCATGGTTCCCGCCGTCTCGACCTTTACGGCGAGCGGCGAACTCGATCGCGCGGCCTTTCAGTACAACCTCGATCAGCACTTCGCGTTCGGTATGGACGGCGTGCTGGTCGCCGGCTCGAGCGGCGAATCGGCGCTACTCGACGATGCCGATCGCCGTCAGCTGCTGACGTGGGCACGTGAACGCGTCCCGTCGAACAAGTGGCTGCTCATGGGCATCGGGAGTGAGAGCACGCGGCAGACGATTCAGCGTGCGCATGATGCCAAGGCGCACGGCGCCGATGCGGTGCTGGTGATCTCCCCGCACTACTTCCTCAAGCGCATGTCTGAAGCCGCGCTCGTGGCGCATCATTGCGCGGTGGCTGATGCGAGCCCGCTTCCCGTGATGCTCTACAACATGCCGGCCTACGCGCATGTCGTCTTGAGCGCCGCGCTGGTGCAGGAGCTCGCGCAACACGAGAATGTGATTGGCATGAAGGACAGCGCGGGCAACGTGCCGATGATCGAACAGTATCTCGAGGCGCAGAGCGACACGTTCCGCGTGATCACGGGCAGCGGTGGCACCACGGTGCCGGCACTCGAGCGCGGCGCCGCGGGGGCGATCCTCGCGATTGCGCTCTACGCAGGTCCCACGGTGCGCACGATGGTCGACGCGTTCTGGCGCGGCGCGCGTGATGAAGCAGCGGCAACGCAGCAGCGACTTGTGCCCATTGCCACGGAGATCGGCGGCGCGATGGGCCCGGCGGGGATCAAAGCGGCGATGGACATGGTTGGCCTCCGCGGCGGCGCGCCACGGTCACCATTGCTCGTGGCGAGCGACGCGGAACGGGCGACGATTCGCACGGTGCTGCAGACCGCCGGCGTTCTGCAGGCCTGAGCGCCGGTTAGCGCACCGCGAGGTCCATGCGTTCGAGCACGGCCAGCAGTCGCTCCTGGTCGACCTTCACTTTGCCGTCGAAGAGCACACCGCGCATGTCGAACTTGTACTTGCGGTTCATGGCGTGATCGATGGCTTCCGCGAGATACACGACCTCGGCGAGCGGATTGGGCATGCCGTCACTGCTCTTGCGATGATGCGACCCGATCGCGCGCGACGCGCGTGGCCCCATGTTCCACGCCTCGGCCGCCATCGCTCCGAGGGTTTCGTGCAGATCCATCAGCAGCGACCTGGTGAAGCCCGGCCGCAACTGCACGTCGCGGCGGAGCTTGGAACGCAGCACACTGATGCGGTCGAAGATCACCAGCTTGCCGACGTCGTGCAGGAGCGCAATCGAGAAGGCTTCGTCCGCGTCCACCGCGAACAACGGCGCGAGTGAGCGCGCGATCGGCGCGGTGCGCACCATGTGTTGCCAGACGTCGGCCGCCATCGCATCAAACTCGCCGCCGGGGCGACTCAGGACGCCGTCGATGGCGCTCGAGAAGATGAGACTGCGCGTGCCGGCCATCCCAATGCGATCGATCGCCTGACTGATGCCGATGACCGCGGCTTTGCCGGCGCCGTACGCCGCGCTGTTGGCGCATCGCAGCAGCGACTGCACGAGCGCTGGATCTTCGGACAACTTCTCGGCCAGCTGACCGCGCGTCAGGTTCGGATCATCACAGAGCGCCAACGAGGTCTGGGCGGCCGACGGCAGGCGGCGGATCATCTCATCCGGGCCCTTGGCGACCAGTTCCAGAATTGCGTTCGCATCGGGCGACGCGCTGGCGTCGGGATCGATCCCGAGTGTCGCAATGATGATGTCAGTCGGCGCCGGTGGCGGCGGCTCGTTGTACGGATCGAGAAACACCAGCTCGTTGGCGGACGTCTCGACCGGTTCCGACACGCGCGGCGAGGTCCGCGCGACCGACGCGGCCTTCACCTTGGTATCGCTGTCGTTGCTGCCGAACAGTCCAAAGAACTTCTTACTCATCGTTCAACATCCAATGGGTTCAGACAACCGGGATTTCCCAGTCGTCGAGCACTTTCATGAGGCGCTGTAGATCAGCGGTGATCTTGCCGTCGAACCAGACGCGGTGCATGTCAACGGCAGTGCCCTTACGAGCAGCGTGATCGGCGAGTTCGGCAACGTACGTGATTTCGGCGAGCGCATTCGGCTCCCCATCGCTCGTGCGGCAGTGATGAAAGCCAATCGCGCGAGCGGCGCGTTCGCCTGTGCCCCAGGTATGCGCGGCGCTGGCGCCGAGCGGTTCGTGCAGATCGTTCAGCAAACTGCGCAGGAACGCCGGCGAGAGCTTCACATCGCGACGATTCGTGGCGCGAAGCGCAGAAATGCGATCGAAGATCACGAGCTTGCCGATATCGTGCAGCAAGGCAATCGCGAACGCTTCGTCGCCATTGGCGTCGAACGCTCTCGCCAGCGCGCGCGCGAGTGGGGCGGTGCGCACCATGTGATTCCACACTTCGCTCGCCATGCCGTTGAACTCACCGCCGGGGCGGCTCAGAACGCCGTCGATGGCATTCGCGAAGATGATGCTCTTGGCGCCGGCGATTCCGATGCGATCCAGTGCGGGTTCTATGCTCAGGACCGGATCACGCCCTCCACCAAAGGCCGCGCTATTCGCTGTTTTGAGCAGCGCCTGGACGAGCGCCGGATCGAGTTCGAGCTTTTCGCCAAGCTGGCGGCGGGTAAGCCCCGGATCATCACACAGCACGAGACTGGCCTGGGCGGCGGCCGGCAGCTGACGGACCATTGCCGTGGGACTCGCCGACAGCAAATCAAGCAGCGCCGGGGCGTCGGGCGACTCACCAATGGCCGGATGCTCGCGAAGCCGTGCGATCAGCTCCTGAGTAGGCGTTGGCGGCGGAGCGATCGACGGAGGCGGCTGATCGAGGAACGCCACGTAGGCTTCTGGAGCGACGTCGGACGCACTGGTCTCAGCGGATTCATCATCGTTCTGAAGCGCTACGGAACCGGGGCTTGTCGCAGTCAATGCCTCCGCCTGTTTGCGCTTGGTGAACCAGCTGAATCCCATCCTGTACTCCCTTCATCAATTAGGAAAACGGCGTCGTTTCTACGGGCGGGACGAGCGCGTTCGATGTGACGTAACGCACGGTTAAGCATCGGCAGCTGCCACGAATCACTGCAGCATGAAACGTGGCTGCCGCCGCGGCGTATGGATCTTCGTGCTCGCACTCACGCTGCTATTCGCGGGGCTGCTCATTGGCCTCATCCTGGTGCCGCTCGGACTGCCCGGCTTATGGATCATGCTGGGCTCAGCGCTCGCTTATTGGGTCGCCGTGCCGAACGGATCGATCGGCCTGTTCACCTTTGTCGTGGCGTCGGCTATGGTGATCGTGGCCGAAGTCCTCGAGTTCACCATCGCGGGCAAGTACACGCGGAAGTACGGCGGCAGCCGACGCGCCTCCTTCGGTGCGATCGCCGGTGGTCTCGTGGGCGCCTTTATGGGCCTCCCGGTTCCCATCATTGGGTCGCTGCTTGGCGCCTTTGCCGGTGCTTTCGTGGGAGCGCTGATCGGGGAGCTGACCGTGTCGCGTGAAACGCGAGGCGAGCCCTTGCAGGTCGCTCGCGGCGCCTTGGTCGGTCGGGTAGCGGCCGCGGCCATTAAGACCGGGATCGGTGTCGCGGTGCTCTTCTGGTTTGGCGCGGCGAGCCTGGTGTCGCGGATCTCCGGAACGGGCTGATCTCTCGCAAATCCGGGGTCGTACATTCCGCCCAGCGCATTGCTTCGCCCCGTTCAGACTCTAGATTTGAACAACGCCCCGCGGACCGTCCGCGGGGCGTTTTTTGTGGGCAGCCGAGAGGCTTGCCGGAGACTGACGCATGTTCGATTCGACGACGCGCACCGTGGTCGTGGTGGGCTCGCAGTGGGGCGACGAGGGGAAGGGCAAGCTCGTGGATGTGCTCGCCGAGCGGGCCGATTGGGTGGTCCGCTATCAGGGCGGCGCGAACGCCGGCCATACGGTCCATATCGGCGACAAGACCTTCATCCTGCACCAGATCCCGAGCGGCATTCTGCACCCGGGCGTGCGCTGCGCGATCGGCAACGGCGTGGTGATGGATCCGGAAACGCTCTTTGTCGAAATCGACAAGCTCGTGAAGGACGGCATCGATGTCGAAGGGCGCCTGTATGTGAGCGAGCGCGCGCATCTCGTCATGCCGTACCACAAGCTGGTCGACAAGGCGAGCTCGGCGAGCAAGGCGATCGGAACCACCGGTCGTGGCATTGGCCCGGCTTACGAGGACAAAGTCGCTCGTCGTGGCGTGCGTGTGCTCGACCTCCGCAATACCGAGCGTTTGCGCGAGCTGGTGAGCGCGGGTGTGGAGCGCGCGAATGCGCAGCTCGAGCGCTCCGGCTCCGAGGTGCGCGCAAGCGTCGACGAATCGATGGCAACACTTGGTGCACTCGCCCCGCGCCTGCTCGGACTTGCTGAAGACGTAGGTCTTTGCGTGCATCGCGCGATCAAGAACGGCGCGGCGGTGCTGCTCGAGGGCGCGCAGGGTTCGCTGCTCGATGTCGATCACGGCACGTATCCGTTTGTCACGTCGAGCAACACGACCGTCGGTGGTGCCGCTACGGGTGTCGGTATCTCGCCGATGATGCTGCAGTGTGCGCTGGGCGTGGTGAAGGCCTACACGACGCGTGTCGGCAATGGTCCGCTACCCACCGAGTTCGGCGAGCCGTTGCAGAGCCATGTGCGCCAGCTGGGACATGAGTTTGGCGCCACGACAGGGCGTCCGCGTCGCTGCGGCTGGTTCGACAGTGTGGTCGTACGCTATGCGGCGCGCGTGAACGGTCTCACTGGGCTCGCGATCACAAAGGTCGACGTGCTCGACACGCTCGACGAGCTCGCGATTTGCACCGGCTACAAGGTTGACGGCGAAGTCTACACGGAATTCCCAGCCGATCTCTCGCTGCTCGATCGCGCCGAGCCGGTGTACGAGTTCATGCCCGGCTGGAAGTCGAACACGCAGGATTGCCGCACGCTCGAAGATCTGCCGGCGGCGGCGCGCGCGTACATCGATCGCATTGAAGCGCTGTGCGAAACGCCGGTGTCGTACGTGAGTGTTGGTACGCGTCGCGATCAGATCATCGCCGTGCACGCGGCCGCGCTGTAAGACTGACATGCCCGAGGGAAGCCCAGTCAGTGCCGACGAGGTCGTTGACCTCGCAATCGTTGGAGCGGGACCGTGCGGTCTCGCTGCGGCGATCGCGGCGCGACGTGCCGGGCTTTCCACGGTGCTCTTCGATCGCGGACCGATCGTTGCGGGGCTCGCGAGTTATCCGACGTACATGAACTTCTTTTCGACCGCCGAGCGGCTGTCGATTGGCGGTGTGCCGTTCATCGTGGCGACGGAAAAGCCGACGCGGCGCGATGCGCTGGCGTACTATCGCGGTGTCGCGTCGTTGTACGACCTGAATGTTCGGCAGTTCGAATGTGTCACCGCGATGCGCGCAGTTCGCACCGATTCGCGCCCCGGTGTGGCGGACCGTGAGCGTCCGGCGCGATGGCTGCTCCGCACCGAAACACGCACGAGCGCCGTCCACGAAACGGCGGCGCACGCGGTCGTTGTGGCGACTGGCTACTTCGGTCGCCCGAACATGCTGGGCGTGCCGGGCGAAGCACTGCCGCATGTGCGACATGGCTACAGTGAAGGGCACGAAGCCTGGCAGCAGCAGGTTGTGGTCGTTGGCGGCGCGAACTCGGCGGTGGATGCCGCGCTCGATATGTATCGCGCCGGGGGGTCGGTCACGATCGTGCACTTCGCCGAGCAGCTGGACGCGAATGTGAAGCCGTGGGTGCGCCCCGATATCGAGGCGCGACTGAGGGAAGGCGTGATCAACGCGCGCTTTTCGAGTCGCGTGGTGTCGATCGAGCCGGATGTGGTGGTGCTCGAAGGGCCAAACGGCACCGAGCGCCTGCCGGCATCGGCGGTATACCTGATGACCGGCTATCTGCCGGAAACGGGGCTGCTCAAGCAGATCGGTGTGCCGATCGACGCCGAGAGCGGTATTCCGCAGCACGACCCGATTACCATGGCCACCCCGCTCCCGGGTGTCTACCTTGCGGGAGTGATCGCCTCGGGGAACCAGGCGAATCGCATCTTCATCGAGAACGGACGCGATCACGGCGAATCCATCGTCGCGGATCTGCTCCGCTAACCCCTTGAACCATGTCTGGCTTTCCTGATGTGATGGACAAACTCGTGTCGTTGTGCAAACGACGCGGCTTCATCTTCCAGAGCTCCGAGATCTACGGCGGCACGGGCTCCGTGTGGGACTACGGCCCACTCGGCGTCGAGCTCAAGAAGAACATCAAGGATCGCTGGTGGCACGCGATGGTTCGCTCGCGCGACGACATCGAGGGGCTCGACGCGGCCATTCTGATGCATCCGCGCACGTGGGAAGCGAGCGGACATGTGGCCGGCTTCGTCGACCCACTCGTTGACTGCAAGACGTGCAAAGGCCGTTTCCGCGCGGACAAGCTGGAAGATGCACGTTGCCCGCAGAAGCCCAGCAAGCAGCCGGGCCAGCATGACGCGTGCGCGCTGACCGAAGCGCGTCAGTTCAACCTGATGTTCAAGACGCACATGGGCGCGCTCGAGGAGAGCGCGAGTGTGGTCTATCTGCGCCCGGAGACGGCGCAGGGCATCTTCGTGAACTTCCTCAACGTGCAGCAGTCGATGCGCCAGAAGGTCCCCTTCGGTATCGCGCAAATCGGCAAGGCGTTCCGCAACGAAATCACGCCCGGCAACTTCATTTTCCGCACCCGCGAGTTCGAACAGATGGAGATGCAGTTCTTCGTCGAACCGGGCACGGACATGGAGTGGTTCGAGCAGTGGAAGGCGATGCGCATGCAGTGGCACTTCGACCTCGGTCTCTCGCCGGAACGCCTCGAATTCCATCAGCACGACGAAAAGGAGCTCGCGCACTACGCGCGCGCGGCCTTCGACGTGCAGTTCGATTTCGGCGGCACGCTGGGCTTCCAGGAAATCGAAGGCATTCACAACCGCTCGGACTTCGATCTCACGCAGCATCAGCAGTTCTCGAGCAAGAAGCTCGAGTACTACGATCAGGTGAACAACAAGCGCTACGTCCCGTACGTGATCGAAACGTCGGTCGGTGCTGATCGCGTGACGCTTGCGGCGCTCGTGAATGCGTATCGTGAAGAAGCGGTGCCGGGCGAAACGGAAGGGCGCGTGGTGCTTGGCTTGAAGCCGTCGATCGCGCCGATCAAGGCGGCGATCTTCCCGCTCACGAAGAAAGACGGCCAGCCGGAAATGGCCACCAGGATCGTGGAAGATCTGCGCGGCGCATTCACGGTGGACTACGACGAAACGGGCTCGATCGGCAAGCGCTATCGCCGTCAGGACGAAGTCGGCACGCCGTACTGCGTCACGGTGGACGGGCAGAGCACGAGCGACCAAACGGTGACGGTGCGCGATCGCGATTCGCTGGCGCAGGAGCGCGTTGACGTGTCGCAGCTCAAGGCCTATCTGGCTGGGAAGATCGTTTAGCTGACTTCCTTGCGACCTGGACATCGTGCCGGTCACTGGCTTGGACATTTAGGGGTCAGGGGGCAGCAGTCAGGGGGCGAGACAACGGGGGCGTTACAACGGGGGCGAAGGCGCATGGCGCCTCGCCCCCTTCGCGTTGTTGCGGTTCACCCCACCCTGACGGCTCCGCCCTGATTCCTGACGTGCGGTGCACGTGACCGGCACACACGTGCAATCACGACAGACAGAGTCGATCACTCTCGACATCACTCTCGGTTGCGCGTTTTTCCTCGCCTCTGCAACCTTGTTGTAATCCCCCTTTAAGGGATCACAAAGCTGCTCTCCTGAACCCGTTCCCGCACATGAATACCCTGCGTACCCTCGCGCTGATGGCGTTGCCAGCTGCGGCGCTGGTGCAGCCGCCGGCCAAACCGGCGGCGAAGCCGGCTGGATCGGCGGCGGCCAAGATGGCGCCGCTGGCGCCTGTCACGCTCGATTCCACTCTCTTGCGCGGCTATCGCTGGCGCAACATCGGTCCTGACCGCGGTGGGCGTTCCATCGCCGTGTCCGGGGCGAAGGGGCGGAAGAACGAGGCCTACTTTGGCGCCGTTGGTGGTGGGTTGTGGAAGACCACCGATGGTGGCGAGAACTGGTTCCCGGTGACTGATGGACAGGTCACCAGTTCGTCCGTTGGCGCGATTGCGGTGAGTGAGAGCAATCCCGACGTCATCTACATCGGCATGGGTGAAAGCTGCATTCGCGGCAACATCATGCCCGGAGATGGCGTCTACAAGTCGACCGACGCCGGCAAGACGTGGAAGCATGTGGGCTTCCGCACGGTCGATGCGATCTCGAAGATCCGCATCGATCCCACGAATCCCGACATCGTGTACGCCGCGGTGTTCGGCAAGTACAGCGTCAACAGCACCGAGCGCGGCGTGTACAAGAGCGTCGATGGTGGCGCGACGTGGAAGCGCGTGCTCTATCGCGATGACAAGACCGGCGCGATCGATATCGCGCTCGATCGCACGAATCCCAAGGTGATGTACGCTGCGATGTGGGAAGCGTATCGCAAGGAATTCCAGATGTCGTCGGGTGGTCCGGGCTCAGGGCTGTTCAAGAGCACTGATGGCGGCGAGACGTGGAACGAGATCACGCGCGCGAAGGGCATGCCGAGTGGGCTCGTGGGTCGCATTGGTGTGGCGACGTCGGCGGCGAATCCGAATCGCGTGTATGCGATTGTCGAGAACGACAACGGTGGCCTCTTCAAGAGCGACGACGCCGGTGCGTCGTGGACGCTCGTGAATGGTGATCGCAGCATTCGTCAGCGCGCCTTCTACTACACGCACGTCTTCGCCGACCAGAAGAACGCGGACATCGTGTATGCGCAGAACACGTCGATGTTCCGCTCGACCGATGGTGGCAAGACGATGCAGAACGCGAGTGGCAATAGCCACGGCGACTGGCATGATCTGTGGATCGATCCGGATGATCCAGCCCACCTGGTGGTGGCAAATGACGGTGGCGGCGCGGTGACGTTCAATACGGCGGCGCGCTACTCCGAACAGGATTTCCCGACCGAGCAGTTCTATCACGCAATCACGACGGCGCACACGCCGTATCACATCTGCGGATCGCAGCAGGACAATTCCACGCTCTGCTCGCCGTCCAACTGGAATGCGAACGCGGGCTTTGGTCGTGGTGGTGCAGGCGGCGGTGGTCGTGGCGGCCCGAGCTTCGCCGGTGCGGAAGCGGCAGGTGGCATGGCGTCGTCGTATCAGGTGGGTGGTGGTGAGCCGGGCTACATCGCGGCCGATCCGAACGATCCGGACATCTTCTACGCCGGCACGAACAACGGTGGCTACGTCGACAAGTACAACCGTCGACTGGGCATGGGTCGCGAGGTGAACCCGTATCCGTGGTTCTATTCGGGTGAGCCGTCGAAGGACATCAAGGAACGCTGGCAGTGGACGTTCCCGATCATCTTCTCGCAGGCGAATCCGAAAGCGCTGTACGTGAGCTCGCAGCGCTTGTGGCGTTCGTACGACGGTGGCCGCACCTGGAAGCAGATGAGCCCCGATCTGACGCGTCACGCGCCGGAAACGCAGGAGAAGTCGGGCGGTCCGATCACGGGTGACATGAACGGTCCGGAAGTGTACGGCGTGATCTTCTCGGTCGGTCCGTCGAAGATCAACGAGCAGGTGATCTGGACGGGCTCTGACGACGGCCTCGTGCACGTCACGCGCAACAACGGCGCGACGTGGACCAACGTGACGCCGAAGGACATGCCTGACTTCGGTCGCGTGTCGCAGATCGATGCATCGAAGTTCGACGCCGGCATCGCGTACATCTCGGTGCGTCGTCCGCTGCTCAACGATCGTGCGCCATACATCTTCAAGACGGCCGACTACGGCAAGACGTGGACGAAGATCGTGAGCGGTCTTGGCGCGGAAGACTACGTGCATACGGTGCGCGAAGACCCGTTCCGCAAGGGACTGCTCTACGCCGGTACGCAGCACGGCGTGTACATCTCGTACGACGATGGCGCGAATTGGCAGAACCTGGCGCTCAACATGCCGGACACGCCGATCGCTGACCTCGTCGTCGAGCGCAACGATCTCGTGATTGCCACGCATGGTCGTGGATTCTGGGTGCTCGACAACGTCGCGCCGCTGCGTCAGGCGACTCCGACGGTGCTCGCGGCCGATGCGCATCTCTTCGCACCGCCGGTGGGTGTCCGTTCGGCGGGCGGTGTGCAGCTCGCGTGGTTCTTCAAGCAGGCGCCAAAGCGTGCGCAGCTCGAGATTCTCGACTCGCTCGGCAAGGTCGTCCGCAGCTTTGAAGGCGATACGTCGCGCGGTGGTCCGGCGGCCGGTGGCGGTGGCGGTCGCCGTGGTGGCACGACGGCCACGTTCCCGCTTACGCCGGGCTTGTCGCGTTACAACTACGACCTGCGTTCAACGGGCATCGAAAGCTTCCCCGGCATGATTCTCTGGGGCGCGGGCACGGCTGGTCCGGCGTTGCCATCCGGTCGCTTCAGCGTGCGCCTCACGGCCGACGGCAAAACGATGACGGCGCCGCTCACGATCGTGAAGAATCCGCTGATCAAGGAAGTCACGGATGCGGATCTCGCGGCGCAGTACAAGTTCGGCGCGATGGTGCGCGACAAGACGAACGAAGCGCAGAAGGCCGTCATCGAAATTCGCCGCGTGAAGGCGCAGCTCGATGATCGTCTCAAGCGCGCCGCCGACGACGCCGCACTCAAGGAAAAGGGCGCGACGCTCCGCACGAATTCATCGGCGGTGGAAGAAAACGTGTATCAGGTCCGCAATCAGTCGGGACAGGATCCGCTCAACTTCCCGATCAAGGTCAACAACCGCCTCGCGAATCTCCTCTCGATGAGCGAGCGCGGCGACGGCCCGCCGGGCACGTACATGCCGGAAATCTTCGGCATCCTGTCGAAGGAGCTGAGCGGCTATCAGGTCACGCTCGACAAGGTGTGGAAGGACGATCTTGCGGCGGTAAACAAGGAGCTCGCGCGACTCAAGCTGCCGTTGCTTGATCCCAAGTGCACCGTCACGACTGGCTGCACGGCCACGCCTTGAGGTCTGGCAATTGAAAAACTGCAGGCACCGGGCAACCTAGGCATCCCGGGCATCCTGGTGCCTGCGGCGAACTGCAACTGACCACATCCAAGACGTCCAAGGGGTGCCCGGGCTGCACCGGTTTTGTTGGGTGGGGGGGTGCCCGGGGGTGGGGCGGGGGTTGGGCGTGA
>CBHWDN010000046.1:0-22206 GCA_966112585.1 uncultured Gemmatimonadaceae bacterium
GGCCCGAACGGATCGAAGGTGAAGAAGTAGAATCCGTTACGCTGCGGCTTGCGCTGGTGTCGGCTTGACCGGCACCAGCGCGAGCCACGCAGCGGCGGCGAGGGCGAGCGCTCCACCCATCGCGAATGCGGTGCCGGCGCTGTATGCATCCCATACCTGACCGAAGATCACGCTCGCCGGCAATGCGGCGGCGCCAATGAGCCCCGCGTACCAACCAAATGCAGTGCCGCGATGCGACGCGGACACGACATCGGCGATCATCGCCTTCTCGGTACCTTCGGTGAGCCCGAAGACGACGCCGTACACACCGAAGAGCAGCCACGCGTGCATAGCGGTGCTCGCGAGCGCGAAGCCGGCATACACGAGCGCATAGAGCAGCCAGCCGCTCACGATCAGTGGCTTGCGGCCGATGCGATCGCTCAGTGCGCCACCGGGCGTGCTCGACGCGCTCTTCACCACATGCAGTGCCACCCAGAGCAGCGGAATGAGTGGTGTGGCAATGCCGAGCTGCGACGCGCGCAAAAGCAAAAATGCGTCGGTTGAGTTGCCGAGCGTGAACAGGACGATTGGTGCCATCACGTGCCAGAACGAACGTGGCAGTGGCGCCGCTGGCGTCGTGTGGTCCTTGAGCGGAATATTTTCGCTGCTTTGCGATTCCCGCACGAACACGATCGCCACCAACACCGCCAGCGCACCGGGAATCGCCGCTACCCAGAACACCTGCCGCACCGGCATCTGCAGCCAGTTGAGACAGGCGAGTGCGATCAGGGGCCCAATGACGGCGCCGGCATGATCGGATGCCCGATGAAAGCCGAAGGCGCGGCCGCGATGACGTTCCCGGGTCGACTCCGCGATCAGCGCATCGCGAGGCGCGCCCCGGATCCCCTTGCCGACGCGGTCGGTAAGGCGGATCATGAGCACCTGCGTGCCGTTCTGAGCCACGGCCACCAGCGGCCGGACGAGCGACGCGATGGAGTATCCCGCTACAATCAACGGCTTGCGCCGTTCGACGCGATCTGACCACCATCCACTGGCCAGTTTGAGCAGCGACGCCACGGCTTCGGCCGCGCCTTCGATGACACCCACCATTCGCACCGACGTGCCCAGCGTACCCACGAGAAAGAGCGGCAACAGCGGCGCAATGATCTCGCTCGACGCGTCGGTGAGGAGACTGACCGCCGAGAGCGCGAGCACGTTGCGCGAGGGCCGCCAGGGTTTGGGTGGAGTGTGCGGTGTCACGTGAGTTTGTGAGCGGGGCAGCGGATCCTGAATGGCAGGCCACGATGTACCGCGCGTGGCGCAAGCGTCGCGCGTGGGTCCTCGATGAGCAGGTCGCCTTGGCCGAAGTGCCTGCCCCTACTGGGAACGAAAGCGCGCGGGGCGATCAGCTGCAACGGCGCCTCAGCCATGTCACCGGACTCGCTGTTTCACGTGACACAGTCGGCAACGTGTGCGCCGTCGTGTCGCCTGCCGGTGTGTCGGATGCGTCGTCGGTGCCCCCGATCGTCTGCCTCGCGCACCTGGACACGGTCTACGCGTCGACGTTCTCGCCGCCGAACCGGCTCGGACGCGTCGTGCGCGGCGCCGGCATCGGCGACAACGGTCGCGGCCTCGCTGCCCTGCTTGCGCTGGGCCACGCGCTGCAAGCGCCGTCAATCCGCGCGCGTCTCCAACGTCCGGTGCATTTGGTGGGCACGGTTGGCGAAGAGGGCGAAGGCAACCTGCGCGGCGCGCGCCACTGGTTCGACGACGCGGCCGAACGTGGCATCACGCCCAGCGCCGCCATCGCGATCGACGGCCCCGGCGACGAATCGATCATTCATCATGCGGTCGGTTCACGACGACTGCGCATCACGCTCAACGGTCCGGGCGGCCACAGCTGGGTGCAGCACGACGCGCCCAATCCGCTCCACACACTCGGCCTCATCGCCGGCCGCGTCGGCGCGATTCACGATGCCCTGCAGCGACGTGGCGCTGAACGCACAACGATTCAAGTCACACGAATGCACGGCGGGGAGTGCCTCACGGCGATTCCACGTTCGGGCTGGATCGATGTGGACCTGCGATCCTCCAACGAGTCCTCGCTGACTCGCGTGCAGAGCGAATTGCTCGCGTTCGTTCACGCGCAGGCCTCTGGACTTGATGTGGCGCTCTCGATGCTCGGCGAGCGCCCCGCGGGCTCGCTGCCGACCGAGCACGCGCTGGTGCAACTCGCCGCAGAGTGCACGACACGCGTGGGGCGCACACCGCGCGCCGCCATCGCATCGACGGATGCCAACGTCCCACTCTCCCGCGGCATCCCCGCCCTGGCCATAGGCGCCGGCGGCACCGGCGGCGGCGCACACACGGCTGAAGAGTGGTACGACGATGCAGATGCCGAAGTGGGACTTGAGCGCGTGCTTCGGCTCGTGCTCGCGCTGGCGGCTTAACGCGACCGAAGGCGTCGGCGCTCGTTCGAGATCGTAAACTAAAGTCACCGGGCATCCTGGGCGTCCTAGTCATCCCGGAGTTCTGAACAGTCTTCAGCGACCTTGAAAGTTCCAGGATGCCCGGGATGCCCAGGATGTCTGGTGGCTTTTGTTTACGGACTCTCCGACGAGCGGGTCGCGAATGACGGCGTGATGACGATCCCGCTCAGGTTGGTCAAATGCGAAAAGTCGAGGAGCTGATCAGTGCAGTGAAAAATGTCGCGATCGAGCTGCATCAAGAACTCGGTCCGGGGCTCTTGGAGTCCGCGTACGAATCGATCTTCGCCGATGAGCTGAAGGATCTTGGTTTTTGCGTTGAAACTCAGGTGCCCGTTCCGCTTCGGTATAAGGCGCGGCTGTACGCGCCAGCCTATCGCCTCGATCTGCTGTTGGACTCACGGCTGGTCGTGGAGTTCAAGTGCGTGGAGAAGGCACAACCGATTCACTCGCGCCAGGTCCTGACCTATCTTCGCTGTCTTCGACTTCGCCACGGACTCGTCGTCAACATGGGCCTCGAGCGCGCGATCGATGGCATTGATCGTGTCGTGAACTTCCGCGTTCCGCCAGACAGCGACGATTAGCCCAGCACAACCTCGAAGGCTGGTGGCGACGGGCGGGTGGTGAAGAAGAGCGCGCGTTGCGATGCACTGGGGTGGGCGCGCAGGTACTTCTCGCGCCAGCGCGACGCGAATTTTTCGGCGTCGACGGTGGGGATCATGGCCCAGACGCTGCCGCCGAAGCCGGCGCCGAAGGCGCTTGACGCGTCGGCGCCCAAATCTCGCGCGTAGCGCTGCAGATGCACCGTTTCGGCGATCTGATTCTCCAGGGCGCGCTCGGCGCCCGCTTGCGAGCGATCAACCACCGCGCCGAATGCAGAGATATCCCCTGCATCGAGGGCATCAGCGGCCGCCGGCACAAGCACGAACGTTTCTTCGAAAAACTGATCCAGTCGCGCAACCAGATGCGCGGCGGAAAACTCCGACGTACCCGCCGCCTCTGCTATGGCACGGAGGGCCGGCGGCACCTCGGTGGGCGTCACGCCACCCGCGGCGGCAACGAATGCGTCGCGAAGTGTGCGAACCGATTGATTGCTCTGTTGGTTCCACGCATCCACCAATCGATGCGCCGTGCGCGCGACGCGATTGTAGCGCTCCTTCGCTGCACCGGTCTTCGCGGCAATGATACCGCTCACACCCACCACGAAGGAGTGCGTCGATGGCCACGGCGAGCTGCGCTCATAGCGCACCGGTGCCCACGAAAACACATCGAGGCGCGACATGTCGCTGCACAGGATCGCCGTTTGATCCTGCGCACCACCGAGCGTACCCACACCCTTCTCGCCGCCGAGTACACCGTAGTCGAGACCGTTCTCGAGTGCGCCCACATACGCCGCGAGTGCAGCCCTATCGACAATCGCCTGCTGCCAGAGCGGATGCTCGTCGAGCTTGGAGAACGCCGTGAACGCCAACGTGAGTCCCACCGTGAGCGCACTTGAACTCGACACGCCGGCCGCCGGCGGCAGATTGCTCGCGAGTGCGATGTCCATGCCCTGCACCGCGCTGCCAAAGTTGCGCACGAGCCGATTGATCACCGTGCGCGGATATACCGCCCACGGGATCGAACCACGACTCGGTGATTGCAGCGACAGTTGCAGTGCTTCGCGTCGACGCGCATCCCTGAGCACGACCGTTCCGTCGTCGCGCCGACGCCCCACGATCGCGATGCCGCGCTCCACCGTGCACAGCAACGATTTGCCGCCGGCATAGTCAGTATGCTTGCCAAGCACTTCTATTCGGCCAGGCACGATCCATATCCGACGATCATCAGCGGGAACTCCCGCATCATCGAGCGCGCCCGCGGCTTCCGCAATCAGCGCGCGATAGCCGTCCGCGATCGCTGACGAGAACCCCGCCGCATCAAGCGGCTGCCGAAGGAGCGTCGGACTGATCACAGAATCGGATCGATCGACTCGAGGCGTTCAACGACGCTGGCGATATCGGAACGACGCGACAGATCGAGCACCGACGCCGCCAGTCGAATGGCACGGATGGGGATCTGCTCGCGAATCGCGAGCCCAACCGCTTCTGGCAATTCGTACTCGCCTCGCACACTGATCGGCACGTACTTGCACGCGCTCACCACGTCAGGCGTGATCGCCCACAGGTTCATCCCCACCCATCGGGCCGCATCGCTTTCGAGATCGAGCGCGTCGCCGGGCTTTTCGACAATGCCGGTGAGATAGCCTTCGTCACTCACACTCAACACGGCAAACGATCGAACTCGCTCGGGATCGATATTCCCCGAACTCACCAGGGCGTGGCGATCGAACGCGACCGTGCCGGGCGTCGCCTCCGCCGCCAACATCCGGTACGCCTCGACCGGGTAGTAGTTATCGGCGTTGAGCACCAGAAAGGCTTCGTCGCCGATATGGTTCGCGGCCACCACGACCGCGTTCGCCGTACCGATCGGCTTCTCCTGAATCGCGAAGCTGATCCGTACCCGGTGTGTGCTCACACCCGAGGTGAAGTGCTCGCGAATCGCGTCATGCGTCGGACCGATCACGAGCACGATGTGCTCGATTTCGGCATCAGCGAGCGCTGAGATCACATACTCGAGGAACGGCCGCTTGATGGGGATCATTCCCTTCACACCGCTCTCTGCCACCTTCGCTTGAAACGCGTCGAGCTGCGCGGCGTCGTCGGCGCGGCGCATGCGTGAACCGAGTCCAGCAGCGAGGATGGCAGCAGTGCGAATCATGAGGCGGCGATATGGCTGGGCCCCTGCGGGGCGGTCGATGTGCGCCAGGCGCCACGCGTGAAGTCCGGAAACTTGATCGGCGCGGAACCCTTCTTGAGTGAGCTCTCGCTCAAGGCAAACGGCACACTCCACGCCGCCGCGTCGTACACATCGAAATCCGGTGCCAGCCCCTGCTTGAGGCACTGCACCAACCGATAGGCCATCACGAAGTCCATACCGCCGTGGCCGCCATTCCTGGCCTGATCACCGATCGCGGTCCACAGCGGATGCTCGAACTTCGTTTTGAACTCCGAGAGCGGTGTCCACTTCTCACCACCGGCCGCGCCGTCGATGTACAGCCGCGGCGGATAGTCGTTGAAGATCGCCTTCGACCCCTGAAGGTTGTTGAGCCGCGAGTACGGCCGTGGGCTCACCACGTCGTGCTGCAGCAGAATCGTGCGTCCCTTGGCCGTCTTGATGAGCGACGAGTTCATGTCGCCAGCGACGTACTTTTCCTGCCACTTGGGACTGTCCTTGGGCTCGTGCGCCTCACGCCACTCCGTGAGTCCGGCCTCGCCACTCGACATCGACACCATGTACTCGAACTTGTCGCCACGATGAATACCGAGGTACTGCGCGACGGGTCCAAGTCCATGCGTCGGATAAAAGTTCGCATTGCGCTGCGTGTGCGGAATACGGCGCCAGAGTCCTTCGTCGCGATTCTCGAAGAGAATCTCACGCAGGTCATGCAAGTACGCGGCCTCGGCGTGCAGCAGTGTACCGAAGACGCCTTCGCGCACCATCCGCAGCACCGTGAGTTCACTGTTGCCATAGCAGCAGTTCTCCATCATCAGGCAGTGCTTGCGCGTCTTCTCCGACGTTTCGACGAGCTCCCAGCAATCATCAACGCTCATCGCGATCGGCACTTCACTCGCCGCATGCTTTCCCGCGCGCATTGCCGCCAATACGACCGGGGTGTGAAACGGCCACGGTGTTGCCGTATACACGAAGTCGATGTCATCACGCTTTACCAGCCGCTCGTAGTCGCGCTCACCGTCGGTGTACAGCTCGGGCGCCTTTCGCCCGGCCTTGACGCACATCGCGGCCGCACGCTCGGCCTTGTCCTTCACGATATCAGCGACCGCAACGATCTCCGTGCCTTCGATCGCCAGTAGCTCGCTGAGCACGCTGCGCCCGCGAAGCCCCGTACCGACAATCGCGAAGCGAACCTTTTCGTGCTTCTCGAACGGCACTCCCAACATCGACCCATTTCCCGCTGCGACCGGAGGCGCGAGGTCCACTCGCCAATCATCAGTGGCCGCCAGAAGACGCGCTGGCGTTGTCGAGATGGCGGCGGCCGCAGCGGCGGCCGCCCCCGCGAGCAGATCGCGACGGGAAAGTTCGCTCATGCATCACCTCGCACTTCGGAGTGATCACCAATGTTGATGCGCCCCTTCACTGCATCCACCACGACGCTATCGCCAATGAAGCTGCCGTGCACGGTGCTGCCCGAGATCGTCGTCTTCTCACCCACGATCGAATCGCGCAGCGTGCTGTTCCTGATCACGCTTCCCGCACTCAACGACACGTTCGGGCCAACCGTCGAATTCTCGATCGTGCAGCCGTCCTCGATGTACACGGGCTCCACGATCGTTGCGGTCGCGCCGAGCGAGGCGGGCTTCCGCGCGCGACCCTTTTCAAGCATCACGCGATTCGTGTCGAGCAGCGTCTCGAGCTGACCGGCGTCATACCAGCCTTCGACATCGACGACTTTGATTTTCGCACCCTTGTCGATCATGTACTGGAAGGCGTCGGTGAGATACCACTCACCCTTGTTGGGCGGCGTGGTGAGCACGTGCGCGATGCCTTCCATGAGCAGCTGCCAATTGCGGATGTAGTACAGTCCGATATTGGCGCGCTTCGAGATCGGCTCCTTTGGCTTCTCGACAATTTTGGTCATATGACCATTGGCATCGGTCACGACCACACCGAAGCGCTGATAGTCTTCGACTTCCTTCGTCCAGATGATGCCATCGTCGGTGCTGTCCTTGAGTATGCTCAAGTCCGCATCGAAAATCGTGTCGACGAAGATGATCAACACCGGCGCATCGATGTACGGCTTCGCAAGGGCAACAGCGCCCGCCGTGCCGTCCTGCACCGCCTGTTCAACGAACACACTCGGAATCGGATACGCCGACTTCGCGTACGCCTCGACCTTCTCCTTGAGATGGCCGGTGATGTACACCACCTGCTCGATATTGCCGAGGCGCTGCACGTCGTCCATGACGTAGCTCATGACCGGACGGCCAGCGACCTTGAGCATGGGCTTGGGCACGACGTGCGTGTGAGGACGCAGGCGCGTGCCTTTGCCGGCGAGCGGGATGATGACCTTCATTGGGTTCCGGGTTCCGGGTGGTGGGTTGGCGGTGGTGCGTGAGCACGTGCCAGGTGGGACCGATTCCCCCAAAATGTAGAACGGCGGCTTCCCTCGGGAGGGGAGCCGCCGCTTCTACACTCTGCCGTTGGCCGGCGTTCAGGGCGCGCTGGTGCCTTCGCGACCGTAACGGTCCTTGATGCGTACCACGTCGTCGAGCTCAGGCGTGCTGGCCTCGAGGATATCGCAATCGGTGATTGCTTCGATGTAGTGGATCGTGCCCGGCGTGATGCGGAACGACTGCCCGGTGGTCAGCCGCTGGTCGCGCAGCTCGGTGTCACCTGGGAGCTGCACCCAGTACTTCATCTCGCCCTGCAGCAAGTACACCGTCTCGTCTTTGCGCTCGTGATACTGCACGGACAGCGCCTGACCGGCGGTGACATGCAGAATCTTGCCGACGTAGCGGTCGGTGTGCGCCCAGATGGTCTCGTGACCCCACGGTTTCGCGACATGACGAACATCGAAGCGGCCGCTCATCAGCTACGGCCCGCGCTCATGCGGCGACGGAGCATGCCCAACTTGCGACGCACCGAGCCATCCATGACGGTGTCGCCCATGCGAACCACCACACCACCGAGGATGTGCGGATCGATCAACACGTGCGGCACCACCTTCTTGCCGACCACGCGTGACAGCTGCGAGGCGATCGCGTTGATCTCGACATCGTCGGTGGGCTTCGCCAGCGTGACGCGCGCATGCACGATGCCTTCCGAGGCGTCGTACAGCGTTTCGTACTCGCTCGCGATCTGCGGCAGCAACGACTGACGACGATTCTTCACAAGCTGCTGCACGAAGCGCAGGAAGAGCTGCGGCACGCGATCGCCCAGCGCCTTCGCGAGCACCGCCGCCTTCTGGTCACCCGCGATGCGCGGCGACTCGAGGAAGCGCTGCAACGTGACGTCGGCAAGGATAGCGTCGGCAATCTGGCGCACCATGGTGCCCCATCCGGCCGGATCGTTCGCCTTGCGGGCGAGCGACAGCAGCGTCTCGGCGTAGTTGCGAGCGACCGATTCGCCCTGCACGCCGGCCGACATCAGCGTGACCCCTTGGCGCCGTCGAGCGAAGCCAGGAAGCTCTCGACGATCTGGCGGTTACCGGCCGAGTCGAGGTTCTGCGAGATGACACGCGACGCACCGGCGATCGCGAGGTCCACCGCTTCCTTGCGCAGGTCCGCGATTGCCGCGGCCTTTTCGCCTTCGATCGCGCGACGGGCGTTCTCGATCATCTCTTCCTGCTGCTGCTTCGTCTGCGCGATCAGGTCGCCGCGCATCTTTTCAGCCGTCGCACGGCTTTCGGCGATGATCTGCTGCGCTTCGTTGCGCGCCTGCTCGAGCTGCGTGCGCTGTTGCGCCAGCAAGGCCTCGGATTCAGCGCGATCGCGCTGAGCCGCCGCGATCGCGTCTTCGAGCGCCTTTTCGCGCGCTTCAACGGCGGCGAACAGCGGCTTGAAAGCGAACTTGGCGAGCACCGTGAAGAGCAGCACGAAGATGATCAGCGTCCAGACCATGACGCCCGGATTCGGATCGAGCAAACCGCCCGACGCTTCCTCGGCGAATGCCGGCGTGGCGGTGATCATCAGGGCAGCGGCGAGGGCACCAGTGCGGCGGAGATATGCGAGCATGGAGAAGTCCACGAAGAAATAGAGGGTGCGGTGGGGCACCGGCGTTTTCGCGCCGCTGCCCCACGCGCGAACACATCAGAACGTGATCTTGCTCTGGATCTGGAAGCCGATCACGACGCCGAACAGCGCGGCGCCTTCGATGAGGGCGGCCAGGATGAGCGCGGCCGTCTGGATCTTGCCCGCGACTTCCGGCTGACGCGCCATGCCTTCAACGGCCGAACCACCGATGCGGCCGATGCCGAGACCAGCACCGATCACGGCGCCGCCAGCGGCGATACCAGCACCAACCATCGCCATGCCCTTCGGATCCTGCACCACCGGAGCGGCGGCCTGGAGGAGACCCATGATTTCCATCGTATAACTCCGTATGCGTAAGTCGTTTTGGTCCTGCACTCCCGACGGACACTCTGGTCCGCATCTCCCGTCTCTGAGCCAAGGCTCAACGGGGTTCACCGGTCGCTCGACCGGCTACTGGCATCACCGCACGGGAGAAGCGCGATGATGTCCTGCCAACTGCTTAATGATGTGCTTCGCGGATCTGGCCAATGAACACGCTGGCGAGCAGCGTGAAAATGAAGGCCTGAAGAAACGCGACGAACAGTTCGAGCATGCTGATCGCCACGGCCATGAGCACCGGCACCGGCGTGATCGCCCAGCTCTTGAACGAGAAAATCAGGCCGATGATCGCGAGCAACACGATGTGTCCGGCCGTCATGTTGGCAAACAAACGAATCGTGAGCGCGAACGGCTTGGAGATCTTGCCCACCATTTCCACCGGCGACATCACGAAGAACATCACGATGCGCATCGGCAGCGGGAGGTCCTTGTTCCAGTAGAAGATCGTGCTGAGATAGCCAACGCCATTGGCGCGCATACCCGCGACTTCCACCACGATGGCTGTCACGATCGCGAGCATCGCGGTGACGGATACGTTGCCCGTTGCGGTGGCGCCCCAGGGGAGCATACCGAACAGGTTCATCGTGAGGATGAAGAAGAAGAGCGTGAGCGTGAATGGCACGAACGCTTCGCCATGATGGCCCACATTCGGCAGCACGACTTCGTTGCGCAGGTAGAGCGCCATCGCTTCCATCGCGCCGGCAAAGCCCTTCGTGTGTCCCGACGTTTCGTGCTGCTTCCTGGAGACGTTCGCCGAGACGATCAGCACCAGCGCCGCAAGGACTGCGGCGAAGCCCATGAACATCACATGCTTCGTGGGCGACATGTTCAGTTCATAACCACCGATGTGCACAATCCAGTTGGTGGGCAACTCGACTTCCTTGGCCAGATGCGCATTCGGCCACGGGATTTCGAGATGATGACTATCGGTGATATGCGGTGTGATGATATCCACCGGCCCCTGCACTTCGGGCACGGCATGCTCGGTGGTCGTTGCATGTTCCTGCGCGCGCAGTGACAACGGCGCGGCGGCAAGGAGCATGACTCCAGTCATCAGGGCAAACGATCGCGAGAGCGAACGGAGCATCTTCTGCATCCGGATCAGTCGTTATCCAACGTTCAGGAAGATCGGCTCGATGAGGGTCGAGACGAAGAAAAAGAGCACGAGCGACAGCAGCGCCGGTCCGGGAACCAAACCGAACGCCTTGATACCGAGAAACGCCCAGAATGCGACGACGGCGAAACGCATCACCACACCAAGTCCCCATCCGGCGATCATTTGCTGACGCGCAACCAGACGCGCAATCGCAAACGTCACCATCTGCACCGCTACCGCTAACCACGCGCTCGCCTGAATTGCTGCAGCAGATGCTGCATCGGTCCACACGAAACGCATCAAGACAAACGCGGCGCCCATCACCAGTACGGCTTGTGTCGCTGTGAAAGCCAACACTGACTTTGCAAATCCGTTCATCGTGTCAGCCGTCGATAACTCAGATAGAACACTCCACCACCACCAACGAACACACCGCACAACAGAAAGAGTGGTGCGGTGTGGAACCGGCGATCCAACCAGTTGCCAGCGTACACGAACAAAATCACCGCGACAAAAAACTGCATGCCGAGCCCGGCTAACGCCCACGGACTGACTTCTCCCGTAGGCTTGGAATCACGCGTGGGCTCGGGCGGTTTTTCGGCCATTCGAGGGGTGAAGCTAGGCGCTTGTGAAATTTTTCGCAAGCGAACTTTTTGACCGAAACCGAACAAATGCCGAGGTCGTGAAAACAGGTGAAAAATCAATCCCCACCGTCACTTAGCGCCAAATCTTACGCTTGACAGTGTGACGAGTCGTTGATAACATGGCCTCGTATCGAATTGTGACCGCCGGTCGTCCAACTCCATGTGTGGGTTAGGGATTGCTCCGCACCGGTACCTTTCGCCTTTTTTTCGACCTGACCTGATGCTTTCGCGCATCACTGTTCCGTTGGTGGCAGCAGCCGTTCTGATCTTTGCGTGCGGTCCCCGCACGCCGAATCCGGTCGTCGGCATGCGCCCCAAAGCCGGCGCAGACAAGGGCGTCACCTCCCACGTCATGGTCGACACCGCTCAGGGAACGGTCCGCTTCGCCATCGAGGTTACCAACGACTCGCGCAAGCGTGTCGAACTCGCCTTCCCCGACGGACAGACGCACGATTTCACTGTGCTCGACGACCGCGGCCGCGAAGTGTGGCGCTGGAGCAAGGACCGCATGTTCACGCAGGCCATGCAGAACCGCCTGCTCGATGCGCACGACTCGGTCATCTACGCCGAGCGTTGGACGCCCGCCACGAAGGGGCATTACACCCTCGTCGCGCAGCTTCATAGCGAGAACTTCCCTGTCCAGCAGCGCGTGGATTTCGCGCTCCCCTGAGCGCGTACGGCAGGTACATTTCACGACGATCGGCAACGGACGCTCGAAGGCGTCCGTTATTGTTTGCGCTACCAGCTCTGCTGTTGCATCGGCGACCGTCGCCTGACGTCGCTTCCTACCCTGTGCCCGTTTCCTCGTGACGTCATCCACCGACGCGAACGACCTCGCCATGCTCGAAAAGCTTGGCCATGCGCGCAAAGCGCTCGCCAAGCAGATCGCCAATCGCATTGTCGGCCAGTCGCATATCGTCGATGATCTCGTGCTCGCGCTGCTCGCCGGTGGTCACGTCGTACTGATCGGCGTGCCGGGTCTCGCCAAGACCTTGCTCGTGGCGACCGTCGCGCAATCGCTGGACCTCTCTTTTTCGCGCGTGCAGTTCACGCCTGACCTCATGCCGAGCGACATCACCGGCACGGAGCTCATGGAAGAGGAGCCAGGTACCGGTAAGCGCGCGTTTCGCTTCGCGCCGGGTCCGGTGTTCGGCAACATGGTCCTTGCCGACGAAATCAACCGAGCCCCACCGAAGACGCAGGCCGCGCTGCTGCAGGCCATGCAGGAGCGCAATGTCACGGTGGCCGGCCGCACCTACGATTTGCCGCGTCCGTTCTTCGTGCTGGCCACGCAGAACCCGGTCGAACAGGAAGGCACCTACTCGCTTCCGGAAGCGCAGCTCGACCGCTTCATGTTCGAGTTGAACATCGGCTATCCGACGAAGGAAGAAGAAGAGCAGATCGTCGTCACCACCACCGGTGATTCCGAAAAGACCATCACGCCGGTACTCGGCGGCTCAGAACTCGAAGCGATGCAGAAGCTCGTGCGTCGTTTGCCGGCGCCGCCGAGCCTCGTGAGCTACGCGGTGAGTGTCGTGCGTGCGACGCGACCGGAGAACCCGGAAGCCAGCGCGCGCGTCAAGCAGTACGTCTCCTGGGGCGCCGGTCCGCGTGCCTCGCAGTACCTCATCCTGGGCGCCAAGGCGCGCGCGGCCATGGATGGGCGTTCGATGCCCGATATCGATGACATCCGCAGCGTGGCGAAGGCCGTGCTGCGTCACCGCCTGGTGGTGAACTTCCAGGCGGAAGCGGATGGGGTGCCGAAGGAGTCGTTGATTACGCTGCCGTGATCCGCCGGATGGCTGGAGCCGGATGAATGACGGGGCGCCTCTCGAGTGAGAGGCGCCCCGTTTTTCTGAGCGGCCCAGCTGGTAACGATGCGATGTACTATGGTTCAGTCGTAAAATTGGAATGACGCCGCGATGACGCGGCCGGGGAGGTTGAGGCACGACGCGGTTTTCCGGCTGGCCTCTCCTTCCCGACAGATCATGGCCCGTTCCCGCTCCCGGATGCGCCCGAAGTCGACTGCGCACGCTTTTCAGTCGCTTGCCGCTGTTCGCGAAGCCGTTCCGTCGCATCGTGACGGCACGCCGCTCGTGCGCGTGCAAACACTCGGTGCGACGCGCATCCAGATCGGCACATCGCAGCTCAACCTGCAAGCGGGATTGTTGTTCCCGCTGGTCCTTCGGCTGATCTACTCGAGCGGCATGGAGGTTCAGCGCGACGCGCTGCTCCGGGAGCTGTGGCCGCTCCACGACGAGGCTCGCCGACGCGGCAACCTTCGCCAGGCGCTCTACAAGCTGCGATCGATGGGATTTGACGTGGATTCCACCGACTCGATGGTCCAGCTCAATCCCTCGCAGGTTCTGCCGATGTTCTGTGTCGCGCCAAGCATCGAGTCGCTGGAGCGAGACATCATTCGCGGTGAGGAGCCGCTCGGCCCGTTCGCGCCCGGGTTGCTGCCGTCGAGCGACGCTCACGAGGAATGGCTCGATCAGACGCGCAGTCGCCTGCATGCCGATGTGCGACGGGTGTTGGTCGAACAGCTGCGCGCGCGACGCGATCGGGCCGATTGGGGCGGCGCGGAAGTGATTTCGCGGTGGGTACTGCTGTACGACTCGCTGAACGAAGATGCGACGCTCACGCTCGCCGAATGCGCCATGCTGAACGGCTCGAAGGCTGAGGCGATTGCGATTCTCGATCGCTACCTCGAGGAGCTGGGCCCGAACGCGGAGGACATTCGACTACCTGCGACGCAACTGCGTCGCCGATTCACCGATCCCAGCGCCAAACGTCGACCCTCGCTTGCGATCACCGAGCGTCATTTTGTGGGTCGCCAACAGGAGTTGGCCGAGCTGACGCTCGCCATGCGTCGCGCGCGCTGGCACGATGGCAGTGCTGTGCTGCTGCACGGCCCCCCAGGCATCGGCAAGACGCGCGTGCTCGCCGAAGTGAGCAAGGTCGCGCAGATCGAAGGATTTCGCGAAATCGCGATCGAGTGCCGCGAGAGCGACCAGCGTCGACCGCTCGGGGTGTTTCTCGACGTGATTCCGGAGCTGCTCAACATGCCGGGGGCGTTGGGGTGCTCGCCGGAGAGTTTGGCGACGTTGAAGTTGTTAGTCGGCGATTCCGTTTTACGACATGAGATCGAACGTGACCGTCAGCAGGCCTTCGCCGATACAGTGGCGGATCAATCTCTTGTGTTGCCGCCGGAGCGGGCGAGGGTTCGATCAGTCCGGCGAGCGCTCGTTGACGTCGTTGGAGCGATCTCTGAGGAACGCCCTGTATACCTCGCGATTGAAGACCTGCACTGGATCGACTCCGACTCATGGGAGTGCTTCGCGGATCTCGTGCAGAGATCATCTTCGATGCGCGTCTTCATCGCGACTTCCTCGCGTTTCCGCTTTGCGCAATCGGACCGACCTTCGAGGTTCCCGGCGCTACTGACACCTCGCGAAATGATCGCACTTGCGGATGAATATTCGATCTCGCTCGCAAGGAAGATCAGCGCGGATTGCTCTGCGACTATACCGACCCACACTGAGGCGTGGTTCATTGCAGCGGGTGAGGGAAACCCGTTGATGATCCGGTCACTCGTGCATCATTGGGTTGAGTCTGGCACGGCAGGAGGAATTCCGCCCACACTTGAGGCGCTTTTGGAGCAGCGAGTAGAGCGCTTGCACGAGCACGCGCTCCGCGCGATTCAGGCAATCGTTTTGTTGGGACGACTAGCCACGCCTGAACGAGTTCGTGCCGTTCTGGAGCTTCCGACGCACGAGTTGCTCGGCGCACTGGAAAACTTGTCTAACGGTGATTGCTTACGGCAAACAGACGATGTGTTTTTTGTTGCACACGAGCTGATAGGCCGAGCTGCGGTTCGTCGACTGCCCCGACTCATTCAGACGACTCTTCATTCCGCCATCTCGGATTTGTTGCTTACAGAGATCGCCAGTGACTTCGACGTAGACATAGTGATCGAGGCCTGCGAGCATCTGCTTGAGGCAAACCGGGGCTCGGAGGTTCACGGGCTGCTCGTAGCGCACGGCGTGGAGTTCTCGTCCTCAGGTAGTCCTTCGCGAGTTCTACGCTGTATCGAGTTGCTGTCCCAACGTCTTCCCGAACGCGCTGATGACTCAGCGCTACTTCGACTTAAAAGTAGGGTTGAATTGGAGATCGGAGAGTACGGCCGATCATTGATGTCGACGCCGAGCGTCCCGATACCGACCGATCTCTCGACGTTGCAAAACGAGGATCTTGATCAGCTCGTTTCCTCAATCGATTCGGCGTCGCGGGCGGACGCACTCGTGGACCGTGCGGAGCTCGCAGAGTTGGCCGCCAGCATCTCAGGGCTGTCGAGCGCACTGCCTAGCATCCGACTCCGCGCCTCCGAGGTAGGACTCACGATCGCGGCCAACACCTGCAATTCGTCAATTGCGTTCCGGTGCTTCGAGAATTGCGCGATACTCAACACCGCGGGTGTTGGTACAGCTAAGCTAGATCGACACGCGCTACTCTTTCATACGATATTCGGAGAACTTGAGATCGCCGCGTCGATGGCCAGAAGATATGTGATCGAGTTCGAGCACTCTCGATCAAGCACCAGCGATGCGCACGATCTGGCGAGGGCAGCTTACTCTCTGCGCGTCTACGGAGATCTCCACACCTCAAAGGCCGCGTTTCTCTCTGCTTACCAAAGTTTGATAGCGCTTGCAGCGCCTCGACTCGCAGAGTTCGCGGCTTGGCAGCTCGCGCAGATTGCGATCGACGAGGGAAATCATGAACAGCTCACGTACTGGAACGACAAGCTTCAACGGTTGCTTGATAGCAATGACGATGTTGTGTCGGCAGGGTACGCCAAAGCGCATTTTTGCAGAGACGCGATTTTTAGGGGAGATAAAGAAGCCGCCCTGGAGCTGCATTCGGAGTTGAGAGCTTCGCTTCCGCGAGTCCCGACTCCGAAAGCGAGCGCCTACTTGCTAGCTCTCGAGTTGGGAGTATCACTCCTGTCAGCGCGCTGGAGGCCGAGCGATGACCTACTGTCGGTAGCGATCGACCGGCATCGTCAGACAGCGGCGTTTGGCACGAGCGACTACTTCACATTGGTGCTCGCCGAAGGACTCATGAGGAATGAACGGGCGAGCGAGGCACGAGAGCTGATCACGACCTACTTTTCGAGCATTCGCCGCGAACGTTCGGCGCCGATCGCACCACTCGCGCAGTTGAGACGAAAGCTGAGCGTTTAGGACCTCTAACAAGTCGAAACGCCCTCTCCCTTTGGAGAAGGCGTTTCGACTTGTTAGGCGACTGCCGGAGTTTTCATCTTCGTTCGAACTAGCTTCTCCAGTCGTTGCGTCAGTGAGCGCACGTGTCCAGAATCGGTCTTGTCGAACAGCCGATAGAACTCAGGCGATGCGATAAGCTTGTCGCAGATATCTGGATCAAACTGAATTCCTCGGAACTTCACGAGCTCTGCTTTGACCTCTGCTTCGCCCAGCGCCTTTCGGTAGGGGCGATCTGTTGTCATCGCATCAATCGTATCCGCGAACATTATGATACGAGACGCGAGCGGAATGTCCTTTCCTTTCTTCTGATCTGGGTAGCCAGTGCCGTCCCAATTCTCGTGATGATGCCGAACGTCGATGTGGATCTTTTTGTCTTTGAGACTCGAAATTTTCTCGACGAGTTCGCAGCTCTTGATCGGATGAAGCTCCATTATTGCACGTTCGTCCGGGGTCAGTCTTCCGGGCTTCGATAAGATCGGCGCGAAGATTTCATGGATCTTTCCAACGTCGTGCAGCAGAGCGGCAGTGCCGATTCGCTCCATCTGCTTCTCGGGGATCTCTAGCAGGTCGGCGATGATTAGCGAGTAGCGCTTCACTCGTTGCGAGTGACCCGACGTATATGGGTCTCTGAACTCGACGGTCTGAACAAAAAGGTTCAGTAGCTCTTCATTCGTCCGCTCCAGACCCCAAAATGCCTGGTATCCATATCGAGCCATCACGATGAGCGACGATAGAACCAGGATTCCCCAATAGCTCCAGTCGACATAAACTCGCGCAAATGCATAAACCAACGGCATTGACGCGACGTCCCAAAACAATCCCTTAACGTTGCCTTCGTACCAAGTCTTCCAGAAGGGCCGGTTCTCAGCGAGGCTGATGACGCCCGCGACGGCACCGGTATTGACCAAAAAGAATGATAGGACGGCCGCGGCATGCGGTCCAAACCGAAACGCGTCGTTGACCTGTAACGCGACCCCACCGACCCGGACGTATAACCAGCTACTGAGGCCGGCGGCCAGTATCAGCTGAGAGGCATTGAACACTCGCTGAATCGCCAACTTCTTCTTCATCAACTCGGCGACGGTCGCGCCAAGTCCAATCGCAATTGTAGTCGCCCAAGACGGATACAGTACGACAGCCGTCAGGTACGGAAGGAACGATGCGGCGCCAATAGTGCTTCCGCGAACTTGATAGCTGAAAAACGCCATCGCTGCGGCCACAACGGCCAGCGTCAAGACACCACCAAGAAAGCCAAGATCCACGCTTGGCGACATTGAATGAAGCGCATAGAGCACGCCTGCCGCAGCAAGCGTGATCCCATAGACGTAGGCTATGACGCGTTTCTTCATCGTGGATCGAAAGGGGGTCCCCGCCAAGCCGGCTAGTTGATCAACTGATCAGCCCCACAGCTTGACGTCGGCCACAATGACCGACCATAGCGCATTCACGAGCTGGGCCATGAAGTCCATCTGCGTCACCTCCCATCGGGGTCAGTCACGCGCATCCCGCTCGGGATAAACACGTGCTAGTGTCGAGGTTGGCTCCGCTCACCTACGGCCTGCCCGCTCAGCTCCGCTCCAGACGGTTGGCGGGGACTACAAAGTGGTTCGTCGTGATGACGGTGTGTGAATTGTTCGATCTGCGCTCGCGCGCCCTACTTATCGAAATGCACCCAGCGGTTCGTCGCGTCGAGCACGGCCAGCACGGCACTGGTCTCGGCGCTTTCCCGCACTTCACAGCTGCCCGTCAACACCACCGGTTCGCGGCCTACCTTCGCCGACAGGCTCACGAATACAAACTCCCGATCAAACGCATCGATCAGCTTTGCCCCTTCCAGCGCCAGGCTCTTCTCGCCGCCCGGTGATGCCTTCGTGGCTGCTGATATCGCCTGCAGCGTTGCACGCGCCGACAGCTCGATGCGCGAACGCTCAGACTCCTGCCCTTCTGCCTCGCCGAAGAACTCCTCGTCGTCGCGCGTCAGCGTGACCTTGCACAACACGCCTCGCGCTCTCGACCGACGAACTTCGACGTCCTCAAATACCAACGTCCGCCGGTTCGTCCCAGCGGTCGTTGCCATAGATACAGACGAGCCAGATGGCGAAACGGCACTCAGGTGGGCATTCAACCGCCCGCCGCCCTGCGGAGGCGTCGGTGCGGCCGTCGTCGGCGGCGTTGCCGCCGCGCCGCCCGCCGCTGCCGAACTGGGCACGGCGCTCAGCGCAGGCGCCGAGTTCATCGGCTCTGAGGTGGGGCGACCAGAGTCCGCGGTGGGGGCAACCGATATTTTTCGATGATTGACACGAAGTCCGAGCTGCGCGATCAGCGCGCTCTCGATATTACGGACTGTGTTTTTGGGCGGGACCTCGTCCGTCGTCAGCACGTGGATCTCCTCCACGGCGCCTGAATCGCTCGGAACGATACGGACGGCAAGCACCCCTGGCAGGGTGGCAATCAGCTCTTCGGCCTTTCTGATCGGCAACACACTCCCCGCAATGGTGCCAGGGGGAGAAACAGGCGACGTCATGCCGAAATTGACTGGAATGGACAGGCGTGGCTCCGCGGCTGACCAGCTCGAGGGGAGGGGACCGATCGTCTGACAGGGCCAATATGTGGTTGAGAACGCCGCCGCACAAGGCTACCTCATCCACAAAATGTTGTCAGACATAGACGTACCCCGCCCCACCTCAAGCTTCGTCGAGGGGCGCCTCGCCGCCATCGGCATCGGCAACGGCGTCTCCTTCGTACTCCCGAAGCTTCCGGTACAGGGTTCTTTCCCCGATCCCGAGCAGCTCCGCGGCCTTTCGGCGATTCCCACCGGTGTCCCGAAGCGCCGTCTGGATCGCCACCCGCTCGATCTCAGCCATCGTCATTCCAGGTCCCAGCGTGATGACCGTCGGCGGCGGAGCCTGGTCACGCGGCTCGATACCGCGCACGACACCATAGGGGACAGGCGGCAGGACTTCTGTGAGCTGCGTCGCATTTCCGGCGACCGCTCGTCCCTCACCCCACAACGGTGTGACAGGTCGATTTTCAACATCCATGCGCCGGCGCAACTCTTCCACCTGCAACTTGAGTTCGACGAGCGAACGTACGATGAACTCGAGTTCCCTGCCTTGCGCGCGCTCACCTTCGCGCAGCATCGGCCCCACATGCACCGGCAGCAGACGGCGTCCACCGCCATCACGAATCGCCCGCGGAATATCATCGGCGATGATTTCGCGACCGTGCGCCAACACCACCATGCTTTCGATCAGGTTGCGCAGTTCGCGCACGTTGCCGGGCCACGCGTATTCCACGAGCAGTCCGAGCGCCTCCGCCGAAATCCCCTGGAACTCGCGATCGTGCAGCGCCGAGAACTCGCTGACAAAGCGACGCACGAGCAGCGGAATGTCATCGCGCCGCTCGCGAAGCGGCGGCAGATAGACACTGAGCACGTTCAGTCGATAAAAGAGGTCGGCGCGAAACGCGCCTTCTTCAACGTGCTCACGCAGCGGGCGATTCGTCGCCGCGACGACGCGGACATCGACCGGGATCGCGCCCGTGCCACCAACACGCGTGACTTCGCGCTCTTCGAGCACCCGCAACAGCTTGACCTGCGTCGACGGCGGAATTTCGCCGATCTCGTCGAGAAACAGGGTGCCGGTGTCGGCGAGCTCAAAGCGGCCAAGGCGACGTTCCGCCGCACCGGTGAACGCTCCCTTCTCATGGCCGAACAGCTCACTCTCGAGCAGCGTCTCGGGCAACGCGCCCACATTCACCGCGATGAACGGCTTACCGCGACGCGGACTCAATCGATGAATCGCGCGCGCAACGAGCTCCTTGCCGGTACCGCTTTCACCTTCGATCAGCACGGTGCTCGTGACCGGTGCGATCTGCTCGACCTTCACCAGCACTTCCTGCACGGGCGCGCTCTCGCCCACCAAGCCGGTAATGCGCGCCAGCTTCTGTCGCTCGAGTCGACGACGAATGCTGTCGACGACATCGTCCACGACAATGGGCTTGGCCCACGTTTCGGTGTAGCCAACGTCGCGCAACCGATCGAGCATCATGGGGTCGGCGACATCGGTGAAGCCGATCACGGTGACGTTGTCCCACAGGAGCTGACGCACGAGCGCGATATTCGCGGGATCGAGCAGCGCACCGGTCAACACCAGCACCGACGGACGCGCACGACGCAGATCGCCGCGCACGTCGTCCATCGGCGAGATCGCAACCGTTTCAACACCGAGTTGCTCGAGAGCGGCGTTGAGCCGAATCGCCGGCTCAACATCCGTCATCAATATCGCAACCGGCTGCGTGTCGCGCTCCTCAACCTGGCCGCGCGAACTCGTGCTCGCGCGCGTGCGAGTGCTCACGCCTTCCCCGGTCGCTTGTAGAAGGGAAGCTTCACGACGCGAGCGGGAACCGCCTTGCCGCGAATTTCCACCGCGAACTGCGCGCCCTCCACCGCCGCCGCCGCAGGCAGATAGCAGGTCCCGATCGGCGTGCCCAGCGTGGGGCTCATCGTGCCACTGCGCACTTCACCATACGGCACGCCGTCGATGTGCACCGGATAGCCGTGTCGCGGAATGGCGCGCTCATCGAAGGTGAATCCGACCAGCTTTCGCTGTGTGCCCTCGGCGACCTGCTTCGCGAGCACGTCCTTGCCGAGGAACGGCTCGGACTTGCCGAGCTTGAGCAGCCAGTTGAGCCCTGCTTCGACTGGCGTGACCTGATCATCGAGTTCGTTGCCGTAGAGGCACATGCCCGCTTCGAGACGGAGCGAATCGCGACAGCCCAAACCGGCCGGCGCAACCTTGCCGGTCGCCATCACGGCGTTCCACACGTGCACGGCTTTGCTTTCGTCGAAGTACAACTCCCACCCGAGTTCGCCGGTGTAGCCGGTGCGCGAGATGATGCATGGTACTCCCGCGACGTTGCCTTCGGTGAACCAGTAGTACTTGATGCCGTCGAGCGGCACATCAGCGAGCGACGCAACGATCGCCGGTGCGTTCGGCCCCTGAATGGCCAACAGCGCGATCGAATCGGAGATGTCGGTCATCGTGCAATCGAAGCCGGCACGATTCGCCTCGAGATGCGCAATGTCCTTGTCGCGATTGCTCGCGTTGATCACGAGCATGAGATGATCGGCAAATCGATAGACGAGCAAGTCGTCGACGATCGTGCCGTCGGCGCGCAGCAATGTCGAGTATTGCACCTGACCGATACCGAGCGCGGCGACATCATTGCTGGTCACCGAATTCACAAAGCGAATCGCGTCGGGTCCCTTCACGATGACTTCGCCCATGTGCGACACATCGAACATGCCGCAGCTTTCGCGCACCGACTTGTGCTCGGCGGTGATTCCGCTCGGATACTGCACCGGCATCTCGTAGCCGGCGAAGGGAACGATCTTGGCACCCAGCGCGACGTGGACGTCGTGAAGCGGCGTGCGCTTGAGCGGGGCGGAGGTCGCGTCGGTCATGATCGAAAGCGTTATGGGGTCAGACTCCAAGCCGTGCCTGGAAAGGCTTGGCTTGGAGTCTGACC
>CBHWDN010000047.1:0-21677 GCA_966112585.1 uncultured Gemmatimonadaceae bacterium
CTGACCCCTGCGTGTTTTTGACACTTTTCAATGACTCAGAGTCGTTGATCGCCAGGGGGTACCGCGTCACCGGCAACCCCGCGCTGCGCCAGCCAACGTAGCCGCCAACCAGATTGCGAACCGTCATCTCGCGTCGGGAGAAGTAGGCTTCCCGATTGAGGAGGCTTGCCGCCACCGACGACCGACCGCCCGACTGACACTGCACCACGACGTTCGCGGGAATCGCATTCAGCTCACTAGGAAGCTCGCCCAACGGCAGGTGTTTCGCCTGGGAGAGATGTCCCGCCTGCCACTCGCTCAGCCCTCGTACATCGATCACCGTCGCGCCGGAGCGATCGGCAGCGAGTTCGCTGGCGCTGATCTGCAGCGTTGACGTGACACGCTCCTGCTTGCTCGCGGCTTCGAGCAGGGCATCGGCGGACACATAGCCGATCGCATGGTCGAAGCCAATCTGGGCGAGACGCACACGCGCATCGAGCACCGTCGCGGGCGATTCGTGCGCCGGCTCGCGCGCCACCAACACGATTGGCGCGTCGATGGGCACGAGCGACCCGACATTCGTGCTGAAGGAGCGGCCCAACGGTACCGACAGCGTCCCGCCAACGTGCTGCGCGGCAAACGCTGCCGCCGGACGCGTATCCACTATCCATGAGGCCGCGTCGAGCGCGAGCACGTCCTCGGCGCGCAGCTTCGACAGTGGAGCGCTGAGCCGCGAACCCAGGATCGCCGGACCATCGCGATTGAGTCGCTTCATGGAAGCGAAGTACCGTGGCGGCTCCGGCTGGCCCTCGAGCACCATTTGTACAAAGAGCGCTTCGTCGGTGGTGCCGACACCCCAATTCGCGATCTTTTCGTAGCCCACAGTGCTCGACGGCACCGCGCCAAGCGCCTTGCCGCACGCCGAACCCGCGCCGTGTCCCGGCCAAACCTGCAAATGGTCTGGCAGCTTTCGAAACTTCTCGAGCGACTTGAACAAGGTGCGCGCACCCGCTTCCATCGTGTTGGCGATCTTCGCGGCGCGCTCGAGCAGATCGGGCCGACCGACATCGCCGACAAAAACGAAATCGCCCGTCAGAACGCCCATGGGCCCGGCGGCCCGCGGTGTGTCGGTGACGACGAACGACAGATGCTCCGGCGTATGCCCCGGCGTGTGCATCACATCGAAGTGCAGGTTGCCGACCACAATCCGGTCGCCGTCGCGGAGGAGGGTTGCACCGTCAGCGGCGGCATACTGATACTGCCACTCGTCGCCACCTTCCGCCGATAGAAACAGCTGCGCACCCGTCGCCGCGCGCAACTCTCTCGCGCCCGAGAGGAAGTCCGCATGGATGTGCGTTTCGGTGACGTGCGTGATGCGAAAGCCTTCGCTCTCTGCCGCCTCGAGATACGGCGCAGGATCGCGAAGCGGATCGATCACGATCGCTTCACCGGTCTCCTGGCATCCAATCAGGTAGCTCGCCTGAGCGAGGCCAGTGTCGTAGAGCTGTCGAAAGAACATGAAGAAATTAGTGGGGCGGGACGCCGCCGAATGCAGTCGGCAAGCGCCTGATTCGCGACTCGTCACAGAAAATTGCAAGGCAGTCCAGCTCTGTGACAGGGATGCCGATGCCGCTATGCCACGCGAATCGTCACCTCACTAGCATGATTTCATGTCCTCGCCACCACCGCGCCGCCCCTCTACGCTCGCCGCTCGCAAGTTCGAAGCGGCGCAGCGTGGGCTGGGCAGCCCTTCCGATTTGCGCGCACCGGCGCGTGGCGAGACGGGTCCCATGATGGGTGTCGGCCGGACTTCGTTGGCCAACGCGCCGGCGGTGCCCTCGCGGTTGGTGACGTCGCTGCCCCTCCGCACGCGGCCACCAGCGCCCACGGCGCCATCGTTTGCGCAACCCGTGCGCAGTGCGGCAAAGCCGATCCCGGAGCGCGCACCGGAATCCACGGTGCCACGTGCCGCTGCGACCCAGCGAAGGGTGGCCAATGCGGCGCGTGAGCAGACGCTTGTGACAAGCCTCATCGTCGTCTTCGTGTTCGTGGCGATGGCCATTGCTGCGGTGCAGGTGCGCGGCAATATGAAGATCGACAAGAGCCGGCAGGCGCTCGGCGCGACGTTTACGAAGGTGTTCGCGCAACAGGGCACGTATCGGTTGCTGCATGGGCGTTTCGCCACCTGGCGTGAGCTCGAGGCGCGCGGCGCGCGATTGGGGCCCACGCAAACGGTGGTTGGCAGCAATGCATCCGCGTCGCATTGGTTCCTGTCCGTGCGCGATACCGGTACCGGCATGACCTGCTCACGCACCGGCGAGCTGTTCGACGAAAGCCCGCTGGAGCGACAGCCGACGTGTGATGGGGGCGAGCCGTAACGGATGGGCGAAGCACGGTACAGCGCACTCTTCACCGTTCACTCCAAACTCCACACTCCACACTGGCCGTTAAAAAGCCCGCCCCTCGCCCCCGGCCCCGCCCCACGATAGATCCCAGAGTGCCCACAACCTCTCGGATTCTCACCGCCGCGCTCCTCGCCGGCGTGTCAGCACCCCTCAGCGCACAATCGCGCGATAGTACGCGCGACAGCACGCGCCGTGACACAACCGCGCAGTCGCTCGCGTCGGTGCGCATCAACGTCACACGCGATCAGGCGCGCTCGCCATTCGAGTTGCCATTTGCCACCGCGACATCGCTGATGAGCGCCCGACCCGCACAGCGACGAAGTGGCGTTGGCGAACTGCTTCTCGCCGTTCCCGGCGTGCAGGTGCAGGATCGCGCCAACCCGTCGCAGGATCCGCGCGTCACCATTCGTGGATTCGGAGCGCGCTCCGCCTTCGGCGTGCGCGGCGTGCGCATGATGCGCGACGGAATACCGCTGTCGTTGCCCGATGGTCAGACGCCGCTCGACTGGCTCGATCTCGAAACGATTGACCGTGTTGATGTGGTGCGCGGCACCGCAGCGGCGCTCTATGGCAATGCCGCCGGTGGCGTCGTTTCGATGACCTCCCGTGAAGCCGCGGCGGTTCCATTCGCACTCTCTACGCGCCTGTGGAACGGCGGCGGGCTCGAGCGAGCGAACGTGATGGCGTCGGGGCGTACTGAGGCCGTCGGTGTACTCAAATCACCGCAGTGGCTCGGATCGTTCACCAGGACCACCGGCAACGGTCCGCGGACCTGGTCGCATCTCGACGCGAACAGTGCGTTCGCGCGCGCGACCGCCACCGTCGCTGGCACGCGGGTGGAGGTGCAGGGCACACGCTACGACGCGCCGCGCGCTGAGAATCCGGGGGCAGTCACCGCCGCCGAGCTCGCGAACGATCCACGACTGCCCGATTCGCTCAACATCACCAAGCGCAGTCGCAAGGCGGTGGCGCAGTCGCAGCTGGCGTTGATCGCCGAACGCGCAGTAGGCAACGGTACAATTCGTGGAAGCCTGTTCACGGGCGCGCGTACCCTCGACAACCCGCTGCCGTTCGCCATTGTCGCAGTCGATCGCCACGTCTTCGGCGGTGGCCTGCATGGCGCGTGGCGACTGGTATCAACGCCATGGCCCGTTCGATTTGGCGCCGGTGTTGACGCGCAAAAGCAGCACGATGAGCGATGGAATTATGAAAACTGCGCCGACGTACTGCCCACTGCGCCGGTCACCACACGATGCCCCGTCTCTTCACGCGAGCGCGGTGCCATTCGACTCGAGCAGCGCGAACTCGCCACCGGGATCGGCGGATACGTGCGCGCCGAAGTCGAAGCGCCGGGACACCTCTTCGCGAGTGCTGCGCTCCGCGGCGACGCGGTGCACTTCGAAGTGGCCGATCGATTCATCACGGCGACGAACGCCGATGACTCAGGCGATCGCACACTGCGCGCGACCAGCCCGATGTTTGGTCTCACCTGGCGGGCCACGCCGACCTTCAGTGCGTTTGTGAACCTGTCGACGGCGTTCGAAACCCCCACCATCACGGAGCTCACCAACCAGGAGAATGGCGCCGCCGGCCTCAACGCCACACTCGATCCACAGCGTACGCGCACGCTTGAAGTCGGAACGCAGGCGCTGATTGGCGGTCATGTGCGCGCTGACCTCTCAGTGTTCCGCGCGAAAGTGCTCGACGAATTGGTGGGCTTCGACGTGCCCGGCCAGGTGGGTCGACGCGCCTTCCGCAATGCCGGACAAACATCGCGAACTGGCGCGGAAGTCAGCGCCAACGGTGAGTGGTCACACGGCGGCGCTGGTGTTGCCTACAGCTACGCCAAGTATCGCTTCGACCGCTACGATGTTGGCACGACATCGTTCGCCGGGAAGCCCATTCCGGGATTGCCTGCGCAGTACGTCCAGGCATTCGGCACGGTGCGTCGTGCCGGCGTATGGAGCACCGCCGAGGTCACAGCATCTGCACGCACGAGCGCAAACGATGCCGCCACGGTTTTCGGAGCCGGCTTCGCCGTGTGGAATTGGCGACTGGGCTTCTCGTCGCCCAGCGTGGCGGGCGTACAGATCGAGCCCGCATTCGCGATCGAAAACATCTTTGATCGTCGCTACGCGAGCTCGCTGGTACTGAACGCAACCCGCAATCGCTACTTCGAGCCGGGATTGCCGCGTCGTCTGTCGGCAGTCGTGAGCATGCACTGGCGGTAGTCCGCCAGTGCACCGTGGTCACTGATACTGAATGTAGAGCGGGTGCGGCGTGAGCTTCATCAGCTGCGCTGGCGTCATCATGGGTCCGCCGTACTTGATGTCGTTCTTGTAGAACAGCTTGAACCCCGTGAACTGTACGGGCTCTGCGTACACATACGCCGCGTACGAATCCTTCTTGAGCGACGGCGGCCCCCAGCCGTCCATATGAATCACGACCTGTACGCGCGGATCGCGCTTGATCTTGGTCGCGTTCGTGAGCATCGGTTTGGTAAAGCGA
The DNA here is from genome assembly GCA_966112585.1 of uncultured Gemmatimonadaceae bacterium. Lineage (GTDB taxonomy): Bacteria > Gemmatimonadota > Gemmatimonadetes > Gemmatimonadales > Gemmatimonadaceae > Gemmatimonas. The sequence goes on from CBHWDN010000047.1 coordinate 4,893, forward strand.
TGCACCACGAGAATCTTGGGCGGCAGGTTCTTCGCCGCGACCAGTTTCGAGAGCTGATCGATCACCCAATTCACATCGGCCGCGTCGTACGTGCCGATCTTCTTCCCCGGTTTGGTCCCGTCCTTCATGGAGAATTCGGGGTCCATGCCGAGATGTACATCGGGGCGTGACAGGAAGGCTTCGAGTCGCGGGTACTCATCTTGAATGCGGCTCAGTCCCACTTGAACATCAAGAAAGAGCAGCGCGTTTCGTTCCTTCGCCCACCCGTAGACTTTTTCGGTGAGTGCATCGCTGTGCCGCATGCGATACATCCCATCCTTGCCCGCGTCGCCTTGCGCGACCGTGGTGATCAGATGCAACGCCGGCTGCACCGGAGTCGCTGGATCGGCCTTCGCCCACGCCGCCACTTCCTTGTCGAGTCGGCGCAGCATTTCGTCTTTCGGATACTCGCCGAGCACGCCCATCCGCTTCGAAAACGGATTGCCGTAGTACGCAACAATGCGCTTCGCCGGCAAAATGCTTCCCGGAAGCGGTGCCGGTCCGGGCACAGGCCACACCGGTTCGGGCTTACCTGCAAGCGCACGGGCCGCCGCAGACGTACCGGTGGTTGGGTATGCCGGCTGCGCCGATAGCGCAGCCGGAATCAGCGCGGCAAACAAAGCAACGCGCATGTATTGAGGAATGCGGGACATCACGAAAATCTAACCAAGCACCCGCAGTCCCCGTCCTACCCGCTGTCCATTTTCCCGCAGTGCAAACTTCCGCAGTCCACCTTCCGCAGTCACCGCAGTCACCGCAGTCACCGCAGTCACCGCAGTCACGGCAATCACCGCAGTTCCCCGCAGTCCAGCTACCGCCCCACGCGCCTCCGCAGTAAAGCCTCCGCAGGTCCGTGTCTCAACGAATGCGCAGTATGTACGGCATCCGCGCGTACGTCCCTCGCGGATCGTTGTACGACATCAGCACCGCCATCTCGCGCGCAATGTCGCGTGCCAATTGCGCAGCGGGTCCTGAGAGTCCGAGCGCAGCAGCCACGTGTGATGCCACCGGCGCCGGTTTGTCTTCGAAATACTCGGAGAGCCGCTCCCGCGCCGACTTCGCATGCGGAAACTCTCGCACGTCGTAGCTCCCGGTGATCTTTGCCAGCTTCGCTGCGCCCGCGACCGCGACGTCGAGCCCGCCCAGCGAATCCACCAAACCCAGTCGCAGCGCCTGCACACCCGACCAGACGCGCCCCTCGGCGATGTTTGCCACCGAATCGCGCGGCAGTTTGCGCGCAGCGGACACTCGATCCAGAAAGGCGTCGTATACCTTGTCCGTGCCGCGCTGCAGTACCGCCATCTCCTCGGCGGTGCGCGGACGAGAGAGCGTGAACAGGTCCGCGTAGCGTCCCGTCTTTACGGTATCGAAGGTGACGCCATGCTTGTTCGCCAGCATCTTCACGTTCGGCACGATCGAGAACACACCGATCGATCCCGTGATCGTATTGGGCTCGGCGTACACACGCTGCCCCGCGGTGCTGATCCAATAGCCGCCGCTCGCCGCGAGCGATCCCATCGACACCACCAGGGGCTTCCTGGCACCAAGCAGCGTGAGTTCGCGATGCATCGTTTCCGACGCAATGGCGCTGCCACCCGGGCTGTTAACGCGCAGTACGACGGCCTTCACCTTGTCGTCCTTGCGAATCTTCCGCAGCTCGCGGGCGAGTGCATCACCACCGATGCTGCCATCACCACCTTCGCCGTCCACGATGTCGCCTTCGGCGTACACCACGGCCACCGCCTGACTCGCGGTGAAGTCATGATCCTTGGCCGATGCGATCGACGCGTACTGCTGCAAAGGAATTTGCGGCAGCGAAGGTCTGCCAAGCAGATCGTCCGTCTCGCGCGCGCGCCTCGCCGCTTTCGATGTGTCGGTGCCGCCCGTCATCTTTTCGAGATCGGCAAGCACGACGTCGAAGTACGCCACGCGATCCACCAGCTTGCTCGACCGCGCCAGCTCCGGTTCAATGATGCCCACGCTGTCGACAAGCGACTGCAGCGCCGTCGTGTCCACACCGCGCGACTCGCCAATGCCCAGCTTCACTTCGTGCCAGAGATCGCCCAGGTAGCTCTCGACTTGCTGGCGATTTTCGGGGCTCATGTTCGTGCGCGTGAACGGCTCGACGGCGGCCTTGAAACGACCCACGCGGCTTACCTGCACGCCAACGCCAAGCTGTTCGAACAAACCAGAGAGAAACGTCTGCTCCGACGCGAGCCCCGGCAGCAGCAGCGAACCGAAGGGGTCGAGCGTGACCGTGCTCGCCGCACTGGCGACGTAGTAGCTGCGCGTGTCCGGCGTGATGAGATACGCGTGCACCGGCTTCTTGCTGCTCCTCCGAAACGCGGCGATCGCGGCGCGTAGTTCGCGAAGCGCCGCGAAGCCCGACATCGTCCCGTCGCTCGCGACCGTGCCGCGAATCAGGATACCGGAAATGCGATCGTCATCGCCCGCGGACTTGATGGCCGTCAATGCTGAGCGGAGCGGCAGCGGTGAGGCCCCACGCTCGAAGGCGTCGTCGAGAAATCCACTTTCGACGGCCTTGGCCGGCCGATCGGAGAGTGGGCGATCGAGATCGACCACCAGGACCGCGTTATTCGGGACCGACGGTGCCGCGCTCGAGCCAGCGGTGGCAATGATGCCGGCGATCAGCAGGATGCCGGCGACCACGCAGACGGCGATCGTGACCAGGTTGGCGGCGAGCGCCGTGAAGAAGGCCTTCATTGGGGATCCGAGGGAGAATGACAACGTGCCTCTCGGAGTCTACACGGCGGCCATCGACGTGGTGATTCGGGCGCGCCAGAGCGCTCTCAGAAAGAAACATGACGTTACCGTCGCATTGGGCCTTGCCCCCGGGAAAAGCGGAGGCAATGATGAAGGAGCACCATTCCCATCGGTCACCTCCCGCCGCGCCCATCATGCCCGCTTTCAAGGCTCCGCTCGACGATATCCGCTATCTCCTGCACGACGTGCACGACATCGGCCAGCTGTCGAAGCTCCCCGGTTTCGAAGACGCGACACCGGAGATGATCGATGAAGTGCTTGCCGGAGGTGCGACCTTCTGCGAGGACGTGCTCTTCCCGATCAACCAGAGTGGCGACGCTGAAGGCGTGACGCTCGAGAATGGTGCCGTGAAAACGCCCTCGGGATTCAAGGACGCCTACTCACGCTATGCGGCCGATGGCTGGACCGCGGTCAGCGCCGATCCGAACTACGGCGGACAGGGGCTGCCGGAAATGGTGCGCTTCGTGATGGAAGAGATGCTCTGTTCAGCGAATCTCTCCTTCTCGATGTATCCGGGGCTTTCGCATGGCGCGGTGAGCGCGCTCATGAGTCATGGATCGGAGGAACTCAAGACGCGGTTCCTTCCGAAGCTTGTTGACGGTACCTGGGGCGGCACGATGTGTCTCACCGAGGCGCACGCGGGCACCGACCTTGGCATCATCAATACAAAGGCCGTTCCTGCCGGCGATGGCGCCTACAAGATCACGGGTCAGAAGATCTTCATTTCGGCGGGTGAGCACGACCTGACAGAGAACATCGTGCATCTCGTGCTCGCGAAGTTGCCTGATGCACCCGGCGGCACAAAGGGCATTTCACTCTTCCTGGTGCCCAAGTACTTGCCGACAGAAGATGGTCGCATCGGCACGCGCAACGGCGTGACCGTGGGCAGCATCGAACACAAGATGGGCATCAAGGCATCGGCCACGTGCGTGCTCGATTTTGACAACGCGACGGGATGGATGGTCGGCGAAGCGCACAAGGGCATGCGCGCGATGTTCGTCATGATGAACGGGGCGCGACTTGCGGTTGGCTTGCAGGGACTCGGCCTGTCGGAAGTCGCGTACCAGAATGCGCTCGCGTATGCAAAGGAGCGCTTGCAGGGGCGAGCACTCACGGGTCCGCAGAATCCTGGCGGCAATGCCGATCCCATTCTTGTGCACCCTGACGTGCGCAAAGGACTGCTGCGCATCAAGGCGTTCAACGAAGGGATGCGTTCGCTCGCGTACTGGGTCGGCATTCGCATTGATCTCGAGCATCGTCACCCCGACACCGCGGTGAAGCAGGATGCGTCCGACATGGTCGCGCTCATGACGCCGGTGATCAAGGCGTTCCTCACCGACAAGGCGTTCGACAACACCAACGTCGCGTTGCAAACCCTCGGCGGGCACGGCTACATCAGGGAGTACGGGATGGAGCAGTACGTGCGCGACGCACGTATCGCGCAGATCTACGAAGGCACGAACGCGGTGCAGGCACTCGATCTCGTGGGTCGCAAGCTGCCCATGGAAGGCGGTCGCCTCGTGCGCCGCTTCTTCGAGTTGGTGAAGGCCGACGTCGAAGCCGCGGCGTCCGTCGATGGACTCGAAGACTTCGCGAAGGCGTTGGGCGCGAGTCTCTATCAACTGCAGAAGGCCACAATGCTCCTCGCCGAGCGCGGCTTCGCTGATCCCAACGAAGCTGGAGCAGCGGCGACGGAGTATCTGCATCTCATGGGCTACGTTGCCGTGGGTTGGCAGTGGCTCCGAATGGCTACCGTGTCGAAGGAAAAGCTTGCAGCCGGGGCAGGGGACAAGCGATTCCACGAGTCCAAGCTCAAGACCGCGCGCTTCTACTTCAGCCGCTTGCTCCCCGAGTCAGCGACGCTGTTGGCGGCAATTCAATCGGGCGCCGCACCGATCATGGCGATGTCCGTCGACGAGTTCTGAAGCGGAGGAAGTCACACGACTCACCACGTGCCGTCTGCCAATCCGCATTGATGTATGCGGTTCACGGTCGTGGTGAGTCGTGGAAAGTGATGGCAATGCCGGGGGAGTGACGATGAAGCAATGTTACTCAAGTGAGCTTTGGGTCATGCCGATACCTCAGGCAACCCCTTTCCCCTAACGATGTTCTTTAAGAAGCTCAACGCAGAGCCCCGTCCCAATCCTGAGCGAAGAAGCTCAGGTAGCGCGGAAGGCTCCCCAGTGTTGCGAGCGATTCCCGGAGCGGCCCCGGACACGGCTGCGCCTGTGCTCAAAAACGCCGACCAAAACCTGGGCCTGGTTCTCGACGCTCTTGGTGGTGTCCTGACGGCCCTTTCGCGCTTTCCTCTCGATACTCCGGAAAAGTCGGCCGATGATGTGGCCCGCGAATTCGGGCGCTGGCAGAAGCACGCCACGATGGGACTTTCCCTCGACGAAGAGACGGAAGGACAGTCGTTGAGCGTTGCTGAACGCGAGTTGAGCGTTGCTGAACGCGATTGGAACGGTGTGGTGCGCGTGGTGACCGACCAGCGTCGCACTGAGCACAAGTATGTGGAATCGTCCATCAACGAGCTTCGCGAAGCATTGTGGGTGTGCGTCGAAACGGTGCACAACGCGGTCAAGGTCGACCACGTCACCGACTCGACTGCTGAGACGCAAATGGAGCGCGCCAAGACTGCTCTCAAGCGCATGCAGACCGGCTCCATCAAGCAGGAAGTGCTGGGCGCGGTGCTTGCGATCGAATCCGCGCTGCAGACGCGCCGGGAGCAGCAGCAGGAGCAGTATGTGACGCTGGCCGGAAAGCTCGACAAACTCGGCAAGCAGCTCGAGGAGGCGCGTCGCGAAAGCACCACCGACACGTTGACCGGCTTGGGCAATCGCAAGCTGTTCGACATGACCGCGCCGCGCGCGATCCAGATGTTCTCGCTGTCGCGTCAGCCGGTGGTGCTGCTCATGATCGATCTCGACAAGCTCAAGCTCGTGAACGACATGTACGGCCATCAGGCCGGCGATCAGGCGATCATCAACCTGTCGAAGGCGCTGTCGAAGGTCTTCCTGCGCCAGTCCGACGTGTTGTGCCGATTGGGTGGCGACGAATTCGCCGCGATCCTGCACAACACCGACTGGAAGATGGCCCAGACGCTGGGTCGCCGGCTCCAGGAGCAGTTAGCGCAGCTCCCGGCGCCGCACCCCGCAATGGAATTCTCGGTCGGTGCCTCTGTGGGGGTTGCCCAGCTCGAGTTCCATGAGGAAGTCGAGGAATGGATCGCCCGCGCCGACCAGGCGCTGTACAAGGCCAAGCAAAACGGCCGCGACCGGTGCGTGGTGGCTGAAGGGTTGTTGCCGCAGGAGTGATTCGCGGCGGTTACATTCGGTACCGAAGCGGGGGCGACGCGCGAGCGAAGCCCCCGTTTTTCGTTGTGGATATCGGAAGTCTGTGATCCGCCGCGATTTGGGCCACTGTAGCGCGAATTCCAGGTTGGTGCAGTGCGCCGACAACTGGTGTGGTGCGTCCACAACACATTGCGGTGGCGAGTCGTTCATGAACTGTGATTAACAAACACAAGCGTGTAAGTGAAGTCATTGCAACAACTTACAACGATTAACGTGCTTTCACGTTTGTGATCCGGCATCACACTCCGGCACGCGAATTGAACTAGGTCGTGCCAGAACGAAGGACCCGCAGCAAACTCAGACCCCTACGACAATGTTCAAGAAGCTCGCACTCGCTACTTCATTCGCCTTGGCCGCTGCGATGCCGCAGTCGGCGCAGGCGCAGATTGCCGGTAATACCAACCAGACCTGTGTGCTGACTGGTGTATTCGTCGGCTATAACGCACAGAACTGCGTTGGCTACTACTCGAACAACATTCTGAACGGCAACGCCGGAAATATCACGACGCAGAACACCGCCGTGAACCTTCTGAACGCGACCGTCGGCGTGAACTACTACGCTGGATCAACCAACGTGGCGGTGCCGAACAACACGGTGATCAACTTCAGCCAGGCAATGTCGGGCTGGACGATCATCGGTCTGCACTTCGGTAACGGTTCGAGTTTCCCGCCGTTCAATGCGAATTACAACGGTCAGGGCGGCGGCACCGCGTTCTTCCGCGTTTTCCTGGCGCCGAATACTACCACGCTTGCGCTCGGCGCTGGTTACACCACGACGTCTTCGTCCGCGACGCTCTACTCGACCAACGTCTCCTGCGGTCGCGAAGAGAACTGCCCGGGACCCTTTAGCACTGTGCCGGAGCCCTCGACCTACGCGCTCATGACGGCTGGCCTCCTCGGCATCTTCGGCGTCGCTCGCCGCCGCCGTAACGCCAAGGTCTGATTCTTCAGGCGCCTTCGTTCAAACCGCCCCGGCTTCGGCCGGGGCGGTTTTGTTTTGTGGGCATACGCGACACATGTGTCGGATATGTGCCACATCGCTGAATGAATCGTCTGAGCAAGCAAGCGGTCTAACTGACAGAAAAGCGTTCCACTTGCCGTAAAGCGTTGATGTTAAAGAAATTATATCATGAAATACAATTAATGCGATGTGCCTTTTATGTGGCACATGAATTGATAATAATCGTGCCGAGAAGTTCATGATTCCCCTTGTCTCTCCGCCCATGATCAAGAAGCTCGCGCTTTCGGCTGCAATTTTGGTGGCCTTGACGCCAGCAGTCAGCTCCGCGCAGCTGAACTCGCTGAATTGCTCGTCGTTCACGTTTTTCACCAACGTGACGCCGACGTCCTGCAGCGGTTTTTGGGAAGGCAACGAACTGAAGACCGGAACAAACGGAACTCCGGGTGGCAATGAGGCGGCCGCTCTGACAGCTCTCGGAGTCACTGGGCCATACAAGGTCATCCAGAAGATGGACCTAAACGATCCGTCGCAGTTTGTGGACTTCACTCCCCTGCTTTCGGGCGGTGTCGTACTCGGCATCCATTGGGGTGGTGGCGTGTTTGGTAACACGGCTCCCAACTACACTGGGAAGGGCGGCGGAACGGTGTTCTTCCGCTTCAACAATTTGTCCTCAACGGACAAGATCGAGCTCGTGAGCGCGTGGCGTCAGTCGACGTCTGGTGCGTCTCTGTACTTGAACGGTGGTACGTGCACGGTGGGCCAGTCTTGTGTCCCCGGCACCTTCAGCACCGTCCCCGAGCCCAGCACCTACGCCCTGATGACCGCCGGCCTCCTCGGCATCTTCGGCGTGGCGCGCCGTCGCAAGAACGCCTGAGCGACAGCAGCTCCGGAATTACAGAACGCTCCAGCCGAAAGCTGGGGCGTTCGTCGTTTCAGGCATCGAGTGACATACCGATCGCTCTGCGCAGGTCCAAGCCACCGACATCCGACGTCTCAGGTCCGGGCCCGTAGCGCCGTCGAGCTAGCGTAGTCGCAGTTAGCGCAGTCCCAGTTAGCGCTGTCGAACATTCCCAGACGTCCCGGAGCGCAGCGCATTCAGTATGACCGCCACATCAATAACCTCCTGAATCAACGCCCCCGCGACCGGCGACAGCCGTCCCGCCGCCGCCCACGCCATCCCGACAAGCGAAAGCCCCAACCCCACCCCGATCGACTCGCGCGCAATCCGCATCGCCCGGCGCCCGATCGCCACCGCCTCGGGAATCCGCGTCGGATCATCCAGCAAGAGCACCACGTCGGCGGCTTCAGCGACCACGCCACCACCGTGTCCAGCGAGCGCAACACCCACCGTAGCCGTGGACAGTGACGGCGCATCGTTCGTCCCGTCGCCCACCATCAGTACGCGCTTCCCCTGAGCCTCGAGCGCCGCCACGCGCTGCACTTTGTCCTCGGCTGTCAGATCGCCAGCGAAGCGCTGAATGCCCACCTGAGCGGCCACCGCCGCAACGTTGGCGGACTTGTCTCCGCTCAGCAAATACGACTCGCGAATTCCCAGCGCCTCGAGCGCGCGAAACATCGGCGCCAACTCCGGTCGCAACTCGTCAGCGAACACCACGCGCGCAAGTCCGCCATCGGAGCTCGCGACGTACGCGCGCAACCCGACTGCGTCTCCTTCCAGCGCGTCGACCTGCGCAACCAATGCGGGTGACTCGCCGGCACACCACTCGCGCACGTAGCCGTGCGATCCCACCGCGACACGCACGCCGTCTACAACGCCGGTCACACCGCGACCCGGCGTCTCCACCAACTCCGCCGCAACGCTCACCGGCACGTCGCGCGACTCCGCCTCCGCGACGATCACGCGAGCAAGCAGATGCCCTGAGCCTTGCTCCACTGCAGCCGCGCGCGCCAGCAGCACGCGCCCATCCGCGCCTGGTTCGACGACCACATCGTGCACGCGCGGCTTGCCCACGGTGAGTGTTCCCGTCTTGTCGAACACCGCCACCGTCACGCGCGACAACGCTTCGAGCGCACCGCCGCTGCGTACAATGATCGATCGTTTCGCTGCGCGATTAATGCCGCCAATGATCGCCACCGGCGCGGCCAGAATCAGCGGGCAGGGGGTGGCGACGACGAGCACAGCGAGCACACGCGTCCACTCGTGCGAAATCAGCCACGCAATCAGGCACGCGATCAATGTGAGCGGCGTGAACCACACCGCCCATCGATCAGCGGTGCGCTGCAACGGACTCTTGGACGCCTGCGCACTTCGCACCAACTCCACGATGCGCGCGTACTGCGAATCGCGCGACGCTCGTTCGGCGCGCATCTGAAACGCGCCCTCCTGATTCACAGAACCAGAGAGGAGTCGCGTCCCTTCCGATGCGCGCACAGGCACCGGCTCGCCGGTCAGTCGGGAGGTATCCACATGCGATGTACCGCTCGAGACCACACCATCGCACGGAACGAGTTCTCCCGGCCGCACCAGCAGTTCGTCGCCGGGGACGATCGCGTCGGCGTCGATGTCCTGCACCGAACCGTCGCGCACACGATGCGCGGTGCGCGGTGCGTCCGCTTCCAGCGCCTCAACGGCGCTCGAGGCACGGGCCACCGCGTACGCATCGAGTGCTTCGCCGCCGGTCTGCATGAGCACCACAACGAGACCCGCCAGCGGCTGACCGAGCAGGATCGCGCCAACGATGGCCAGCATCGCGACCACGTCCGCCGCAAACTCGCCTCGCAGCATCCCGCGCAACGTCTTGAGCGCAACCGGAACACCGGTCGCAAGCAAACCGACGTACCACACGCGATCACGCCACGGGTCGGCCTCCATGAGCAGCGGCACCGCACCGCCAAGCACGAGAAACGCGAGCGTGACGAGGGGAAGCGGAGAGGCCGCCAACCAGCGTAGAATACCGGACGAGCGCATGGGGAAAGTGTACGGTGAAGGGTGCCACACGGCGACCTCTTCGAATGCACCGTTCCCGACGCTCGGACAATCAGGGAATTTCCCGCGGTTTCCGACGGCTCACTGGCCGAATCTGGCTCTCCTCCAATATTGTCGCGTATGGCAGATACGCATTCCCACGCCGCGCTGGCCGCGATTGTCGACATCGCATCCGATGCGATCATTGCCCTCGACGACACGTTTCGTGTCGTCCGCTTCAACCGGGGCGCGGAGCAGATTTTCGGGTGGACGGAAGACGACATGCTGGGACAGCCGCTCGATCGGCTGCTTCCCATGTCGGCGAGGGCGGTGCACCGCGGTCATGTGCGCACATTTGCCGAAGGACCGACCGATGCGCGCACCATGGCCGATCGCCGTCAGATCGCTGGGCTTCGCAAGAACGGCGAGACCTTTCCAGCCGAGGCCTCGATCGCGCGCGTCACGCTCGATGGCGAACGCACCTTCATGGTGACGCTGCGCGACGTCAGTGAACGTCGGCGAAGTGAAGAGCGACAGAAGCTGCTCGCGACCGCCGGATGGGTACTCGCGGCGTCGCTCGATGTCGAATCGACCATGGCGACGATCGCCGAATTGCCGGTGCCGTTGCTTGGCGAGTGGAGCCTACTCGAGCTCCTCACGCCAGAGGGGAATATTCGCCGCGCGGCAGCCACGCACGTCGATCCGCGTCGTCACGACGAAACGGCTGCCCTCGTCTCGCGAACCATCGAGCAGCACGACGCCGCTCCGGCGCCCGCCAGCGGCGCTCGCATCGCACACGAAGCGGAAGCGCAACGCATCACGGACATCGCGTCCTGGCTCAACAACAATTTCCCTGAAGCTGAGACGCGCTCCCGCGCGGAATCGCTCGGCGCCAGCTCGGTGCTCGTGTTACCACTCCGCGCCGGTGGACGGGCGATTGGCGCGCTCCATCTCGTTCGCACGCGTGCCGGTGCCGTGCACAGCGTGGAGGAGGGGCATGTCGGCGATCAGTTCGCCGGACTTGCGGCGCTCGCGCTCGAAAACGCGCGGCTCTACCAGGAATCGCGTCGAGCGGTGCGTGAACGCGACGAGATGCTGGCAATCGTGTCGCACGATCTGCGTAATCCGGTCAACGCGATTGTGATGCTCACCGGCGCCGTCCTTGGACGCGACGCCACGCAAGACGCCGACACGCCGCTCATGCCTCGCGACGAGGTGGACGCCATACGTTCGGCTGCGCGTCAGGCGGACGGACTGATTCAGGATCTGCAGGACGTGTCGCGCATCTCGGCCGGCCGCTTGCGTGTCGAGCGGCGACGCGTATCGGCCGTGGAGCTTCTCAAGGAAGCGGCCGACATGTTCGAGCCGGTGACCGGCAGTTCATCGCTTCGACTCATTCGTGAGTACGACATCGCGCCGATCATTCTGGCCGACAAACAGCGACTGCTGCAGGTGTTGTCCAATTTGCTCGGCAACGCGGTGCGCTTCACGCCGCACGGCGGAGAGATTCGACTGTCGGCACGCATGCAGGATGATATGCTGCGTATCGCGGTGCATGACACGGGCCCGGGAGTCGCGCCGGAAGACGTGCCGCGACTGTTCGAGCGTTACTGGCAAGCGCCGCGATTGCTGCGTGCGGGCTCGGGGCTGGGGCTATTCATCGCCAAGGGGATCGTGGAAGCCCACGGTGGCGAGATTGGCGTGGAGAGCGAAGTCGGGAAGGGCTCCGAATTCTGGTTCACCGTTCCGACCTGACCGGCGCGCTACACGGGGACCGGTGTGACCTGGCCGGTCTCCACGCAATAGACGCCGCCGGCAATGATCATCTCGCCGGAGCGAATGCGGCGCGCGATCACCGGTGATGCTTCGCGCAGAATTTCGGCCTGCAATTCGACGTTGCGATAGACGGCGCGCGTCAGATCACCGCCGCTCTCCTTCGTGGCGCGACGAATGTGCTGATACAGCGTGGAGATCTGTCCCGGCACCTCTTCGCCGGCCATTGTGGCCGTCACGGCGCCACAGCGCGTGTGACCGAGTACATAGAGCACCTGCGCACCGAGCACTTCAGCGCCGAACTCGAGTGAGCCGATAATGGCCGGATCGGCCACGTTGCCGGCGATGCGTGTCACGAAGAGATCACCGAACCCCTGATCGAACACGATCTCCACCGGCACTCGTGAGTCGGCGCAGCCCAGAAACGCCGCGAACGGAAACTGTTCGGCCGCAATCTCGCGCAATCGACTCAAGTCGCGATTGGGCGCTGACGCTTCACCACGCACAAAGCGATCGTTGCCTTCGTAGAGGGCAGCGAGTGCGGCAGCAGGATCAGCGTATCGCGTCATCGTCGTCGGTATGCGAATGCGGTTTGCGATGTCGGCTCGCGAGCGAAAAATGTGCGAGACGAAAAAAGGCGACCCCGAAGGGTCGCCCATTTCTTGCCCGCGCGGGCTTAGTGCTTTTCGCCGGCTGGAGCGGCTTCGGCGGCCGGTGCCGCTTCGGCCTTGTGTTCACCCGTGGCCGCCTCGCTGTGCTTCGCGGCATCTTCGGCGTGAAAGACCTGCGTGTTCATCGGATCACGCGGGTGACGATACGTGTTCTTGTGGATCGTGTAGGCCGTGAATCCCAGTGCGGCCGTAAAGACGCACGTGAGAAGCGCCGCACCCCAACCCAGCTTGTTCGGATCGTACTGCGTGTTCGAGCTCATGAAAAACCCCGATGAAAAACGCGTCGGTAAAGACCGTCGCCTACGAATGCCCCGGGACGGGGCGCAGCGAACGGGAAAGTAGCGAGACGAGCTCTATTCTTCCACCCTCGGCCCGGTATCGCGCCCCGGGTCGACCAGACGAGCCGGTAGAATGGCCCTGGCGCCAAATCGATCGCGGATCCGATCAAGGGCTTTGGTCAGGGCGCGGTCCTTCGGCCCCTCAGAGGGCTCTTGGGGCGCCCTGGCAGCCTCCTGGGGCGTCGAGAAGAGGCCGAGCTGTGTGCCGGTGAGGTTCCGGTGCGCCGCGGGCTCGTCGTCGAAATGGGAGAGCGCGATGCCGAGCAGTCGAACGGGGATGCGCCGCTTGCCACGGAGCTGCCGAAGGAGCTGCCGCGCCGCTTTCGCCACCGACTTCTCCGACTCGATAAACGACCCCAGCGTGCGCTGCGCCGAGCGCGTGGTGAAGTCCTTGTCGCGAAGCTTCACGGTGACCGTACGGGCTCGCAGGGCCTGCTTGCGCAGGTCAGTACTGACGCGGACGGCAAGACGCAGCAGTTCACGCTCGATCAGCTCCTCATCATCGAGATCGCGGCCGAAAGTCTCTTCACGACTCACCTGCTTCTGTCGATCGCGCGCGGTGACCTGGCTGTCATCGAGACCGCGTACGCGGCGATACAGCCAATGGCCGCCACGCTCACCCAGGTGGCTCACCAGCGCTTCTTGTGACCAGGCCTGCGCCTCCGCGATCTGCACGAGCCCCATGCGCTCCAGTCGCTGCGCGAAGCGTGGACCCACCATCGGCAGATCAGCAAGTTTGAGTGGCGCCAGGAACTTCGCCTCGTCGCCAGGCGCAATGCACTTCACGCCGGTGGCGCCGCTGCCTGGCTTCGGCTTCGCGAGTTCAACGGCCATCTTCGCGACGAGCCGCGTCGTGCCACCACCAATCGACACCGAAAGACCCGTCGCTTCCTTTACCGCGTCGCGAATGCGATGTGCGGTGACTTCGAGCGGCTCATTGCCGTAGAGCGCTTCGGTTCCACCAAGATCGCAATACCACTCGTCGATACTGGACGCTTGCACGATCGGCGCGAACTTGGCGAGCACCTTCGCAATGTCGCGACTGCGATCGCCACAGGCATGACGTGGTACGGGCACGCACATCGCCTGCGGACAGAGCTTGAGTGCCCGCGCGATCGACATGGCAGAGCGCACGCCATACGCGCGGCACTCGTACGATGCGCTGCACACTACACCGCGTGAGCCCGGGCGTCCTCCCACGATGAGCAACGTCGCGCGCCCAGCGCCCTCCGGATCCATCTGACGGGCGACGGCGACAAAGAATGCGTCGGCGTCGACCAACAGAATGCGGCGCGGCGTGGGACTGCTTTCGGACATACTGGACGCAAGCGACCGAAAGGTGCTCCCCGCAACCCCGCGCGTCGTGCAGTTTTCGCGCATGACCCCCGCGATCCTGCTGGCCCGCAAAGCGGGCATTGCCCACGACGTGTTGAGCTACACGCACGACCCCGGCGCCGAGAGCTACGGGCTCGAGGCCGCCGAAAAGTTGGGGCTCGACGCCGACAGCGTGTTCAAGACGCTGGTCGTGGACGTCGAAGGCATTGGTCTGACCTGCGCGGTGGTACCAGTTGCCAACATGCTCGATCTCAAGGCCCACGCGGATGCGGTAGGCGGCCGAAAGGCCAAGATGGCGGAGCAGGGCGCTGCTGAACGTAGCACGGGCTACATCGTGGGCGGGATCAGTCCGTTAGCGCAGAAAAAACCGCTGCCCATCGTGATCGACGAGACGGCGCAATTGTACGAGCGCATTCATGTGAGCGCCGGTCGGCGCGGGTTGGAGATCGCGCTCGCGGCGTCTGATCTACGTGCCCTCACCAACGGCGTATTTGCGGCTATTGCGCGTTGAACTGCAAACAGCTTGGCGCCTCTGGCGCCGACAACTCACGAAGCAGGGGACAACAAACGAAGATCGATGTCTCGGAGAGTGCTAAAAGGCAGTGCTTGCCGCCGCACAGATCATCGTGAGTTGTCCCCTTCCTCGTTTGTTGTCGGCGCCGAAGGCGCCCAGTTGTTGAAGCTCAAACGGCTCTAGGTCGCAGAGGTTCCGCTTCGAACTCCTGATTCGAAAGCCGCCCGCGCGCCTCAACCGGCCAGCGAGTTTCGACCGCCTGCCCACGCACCCCAATGATTTCATCGAACAGGTGCACGACAATGCACACGTGGTTCGGCACGACGCGGACCTGATCGCCGAGTCGCGGGCGCCAGTCGGTGTTGGAGAGATCGAGAATGCCGTGTTCTTCGGACATACGCGATACGATCACCTCGGGTCGATCGAGCAACGCGCCGTAACCATCGCCGTCGGCGCGCAACGGTTCGCGTCCAAGGGCTTTGGTGCCCGCATCGATAACGGCCTGCCCCGGCACCGCGATGCTGACGACCGTGGCCAGCACGGTCAGTGCGCAATCATCCCAGTGACAGGCGCCGATCTGCGCGGTGGTGCGATCGTTGTAGACGTATGTGCCGGGGCGCACTTCCGTCACACCGGCGATTTCGTGCATGCGCCAGGCCGCCGGCGTTGATCCGCCGCTCACCATCGACGGTTTGAAGCCGGCGTCGGTGAGGGCATCGATATACTCGCGCAAGTCTCGAGAAACTTTCGCCAGCGCGGCGTCCTGCTCACTGACGGCCTGCCGGATGTGTCCGGGATAGAACTGAATGCCGGCGAAGCGCAGACTGCTGTGGCGGGCGACATGTCGCGCGATGGCGATCGCCTTGTCGGGCGAATCGACACCCACCCGATGCATGCCGAGGTCGATCTCGACGAGCACGTTCACAATGCGGCCACCAAGTCGCGCCGCGAGTCCCAGCGCGTCCAGTGCGTGTGCGTCGTCCACCGCGACGGTGACCTGCACGTTGGCTGGCAGTCGCGCGATTCGCTCCAGACGGGCCGCGCCCACGGGGGGATAGGCGATCAGCAGATCGTCGCACACCTCCGCCATGATCTCCGCCTCTCGCAACGTCGCGCACGTGAGTCCGGCGGCACCGAGCCGCAGCTGCTCGGCGGCAATGCGTGGTGACTTGTGCGTTTTGACATGCGGACGCAATCGCAGACCGTGCAGGGTGACGTACGCCGCCATCCGGTCCAGATTGAGAGCGAGCCGATCGAGATCAACGATCGGTACCGGTGTCTCAAGTTGATCGAGAAATGTTGGCACTTCTCACCTCTGCACCCACTCCGATGTCCGACGCGTCGCCGAATGCCCCGCGCCACTGGTCTCCGGTCATTCTTCCGGATCTTCCGCCACCTGCGGGAGCCTACAGTCCGGGCGTACGCACCGCAAATCTGCTGTTCGTTTCGGGACAAACGCCGCGTAATCCTGCGACTGGACAAATCGAGGGCACCACGTTCGAGGAGCAGACGAAGGTGACACTCGACAACCTCGCGCGCATTCTGCGCACCGGAGGTGCGTCGATGTCGGACGTGGTGAGCGTGACCGTCTATCTCGCCCACGAGGATGACTGGGGGAAGTTCGACGCGCTCTATCGCACGTACTTCTCGCCACCCTATCCGACGCGCGCCGTCGTGGGCGCTCAACTGCGCGGCATCATGGTGGAGATCTCGGCGATTGCGTCCATCGCCTGATTCGTTGACGGATGTGACGCCATCGGAGCGCATCACGATCGTGGTTGCGGTGATCGATCGTGATGTGCGTCGATCGTGGACCGATGCACTCTCGGGCACCGGCTACGCGGTGCGCAGTGTTTCCAGAGCGGCCGAGCTCGCCAAAGCGCTGAGTGATGGCGAGGCGCGTCTGGTAATTCGACGCGATGATGCCAGCGATGCGACACTCGTCGCGCGAATCGACGTACCGGTGCTGGTGTGCGATGCGGCGGCGAATCGCGAATCACTGCAGCGCCGCATACACGAAGCGCGCCCCCCAAACAGCCGGGGCCGACCACGGCCCCGCCACCACCCGCGCGAAATCAGAGGCCAGAC
>CBHWDN010000048.1:0-20838 GCA_966112585.1 uncultured Gemmatimonadaceae bacterium
GGGTGCTGATCGCCTGACACGGCTGTTTTGCTGTCTGGGGGCCGGGGTCTGGACGGAGTTAAAGTATTGGGGGCGGCGTGCTGTGCCCGCCGCCCCTTTCCTTCAACGGCACCCTGACTGCTGTCCCCTGACTCCTAAAATGCAGTGGTTGTGACCGACACAGGGATGCAGCCGCAAGAAAGCCAGTCAACCGCTATCACCGGGACGCTTTATGCCTTACTGGCATACTCCTCAATCGGCGGGCACGCGCACACCAGGTTGCGGTCGCCGAAGGCGCTTTCCACACGACGCACCGCCGGCCAGAACTTCTGCGCCCGCGTCCACGCCGTCGGATACGCCGCCTGCTGACGCGAGTACGGGTGCGTCCACGCATCCGCCGTGCAATGCGACGCCGTGTGCGGCGCGTTCTTGAGCACGTTGTCATCGCGATCGGCTTCACCACGCTCGATCGCAGCGATCTCGTTGCGCATGCCGATCATCGCTTCGATGAAGCGATCGAGTTCGGCCAGCGACTCGCTCTCCGTGGGCTCGACCATCAGCGTGCCGGCCACCGGGAAGGACAGCGTCGGTGCATGGAAGCCATAGTCCATCAAGCGCTTCGCCAGGTCTTCCGCTTCGATGCCCGCCGCCGTCTTGAGCGAGCGCGTATCGAGAATGCACTCGTGCGCCACAAGACCATTCTGCCCCTGATACAACACGGGATAATGACCTTCGAGCTTCTTCGCGATGTAATTGGCGTTGAGAATCGCGACCTTCGTGGCCAACGCGAGTCCTTCACCGCCCATCATCTTGATGTACACGTACGAGATGGGAAGAATGCTTGCGCTGCCCCACGGCCCCGCCGAGATCGGGCCGATCGCCGTGTCGCCACCAAGCGAGACCACCGGATGCGTCGGGAGATACGGCACGAGCTGCTTCGCCACGCCGATTGGACCCATGCCCGGTCCGCCGCCGCCGTGCGGAATGCAGAACGTCTTGTGCAGGTTGAGATGACACACGTCAGCGCCAAGGTCGCCCGGACGCGCGACGCCAACCATCGCGTTCATGTTCGCGCCGTCCATGTACACCTGACCGCCATGCTGATGAATCAGCGCGGTGATTTCTTTGATCGTCGACTCGAACACGCCGTGCGTGCTCGGATAGGTCACCATCAGTGACGACAGATTCGCCGAGTGCTGCTCAGCCTTCGCCTTGAGATCGACCAGATCGATGTTGCCATCGCTGTCGGTCTTCACCACAACAACCTGGAAGCCGGCCATCACCGCCGACGCCGGGTTCGTACCATGCGCCGACTGCGGAATGAGGCATACCGTGCGATGCCCTTCGCCACGCGCTTCGTGATACGCGCGAATGACCAGTAGACCGGCATACTCACCCTGCGAACCCGCGTTGGGCTGCAGCGACACGCCGGCAAAGCCGGTGACTTCCGCGAGGTCGGCTTCGAGCTCGTTGAACATGTCGGTGTAGCCTTGCGCCTGATCACGCGGTGCAAACGGATGCAGCTGACCGAATTCAGGCCACGTCACCGGAATCATCTCGGCGGTGGCGTTGAGCTTCATCGTGCATGATCCGAGCGGGATCATGCCATGCACCAGCGAGAAGTCCTTCGCCTGCAGCGAGTAGAGATAGCGGAGCATCTCGGTTTCGCTGTGATGACGATGGAACGTGGGATGCGTGAGGAACGGCGACACGCGACGGAAGCGCTCGTCGTATCGTGCGTCGACGCCAGCGGCGACATCGGCAAAGGAGAAATCGATCGCCGCGCCATTGTTGAACACCGTCCAGAGATCGACGACATCCTGCTCCGTCGTGGTCTCATCGAGCGCCACCGTGAGCGTGCCCGGCTCGAGCACGCGCAGATTGAGCTCGTGCTTGAGCGCCGCTTCCAGAATGTCCTGCTGGCCGTGCGCGCCGACTTCGACGCGGATCGTGTCGAAGTAGTCTTCGTGCGTGATCGAGAAGCCCAGCTTCTCGAGACCAGCCGCAAGCGTCACGGCGCGCGCATGCACGCGCTCCGCAATCTCCGTAAGTCCGGCCGGGCCATGATACACCGCGTACATGCTCGCCATCACGGCCAGCAGCACCTGCGCGGTGCACACATTGCTCGTGGCCTTCTCGCGACGGATGTGCTGCTCACGCGTTTGCAGCGCCATGCGCAGTGCCGGCGCGCCTTCGGCATCGCGCGACAGGCCAATGATACGACCCGGCAGCAGACGCTTGTACTCGTCCTTCGTGGACAGGAAGGCCGCGTGCGGTCCGCCGTAGCCCATCGGCACACCAAAGCGCTGCGAGCTGCCCACCACAATGTCGGCGCCCCACTCACCCGGCGGCGTCAACACGCACAGCGCGAGGAGGTCACTCGCGGCAATCACCATCCCGCCGGCCGCGTGCACCTGCTCGGTGATCGCGCGGTAGTCGATCACGGCGCCGTCGGTGCCCGGATACTGCAGCAGCACGCCAAACGTCGTGTCGGACGCCTTGAGCGAACGCGGTTCGACGATCTGGGTTTCGACACCGCGCGCATGCGCACGCGCCTGCACCACGGCGATTGTCTGCGGATGACAGTCGTTCGCGATCAGCAGCACGTTGCGCGTCGCACTGCCCTTGGCACCGTAGGCCAGCGCCATCGCTTCAGCGGCCGCTGTGCCTTCGTCGAGCAGCGACGCGTTCGCGATCTCGAGCCCGGTGAGCTCGATGATCATCGTCTGGTAGTTGAGCAGTGCCTCGAGACGCCCCTGCGCGATTTCGGCCTGATACGGCGTGTACGCCGTATACCACGCCGGATTCTCCATCACGTTGCGCAAGATCACATTCGGCGTGTGCGTGCCATAGTAGCCCATGCCGATGTACGAACGAAACACGCGATTCTTGAGCGACATCTTTTTCAGCGATGCCAGCACTTCGACTTCGGTGCGCTCGGGCCCTGTGGCCAGCGTCTTCCGGAAGCGAATCTGCTCAGGAACGACCGCGTCGATGAAGGCGTCGAGCGAGTCGTATCCCAGCGCCTTGAGCATCTCACGCTGCTCAGCAGCGTTCGGACCCACGTGGCGCGAAATGAACGAATCGACCGCGGAGGGCGCGGACGAAGAGGTGCGCGTGGCCATGACCATCCTCGGGGGAGTAAGCAGACCGGTGGTGGAGCCGGTCGAAACGAGCGTCGGATCAGTGGGCCGTGCAGATACTCCGCGCACGGCCAGTCCCGTAATTTAATGCCGATGCACGACCTGCCGATGCACGATCTGCCTGCCCACTGGGCGATCTGGCGCGACCGCGCCGCGGACGGCGCCACCAACATGGCGACCGATGCCGCGTTGCTCGAAACGGCCCGGAACGACCGCATGGTGTGGCGCTGGTATGCGTGGGAATCGCCAACCTTGTCGTTTGGCCGACACGAGACCACAGCGGGCCGATTCACCGCCAGCAGCCTGCGGTCCGCTGGATTGGACGGCGTCCGCCGACCGACCGGCGGACGCGTGCTGTTGCATGCGCGCGAGATCACCTACAGCGTGACCGGCCCCCTGCCCGCGCAGCTGGGCTGGCGTGTGGCCTATGCGACTATCAATCGGCTCCTGGTGGACACGCTGAATCGAGTCGGCGTCCCCGCGACGTTGGCGGGCCGGGCGCCGTCGCTTCGTCCCGATGGCCCGGTGTGCTTTGAAGCACCCGCCGAGGGAGAGATCATCGTCAACGGCGCCAAGTTGGTGGGGAGCGCCGTCTGGAGGCAGGGGTCATCGTATCTCCAGCACGGCAGTATCCTGCTGCACGACGACCAGGCGCTGATCGCCGCCGCGGCCACGGTACCGCTTCCACCGGCGCCGCCGGCCGCTCAGCTGTCGGTCATCGCGCCTACGGTCGATCAACATCAACTCGCCGAGGCGCTCGAGCGCACGCTGCGCGCAGCGACGCACCGCAATGGCGATGTGACATGCGAGCCCTTCACACCGTCAGCCGACGTCAAACGCGCGATTGCATCACAACACGGGCATTTCGCTGATCACGACTGGCTCTGGCGCCGCTGAGGCACAGCGGGCATCGTACCCATCAGCGTCACATGTAGGCGTTACGCGAAGGCGTCTCGCCCCCGTTCGAGTGGTGCCGTCGGCCCGCTTCCGTCCCGATTCCCGCCCGAATTCCCATGCGCCTGTCCCGACTGTGGTTTTGCGCCCTGCTCCTCGCCCCGGTCCTTGCCGCCTGTGGAGGTGACGGCGAAACGAAAGGTGGCGGAGAAATTGGTGGTACGCTGATCGCCGTCGTGGCCCGCGAGCCATCGACGCTGATGCCGCCCTATATGAGCGGCAGTCAGGAAGCCGCGGTCATCAGTGCACTTTTCGATCGCTTGGCCGACTTGGGTCCGGCGCTCGAGACCAACGGCGATACCGGCTTCAGGCCGCGTCTCGCGAAGTCGTGGCAGTGGGCCGCCGATTCGTTGTCGATCGCGTTCACCCTCGATAGCGCGGCGCGCTGGCATGATGGCAAGCCGGTCACCGCCGAGGATGTGCGTTTCACCTACCACGTGTACAGCAGCGACTCTGTTGGCGCGCAGGTGCAGCCGTTGCTCGGCAACATCGACTCGGTCACGATTCGCGACACGCACACGGCGGTCTTCTGGTTCAAGCGGCGCATGCCGCAGCAGTTCTACGACGCGACGTACCACATGTACATGTTGCCGTCGCATCTCCTGGCCGCAGTGCCGCTCGACAAACTGGCGGAAGCGCCGTTTGGTCGTGCGCCCGTTGGCACGGGTCGCTTTCGCTTTGTGAAATGGGAGCCCAAGCAGCGCATCGAGATCGTGGCCGACACCGCGAACTGGCGCGGTCGCGCCAAGCTCGATCGTGTGGTCTGGGAGTACGTCGCTGATTTTGGCGCGGCGACGGTCAAGCTCTTCTCGGGAGAAGCGGACTTCTTCGAGAACATCGTTCCCGAGAACCTGCCACAGGTCGCGCGGACGCCAACGCTTCGCATCGTCAACAATCGCGACCTGCGCTACATGTTCCTCGGATTCAACGAGCGTGATCCGGCGAATCCCAAACTTCCGCACGCGATCTTCAGCGATCTTCGCGTGCGTCGTGCGCTCACCATGGCGGTCGATCGGCAGACGCTCGTACGCAACGTGCTCGATTCACTCGGCGAAGCTGGACTGACCGCGGCTCCGCGTGCGCTCATCCCCGACACGACAGTGCTGCGCCAGATCCCCTACGACGTCGCCGGCGCCAAGGCGCTCCTCGATTCGGCGGGATGGCGTGACACCGATAACGACGGCATTCGCGACAAGGACGGCAAGCCCCTCGCCTTTGAAATCATCGCCCCCTCGAGCAGTGCGCCACGCAACAAATACGCGGTGTTGTTGCAGGAGCAGTATCGCGCGGTGGGTGTGAAGGCCACGCCGCTTTCGCTGCCCGGACCGGAGTTCGGTGCGCGTGGGGAGAAGGGCGCGTTCGACGCGCAGCTGGGCGGATGGGCGCCAATTCCTGGCAATGCCGGCATGCGACAGACCTGGGCCTCGACCGGGTTGAGTAACGAGATGAAGTACGCCAGTCGCACGCTCGATGCGCTGCTCGACAGCGCGCTCACCACCTTCGATCGCACGAAGAGTCGTGACTACTGGGGCAAGGTCTTCCAGCAGCTCGTTGACGACGCGCCGGCCGTGTGGCTCTACGAACAACACACGCCGCTCGCCGTGCACACACGCTTCGTGCTGCCACCGCTCCGCGCGGATGGATGGTTCGAAGATCTGGCCGAGTGGCATCTTGATCCGACCAAACCCCGACTCGATCGCGACAACATCGGGCTCGGAGCGCGCCGCTGAATACGATCGGGCGACAGATCGCCACGCGGGTGATGCAAGTGGTCGCGGTGACATTCGCCGCGGCCACCTTCGCGTTTCTCGCCTTGCATCTGGCGCCTGGCGATCCTGCCAACGCCCTCGCCGAAGGCACGGCCCCGGCGGTGCGCGAGCGTCTTCGGCAGACGTACGGCTTCGATCAGCCGGTGACTACGCAGTTGGGCCGCTGGTACCTCGCGCTCGTGAAGGGCGACCTGGGATATTCGATCAGCGAAAAGCGTCCGGTCATTGAGGTGCTGGGCACGGCACTGCCGCCAACGTTGATGCTGGTGATCCCGGCGTTCACGCTGAGCGCGCTGCTCGGCATGGCGATCGGCGTGTGGCAAGCCGCGTGGTATGGCCATCGTCGCGACCGATGGGTGGATCGCCTGCTGCTCGTGATCTACTCGGTGCCCGAGTTCTGGCTGGGCATGGCGCTGGTGTTGCTCTTCGCGCGCCAGTGGCATCTGTCTCCGGCGAATGGCATTACGAGCTCGATGTACGACTATATGAGCACTTTCGCGCGGCTCAGGGATCGACTCTGGCATATGGCGTTGCCGATCGCCGCGCTCACTCTGGTTGGCACGGCCATGTTTGCGCGCTACCAGCGCGAAAGTATGCAGCAGGCGCTCGCGCAGCCGTTTGTGCAAACCGCGCGAGCCGCTGGCCTCTCCAGGCGTCGCATCTTTCTTAGTACGTGGCGGGTCGCCGCGCTCCCCGTCGTGACGATTGCAGGCATCACGCTGCCAGCCTGGCTCGCCGGCGTGGTCTTCGTGGAGCAGGTCTTCGCGTGGCCTGGCATAGGCAGCATGCTGACGCACGCGGTCAATGCGCGCGACTATCTCGTGGTGAGTGGAGCGGTGATTGTCGGGAGCGCCATCACGGCGACGTGCGCAGCAGCGGCCGAGCTGTTGCGCGGCATTGTTGATCCTCGCGTGCGCAGTGAAGTGAGCGCGATGACGGCAGAGCGCGCATGATCAGTGCGATGCCGACGCAGGCACATTTGCGCACGCCCTCGGGCAAGAACAGCCGAGAAGCACTGATTCTCCTTGCGCTGCTCGCCGCGGTCGCCATCGCCGCACCGCTACTGTCACCGTTCGACCCGAACACACCGCTCGGCCTACTCACGTTGCGCAGTCAGGAACCGTCGCTGGCGCATCCGTTCGGCACCGATAGCTACTCGCGTGATGTGTTGAGTCGGGTTCTGCATGGCTCCCGGGTGTCGCTCGCGATCTCCATCGCATCGGTACTCGTGAGCATTGGTGCGGGCATCAGTTATGGCGCGCTCACGTCGTTCGCGACGCCTACCGTCAGCACACTGCTGCGCCGCGTACTGGACATGCTGTTGTCGATTCCGCGCCTCCTCATGCTGTTATCCGTGGCCGCGCTCACCGGCCGTGTGTCGTTGGTCGGGTTGATTCTGCTCATCGGTCTCACCGGCTGGTTCGCCACCGCGCGACAAGTTGCGGATGAGCTGGACGCACTCAAGTCGCACGAGTTCGCCGTCGCCGCGCGCGCCTCCGGTGTGCGCACACCGCGATTGCTCATGCGTCATCTGCTGCCGCACCTGCTCCCACTGTTGGTGGTCAACGGCACCTTCGCCGTCGCAAGCACGATTGGACTTGAAGCTGGCCTCAGCTTTCTGGGTCTGGGCGTGCAACCGCCCACTGCGAGCTGGGGCTCGATCATCCGAGACGGCATCGGCGTGATGGACACCGAATGGTGGCTCACCGTTTTCCCGGGTCTGGCGACACTCTTGGCCGTGCTGGCCTGCAATGTCGCCGGCGATGCCTTGCGCGACCGGTTCGCGCCGCACCACGTTGCTGACCAGTGACCGTTCCCACCGCCTCCCCCTCTCAGCCGCTCCTCGACGTTTCTGGGTTGTCCGTGACATTCCCGGGCTCCGCCGGACCGGTACGCGCCGTCGATCAGCTCCAGTTCACCGTCGCCGCTGGTGAAGCGGTGTGTCTGGTTGGTGAATCCGGCTGCGGCAAATCACTGACGGCGTTGTCGCTGTTGCGACTCGTGCCATCGCCCGGAGCAATCACGTCGGGCAGTCACATCGGCTTTGACGGCCGCGAACTGATGACGCTCGACGAAGAGTCGCTGCGACGGATTCGCGGTCATCACATGGCGATGATCTTTCAGGAGCCAATGACGGCACTGAACCCGGTGCTCACGGTTGGCGATCAGATCGCCGAAGTCGTGCGCGTGCACACCACGGCGTCGCGCAAGGAGGCGTGGGATCGGGCTGTCGACATGCTCAGGCAGGTGGGGATCGCCGATGCACCCGCACGAGCCAGGCAGTATCCGCACGAGCTGTCGGGGGGCATGCGCCAACGTGTCATGATCGCGATGGCACTCGTATTGTCGCCGCAGCTGGTCATCGCCGACGAACCCACGACGGCGCTCGATGTCACCATCCAGGCGCAGATTCTCGAGCTTCTGCGCGATATGCGCACGCGCACGGGGATGGCGCTGCTGCTCATCACGCACGACCTCGGTGTTGTCGCCGAGATGGCATCGCGCGTGATCGTGATGTATGCCGGTCGCATCGTGGAAGAAGCGCCGGTGGCCGATCTGTTCGCCTCGCCGTCGCATCCGTACACCGAAGGATTGCTGGCGGCCGTTCCGCGCCTCGGCGTTGAGCAGGAACGACTCACGACGATCAGCGGTTCCGTACCACCGCTTGGCGCGCTGCCATCGGGCTGCGCCTTCCGCGATCGCTGTCCCCATGCGTGGGACCGGTGCGCCGCTGAAGTGCCGCCGCTCTATCAGGTGAGCCCGGCGCATCGCGCGCGCTGTCATCTGGTTGACGAGCCGTCGCGACGAGTCGGAGGTGCCGCATGAGCGATGCAGCGACGAACACACCGCTCGTGTCCGTACGTGGCCTCACCAAACACTTCCCCATCCGCTCGGGAATTCTGCAGCGCGTGACCGGCACCGTGAAAGCGGTGGATGACGTGTCCTTTGACGTCGGGCGCGGCGAAACACTGGCACTCGTTGGTGAATCGGGATGCGGCAAAACGACCACCGGTCGTTCGCTGCTCCGCCTGATCGAACCCACACGTGGATCGGTGCACTACAATGGCGCCGACTTCATGGCGCTCAAGGGTGAATCGCTGCGCCGCATGCGTCGGCACCTGCAGATCATCTTTCAGGATCCGTACGGTTCGCTCAATCCGCGCATGACCGTGGGCGCCGCGATCAGGGAAGGCTTGATCGTGCACGACTTGGCCGAAGGCGCCGAGGCCGACAAGCGCGTCGCCCGGCTACTCGATGAAGTGGGACTGCGTCCCGAGTACGCGAGTCGGTATCCTCATGAGTTTTCTGGCGGCCAGCGGCAGCGCGTTGGTATTGCGCGCGCACTGGCGGTGGAGCCGGGCTTCATCGTGTGCGACGAGCCCGTGTCCGCGCTCGATGTGAGTGTGCAGGCGCAGGTTGTGAATCTGCTCCGCGATTTGCAGACGCAGCGCGGACTCTCGTACCTGTTCATCGCGCACGATCTCGCTGTGGTGGCGCACATGGCCGATCGTGTCGCGGTGATGTATCTCGGACGCATCGTTGAACTCGCGCCGCGACAGGCGTTGTTCAAGACGCCGCGCATGCCGTACACGAAAGCGCTGTTGAGCGCCGTGCCGGTGCCGGTACCGGGCAGCGATCGCCCGCGCATTCTGCTCCCGGGCGATCCGCCGTCGCCGGCCAATCCGCCCAAGGGCTGCGTCTTTCATCCGCGGTGTCCCCATCCACTCAAGGACATTGCGTGTACGCAGGTTGTGCCACCGCTTGAAGAGAAGGCCCCGGGCCATTTCGTGGCCTGCATCAAGGAACTTCCCACCAACACCCCCACCCTGTGAACACCACCAACGCGCCGTCGACCGATCGGTCCTTCTTCGGACATCCGAAGGGGCTCGGACTGCTGTTCGCGACCGAGATGTGGGAGCGGTTTTCGTATTACGGTTTGCGCCCGCTGCTCATTCTGTTCATGGCGGCGGCGCTCAATGAAGGCGGGTTCGGATTCGAGCGCACGCAGGCGTCGGCCATCGTTGGCATCTATGCGGCGTGCGTGTATCTCGCGTCGCTCCCCGGTGGATGGATCGCGGACCGCTGGCTGGGATTGCGTCGTGCGATTCTCACCGGCGCGGTGCTGATCACCTGCGGCCACCTGTCGATCGGACTCTCCGGTATCGCCGGCGACGCGATGGGCAAGACGCTCTTCTTCCTCGGACTCGTACTGATCGTTTGCGGCACCGGTCTGCTCAAGCCGAACATCTCGGCCATCGTTGGTGATCTCTATCCCGAAGGCGGCGCGCGTCGCGACGCCGGCTTCTCGATCTTCTACATGGGCATCAACACCGGCTCGTTCCTTGGCCAGCTGGTGACAGGTTGGCTCGGCGAGAAGGTGGGTTGGCATTGGGGCTTCGGCGCCGCCGGTGTTGGCATGGCGCTCGGTCTCGTGTCCTTCTGGTTCGGCGCACCGCGACTGCTCGGGAAGCTCGGCGAAGACATCGTGCGCGATCCGAATCCCACCGTGCAGGCGCAGCGTGAGCAGAAGGTGAAGCGCATCACGTCCGCCGGTGTGATTGCGCTCGCCATCGTCTTTGTGCTGGCCTACACCGGAACCATCACGCTCGACCCGCAGCAAATCGGCGGCGCGATGACCTTTGTGCTCGTCGGAATTGCTGTGGCGTTCTTTGCCTACCTGTTCGCGTTCGGCAATCTCTCAACGGAAGAGAAGAAGCGCTCGGCCGTGATCTTCGTGCTGTTCGTGTTTGCCGCCATCTTCTGGGCCGCGTTCGAACAAGCGCCCACATCGCTCCAGCTGTTCGCCAAGGATTTCACCGACAAGAGCATGTTCGGCATGGAAATCCCGGCCACGTGGTTCCAGTCGGTCAACTCGCTGTTCATCATCATCTTCTCGCCGATCTTCGCCGCGCTCTGGGTGTGGATGGCCAAGCGCGGACTCGAGATCTCCAGCCCGTCCAAGTTCGCGTTGGGACTCGCATTCGCCGGCGTCGGATTTCTGCTGATGCTCTTCGCCGCCAACGATGTCGTGGCCAGCGGCGGCAAGACGCTCGTCTCACCATGGTGGCTTGTGGCGAGCTATCTGCTGCAGACGTGGGGCGAACTGTGTGTCAGCCCGGTTGGTCTGTCGTCAATGACCAAGCTCGCGCCGCGCCAGTACGTCGGTCAGATGATGGGCATCTGGTTCCTGGCCGCGTCAGTCGGCAATCTCGTCGCCGGTCTGGTGGGTGGCCATGTTGATCCGACGAAGCTCGATCAGATGCCGCTCGTCTTCAACGGCACTGCCATCGCGTTGTTCGTCTCCACGGCCGTCATCGGTGCGATGATCATCCCCATTCGAAACATGATGGCCGGCGTAAAGGACGAGGGCGCCGCGTAAAGTTGAAAAGCGCTGATCGGTAACAGCGCTCACCTGCTCGGCCCGGACTCCGTCCGGGCGACAACAAACGATATTTCTTGTCGACAACTAACGAGGATCTGTGCAAGGCAAGGTTGCCCAATCACAGATCCTCGTTTGTTGTCAGCTGTTGCAGTTGTCCACTGTTGTCGCGGCCGAAGGCCGCCTGATCGTAGCGTTGTTTAGTTCGCGTAGCTCGGCAGTATGCGCGGTCGAGTTAGCGCAGTCGAGTTAGCGTCGTGCCAGTTAGCGCCGTTCGTTTAGCGCAGTAGCGACGTCACGGCCAACTAAAGAGCGATGTCGGCGCCGTTCGCTCGCGCGCCCAGGACACGTCGTTCGGGTCCGCCCAGAACACGCGGCTGCGATCCACGCCAGAGAACCGCACCTGAAACCGCCGCTGCGGATCGCCACTCACCGGCATCGCCAAATCGATGCGCCAGAGTCGACGCGAACGCGGCGGCAGTGCCGCGAGCAGCGACAGACCGACTGCGCCGCGCATCGGTGTGTTCACCGTGAACGGGACGGTCGGCGAATCCCACAATCGACCGGCTTCAGCGAATCCGGCGAAGCCGATGTCGGCAAGATTGAGACGGGTGGGCACCACCAATCGCTGCTCGGCGCGCACAATGAAACGTCCGGCGCCGGCGGCCACCGATTGGCGATGCGCGAGCAGTCCGCCAACACGATCCGCGAGCGTGAGCTGCATCGGCGATTCCATGTCGCGGCCAAACGCCCACTCCGCCTGCATCACCGTCGTCTGACGAACGGCGGGCCGGAAATACCAGGCCGCGCGTCCGCTCGCGACCATGTTACGCCATGCCTTCGCGTCGAGATCATAGCGGCCTTCCGTGATCCCCTGCGCACCGAGGAACCACTTCTCGTTGCCCACGCCGGCGTACACACCGGTGGCGATGAAGCGATCGCGGTCCAGCGCCGAGTTGAGCGCGAGCGACTGCCCCGCCATCAGGCCGAGCTGCACACCGACGCGAATGTCCTGCGCACCGGTGAGTGCATCGAAACCCTGCACACTCACGAAGCGAATCGCGCGCAGCCCAAGCAGTGCGTTGATGCGCGCCACGTTCTGCGCACGAAACGGCGGCGGCGTGGTGGTGGTCGTGTCGTGCACCAGTGCCGTGTCCGTATAGCGCCACCACGTCGGTTCCTGTCGCTCGCGTTCGCGCGTGAAGGACAGCCCGGCCAGTTTGAGCCGACCCACGCTGCCAAAGCGCGCGAGGCCACCAATCTGTCCGTACTCTCGAGAGGTGAGGACGACACGCGACGAATCACCCGGCCGACCGAACCACGCCGGCTCGCGCGCTGAACCGTAGCTCGCCACCCACGCCGCACGTTGCAGGTCCGTGTAGTACGGCCGAACGACCTGTATGTCCGCGTTGTGCCCGAACTCCGAGCGCTGCGCATTCACCCGCAGTTCGTTTCGCGCCGCGCCGAAGAGATAGTTGGCGTACTCAACGCCCCACCGATCGCGATACCCCTGCCCGTCGCGCCAGCGCAGCACCGCGCGCTGCGCCGTGCCGGCCAGATTGCCCTCACCGATCTGCATCGAGCGAAAGTAGGGAGACTTCCCCACGACAACCGGCGAGAAGAGCAGGCTGACGTCGTCTCGCGTTTCCACCTCGAGACGGACGCCACCCTTTTCGTCATCGTACGCACGGATGCGCGCGTCGACGAAGTACGGTTGTGCTCGCAGAATGCGCTCGGACTCGGCGCGCTGAATCTGATTGCATGCGTCGCCCACCTTGAGCAGCAGAAAGCGGCGCACGATCTCGTCGCGCGTGTTCGTATGCAGCGTACGCACCGTGCGTCGAACAAACTCGAGCTTGGGCGGCAGACGCTCCGCAAATGGTGGCTGCGTGATCACCACGATGTCGCTGATCGGCTGGCCGGCGCACCCCGTCACCGCCAATCGACCACGACTCGATTGGACCGGCGCTCGAGCCACGTTCTGCGCTTTCAGCGTGTTGACGGCACCGCACACGCTCGCGTACGCACAGGCGCACGCGCACAAGGTCCGCCTTTTCACATTCCGAGACGACGCTTCATCTCAGCCAGTCGCGCATCGGCGTCGGCTTCCTTCTCGGCGCGCGATCGACGCATCGGCTCATCGAGGCGACTGCGTGACTCGGCGCTCGCCCTCGCCGCTTCGATCGGATCATCAGAAAGCAACGCGTCCACTTCGCGCTGCGCTTCGGATTCCGGCGTCGATGCCTGCGGCGCCATCCCGGACATGATGCGCTTCAACTCGCCCGACATGCTTTCGTATTCACGCTCGGCGAGATCGAGCTCCTGCTGCTGCGACATCCGCTTCGACTCGAGCACCGCGACGCGCTCGGCATGCTGCTGCGCAAACTTCTCGGCGATCTCCACCGTTTCGTTGTCGCCGATATCTGCCGCGTACCCCTGGCGACGGCGCACGGTGTCGAGCTCCTTCTGCTCAGCCACCAAACGGGCATCCGTCGCGGACAGCGCGCTCTGCAGATCCTTGATCCCCAGACGCGCATGGATGAGGGCGTCACGCATGCCGGCGGTCATACGGCGGCGCTCGTCGGGATCGAGCCGGCCGGACAGGTTGCGGAGGGACTCTCGGATATCGTCGAACATCTCGCAAAGTAGGGTCGCACGGCGGCCCCTCGCCACCAGCGTACCGATTCGCCGCCCATTTGGAGCCCCCTATCTGTTATGTTCGGACGCACACCAGTACGCCTGCCCGCCGGGTAGGGCGTGATCGTCCCCTCACCGGTTCCCGTGCTCTACCTCGCAATTCCCGCGCACAACGAGGTTGCTACCATCGGGGTGCTCCTTTGGCGCATCCGGACGGTTCTCGCCGAATTTCCGCGCGAATACGAGGTCGTTGTCTATGACGACGCGAGCACTGACGCGACGGCCGATGTAGCCAGCCAGTACGAGCAGGCCATGCCGGTTTCCGTGATTCGCGGTGAGCGGCACTTGGGCTATGCGGGTGCAGTAGACCGGTTGCTGCGTCATGTCGCACAACAGACGCGCTATCCGCGTCGCGACGCCGTGCTGTTGCTGCAGGGCGACTTCACCGATCCGCCAGGGATCGTCCCCGAATTCGCGCGACGCTTTGAAGGCGGCGCGGACTTCGTGGTCGGCGAGCGCATGGGAGTTGCTGATGCGCCGGTGGCGGTCCGTCGGCTCTTCAAAGCCGCCCAATGGGCGATGCGTCCGTTCGTGCGAGTGGAAGGCGTCAAGGACACGACCGCTTCCATGCGCCTCGTGCGCATTTCTGCGCTGCGCGACGCGATCCGCGCCGTGGGGGATGCTCCGCTCGTAACCGGAGACAGCTGGACGACCAACGCGGACCTGCTGCTGCGCCTCGCGCCGCACGCCCGCCGTGTCGAAGCGGTACCCATGGAGCCGACTTACGGCGTGCGCATGCGCGAAACCCGTCGCATTGCCCTGCGAGATGCGTTGAGTGCACTCAAATGGGCGTGGGGCGCGCGTGGTCGACGGGCGGTGGTTGGTTCCAACGCTGAGCCAGTTCCCGAAAGCGATCGCCGCGGCGGACGCGGAGGCGCGGGCAAGCGCCGCGAGGAAGCGCCGGAGCTTTCGGTCGATCGGCTACGCGAAAAGATCCGCGAGCGCGATGGCTCTCGTGGTATTGACGGGGAGCCGGAAAAGCCGCGCGAGCGGAAACGTGGTCGCGACCAGAATCGCGATCGTGATCAGGCACGCGCCGAGCGGCCGGCGAAAGCCGAGCGCCAGGAGCGTGCCCCGCGAGCCGAGAAGTCGGAGCAGAAGCCGGATCGTCAGGGGAAGCCGCGCCGCGAACGCCCGGAGCGCACCGAAGCGGAGCGCGCCGCCGCCCCACGTACCGAAAGCACAGCGCCCGCAGAAGCGCGTCCGCCCAAGCCGCCTCGCGGGGAACGTGCGGAGCGCACGGAGCGCCCCGATCGCCAGCCGCGCCCGCGTCAGGAAGCACGTCCCATTGTGGCGTCGCCGCTCGACCTCGACGATCCGTTTGCGCCACCCCGGCCCAGCGTCGATCCGTTCGCGCGCGCGTTGGATGCGCGACCTTCGTCTCCGGTTGAGGGCGAGACCGAGACGGAGCTCAACAAGTCGGCCAGTGTCGGCGACGAGCGCGACGTGGTTGCCCCGCGTGCTGCCGAAAGCCGTTCGACCGTCAACCGCGATGCAGACGACCAGTCCGATGATGCGGATGATCTCGAAGACGGCGAGGAGGGCGGCGACGACGATGGCGCCGTCGGCGAATCGGGCGACGGCGATCCGTCAGCCCCGCGCCGTAAGCGGCGTCGCAATCGTCGCTCGCGTCGTGGCCGCCGCCGGAAGGAAGGCGCGAGTGGCGAAGCCGGTGAAGGGAGTGCCGCCGAGGGCGTCGAAGGCGAAGCGGGTGATGCCGCATCGAGCGATGGCGGTGGCGAGCTCACGCGCGGCCCACGTCTGGAAGGTGCCCGGGTCGAGCGTCCGGCGCGTGACGACAGCGAGGGAGATGGCGCTGAAGACGGCGGCGATAACGACGACGCCGGCGACGATGATGCCGAAGGTGGTGACGATGCCGCCCAGAACCGAGCTCGCCGTCGCGGTCGCCGCGGGCGTCGTGGTGGAGCCCGCCGCTCACGGGGGCGTCGTGACCGTTCGGGAGGGGACGGCGATGCCGGCGGAGATGCTTCGGGCGAAGGTGGAGGCGGCGACGGTCCGCCGGCCGGCCAGTCCGACGCCCCCGCCGAATAACGCTGAATCGAAGACGCCCCCGCCGATCGCAATCGATCGGCGGGGGCGTTTCACATTGAGTGGCAGACCGTCAAGCGGCCCGCACCCTTACTTCCAGATCTGCTCCACCTTCTCCGCCGTGGCAGGACTAACGACACGCAGGATGAAGTAGACCACCGCGCCGATCAGCAGGACCTTGATCGCAGCGCCCAGAAGC
Source organism: uncultured Gemmatimonadaceae bacterium (assembly GCA_966112585.1). GTDB lineage: Bacteria > Gemmatimonadota > Gemmatimonadetes > Gemmatimonadales > Gemmatimonadaceae > Gemmatimonas. Next base: position 16,171 of record CBHWDN010000048.1, read on the forward strand.
CAGAACAGGAGCGACACGAGCGGGCCGAGCAGGCCAAAGACGAGCTTGAGGGCCACAAGGCCCGCCAGCGCGATCAGGCCAACGGTGAACAGAGTGCGGAGCATGGATGCCTCAGAATGAATGGATACGCCTCACCCTACGGTAACGCCTGTCGAAAGGTTTCGTCACCTGGATGCCATTCCGGCTATATTGCGTTAGGAGGTTAGCGGAAGTTTCGGTTCTCGGTGCATCGGAATAGCTTCCCCAATCCACGTCCCGGCCCGCCCGGGCTCTTCCTGCATATATGGCCGACGCGCAGTCACTGCAGCTCGTTCAGATCATGGGTCGCCATCGCCGCGAGGCGCTTCCCGAGCGGAAGCCCGAATGGCTCAAGGTCAAGGCGCCCGGGGGCGAGAACTACATCCGCCTCAAACACATGATGCGGGAGCTCAACCTCCACAGCGTCTGTGAAGAAGCGCACTGCCCGAACATCGGCGAGTGCTGGCAGCACGGTACCGCCACGTTCATGATCCTCGGCAGCGTCTGTACGCGAAACTGCGCCTACTGCGCCGTCGCGCACGGTCGCCCGCCCGCGTACGACATCGAGGAGCCCAGCCGTGTCGCACAGGCCATCGGCGAGATGAACCTGCGTCACGCGGTCATCACCTCGGTGGATCGCGACGATCTCCCCGATTTTGGCGCATACATCTTTGCCGAAACGATCCGGCAGATCAAGCAGCGCCTCCCGAATTGCAGTGTCGAAGTCCTCGTCCCCGACTTTCAGGGCAACGAAGACAGCATCCGCGCCGTGCTCGAGGCGCGCCCCGACATCTACAATCACAACACCGAGACCGTACCGCGCCTGTACAAGAAGGCGCGCCCCGGTGGTCGCTACGAGCGCCTGCTCGAAATCTTCCGCATTGCCAAGCGCATCGCCCCTGACATTCCCACCAAGACCGGCATCATCCTCGGCCTCGGTGAAACGAATGAAGAGGTCGTCGAGGTGATGAAGGACCTGCGGAGCGTCGACGTGGACATCCTCACGCTCGGCCAGTACCTCCGCCCGAGCGACGGACACATCGCGCTCGACCGGTATGTCACGCCCGCCGAATTCCGCGAGCTCTATGAGATCGGTATGCAGCTCGGATTCCGTCACGTAGAGAGCGGTCCGCTGGTTCGCTCGAGCTACCATGCCTGGGAGCAAGTCCAGGCTGCCCAACTGACCTGACCATGCCCCCAAAGAAAAAGGCCGACGCGCCGAAATCGGACACGCAGGTGAAATCCGAAACGCCGGCATCATTGAACAAGGAATTGCTCCACTCGATGCTGCTGCAGCGTCGTTTCGAGGAGCGGTGCGCCGAGATGTACGCGATTGGTCGTATCGGTGGCTTTTGCCATCTGTACATCGGTCAGGAGGCGGTCTCGACTGGTATCATCTCGCAGCTCCGGGCCGACGACTACATCATCACGACCTATCGTGATCATGGTCAGGCGCTGGCGCGTGGCATGACACCGCGTGCGGTGATGTCCGAACTCTTTGGCCGCCAGGATGGCTGCGCGAAGGGCAAGGGCGGCTCGATGCACATGTTCGACAAGCAGCTCGGCTTCCTCGGCGGTCATGGCATTGTCGGCGGTCACGTGCCGATCGCGGCCGGTGTGGGCTTCGCGATTCGCTATCGCGGCGGCGATCAGGTCATCGCCTGTTTCATGGGCGAATCGGTGGTGAACACCGGTGCCTTCCACGAAGCGCTGAACATGGCCGCGCTCTGGAAGCTGCCCTGCATTTTCATCATCGAGAACAATCGCTACGGCATGGGCACGGCGCTCGAGCGCGCGTCGTCCATTCACGACATCTACAAGCGCGGTGCGTCGTACGACATGCCGCGTGACGTCGTTGATGGGCAGGATGTGCTCGCCGTGCGCAAGGCCACGGCAGAAGCGATCGAGCGCGCGCGCAAGGAGAGCATCCCGACGCTGCTCGAAGTGCGCACCTATCGCTTCATGGGTCACTCCATGTCCGACGCGGTGAGCGGCACCTACCGCACGAAGGAGGAGCTCGAGCAGTACCTCAAGCGCGACCCGATCGCGCTGCACCGTCAGCGCATGGAAGCCGCCGGCGAAATCACCGCCGACGAAGTCACTGCGATGGACGAAGAGATCAAGAAGTTGGTGCAGGACAGCATCGACTTTGCCGAAGCGAGTCCCGAGTTGCCACTCGAGGCGCTCATGGAAGACATCCTCGTCGAAACCACGAGCTGAGACGAACATGGCACTCATTACGTACCGCGACGCGCTCAATCAGGCGCTCCGCGAAGAAATGCACCGCGACGACCGCGTCTTCCTGATGGGTGAGGAAGTCGCGGTGTATCAGGGCGCGTACAAAGTTTCGAAGGGACTGCTGCAGGAGTTCGGTGAGATGCGTGTCGTCGATACGCCGATCACCGAACTGGGCTTCGCCGGCGTTGGTGTTGGTGCCGCGATGTCGGGGCTGCGTCCGGTCATCGAATTCATGACGTGGAACTTCGCGCTCCTCGCGATCGACCAGGTCGTGAACGTTGCGGCGAAGATGCTCTACATGTCGGGCGGTCAGTTCCCGATGCCGATGGTGTTCCGCGGTCCGAACGGTGCAGCACTGCAGCTTGCGGCGCAGCATTCGCAGGCGTTCGAATCGTGGCTCGCGCACATCCCTGGACTCAAGGTGGTGGCGCCAGGTACGCCGTACGATGCCAAGGGGCTGCTCAAGGCCGCCATTCGCGACGACAATCCGGTGTGCTTCCTCGAAGGCGAAATGCTGTACAACACCAAGGGTGAAGTGCCCGAGGAAGAGTATGTCATTCCGCTTGGCAAGGCCGATCTCAAGCGCGAAGGCACGCACTGCTCGATCATCACGCACGGCAAGATGGTGCTGGTGGCCATGCAGGCCGCTGATCAGCTCGCGAAGGAAGGCATCACCTGTGATGTCGTAGACCTCCGCACGATTCGTCCGATGGACGTCGACGCGATCACCGCGTCCGTTCGCAAGACGAATCGCGCCGTCGTCGTTGAAGAAGGTTGGGAAGTGTGCGGTGTCGGCGCGCAGGTCGTCGACTACATCCAGCGCCATTGCTTCGATGATCTCGACGCGCCGGTACTGCGCGTGCATCAGGCCGAAGCACCGATGCCGTACACGAAGAGTCTCGAGAAGGCCGCGAAACCCGATCTGGGCAAGACGATCGCGGCCATCAAGCAGGTTCTCTACATCGACTAACCAGGCTATCTCATGGCGACGAAAGTGATGATGGAAGCGCTCTCTCCGACAATGGAGGAAGGGCGTCTGGTGAAGTGGGTGAAGAATGTTGGCGATGCCGTGAAGTCCGGCGACACGCTGGCCGAAGTCGAGACCGACAAGGCCATCATGGAGCTCGTGGCGCGCGGCGATGGTGTGTTGCGCGCGCGTTTGATCGAAGAAGGAGCGACGGCGCCGATCGGGTTCGTCATCGGCGTCATCGGCGGCGCGGATGAGGACGTTTCGGCGTTGACTGGTGGTGGCGCGTCGGCGCCGCGCGAGGGCGCGGAGGCTAAAGGTGCGGCTGTCGCCGCGCCTGTTGCCATCGCGGAGAGCGCGGAGGCGACGCCACCCGCGCCGTCTGCGCCAGCCGCGCCCGCATCGGACCCCGCCGGTTCAGGAAAGAGTTCCCCGTTGGCGCGCCGCATGGCCGCCGAGAAGGGGCTGAACCTCGCGAGCATTCAGGGAAGCGGCCCCGGTGGTCGCGTCATTCGACGTGACATCGAAGCGGTCGCCGCAGGCGCCGCGACATCTAGCTCCGCGCCCTCCAGCTCCGCGCCCTCCGCGATAGCGACAGGCGCGGCGCCAGCCGCGCAGTCCTCAACCTCCGCGCCCTCGTCACTGGCAACATCCATCGTCTTTGACGGTGAGCATAAGGACGTGCCACTGACCCAGATGAGGAAAACGATCGCGCGTCGCTTGAGCGAGTCCATCGGCCCCATTCCCACGTTCTATCTCACGTCGGAAATCGACATGACGAACGTCGGCAAACTGCGTGAGCAGATGGTGGCTGCCGGAGAACAGTTCAAGGTGTCGGTCAACGACATCATCATCAAAGCGGTCGCGATTGCGCTCACGCGTCACCCGGAAGTGAACGCGCACTGGCTGAACGATCACATTCGCTACTTCAGTGCCGCGCATGTCGGCATGGCGGTGGCCACCGATGATGGTCTCATCGTGCCGGTCATTCGCAATGCGCAGACGAAGGGACTCGGCGCGATCGGCAAGGAAGCGAAGGAGCTCGCCAAGCGCGCGCGTGAACGCAAACTGCAGCCCGCCGAATTCACCGGTGGCACCTTCTCGGTGTCCAACCTCGGCATGTTCGGGATCGATCAGTTCACGGCGATCATCAACCCGCCTGAAGCCGCGATTCTGGCGGTTGGCGCGACCGAAACCAAGCCGGTGTGGGAGAACGGGCAGTTCGTGCCCAGGCAGCGCATGCGCGTCACCCTGAGCTGCGATCACCGCGTGATCGACGGCGCGGTGGGCGCCAGGTTCCTGCAGACGCTTCGTCAGCTGCTTGAAGCGCCGATGATGATGCTGTTCTGAGCCCCGCCTTGGAGTCTGACACCAAACCCCGCGTGGGGTAACGAACCCAGAAAAGCCTAGAACACAAGTAGATGGTTACCCCCAAAATATCTGAA
>CBHWDN010000049.1:0-19942 GCA_966112585.1 uncultured Gemmatimonadaceae bacterium
ACCGTTGCCGGTATGCCGGTTTTCGAGACCGGTGCCTTCAACCACTCGGCCACCTATCCAACAGGGACTGCAGCGAGATCATATCAGAAATGTGATCTCGTTCGATCGTAGCGGTTACACCAGCTGCGCGCAACGCGGTTCCGATCGCCTCCGACGATGCCTGCCAAGCCACCCCAGAGCCACGATAGATAAAACGGTGACATGGCGACTTCAAGCCGTCGGCCGCCTTGCGGAGCGCTTTCAGCCGCTGCACGATGCTCGTCATCGACCCCTGACCGCTTTGCCGGCGTGCTGTCCCTCTTTTTCGCATCCCTGTGACGCCCTTCGCGCTTCCGTTTCGCCCTGCCCGCGTGCTGGTGGGCCACCATCTCTTCGCCGACATGGTGTCGTTCCTTCGCGCCCGGCGTCCCGATATTGAATGGCATGGCGCGCCGATCCCGCAGCTCACGTCGAGCGACTTCGAGCGCTCTGACGCGTATATGGGCTTCAAGCGGCCGCCGGGGATGGCTGACCTGGGTGGCGTGCGTTGGGTGCACAGTACAGGCGCCGGTGTGGACGGCTGGCTTCGCGGGCTGCCGTTGAGCGAGAACATTCTGGTCACTCGATCACCCGAGCTGTTTGGCGGACAGATCACCGAATGGGCGATCACGAGAATCTTTGCGGTCCAGCAGAACCTCTTCCGGTTGCATGCGGCGCAGCAGCAGCGCCGGTGGGACCAGCACGAGGTTCCGAGAGTGTCCGGCACCAATGCCGTACTCGTTGGCACGGGCGACATCGGGCGTACGATGGCCACCGCGCTCAAGGCGCTTGGCGTGCACTGTGTGGGCGTGTCGCGTTCGGGCGCCAGCGAATGTCCCGCCTTCGAAACCATGCACACGCTCGACGCGCTGCCGCACCTCGTTGGCGATGCCGACTGGGTGATCTGTTCGCTGCCCGACACGTCGTCCACGCGCCATCTCGTGAATCGCGAACTGCTGTCGCACTGCGACGGTGCGGTGCTCCTCAACTGCGGACGCGGCAGTGTCGTGGAACAGCAGGCGCTCCCTGAAGCACTCGATCGGGGATGGCTACGCGCCGCCATTCTCGACGTGTTTGAAGAGGAACCGTTACCGGAGGCCTCACCGTTGTGGAATGACCCGAGAGTGATCGTGTCGCCGCACATGTCTGGCCTCACCACCGTCGAAGGCGCCGCCGAAGGCTTCCTCGAGTGTCTCGCATCGCTCGAGCAGGGTGAATTGCCAAAGTGGGTGATCGATCGAGGGCGTGGCTATTGAGCGCCGACGGCACGTCGTCGCTGCGCTCGGCGACGGATGACGACCTGCTTGACGCGGAACTGAGTCTTCTCGCGTTTCAGCATCGGGTGCTCGCCCTCGCGGCAGACCCCAACGTGCCGTTGCTCGAACGATTGCGGTTCCTGGGCATCGTGACGAGCAACATCGATGAGATGTACATGGTGCGCATGGCGGAACTGCGACGCGCGGCCGCACTGGAACTGCTCGAACAGGGCGAGGTGGGCGCTGCGACCAGCATTCTTGAGCGCGTGGAGGCCGAGGTCGCGTCGATCATGCACGACATGAGCCGATATGCCGCGGTCTGTCTGCGCGAAGCGGCGTCGCACGGCGTCGAGCTCGTGAGCTGGGACGCGCTCAACGCCGATGAGCGCGATGCGATGCGCGATGTGTACCTCCGGGATATTCAACCCACGCTGCACTCGCACGCGGTCACCTTGAGCCCGGGACATCCGGTGCCGCATCTCGCGCACCTCGGGCTTTTTGTCGCTGTCGTGTATCGCGATGCCCCGGGCGAGCGTCTGCGGGTGGCTGAACACGAGTTGCCTCGCGATGTCCCACGCCTGCTGCCGCTGCCTGGTGGCGCACGACGCGTGATCACGCTCGAGGATGTGCTGCGCGCGAACGTGCAATCGCTCTACCCCACGGTCATCGTGGAAAGCGCGCATCTGTTTCGCGTGACACGTGGTGGAGACCTGCACCTGTCAGAGCACGACGGTGACGACCTGCTCGGCGCCGTGGATCGAGCGACGGCACTTCGCCCCATGAATCCGGCAGTTCGTGTCGAAGTGGATACCAGCATGCCGAGCGCGGTCAGTGCGCTCCTGCTGGAGAGCCTGCATCGCGAGGCGATTGGTCGCGACATGGCGCTCACCGTCACCAGCGTGCAGGTCGTTGATGGCTTGCTCGATCTGCGCTGCCTCTCGCAACTCCCGTTGCCGACGGACGACGGTGCACTGACATATCCGCCGTTGGTGCCACGACGCCGGTTGCCGGCCACGTCGTTGTTCGACACGATCCGCGCGGGCGATGTCCTGGTGCATCACCCGTTCGAAAGCTTCGACGATACGGTCGTTCGATTCTTTGAAGAGGCGGCCGCCGATCCGCATGTGACTACGCTGGCGGCGACGCTCTATCGGGTCGGCAATCCGTCGCCGGTCGCCGGCGCGCTGCTGTTGGCTGCTCAGGCGGGGAAGCGCGTTTTTGCCTTGGTCGAACTGCAGGCGCGCTTTGACGAGGAGCACAACGTGCGCTGGGCGCGTGCGATCGAGCGCGCTGGCGGTCAGGTCGTATACGGACTGCCTGGGCTCAAGGTGCACGCCAAGGCGGCGCTGGCGTTGCGACGCGAAGGCGAGTCACTGCGTCGCTATGTGCATGTGGGAACCGGCAACTACAACGTACGCAGCGGACGACAGTACACAGACCTCTCCCTCTTTTCAGCACGCCCCGAGCTGGGGGAGGATATCGCCGTACTTTTTCGCGCGCTGGCAGGCGAAGACGCCGCAGCCCCGCACGCGCCGGAACAGTTACCGCATCAGGCGATGTGCGCGCCGCATCAACTGCGTCCGACACTCCTGTCGCGTATCGAGCGTGAGATCGCTCATGCGCAGGCCGGCCGACCGGCTGGGTTGACGTTCAAGATCAACGCGCTCGCCGACCGTGAGATGGTTCGTGCCCTCTATCGCGCATCAGCAGCGGGTGTACGGGTTGCGCTGATCGTGCGCGGTATTTGCATCCTTCGCCCAGGAGTGACGCCGTATTCCGCGAACATCCGCGTATCGAGTGTGGTTGGTCGATTTCTCGAACACTCGCGTGTCTATCGGTTTGAGAACGGTGGCTCGCCGGAGTTTCTGATTGGCTCGAGCGATCTGCGACCGCGCAACCTGCGGCGTCGCGTTGAGCTGCTGGTGCCGGTTCCGGCTCCGGAGCATCACGAGATGCTCGATCAGATTCTGTCGGGATATCTATCGGATCCAACCGCGTGGACGCTTTCGCCTGACGGCCAGTACATCGCCGGCTCTCACGAGGGGCGCTCGGCGCAGGAGCACTTTTGTGCATCCGAGTAGCTCGTCATCATCGCGCATCAGCGATCGCGACGAGGCAAGGCACTTTCGTACGATCGGAGTGCGGCACCGGTGGTCGACCGTGCAGTCACGTACCGAACGACGATGATGCCGTATGGCGCGAGCGCTTTTCCGGACGCTCGAAAGGGTTCACGCAGACGGAGCTGAACGGCTGGTCCGACCCGCGCTGAGACGAAACGAGCCCTTTGTGTGACGAACCGAAGCCGTCCCATTCAGCTTTGATGAAATTGCGAGCAGAGCACTCCCTGTTTCTGCCAGTGGCTGCCGATATTCCCCACCGTTGTCCGATATCCCGCAGCCACTCCCTATCCCGTACTCTCCATGTGGAACGAGCTCTGTGACGACGAGCATGATGCGCACGCGATGAAGGTGATTCATCGCGCGGTGGTCGTGATCGGCGTTTGCTTCATTGGTTTTGCTGGCTTTGCCATCTCGACGCGCCTTGGCGCGAACCAGCCGCCGAAGTCGGTGGCCTACGGCACTGAGAAGGCTGCGCACGACGTCGTGGTGCTCGGCGACTGAGCTGAGCGCACGGTGGATGCACGACGCGGCGTGATTCTCCGGAATCACGCCGCATTGTTTTTGGGGCAGTCTCGATCAGAACGCCGAGACGTTCCAGCGAATGTCTCGAATGCGAAAGGTGCCGTAGCGGAAGACGCGGCCGTCTTCGTAGAGCCAGATTGCGTCGCCTTCCGATGCGACCCGACGACCATCGAAATTCTGGTAGTCACGAAGCGGAGTGCTCCACGAATCGCCGTCCCCGTCGAGCGCGTGGCGATCGTCCGAAATGAAGTTCACCAGATCGCCGTCGTCGTTGAAATGCAACGTGGCGCCGACGGTGTGTCGTCCGTGTGTGAACTGCACGACGGCTTCACGGGGAGTGCGCGCTTCCCAGCTGCAGCGGCCATCGAGCAAGGCCGAAGGCGCCATGATGCAGAAGTCGTTGAGGACGGTGACGGTTTCGGCGCGGGAGAGCGAGCGTCCTTGCTCGTTGACCAGATTCACAACACCGGCGAGTCGCACCTGCATGTGTGCGTCACCGCCTTCGTACTCGTGCAAGACGCGAACCGGCATGCCAAGCATGCGCGTCTGCAGAAAGAAATAGCGCGAGGGGTCGTCGACAAATTCGTACTGCGTCGCCTCGCTCGGCAACGGAGCGTCCGGCGCGCGATACATCGTCGCGTCGAAGGTGACGCGAAGGTTGTGGATCACCGGTAGACCAACCGCCCCACTCCGCCGCACGTATTTCGCGACCGGCTCCGGCAGTAGCGCGAGATGGGCCTCCGTGACCAGCGATGCCGCTGGCAGCGGCTGTCGCAGAAACTGCGCGCGGACTTCCGCCTCAAAGCGATTGGCGAGCGTCATGGCGTTCTCCGTCGTGTGCCCTGAGCGATCTGATGTGATTGCCCGACTGCACGATGCGAATGGGCCAGCCGGCCGCACATCAGCGGCTTCCTGAACATTCTGTCGGCGTTTGCCCGTACGCGGACTCGGCGAACCGTCTTCGAGTGTATCGCCGGCGTGGTCGCGAATGCTTCGAAGTGTATTGCTTGACTAATACACTAATCGGTGACATACTCGCTCCGTATTATACGGCTAATACACCACCGATGCTCATCGTCCTCGACCTTCACAGCGGCGTGCCCACGTATCGACAGATCGTGGAGCAGGTGCGTCTCCAGATCGCCTCCGGGCGACTGGCGTCGGGGAGCGAGCTGCCGTCGACCCGGCAGCTCGCGCAGCAGTTGGGGATCAACCCCATGACAGTGAGCAAGGCGTATGGGCTCCTCGAGCAAGAGGGCGCGGTGGAGCATCGCCCGGGGCTGCCTCTCATGGTGCGAGCGCGCAGTGCCGCCACGCGTGAGGCCGCGCGAGAGAACGAACTGCGCAGCGCACTTGAACCCGCGGCGCGCGCTGTTCGGCAACTCGGGGTGAGTCCCGCCAAAGCCGTGCAGCTGTTTCGACAATTGATCGCGAATTCCGACTCGGAGATGAGCGAATGATGCAGCAGACGGAGATTCTGGCCGAACTTACGAACGTCACCAAGACGTTCGGGAAGACGGTGGCGTTGCGGGATGTGTCGCTGCGCCTGCCTCGTGGTGAGGTCATTGGGCTGGTCGGACGAAATGGCAGCGGCAAGAGCACGTTGCTCAATCATCTCACGGGGCTACTGCTGCCGACGAACGGCGAGTGTCGAGCGTTTGGCGTGCCGACCAAGGCGCTGAGCGCCGCGCAACTGTCGCGCATCGGTGCGATGTGGCAGCACAGCAAGCTCGTAGCGTGGATGAATGTCGGTCGCCTGCTCCGCTACGTGGGTGGCTTCTACGATCGCTGGGACGTCGAGTACGTCGACGAGCTCGTCGCTCGACTTGAGATCGATCGCAACGCCCGCGTGGGCACACTGTCACCGGGGCGACTGCAGCAGCTGTCGCTCGTCCTGGCACTCGGGCATCACCCAGAGCTGTTGTTGCTGGATGAGCCGCTCTCTGATCTCGATCCCGACGCGCGACGCGAAGTGCTGCGCATACTGCTCGACGTGTTCGAGCGCGACCGACCCACGATCGTGATCTCCTCGCATCTGCTGCACGATATTGAGCCAGTGATCACGCGGGTGGTGGCGCTCAACGAGGGTGCAGTGACGTCTGATGCGGAGCTCGACGCGCTTAAGGAGCGGTACATTGCGTGGCATGTCGCGTCGCGATCGCGCCCACTGCCGGAGCGCTGGGATGCACCCTTTGTAATCTCGTCGCGCGGCAATGCGTTTCAGGCCACGATCGTGGTGGAACGTGGTGCGACGAGCGCCGAACAGTTCGCCGAGCTGTACGACGTTGAGCTGGTGGAGCAGCCTCTCAATCTCGAGGGGCTGTTTCCGGTGCTCACTAATGCGCGCGACGGTCGCGCGGGCGCGTCGGCGCGTGAGGCGATGGCGGGGGCGTCATGAGCCGGTCAGGCTTGCTGCTGACTCCGTTCTATTCGAGCTTTGCGCGACCGGCAAGCCTCGGAATACTCTGGGCGCTGGCGATGGCGCTGTGCGGCTCCCTGTTGCAGCTCGACCAGATTGCGTTCAGCATGGCGTTCACCGGATCCGCACCGGTTGGCACCGACGCACGCCTGGTCGCCGAAACCGCGCGCACGCTCGTGATTCACGGCAGTGCACTGCTTGGTGCCGCGATCGGACTGATTGTACTGGTGAACTGCGGCGAGCTCGAAGACTCACCACGACTCGCCGTCGCTCCTGGCTTCCATCAGTCGATGAGGAACGGCACGCTGTCACTGATGCTGTTCTCGCCAGCGCTGATCTGGCTGTGGGCCTATCGCTGGGCGAGCGCGGACTCCCTGCTGGTCGCCATGCTCTGGATGCCGTGGTGGATTTCGATCGGCTTCTGGCATCGTTCGCTCTTGAGCGCGCCGCGCGCAGTTCGAGCCTTACCGTTCGCATTGCTCCTGCTGGTCGCGCTGCGCCCGAGGGAATACGTCTCCATCGTGTCGCATATCGACTGGCGGATTGCCGCACTGCTGCTGGTGCCGGCGGTCTACGCAGTTCGCCGTCGGTGGTCGGCTGGACTGCGCACCACGTGGATGGACACCACGAACGATGGCGCACGAATGGGCTCGTTCAGGGATTGGATCTTCGATCGCTCGAACAGGTTGGAAATTCGTATCGGTCCCGCAACGCAGCGCTCGGTTCGATGGTGGACGCGCTATCTGCTCGCAGAGCGCGCAGAGAATCAGCGGCTGAGCTTCAGTTGGGCGACCCTCTGTGCGTCGCTAACCATTTTCTTTTTCGTCACCGGTACGACACCGCTCCTGTTGTTCATGAATCTGGCTTCGGCCGGTCGCGCCGTTGGCCAATCATTGAATCATCCCGTCTCACGACGTGAACGGGCGCAGTTGCAGTATCTCGAACAACTTCGCGACATCGGTTTGGTGGGGTTGATCGCCGGAACAACCTACGCGCTTTGTGATCGCGTGGGGATGCCACGTTTTTCGCTGGCTGCGCACGCCGATGTGCCATTTTTCGTTGCCCTGGCGGCAGGGCTCGCGATGTCGCCAGTGACGCAATTTGGACGGGCCACAATGGTGCAGCCGGTCCGGCAGACGACGCCCAATTCGGTAGAGCTTACCAAATGGATTGGCGCGGGGTTCACGTACATGATTTCTGCCATGACCGTCATGATGAGTGTGTGGTATTGGTCGCAGAAGAATGCGCTGGTGACCGTTCAATGGCTGCTCGCAATCGGTGTTGTCATGCAAATCGTCTGCTACTTCGCCCCCCGCCGATACTTTGCCAGCGCGACCCGGGCCCCCCGGGCCGCGTCGGCTTCCACCCGCCTCACCAACCCCCGCCGGCCGCGCCAACCTTGGCGCGGCCGCTCTGTTGTCTGCACATGCGGCTCCTCCCTCTCACGCTGCGCATGCGCTTTCGATTTTCCAGCATCGGACCGGCCGTCGGTCTCGTGCTCACTGCGACGATGGCTCGCGCTCAGGCAACACCGGGCGTGCCGGTGCCCACCGAGGACACCCGTCGCCACCTCGTCGCGCGCAGAGCGATCGGACGTATCACGCTCGACGGCCGCCTCGACGAACCGGATTGGCAGCGCGCACCAGTGGCGCGAGACTTCGCCCAGTCGCGGCCGAACTACCGACTGCTCGCGCCATACTCGAGCGAAGTGCGTGTGCTGTTCGACCGTGACAACCTCTACATCGGTGCGTGGAACATCGACAGCGCCGGCGTGATGGGGCAGCTTCGCATTCCGGATCTGCGCCGGGACTTCGACCCACCTGAGAACGATCTGTTCTCGGTGACGATGGGATCCCTCGGCGATCATCGCACCGCCGTGCAGTTCTTCAGCACGCCGCTCGGATCGCAGGCCGATGTGCAGGCGTTCGATGGCGGTGATGTCTTCAACTTCAATTACGATGCGCTCTGGCGCGTACGCACGACGCGCAGCGACAGCGGCTATACCGTGGAGATGGCGATTCCGTGGCGCAGCCTGCGTTACGCGCCTAACCTCAAGAGCTGGGACATCAACTTCCTTCGGAACACGCGTCGTGCGGCCCAGTGGAGCAGCTGGGTCGCGTTTCTCCGGCAGCTGTCGAGTTGGCGCCTGACCTATTCGGGTGTGCTCGATTCGCTCGAGCCGCCGCCTCCGCGCACCAACCTGCGCCTCCGACCGTACGTGCTTGGCACGAACACGACCGACCGCACCGTTGGCGCGTTCAACGGCAGCACCGGTGATGTGGGCGGCGAGGTGATCTGGTCGCCTACGGCCAATAGTTCGCTCGAAGCGACGATCAACACCGACTTCGCGCAGGCCGATGTCGACCGGCAGGTGGTGAACCTTACGCGCTTCAATGTGTTTCTTCCCGAGCGCCGCCAGTTCTTTCTCGACAACGCCGACTTGCTCAACGCCGGCGGTCTTGGCGCCGGCAATATCGGCGGGATTGGCAGTGTGAGCGGCAAGTACTTTGTGCAGCCGTTCTTCACGCGGCGCATCGGCTTGGCCGCTGACGGCACACCGCAACCGATCGACGCCGGGCTGCGATACGCGTACCGGAGCGGTCGCACGACGGCTGGGGCCCTGGGAATGCGCACTAGTGCAATCGGTGCGCAGAGCGCTGAGACGTTTGCCGTGGCGCGCGGCAGCCAGTTCTTCGGTCGCGCGACTCGACTTGGTGCAACGGTGGCGATGCATGACGGAGATGTCCTTTCGCCAACCGGCACTCGTCAGGACCAGCGCAATCTGATGCTGGCCGTGGATGGCCTCAGTCGCATAGGCGAGTACACTCAGTTTGGCGGCATGGTAAGCAGCAGCACGATCGGCGACAAGACCGGTCTGGCGGGCACCTACCAGATCTATCGCAACACGCCGCAGTTGCTGCTTGGCGCGTTGGGCGCGTTGGTCACGCGCGACTACAACCCGCAGATGGGATTTGTATCGCGCTCGGATGTGTTGATGACCAATCCGTTCGTGACCTGGACATTGCAACCGCGCTCACTTCCGAAGCAGATCGTCTGGTTGCGGCATGGCCCGAACGCGATCGCCTATCAGGACCCGAAGCATTTCACGTTGCAGGAAGCGAACATCAGCTATACGGGCGAAGTGCTGTTCCGCAACGCCGCCACGATCTCGCCAACGGTGGAATACAATGTGCAGCGGCCGCTTACGGCGGTATCACTCTTTCCCAATGTGCGGATCAATCCGGGCACCTATAGTTACACACGCGGTGGCGTCACGCTCAAGAGCGATCAAAGTGCCAAGGTTGCCGGAACGGCCACCCTCACAACCGGCACGTTTTTCGATGGCTCGCTCAATCGCGCCGAGCTTGCGACGCGTTGGAGCCCCAGCCCGTACGTGAGCCTGCGCGGGTCGTACGAGGTCAATCGGTTCCGCTCGTTAGGCACGCGAGATTCGAGTTTTGTCACGCATTTGGCTGGACCGGAACTCCGCGTATTTCTCAACCCACGTGTGCAGTGGAGTGCGTTCTACCAATACAATACAGCGATCGAGCGCGGATCACTCAACGCTCGATTCAGCTGGGAATACGCGCCACTGTCCTATGTGTACGTCGTGTATAACGATCGTCAGGCCATCCAGAACGGAACCGGGCCGATGAGTCGGAGTCTGATCATCAAATTGAGCTGGCTCGGCCAGCTCTAAGTCGCGCCGACACTACTTGAGGAAATCCCGAATCGCGGCGAGCACGGCCGGCAAATTGTCGTTGGACGTCGCGTGACCGCTGTTCGGGATCATCACGAAGCGCGCACCGGGCACCAGGCGTGAAAACGCCTCGGTGCTCGACGGCGTGGCTTCGTCGGACTCACCGGCGAGAAAGAGCGTAGGAACCGTAACGGCCTTGAGCCAGTCGGTGGCGTCGAACGTCTTGAGCGTGCCGGTGCTCGTGAACTCGCTCGGCCCCCACATGTAGTTGTAGACCAGCTTGCCGAACGCCTTGCCACTGCTGTCGCCATCGGCAGGGTTGGCACGCGGTTTGGTACGCACATGACGCGCGTAGTACACGTCCATCGCCGCGGCATACGCTGGCGAGTCCGTAGTCTTTGCTGCCTCCTCACGCGTGATCACCTGCTGCACTGAATCGGGGAGCAGCTTGATGAGCGAGTCGGCGTCGTGCGTCCACTGCGCTGTGGTCACGAGTGGACTCGACAGAATGAGCTTGCGAACACCCTGCGGCTTGGTGCCCATGTAGGCCTCGGCCAGCATCGCGCCCCACGAATGCCCCATGAGATCCACGGTGTCGAGCTTGAGCGAGTCGCGCACCGTTTGCAGTTCACGGACAAAGCGATCGACGGTGAAGAGCGTGGTGTCAGTTGGACGATCCGACTTTCCGCATCCCAGCTGATCGTAAATGATCACCGGCCGGTCCGTGGCCAGCGCGAACATCGGCTTGGAGCCGATGCTCGAACTGCCGGGGCCTCCGTGCAAGACTAGGAGAGGCGTGCCCTTCTTGTCGGCGCCTTCGATGTGATACCACACCTTGCCGCCTTCGACCTGAACGAAGCCTTCCTTCGCGGCCGTCGCATTGTCGTCTTTGGGAGCGCAGGCTCCCGCACCCGCGACAAGCAGAGCGCATGCTACAACCAGTTGCCTGACGCGCGAACGTCGCGAAATCGTACTGTTGATCATCCTCTTCGCTCCGCAAAGAATTGACGCAGGAGATTGGTGCTCTCGTCGGCCATTACACCGCCACGAACCTCAGGCCGATGATTGAGTTTCGCATGTCGAACAATGTCACCGACACTCCCGCACATGCCGGCCTTGTCATCCCACGCGCCAAAAATCAGCACATCCGGTCGCGCAAGCACGATAGCGCCGGCGCACATCGCGCACGGCTCCAACGTGACCACCAACGTGCAGCCCACCAACCGTGCGTTGCCGGTGATGCGAGTCGCTTCGCGAAGCGCGATCACTTCGGCGTGGCTGGTCGCATCGGCGTCGCGAATCATGCGATTCTGGCTTCGCACAATGATCTCGCTGCCTTTTACGATCACGGCGCCCACCGGCACTTCTCCGGCATGACCAGCGGACGCCGCCTCGTCGAGCGCGGCGCGCATCGCCTGCGCGAACAACGGCGAAAGCGGCGTTGCGTTCATGCCGTGGGTCCGCGCCAACCGTAGTGGCGCTCCAGGTACGCTTGCAGCACGCCGGACAGCGCCCACGCAAATGTGGCGCGTGCAGTGGCTGAGTCGCGCAGATTGCTGTAATGCGTCTCGATCTGAATGGCGTCGATCATGCCACCATTGAGCGAACCGTGCCGCGCGGTATTGTAGCCGCCTTCGAAGTACGGCTCACTAGCTAGCGGATACGGCGCGGCGGGACTTGGCACCGCAGGGTATCCGGCCGCAATAATCATTGCGCCGAGGCTGTTCGCCCCGCGCAGCAGCGGAACACCGCGATCACCGGTGAGCTTCGTATCGCCGGCCAGTCGCGCGATCGACGTGCGCGTCATCGCCGCACTCGACGCGAGTGACGCGTCGCTCGTACGCAGTTCTGGATCGTTCAACAAATATCCGAGCTCGAGCCGATCGACATCGTGCGCGTGACCATGCAGGTCGATCACCAGGCCGCGGCCGCTGCGCTGAACGATGCGCTGTTCCGCCGAGTCGATCACCGCATGGAACCACGTCCACGGCGCTGAAAGCTTCGCGGTACCGCCAGAGGCTTCGGCCAGATCACGGTTGGCGTCGAACTTCTTACGACTCAGGCGATTCACGACCAGATGCGGGCGCGCACCGGTTCGCGTGTAGAAGGCGTCGGCGATGCGTCGCGCCAGGTCCTGCGTGTTCAAGTCGTTCGCCGTTTCGCATCCGCTGCACGTCCGGTCTGGAAGCTCGGTCGGTGTGAGCGTTCCGCCATGCGGAGCGATGATCACGATCGGCGCGTCGCCCGGGACGTACTCCATCCACCCGTTGGGGTCGGTGGCCGCCTGCCCCACCACGAACGCCGTTGAACCGGGCGTCGGCGCATCGGCACCGCCGCCGCACCCAATCGTGAGGAACAGTGCCAGAACGCCAGACAAGACAAAGGCGGGTCGCATGCGTCGCAAACTACGCGATCGCCCGCGAACCCGCCTGTCTCATTCTCGATGAGCTATTTGCCGCCGCTGAACGCTGCCTGCGCCGCCGCGTCGATGGCATCACCGTGCGAGAAGGTGAGCATGTCGTCCGGGCCAAGATCGGCCACGATCGTGTCGCCTTCCTTGAAACGTCCTTCCAGCACCGCAAGTGCGAGCTGGTTCTGCAACAACCGCTGAACGGCCCGCTTGAGCGGACGGGCACCAAACATCGGGTCGTAGCCTTCATCGGCGATGCGTTGCCGCGCCGCATCGGTAAGGCGCAACGTGAGCTTGCGATCTGCGAGCAGCTTGCGAAGGTGTGCCAGCTGGATGTCGACGATGTGATCGAGCTCGCCGCGGCCGAGCGGGTGGAAGACCACCACATCATCAACGCGATTCAGAAACTCCGGCTTGAATACACCGCGCAGTGCCTGCAGCACCTCCTGTTCAACCTTGTCCCACGCCGGCCCGCTGCTCACATCGGCTTCAAGAATTCGCTGGCTGCCCACATTCGACGTCATGATGATGACGGCGTTGCGGAAGTCCACCGTGCGCCCCTGTGAATCGGTCAGACGACCATCATCGAGCAGCTGCAGCAGGATGTTGAAGACATCCGGATGCGCTTTTTCGATTTCGTCGAAGAGAATGACGGAGTACGGACGACGGCGAACGGCCTCAGTGAGCTGACCACCTTCTTCATAGCCCACGTAGCCCGGCGGCGCGCCAATCAACCGCGCAACCGCGTGTTTCTCCATGTACTCCGACATGTCGATGCGTACCATTGCGTGCTCATCATCGAACAAGAACTCGGCGAGCGCACGCGCGGTCTCCGTCTTGCCAACACCCGTCGGTCCGAGGAAGATGAAGCTGCCGATCGGGCGATTGGGGTCCTGCAGCCCCGCTCGTGAGCGACGCACCGCGTCAGCCACCGCACGCACGGCTTCGCGCTGACCGATCACGCGTGTCGCCAGCACATCTTCGAGCTTGGTGAGTCGCTCACGCTCGCTTTCGAGCATCCGTGTGACCGGAATGCCAGTCCAGCGTGCCACAACTTCGGCGATGTCATCGGCCGCCACCTCCTCCTTCAGGAACTGCGGTCGACCGTTGTTGCTGGCAAGCTTCGCCTCGGCGGCGGTCATATCCCGCTCGAGCTGCGGAATCTTGCCGTAGGTGAGCTCAGCGGCCTTGTTGAGGTCACCGCTCCGAGTGGCAGCTTCGGCTTCGAACTTGGTCTGTTCGATCTCCTGTTTGATTCGGCCAACGGCGCCAAGGGTGTCTTTCTCCTGCTGCCACTGCGCGCGCATGCCGGCGGCTGTTTCCTTTCGGTCGGCCAACTCGCGTTCGAGATTCTGGCGGCGCTCGAGTGACGCGGCATCGCTTTCCTTCTGCAACGCGGCCTTTTCGATTTCGAGCTGCACGATCCGTCGCTCGACCTCGTCGATCTCCTGCGGCACCGAATCGATTTCGATGCGCAGACGCGACGCCGCTTCGTCGATCAGGTCGATGGCCTTGTCCGGCAAGAAGCGATCGCCGATGTAGCGATTTGACAGCGTCGCAGCCGCCACAACGGCACCATCGGTAATGCGCACCCCATGGTGCGCTTCATAGCGCTCCTTGAGACCGCGCAGAATCGCAATCGTGCTCTCGACACTGGGCTCGCCCACAAACACGGGCTGGAAGCGACGCTCGAGCGCGGCATCCTTTTCGACGTGGAGTCGATACTCGTCGAGCGTCGTGGCACCAACAACGCGCAGTTCGCCGCGCGCGAGCATGGGCTTGAGCATGTTGCCCGCGTCCATGCTGCCTTCTGCCTTACCGGCGCCAACGAGCGTGTGAAGCTCGTCGATGAAGACCACATACAGGCCGTCGGCCGCGGTGATTTCCTTGAGCACCGCCTTCAAGCGCTCTTCGAATTCACCGCGAAATTTGGCGCCGGCAATGAGTGCACCAAGATCGAGCGACACCAGCTTCTTGTTGCGAAGCCCTTCAGGCACGTCGCCGCTCACGATGCGCTGTGCGAGCCCTTCAGCGATGGCGGTCTTACCCACGCCCGGTTCGCCAATCAACACCGGGTTGTTCTTGGTGCGACGCGACAGAACCTGAATGACACGGCGAATCTCTTCGTCGCGTCCAATCACGGGATCGAGCTTGCCCTTGCGCGCGCTTTCGGTGAGATCGCGCGTGAACTTCTGCAGCGCCTGATACTGCTGTTCAGGGCTTTGGTCGGTGACCTTGTGCGCGCCGCGCACGAGTTTCAGCGCATCGAGCAGCGCTTGCTTGTGCGCACCGGCGCCGGTCAGCACACGCGTCGAGTCGGTGCCCTTGGCGTCGCTCAACGCGACGAGCAGATGCTCCGTCGAGACGTATTCGTCGCCGAGTGCCTTCGCTTCCTTCTCGGCGGCGTCCACGACCGCCGTGAGCTCACGCGAGAAAGTGGGTTGGGCATCGGACTGCTTGGCGTAGCGCGCGGCTTCCTGCTCGGCGTTGGCGCGTACGGAGGTGACATTCGCGCCGACGCGCTGGAGCACCGGCACCACGATGCCTTCGTCCTGATCGAGGAGGGCAAGGAGCAGGTGCAGATCGTAAACGAGCGGGTTGCCGGCTTTGCGCGCGAGGGCCACCGCATCGTTGAGCGCCTCAGCGCTCTTCACGGTCAGACGGTCGGGATTAATCATGCGGACAACATTAGCAACGGTGATGCCGAAAAATGCCAGCCAAATCGGCAGAATCGTGGCTGAAAAAGGGAGAGGCGCGCTGGGTCCGCTTACCCAGTGCGCCTCTTGTCCTTCGGGTCTCGTGGTGCTCGTAAAACGGGGTGCTTACTTCACCACGATCATCTTGTTCACCAGCGGCACGCCATCCACCTCGAGGCGATAGTAGTACACACCTGAGGCGGCCTCCCGCCCGGTTGCTTGGACTTTGCCATCCCAATAGGCGACGTACTGACCACATGGGAGTGACAATTTTTCCAGCGGTTGACCACCGGCCACTCCGCTTGTCGCTGACTGCAGAATCGGGACGGTCACGAAGATCCCAACGACGTTGTAGACCTTCATGCTGACCCGGTACTGCTTGGTGTTGTCAGCGCAGTTTGGGGCATCCCCCACACCAAACGGAATGCGAGTCTCAGGATTGAACGGATTCGGATAGTTCTGTCCGAGCGTCGCACCATTCCGGCTTTTCTGCCCACCCTGGCTGGTTTGGGCTGCCGAGACTCGTGGCATGAACACGCTGAGAGCGAGCACCAGACCCAGTGCTCCCCACAAACGTTTCATGTTGCTTCTCCGACTGACGAATCAGGATCTGAGTCGACGTCTCCGAAAAAAGGTTGAGAAGGGGCCAACGAGAACAGATCACGGGATGTGATCTATCTCAAGAATATGACGTGTGTAGACGGGGGTCAAGCAACAAAGCCGCCGCCTCACATCGCTCCGGCTGTTACACCACGGGAAGTGTGAATGTTCAAGTACACTGATGACAACGCTTTACCGTGCGCAAATCACAATTTTGCCACGGCGGTCCCGCCCCATCCGCCGCGCTCCCACACCTCGAACGCCTTGAGCGAACGCTGATCGGGAAGGTGGTGCACCAGAAACTCGCGGAGCAGCCGCTGGTGGGCGCGCGCGTCGGAAGCATCCAGGATTGGATCGCCGTCGGTTGTCGCCCCCGGCCCTCCTGCCAGCCAGTCTCGAATGGTGTGCCGCGCCTCTGGCGGCAACAGTCGGCCGCCGGGAACCAGCCGGGCGCAACGCTCACAGAGCGCGCCGCCGATGGCCACGTGGAAGCGCGTCGGCTGGTCGGCGGGGATCACCGCGTGACACTCCGCGCACTGATCGATCGCCGGGCGGAAACCCACCTCGGCCAGGAGGCGCCAGAGTAGTCCAACGGTCACGCTCACCACTTTCGCCTCGCTGGCCTCTGACAGTCGGTCGAGCCCCTGCCTCACGACCTCGTAGATATCCGGCGCCTCTTCGTCGTGCACGAGGCGCAGTACGACCTC
Source organism: uncultured Gemmatimonadaceae bacterium (assembly GCA_966112585.1). GTDB lineage: Bacteria > Gemmatimonadota > Gemmatimonadetes > Gemmatimonadales > Gemmatimonadaceae > Gemmatimonas. The sequence continues at coordinate 16,449 of CBHWDN010000049.1, forward strand.
GGCGACCGCACTGGCGGCAGTGAATCGTGCGAGGTCGGTGGCAATCGATGCCCGCGACCGCGTGACATCGAAGGCGTTCAGGCCGTGAAGGTCACGTCCGGCCTTGAGTTGAATCTGCGCCTGCCCTTCGGCGAAGAGATCGACGGCACTTCCGAAGCGTTTCTTCGAGCTGCGTGCGCCGCGGGCGACGACCGATTGCACGCCGCCCTCTCGCGTCAGGAGCCGCAGCAGGCGGCTCGACTCGAGATAGTTGGCAGCGTGCAGGACGATCGCGTCGGTTTGCAGCAGGGGCATCTGCGAAATGTACCGAGGCGCGCCACGCTACTTCATCGCGGCGCCAAGCTGCCTGGCGATGGGCAACAGTTCGTCCATGATCGCGGGCGGATTTCTCGAAGGAAGCAGCGGCTGCCCCGCGTAGCGCGGAATCGCCAGCGCGACCGCCAGCGCAATAGCTTTCCGACCGATCACGAGACGCACCATGCCACCGTTTGCGGAGTGAAGCGGAGTGAATTCGTCGACATCAGCTGACAGTGACGTGCGCGCAGAGATCATTGCCGCAGAAGCGCAGCTTCGGGATGCTCAGCTCGCCGCTGATGTCGAGGCGTTGGACGCGCTGATTTCCGACAATTTGCTTTTCACCGGGCCTGATGGTCAGCTGGCGAGCAAAAGCGACGACCTGGCGGCCCATCGCAGCGGGACGGTGAAGTTTATTGAGCACGAACCTGAGTCGTTGGATGTGCGAGTAGTGTCGCCCGCGGTTGTCATGACGGCACTCCGTGCGCGTCTGACCGTCGATGTCGGCGGAGAGCGCGTAGAGGGTGTGTATCGCTACACACGCGTTTGGGCGCGCGACCACGCCGGCGCGTGGCGCGTGGTAGGAGGCCATGTCAGCGCGGTGCCGTTGTCGCCCTGACAGATGAAGGCGCGTTCAGTGGATGCTCGGGCATTTGACCCCGGTGAGCGGGCGGCGCAGTCTCACGGAGACCCGCTTCTGGACCTCTCACCCGGACCTCTCCATGCACATGTCGTCGCGCATCGGTTTTCGGTTGGCCAGTCTTGCTTCTGTCGCGTTACTCGCCACAGCACAGGTCGCGCAGGCGCAAGCCAAGGTCGCAGCAGCACCCGCCGCGAATGGCAGCGGACCAAAACTCACCGCTGATCAGTTGAAGCTTCGCGCGGGTCTCGACAAGTACAAAGACCCGATCGTCGCCGTACATGATGGCTATCTCTCGACGCTGGGGTGTGTCGAGTACCCGAAGGGTGGTGGCGAAGGCTCGATGAAGTACGTCGCTGGCGGTATGGGCGTGCACTTCCTGAATGGTCAGTACATCGGCCCCAAGCTCGATCCAGCCAAGCCGCAGGTGCTCATCTATCAACCTGTGGGAGACAAACTCGAGTTGGTCGCCGCCGAGTGGTTCGTGCCGGCGGAAGCTGCTGGCAAGACGGCACCGTCGATCTTTGGGCAGCAGCTCGGCGGACCGATGGCGGGTCACAAGCCAATCATGCCCGATGGCCTCGTGCACTACGACCTGCACGTGTGGTTGTGGAAGAACAATCCGGCCGGCGTGTACTCGCCGACGAATCCGGATGTGAAGTGCCCGAAGGCGTCGTACTCATTCGCCGAGGATGCGCCGAAGATGGTGATGAATCACACGGGGATGAAGAAGTAAACGCCTTCAGCGCGCGTCACTCGGCGGTGGAACCTGCGGCGGCTTCACGGTGCGATCACACACCATCGTGGCTGTGAACGTCGCGGGTTCGGTTGCACTCGCGTTCTCGCCGACCTGATGAATGTCGGTGGGCTGCTCAAAGAACACGTCGCCCTTCTTGTAGATCGAGTCGGCGCCACCTCGAACGGCCATGCGAATGGCGCCCGAGGTCACGTACACGGCCACCGCACAGCCGTGCGCGTGCGGCGCCGACTTCTGTCCCGGGGCGTACGCGACTTCAAAGACCTTCATCTGCAGTTCTCTGCCGTTCATGGCCGGCAGTGCGCGATCGAAGGCGGTGCGAGATTGCGGCAAGCGGCGCGACGACGCACCGAGCAGAAGCATCGAAGAACCAGCGACGAGTGCTTTATGTAGCAGTGCCATGGCGAGTGCTCCGAGCGCAAGAAAAAACGGCCAGTCCACGTTGTTGGACTGGCCGTTTCAAATCTCGAGCGTCGCTCAGGGTTTGGCGATGATGACGGTGCGATTCTTCTTGTTCGCGTTGCTGATCTGCAGGTTGTACCCGTTCGGCGTGTTCGTGTGGAAGCTCTTGTAGTTCACGTTCGCGTCGCCGATGTGGGCCGCCGCGTCGACGCCGGGAATGCCGATGTCGGGAGACGCGGTGAGCCCGCGGGTCTTGAGATCGTTCGCCGTGGTAACGGGATCGAAGGGCTCGAGACCAAAGGACACGTGATCGACGGCGGCGCGCGCCGGTGCGTTCTTGTCAAAGTTCGGACTGCGCGAATTGCCGCCTCGAATGAGCACGTTGCCGCAGTCGTCGCACATCCACACTTCGTTCTGGCTGCCTTCGTCGCCGGTGGGCTTCCAGCCGATGAGCGCCTGATAGAAGGCGACTTCCTTCTTGTAGTCGCCCACGCCGAACGAGATGTGATCGAGCCAGGTCGTCTTCCAGTTCGTGTTGGCGAACGGCGCCGCTTCGGTCCATGTGATCGCCTTCGCACTCTTGCGACCCTTGGCGTAACAGCCGTTGGTGAGCACGAGGTCGTAGCCCTGCGGATCCTTGACATGGAACGACTCGCAACCGGCCGGGCCGTTGTTGTCGGCCACCGGATCGAGACCGCGCTTCTTGAGCTCCGCTTCGACCGTCTTGGCGTTCCACGGCGAAATGACCCAGGCGAAGGAATCCCAGATCACATTGGGTGGACGACGCTGGCCTCCACCGCCCCCGCGTCCAGCGCCGCCTGCGCCGCCGGCACGACCGGCAATGGCCGCGCTCTCGGCGGGTGTGAGTACGCGCGGCGGCGGCGGTGGCGGCGGCGTGTAGCCACCCACAATGACCACCGTGCCGACATCACCAACGTCGAGTACGGCCTGCTTTCCGTCGTCGCTCCGGAGCTTCCAGTTCATCAACGCCATGTAGTACGCCGCTTCCTTCTTGTAATCGACGGCGCGCATGGTGAAGTGATCGAGCCCGGTGGTCTTCCAGCCGGTGGGCGCGAACGGCGCCGCGAGCGGCATGGTGTCGCACACGGGGGTGTTCTCGTTCGGACGGCCTTTGCACTGGCCTTGGGCCAATGCGGCGCTGGCCGGTGCCGTCAGCGCGAGACCAATTGCGCCAACGGAAAGAGTGCGGACGAGCGAGGAGCGGGCGGAGCGGCCGGAACGCGGCTGGGCCATGGTGGGATGCTGACTGGGGGGACGGGGCGGGACGTCCGTCTACCTCAGTATACGGCGGAGGGCGCCGGGCCGTTTGCAGCGATGGCCCGTCGGAGCGGTGGGGGGGGTGGGGGGGAACACAGACCCACGGTGGTGTGAGGCTGAGGA
>CBHWDN010000050.1:0-19174 GCA_966112585.1 uncultured Gemmatimonadaceae bacterium
ACACAGAGCCACACACACACATATAAAAAAATGGGCCGCCCGCGAGACCGACCGAGCGCGCCCCCTTTTGTTGTTCTCTGTGACTCTGTGCCTCTGTGTGATCAGTTCATCTCAAAACTCACCACACCAAACGCACTGTCAGTTCGCGACGTTCTGCTTGCCTTGCAACCAATAGCCGAACCACTGCCGCAAGCGACCAAGGCGGTCGACGAGGAGCCACGGTTCACCGGTGCGCGAGAGGTCGTGATTGGAACGCGGATAGCGCACGAGTTCAACCGGCACGCCCTGCTTCTTGAGCGACATGTACCAGATCTCCGCTCCCCCCATCGGGGTGCGGAAGTCTTCTTCGCTCTGCACCATGAGCATTGGCGTTTTCACCTTGTTCACGTAGCGGATTGGCGAAAGCGTGTCGTAGAGCGTCTGGTTGTCCCACGGCTTGCCGTAGAACTCGAATTCCGTGAGCCCCTGCGCGTCGCTCGAACCGTACCAGTACGTCCAGTCGGTGATCGTGCGGTCGGTTTCGATCGCCTTGAAGCGCTGCGTCTTCGTGGCGAGCCACGTCGTCATGAATCCGCCGTACGAACCGCCCGTCGCGCCCATCTTGGTGCTGTCGACATCTGGACGCACCGAGGCGATGTCCACTGCCTTCATGAGGTCCTGATAGTCTTCCATGCCCCAGCGGCCGCGCGTGCTGTAGGTGAAGTCGGCGCCGTAGCCGCTCGAACCGCGCGGGTTCGTGGACAGCACCCACATTCCCTGCGCGGCGAGGTTCTGGAATTCATCGAACCAGCCCTCACCGTACGACGAATGCGGGCCGCCGTGGATGTAGATCACGAGCGGATACTTCTTCCCCGGCTCGTAGCCGTACGGCTTCATCATCCAGCCTTCGATTTCCATGTTGCCGACGCTCTTGTACGTGAAGCGTTCGGCGTCGCTCCACACCACATCCGCATTCACGGCATCGTTGAAGCCGGTGAGCTTGCGCTCGCCCGTACCATCAGCGTTGGCGACGAAGAGCTCCGTGGGCTTCGTCTGGCTCGTGGCGACGAACGCCATCACCTTGCCCGTCGGATCGTAGCTCGTGCCACGGATCTGACGACGGCCGCTTACCAGTTCCTTTGGCGCGCCGCCGGCCATGTCCGGCTTGAGGATCGCGGTGCGGCCACCGATTTCGGCGGTGAACTGAATGCCGCTTGGCAGCCAATCAATGCCGGCCGGTTCGAACTGCCACGTGCCCAGCAGATTCTTCGCCGTGCCGCCCGACGCATCGACCGTGTAGATCTTCGAGTTCTTCATGCGGCCGGCGCGGCCGATAAAGGCGAGCTGCTTGCCGTCGGGCGACCAGGTCAGATCCGACTCGGAGCCGAAGTACTCGGTGAGCTTGCGCGGCGTGCCGCCATCAACGCTGATCACGTAGATGTCAGCGTCGTTCTTTTCCACTTCATCGCGCTTCTTGTCGTACGGCAGCTTCGCGAGCGCTTCCCGTTCGAGATCGACCACCGAGTCCGCACGAAGCGACGCGTCGGCGACGAAGGCGATCCACTTGCCGTCGGGCGACACGACGGGCGAACGATGTGTATACGCCGTGTTTGTGATCTGCTTACGCGCCGTGTCGCCCATGTTCTGGCGGAAGAGCTGCTGCGGACGCCACACGCGCGGCACGCGACGGCTGGGTACGAAACCCACGCCGTTGCTCTTGGTGGTCATGTCGGTGAAGTGCCGGCCGTCGAATCGAGCGGCATCGGCGGGCTTCGTGATCGCGTCGATGCCAGGGCGCGCGAGCACCGGCATGCGATTGAACGGATCATTCGCCGCGACCTGTGGAGCCGGCACGATCGCATCGGTGAAGATGCCGAACGCGCCATTGTCGGGCATCGAGCCCGTCGGGTATCCATCGACCTGAATCGCTTCGCCAGCCGGCTGATCGAGGCGAATCGCCCACGTCGCGCCACGACCACCGGTGCGCTGCGAGGTGAAGAAGAGGTATTTGCCGTCGGGCGACCAGCGCGGATTGCTGCTTTCCGTGCTCGGCGAGGTCCACCGCTGCGGCGCGCCGCCGTCGGTGCTCGCGACCCACACTTCACTGTGGCGGCGATTGTCCGCTTCCACCGGTGTGGTCACCGTCATGGCGATGCGCTTGCCATCGGGTGAGACCGCCGGCGTACTCACGTTGGCCACGCGATACCAGTCGCGGAGCATCATGGCGCGCGGTCCCTTGGGGAGCGACGCGACCGCGGGGCCCGCTGGTGCAGCGGCCGCTCCGCCACCGCCCTGGCCGCGCTGAGCCAGCATGGCCGATGGAGCGATCGCAAGGAGGGAAAGAGCCGGCACGAGCGGCAGGCGCAGCGCGCGCTGCCACGGGCGGGCCGTGATCAGGGGGAGGTGGGGCATATCCGGTGGGGTGGGAAGGCCGGTTCGCTCAACCGAGCGGGGAGTGTCAGTAAGGCTGTGGTGACACGCAGAGGCAAGTTTAGCAGGAAAGAAGGTAGTCAGCCCAACCTCGCGCTGTGATAAATGACCTGCTTTCGCTTGCCCGAAAGTGGTCCAGCCCCTACCATTGCGGTCAACGCGGAAGAGCGGCCGCGCAGACGTCCCCCAGGTCGGACCCGGCATCCCGTCGGATCACTGGTCCTGTTGGAGGTCAACCCAGGGAAAACGATGTTGTTTCGCCCGATGTCTCACGTCAACTCGAGGAGGTGATCATTTGTCAAAGTTACGTCCCTTAGCCGGCTCGTTCTGGGCAACCGATCTCCTGATCGACGCCCGGTAACACGGGTACAATCCGGTTCGAGATCGTTCGGGCCGGCTGGGAACACATCGAAACGGCCGCATTCCTTCCAAGGGGATGCGGCCGTTTCACTTTCCCCACCAGTACTCCGAACTTCGAACCCGAACTCCAAACCCATGAACTGATCGGTTCGGTGTTCTGCGTTCGGGTTGGTGGTTTCCGGTTTACCATTTGATCAGTGTCGCCCCCACCTCGAACGCCAGCAGTTTGTTGTACGGCGGCGTTTGCCCGTCCCAGCTTCGACTCGCGCTGGGATACGAGTGGAGCACGCGATTGATCCCGCGCTGAAATGAGATCCGACCGGCGATGGGAATGCGCATGTTCGTCCGCGCCTCGAGCGCCATCCGCGCGTGGTATTCCTGTGGCGAGAGATCGAGCCGCTGCACGTAGAACGCGGGCTCTCCGTAGATCGCTTTGCCCTCACGCGGCCACGCGATCGCCGGACCCGCTCCCAGGGAAACGGTCGTCGGCCCGACATCGAACAGCCGACGATAGACCATCGCCGACAGTTCCGTGTAGCGAGTGCGGAACCTCCAATTGAACCCATCCGATCCACGCTTCACATCATCGATTGCCAGGCTCCCGCGCCAGCGTGCGCTGTGCACGTGCGAAATCGCAAATCCGCCGCCGCCCGCGGGCACGCTGCTCACACGCGACGAAGCAATAGGCTGCGACCACACCGCCGCGCCCGCACTCACGAATCCCTCGAGGCTCCAGCGCTTGGTCGGCAATGAGTCGGTCGATTGCGCGCGCACCGAGTGGCTCAGGGCGAACAGTGCGCCGAGCACACTCCACGTGCGCCACGAACGGCGCATCAGTTGGCGGGCTTCCGCGTCTTGAAGATGTCGTTCAGCGACTTGTCCGCTCGACGTGCGAGCGCGTACGCGAATTCCACTGTACCGCGGTAGAACTGCGGATCGATCTTGTCGGCGTCATCACCGGGCTTGTGATAGTCGGGATGATCCTCGACGCCCAGGTAGATGAACGGAATGCCCTTCGCGTGGAATGAGCCGTGGTCGGACGAGCCGGTCCAATCGTCGCCCGGCTTCAGGTCCTTGGTGTCGTGACCAAACTTGATCGGCACCGCCGCCGTCTTGGCCACCGCGTCGGCGAGCGGCTTGAGCACCGGATAATGCGAGGTGCCGCTCACCCAGAGCGCGTTGCCGTCCTGCCGCGCAATCATATCGAGACTCAGATCCATCGCCACCTTCGACAAGTCGATGGGCGGCGTCGCCACAAAAGCCTTCGAGCCCTGTAGCCCGCCTTCTTCGGCGTCGAAGAACGCGAGGATCACGTCGTGATCGGGTTTGTCCTTGATCATGCGCTCGGCCATCGTGAGCAGCGCAATGCACCCCGACGCGTCGTCATCGGCGCCGTTGTACGTCTCGCCATTCCGCACGCCGAGATGATCATAGTGCGCACTCACCACGAGCACGGGCCCCGTGCTGTTCTTGCCGGGAATGCGCGCGACGATGTTTGCACCAACGGTGTCGGTGCTGCCGGCGCGCGGGCGCAACTTGATCGGCATCTCGAACGATCCGTTCGCGCCCGGCTGCGCACCAATTTCCCTGAGCTGTCCGATGATCCACGCGCGTGCGCGCGCTGAACCCGGCGAGCCAGCCCGACGTCCCTCCATCGAGTCAGCCGAGAGCGCCGAGAGGCGGCTCATGATTTTCGCGGTGACCGGATCGGTGACCGGTTTGAACTGCGCGCCGACGGTTGCAGCGGCGCCAAGCGACAACACCGCCGCGCCAGCGAGAGTACGAAGCGAAAGATTCACGGTCACTGATCGAGTTCGTCTTTGATGCTGATGAGGATGCCGAGCCAGATGAGACTCAAAAAGATACTTGCGGGCTGCGTCCCTCTGTCGTGCGGCCCTTCGACGAGCGCGAGGTAGATCGACTGGATGATCGTACCGCCCTGCGCGAAGAGCAACGCCATGAACCCCGCGCGCCGCCGTTGTTTGATTGCCCGATAGACCGGAATCGCCAGTGCCATCTGCACAAACGATCCGAAGAAGGCGAGCACGCTGCTGATCGTACCGAAAACGACCTGCGGCGTCGTCACCGCCGCGGCGATCAGCGTGATCATACCCGGCACCGAAAACAACGCACCGACCGCAGACAAGAACTTCACCAACTTGTAGCGAAACGACGGTTCCGTTGACTCCAGTTCAGTGAAGCGCGGTGTTGGATACAGCGATGGAGTCGGGGGTGTCAACGGGGTGATCGGTTCACCGCTTTCCGGCCCACCTACTGCCGACGTACGCACCGCCAACGTTGGTTCCGGCGAGTTCACTGAATCCATACCCCGCTCTGCCCCGTCAAAAGCGCCCTGACGACAAACGCCGTGGCGCTCGTGGTGACGCTCGTGATCTGCACCTCGCGAACACTGCTCCCCATCACGATGCCGGGCGCCAGTGTGCCATTGAGCATGGTGAGCAGTTCGGTGCGTGTCGAGTCCAACTGCGCGCCCAGGGCAATGCGCCCGTTGTTGGTCGCCTTGCGAATGGCACGACCCACGAGCGGCGCGGCCAGGGTGCTCGTCACGCGTGACAGCTTCCCGCGACTCTGCAGCGTCCAGTCGAGATCATCCAACCGAAGCTCGCGTGCGACCGCGTCCCAGCGCAAACGCGAGGTGAGCGATAGTCGGCCCTTGATGGCGCCGTTCACGGCAAGATCGACAAACACGCTGTCCTGCACGCCGCGCACAAACACCGAGTCCACACGCACGCTCGATCGGCCGGTCTCGGCCTGCATCTGCGCAGTGGCCTGACGGGCCAATTCGTCAAACGGCAGTTCGGCGGTCACTGGCACACTGAACTCGGCGGGCGCGGCGCCCAACGCGAGCCCGGGGAGTGGTCGCGGACGCACCGCGGGCTTGCCACCGGCAATGATGCGCGGTCGTGCGTAGAGCACGAGCGTCGTGGTGAGCGTGGGGCCGCTGCTCGCGAAGGGCGTGACGCGCACCGCCTCCGGTTCGATCAACAGCCAGAGCGTGTTCGTCGAATCCAGTGCGGTGGGTTCGAGAAAACTCTTCCACAGCGAATCGGCGAGCGTGCGAAACTCCGCGACCTGTGGAATCGCGCTATCGGCCTGTGCCGCGAAGGTCGCAAGCTGCTTGTCGACGATGCCCTGCAAGGTGGGCGTCGCGTTCACGCCGAGCGCGGTGACGCGACACGGGTCGACCACGGTCGCGGAGAGCCTTGTGTCGCGTGACCCAATGCGCCAATCGCGTCGCCAGAAGAGCGCCGTGCTCATGGAGAGATCGGCGCGGCGCATCTCTTCGGGCGCATAGCCACAGCTGGCCACGCGAGCGCCACCAATCACCCCCAGCTGCGCGCGAAAGCCGAGATGCGTTTCGATGCTCAACCGATCGCCGTCGGCGCGCATCGCCAGTGAATCGCGTCGATACACGTACTGATGGCAGACCAGCCCTACCGCGTTCGCGCAGCGCGAAGCGGTGAGTGAATCGCGGACCGGGAAAAGCGAATCGAGCGACGGACGCAGCGCGCGCAGCACGTACGTGACTTTGACCGGAATCACGGCAACGTTGCCGCCGGTCGGGAGCGACACGGGAACGGTGCCGGGCGTTGGCGTAACCGGCGTGGGGTTCGCGCTCGGTGACGGGTTACCCGCGCAGGCCGCCAGCAGTGCAAAGACGGCCGCACACCACGGCGCGATCCCGCGCGCACCGATCCTTCGCCGTCTCCCCGTTCTTTCGCGTGCCGCCATGCCGTTCCGCTCTCTCGTTCCGCCGGTGACTTCGAATCGACTGCGCTGGACCCGCCGCTTCTGTATGCTAGCGGCACTGATGCCATCGGCGCTGCTGGCGCAGATGGGTGGCATGGGAGGGATGGGTGGAATGGGCGGCGGTATGGGCCGCGGCGGCATGGGGCGCGGTGGTATGGGCGGCGGCGGTGCCCGCATGGAATCGCCGGCCGAACGCGCCAGGAAGAACATCGACGAGAGCAATCCCCTCGCCCTGCTGCTCGATCACAAGAAGGAGCTGCAACTCACGAAGGCGCAGCAGGACACCTTCAAGAGCTACGCCAGGGAGCTCAAGGACAAGCAGGAGCCGCTCTTCAAGAACCTCGACAAAATGTTCAGCGAGTCCGGCGAGGGGCGCGGGCGCGGCGGTATGCGTGGCGGCGGAGGCGGCTTGCCTCCAGGTGGCGCTCAGGGCGCGCCGATCGGCGGCGTGATGCCCGACAGCGCGAAGCAGATTCTCGACCGCATTGTCGACATTCAGGACGCGTATCGCGATCGCGCGCGCACGAAGCTCGATAGCGCGCAAAAAGTGCGTGTCGATTCGATCGGTAACGCGTTACTCGAAAAGCAGAAGGAAAAGGCGCTCAAGGAGCGCGATGACATGGAGAAGCGACGTCGCGGATAGCGTCGCGGATAGCGTCGCGGATAGCGTCGCGGATAGCGTCGCAGATAGCGTCGCCGCCGAGACTCACCATGGGCGCTCGGCGCCGGTATAGTCGAGAAAGGCGCCGCTCTTTTCGCGCGGGAGTCGGTCGGTTTGCACCAGCAAACCCAGCGCGCTCTCGTCGATCGGCAACTTGAACCCCGGCCCTTCGGGGCTCGTGGCAAAGTTGCCCGGATTGCCGAGCAGTACGGTGATGCGCTCGTCAGCGAGATCGTGCGCGAGTGCCCGCGTCAGCATGTTGAGCGCGGCACCACTCGCGCATTCAGCATAGTCGCCGCCCATGCTCTTGCCACTGACCGACGCGAGCCAGGAGTTCACGATCAGCACGCGGGCATTGTCACCGCGCGCGAGCCACGGGAGCAGCGTGCGCACGAGCAGCAGCGGCGCCACGGCATGACGACGATAGTGCTCCGTGAGCCCCGTTCCCGTGAGCGTTGGCAAGTGCGCATCCCGCTCGGCGTCGCTTGCTCGATCGTGCGCTCCTGATTCAGCGGGCGCGATCACGAGCAGATCGAGTGAGTCGGTCAGACTCTCGAGTATGGGAATGACATCGGCGACACTCGATGGATCTGCCGGATCGAAGGCGAGCAGTTCGAGTCCACCGAACTCGGCGCGCAAGTCCGCCAGCACGGGAACGCGCGCTGGGTTGCGCGCGGCAGCGTAAACGCGATCACCGCGGATAAGACTCTGTCGAACCAGTTCCACACCAAGCGGCTGCGATGCGCCGGTGATCAGCGTGCGACGCGGGGAAAGCGCGTTCATGCGAGCGCCCTCCGCTTGGCGGCGAGCACCTGCTCCACCGCGCGTACGGTGCCATCGATCTCGATCGGGCGATTGGCCATGGCGACATCATCGCGCTCCTGATGCAGTTCCACCAGTATGCCAGGATCCTTGAGCACGTGACCCGTCAGCACGGCCACCACACGATCGCTCGACGTGATGACGCCCTGCTTCACGAGCTGCTTCACACCGGCCACGCTCGCTGCGCTCGCAGGTTCACAGCCGACACCGGCCGCATCGATCGCCATCTTTGCGTCGAGGATCTCCTGGTCGGTGGCCGTGATGACGAGTCCATTCGTTTCGCGAATGGCGCGCACCGCGCGATCCCAACTGGCGGGGTCGCCGATGCGAATCGCCGTCGCGACCGTTTCCGCCTGCACCGTGTAGCGATGTGCGAACTGATCGGCAAAGCCTTTGGCGAACGGCGCCGCACCGGCAGCCTGCACGCTCACGATGCGCGGCATTCTCGTGATCAATCCGAGCGCGTGCGCTTCGCGAAGCGCCTTCCCGAAGGCGGCCGTGTTGCCAAGATTGCCGGCCGGGAGCACGATGAAATCGGGCGCGTCCCACCCAAGCTGCTGCAGCATCTCGAGCACGATCGTTTTCTGCCCTTCCACTCGCCACGGATTGATCGAGTTGAGCAGATAAATGCCAAGCTCGCGACTCGCTTGCTGCACCAACTTCAGGCAGGCATCGAAGTCGCCGCGCACGAGCAATGTCGTCGCACCATAGGCGAGCGTTTGCGCCATCTTGCCCAGCGCCACTTTGCCAGCGGGCACGAACACGAGACCGGGGATCCCGGCCTGTGCGGCGTATGAGGCAAGCGATGCCGATGTGTTCCCGGTGCTCGCACACGCCACCGCCGATGCACCGGTACGCACTGCCTGCGTGGTACCGGCCGTCATACCGCGATCCTTGAACGAACCGGTGGGATTGTATCCCTCGTGCTTGATCAACAGCCCTTCGCAGCCGGCGTAGCTGCTCACGCGCGCGCGCGCCATGAGCGGCGTATTCCCCTCCGGATGACTCGTGATCGCATCACCGGCACCGGGCATGACCAGCGATTCAAATCGCCACACGCCACTCGCATGTCCGGCCGGCCGCGCGCAGCAATGCTGCGCGAAACTTGCCTTGAGTGCGGCGGCATCGAGCGGAACGCCAGATGCGTCGGCCGGAGCGCGATGAATGATGGCGAGCAGACCGCCGCACGCGGGGCAATCCGGCGCAGCATCACGCCCGGCGAGTTCATGTCCGCACGCATCGCAGCGCTGAACACTCGCCTGGCCAGGTGCTTCGTTGGCAGCAAGAAAAAGGGGCGACGTCGCCATGGTCACACAGGCGCAAGTTGAAGGATGTCGTTCAGCACACCGGCGGCCGTCACGGTCGGCCCGGCACCAGGCCCGGTGATCACCAGCGGATGGTCCTTGTAGCGCATCGTCGTGAACACCACCTGATTGTCGGTGCCACGCAATCCCGCGAGCGGATGTGAAGGATCCACCGCGCGCAGCCCAACCGCCACCTTTGTACGCGTTGCGCGGAGTACATAGCGGAGCGCCTTCCCCTGCTTTGCGGCGCTGGCCTGCCGCGCTGCCCACTCGGCGTCCATCTCAGGCAACACCTGCAGGAACTTCGCGGTGGGCATCGCGCGGTAACGTTCAGGCACCAGGCTTTCCACGGTGACATCGCTCAACTCACCGGTAAAGCCGATGAGCCGTGCAAGAATGAGCGCTTTGCGCGCCACATCCATCCCCGACAGATCGTCACGTGGATCGGGTTCCGTAAAGCCGCGTTGCATGGCATCACTCAACGACTCGCTGAATGGACGCCCCTTCCCGATCTCCGTGAGCAAGAAGCCCAACGTACCGCTGGTGCAGCCTTCGATACGCAGCACCTTGTCGCCGGTTTCCACGAGTTTGGCGTAACTATCCATCACGGGAAGACCAGCGCCAACCGTCGTTTCATGCAGGAGACGTGCGCCGTGACGCAGCGCGAGCGCATGAAGCGCTTGTACTTCGTCGCGTGATGCCGTGAGTGGCCGCTTGTTGGCCATCACGATATCCATGTCCGCAGCCACCGCGCGTCGAATGGCGGGCAGTGTTTCATCCGCGGTCACATCCACCAGCACCGGTCGCGCCAGCGCGTGCCTGGCAATCCACGCGACGGCCTGTTCCGCGGATCCGCGATGCGCGCCCTTCATTCCGGCAATCGATCCGCCGCCTTCCTTGGCACGCACGGCCTGATGCAGCGCACGTGTGCTCAGTCCATCCGGTTCAAAGAGGAAGCCGCTGCGATCGATCAGCCCCACAATGGTGGGCTTCGCGCGTCCCTTGATCATGGGCAGCATACGCAGCAGTTCGCGCCCGATCTGGCCAACGCCCAGCAGCACCACGTCGAAGCGATCTTCGGCGAGCATCCCACCACCGCCGATCTTGTCCAGCTGAAATTCCTCGTGCACGGCGCGCGCCGCCGATTCGGCATCACGCTCGACGATCACGACCGAGATGTTGAGCTCCGAACTGCCCTGCGCGATCGCCACGATATTCACATCCGCTTGCGACAGCGACGTGAACATGCGCGAGGCGATGCCCGGAGAGCCGGCCATGCCAAGTCCAACCACGGCCAACGTCGCCATGCCCGTCTTCACGTCGACACGCTCGAGTTCCTTGCGCGACAGCTCGAGCGCAAACGCCTGATCGAGTGCCTCGCGCGCATCGGCGGCGCGTTCTGTGGGCACGCAGAGGCTGATCGAGTGCTCCGAGCTCGCCTGCGTGATGAGCGTGACCGAGATCCCCGCCTGCTGCAGCGCGGCGAAGGTTCGAGCCGCGATACCCGGCACACCAAGCATGCCGTTGCCCGTCACCGTCACCAGCGACTGACCGCGCACAATCGACAACGCCTTGACCGGATATCGGTCAAGCGTGTGGCGTTGCGAGATCTCGGTTCCGGGCGCCGTGGGATCCATGAACGGGCGCACGTAGAGCGGCACCTTGAGCTGCGCGAGCGGAATGAGCGCACGCGGATGCAGCACCTTGGCGCCGTAGTACGCCAGCTCCGCGGCCTCACGCACGTTGAGCTGCGGGACGATGCGCGCGTTGGGCACGAGCCGCGGATCGGTCGTCATCAGCCCCGGCACATCCTTCCAGAGCGTGATGCGTTCCGCTTTGAGCGAACGACCGAGCACCGTCGCGGTGAGATCGCTGCCGCCGCGTCCGAGGGTGACGGTGACCTGATGCCGACCGCTTCCTGTGAAGCCCGGAACGATCGGGATGATGCGTTTCCTGAGCAGCGGACGAAGCTGCGCCGTGACCGCGCGATCGGTCGCGGCGAAATTCGGAAAGGCATTGCCGTGCACGCCATCGGTGTGAATGAGCCCCACCGCTTCGACGTACTGCGCCCTGGCGCCACGTGCGAGCAGTCCCGCTACCACGATGCGCGCCGACAGCTGCTCACCACGCGCCACGAGATAGTCGCGCGTGCGTGGCGTGAGTTCGTGCAGGGTGGCCACACCGTGCGCGATGGCGCGCAATTCTTCAAAGTCGGCGGCCAGCGCCTTGACCAGCGCGCCGCGTGCGCGCACTGCCGGGATCACTCCATTGGCCACCGTGCGGTGCCGCGCCGATAGCCTGTCGATGGCCGTGTCCACACCGCGCAAATCGCCCTTGAGCGACAGCTCCGCGACCGCGAGCAGCGCGTCGGTCACGCCGGCCAGCGCCGACACAACGGTCACCAGTCGCGTCCCCCGCTGTTCCATAATCAGGGAAATTGCGTGGCGGACGTTCGCGGCGTCGGCGAGCGAAGCGCCGCCGAACTTGAACACTTCCACTGCGGGACCAGTCGAACGAGAGGTGCGAGCGGGCATGAAACAATGAGTGACGGGACCTGGCGGTCGACGGTCCACCCAGCGTGTGCAGACGACAACCGTCTCGGCACACTAGTTCGGGCTGGTTCTGCTGTCCACACCCGTCCCCTCGGGCCCGTTTGATAGGTAGTTTTCCTGTCCGGATGGTCCGCAAATCACCCGGCATCGGTGATTTTCAGAAACAAACTCCCCGGTCATGACCGCTACTGCAACGCCGCCAACTGGCGCGAACTCACTGTCGAGCCCGCTTCCGGCCCGTATCGCGGGCCTCGCCCAGCTTGCCAACAACCTCGCTTGGAGCTGGAACCGCGAATCGCGGATGCTCTTCAAGGAGATCGACGAAGTCCTCTGGCATCGGCTGCGACACAATCCGATTCAGTTGCTGCGCCTCGTTGACGCGGCGCGCCTCGACGAACTGGCGCGCGATGCCGTGTTCTGCGCGCGGTATGATCGCGCGATGCAGTGGCTGGCCGCCGAGCGTTCTGATGAACACACCTGGTATGCGCGCACATTTCCCGAGTTGCGCGGCCGGACGGTCGCCTACTTTTGCGCGGAATTCGGCATTCACAACTCGGTGCCGATCTACTCGGGTGGCCTGGGTGTGCTCGCCGGCGATCACCTGAAGACCGCGTCCGACTTGGGCATTCCGCTCGTGGCGGTGGGAATCCTTTACAGAAACGGATACTTCGATCAGCGCATCCGTGTGGATGGCTGGCAGGAAGACTCCGACGATCGCATCGATTTCGAGTCGGTGCCAATCGTTCCGCTGCCGGGGCGAGACGGCAACAAGCATCTCGTCACCGTGAACACCTTTGGTCGCGATATTCACATCCGCGTCTGGAAGATGCAGGTGGGTCGCGTGCCGGTGTATCTGCTCGATTCAGACCTCCCCGAGAATCACCCCGACGATCGTCCGCTGCTGTCGAAGCTCTACTCGGGCGGACCGGCGATGCGACTTCGTCAGGAGTGGCTGCTCGGTGTTGGTGGCGTGCGGGCGCTCCGTGCGCTGGGCATCGACCCGGCGGCATGGCATGCGAACGAAGGGCACGCCGCGTTCATGATGGTCGAACGGGTGCGCGAGTACACGGCAACCGGAATGAGCTACGCGGATGCCGTGAAGAAGGTGCGCAACGCGAGTGTGTTCACGACGCACACGCCGGTGCCTGCGGGCCACGATCACTTCGGCGTGGAAGAGGTGCGTCAGTGCGCCAATGGCTTCTGGAACGAGATGGGGATTGATGGCGATGCGTTCCTGCGTATCGGCTATCAGCCGGAAGCGGGCGCTGGTGTGTATCACATGACCGCGGCATCGATGCGTCTGTCGCGTCGTGTGAATGCGGTGTCGCGTCGCCATGGGTTTGTCACGCGCGATATGAGTCGTTCGATGTGGTCCGGGCGACCGGCTGATCAGGTGCCCGTTGGCTACGTCACCAACGGCGTGCATCTCGCCACATGGATGTCGAATCCGGTGATGAAGCTGCTCGACGAGCATCTCGGTCCAGCGTGGGGGTACAGCGGCGATCCCGACTTGTGGGAGCAGGTGCTCACACTCGATGACGAGCGCCTGTGGTACGCGCACATGCGTCTCAAGAACACACTCATGCGACAGGTGCGTGAGGAGGCGCGTCGCGCCTTTGCGAAGGGTTCGATGGAAACGCAGCAGCTGGTCGGAGCGGGCACGCTGCTCGACCCGCAGGCGCTCACCATTGGCTTCGCGCGTCGCTTTGCGACCTACAAGCGCGCCAACCTGATTTTCCGTGATATCGACCGCCTCGCGAAGCTCGTCACCAACAGCTCGCGTCCAGTGCAGATCGTGTTCGCTGGCAAGGCGCATCCCGCCGATACGCCGGGCAAGCAGGTGCTCCAGAACGTCTACCAGTTCACGCGCGATCCGCGCTTCGAAGGGCGCGTGGCGTTCGTCGAAGACTACGGCATGCACCTCGCGCATCTGCTCGTGCAAGGTGTGGACTTGTGGATGAACCTGCCGCGCGTTCCGCTCGAGGCATCGGGCACGAGTGGCATGAAGGCGGCGCTCAACGGGGTGCCGCAGTTCTCCACAATCGATGGCTGGTGGGAAGAGGGCTACGATGGCACGAACGGTTGGGCGATCGAACCGGAAGTCGACGACGACGCGGGGCAGAACACCGCCAATCGTCTTTATGACCTGCTCGAGCGTGAAGTGGTGCCGCGCTACTACGATCGCGACAAGGCCGAGATGCCGCGTCGCTGGCTGCTCATGATGAAGCACGCGATTCGCGTGGCCGGCCAGCAGTTCACTGCGCGTCGCATGGTTGAGCAATACGCCCGTGGTTTTTATGCGCCGTCCATTCTTGGCGACGCGCTCCCAGACGATCCGCCAACGGCGTAAGCCGACGCAGAATCGTCTCGCGTTGTTCCCGCCAGCCGAAGGTCGATGACTGGTCCTGCCCTGACGTCGGCGATGCCGACGCCAAGTTTTGGTTCGCCGCTGGTGCGCGCTCCGGAATCCGGAGCGCCTGCCATCGTGCATTTGACGGCCGAGTATCACCCGTTCGCACGCAGCGGCGGATTGGCCGAAGCTGTCATGGGGCTCGCCAACAATCAGGTGCGCGGCGGCGCCAATGTCGTGGTGTTTCTGCCGCTCTATCGCACGGTGCGCGATCACGCGCCCGATCTTGCACCGCTTGGTCGTCCGATTGTTGTCGACCTTGGGTTTCGCAGTGAAGAGGTGCGACTCTTTCGAGAAGTCGTACCACCCAAGGGGCCCAAAGTGGTGTTCGTCGACATTCCGTCGGCGTTCGCCCGCGGTGGCTTGTATGGCGAGGGCGGTCGAGACTACAGCGACAACGCCCGACGCTTCGCGCTCTTCTCGCGCGCCGTACTCGATGCCATTCCGCGTTTGATCGCGGGACCGGTGTTGATTCATGCGCATGACTGGCACACGTCGCTCGCGCTGTTGTACATGCGCAGCTATACGTCGCTGCTCGAGCGGTTCAACAAGACGCCCACGGTACTGAGCGTGCACAACGCCGGCTATCAGGGGCACTTTCCGCAGTCGATGCTGAACGACTGCGGCATTCCGCCGGAGGTGTACAACTTCCGGCATGCCGAGTGGTACGGTCGCATCAATTTCCTGAAGGCCGGACTCACCTTCGCTGATATGGCCGTCACGGTGAGCCCAACGCACGCGCAGGAGCTGCGCACGTCTGGCGGCGGCTTCGGACTGCACGAGGTCTTTCAGTTCCTCGGCAATCGCTTCACCGGCATCACCAATGGCATCGATCAAACGGTGTTGGATCCGGCGGTCGATGATCAGATCACCGCGAACTACACGGTTGCGGATCCGTCGAACAAGGCGCGTTGCAAGTCGGCGTTGCAGCGGTCGTTCGGGTTGCCGCAGCGCAAACGCACGCCATTGTTCGGCTTCACCGGCCGCATGGTGACGCAGAAGGGGCTCGACCTGCTTCTCAATTCGCGACTGGTGTGGACGTTGGACGCGCAGTTCGTGTTTCTCGGTGCTGGTGAACGGAAGTATGAGACGGCGCTGTTGGAGCTCGCGCGCGCTCGACCGCAACACGTCGGCGTGCAGCTCGACTTTACCGATCGCCTCGAGCATCGACTGATGGCTGGCGCCGACATGTTTCTCATGCCGTCGCAGTACGAGCCGTGCGGCCTGACGCAACTGCGCGCGCAGCGCTACGGCGCGCTGCCCATCGGCCGTCGTGTTGGTGGCATTGCCGACACGATCGAAGACGATGCATCGGGATTTTTGTTCGACGAGTTCACTCCACAGGCGCTCGACTCCGGCATCGTACGAGCGCTCGCGCGCTTCAACGATCCGCAACAGTGGGCGCCGCGCATGATCACCGCCATGCGTCGGGACTTTTCGTGGGAGCTGGCGGCTGAGCGCTACGCGGTGGTGTATCGCCGCGCCATCGATATCGCGAAGTCACGCGACTGATTCCACCGGGACCGTCTGCGCATGCACGGCGTCATCGTTCATCAGCATCTCTATCAGCCGCCACGCGAAGACCCGTGGCTCGAAGTGGTGCGCACCGAACCGTCGGCGACACCCGATCACGACTGGAACGCGCGCATCAATCGGGAGTGCTACGCCCGGCAGGCGCGCGCGACGACGATGCGACGTGATTCCCGCGCGGCGGGGCGCGACCCCGACGCACGCGCGGGCATTGCCCGTGTCGTGAATCTCTACGCGTGGTGCTCCTTCGACGTCGGCGCCACGTTGTGCGAATGGCTCGAGAGCGAAGCACCCGACACGCTGCTCGCTATGCAGGAAGGTGACGCGGCGAGTGTTCGTCGCTGGGGGCACGGTAACGCCATCGCCGCGCCGTACCATCATGTGATTCTGCCGCTCGCGTCGCCACGCGAACGCACGACCGAGATTCGCTGGGGACTTCGCGATTTTGCGCGTCGGTTTGGTCGAGAGGCCGAAGGCTTCTGGCTTCCCGAGTGCGCCGTGGACGAAGACACACTCCACGCGGTCGCCGCTGAAGGCGTGCGGTTCGTGATTCTCGCGCCATATCAGGTACAGGGTCATGACGGCAGTGGGATGCCGGTGCGTTGGACCGGTGCGTCGGGACGCTCGCTGTCGATCGTGCCGTATGATGGCTCGCTCGCGGGCGATGTCGCGTTTGGCGGACTGCTCAACGATCCGCTCGCACTGGCGCGTCGCTTCTCACCCGATGCGCAGGTCGATGTTGACCGATGCACCACCCTCTGTACGGATGGTGAAACGTTTGGTCATCATCACAAGGGCGGTGACAGTGCGCTCGCCGAGGCGCTTGGCATCGTGGCGCGCCAGCCCGACCGCCGCGTGCTGAACGCGGCCACGCTCGTCGCTGAGTATCCAGCGCAGGTCGACGTGAGGTTGGTGTCGCCCAGCGCCTGGAGCTGCGCGCACGGCGTGGAACGGTGGCGCAGCAACTGCGGCTGCCGGTTGGATGGGAGCAAGCCGCCGGCGCAGCAGTGGCGCGGTCCGCTGCGGGTGGCGCTCGAAAAGCTCGCCTCGGCGGTACACGACGTTTATGCGCGAGAAGGTTCGTTGCTGTTCGCGTCCGACGTGTGGGAGGTTCGCGACGCCTTTGGTGCGGTGGTGGCACAGGATGGCGATGCGCTTGATCAGTTCGCACGTTCGGTCGTGCGAGTTGACGCCTCGGCTGACGATGTGGTGCGAGCGCGAGAGCTTCTGGAGCTCGAGCGCGCGTCGCTGCGCACGTTCACGAGCTGCGCCTGGTATTTCGATGAGGTCGATCGCATCGAGGTGCGACAGGTGTTGCGCTATGCGGCGCGCTGCCTCGAGCTGAGTGGCCTCGGCAGCTCGTTGATGCCGGAGTTCACCAAGTGGCTCGGCGACGCCACGAGCGGTCGCGAAGGCGCGCCAAGCGCCGCCGATGTGTTTGTGCGTGAAGCGGTACCGCACAAAGGGCCGGCGCTCTGCACTGCTGCCGCTGCGATCGCCCTGTCGTCGGCTGGAGTTGCCGTCTCGCGCGTGGCGGCATTTGACGTGGTTGTTTCGCGGCTCGATGATGCTTGGCAAGCCGTGTTGACGCATCGCCGCACCGGGCGGTCTGGGGCGTTTGTTGGTCGAGTCGTTGGAGCCGGACCGAGTCTGACGGTGAGCATCTCCCTGCACGATGCCGAACCCGCGGCGCGCGAAGTCATCGCAGTCTGGGAATTCCCCGAAGAGGCTGCGGCCCTGCTGCTGGGCTCGGTCGCGCTGACAGACGGGGCGTTGCTGGCGGATTTCGGCTGAGCTATTTGCAGTCGAAAGTGCTTTCTCCACGCACCTTTCAACGACTCTGCTTTCAACGACTCTGAGTCATTGAAAGGTGTTTTTTCTATGCAGGGGTCAGAGTCGTTTTGGGCTATCGGGTAGGCGTCGACACGCGATAGCGCGTGAACCGCGGTAGGTCGTCCGAGTCGAGGTCCGCCACCAGAATCCAGTCGCGTGCGCCGTCAGTGACGCGCGCGCCGCGCGGAAGCAGGGCGTAGCCGACACGAAGGCCGTCGAAGGAGAACACGTCCCAGCGAGCGAGTGAGTCGCCTGCCGCAGCCGTTGGCCTGATCCACAGCGTTCCGTCTTGCAGCAGTCGCAGCTGCTCGAGTGGAGCATGCGTTGCCGGAACGTGCTCGTACGCCGCGCGAATTGGCGCCGGCAATTCAGACAGCCGTTTCACTTTGAATCGACTCAGCGCCGCGGCGATCGCGCTGTCGCGTTCATGCTTCGTCACCGCGCGTGACGCTACATCGAGCGTGAGGTGCCACGGTGCCCCGCGGACCGGGAACAGATCGATCTCCGCGCGATCGCCATTCGAGTGCGCGACATCGAGTCGTCGCGACACATCTGCCAGCACCCGAGGCGCGAACGGGCCAGGCGGCGCCATCATATCGCTTCCCGGCACGAAGACGCTTGGCGTTCGCACTCGCGCAATCACCCGCGGCGAACCGGTGACTGGCATGGTTCGATAGGTCGCGTCGACCAGTGTGCCTTTCACCGCGTGCGGTGGTACATCGAGCACCACAAGCTGCGTGTCGGCCACGAATAGGTTGGTCATCGTGCGCGGTGGCATCAGGCGCCGGATCGGGCCGGCCCGACCGTCCAGCCTCACCGACGTGAAGCGCATCTGCATGTTGTCGAACCACGTCACCATTCCGTTCGAGGTGACCTGCGCATCAATCACGAAGCCGTACTCGCCAGGCCCCTTCCCTTTGCGGCCGAGCTCGCGAAGCAGCGTTCCATTCGGATCGAACAGGCGAAGCGGTCCCATCGCGTCGGCAACCAGCAAACCACCGTTCGGCGTTGCACGAATCGAGGCGGGATTCTTAAAATCGCATCCAGCGGCACTGGCCTGGCCACACCACTCTTGGACGGCGCTCAGCGCGAGGCGCGGGGCCTTGGCGTATTCAGCGCGCGACTCTTGAACGAGTCGCCGAGCCGGTACCGTCTGAGCGATAGCGATCGCCGGCATCGCAAAGCATAAGAATCGCAGTATCCCGACATACGGTAGCATTGACGAATTCCGATTGGGGGCTGCGCTCACTATGCGATTCTCCGTTCAATCTTGTGTGAGGAACGGATTACATCGGCGTGATATTCTCGCAGTCGTTCGGCGGCCAAATTGCGCCCTCTCAATGACTCAGTTTCAATGACTCAGAGTCATTGAAAAGTGCGTCTTTTCGCTTAGGACTGCGTCGAAACGATCCGTTTCAATGACTCAGAGTCGTTGAAAAGTACGTGGTTTTGGTTGGTGGTGCGTAAAAAAGACCCGTTTAAAACACTCTGAGTGATTGAAAGTTTGCTCGCGTGCGGCCTT
>CBHWDN010000051.1:0-18359 GCA_966112585.1 uncultured Gemmatimonadaceae bacterium
GCTGTATGGAAAAGAAAGCTATTTCTTTCAAAGCGGTATACCCCCCCGGCCGCGGTTTGGGTGTGGGGGGGGGCGCCCCCCACGCCCCCACACCTAACGCAGCAGCTAGGACAAAGTCTCTGAGATGCCCGGCCAAGCGTCGTCGGCCTCAGCGAACATGAGACGAATGGTCTCAGTCCAGCGACGCCAGTCCGACAAACGCGTGTCTTGAGCGCCGTGCATGACCGAGTCGCCAGCGATCCGCATGCGGGCCAACGCAGAGAACACAGCGTCCGTCTCATCCTCCAACGCGGCCTCGAGCGCGCGTCGCTCGGCCGCATCAGACGGTGCCGCTCCCGCCGCGAGTTCGTCGATCGCGCGCGCGAATTCATCAGTCAGTTTCGCCGCGTCCATCAGTGCAACCTGACGCGTCGGATCTGTCACGTCAGCCACTGCGCGCCGCGACGCAAGCAACGGCGCGAACCATCGATCATGCGCGGCCTGCATCGTGGCGCTACCGCGAACCGCGCCGAGATGTCGCAGTCCGCGCGTCAGCTCCGGCATGCGACACGCCTTGTCGATCAGTCGCAATGCGACCGGTTGCAGCGAATCGTCGCCGGTGAGCTCAAGCACGTCGTGATCGCGTAAATACAGCGTGACCGACGTCGGCCCAACCTGCAGGCCATCGAGTCCATCGAACGCGAGCTCCCACGGGGCAGCGTCCTGCCAGGCGAGATGCACCGCCTGCTCTTCGACTGAAAAGCGCGCCGTGCGCGAGATCTCTTTGCCGCGCACCATGCCGGTCACGCGCACATCGGCCATCATGAAACGATCGCCTCGATCACCGCATCGGTATCCTCGAGCGTGGCGAAAATGGCATGCGCTTCGTGCGCCTGAAGGTCGCTCACCGAGTAGCCACCGGTCGCCACACCAATCGCGCGGGCGTTGAGGCTGCGGCCGCAATGGAGATCGGCCGGCGTGTCGCCAATGATCACGAGCTGTTCACCCGGCACATGAGCGCCCAGCAGTTCTGCCGCGCGCTTCTGCGCGACGCTCGGAAGCTTGGGCCGATGCTCGTGATCGCCGCCGTAGGCACCGACCACAAAGTGCGACGTGTCGAGACCAACCGCCGTGAGTTTGCGAACGGCGCCCTCGCGAATGTTGCCGGTCAGCAATCCCAGCGTGACCTGCGGAATCGCACGCAACCGCTCGAGCAACACCGGCACACCAGCGAGATGTCGAGACTTGGCTTTGTGATTCACCAACTCGATGTCGAGTCGCTCGAGATAGATCCCCACCACTTCGTCGAAGCGCGGCAGAATCTCGTCATCGGGAACACCGGCATACTTCATCTGCTCACGCACGATCTGTCGATCGGTCTTGCCATCGTAGCGAAACGCCGGATCGCCCGGTTTGCCGAACACCGTGCGCAATGCATGTTCCATCGCCGAGCGACCAGCGCCGCCGGTGAGCAACAGGGTACCGTCGATATCGAACAACACGACACGCGCTTTCTTGTCGAGCGTCGTGTTGTGTGCTGCGTTGTCTTGTGCGTTGTGCGAAACCGTCATCACGTTCCCACTCCCGTCGTCGCTTCGGCGTCCGCCAACTCGTCCACGCGCGCGGGCTTCATGCGCGACATGCGTGAAACGAGAAGCCCCGCCATGATCAGTGCCGCACCAGTCAGCTGCCAGCCGGTGGGCGTCTCGCTCAACATCAGCCAGGCCACCGCCAGCGCGAACACCGGCTGCAGATTGCTATAGAGCGACGTGCGTGTCGGTCCAAGCACTCGTACACCGCGATAGAACAACAGATACGCCACCACCAGCGCACCAAGTCCGGCATACGCCACGGCGCCCCATGCGCTGAGCGAAAGTCCCGCCCAGTTGAGCGCGACCATCCCCGGGGCCGCAGCAATCAGCATCACACTGGCGCCACTGGCCATCGTGATCGCCGACAGATGCAGCGGATGCGCGCGCTGCGTGTACGGCTGGAGCAGCACGCTGAACAACCCCCACGCGATGCTACCGGCCATGATCAGCCCAGCGCCCAGCATCACATCGGAGCCTTCACCGAGCCCGCTCGTACTGCCGACCACGCACCCCACGCCGAGGAGCTGCAGCCCAATGCCCATCCATCCCGCTTGCGACACGCGCTCGCGCCCAAGCATGCGCGAAATGATTGCAATCCACGCCGGGCCTGCTGCGACAATCAGCGCGGCCACACCGGCGCGCGTGTGCGCCAGTCCGAAAATGAAGAGGAGCTGATAGAGCCCGTTGCCGAGCAATCCAAGCAGCAGCAGCTGTCGCGTATCCTGGCGATTCGGCCACTTCGCATCGCGAACAAGCGCCGCGATACCAAAGAGCACCAGCGCGGCGAGCAGCATGCGTGAGCCATTGAACACCAGCGGCGCCATGTAGGCGAGTCCCGCCTTCACCACGCTGTAGTTCACCCCCCAGATGACCGCCATCAGCACCAAGCCGACATCGGTCATCCCGAAGCCGTGCTGATGCGCATCTGGCAATGATTCCACTGGCCGCGCCGTCTCGGCGCGCTGGGGTGTCGTCAACGACATCTCGAAATGTAGACACCAACGCCCGCGCTCAGGTAGCTTGAAGGATGCACGTCTCCTTTGCGCTCTTCGCCGACGCGGCGAACATCTCCCAGGAAGGAAAGCTCAACATCCTGGGTGTCTTCGACGCCGTTCACGTGGGACAGATCCCCGCGTTGCATCCGCGCGCGACATTCGTGATCCGCATCAAAGCCACCGCCGCCGATGTCGGCGGCCACGCCCTCGCCCTCCGCTGGGTCAACCCACGAGGCGCCGAGTTGTGGGGCTCTGACGCCGAACTCGAGGTAGGCCAGGCACCACCGGGCAGCTCCGAGCTCGATATGCCAGTCATCCTGCAAGTCGATCTCCCGATCGACATGATCGGCGACTACAAGATGACCATCAAGATCGACGACCGACCCGATGTGACGAGCATCCTGCACGTGAAGGCCAGCGGCGCACCGACGGCTGTGGTGCCGGGGAAGCCGGGGCTCGTTTCGTAACAGCGCTAACTGAACTGCGCTAACTGCAACTACGCTAACTGCAACTACGCTAACTCGACTGCGCTACGTGCCCAGACATCAGACGTTGGGATCCCAAATCTGAGACAGCACAAGCAAAGCGAGTGCGGTCCGAGGTCCGATGTCTGGGCCCGTAGCGCAGTTGAGTTAGCGTACTTTCAGTTAGCGTAGTCCAGTTAGCGCAGTGTCAAATCGCAACGCGATTTGTTGCGATCCACTGGGATCGCAACCGCCCAATGTAGACGTCAGCATCATCGAGCCGTTCGACCGCAACGCCCCCCCGCCCCAACGCGCTGTGCACAAACCGCCGCTCACTCAGCGCCACGGCCACATGCGTGATGCGCTTGTCGTCGCGATCAGAAAAGAAGAACAGGTCGCCCGGCGCATGCTCATCGATCGTGCTTGCCGTGAGTCGGGTTGACGCCTCCGCCTGTTGCCACGCATCACGCGGCAATTGCACGCCATGCAACGCAAACACGCGCTGCACGAGCCCTGAGCAGTCGGCTCCCCAGGGTGACACGCCGCCCCACACATACGGCGCGCCACTGAACAGCGAGCTCGCGCTCTTCGCAATCGCGTCGATATCGCGCGGAAAACGTTCAGCGACGTCACTCGCCGGAATCACCACCCCATCCACCACCTCGTCGCTCGGCGACAGCCGCGCGCCCAGTGGCAATCGACGCAATGCGCCCGTCACGCCACGCGTGATGCACCCAAGCGACAATCGCCACGTCGCCTCGCTGCCACTGCACGCCATGAGGTAACCCGAGTGCATCCACCCCTCGTAGCCGTCCGGTCCAGCCACGCGTCGCCAATCGCCGTTCGACTCGAGCAGATGCACCACCTCGCCATGCAATAGCTGCGAAGTGAGCGCGCTCGAAACTCGCGCCTCACCATTCATCGGCGCGACAGCGGCGCGAACCGTAAACCGAGTCTGCTCGGCGGCGTGTGGGGTGGTCACTCTTCAAATCTAACGCGGATTTGCTTAGCCCTTCAAACGGGATCGCGCTGATTTCGACTGCGGATCTGTGGGATAACCGACACAGCATGCGCGGATCACGCGGATTGCGCGGATGGGCACGAATGAAGCAAAGCCCTGTGCTGTATCCGCGTAATTCCGCGTGATCCGCAAGATCCGCGTATGCAGTGTCAGTTATCCTCGCCCATCCAACGAAGCCGACGTCAGCGACGAACTATCCCACCGCAGCCTAAGCCAATACTTCGCCGAGTCGCGCCGTCAAATCCGCCAGCGTAAACGGCTTCGCCAAAACCGGCCGCCCCGTCCGCCGCACGAAGCGCGAGGCCGTCTCACTGTGCAGGTCGCCCGTCATGAACAGCACTTTGCTCGCCTGCTCGGGATACGCCGTTTCGATCGTCTGATACACTTCCTCCCCCGTCATCCCGCTCATGCGGAGATCGAGGAGGATCACGTCGTAGCGATGCACCTGCAACAGGTCGAGCGCCGCGCGACCGTTGCTCGCAAGATCGACCGTATATCCCTGTCCGCGCAGGAAGCGGCTGATCGTCGTGCGCAGCGTCATCTCGTCTTCGATCAACAGCACCGAATGCACGAGTCCAATCACCGCCGTGCTGATCGGTGTCGGAATGCGCGCGCCCGGCTCAGCGCCGTTCGGAAGCGGAAGACGCACCGAGCAGGTCACGCCTTCACCATGCCGCGAGCGCACATCGAGCCAGCCACCGTGCTCACGTATGATCGCGTGTGCGATGGTAAGACCAAGCCCGCGGTGCCCGCGCAGTCCGCGCGTTGTGAACATCGGCTCGACCACGCGAGGCAAGTCACTCGCCGTGATACCAGGTCCCGTGTCCGAGATCTCCACCACCGCATGCGGCCCTTCCGCGCGCGCCAACACCCGCAACTCGCGCTCGCCCGCGTACTCCGACATCGCCTGCTCGGCGTTCGTGATCAGGTTCGTGAACACCTGCTGCAGCTGTAACGGATCGCCGTCCACGTCGAGTGACAGGTCGGTCATATCCGTCACCAGCCGAATACGCGCCGTGCGCAGCGAGTATCCCTGCAGGTCGAGCGCACGGCGCAACACCGTGACCAGCGGAATACGTCCCGGCTGTTCCGAGGCTGACCCCAGATCGCTGCTCCCCTCGAGCAACTTGTTCACAATGCGCGACGCACGACGTGCTTCGTCGACGATCTGCTCGAGCGCCTTCTTGTCTTCCGTCTCGAGCGTCGGTGAATCGCTCTGCAATTCGGCCAGCGCCAGCAAGCTGGCGAGCGGATTGTTGAGCTCATTCGCCACGCGCGCGAGCGATTGACCAATGGCTGCCAAACGCGCCTGCTGACCACGTGCCTCTCGCTGCACTTCGTCGTTCGTGATGTCGCGAACGATGCCGAGTGCACCAACGACCGTGCCGCCCTCGTGAATGGGCGCGCTGGTCACCATGGTGAGACGCGAACCCTGCGCGCCAAGACAGCGCAACTGATTCCGACGACGCTCGCCCGCCAGCGTCGCCGCCATCGCCAACTCGGCTTCGCGACGATCAGCCGGATCGACCAGCGTGACATAGTGCTGTCCGATCACCTGCGCGCGCGACAATCCCGCTTCGTTCAGGAACGCCGGATTCACACTCGTAAAACGTCCCTGGAGGTCAACCGTGAAAATTGCGTCGGTCGCGCTGTCGACGAGACGCGTGTACAGCGCCTCGGAGCGCTCACGTGCCATTGCGTCGGAACGCTGCTTGGTCACGTCGCGCAAGCACGCCACCGAGCCGGTGATTTCACCCACTTCGATCAGCGGCGTCGATCCCACCTCCACCACGCGATGTGTACCATCAGCGCACACCACCTCGCACTCGTACTGCTGCGCCGTGCCATCGCGCACGATCTGCTCATGGCGATTGACCGACTTCTGCCACTCGGGTGCGATGAACTTGGTGGCCGGCAAACCTTCGAGGTCGTGACGCTGCAAGAGCGCACGCGCCGCCGGATTCGCGAACGTAATACGCCCCGCCTTGCCAATGATCACGATCGCGTCCGACACCGTATCCAGAACGGCGCGATGCTGTTCGGCCAGTCGCGACTGATCAGAGACATCGTCGAACGTGATGACACAACCACCATCGGGGTGCGGCGCCGCAACGAGCGTGAACAGCCGCCCGCTACTTGCCACACGCACCGTACCGCGCACCGGCAATCCTTCCCGTCGGGCACGCGCGATGAAGCTGTCGATATTCTGCCCTTCCGGGCTGTCGCCCGCCCCCACCAGCGCCTCGCGGAATCGCTTGCCCAACAGGCCGGCAATGGTGCTGCCGCACAGCTCGGCGGCGCGTGCGTTGCATCGGCTCACCGTCAACGCTTCTTCGAGCACCACCAGGCCACTGGCCGTGCTGTCGAAGGCGAGCTTCCACTCCTTGGTGGCCTTCTCGACTTCCTCGAACAGGCGCGCATTGACGATCGCCACCGCCACCTGATCCGCGAGACGCTGCAACACCTTGGCGTCTTCGCGATCGAAGGGACGTTCACGATTGAGCACCGCCACCGCGCCGATCGTGCCGCGACCGGTACCCAACGGCGCCACGATCGCACGCTGAATCTTGGCCAACGTGCTCACCACCTTACTGAGCGGTGTATCGGGTCCGAACTCATTCACAAAAATGAGTTCGTTCGACAACACCGCGCGCCCTACGAGGCTCGCACCGACTGGCAAATGCAATCCGCTCAGCACATCGGCCGATCCCATCGCGGCCACGATGTGCAGATACTCCCCGGTGCGAAGCGCGATGCACGCGCCCTCGACACCCAGCAGCGAGATCGAGTGACGCAGAATGAGTCGCAGCACTTCGCCAAGCCGCAACGACTCGCCCACGGCGCGCGCAACATCGGCCAGCGCCTCCGTCGTACGGCGCTCACGCTCACTCTCTGAATAGCGACGCGCATTCGCGATGGCTGTCGCAGCCTGCGACGCCATCGTCGCCAGGACTTCCTGATCTTCGTCGGCGTACACATCGGCCAGCGTCGAATGCACCGCCAACACGCCTACCAGCCGAATGCCGACACGCATCGGCACCGCGAGCACCGACGTCGCTGCGCCAGACTCGCCAACGACATCGTACATCGAGAGTGGAAGCGTTTTCCCGGACTTCTCACGAGCACGATCGGATTCACGATCGCCTACACGCACGGGCTGACCAGTGCGCGCAACTTCTGCCACGATGCCGTCGCCCAACCGCACCTGACCGCGAGTACGCTCCACACCGCGCACCACGCGCATCGCGGTTGACAGCAAGTCGTTGTGCAAATCGGGGATCAGGATCGCCACGCCGTCGCATCGCACACCGCGCTGCACCTGACGCGCGAGTTCGCGCATGATCTCCTGCTCGTCGAGCGAACGCGTCAGCGATGCACCGGCGTCCTGCAGCAGCTGCAGTCGCTCCGAACGCTGACGGGCCAACCCCTCGAGCGCGTCATACGCAATGCGACTGCCGAGCAGGCGCAGCATCTCGTCGATATCGCGAAGCAATGACGCATTCGGCCGCTGTCCGTCGCGCGGGCCGGCAATCTTCACGATGCCCACCGCTTCCTGACGCGCACCACGCAACACACCAACGATCAGGTCCGTCGGAAGCCACCGATTGCCAGGGCCCGACGGCACCGGTTCGCACCCGAAGAACTCGCGTGCGACCCACTCGTCGCTGCCGTCGAGGACATAGAGATCACCCTCGCGATACCGCTCGAGATGCGGCAAGCGGCGGCGCCATACGGCACCCGGAAGCGGCTTGAGCCCCGCTCCCGTATCCGAGGCGACATCAGGCGATCCGGCCTTCGCGATGAACGTCGGATTGAGCGATGCATCGCGAAGCGACACCACGACACGCTCAAAGCCCAGCTCGTGCAGTGCATCCGCCGCCGCCTGGACGCGGGTGCCGGTGGACTCGGCGCGGTCGATCGCGTCGAGCATCGCACGCAGCGATTGTGCCGGCGGTGTAGCGGAAGGATGCAAAAGTGGCGTCATGGGAGGTGCAGGAACGACGAGCTAGCAGAGCGCGGGGAAACAAGTTAGCACTCGAACGTGATCCGCACTTCATCGTTCTGGCAATAACAAAGTGTGCCACCAGCGTGACACTACCGCTCAATCAAAACGTCCAAAATCGGAAGAAGTCGATACCGATTTGCGAGGGAGTCTGCTGAAAGGTACGACTGATTCCCACCCGGCCGCACGCCTGTGCCGAACTTCCCGGTTCAAGTCCGAGCGCCGCCGAGTAACCGCGGTCGAACCGACGCTCGAGTTTGACGCCAAGTCCCTGCGCAAAGAGCGAGAAGGCATCGCCGCTGCCATTTGACTGTGGCGCCAGCCCACACAACCCGGTGCTGAAGGTGAGATAGGTGTTCTTCGCCACCTGCCCGCCAACGCCCACACGGGTAGACGCCAGAATTCCCAATCCGTTCTCACGAAGATTCGCGACCTCGCCCGGCGCCAGCGCCGTGGGCTCCACCTGCACCACATCAAACCGACCGCCGGCCAGGCGGCTCGACAGGTAGCTACCGGCCAAACGGAGCGCGAGCGTTGCCCCCTGCTCGGCGTACGGAGTGCCAAGGAGCGAGTATGCTGGCTCACCGGTTACCAGGTAGCTCAGCATGTCGCTCTCCGGCAGCGGCGGATTGTCGGCGCTGGTGAGGGCAAGTGTGGGGCGATTCACCGTGCCGCCGATGTTCACGCGAATGCGAACATTCTGGCGATTCGAATTCGAGCGCGTCTCGCGTACCGTGTGCAGCGCGGCAATATCGAGGCTTGGCTCGAGATCCGGATCGCCAAAGAAGCGGACGAGTCCGCGTTCCACTTCAAACCCCGGTCGGGCGATTCCGAGATTGAGCTGATACGTGCCGCGTTCAACAGTCAGCGAGTCCGCCAACGCCAGCCGGGCCACACCATCTCGCGACACCGATCGCGTGACACGCAGCTGACCGCCAAGCTTGAGGTTCGCTTCCGGTGAACGGAGCCACACATCGTCGCCAATGCCGATGCGCACATCGTTGAGCTGAAGATTGCGCACCAGCGAACTCGGGGCGTTCGGCAACAGCGCGTTCATGGCCAATCGCGTTGTGTCCATCAGCTCCGTATCAGTGAGATCAAGCGCGCGTCGTTGCGCGAGCTGATTGATATACACGCGCCCGCGATCGAGACGCACCGCACCGCGAACACGCGGCGCCTCACTTGAACCCACGAGCGTGATCGGCGTCGTCGTGGTCACTGTCAGCGTGGCCGTACGCGCCTTGTCGATCGCAAGGAAGTTGTTGGCCGCGAGCCGCAAATCGAACGACGGATTGCTGATCTCGGTGATGGTGACGAAGCCTGACAGGCCGAGTGTATCCGTGGGCAATCCACTCGTTGCACCAAAGCGACGGATATGAATGGTGTCACCGGCGAGGCCGATGTCCGCGCGCGCGTTGTCGAGGCGAATGCCGAGATTCTCGAGCGACAGCGACGCCGAGTCCACCCGCATCTGCCCACGCAGGCGCGGACGATCCCAGGTGCCGGTGAGATTCACATCGGTCTCGAGGACACCACGCGAACGCGTCACATCCGGAAGGAGCGATTCGAGCAACGCCAGGTCAGTGCGCGGCGATGTGATCCGCCCAACGAGTGGCTCATTGAGCTGACGCTTTCGCCCCGACACCAACGCGAGGTCGAGCGGCAGACTCGCCGATGCCTCGAGCGCCGGCTTGCCATCTACACGAAGCCCGCCGGCAACGAGCAAGCGCAGCGAATCGTAGTGCGCACGCATGTACAGGTCGCCAACGCGCACGCGTCCGGCCACGGCATTGCGAACATCCACGTTGCCGTCGATACGCGGTTGCTCCCGTGTACCGGTCACATTGAGCTGCGCGCTCGCCGTGCCCTTGCTGAGTCCTGACGTGCGCAAGAGCGCGCCGACATCGCCGAGCGGCACGCGATCGAGAGCCAGGTTGCCAGCAACGAGCCCCTGCGGCCCGATCGACCCGCGCATCGACACGCGACCGGTATCGGTATGCTGCAGCACGAGCGAATCGAGCGCACCATGCCCCGGGCCGAAAATGGAGATCGTGGCCGGCGCCGCGAGCGAGAACCCGCGCGGGCGGGCGAAGCCGCTGTCGACGCGCACAAGCACGGTATCGAGTCGCACGTCGGTCGAGTCGTGACGACGCGTCACACCACCAGCCAGCGCAATGCGCGCCTCGGACGGCGTGCGCATCGTGATCCCGAATCGCTCGGCCAATCCACCAACCAGCGTCGAACGCCCCGACGCCTGCGCGATGTCGATACCACCCACCAGCGCCGAATCCGCGGTGAGCGACGCCAACCCGGTCGCACCTCGCAACACGTCACGCACCTGTCCATCGATCGCGACCCGCTTGGCACGCGAACTCGCTACTACCACATCGCGAAGATCGGCGCGCAAGTCCACATCCAGTCCGCGCGTATCGAGCGTATCGATCGATCCGCTCACCAGTGCGGTGAGCTCCACGCTTCCACGCAACGTGTCGCCTGGTAGCACAATGGGCTTGGCACCCGAATCGCTCGGCGTCAACCACGGTCGCAGGCCACCAAGCGAGTCGATCACCATCGTCACGCGCATCGAGTCGCGCTTGGCCGCGTCCAGTCCGATCGCGCCGCGGGCTGCGACACGGAGCGCTGAACTCTCAATCGAGAGCGTATCGACGTGTACGCGTCCGGAGTCGAACTGCACCGACGCCGTACCGCCGTACAATCGTGCATCGGCGACACGCGAGAACTGATCGAGCGTGAACTTGAGCGGACCCACAATCGTGTTGGCCAGAAATGCGTCCGTCCTGGGATCCAGTGTCGCTCGCATATCGACCGCACCCGAGGCATTGAGCGACGACATCGGCAGCTTGGGCTCACCGAACAGCGAACGCAGATTCGCGCCGCGCACACTCCACGCGCCATTCGCACCCATCACAGGGTCCAGCACGTCCGCAACACCGGTGAACGACAGCAAGCCGCCTTCACCCGACAACGTGGCTTGCAGATCGAACTGCTCCGCCATGCCCTTCGCCTTGATGCGACCAACCGCCTCACCGCGCAGCGGCATGTCGGTGTAGGAACGCGAAAGCGTCGTGTACGACAGCGGCAGCGCTTGCATATCGACGTCGAACACCACGCCTTCGGGAATCAGCGTATAGCGCCCCGAACCGGTCAAACGCGACGGCTGCCCGGGTCCGTCGACCAGTTCGATGTCGGCCTGCGAGAAGCGCGCGTCGTACCACAGCGAATCGAGCACCATGGTGCCGCGCGCGAATCCGTTGAGCTTCGGGAACAGCGGATTCACGAAGCGCGGCGTGCGGAAATCGAGATACTCGATCGTGAGGTTGACGCCTTTGAGAATCGCTTCCGCCGGCTGCACGATGTTGAGCATGCCGGTCGCGACGGCGCGCGACTCGGCCCCCGGCACATGCGCATCGTCGAAGCGCAGCCGTGCTTCATCGAGACGCCAATCGTTCATGTAGCCGCCGCGCCCCTTCACCGTGCCGCTGACACGACCCTGCCAGTCGTAGGGAAACGGCTTCGCGTTGAACCAGCGAAGCAGGTCACTGTGCGCCGGCTCGAGGTCGAGATCCACGTTGGTGAGGCGGGTATAAGCGCCACCAACACCCCAGGTCATGTCGCCAAGAATGCGCGAATTGAGTGCGCGCGCGTCCATGTGCGTGATCTGGTACTCGAGAATGCTGAGATCGCGCGGATCGTTCTTGATCACGAGATCCATCTTGCCGCCACCGCTGTGCGGGATCGTCTCGTCGATCCACGCCAGGTCGGTCATCGCCACCGAATCGCTCTTGAGGCGAATGTCGTAGCGAATCGGCTTTCCATCGCCCCACTGCACATGCGCGGTGCCTGCCGCGCGCGACTTCGGCAAATCGAACCTGGCCGAATCGACCCACAGCTCATGTCCCACAATGCGCGTCGTGCCCGACAGGTTGCGGAACCAAAGTGGTGGCGAGTTCCACATCACGTCCATCCGGTGCACCGCAAAGAACAGTCCGGCCGAATCTGGATCCGCAATGCGCGCACGACCCAGATTCAGGTTGCCGCGCACAAAGCGCATCACCTTCACCATGCGGCCATCTTCGCGACGGAACTCGTCGGTGAGCCGAGTGAGGTGCTCATTCACGACGCTGTCGCGAACCCGCCCGCGAAGCGTGTCATTCGGGAACCACGGCAGCTTCGCGACGAAGTTGAGCTCACGAATCGTCGTCGTATCGATGACGATGTACTGACCCAGGCGTGTGGTCTTGGGTCGCAGCGACGGCGTCTTCTTCCGTCCGATCGCGCGCCAGAGATTCCAGTCGTCGTTGCCGTAGTCGACCAGTGTCACGTTTGGGCGTGTGACCTCGAGACTCTTCACCACAATACGTGAATCGAGCAGGTCACGCGGGTCGTAGGTGAAGCGAATCGGTCCACTCGAAATGAACGGCGTCCCGTCGGGTGCCTTGAAATCGAGCGTATCGATCGTGATGTCGGTGAACAGATTCCCGTGCACCATGCCCACATACAGCGTACCCGGCACAAGCTGACGCACGGCCGGCATCGCCACCCGCAGCATCAAGTTGAGTCCGCGCTCGGTCTGCGTCAGCGCCACTACACTCGCCACCACGAGTGCGAGAAGCGACAGCAGCACCGCAGCGGTGCCCAGCACAATGGCGCGGCGGCGTGGCGCCATCAGAACGCCTGTCCGATCCAGATGGACGGATTCAGTCGCCCGAGCAGTCCGGTACGACGAATCGGCTTGAAGCTGCCCGGACACGGACCACTCAGCTGAATCGGCGGCGCACCTTCCGTCGCCGACTGCGATACCGGCAACGTGTTCCCCGGGCTCACACAGTAGAGCGGTGCGACACCAGCCTGCGGACGTGCGTTGTAGTAGGCCGCGCCGGCCGGTTGATCGTAGCCGTTGTAGCCGAAGTCCACCCGAATCGCGCCGAACGGCGACGCGATGCGCACACCCATCCCGGGCGTCACGAGGATCGAAGGACCCGCCGAACGCAGCGCGGAGCGCGAGACGTCACCGCGATTCCACAGTCGACCGGCATCGGCGAAGGCAGCAAGCTGCAGCAGCTTCGGCGCGACGGGGCTCGCCCACTGCACCTCGAGATTGCCAACCACGAGTGAGTTGCCACCGGTCGGCACGACGCGCTCGGTGACCGTGCCTTCTTTCGCACGGAAGAACACCTGACCGTTCACCGTGTCCTGCGAGTACCCACTCACGATGTACACCGCGGGCCCCAGCTCATTCTGCCGGAAGCCACGCACGGTGGTGGGGCCGCCGGCGTAGAGTCGCTCCTGCTGCGGAATGAAGCTCGCCACGCCGGTCGTGGTGCTTCGCCCCTGCACAATACCAGCGCGCATGTGCGCGGTGAGCGTCGCGCCGCCAGGGAGTGCGCGATACCACGTCGCATCTCCGATGGCGCGGTTGAACTGCTGCGCTGCATCCGAGCCAATGAGCGTACTCGCGTGTCGCGCCGTGAAGCGCAGCGCCGTGCCACTCGACGGGCGAATGGGGTCGTTCACTCGCTGACGCGCGATCGAATACTCGAGCGCAGCCAGTCGATTGTTGCGTTGCAGAAAGGTGCGAAGTACTTCGTCGCAGGCATTGAACACGGCGCAGAAGAACGCCGGCTCCGCCTCCGTTCGCCCAAGCTCGAGCTGGTAGCTCAAGGTACTTGGGCTTCGCGCCGCCGCCCACGCACCAAACGGATCACTCACACTCAGCACACCGCCGATGGGTGTGCGACGGAGGTACGCCTTGTACTCCGAGAGCGTCGAACTGAACACCGTGAGCGACGGGACGCGCGCCTGGTTCGCGCGCACCGGCTGACGCAACGTTGCTGACGTGTAGTAGTTGAGCGTGCGACTGTATGGGTCGCTGCGCGCCTGCTGCTGACACAAGCTCGGCGCGCCATCGAGCGGCGCGCCGATTCCGATCTTGCTCACACGCGCCGTCAATTCGAGACGCTGCGCGTAGGGCAGGAAGTCGCGATCCGTCAGCGATCCCTGCGCACGGAAACAGTCGAGGGTCGCCCATCCAATGCCGCGATTCGCCGCGAAGCGATCACCTTCGACAAGGCGCACGGTGAGATTCACGATCGTGTCGCCGGCCGGCTGAATCGAATCCGGCTGCATGTCGACGCGCTGGAAGGCGTCGGTCTGATAGAGATTCCGCTGCGCATCGATGATCTTGCGCGCTGAATACCAATCGCCGCTGCGCAGTGCGAGCGCACGACGAATGGTCGCATCGCTCACATGACGCTTCTTGCCACTCGAATCCACCTCGAGGGCAATCTGCCCCAATCGCGCGCGCGCACCGGGCACCACCTGCACTTCGATCTCGGCGGTGCGTGCCTTGGTGTTGGTCGTATACGCCAACAACGCTTCCGCCTGCGGCCACCCGTGATTGCGCAGCCGTCGCACAAGCGTGTCGCGCCCCGCTTCGAGCGCGCCGCGATCGAACAAACCACCAACAGCAATCGGGAAATCACGCGCCGCCTCACGGAGCTCCGGCGCACCGTCCACGCCACGCAGCGCAAACGCCGTCACGCGCATCGGATCACCTTCACGAATGCGAAAGGTGATCTCGATCACACTGGGCTTTACCGTTGCGACCGTTGTATCGACCTGCACATCGGGAAATCCGCGGCGGCGATACAGCGTTTCGATGCGCCGCACATCGCGCGCGAACTCAACGGGATCCAGACAGCGACGCTCGCCCACCACTGGCAAACCGGCAAACGAACTCGGTGTCGTAGCGACCGTCGCAGCGAGCACCGTCGCAGTGAATGCCCTGTTGCCCTCGAAGCGGAGCGCACGAACTTCCCGGTCACCTCGCTCGCAGGAGAGATCCTGCGCGGTCGCCGAACGCGCGCTCAGACCGCTGACGAGCGCGACAACACCAGCCAGCAATCGGCGGCGAAAACGGGGGCGGAAACGAAAGGGAATAGCGATGCGGAGATGGACGGATTAACGCACGTTCTATAGCCTACAAAGCTCACGCGTTTTCCACACCCAGTCAACCACGCATGCGACGCATCGCACCGTTCGCGCTCACTTCGCTACTCGCCGTCCTCTCGTTCGCCGCCTGCCGCGCGACCGAGCAGAGCCCGGTGCGTCACACGCTCGTGGACTCGCGCGATTGGAGCGACCCCAAATCGCTCGATCCCGCCCAAGCGTCGGACGTGCCCAGCGGTCGCGCGGTTGGCTACCTGTTCGATGGCCTCACGCGCTTCACGACTGAAGGACAGGTGGAGCCTGGTCTCGCCAAGAGCTGGGAAGTCGCCAACGACGGTGCGACGTACACCTTCCATCTGCGCTCCGGCGTCACCTTCCATAACGGCACCAAGTTCACCGCGCAGCATGTTGTGAACTCGTTCCGTCGTGTACTCGATCCCGCCACGAAGGCGCCGACCGTCTGGCCGCTCTTCCCCATCACCGGCGCACGCGACGTCTATGCCGGCAAGAGCGACAAGCTCGGACTCGGCGTCATCGACGACAGCACCGTCGTGATCACGCTCGAGCAGCCGCTCGCGATCTTTCCCAAGCTGCTCGCGATGCCCGCCGCCGCGATTGTCCCCGACAATCCGAACATCGACTTCAGCGAAAAGCCCATCGGCACCGGACCATGGAAGCTCGTCGAGTGGAAGCACGACGACTATCTCAAGTTCGCCAGGAACCCCACGTATTTCGGTGGCGCGCCGAGCATCGACACGTTGATCGCACGCATCATCCCCGAACCGTCCACGGCCGTCGCCGAGTTTGAAAGCGGCACCGTTGACATCCTGTACATCCCGGAAGACCAAACCAAGGCCTGGGAGAACACCGACGAGAAGAAGGGCAAACTCGTCAGCGCCCCCGCCCTGCGCTTGTGGTACATGGGCATCAACACCACACGCGGTCCGCTCAAGGATGTGCGCGTACGCCAGGCCATCGCACACGCCGTCGACGTCCCCACGCTTTTGCAGCAGCTCCTCGCCGGCCGCGGCACCGTCGCCAACGGCGTGATCCCACCGAGCCTCGAAGGCGCCGACAACAGTCGCAAACCACTCGCCTACGACACCGCCCTCGCGCGCAAGCTGCTCACCGAAGCCGGATACCCGAAAGGCATCGACCTCGAGCTGTGGAGCAGCCAGACGAATCCCTGGCCGCGTCTCGCGCAAACACTGCAAGCCTATCTTGGCGCCGTGGGCATTCGCCTGAAACTCGTACAACGCGACGCGCCCTCCATGCGCAGCGCCGCGCGCGCGGGACAAACCGACTTGGTGATCAAAGACTGGTACGCGGACTATCCGGACGCGGAAAACTTTCTCTATCCGCTGCTGCACAGCGCGAACAAAGGCGCCGGCGGCAACGTGTCGTTCTACTCGAATCCGCTCTTCGACAAGACAGTCGACGAGTCGCGCCGTGAAGCCGATGGCGCCAAGCGAGCGGCGTTGTACAAGACGGCAGATTCACTCGCCTACGGCGACGTGGGACTGCTGCCGCTCTTCTTCTACAACGAAGTGTATGCGGTGCAGCCGTGGATCCAAGGATTCAAAGTGCCTGTCATTTTTAATTCGCAGAGGTGGACGTCGGTGACGCTCGGCGGGAAGTGACTGCGGAGCTGACCACGTGGACCGCGGAAGGTGGACTGCGGAAGTTTGCACTGCGGAAGATTTGACTGCGGGTACCACGGGGACTGCGGTTTTGCGTTGAAAGGATTCATGCCTCGTTGAAACGGTTAACGCTCACTGTACGGTGGGTGTTAACCGTTTCGCATGACAGACATTCGAAATCTCCGAGTATACGAAGCGGCGGAAGCGCTCTCGGACCTCGCCGAAGCCGCGGCTGAGCAGCTCGACGCTACACGCGCTCCAGGGTTGCGATCGCAAATGCGACGCGCGGCAGAATCCATTCCTGCGAACCTCAGCGAAGGCGCTGGTCAGGGCACCGACCCTCAGCTCCTCCGAGGCGTCAACCTTTCGATTGGTTCGACGAACGAGCTCGGTGTACATCTCAGGCGGGCAAGAAAGCGAGCCGCGCTCGATCCGATCACGATCCACAAGTGCGAGTCGCGACGCCTGGCCGTCAGCAAGATGCTCCTACGGCTAAGGCTGGCCATCGAGGAGCGAATCGCGCATCGCGAAAACGAAGAGCGCGACAGGAAGTCCAAGAAGGACAAGGAAAACCCGCCGTCCCCGTAGTACCCGCAGTCTTTTTTCCCGCAGTGCACACTTCCGCAGTCCACCTTCCGCGGTCACCGCAGTTCCGCGAAGTTGCAGCGTGCTCCAACTCCTCGCCCGCCGCCTTCTCCTCTCAATTCCCACACTGGCCGGCGTACTGGTGGTCGTATTCCTGCTACTCTATGTAGCACCCGGCGACCCCGTTCAATCCATGGTCGGAGAACGAGCCGACCCCGCGACAATCGCGCGCCTTCGCGCTGAGTTAAAGCTCGACGATCCCCTCCCCATGCAGTTCGCCCACTACGCCGCCGGAATTGTGAAGGGCGACCTGGGGCGTAGTTACATCACCAATCGTCCCATCGTCGCCGACATCGCCGATCGCTTTCCCAAGACGCTCTTGCTTGCGGGTGCGGCGATGCTGCTCGCGACGCTCACCGGCGTGACGATCGGCGTGCTCGCCGCGGTGCGGCCAAACGGCTGGTTCGATCGCATCGCGCTCGCGAGCACCTACCTGGGGATCTCGTTCCCCGTCTATTGGATTGGCCTGCTGCTCATTGTGCTCTTCGCCGTCACGCTGCGCTGGCTCCCCGCTTCGGGGTACGGACGAATCGAGTTCCTGGTCCTTCCGGCACTGGCGTTGGGCTCGCGCTCAATCGCCTATCTCGCTCGCGTTACGCGCGGCGCGATGCTGGAAGTCATGAACGCCGATTTCGTGCGCACCGCGCGCGCGAAAGGACTCGCCGAACGTGTCGTCATCACACGCCACGCGCTACGCAACGCGTTGATTCCGGTAGTCACCGTGATTGGCCTCGACTTCGGCGCCTATCTGACCGGCTCGATCTTGACCGAGACGATCTTCAGTTGGCCGGGGATCGGGCGCTATGTCGTCATGGCGATCTCGCGACGCGACCTGCCTGCCGTGCAGGGAACGGTGCTGTTCTTGTCGGTGGTGTTCGTGATGGTGAATCTGGTGACGGACGTTGTCTACCAGAGGGTGGACCCGCGCGTGCGTGCCTGACTGCGGCGACGGCCGAAGGTTGAAAGCGGAACTGGTACCCCCCGCAAAAATGGAGCCCGGGGCGACCGGGGCCCCCGGGGAGAGTGAGAGCTGATGACCGACCGAGCCGAA
>CBHWDN010000052.1:0-16330 GCA_966112585.1 uncultured Gemmatimonadaceae bacterium
GTCTTCTGTGTTTTCGGGGGGGCCCGCTCGCCCCCCCCCCCACCCCTCCCCCCGCCCCCCCCCCCAAAACCCCGCCCTCCCCCCTCGACGCCTTAGGGGTTAACACGGCCAGCCTCTACATCTCATCCGCCGACGGCCCGTACATCCCCGGCACCGCCACCCCCACCATCCGGAAGTACATCGCCAGCTGCGCCCGATGGTGCACCATATGACTGATCACCATCCGCCGGATGATCTCCGCGCGCGTTCCCTGAATGACCGGCTGCCCGCCCATGAGCGCGCGCCACTGCACTTGGAGATCGGCATCCGTCACGCTCGGTAGCTGCGCATTGAGCGCGCTCACCGCGGTATCCCACAGCGTGAGGAATTCGCCGGCCTGTTCGGGAATCACGCGCGGCGGCATCGGTTCGTCGAAGTTGAGCTCGGTGGACTGGAGTGTGTAGAGCGCCCACTCCGGGAAGTCGCACAGATGACGCGCGATCTTCTTGAGTGGCCAGCTTTTGGGGTGTGGCGAGAAATCCAGCTGTTCCTGCGGAATCCGCTCGAGCATCCGGCGGGTCTGAGAGAGTTCCAACTCGAGATCGCCGAGTGCAGTGGCGAGCAACGTCGCGGCCATTGGTTGCGTGCTGAGGGTGGGAGTGACGACTTCGGGGGCAGTGACCGCGGCAGTGTCCGCGGCAGTGTCCGTGGCAGTTCCCGTGGCAGTTGCCGTGGCAGTGTCCGTGGCAGTGTCCGTGGCAGTTTCCGTGGCAGTTTCCGTGGCAGTTTCCGTGGCAGTTTCCGTGGCAGTTTCCGCGGCAGTTTCCGTGGCTATACCCGTGGCAAATCCAGCGGTCACTGCCCGCCCACGTTCGACCGCCACCGATCGACGTCGGCCGGCGTGTCGAGGTCCAAATTGCCGTACCGAATGAAAACCGACAACGTGTCGTTCAATCGAATCAGCGACCGCGCGCCCTGATCGCCTGAAAGGGCAACAAGCCGCGCGAGATCAGGCCGCGGAAAAACCGCTGGCACTCCAAGGATCAGTTCGACGCTTCCGTCTTCCGTCGCGTAGCTCGACGCGACTCGACGCGAGCCGCCACTCTCGCGAAGCAACGCGTCGATGTGCGCCGCGTCCACGGCCGGCATGTCACATGTCGCCACCAACACTGCGTCGGCACCGAGCGATATCGCCTGCTGCGCGCCGCATGCGATCGATGTCCCCATGCCATCGGCGAACTGCGCGTTGTGGACGAGTATCACCTGCGCGTCGTGTTCGCCGTTCGAACCTCGAGCTGCGCGCGCCACCGCATCGGCATCTGCGCCCGTCACGACAACAACCAAATCGCAGCCACCATCAAGCAGCACGCGCGCCATGCGGCGCACCATCGGCACACCGTGGTCGTCGCGCAGCAACTGCTTGGACTCGCCCAACCGCGTCGACTGTCCCGCCGCAAGCAACACCGCCGCGGTTCGCAACGGCCGCGGCGTCACCCGTCGTTGCCCGACGTTGGACATTGCTCCACGCGAATCACATCCGCATCGCTCGGCGTGTCGAGCAATCGCGGTGTCGGTGTGCGCGTGTGAATGGGGCTCAGTCGCTCGCGCAAAAATCCACCCGGCCGTCCATGCAACACTGCTTCGATCTCGGCGATCGATGCCAGCGCGATCGATGCCGGATCTTCGCCGCCGAGATCAAGACCGATCGGTGCGTACACACGCTGCCGCAGTCTCGGGGCAAGCGGTGTGCCCGCCGTTTCGAAGTTCGTGCTCACCCGCTCGAGCAGTTGTGCGCCGCGACTGCGTGATCCCAGAAGACCGATATAGCCCACCGGTTCCTGCAAACACGCTTCAAGCCAGGCCGCATCCAACTCGAAGACATGCGAGAGCAACGCCACCGCCGTGCGCGCATCACGTGGCAACGACAAGAGCGCCTCGCGAATGCCATCAGCACCGCGTACCGCAACACGCTGCACATCACTCGACACGTCGAGCGACTCGAGTAGCGCCGGACGATGATCGAGAATCGACACCGACCATCCCAGCGTCGTCGCGATACGCGCGAAGGCTTCGGCGCCACGACCCGCGCCCACGAGATGCAGCGCGATCGGCGCAATCAACGGATCGACAAACACGCTCCGTTCGTCGTCGAGCTCCACCATCAGTGAACTCGCGGTGCGATACGCCGCATCGAGGAGCGGCTGCATCGTGGCGCTGACCACTTGGTCGTCCACGACAACCGCACTCGACCCGCCGGTGGCGGAGAGCATCGTGACGACCGCGCCGCCGTTCCGACGCTGCCGGATTGCCTCCGCCGTGGCAAACCATGGCTTGCCAGTTGGCAGCGGCTCCAGCAATAGATGGGCA
Organism: uncultured Gemmatimonadaceae bacterium; assembly: GCA_966112585.1. GTDB lineage: Bacteria > Gemmatimonadota > Gemmatimonadetes > Gemmatimonadales > Gemmatimonadaceae > Gemmatimonas. The sequence continues at coordinate 2,347 of CBHWDN010000052.1, forward strand.
ATTCCGTCGCACGCCGCGCCGTAGCCCCAGATCGTCTCGAGGTCCGCCCGCAGATCATAGCGCAGTCGGACCGACTGGCCGGACGAGCACACGTCGGCAGCCCGCAGGGCGATGTCTGCCTCCAGGCAGCCGCCGCTCACCGCCCCGGACAAAACTCTGCCCTCGGCATCGATGAGAAGTCGGGCTCCAGGCTGTCGAAAGGAAGACCCCTCCACCGTTATAAGGGTGGCGAGGGCCAGTGGGACAGCTGGCCGGGCCTCGGTGGCAAGCGCCGCGGCCCGTGCGAGTTCGGCAAATCCAGTCAGAGGTGGCTCCGGGCGGGTCTATCGGAGTCTACTCGCCATCGACAGAATACGCTCGTGAAACAAAAACCGAACACCACCCGTAGTTAAGGGAAGCAAGTGCTCACTTGCGAGCAAGTAACTGCTTGCATTATTCTCACCTCATGGTAGACGATCTCCGACACCGGATTCTGCACGCCGCCGCAATCGTGTACGCCCAGCATGGCTGGCGCGGCGCGACCACGCGGCGCATCGCCGAAGAGGCGGGCGTCAACGAAGTCACGCTCTTCCGCCACTTCGGGTCCAAGGACGTGCTCCTGGACACGATGATGCGGGAGCTCGCGGCGCTCGATGGCGTGGTGGAATTCCCTGAAGTCCCGGCCGATCCCGAGGCCGAGTTGCTCCGATGGATGATGGCGAAGCACGTCCAGATCTCTTCGCGTCGTGCGCTCGTTCAGCAGATGATGTCCGACGCGCTCGAACGTCCCGACGCTGCGAGTTGCGCATCGCAGGGACCCAATAGCTCCGCCGCATCGTTGCGTGATTATGTCGTGAAGTTGCGTCGTCACGGCATCATTGCCGGCCCCGACCGTATCTCGCCAACCGAAGTGGCAGCTGCGGTCACGATGTTGATGGGTGCGCTGTTCTCTGATGCCATGCATCGCGAACTCATGCCCGAGATGTTCTCGCAAACCGTCGACGACAGTCTGCGAGCTTACGTGCGCATTTTCCTGCGCGGTCTGGATGCACTGCCATCGGTGAGAGCCGAGGGCGGTGATGCCGCACTGCGCACGCCGATGCGCGATTTTTCCACGTTGGCGGTCTCCGAATGAAGCCCTCCTCTCGTGCGCGCGCCGTTGGCCGCGCACTCCTCCTCATGATTGCGAGTCACGTACCGATGTCGGTGCGCGCTCAGCAACCGGCACCGCGGCCGATCTCGCTCGCGGAAGCGTTGCGCCTGGCCGGCTCGACGTCCGAAACCGTGGCCATTGCCCGCGCCGGAGAAACCCGCGCGCGCGGCGCCTTGGGCTCGGCACGTTCGGCGTTGCTGCCGCAGGTCAGCACCACCCTCAGCTGGCAGAAGACGCTGCAGAACCAGTTTGCCGCCATTTCGAAGCGCGCCAGCAGTGGCAGCTCGAACAGCGGTAACTCGGGCGGCAGCGATTCTTCGTCAAGCGGCAACAATCAGACGGCGAGCATCACGCGCATCTTTGCGAGTGAATACACGATGTCGTTTGGCTTGACGGCCACGCAGCCGATCTTCACGGGCGGTCGCGCCACGGCGAACATCCGTGCGGCACGGCTCAATCGCGAAAGCGCGGACATCGCCATCACCAGCGCCCAGGCGCAGGTACAGCTCGATGTCACGTCGGCCTACTACGATGCGGCGCTCGCTGACCGCCTGGTCACAATTGCCGAGTCCACGCTCGTGCAGTCGGAGCGCACGCTTCGCCAGGTGCAGCTGACGCGCAGTGTCGGCTCGGCGTCGGAGTTCGAACTCATTCGGGCCCGTGTGACCCGCGACAATCAGCGCCCGAGCTGGTTGCAGTCCAAGACGCAACGTGAGCTCGCGTTCGAACGACTGCGCAACCTGCTCGACTTGCCGGCGAACACGCCCATCGTGCTCACCGACAGCATCGCTGAACAGGCCGTCGCACCGGCCGCGGCCGCGGCGCCGGTCACTACGGTGAATGTCGATCCGGCCAGCGTGCTCGCGATTGATCCGCGCGTCGCGACCAACGTTTCGCGCGTGGTCAGTGCGACCGACACCACCAACAAGTCGCGTGCATCGGTGCGTCAGGCCGAAAAGGCGCTCGGCGTTGCGGAGCAGCAGCTCAAAGCCTCCAAGGCGTCGCGGTTGCCGCAGCTCAACGCGACGTCGACCTACCAGCGGCTGTCGTATCCGATCAATCCCCTGCCATCCAGCTTGGGCGACTTCTTCCCCAACTGGACCGTGGGACTTGGCTTCTCGTATCCGCTGTTCACCGGCGGCAACGTGCGCGGTCAGATCATGCAGGCCGAAGCGGGTGTGGTGGACGCTCGTCAGCGACTCAAGCTCACGCAGGAAGGCGCATCACTCGATGCGAAGCAGGCCACGCTGCAACTCACCGAAGCCGAAGCCACCTGGCTCGCGAGTGTGGGAACCGCCGAACAGGCGCAGCGTGCGTACGACATCGCGGAAGTGCGTTTCCGCGAGGGGATCTCCACGCAGCTCGAACTTTCAGAAACGCGAGTGCAGTTGCAGCAGGCACTCGCCAACCGTGCCCGCGCGGCTCGCGATCTCCAGGTCGCGCGCAAGCGTCTTGAATTGTTGCCTTACCTGCCGCTCGGTAGCTCCAGTGCGGCGGCCCCCACGACCACCGGAACCGGCCGATGACGACCCCTCCGCGCCAAATGGCGCTTCTCCTCACCGTTGCTGTGCTTGCGACCGCCTGCGGCAAGAAAGACAAAGCGGATCCAGCGGCGACGACCACACCGGCCGCGCAGGCGATCGGTCCTGAAAACATTTCTGTCGCTCGCACCGATACGCTGAAGAGCGGCCCGGCAATCTCCGGCTCGCTCGTCGCCGATCGCGAAGCGCGCATTCGCGCTGAAGTCGCCGGCGCGGTGTTGCAGGTGTATGTCGACGCCGGTCAGCGGGTGTCGGAAGGCACGACGCTCGGTCGCATCGACGACGCCGTCCTGCGCGATGCGGCGATGTCAGCGCGCTCGGGTGTGGCGCAGGCAACACTGGCGGCCGAACAGGCCGAGCGTGAGCTCAAGCGCGCGCAGTCGTTGTCGGCGGCCGGTGCGATTGCCGATCGCGATGTCGAAAGCGCACAGCGCGCGAACCTTGCCGCGCAGGCGCAGTTGGCCGATGCCAAGGCGCGTGTCGCAAGCGCTGAAAAGAACCTCCGCAGCGCCACCGTGCGCGCCCCGTTCTCCGGCGTTGTGTCGGAGAAGTCGGTCAGCCCGGGCGACATTGTGGCGCCGGGTGCCGCGCTCTTTACCGTGATCGATCCGCGCAGTCTCCGCGTGGAAGCGTCGGTGCCGGCTACGGCCCTTGGTGATGTGCGTGTCGGCGCGCCGGTGATGTTCACGGTGAACGGCGCCAACCGCGAGCTGATTGGTCGCATCACGCGCGTGTCGCCGATGGTGAATGCGCAGACGAAGCAGGTGGGCATTCAGGCCACCGTGCCGAATGGTGCCAACTCGCTCGTCGCGGGTCTGTTCGTTGAAGGTCGTGTCGCCTCGCAGAAGCGCGTCGGTGTGCTCGTGCCAGAGCAGGCCGTCGATCAGACGGGCATCGTGGCCAACGTGATGCGCGTCAAGAACGGCAAGGTCGAGAAGGTCGAAGTGCAGGTCGGTCTGCGTGATGACGCGGCGGAACTGCTGGAGATCACCTCGGGTCTCGCCGGCGGCGATACGGTGTTGCTGGGTGCGGCCCGCGGTATCTCGGCGGGTTCGGCCGTCATCGTGTCGTCGCCGAAGGATGCGACGCCGGTGCAGAAGAACGTGAAGAACTGAGCCTAGTCGTCCCTCACTCACGATTCCGCCATGTTCATTTCGGATTTTGCGATCAAGAAGCCGTTGCTGACGGTAGTGGCCATGTTGGCCCTCGTCGGCTTCGGCACGGTCGCGCTCACCCAACTGCAGACGGATGAATTTCCCGAGGTGCAGCCACCCGTTGTGTTGACGACGGTGGTGTACCCGGGCGCATCGCCGGAGCAGGTCGAGCGCGAAGTGCTCGAACCCATCGAAGAAGCCATTCAGGCGATCTCTGGGGTCAAGAACATCAACGGTGAAGCGCGCGATGGTTACGCGCAGATCACCACGCAGTTCCTCTTCTCAAAGGACCTGCAGGAAGCCACGCAGGAAATTCGCGACGCCATCAGCACCAAGCGTCAGGATCTCCCGCAGGAAATGGAGGAGCCCATCCTCCGCAAGTTCAATCCGACCGACGCGCCGATCGTGACGCTGTCGCTCTGGTCGAACTCGTTGTCGCCCGCACAGCTCACCATGCTCGCTGATCCAGGACTCACGCGCGAACTGCGCTCGATTCCTGGTGTGGCCGATGTGGCGGTGACTGGCGCCGTGAAGAAGGAGCTCACGGTGAGCCTCGATCCAGTGCGCATGCAAGCCGCCGGCGTCAGCGTGCCGCAGGTCGTTGCCGCAGTGCAAACGGGCAACCTCGCGGTTCCGGTTGGTCGCCTCAATGGTTCGCTCGACGAGCGGACGATTCGCCTGCGCGGTCGACTCGACGGCGCACAGGATTTCATGCAGCTGGTCGTGGCCGAGAAGGGTGGGCGCGTCGTGCGTCTGGCCGACGTGGCCACGGCGAACGAGGGCTATGAAGAGCAGCGCACGATGGCGCTCTTCAATGGTCGTGACGCCGTTGGTCTCGAAATCAAGAAGACCAAGGGCTACAGCACGACGGCCGTGGCGGATGCGATCATCAAGAAGATGGACGAGATCCGGCCCACGTTGCCCAAGGGTGCGCAATTCGAAGTGGTGCGCAACAAGGGTACGCGCGTTGAGAACTCCGTAGACAACGTGGTCGACGCGCTGGTTGAAGGTGCGTTGCTCACGGTGCTCGTGGTATTCGTCTTCCTCAACTCGTGGCGGTCCACGGTCATCACCGGTTTGGCGTTGCCAGTCTCGGTGCTCGCGAGCTTCGTCGCGGTGTGGGCCTTCGGCTTCACACTCAACACGATGTCGTTGCTCGGCCTGTCGCTCGCGATCGGTATTCTGATCGACGACGCGATTGTCGTTCGAGAGAACATCGTGCGACACGTGGAGATGGGTAAGGACCATTACACTGGTGCGCGAGAAGGCACGGCCGAAATTGGTCTGGCCGTGGCGGCAACGACGTTCTCGATCATCGCGGTGTTCGTACCGATCGCCTTCCTCGAGGGCGAAGCTGGTCAGTGGTTCAAGCCGTTCGCGCTCACGATTGCCTGCTCGGTGCTCGTGTCGCTGTTCGTGTCGTTCTCGCTCGACCCGATGTTGTCGGCTTACTGGCCCGATCCCCATCAGGAAGAGCACCAGAAGTGGTGGCTTACCAGGCAGCTCGACAAGTTCAACCATTGGTTCAACGGACTGGCGACCAACTATCGCCGCCTGATCGGCTGGGCGCTTGATCATCCGAAGAGCATGGTGCTGCTCGCCGTTTCCACCTTCGTCTTCGCGTTGGCGATGCCGGCGCTTGGGCTGGTGGGCGGAAGCTTCTTCCCGCTGCAGGACAACGCAGAACTCAGCATGACGATCGAGACGCCGCCGGGTGCAAATCTCGATTACCTCCGTCAGAAGACGCAGGAAGTCATTGCATTGGGCGTGAAGCACAAGGCTGAGGTGAAGTACAGCTTTGTGAGCGCCGGCGGTGCCAGTGGCGCCGTGGACAAGGCAAACGTGTACTTCAAGCTCGAGCCCAAGGCGGACCGTGATGCGAAGGGTCTGCTGTCGGCGGAAGCGCTCGCGTCGGTGATGCGCGATGAAGTGCAGCGCATTGGCGGTGCGTCGGTGTCGGTGTTCACCGACGACTTCGCCGGCCAGCAGAAGCAGATTTCGCTCGAACTCCGCGGTCAGAACAAGGCCGCGCTGCAGACGGTGGCCGATGAATATCTGGCCGCGCTCAAGTCAGTGCCGGGCGCGGTGGACGTTGGCCTCAGCACGAAGGGTCAGAAGCCGGAACTCACGGTATCGATCGATCGTGGTCTGGCGGGCTCGATGGGGCTGAGCGTCGGCACCGTTGCGCAGGCGTTGCGTCCCGCATTCGCCGGACTCGATGCCGGTGACTGGGTCGATCAGTCGAACGAAACACGCAAGGTGATGGTTCGCCTGTCGCCGGAAGCGCGTGCGCGCGGCTTCGACCTCGCGCATCTGCCGATCGCCGTTGGGTCGGGTCCCAATGCGACGCTCATTCCGCTCGAGCAGGTGGCGCGCATCAAGAGCGAACTCGGTCCGGCGGTCGTCAATCACCTCGATCGCGAGAACGTGATCAAGGTGGAAGCAAACGTCGCCGGGCAATCGCTGTCAGAGGTGAAGGCGGCAATCGACTCGAAGATCGCAGCGGTCAAGATGCCACCGGGTGTGCGCCTGTCGAGTGGCGGTCAGGTCGAGCAGCAGCAGGAAATCTTCACGAACATCTTCATCGCGCTCGGTGTCGCCATCGCGCTGATGTATCTGATTCTCGTGGTGCAGTTCCAGTCGTTCCTCGACCCGGTTGCGATTCTCATCTCACTGCCGCTGTCGCTGATCGGTGTCATGGGCGCCCTGGCGATCTCGGGGAACACGATCAACCTCATGAGCCTGATCGGCGTGATCCTGCTCTGCGGCATCGTGGCCAAGAACGCGATCCTGCTCATCGACTTCGCCAAGTCCGCGCGAGAAGTGCAGGGGATGCCGTTGCGTGAGGCGCTCATCGAGGCCGGCGCGATCCGCCTGCGTCCGATTCTCATGACGACGTTCGCACTCATCGCCGGCATGATTCCGGTGGCGCTCGGCCGCGGTGAAGGCGCGCAGTTCCGCGCCCCGCTCGGTGTGGCCGTGATTGGTGGTGTCGTGACGAGTACGGTGCTCACGCTGCTCGTGATCCCGACGTTTTACGAGATCTTCGATAGCCTGCGTACGCGCTCGCTCAAGCTGGTCGGCATCACGGCGCCGCACACCGGTCAGTTCAAGACCTTCGAGATGCCCATTCCGGAAGTGGGTGACTGAACGGACCTGTAATCGTGTTTGGGGTACTTCTGAGTCTCCGGGGTACCTCGAGCGCGATCGCAGTTAAATCGCGTTAGCATGGCCCCGATCGCGGCAGGCGAGCCCGTCTGCGATCGGGGCCTCGTTATAGATTGCCTGTCCGCATGCGCCTGCCGTTCCTCTCCCTCCCTCTCATAGCCAACGCCTCGTGGCTCGCGGCCCTGTCCGACGCCCCGTGGACTTACGTGGTGCTGGGCGGAACGGCCATTGTGACCGAGGAGCTGGGGCCCATCTTCGGCGGGATTGCCGCACACGAAGGTGAGCTTCAGATCGGCCGAGTGATCATGGCGATCACGCTCGGCGGCTGGCTCGCGGCCGCGCTGCTCTACGCGCTCGGCCGCCTCAAGTGGGAGGCCATTCGTCGCCGATTCCCCCGCGCCCGCGCCACCGGCACCGTCGCGCTGCGCGTGGTGCGCAACAATCCACTCAAGGCGTCGTTCTTCATTCGGTTCGCCTTTGGCCTCCGCATCGTTCTGCCGATGGCCTGCGGTGCCGCGAACGTACCGCTCTACATCTATCTCCCCGTCTCGCTGGTGGGCTCAGCGATCTGGACGTGCATCTTCACCGCCGTCGGCTACGCCGCCGGTGAAGCCGCCGTGCAAGCGATGGGACACTTTGGTCGCGCGGGTGAAGTGATCGGCGCGATTGCGGTGACAGCTGCGGTGCTGGGGTTTGTGCGGTGGGAGAAGCGGCGGCGAGAGCGAAAGCAGCTGCGACAAAATTCGTCGCGAAGCTAACTCGCTGACTCGAGAGACGATCGGATCGCGTGACTCTCGGTTGCAGCACATGAGCTACCAAGGCGCTTCGTTGCCATGGTACGTCGATGGACGGCGCGCGCTGACACGACTGTGAGCCATTCGTGACCGGTGCGGGAACGACGATTCGTCCTTCACATGCTCTCGGCGAGAAAACAAACTGGGACGATCAGCGTTAGGTCGATTGACACAAATCGAAGCGGACAGTAACCTCGCGTCGCCCGCCGAGCTTCTGGAAGCCAACGAATGTCGGCTTCTTGGGTGGGGCATACGCCAATTCATCTATGCCTGCTAAACGTACGACTATTGGCCGACGTGTCGTCTTGGTCACGGCGGCGTCATTGCTCGGTTGTAACTCGGGGAGCGTCGGCGAAAGGAAGTCGGATCAGAATGCCTCGGACTCGACAAGCTGGAGTTGGATAGCTTCTGACAGCGTACGCGAGCTAACTCTCGACGAGGTCGGGGCTACGACGCTGGAGTCGTCGGGAAACTTGAGATTCGTAAGCGGTGACCGGCTTGCAGTTTCCCAATCATCAATTTACGTCGTCGACGAAGGTGCACATGCAATTCGACGATACGATCGCAAGGGTCGAGTTGTCTACTCGCTAACTGTCGGCTCGCCGGCCTTGCCGCGGATTATATCGCCCGACGCGCTCGTGGCCGTGGGTGACACCCTCTATGTAATGGATAGAAACCATGCCAATGGGATTACTGTGCTCGATGGGTTCGGAAAGATCTTGAAGTGGATCGATGTCCGGACTACGTCGAGTCTTTCCTCGTTCGCGCGGGCGGACTCGGCGGTCATTGTCGCCAATTCTGGACTATCGTCCGAATTGGCGAAGAACGAGGTTGCTTCTCTCGTCCATCGCGTCGACAGCTCAGGCGCGATTGCATCAATCGGATGTCGACCAGACCCGACGTATTCTGCGAGTATCCGAAGGAACGGACTGTACAGCCTGTTTCGCTCTGTCGGTGTGTCGGTCTCCGAAGGGGTAGTCTACTGTCGACAGTCGGTCACGCCGGTGGTGCAGCGGTTCAAAGTGAATGGAGATGAACTATCGCCTTTGAGCCTCGTTCCACCCTTCTATCGTCGGAGCGCGGATGTTCCGCTATCACTGAATCAGCGAGACATCAATTCATTCTCCTCGCTCTGGACTGAACATCTGGATTTTGTCGTCTACGATGCTGGCTTTCACTCGGTGTATGCTCAGTTTGATTCTACGCGCAATCAGCGACGCTACCGCTTGTTCCGCTGTTTGAAAGCGGGGATCGCCTTCTCCAGCTGTGGAATCGCGGACATGGACGAGCGTCCAATGGCGTTCGTCGAGCCGGATACTCTCGTTGTGCTCAGTGTCAATGACGGTGCAAGCTCTGAGGTGCGAGTGAAATGGGTGCACATACGATGAAGGCGAATTGGAAAACGATGCTAGCCTGTCTGGCGATGTTTGGCTGCGGCTCGGAGGGTAGGAGTGGCCAGCTTCGCCCCGACACGCGCTACGTTCGCAGAATTCAGTTGGCTGACGACCTCGTAAGTCGCAAGCTGAGTTGCAGCGATGGGGTCAGTCGTGATGCCGGGAAATTCAACGCCACTCCGGTGCTGATCACGTTTGTGTCGTCGGGTGACTGCCTCTCTTGTGGAACACATGCGCCTGGCCTTGAAGCCGTGCGCAAGTCCGGTGCAATCAAGGCAGAGTTTTTCACTGTGGCTTACGCGTCCTCGCAAGAGCAGCCGGCAGTACTTCGGTCTTTGAACGCGATGTCGACGAACCCGGTTTGTTTCGACGCTGAAGGATTTTTCTGGCGTGCCCATGATCTCACGCGAACTCCAGTCACTCTGCTGGTAGTGGCAGGAAAGATTCGAATGGTGCACGACAAGTCGTTGGACTCGCCAGAGCAGCGGCGGTCGTTCATTCAAGCCGTGAATGGGCGCATCGCGAGCGGCCTCGAACGATGAGGTTCGGCATTCTGCTGTCTTGGACGCGGTCGGCTTTCGCGTGCATTTCACTCCTGGCCTGCCGTTCAGAGAACTCTTCTCTGGGAGCCAGGGAAATGACAACGCGATCCGGAGTCCGCGTCGATAGCGGCGGAATCAGTATCGTCACGTATCCACTCGGACAACCTGATGAGAATCGCCTATCGGTCGTAGCGCTAGGGGATCTCCGAGTTCGCATCGATTCGATCCCGCGCGCGCAGCAGTCGGAGTTCCACCAGTTGAGCGGCGCCGCGATCCTTGACAATGGCGATCTGGTACTCGGTCATCAGAGCAGGAACGAACTGCTCGTTTTCGATAGTGTAGGCCGGTTTCGGGCTACCGTTGGACGGAGCGGCTCGGGGCCCGGAGAGTTTCGATCAATTTCCGGCCCTTGGTCCGTATCTCCCAACAAATTCGCGGTCTATGATGGATCGAATCGCCGTACAACGTTTTTTTTCGCTCCTTCTTCCATCGTCAGGGGACAGCGTATCGGCGTTGAGACGTTGCCAGACTCTTCATTCTTTATTTGGAAGGCCTTCGGCGTAACGCAGGCGCAGTTGACATTGTTGTGGGTGAACGGCCCGCCACTAAAGACAATTGGGATGGCTCGTCCATCAATGTCACTGGTTGCGGTCGACTCGACAGGGGCCGCGCGTCGGATTGGGCCGCTTCGCCCGGGACTGGAGCAGTACGTCATGGCACCGCCATCGGAACGATCGTTCTCGCTCGGTATCTCGCCTTTTGCGGCTTCGCCGTTGGCGACATCGTGCGGAACGAAGATTGCCATTGCCGACAACCAGGAGTTCAGTGTAAGTCTGCTGAATGAGTCCGGGCGGATCTCGACGATCATTCGTGCCGACACCAGAGCGCGCGTCGCGACCGATTCCGACTACGTAGCATTCGCTCGCACGTATCGAACCGATAAGGTCATCACCAGCGATATGATCGCGCCGATGAAGCTGATGACACCGCGCGGGCTGCTACCAGTGCTCCGTGCGCTCTACTGCGACAACGCCGAGAACATCTGGGTAGAAGAGTGGCCTCATGACAATGGGTCGCGACGGCGTGTCACGGTGTTCTCGGCAGATGGCTCGATTCGGTTCGCTCTGGAATTGCCAGTCAGCACACAGATCTTGGGGGCCAAGGGGCTTCGCGTCGCGCTGGCCGTTGTTGACGACGACGGAGTACTGCATGTTGAACTTCGTGACATTCGAGCGGATCAGCGGTAACGCGGTGATTGGCGTCGAGCTACTGACGGCAGGCCTGAGCCGCTTCCCGAAGCAGGGACCACGCCCGCTCGAGATGCGCCCGGTCGGTTCGGATATTTCCAATGGCGATTCGCAGGGTGTATTTGCCAGCCACCCTGGTATGCGACAGATACATGGCCCCGCCGGCGTTCACTCGCTCCATAATCTGCGCGTTTAGTTCGGCGATCTGATCTTCGCTGAGTCCCGCCGGTGCGTAGCGGAAGCACACGAGTGACAGCGGCACCGGTGCGGTGAGCTCCCATCCGCCCTGCTCGTAGTGCACCATGCCAGCGAACTCGCGCGCGAGCTCGCAGTGAAAGCGAATACGCTCGGCAAGGCCGTCGGCACCGAAGGCGCGCAGTACCATCCACAACTTGAGCGCACGAAAACGCCGGCCGAGTTGGATGCCGTAGTCCATCAGGTTGACGGCGACGTCTTGCGTCTTCGTCGCCAGGTACTCGGGTAACAGTGCGAATGCCTGCTTGAGCGCGTCGGGATGCTTCGTGTACAGGATTGAGCAGTCCATTGGTGTGAACAACCACTTGTGTGGGTTCACCACCAGCGAGTCGGCGCCGTCAACACCATCGAGGAGATAGCGCAGCTCGGGTACGATCGCCGCGGGCCCGCCATACGCGGCGTCCACGTGTACCCACAGTCCAAACTTTCGCGCGATGCGTACCACATCGGGCACCGGATCTATGCTGGTGACGCTCGTTGTACCAACGCATGGCACGACGGCGATCGGCTTGTGGCCTGCAGCAACGTCTGCGGCGATCGCACGCTCGAGCGCATCGGCACGCATGCGGAATTGATCATCGGCCGGAATCTTGACGAGGTTCTCGTGTCCCAAGCCGAGCGCGATGACGGCCTTGTCGATGCTCGAGTGCACATGCTCGCTCGCGTACACCCGCAGCGCCGGCATATCGGCGCGACCGGCCATGCCCTTCGCGCGCACATCGAGTCCGGCACGTTCGCGCGCGGCCGCCAACGCATAGAATGTCGAGACGCTCGCGGTGTCGGTGATCTGACCAAACCAGCCGTCGCCGAGGCCCATGAGCTGGCGGAGCCAATCGACCGCGACCTGCTCGAGCTCAGTGACCGCCGGGCTCGTGACCCACAGCATGCCATTCGCGTTGAGCGCAGCGGTCATCAACTCGCCAAGAATGCCCGGATACGATGACGTATTCGCGAAGTACGCCATGAAGCCCGGGTGATTCCAGTGCGTGATCCCCGGCATGACGGTGCTGTGGAAATCGCGCACAATCGCATTGAGTGCCTCACCGTGTTGCGGTGGTGACGCGGGCAGCGCGTTGCGCACGTCACCCGGCTGCACGCGACTGCGCACCGCCTGGCGCTCCGGATGCTCGAGATAGTCGGCAATCCAGTCCACCGCGGCGTGCGCGGCAGCGCGGAAGTCATCGGCGGGGAGATCGCCCAGGAACGGCGTCTCGCGTGAGGTCTCGATCGAAGGAGCGGTTGGGTCGGCCATGTCGAAAGCTACGAGGCGAGCGCTCGCTTTTCATCGTTGTGACGCGACGGGCTTCGTTCCTTGCTTGCCCGACCGCCCGGTGCGCGGTAGGCTGAGAGATGACCACGTCCCGTCGTGACTTCGTGAAGGATGCCGCGCTGCTGGGCTGCGCGACCGTTGCGCTCCCCTCGCTCGCTCATGCCGCCGATTCGCCCGTGGTGTTGGACGGATCGCCGCTCGAACCGCTCGATGGGGCACTCGACGCCGTGGCGCGCGACGAGGCCTACTGGGCGAAGGTCAAGCTGCAGTATCCGGTCACGAGCGAGGTAGTCAACCTCGAAGCCGGCTACTTCGGGTTGATGGCCGCGCCAGTGCTCAAGGCGTATCACGGCTATCTCGATCGCGTGAATCGCGAGAACTCCTTCTTCGCGCGTCGCGCCTTTCCGCCCATGGCCGCGGCAGCGCGTCAAGCCGTTGCAGATTTCGTTGGTGCCAAGCCGGACGAGATCATGATGTCGCGCGGCGCCACCGAGGCATTGCAGGCGCTCATCGTGCAGTACAAAGGTGTGAGCGCTGGCGACACGGTGATGTACGCCGACCTGGATTACAACGCGATGCAGTGGGCGATGAACGCCCTTGCTGCTGATCGCGGCGCCAAGGTCGCGAAGCTCGACATTCCCGAGCCGGCGTCGGAAGCCAACATTCTCGAGGCATACACCAAAGCCTTCGACGCCAATCCACGCACGAAGCTGTTGTTGCTCACGCACTGCAACAACAAGACGGGATTGATCATTCCCACGAAGAAAATCGCGGAGCTGGCCAAGTCCCGCGGCGCCGATGTCGTGGTGGACGCGGCGCATTCATTTGGTCAGGTGCCGTTGACGGTCGACGACGTCGGCGCCGACTTCATCGGCCTCAACCTGCACAAGTGGATTGGCGCGCCGGTGGGTGCGGGTGCGATGTACATCCGCGCGGGCCGCCTCGACGCGATCGATCGCATGCACGCCGATGAATCGGCGCCGCTCACCCGGATAGAAAGTCGCCTGCACACTGGCACGACGAACTTCGCGACCGTGATGGCGATTCCCGATGCGATTGCCTTTCAGAAGTCGATCGGTATTCCGCAGAAGGCGGCGCGTTTGAGATTCCTTCGTGATCGCTGGGCCTCGGCGGTGCGCAATGTGCCCGGCGTGCAGGTGCTCACGCCCGAAGACGCCGGCATGTGTGGCGCGATCACGAGCTTCCGATTGCACGGTCGCGGAGACAAGGCGGCGAACGACGCGCTGGCAAAGACGCTGCTCGAAGAGTTCCACATTTTCACCTTTCAGCGCACCGGACTGGCGAAGGGCGACTGCGTGCGTGTGACGCCGACGCTGTTCAATACGCCGGCTGATCTCGATAGGCTGGCCAGTGCTATCAAGAGCATCGCGGATCGCGGCTGAACAGCTCGCACAGAGCGCACGAAGGGGCCCCCCCGACACACGGGGCAGACGCCCCCCATTTTGGCAGGGGCCCACCGTGCGCGC
>CBHWDN010000053.1:0-15941 GCA_966112585.1 uncultured Gemmatimonadaceae bacterium
CCCCCCCCCCCCGCTACTCAGTGTCTTGACGATGCGTTCCGTGAGCGCGCAGTCCGCAGCGGCCGCGCCTGACACGACGCGTTCCACCATTGATCCGCTGCGCGGTTCCGGCAGTTCGATCAGTTCGCTCGGTGGACAGGCACGTCAGCAGCAGGATGCCTTCGAGCGCAATCATCGCCTCGGTCTTCGCTTCTACAACGGCGGCGCCGACGCGACCTGCGAAGTGCCGATCGGTCGCATCTGCTACTGGAACAACAACGGCGATGTCCCACCGCCAGCAGAAAGAACCGATGCGAAGCTCGAGCGGCAACAGCTCCTCGAATTTCTGGGACAGGCACAAGCCGAGAATCCGAAAGACGATTGGGTGAACGGCATGCGCGTGCGCTACGCGATTGAAGCTGAGTTTCCCGACTCGGCGATTCTCGCTGCGCGTGCGTGCAAAGGCACCGCGTGGTGGTGCGCCGCCCTGGAAGGACTCGCGCTGCACAACGCCAATCGACACAAGGACGCTGCGGCGGCCTACGCGCGCAGTCTGGCCGCGATGCCAGAGGCGCAAAAATGCGCTTGGACGGATCTGACGCTGTGGCTCGATCCGGAGATGCAGACCACCTACAAGGCACTCGGCTGCGCCAATCGCGCCGGCGAAAACGCCAAGATTCTCCGTCTCGGTCAGCCGTTGTGGATGAACGACGGCAATGACCTCGAAAACGAGTTGTACTCGCGCCGCACCATGTCGCGCATTCACTCGCTCGCTCGCATTCCGTACGACTTGCAGTGGGGTGACGACCTGCTCGAATCGCAGGTGCGCTATGGGTGGCCGGCCGCGTGGAGCGTGCAGAACGGCGGTGTGGCCGATCCGCGTCCGCCGCAGGTGATTGGTCACGAGCCAACACCGAGCTACGACTTCATGCCCACCATGGAAGCGATCAGCAAGCCGTTGACCGCAACCGCCGCGGATTGGGATCCGATGCGCAAACACGCGCGCATGCGCTACGCGACGCGCTACGCGACGGGGTACGGCGCGCTGCCGAGTCAATTCGCGCGCTTCGTGCGTGGCGACACCACGATGGTCGCCGCGGGCTATCGCCTGGTGCGCGACCTCGAGATGGGACGCTCGCCCTACACTGCGGGCGTTACGCTCGATGCGCTCGACGGTCGTCCGCCGGTGCAAGTGAAGAAAGACAGCGCGGCCGCGAACGGCGCGCTGCTCGTTCCACTCACGCGTCCGGAGATCGCGAGCCTCGAAGTGCTCGCGCCACGCGGCAAGCGCGCCACGCGCGTTCGTACCACCGTGCAACCATTCGATCGCGGCACGCGACTCTCTGACTTCCTGCTACTCGCGAAAGGCGACCCGTCACTCAATCCGTCGCTCGAAAAGAACGCGCTGCAAGCCTACGGCTCGACCGACATCGAAGCTGGCACGCAGATCGGCATCTACTGGGAGATGTATCGCCCCGCGAGCCCAGGCGCGCCGCTGCAAGTGCAACTCCGCGCACTCCGTACCGACGTAAGCGGCGTGCAGAAGCTTGGCTCACTCTTTGGTCTGTCGAAGGCGATCATGCCGGTGTCGATCAAATACAACGACAACGGCAGGCCGGACGGCGGAGCAGGACGCTCGCTGTCGATCAACTTTCCGAACGTGCCGGCGGGGGAGTACCGACTGACGCTGATCGTGTCGGGGGCGGGGATCACGGACTCGACGGCGCAGACGATTACGGTGCGCGGGGCCAAGAAGTAAGCGCACACCAGGGCGAAAGAGATCCTCAATTCTACTGCGAGCCAGCTGAGAGCTGAGAGCACAGCCGTGAGAGCTGTGACGTGAGCCATGAGCGTCGAGAGTCTCGATGCTCATGGCTCAAACCTGAGCTCTCACCGCTCAGCTCTCAGTTCTCGGTGAACTCAAACGAAGAAGGCCGGGCTTCGAAGCCCGGCCTTACCTTTTCCCGCGAACCACGATCATCCCAACTGGAGATCCGTAGTCATCATTCGCCACCGGCAGTCCTGGCGGGGCCACCCACTTGCCGCCATCCGATCGTACGATGATGCGGTGCATGCCTGGCGAGAGTTTGAGTTCCGCCCGCCACTTGCCCGACGACGTACGACGCATCGAGCGAACGCTCCATTCGGTGGCGTCGCCCATCAGCTCTACTGACTCGGCGCGCGGGGCATCGATCAGCAACACCACGCGAAGCGTGTCGCCTTCCAAGCGTGTGGTAACTTCTGGTGCGCGCTCGACGGAGATCGAGTCGACCGCACCAAGCGTGCGCGTTTCGAAGGCGAGAATACCGCCCGGTGTGCCGTCGCCATCGTGATCACGGAAGCGCGAGATGCGCACACCGAGTGCGACGACCGGTGAGAAGTCGTGACGACCGCCGGGAACCTGATCGCGGAACTGCGCGCCACCCATCGTCGCGGGGTTGGACGCGGCGGCGCCAACGAGTGACAGCCACTGCGTGACCGGCTGCACGATTGCGATGGAAGCAATGGTGGGAACCGGTGCGGCCTTGGGCGCGAGATCGTCGGCGCTGAGTGATGCCATAAGCGGCGTCGCAACCGACAGCAGCCAGGTCGTCGGGCCCGTGTTGAAGCCCATCGATGCCATGCCCGTAGCCACATCGCGGCGCTGCAACGTACGCTGCGTGCGGCTCGTGGAGCGACGAACGAGCCCCAGGTTCGTCGTGACCGAAATTGCGTTGGCTTCGCTCACCGTGATCGTTTGTGTCGTGACGCGCGAGGCGCGCTCCATCGACACTCCGAACGAGAACTCCACGCCGCTGACGTTCGACACCATGCCGGCTTCGGCGCGGCTGATGCGCCCCACGTCAATGCGACGCGAAATGGTCGTGTCGGCAGCGGGAGAATCGAAGGTGTTGCCGCCTGCCATCGACACGGGCGTCACACCGAGCAATCCGCTCGCGGAGCTGCCGTCGAGATTGGCCTGACCGTAGCTGACGGCGCTCCAGATGCGCTGATCGCCAAGTCGCGCGCGCGCACGCAGCGCGATGATGCCCTGCTGAGTCGCGTCACCACCAAGTCCATCGCGGAAACGCCAATTCCCGCTTCCAACCGCGGCGAAGTTGACGCGACCGAGTTGACCGATACGCTGTGTCGCGCCGAACCACAGTTCGTTCCGATTGGTCAGGCTGTTCGCACCATCCGACGACGCCAAGCCGAGTACGGAGAGCGTGGATCCATCGGTGACCGGTCCGATCGTGGCCGCGGGTGCGATTGGCGCATCACCACGGGTCTGCGCGTCGACATCGAAAACCGGCGTCAACGCAGCGAGCGCGCTCGATAGCATGCATGGCACGGCCCATCCGCGACTCTTGAGCGCTTGGCTCAGTGAGTGGCGGCGCGACGCGCGAAATGCAGGGCGGGCGAGCGTCACGGATCGGGTGGGCGAGTTGGTTTGCCTGCCGATGCACCGGGCGTGAGTGTCCCGGTGACTGTCCCGTGAACATAGCGATTCAGCGCGTCGAGAGCCATACCGGGCCCTCGCTGAGAATTCTTGGCGACCGTGAGCATCAGCCCCTGCAGCATGTCATCCGACTTGGGCTGCTTCGCGATCGTCATGACCGCTTCGCGCGCAGTGGGCGATGGCACACCGCGTCCCACCAGATCGGTGAGCACGACCAATGCCATGACCGCCGTACCGGCGGGACGAGTCGATCGAATCGTCTGGACCGTGCGCGGTTCGATGCCCGCGCGAATCGCGGTGGCGCCGGCGTCGAGTTCAGCCTCGGTGCTTCCGTCACCAAGCGCGAACTTGGCAGCGGCCAGCGCGTCGGACCATTCGCGAACGACACGCAGAATACGCGGGCCGCTGATCTTGCGCGCAGCCCCTTCGAGCGCGCGGTTGACCAGAATGCGTACGGGGAGGCCACGATCGTACGCTTCGTCGAAGATGCTGCGAAGGCTCGTCGCCGTCAGCGAATCGAAGCGTGACGCATCGAACTGAGCGGGCTGCATTGCCCCATCGAGCTGACGCGCCTGCGCCGTGATCGCGGGGACGGTATCGGACACGACGACGCGCGCGGCTGGCAACCCGCTGGTAGCCAACTGCGCGACAACGAACAGCGTCGTGCCGAAGAGACTCATTGGTGGGTCCGCAGACGGAGGCGCATCAGCGCGGATCCACGATGACGGCGTTTGCCGGGCCGTAGCCGGCATCAGGTACCTGCGGCGCGAGCGGATCGACGAGCCAGGTGGAGCCGTCGATCACGAACGCATAGACATGTCTCCCTGGTGGCAGCGCGACCTTGGCCGACCATTCCCCGCCATCGCGCACCATGGGCGTGGCCTTCTCGTCCCACCCATTGAAATCGCCAACGATGGAAACCGCCGTCGCCGCCTTGGGGAGCGCGAGCTCAAAGTGCACCGCGCCCGAGGCGTCTTCGGTGGTGCTGCCAACCGGAGCGGGCGGGAGCGTGTTTCGCGTCGAGAGGCTGTCGGTGGCCCGTTGCGGCAGATCCGCGCGCCATGGGCGCGATACCGCGACGACGAGCACGGCCGCGGCGGCGGCACCCCACCACCAGCGAGGCTGCAGCACGCGCACCTTCCGAGCGTCGGCGGCGTCCAGCACCGACGCCGCACAGGCGCTCACCCGCGTAGCCGACGCCGACGGCATCGCCGCGAAGCTCGCAGCGACTCGCGCCGCCAGCTCGGCGTCGTATCCGTCGTCGATGGGACTCGTGCTCACCGCTCCTCCAAAATGTCCGGCATGGTTCCCAGCAGGGCGCGCAGCCGCTCGCTGCCGCGCTTCACCCGCATCTTCAAGGCCGACTCTCCAGCACCCGTCATCGCCGACATTTCCGAGTACTCGAGCCCTTCAGCGTACTTCAACAGCAAGGCTTCACGTTGCAGCGGATCCAGCTTGGCCAGCGCCTTGATCAGCGCGGCATCCTCGACGCCGGTGGACATTCCGGTGACTGGTGCCGGCGCAGAATCGAGCGCCACGTCATCCTGCACGAAGCGCCTGGTGCGTCGACCGCGAGAGGTCTGTGCATTGCGACACTGATTGGTGAGGATGCGAAACAGCCAGCCGCGGAACTGGTCACGCTCGTCGTATCGACCTATCGCGAGATAGGCCCGTAGGAACGTGTCCTGAACCACGTCTTCCGCATCCGCCCGTTCCCCCAACATGTGGTAGGCAAAACGCCAACACGCGTCGTAGTACCGTGCGACCAACGTCCCAAAGGCATCCGGCTCTCCGGCACGGGTCCGGGCGACCAGCTCCGCGTCGGTCATCGCTGTAACAACAGCGGAAACACGCCGTTCGTCACCAAAGCCCGGGGCCCTGCCGGTCGGCCGTTCAAAAGCTGAGCGCCGAGCTCAGCAGGACCCACGGTCGAGCGCTTGCCACTAAACGGCAAGGCGGAAAAGAGACATAACCAGCGTCAATGTGACAAAAAGTGCCGTGGCCATCTTGTTCACCCCGCCCAGTCGTGCCATCAGCGCGGTGTCCTCTTCGGGAGCGACCTGCTGCTGCGCGACAAACGCGGTGGCCGCTCGGGCTCTACGGAACAGGAACCAGTTCGCCGTGCCACCGGCCGCGAGCGCCGCCGAAAAGTTCACCGCGCCCATCATCATGAGCACGAACTCGTTCTCTGGCTTCGACAGCTCGGCCACCGTCGTGGGTACATTCGCGCCGTTTGTCAGCATGCTGAGCGCGATACCGGGCACGAGAAAAAAGATCGCAAACGGGAAGTACAACTTGCGATACAGGAACCACGACGACGGCAGGAGCATCTGCGACAGTGCCGCGCTCCAGTTCCAGGTCGGCACGAACGTCGGATCGTCGAGGAACGGTGCCAGCTTCCGCCCGTACGTCGTGAACCACTTTGGGCCGATGTACGCCGCGAGGCGTTCTTCCGTGAGCGGCGACCCCGCGCGCTGCGGGCGACGCGCCCAGGGTGGAAGCTCGGGCTCAGTCTGCTCGGGCTTGGGCGGCGTCACGTCGATTGGCTGATCAGGCTCGTTGCCAGGTGGTACGGCGGTCACGCCGGCGCTCCGTTTCGTGCGGACGGCTGCTGCTGCGAGAGACAGTGCAGCGTACCGAGCCCCCACACCAGGTCAACGGAGTTGATGCCGATGACATGATGCTCCGGCATCAGTTCCGCGAGTGTGTTGAGTGCAACGCGATCGTTGCGATCATTGAACGTCGGCACGAGGCATACGCCGTTGCCGATGTAGAAGTTGGCGTAGCTGGCCGGCAAGCGCATGCCATCCATCACCACCGCGCGTGGAAACGGCAGGGTGACCACTCGCAGCGTTTCGCCGCGTGCGTCGGTGGCCTGCTGCAATCGCGTGAGGTTCTCGAGCGAGCGCTCGTGGTTCTCATCGGACGTGTCTTCTTCATGCGCGAGCACGACAACGCCGGGCGCCACAAAACGCGCGATGTCATCGATATGTCCGTGCGTGTCGTCGCCAACGCATCCTTCACCAAGCCAGATGGTCTTGGTGATGCCCAGGTAGTCGGAGAACGCGCGCTCATAGTCTTCACGCGTGTAGCCGGGATTGCGCACCTGCACATCGCTGAGCAGCCACTCTTCGGTGACGAGCATCGTGCCCAGTCCATCGGTCTCGATGCCGCCGCCTTCGAGAATGAGCGGCTCGCCGGTGTCATGACGCACCGCGCGCACGAGCGGGAGCTCGCTCACGGTGGACATGCGACCGGGAATCTGCGCATCGAGCGCGTAGTTGTCGTACTTGGCCCAGGCGTTGAAGCCCCACTGCACGAGCGCGACGCTGCCGTCGGCGCGATGTACGCCCGTTGCACCAGAATCGCGCAGCCACACGCGGTCACTCGGCTGCAGATGCAGGCGATACTGCGACGGATCGACACCGTGCAACGACAAGTTCTCGCGCGCTTCGGCCATCACGTCGTTCGAATGGCAGACGATCTCGACCCGTTCGTACGGTGCGAGGGCGCGCACGATCTCGGCGTACACCCAGGGAATCGGCCCGAACTTGCCGGGCCAATCTGGCTCGTGATGGGGCCAGCCAATCCACGTGGCGTCGTGACGCTCCCACTCGGCGGGCATGCGGACCGCCGGTGCTTTCCCTGTCGCGTGCATATCCTTCAAAGCCGAGTGAAGCCAACTGACGCCGGCGGAAATAAGACTCGCTTCTCCCGCTACCTGCTCGGGTGTGTACATCTACTGGCCGAGCCAGCGATTGAGAATCGGTCCGTACGCGTCAATGCGACGATCGCGCAGGAACGGCCAGTTGCGACGCGTTTCCTCGATCAGGTCGAGATCGCAGTCGGCGGTGAGAATCGCTGGCTCCGTGCCGCCCTGTGCGAGATAGCGTCCGAACGGATCGCAGATAAACGACTGGCCAAAGAACTCGAGACCGTCGGTGCCCGGCTCGGGTTCAAAGCCCACACGATTTGGCGACGCAACGAACACCCCGTTGGCAATCGCATGTGCACGCTGCGCGGTGCGCCATGCATCAACCTGCGCGTCGCCGAACGTGGCCTTCTCCGCCGGATGCCAGCCGATCGCGGTGGGATAGAACAGAATCTGTGCACCAAGCAGCGCCGTGATGCGCGCGCCTTCCGGATACCACTGATCCCAGCAGATGAGCACACCAATCGTGGCGTACTTGGTCTTCCATACGCGGAAGCCGTTGTACCCCGGGTGCTTCTCATGGCGCTGATCGCCGGTCAGATCACCGGGTGCGAAGTAGTACTTCTCTTCGAAGAGCGGGTCGTGCGGGATGTGCATCTTCCGATACGTACCCAGCACCGAGCCGTCGGCGTCAATCACGGTCGCCGAGTTGCGATAGAGCCCCGGCGCCTCACGCTCGTAGTAGGGCACGACAATAACGACGTCGAGCTCCCTGGCGAGCGCCTGGAATGTTTGCACGACCGGCCCATCGGCCGGCTGCGCGATATCGAAATGCTCGGGGCGCACCGTCTTGCAGAAGTACGGCGCGTTGAAAAGCTCCTGCAGGCAAATGACTTTCGCACCCGTCGAGGCCGCGTCGCGAACACGCGCCACGGCCCGGGTGACATTGGCCTGCAAATCGTTGGACGCGGTGTCCTGGACGATGCCGATACGGACGATCTTTGACATGAGGGAAAGATAGCGAATTTCGCGCGGTGACCCCGTACTCGAGACTCGAACCCCAAACTCAGAAACTGATCAGTTAGTGGGTTTGGGGTTCGAGTTTGAGGTTGCGGGCTATGGCTTGGGCTTGCGCGGCTTCTTCACCGCCGCCGGCTCCAGCAGCGGCTGCAAGTACTCGCTTAATACCCGCCTCAGGTCATCAAGTAACGGCTTCTTGTCGCTGGCGAGTGCGCGCGCGCGAAGGAGCCCCTGACCGATGGTGGCGCATACGAGTGCGGCGCGGCGGCGATCGCGCGTGGCGAGCGCGGGATTGCGCGCGGCGAAGAGGACGTCGAGGCGATCGACGAAGCTTTCGAAGAGTTGCGAGCGCAATCGCGTCGGCGCGGAACGCGTGTCGTCCGTGGGGCCCTCGTGACTCGCAAAGACTCGACGAAACGCGGGGTTACGGTCGTGGAACTCAGCGAGCGGACGCACGATGCGATCGATGAGTTGATCAAGTGGCAGCTCATGCGCATCGAGCGGAAAGGCTCGCTCATGGATGGCGCGCATCTCGTCGGCGTAGCGCAGCGCCAGCGCCGCGATGACGGCGTCGCGGTTGGGGAAGAACTGGTAGAGCGACCCCTTGGCTGTGCGTGCCTGCTGCGCGATGGCTTCGGCAGTCGCCGACTCGAGCCCATGCTCGGCGATCACGGTCGCGGCGGCGTCGAGGAGCAGTTCGACGCGCTTTTGCCCTCGGCTTTGGCGCGGACGGCGTCTGAACGCGTCGGGGGATTCGGGCGGCTGCTCGGATTCGGACATGGCGGGGACGATATGGCGCCGAACGGCCATTGACAACGCGACGCGACCGTCAAGATTTAACTACGTTAAGTCATGACGCTTGGTTAGGTCACTGCTGAGACTCCTGTCGGATCGTTCTGCCCTCTTCCGAGCCCATACGCCGATGCCTCGTACCCTTCGCTTCTTCGTGGCCAGCGCCGCCGCGCTCGTCCTCGCCGCCTGCGCCTCTGGCGCAAAGCCGGCCAACGGTGTCCAGAACGCCGTACCGAACGCCACCCAGACGTCGATTTCGAACGCAATCGATGCCCTGAACGCCCCGTTCGTAGGCTCCACGAAGTCGAAGAAGTTCTATCCGGCGGCGTGCAGCACGGTGAAGCTCATCAAGCCGGCCGATCGCGTGGGCTTCGCGACGATCAAGGACGCGGAAAACGCAGGGTTCAATAAGGATTTGTACAGCACGGACTGCCGGTACTAAGACCCGAAACCCAGTACCAAAAGCCCGAAACGCAAAACCGATCGGTTCTGGGTTTCGGGCTTTAGGTCGCGAGTTGTGGGTTACCCGCGGATAAGGATCGCCACGACATCCATCACGTTCGTGCCGGTCGGACCAGGCTTGATGAGTGCTTGCGCTGCCTCGAGCGGGTACCACGAGCGTCCATTCGCTAAATCGCTTTCGGGCGAGCGCCCGTGTCGCCGTGCGAGCGACGGCACGACGGCGTCCACGATAGCGCCGGCGGCATCGGTTGGGCCGTCGCGGCCGTCGGTGCCGGCGGCGAGCATGGTGACGCGGTAGCCGGCTGGGTCTCCGCGTGCGGCGGGCCCTTCGAGTCGCAGCGCCGCGGCGAGGGCGAGAACCTGCATGCGACCACCAAGGAGTGCGTCGCCACCGTCGATCGGGCGCTCGAAACCGTCGACGATCTCGTAGCCGTCCTCCGTGAAGTCAACGCTGAGCGGGGGCTGCACGAGGAAATCGCCATGCGCACCGCGCGATTCTCGTTCGGCTTCCATGCGATCCATCATGCGTCGATGCACTGCCTCGAGATTGACGACCGGCTCGCCGCCGCCAACGATGAGCGCGAGATGTCCGGGCGGTACCGACGGTGCGAGTGCGAGTGCGCGTTGAGCGAATAGCACACCAACGGCATCTGCTTCACCCTCGATCGGCGTGTCGTCCACCACGACCGTATGCACGCCCCGTTCGCGCGCGGCCGCTGCGAGCGCCGCCGTCGCGGCACGATTGCCGGACACGACTTCGTAGTGTACGCGCTCAAATGCAGGGTGCGATATCGGGGGAACTGCTGGCGGCCTTCCGTCGCCGAGTAGTCCGAGCAGGCGCGCGTCGTCCTGCGACAGCTGATCGCGCAGCCCATGGGCGTCGATCAGCGCCAGAAACGTGGCGTCGTCGAAGGGATCGGGCGAGCAGGGGCCAGACCCGATCACCGATGGATCGTCGCCGATCACGTCGCTGATGGCGAACGCGCCGATGTGCGTGGCACCGCGCTGCGCGAGCTGCACCGCCAACCTGCCGGCGCCATGACGTAGCACGCGTCGGCGAATAGCGTTCATTTCGTGAATGGCAAGACCGCTGTGGAGCAGCGTGTTCGCCAAACCCGAGATGATTTCTTGCGCCGCGTCGGCATCGCCCATCAACTGCGCGAGCGATGCGATGGGCGCGGCGCAGAGCGCGGTGGTGCCGCCTGAAATGAGAACGACTGCGATCGCGCCCGGTTCGATCGCGCGAACGGCATCGTCGATTGCATCCGCGGCATCGAGCGACGCGGCGCCCGGTACGGGGTGATCGCCGCGCAAGACATGCACACTGCTGGGCGGCGCGTGGCCATGCCACTCGTTCGTCGTGGGGTCGTGCGCCGTGACCACGACGCCACCAACAATCGAAACACCAGCGGCGCTCAATGCGGCGAGCGCGCCAGCCGTCATGGCCGGCGAAGCTTTGCCGGTCGCGAATAAATGGACGCGAGTGTCCGCCGCAAAACCGGACTCCCGCCACCAGCGCGCAACGGCATCTCGCGTGCACGGAAACGGCGCCGCGCCCTGCACGGCCGCGTCGTACAACGCGGAGAGCAGGGCGCGGGAATCGAACGGGTTCGTCATCGACATCATTTCAGAACGTTACGGCGAAGACTGTCGACGGCGAACCGCCAGCGTGTTCAGTGCGAGCCGCCGGCCTTCGAAATGGCAGAGCCAAGTTCGGCGTAAGCGTCCTGCGACATCTGCAGGAACGGCGTCGCGGCGTAGCTGATCTTGCCATTCGGATCGATCACGTACAGGAAGCGCTTGTGGAAGCCGGTACCCGCATTCGCGCCGTACGCGACACCAACCTTGCGGTCGACGTCAGCGGCGAAGTGGAACGGGAACTTGGCATCCGATGCCCATGAGATGAGCGACGTGTCGGCGTCGATGCTCACGCCAACGAGTGTGACCTTCTTTCCCGACTTGAAGACGTCCGCGTACTTATCGCGATAGCTCTCCATCTGCATGGTGCAGCCGCTGGTACGGGCTTTCGGGAAGAACGCGAGGATGATCGTCTCGCCCTTATGCTCGGACAGCTTGAACGGCTTCTTCTCAACACCAGCCGACGTCACCCAGGTGACGCTGAAATCCGGCGCGGTATCGCCGACCTTGAGTGGCGTTGGTGCGGCCGCCGGCGTGCCCTGCGCGGCAGCGATCGACGGTACGAGGGCCAGCGTGGCCGCAGCAACTGCGGCGCGAACCAACGACGACGAAACGGACATGCAGGACTCCTGAACGAGCACGGTGGGGGGAGGGACAGCGGAAGCCTATCCGGAAGTCGCTGTCGCCGCCACCGGACGGGGGAGTGACCCCACCTGAGGACAGCCCAAGCGACTCGACGGCGTTTTTCGGTGACCTGCCTCTCGAAAACACGTCCAAGTGGCCGGTTTTGTTGTGGCACGATGACTGCCCTTAGAAGGCTCCGGTGGCGGGGCATGGAGCTCCGCCCGGACGGAGGAAGATGACCATGGCGAAGACGCGTTTGTTCCCGCAGGCCCGATGGGCAGCTGTCGTACTCATCCCGCTGGCGTTCGGCGTTCTCACCGCGTGCGGTCGCGGTTCGTCCGTGGACGATCAATTGAAGGCCGATTTGATGGCCGCCTCGCAGGCACCCGCCAATCGCGCGCAGTTCGCGAGCCCGGCGGAGCTCGGATATCCGCAGGGGTACGCGCCGTATCCGCAGGGCTACGCGGCGTATCCGCAGCAGGGTTATCCGCAGGCCTATCCGCAGGGATACCCGCAGCCGGTGTATCAGCAGCAGTATCCGGCGCCGCGTCCGGCGGTGGTCTACGTGCCGCAGCGCACGACAACCGTTCGCACGTCGGGCAGTGGTGGATCGGGTAGTGGCAGTGGCGGCAGCGGGTCAGGTAGCGGTGCGGGTCGCACCAATACCACGAAGGGTGCGGTGATCGGTGCCGCGACTGGTGCCGCGATCGGTGTGATCTCGTCGCGCGACAAGGCCAAGGGTGCGGCAGTTGGTGCACTCGGCGGCGCCGTACTCGGCGGCTTGATCGGGCATCAGGTTCGCACACCGCGATAAGCGAAGCCGTTACGCTGCGATCAACCCCGCGCGCAATCGCAAGCTGCATCACATACGACAGGAGCACGTGGCTTCATCGTTGCTTCAGCTGGGCTTCGCGAATTCGATACACCAATTGCCACAACAGATAGCAACCTTTCCAAGGAGGTTGGTGTCTGAATGAGAGAAGAGGACAGTAGGACACGCTTCGTGGAGGGGGCGTGGGCAACGTCGCGACCCGGGGGATCGAGATTCGGCTCGATTACTCGGGTCGACGCGTTTTTGTTAAGGAAGGGCGGCGCATTCGCGCCGCCTTTTTGTTTCGTGAACCCCTTGGGAATCGAGGTGGGAGGACTTGAAGGAGGAAGTGATCGAGGTGCGTTGCGCGACACTACAAACTGTCGAACGCGAAACCTGGACTCCTTCCCCCTCCAAGTCCTCCCACCTCGACGCCTAAGGGGTTCAAGAAATTGAAGGCGGCGCAAAGCGCCGCCATCCACATCAATGCATCACACCAGCACTGAAAGCGCCGCGCGCTTGACTCGCACGCTCACAACCGGCCCCACCGCCTGCATGATCTCGCCGTCCACCTCGTAGAGCGGTGGCGCGCTGAACTCGAGTGTAAACGCTGCGCCGCGTTGTACCGTGACGTGCGACGAGCGCACATGCGCTCCGCGTGTCGCACCGGCAAAGACCGGTATTCGCGCGAGCGGTGACACATCACCAATGTCGATGATATCGAGTGCGCCGTCATCGAGCGATGCATCCGGAGCGATGCGAAACGCGCCGCCAAAGAACTGGCCATTCGCAATCACGGTCATCAGTCGCGTCTGCGAGATCGTGCGCTCGGCGGTCGCGCCGGTAGCGAGCGCCGCGCGAAAGCCGCGATAGCCGAGGAGCGCGCCGAGTGCGGTGAGGACATACGCGGCGGTTCCGCTCACGAGCGAGCCGGCGCCGCGCTGCTGCATGCGACGCAGTACTTCCACATCGAAGCCAAAGCCGGCAGCGTTGATGAATGGCACATCGTCGATATAGCCCACGTCAATCGTGCGCACGATGCGCTTGGATACGCGTGAGGCCATTGCCGCAATGTCGTGCGCCGGGGTGCCCAAGCTCTTCACAAAGTCGTTGCCAGTGCCGGCCGAGAAGATCGCCATCGGTGTGCGGCCGCCGGCATCGAGTACGCCGTGCGCAGCATGATGGACCGATCCGTCGCCGCCGACTACAGCGAGCACATGCGTGCCCTGCTCGCTCGCTTCCCGCGCCAGTCGACGCTCGTCGCCGCCCCGGGCCGTCTCGACACGCTTCACCGTGTCGTAAGCGCCAAGCGCGCGCTCCACACTATTTGCGAGCGCCGCAGCGCGTCCCGCTCCCGCGGCCGGATTGACGAGCAGAGTGATCACATCAAGGCGGGTCAAAGACTGTAGTTCGCGGCGAGCCCATGCTGTGAGCGTGTGATGTTTCGCACCGGTGCAGGGCTGAAAAACAGTACATCCGGTGCGCTGGGTCACGGACACTCGAGCCGAAGCTGACTCAACTTACCTCCATGAATACGTCGACGAAGACTTCACGATTCACGCGCGCGGCCCTCGCGTTCGCGTCGCTGACCAGCGCAGCCGCCTGCAGCGACGGCACCAGGCCGAATGGGGACGGCCAGGTTGGCGTCGGTTTTCAACTGGCGACCGCCTCGGTCTCCGCCAATGTGCTCGCCGAGTCCGGAGTAACCACCGGTACCGGGGTGGCCGTCAACGCGAACGACGCAGGCCTCACGATCTCTCGCGGCACCGACAACATCGTCATCACCAAGGCGCAGCTGGTAATTCGCGATGTGAAGCTCAAGACAGCGACTGCGACGTGCTCGGACGATTCGAGCAGCAGCGATGTTGCCGCCGACAACAATGGAAAGAGCAAGGACGACAACGAGGACGAACGCGAGTGTCCAACCATTCGTGTCGGTCCCTACCTCGTAACCTTGCCGGTTTCGGGGCTCGACGCCGGTCGCGTGACTGTGGCGGTGCCCGCGGGCACCTACTCGCGCGTGCGTCTCACGGTGCACAAGGTCACGAGCTCCGACTCCGCCGATCTGGCCTTCCGCCAGGCGAATCCGGATTTCCGTGACATCAGCGTACGCCTCGAAGGTACCTACAACGGCACGCCGTTCACCTTCGTGAACGACGTCGAAGCGAAACTCGATGTGCCGCTCACGTCACCACTCACCATCAAGGATGGCGGTGACAACGTGACTGTACTGCTCGACGTCGCACCGTGGTTCGTGAATTCCAGTGGGGGGCTCTACAATCCCGCCGAAGCGAACACGCCCGGTTTGGTGCGCGCCAAAGTACAGAACGCCATTCGCTCCGCCTTCCGCGCGTTCCGTGATCGGAACCGTGATGGCAAGGAAGACTAGCGGTGACGACACGCGAGCAAGGGTTTCACGAAACGATTCGCGTCTACCTCTCAGCGGAGGACGCCGCGCTGCTTGAACGGTTAGCCATCGACACGGGGCTGACCAAAACCGATGTGCTGCGTCGCGGGTTGCGCGCGCTCGCGCAGAAACGATTCGAGACACAACCGCTTCGTCGATTCCTGACCGAAGCGGCGCAGGGAGATTGGCCGGCGGGTATCGCGGACCATCCAGAAGACCTGACGCGCTAATTGCACAACGGGTCCGTTGACCATGCGGAGGGGCATGGTTGACGCAGCACGGGGGCGAACGGCAGTGATGCCGTCTCGCCCCCGTGTTGTTTTCCTACTGCGAGCAGTCGCTTACTTCGATACGAGGCTGCGCAGTACGTACGGCAGGATGCCACCGTTCTTGTAGTACTGCATTTCTTCCGGCGTGTCGATGCGGCAACGCGCGCTGAAGCTCTTGACCGAACCATCCGTCGCGGTGGCCTTCACCGTGAGCGTGGCGCGCGGTGTCAGGCTTTCGCTCATGCCTTCGATGTCATACGTCTCGAAGCCCGTCAGGCCCAAGCTCTGACGCGTTTCACCATTCACGAACTCGAGCGGCAACACGCCCATGCCGACGAGGTTCGACCGGTGAATGCGCTCGAACGTTTCGGCGATCACGGCGCGCACACCGAGGAGCATCGTGCCCTTGGCCGCCCAGTCACGCGACGAACCGGTGCCGTACTCCTTACCCGCGATAACGATCTGCGGCACGCCGGCGGCCTGACGGGCCATCGACACATCGTAAATCGCTTCCGGTTCAGCGCCCGGCGCCGTAGCCGTCCACCAGCCTTCCTTGCCGCCGGTGAGTTCGTTCTTGAGACGAATGTTCGCGAACGTGCCGCGCATCATCACTTCATGATTGCCGCGACGCGCGCCGTACGAGTTGAAGTCCTTCTTCTCGACACCGAGGCTGTTGAGATACTTGCCTGCCGGGCTCGCACCGGCAATCGAACCAGCCGGTGAGATGTGGTCGGTGGTGATCGAATCGCCGAACATGCCGAGCACCTTGGCGCCGCTGATCGCGCGAATACCCGGCGGCGTCATCGTCATGCCGTCGAAGTACGGCGGGTTCTTCACGTACGTGCTGT
>CBHWDN010000054.1:0-14714 GCA_966112585.1 uncultured Gemmatimonadaceae bacterium
GGCGTCGAGGGGGAAGGACGTGAAAGGGGGGAGGGATCAAGGACTGCGTTCGTGCAGTCCTCGATTCCTCCCCCCTTTCACGTCCTTCCCCCTGGATGCCTCAGGGGTTTCCAATCTCGCCGACGCTCAGAACCCCGACGAATCGGGTAGGACTTCTCCCTCGCGCCGAAACCGCTGCGGTCCCATCTGCGGCGCGAAACCACCCTGCGGCCCCTGCCGGAATCCCTGCGCCCCCATCGGCGGCATTCCGCCCTGGCGGCCGCGCGGTCCCATGCCCTGCGGGCCCATCATCCGACCACGAGCACCCGGCGCGAAGCCGGGGCCAAAGCCCTGCCCCTGCGGACCGCGGCCCATGCGCTGACGCATGAACTGTCGGTTGTTCCCGGGACGGCCCTGCCGGTCGCGCATGGCGCGTCCCATCTGGCCACGGAAATTGTCGAGCTTGGTCTTCTGCGCCGCCGTGAGCACCGCGCGCGCATCCTGCTGGGTCTTCATACGAGCGATCTGCTCGTCGGTACGGATGCGGTTCATCTTGTCCAACGCAGCCCGCGCGGCGGTGAGATTGCCGTCGCCCTTCATCGCATCCATCAGATCGGCGCGAGCGCGCAGCTGATCCGTTTCCGACGACTTGGGCTGCGCCGCCTGCTGGAGCGTTTCGAGGCGCTTCACCTGATCATCGGTCAGCTCGAGCTGCTGACGCAGACCGAGCAGGCGAGCGGCCGGTGATCCAGCGGGGCCACCGAAACGCATGCCGGGGCCGCCAGCTCGGCCGCGAGCCATGCCGGGTCCCATGTCACCGGGAGCACCCGCCGGAGGAGCGCCCTGCGCATTCGGTGCCGGCGCAGCTTGCGCGGGACGACGAGGCGCAGCCGGACGCTGAGCGTGAACTACAGATGCCGCCGACAGACCAAGCGCGGCAGCGAGTGCAAATGAGGAGCGTAGGCTACGCATGCGGGACTTCCTCCGTATTGGTGTCAGCGGTCGCCACCGAGGCGCCCGCTTGTCCGATTGGACGGCGGCCCGAACCGGACGTTAAGACTGGGGGTATCGACGACGGGCACCCCAACACTTGGTGCCCGAAACGCGTCCACGGTAGGTCCCCCTTTTCGGGGGATGTGGTGTCTCATCGATAAGTACGCGTTCGGCCGCACCTCCCTCCTGTATCGTCCGCCGTCGTCCCTCCGTCCCGTTCCCGCCGAGACTTCGTGGGCTCCTGGTTCGACATCGTCGCGTCCTGGCTGTTCAAGTATCCGCCACGAGCCTTCGCCCGTGGCGATTTGGTCGTGGCCCCTGTTGTCCCGCTCGTGGTGCTGGGCGTTGCGGCCGCCGTGATCGGGCTGGTGGTAATCGTGCAGCACGCACGACTGCGCACCGTGCGCATCGTGGATCGTTCGGTGCTTGGGCTGTTGCGCACGGCGATTGCCGCGTTGGTGCTCGCGTGTCTGCTTCGGCCGGGACTAGTGATTGCGTCGGCGGTGCCGCAGCGCAATGTGCTGGCGGTTTTGTTTGACGATTCGCGGAGCATGCAGATCCGCGACGCCTCGTTGGGTAGCGGTAGCGGCGACACCACCCGTGTTGCTGCGACACAGAAGGTTTTCACCGATACCACGGCGCTACTCAAGGCGCTGAGTGGCCGCTTCGCAGTACGACGCTTCCGCTTCGCGGCCGATGGCGTGCCGATGGCGAGCGTCGGCGAGCTGCATGCAACCGGCACGCGATCTGACCTGGCGCAGGCGCTTTCGAGTGTGCGCGAAGATCTCAACGGATTGCCGCTGGCTGGTGTCGTACTGGTCTCCGATGGTGCCGACAACGGCGGTGGCAACCTGGATGACGCCTTGCTCGCGCTTCGTGCGCGGAAGGTGCCCGTGTATACGGTGGGCGTCGGTACTGAACGCTTTGCGAAGGATGTCGCGATTGAGCGTGTGCAGGCACCGCGCACCACGCTGCGCGGAGCCAGCACGGTTGTGGAAGCGGACGTGCGCATTCGCGGTGCGGGATCCAACGAAGTCCCCGTGACGGTGGAAGCCGACGGCAAAGTCGTCGCAACCGAAAACGTAAAGCCGGCGGCGCAGGGTGACCTGGTCACGGCGCGCTTGCGATTGCCGCCACTCGAACCGGGCGTACATCGCATCGCCGTACGCGCGCGTCCGTTCGCGAATGAACTCGTCACGGAAAACAACGAGTGGCAGACGAGCCTTGAAGTTCGCGGCGGCACCGAACGTCTGCTCTATGTAGAAGGCGAGCCGCGTCCCGAGTTTCCGTTTCTGCGTCGCGCCGTTGCCGGCGACAGCGCCATCCAGGTCGTTGGCCTGATGCGGAGCGCGGAGCGGAAGTATCTCCGCCTGGGGGTGCGCGACAGCATGGAGTTGTTGGGCGGTTTCCCCACCACGCGCGAAGAACTCTTTCAGTATCGCGGACTCATTCTAGGGAGCGTCGAAGCCGGATTCTTCACGATCGATCAGCTGCGCATGCTCGCCGACTTTGTGAGTGTCCGTGGTGGCGGTCTGCTCGCACTCGGCGGACGCGCGTCGCTGTCGGAAGGCGGGTATGCGGGTACGCCACTCGCCGATGTGCTGCCGCTGACGATCAGCGCCGGCAAGGTGAATGAAGAGGGGCCGGCAACACCGGTGATGGTGCGCCCCACGCGTGAAGGGGAAACGCATCCGGCGTTGCAGCTGCGCGAATCGCTCGCCGCATCGAAGCGTCGCTGGGATTCGCTGCCGGCGCTCACCACCGTGAACAACCTTGGTGCACTGCGCGCCGGAGCCACGCTGCTGCTGGCTGGCCGCATTGAGGGTGGGCGCAGCGACATCCCGATTCTCGCCACGCAGCACTACGGACGCGGTGTAAGCGCGGTGTTCGGCGCGCAGGACTCGTGGCTCTGGCGCATGGACACCTCCATTCCCGTGGAAGATGTCACGCACCAGACATTCTGGCGGCAGATGACGCGTTGGCTTGTCGACGACGCGCCAGTGCCCTTTGAGTTGCAGGCGACACCAGCGCGTGTTGCGCCCGGCGAACCCGTCACGATTCGCGCGCATGTAAGCACGCCGCTCTACGCCGACATCAACGACGCGACCGTCACAGCCACCGTGACATCGCCGAGCGGCCAGACGCAGTCTGTTCCACTCGAATGGGCGCTGCGCGACGATGGCAGCTACTCGGCGCGCTTCACGCCAAATGACACCGGTCGTTTCGTGATCGAAGCGGTGTCGCAGCGTGGCAAGGATTCTGTGCAGACCGCATCGACCACACTGCTCGTTGACGAACGTGGCGCCGATGTCGCGCAGGCGGAGTTGCGCACCTCGCTGCTCAAGCGCATCGCGGACGAAACGGGCGGTCGCTACTACCCGATCGCCGATGCGGGGAAGCTGGCCGACGACGCCATTTATACGAATGCCGGCGTCACCGTGCGTGAGGCGAAGGATCTGTGGGATATGCCTGCGGTACTCCTCACGCTCCTGCTCCTCTTGGGCGCGGAGTGGGGCTATCGCCGCTGGAGAGGCTTGTCATGACCTCTCTGATTGCTCGACTGAGTGCTGCCGCGTTTCTACTGCTTCCGGCCGCGGCGCATGCACAGCGAACGCACGTGTTGGTCGTGGAAGGACTGTCGGGCGCACCGGAATTCCGCACGCGCTTCGAAGCGGCGGTTGATGCCATTCGTGGTGCGGCCAAAACTCGTTGGGGCGTGACCGACTCGAGTCTCATTGTGTTGGGCGAGGACTCCACGAGGAGCGCGCGCTTCACCGGTCAGTCCACGAAGGCAAACGTGGGCGCAGCACTCGTGCGCTTGTCCACGATGGTCAAGCCGGGCGATGTGCTTATGGTACTCCTCATTGGGCACGGAAGCGGTGAAGGTCCGCAGTCCAAGGTCAATCTCCCAGGTCCCGATGCCACGGCCGCCGAATACGCATCGTGGCTCGCGCCGTTCGGGCAGCAGCAGGTCGTGTTCGTGAACACTGCCACCGGGAGCGGCGATTTCGTGCCGGCGCTCGCGGCGAACGGTCGTGTGGTGGTGAGTGCCACCCGGACAGCGCTGGAAAAGAACGAAAGCGAGTTCATGAAGTTCTTCGCCGCGGCGCTCGCGTCGGACGATGCCGATGCCGACAAGGATGGCCGCCTGAGTGTGCTCGAAGCCTTTCGCTTCGCGCGCACCGAAGTCGCCAAAAGCTATGAGCGTACCAATCGCATGTTGACTGAGCACGCGGTGGTGAGCGATTCGCTCATCGCTGGTCGCATCACCTTCGGACGAAAGACCACGGCGACTGACAACCCTCGCGTGGCGGCGTTGATCGCCGAGCGGCAGGCGCTCGAGTCGCAGGTCGCGGTGCTGCGCGGCAAGAAGGCAACCATGGAGGCAGCTACGTACGAGGCGGAACTCGAGCGGCTGCTGCTGGCAATTGCTGAAAAGACAGCAGCGATCAAGGCGGCCGGAGGTGGGGCATGACCCGCACACTGTTGTTTGCCGCATTGCTTGCTGCGCCGGCGCTTGCCTGCGCGCAGGAGCCGCGCGCGGCCGGTCCGGACCGGTGGCGCAGCGAGGTGGAGTCGGCCGAACGCGCGCTCACGCGTGGAGATCGTGCTGCGGCTACGCTGCAGGCGCGTCGCATCGCTGCGGCGTATGAGGGCAGCACCAACGCGAACAGCAGCGAGAACATGTCGGCCGGGCGTGCGTACGTCTTGCTTGGCACCGGCGACGCGAACGCCGTGCGTTCGGCGCTGCGCGCATTCGATCGTGCCACGGCGCTCGATTCGACCAATCTCGAGGCGCAGCGTCGCGCTGGCGATCTGTTCCTCGACAAGTACAACGCGCCGGATGCGCGCGCGAGCTACGAGCTGGTGCTCAAGCGCGCGCCGAACGACGCCGACGCACTCCTTGGCATGGCGCGTGTCGAGGAGTTCGAAGGGAAGCCCACCGCGCTTGCCACGGCGCGCAAGAGTCTCTCGGCGCGCGCGAACAACGCTCCGGCACTGGCTTTCGTTGCGCGTACGTTTCTCGCGGGCGAGGCCTTCGATTCGGCGCGTGTCTACGCCATCAGGGCCGCTGAAACGGATTCGCTGAATCTCGACGGCTGGTCGATCCTTGGCGCGACCGCGTATGTCACCGGTGATTCTGCGACGTACCGCCGGGCCTTGCGTGCGAGCAGTGCGGTGCAACCGCAGCCATCGGTGTTTTTCACGGAGCTGGCCGATGCCGTGGTACGGCAGCGTCGCTATGCGGAGGCCGTACGGCTCGCGCAGCAGGCCGTGCGCTATGACTCGCTGAATGTGCGTGCACTGGGAGTGCTGGGCACGAATCAGATGCGCACCGGGCAGATCGCTGAAGGGCGTGCGGCGCTCGATCGCGCCTTTGCGCTCGATGCGTTCAACCTGTGGCACAAGAACTCGCTCGACCTGCTCGACAAGATGCAGGGATTCCAGACGATCAAGCAAGGCCGCTTCGAGCTGGTGGCGCCGCCTGAAGAAGCACCGTTGCTCGCGCTGTATTTGATGCCGCTGCTCGAGCAGGCGTACGATTCGCTGCAGCTGCGCTATGGATACGCGCCGCCCACGCCGGTGCGGCTGGAGTTTTTCCGTCAGCACGCCGACTTCTCGGTGCGCACGCTGGGGCTTACTGGACTTGGTGCACTCGGTGTGAGCTTCGGCAGCTTCCTCGCGCTCGATGCGCCCAGTGCCCGAGATCGCGGCACCTTCAATTGGGGGAGCACGTCGTGGCACGAGCTCACGCATGCATTCACGCTTGGCGCGTCGGCGCATCGTGTGCCGCGGTGGATTTCGGAAGGCTTGTCGGTCGTTGAGGAACGTCGCGCGAACATCGGGTGGGGCGCGCGGGCGTCGCTCGGCTGGCTCGTGGCCATGAACGCTGGCCAGGTGAGAAAGCCCAGTGAGCTCAATGACGGTTTCCTCCGTCCTCGCACGCCAGACGAAACGCAGAACAGCTACTTCCAGGCGTCGATGTTCTGCGAATGGGTCGAACGCACCAAGGGTGCGAAGGCCATGCCGGCCATGCTGGTCGCGTATCGCGATGGCATGGACACGCCGGCTGCGTTTCAGAAGGTGCTCGGTCTTACGCCGGCGCAGGTCGATGCGCAGTTCGATGCGTGGATCAAGCAGCTGTACGTCAAGGATCTTGCCAGTGCGCAGGGGCTTTCCGCAAAGGACAGCACCGGTGGCCGTTTCATGCGTGCGATGCGCGCCGCGGTAGGCATCATGGACGTGCAGCCCGATTCTGCGCGCGCCTTGCTGCAGGAAGCAATGGGACTGATGCCGGAGTACGCCGGTGATGACGGTCCGGCGTGGTATCTGTCGCGCATCGCGCTCGCGAAGAAAGACACCGCGATGGCGCTCTCGATGGTGCAGATCGTCACCAGGCGCGATGAAACGGCGTGGGAGGCGAACATGCTCGAGGCGAATCTGCAGGAGGCGCGTCGCGACTTCCGGGGCGCAGTGGCGTCACTCGAGCGACTCAACTGGATGTGGCCGTACGACGTGCAGCTGCATGGCCGATTGGCAACGCTTGCCACCACCGTTGGCGATAAGCAAAAGGCGGTTCGCGAACGTCGCGCCGTGATCTTCAATCGTCCGACGGACCTGCTCGAGGCGCGCTACGAGCTGGCGAAGGCATTGGCGGGCGCAGGCGATACTGCGGCTGCCCGTCGTGAGGTGCTGCAGATTCTCGAGGAGGCGCCAAGTTTCGAGAAGGCACAGGCGCTGTTGCTGGAGTTGCGTGGAGGAAAGCACTGATGCGCAGAGGAATTCAGGCGCTCGCAGTTCTTGCTCTCGTGACCAGTCTCGCGAGCCATGCTGACGCGCAGCGTCGTGGCGGTGGTGGCGGTCGCGGCATCACGATCGAACCGAACGTCCCCTACGACGGTCGGCTCACGTGGGTGCGCGTCCGGTACGAGATGGGCGACAACGGCGGCTTTGGTTTTCGCGGTGCGCCACCCTGGACGCATGACTATCCGCGCGGCGAGCGGCATTTCATGAAGATCATCAGCGAGCTGTCCACCACGCGGACACGCACGCTGGAAAGCAACATCATGACGCTCGACGACCCGCAGCTTGGGAAGTTCCCCATCGCGCTGATGGCGGAGCCGGGCTTCTGGGTGCCGAACGACGCCGAAGTGCTGGGGCTGCGCAATTACCTGACGAAGGGCGGCTTCCTCATTTTCGACGACTTCACGCCGCGTGATTGGCTCAACCTCACCACGCAAATGGCGAAGGCGTTGCCGAAGCTGCGGCCAATTCAGATGACGGCGGAGCATCCGATTTTCGATTCGTTCTATCGCATCAAGTCGCTGAACTACAACCATCCCTACTACGGTGGTCCGTCCTCGTGGTATGGATGGTTCGAGGACAACGACATCTCGAAGCGACTGCTCGCGATTGCCGACTACAACAACGACATCTCGGAGTACTGGGAGTTTTCGGACACCGGGATGTTTCCGATCGACCTGTCGAACGAGGCGTACAAGATCGGCGTGAACTACGTCATCTACGCCCTCAGTCGCCGCTGATGTTCTCCACCCCTCCCACTCGAGGCTTCGCGTGACCGCACCCGCCGTTGATTTGGACCGACTCGACGATGCTGCCCTTGCTGATCAACTGCAGGGTGCTGGCAAGCGTATTGCCAGCGAACTGCGCAAGGTGATCGTCGGGCAGGACGCCGTTGTCGAACAGGCGCTCGTGGCGCTGTTCGCCGGCGGAAATTGCCTGCTGGTTGGTGTGCCGGGTCTCGCGAAAACGTTGTTGATCTCGACGCTTGCGCGCGCGCTCGATCTCAAATTCTCGCGTATCCAGTTCACGCCCGACCTGATGCCGAGTGACGTGACGGGTACCGACGTTATTCAGGATGATCCGGCCACCGGTCAGCGTCGACTCGCGTTCATGCCCGGTCCGGTGTTCGCGAATGTGCTGCTCGCCGACGAAATCAATCGTACGCCGCCCAAGACGCAGGCCGCGTTGCTCGAAGCGATGCAGGAACGGCGTGTCACCGTGCAGGGACGTACCTACGAGCTCGACAAGCCGTTTTTTGTCTTCGCGACGCAGAATCCGATCGAACTCGAAGGCACGTATCCACTACCGGAAGCGCAGCTCGATCGCTTCATGCTCGAAGTGATGCTCGACTATCTCCCCGAGGAAGATGAAATCGCCGTGGTCAAGGCGACGACGGCATTGCCGCCGGAAGCGGTGAAGCCGGCGGTAACCAAGGAAGAGATTCTCGCCTATCAGCGTGTGGTGCGTCGTTTGCCGATTGCTGATGCCGTGGTGCGCTACGCCGTGGCGCTGGTGCGCGCCTCGCGTCCGGGCGCGGGCTCGCCCGACTTCGTGAAGCAGTATGTGAGCTACGGCGCGTCGGTGCGTGCGGCGCAGTCGCTGGTGTTGGGTGCCAAGGCGCGCGCGCTGCTGCAGGGACGGGCGAGCGCGAGCTTCGATGATGTGAAGGCGCTGGCGCGTCCGGTGCTCCGTCACCGTGTGCTGATCAACTTCCAGGCGCAGTCGGAAAAGTTCACGACCGATGCGCTCGTCGAGAAGCTGCTCAACTCGGTGCCCGTGCCGCGGTCGGCGCTCTGAGCGACGTGACCACTCACTCGAGCTGACTCGTGGCCGTCGCTCCCGCCTCCTTTCTCGACCCTGCCCTGCTGGCAAAGCTCTCCGACCTCGCGCTGCTCGCGCGTACGGTCGTGGATGGCTTCATGCATGGGCAGCACCGGTCGATCCGAAAGGGCTCGTCGCTCGACTTCGCCGAACATCGCTCCTATCAGCCGGGCGATGACTTGCGGCGCATCGATTGGCGCGTCTATGGGCGCACCGATCGCTTCTATATCAAGGAGTATGACGCCGACACGAACGCGAGTGTGCTCTTTGCGCTCGACACGTCGGCCTCGATGGACTTTGGCAGTGGCCCGGTCACCAAGTACGCGTACGGCCGCATGCTCGCCGCCTCGCTCGCCTGGTTGTCACAGGCGCAGGGCGATCGCGTGGGGCTCGCGACGTTCACGCAGGACTTGCAGGAAGTCATTCCGCCCAGCGTACGACATCTCCAGCGAATGCTGCATACGCTGGCCAGCACGAAGCCGGGTGGATCGAGTCAGCTGGTCAAGAGCATCGAGAAGATCGGCCTGCTCAGTTCACGCGCGGGCATTCTGGTGCTCGTCACCGACTGCTATGAGCGCCCCGAACTGATCGGTCGCGCGGTCGACGCGCTTCGTATGGCGGGCAATGATGTCATCGTCTTTCATCTGGTCGATCCCGCCGAACGCGATTTGCCCGGAGATGACGACACGACGTTCGAGGATGCGGAGACCGGCAAGCTGCTTCCCCTCAAGCCGGGTGACATGCGCAAGAAGTATCAGGCGCTGGTGAGCGATCACCTGAGTGCGCTGCAATCGCGACTGATTGCCGCCGGTGCCGACTACGTGCGCATCATGACCGACG
Organism: uncultured Gemmatimonadaceae bacterium; assembly: GCA_966112585.1. Lineage (GTDB taxonomy): Bacteria > Gemmatimonadota > Gemmatimonadetes > Gemmatimonadales > Gemmatimonadaceae > Gemmatimonas. The sequence goes on from CBHWDN010000054.1 coordinate 9,439, forward strand.
AACCGCTTGATCGCGCGCTGCACGCCTACCTCGACGCGCGCCTTTCGCGCAGCCGGGTGCGCTGATGGGACTCGGGTTCCTGGTTCCCGCCTTCCTCGCTGGACTTGGCGCACTGCTCGTGCCCGTGCTGCTGCATCTAAGGCACAAGGACCGCGACCGGCCGCTGCGCTTTCCGAGCCTGATGTTCCTCGAAAAGCTGCCCATTCGCACCGAGCGTCGTCAGCGCATCAGTGATTGGCCGCTGCTGCTGTTGCGTGCCTTGCTGCTCACGCTGCTCGTGCTCGCCTTTGCGCGTCCGGTGCTCACCGAAAAGAAATCGACGGCGGGCGACGCGCGAACGCGTGCGGTGGTGTTGCTGGTTGATCGCTCGATGAGCATGGGCTATCAGGGTGTGTTCCCGCGTGCCCTCGATTCCGCCAAGGCGGTCATTCAAGGCCTCGCGGCGGGCGATCGGGTGGCCGTGGTGGCGTACGATGACGCGGCTGATGTGCTGCAGCGTCTCACGACCGATAAGGCTGGTGCCCAGGGTTCGCTCGTTCGCCTGGCACCGATGCATCGTGGTACGCGCCTCGCACCTGCGCTGCGTGTCGCGCGACAGCTTCTGCTCGATGCACCGTTTGCCGCGGCCGAAATCGTGGTGATCTCCGATTTGCAGCGTGCGTCGGCGCAGGGAATCGCTGGTGTGGAGTTGCCGGCCGGTGTGAAGGTGCGCGGCATTGCCGTTGGTGCGCCGACGTGGGTAAACAGCGCCATTCGTACCGTGGAAGCAAAGCGTGTGCAGCAGGGTGAGCGCACGATGCTCGCGGTCAAGGCGCGTGTGCAAAGTCATGGCCTGACGGCGGCGCGTCCGGTGCAAGCGGCGCTCACCATCAACGGGCGCGATGCCGGCTCACAGAACGCCACGTTGAGTGCGACCGGAGAAAGTGTGGTGACCTTTGCGCCGGTGCCGGCGCCCGACGGCGCAGTGAGTGTGCGCGTCGCGCTGACTCCCGATTCACTCGTGGCCGACGACTCCATGGTGGCGGTGGTGCCGCGTGATGACGCACTGCGCATTGCGCTGGTGGCGCCGGAAGGTGGCGAAACGATGTTCCTCGAACGCGCACTGGGTATCGGTCAGGCGCCGGCGGTGGTGATCGATCGCGTGGCGAGTGCACCAGCCAGTGCGGAGGCGCTCGCGCGGATGGGTGTGGTGCTCTTCTGGGATGTCGCCCCGACCCCCAGTGCGGCGCTCGATGCATGGATGCACAAAGGTGGCGGTGTCGTAGTTGTGGCAGGTCCGCGACTCGCCGCTCGGCGTGGCGACTTGCCGGCGTATCTGCCGGTAAAGGCGGGCGGCATGGCCGATCGTGTCGCTGATCGCGGTGGTGCCCTGCGCGACCTGCGACTCGACCATCCGCTCTTTGCGCCCTTCCGCGATGTGCCTGAAGCACTGCGCGCGGTGCGCTTGTGGCGCTATCCGCGACTTGACGCGAAGCCGAGCGCTGATGTGCTCGCCCGTTTCGACGATGGCGTGCCCGCGCTGATCGAACAGCGTATTGGCGACGGCCGCGCGGTCACGGTGGCGTTGCCGGTCGACAACAGCGGTGGCGACTTCCCATTGCAACCGACGTTCCTGCCGTTTGTGCGTCAGCTCATGATGCATACCTCGGGGCGCGATGCGACGCCGCTATGGCGTTTGACGGGCGAATCGTGGATTGTGCCGCCATCAATCACCGATGCCGTCGTCACGACGCCCACCGGTCAGCTGGTGCGTCCGCGCGCCGATTCGAGTGGTAATGCCGTCCCGCTCGCCGATGGCGGTGTCTACACCGCGTACCGCGAGCGCGTCACCGGTGAGCCGGCAGCGATTCTCGCGGTGAACGTGGCGACAAGTGAATCGGAGCTGACGCCAATCGATACGACTGAGCTGTTGCTGGGTGTGCGCACCGCAGTGGCGACCGATAGCGCGAAGAGCACCGGCGCACCGGAAACGCCCGAAGAGCTGGAACGTCGCCAGAACCCGTGGCGCATTCTGCTGATCATCGCTGGCTTGGTTGTGCTGGTGGAAACGGTATTGGCCACGACCGGTCGTCGTGGCATCGCTCGTCGTCCGATACAAGGTGTAGTTGCAGGTCCGTCTGCCACCGCTACTGCGGAGGAGCGCTGATGAGTCCCGATCGTCTGTTGCTCACGACCCTCGCCCAACTCAGGCGCCAATGGCGCGTGCGGTTGATTCTCGAGTCCCTGGTATGGATTGCCGTGGCGGCAGTCCTCGCTGTGGGCGCCACCTTGGCCGTGTTGTCGCTCTTTGCTGGCGATGCGCGAGCTCCGATGATTGCGCGCGGCATTGGCTACGCGCTCATTGTACTTGCGATCGTGCGCGGCCTCATAGTGCCGCTCATGAAACGAAGCACCGACGAGCGCTTTGCGCTCTACGTCGAGGAGCGCGCGCCGGAGTTGCGACAGGCGCTGCTCGCTGCGGTGCAGGAAGCCCATGTGCCCAAGGCCGATCGCCCGTCGCCGTCGCTGTCTGATCGCGTGATGTCGCGCGCGGCGGCGGCCATTGCGCCATTCCCGAAGGGCGCGAGACTCGAACGGTCGCGCATGCAGCGCGCGGTGCAGTCCTTCGCCGGTGTCGCAGCGGTTGCCGCACTCGTGTTGTTCGTTGGCCCACAGTGGGTGCGTGATGGCGCGAAGGTTTTGTTCGTGCCCTTTGGAACGGCGCAGGCGGCAACACCGGTGCGCATGCTCAGCATCGAGCCGGGTGACGCGAAAGTGCCGCGCGGCGGCGCGATCGAAATTCACGCCGCGATGGTGGGCTTTGCCGCCGATGCGGCGGAGATCGTGTTCCGGAGCGACACTGCCGGCGAGTGGCAGCGCCTCCCCATGGCGCCCGACGCCGACAGTGTGAAGTTCCGGTCGCGTCTGTTCGACGTGATTGCGCCAACCGAGTACTACATCGAAGCAGCGGATGTCCGTTCGCCGGTCTTCCACATCACAGTGACGGACTTGCCCGCGGTCTCGCATGTGTCGCTCGTGTTGCGCTTCCCGGCGTACAGCGGCCTGCCGAGCGAAACCATCGACGACGGTGGCGACGTCGCTGCGGTGATCGGCACGAATGTGCAGGTGCGCGCGAGGGTGACGCGCAACGTGCAAGGTGGCGCACTCCGCTTTGACGACGGCACCACCATCAAGATGAATCGCGAGAGCGATAGCACCGTCGTTGGTTCATTCCGCGTGAGCAAGAGCGGCTTCTACCATGTCGACCTGACCACGGTCGACGGCACGACGGTGGCCGGTCAGGTCGAGTACGTCGTGGATGCGATTCCCGACCGTGCGCCGATCGTGCGCATCGAAGAGCCAGGCCGCGATGAGAAGGTGTCGAACACCGACGAGGTCACCATGGCCATTCGCGCGAGCGATGACCTGGGGGTGACCAAGATGGCGCTCCACTACCGCGTGAACGGTGGTGAGGAGAAAACCGTCGTGGTCACCGACAGCACCACCAAGCGCCCGCGTGATGCGCGTGGCGCGTATACGCTCTTCCTTGAGGAGCTCGGATTACAGCCGGGCGATCTGGTTGCCTACTACGCCGACGCGAAGGACGGCGGTGGTCACACCGGCACGAGCGATGTGTACTTCCTCGAAGTGCGTCCGTTCGGCAAGGACTATCGTCAGTCGGACACGAAGCAGCAGCAGGGCGGCGGCGGTGGCGGTCAGCAGCAGGACTCACCCGACGGCTTCACCGCGCGTCAGAAGGAAGTTGTGGCCGGCACCTTCAACTGGATGCGCGACAGTGCGTCGACGGGGGACAAGAAGCGTCGCGAAGACATGACGACGCTCGCGATCGCCGAGGGCAAGCTCAAGGCCGATGTCGCGCAGCTCGTGCAGCGTCTCACGGAACGTGGTGTGGCGTCGAAGGACACGATGTTCAAGAAGATCCAGAGCGAGCTTGCGCAGGCCGTGACGGAATTGCAGGCCGCCGAGGAGCAGTTGGGTCGCGTGCGTGGCGGTGAAGCGCTTGGGCCGGAGCAGCGAGCGTTGCAGCGTTTGCAGCGCGCCGAGGCAATGTACCGCGATGTGCAGGTGCAGATGGGCGGCGGTGGTGGTGGCGGCGGAGGCGGTGGTGGCGGCGGTGGCCAGCGCGCCGAAGATCTTGCCGATCTGTTCGAGCTGCAGACCGACAAGCAGCGCAATCAGTACGAGACCGTGCAACAGCAGCAGAGCGGTGGGGGCGGTCAGCAGCAGCAGGAAGTCGACGAATCACTGGAGCGACTCCGTCGCCTCGCGCAGCGTCAGCAGCAGGAAAATGAGCGCATGCAACGCATGGCCGACGCGATGCGTCAGCGCATGGCGCAGGACGGTGGACAACAGGGTGGTGGTGGAGGCGCGAGCGGCTCCCAGGGTGGCCAACAGGGTGCACAGGGCGGGCAGCAGGGTCAGCAAGGTGGCCAGAGCAACAGCACGAGCGGTCAGCAGCGTGAACTCGCGAAGCAAGCCGAGGAAGAAGCGCGCCGGCTGGAGCGCTTGTCGCGTGAGCAGAACAATCCGGAGCTTGCAGCGGCCGCGCAGCGGTTACAGCAGGCGGCGGACAACATGCGTCGCGCAGCGAGTGGTTCGCAGGCACAGGGCGGCGCCGCGCTCGAAGAACTCAATCGCGCCACCCGTAACATCGAAGGGCAACGCAATCAGGAATCGCAGCGCGGTGTGCAGCAGCTCGCCGATCGCGCACGTGATCTCGAGTCGCGTCAGAAAGAAATCGCCGAAGGCGTACAGAAGGCGCAGGGCACGAGCGGCGCTCAGCGTTCGGAGCAGCTCCGTCAACTCGATCAGCAGAAGAGCGATCTCACGCGCGATGTGAAGCAGCTCGAAAGCGACGCCGATCGCTTGTCGCGCAACTCGCGCAAGGAACAGCCGAAGGCCGCCGGCAAGTTGGCGGAAGCGGCTGACGCCATTCGCGACACGCGACTGGCTGACAAGATCGAGTTCTCGAAGCAAGTCGCTCGTGGCGGCTCGGAAGACTACGCGCGCGCCTTTGAGGGGCAGATCAGCGAAAACCTGCGCGATGTGTCGGACCGCCTGCGCTCGGCGACGGGCTCACTCGAAAGTGAGCCGGCCAATCGCCAGGCGGAGCGCACGGCGGAGCGCACACGCGATCTGGTGGAGGGCATGGAGCAGTTGCAGCAGCGCGTCGCGTCCGCACAAGCCGCGCAGCGTGGGCAGCAGAACGGCCAGCGCGGTCAGCAGGGCCAGCAGGGCCAGCAGGGTCAGCAGGGTCAGCAGGGCCAGCAGGGTCA
>CBHWDN010000055.1:0-14685 GCA_966112585.1 uncultured Gemmatimonadaceae bacterium
TGCAGTTCTCCGCGATCCTTCGCGCCCCCCTCCGTGCGCTCCGCGTGAGGCTTTAACTCGCCTTAACGCGATCCTCTCAGGCTAACGCGCCACCACCCCACGCGCCGCCTCAGCCACCTTCTCGGCCGTGATGCCGTACTTCTCGTACAGCACCGGTGCCGGGGCGCTGGCGCCGAAGGTTTCGATGCCGACAATCGCTCCCGTGTCGCCCACCCAGCGGTACCAGCTGGCCGGATGCGCGGCTTCGACGGCGACACGCGGGACGCCGGCGGGGAGGATGTGCTTGCGATACTCGATCGGCTCGCGCGCGAACAGTTCGAGGCTTGGGCAGCTCACGACCCGTGCATGGATGCCTTCGCCCGAGAGCGCTTCACGCGCCTTGAGCGCGATCTCCACTTCAGAGCCGCTCGCGAGGAGCACGACATTGGGTGCGGCGCCCGCCGCATCGGCAACGATGTACGCACCACGCGCCACACCGTCGTGCGCACGCGCCGCTTCCGCCATGTACGCCACCTTCTGACGCGTCAGCACGAGCGCGGTGGGTCCTGACTTGTGCGACAACGCAACGCGCCACGCTTCGCTCACTTCGTCGGCATCGGCCGGACGAATGACGAGCAAGTTTGGAATGCAGCGCAGTGCCGCGAGATGCTCCACCGGCTGATGCGTGGGACCGTCTTCGCCCAAGCCGATCGAGTCATGCGTGAACACATAGATCGCCTGCACGCCCATGAGCGCGGCCAAGCGAATCGACGGACGCATGTAGTCGCTGAACACGAGGAAGGTACCACCATACGGAATGATGCCGCCGTGGAGGCTCATGCCGTTCATGATTGCGCCCATCGCGTGCTCACGAATACCGAACGTGAAGTTGCGCGCGCCGGGCTCGCTCGCCGAGAAGATCGGCGCGCCCTTCACCATCGTGAGATTGGAGCCCGCGAGGTCGGCGCTGCCGCCAATGAGTTCTGGCACCACCGGCGCGATCGCGTTGAGCACCACACCGCTCGCCGCGCGCGTTGCGACGTTGCCGCTCTTCGCGTCGAACGTGGGGAACGCGCTGTTCACCGCCGCCGGCAGCTCGCGATGCATGCGACGGTTGAACTCGGCGGCGAGTTCGGGATGCGCGGCCTTGTAGGCGTCGAAGCGCGCATGCCAATCGCTGTGTGCTGCGGCGCGCGAGGCAACGCCTTCCGCCCAATGCTCACGTACGCCGTCGGGAATGAAGAACGGCTCGGTCGAGGGCCAACCATACGCCGCCTTCGTCAACGCGATTTCATCCTTGCCCAACGGCTCACCATGCGCCTTCGCCGTATCCTGACGATGCGGTGACCCAAACCCGATGTGCGTCTTCGTGATGATCATCGACGGACGCGTCGTGTCGGCCTTGGCCGCACTCACCGCGGCATCGATCTGCGCGAGATCATTCACATCGCTGACGTGCAACACCTGCCAGCCGTAGCTCTCGAAACGCTTCGCGGCGTCATCGCTGCAGGTGAGTGCCGTGCTGCCGTCGATCGTGATGCCGTTATCGTCGAAGAAGCCGATCAGCTTGCCGAGCTTGAGATGACCGGCATAGCTCGCGGCCTCGTGCGAGATGCCTTCCATGAGGCAGCCGTCGCCGGCAACGAAGTACGTGTGGTGATCGACAACCGTGTGACCGGGGCGATTGAAGGTCGCGGCGAGATTCGCTTCCGCGATTGCGAGACCCACCGCGTTCGCGACACCCTGCCCAAGCGGACCGGTGGTCGTTTCGATACCCGGCGTGTGATGCACTTCCGGATGGCCCGGCGTGAGGCTGTGCCACTGACGGAACGCTTTGATTTGCTCGAGCGGCAGGTCGTAGCCGGAGAGGTGCAGCGTGCCGTAGAGGAGCATCGACGCATGACCGACCGATAGGACAAATCGGTCGCGATCAACCCACCCGGGCGCCTTGGGATCGTGACGCAGGTACTTCGTGTAGAGGGCGTACGCGAGAGGCGCGAGCGCCATGGGGGTGCCGGGGTGACCCGACTCGGCTGCCTGGACGGCGTCCATGGCGAGCGTGCGAACAGTATCAATCGCCAGACGAACCGTGTCAGGCGAGGTAGTAGCAGAAGCGGACACGCGGGCTCCGAAAGCGCAGGTCAGGGCCGGGCGCACCGCTGTGGCGCGCCACAGCCCTCAAATCTATTCACTGCAAGGCCGCTGTGGCGCGCGGATTTGCCGCGATTTCCCAGCGCGTTTCTACGCGAGGTAGCGTTCGCGCGTGATCGTGAGGTGATGCGCCATGTGGCCGGCGAGCATCCACACCAGCGAACGCGCCGAAACGGGGTTGTTGCTTGCGACGCCCATCCGTGCAACCGCGGTGTCATCCAGCGAGCGGACGAGGATCAGCGTCGCGGCGCGCACCGCCTCGATTTCGGCCAGGATGTCCGAGAGCGACCGACGATCGGCGCGGCTTTCGGGGACCCAGTCGTCCTGTTCGAAACCGGCCAGCGGCGTCGCATCGCCGCGCGCTATGCGCAGCAACCGATACGAGAAAACGCGCTCCGTGTCCGCCACGTGCACCAGCGACTCAGCCAGCGTCCACTTGCCCGGCGCGTATCGATGCGACGCGAGCGCCGGATCGGCCGACCCGATCAGCTCGCGCCACTCGGCAGTTTGCGAGGCGAGCAGCGCGATGATGTCGGTGCCCTTTCCGGCCGCGAGTTCAGCGGCCGCGGCGTCGATGTACTTCGCGAAATACGGGGCGTGCTCACCCGCATCGGGACGTGCGATGGAGAGGCTCATCCTTCGAATCTAGCGTCGGTCCTACTGCGTGAACGAGAAGACGATGCTGATCGCGCGGTTCTTTGGCGAAAAATCGCCGCTGCTCTGCGCGTTGCTGCTGCCAACCGAACGGAGGCTCTGACTCATTCTGGCCTGCACGGCGACGCCACGTCCCATGAACGTGGTGGCGAGCCCGGCGCCGACGATGCCGTTGATATCGGATTTGCGAAACGGATCCTGCGATTCACCGTTTTCGTCGCACTCCGACTTGAGCGTCAGCGTGTTCGTCGTGAGTGACGATGTGCATTGCATGCGCAGCGCGAGCGACGGACCGGCCACGACGAACGGGTGCAGGCCGGTACGACGACCCAGATCGAAGCGCGCGAGCACCGGAACGTCTACGTACCCAAGTCGAAGCGACACATTGCTCACCGATCCGGCACCGGGGTCGACGAGTCCGCCCTCGAAGTAGGCGCCCTTCTGCACGTAGTGCACTTCCGGCTGCAGCGAGAAGCGCGCGCTCACGGGAATCTGCGCATACAGTCCGCCCTGAAAGCCAGCCCGATACGACGCGGTCGCCGTCGCCGATGGGACCGAGACATCGCGCGGAAGATTCGCGAGCGTGGCGATGCTGGCGCCCGCAATCAGCCCTGTCTGAACGCGAGGCTGGGCCTCGACCGCAGCGGCAACCACCACAAGGCTGGCGATGATCGCTGATCCATGACTGCGCAACATGATGTCTCCGTTCAAGCGAGCCCGCAGCTCACTCAGTGCAATGTCTATGTGATGAACCCCAGCGCGGCCCGCACGGTGTCGACAGCCTCGGCATTGGGCACCGATCCCTGCGCCACTCGTGACGAACCGCCACCGCGCCCGCCTGCCTGTTGTAAGGCGGTGCGAAGTGTTTGGCCCGCATCGATGTTCGTATCTGCCGCCGAGCCGAACAATAGGGCGAATGACCCGGTTTGCGTGACGAGCACTGCGCACGAACCAAGCGCCACCAGCTGCTGCACCAGCGGTTCCATTTCCCTGACAGGACCAGTCGACGAAACGTGTATGCGACGAATGCCGTCCGCGTCGGCGTTTGAACCGCTCCAGAGGGCACTGGCCTCGTGTACCGCCAGCTGTTGGAGCAGCTTGCGACGCTCGCGCTCCAGTTCGAGCACGCGCGACTGCTGTTGCTCCACGAGATCGGGGAGGTCATTGGGTGAAGCCGACAACGGGCGCGCCGTGCGATTGAGCAGCTCGGCATCCAGCCGCGCACGGTGAATGGCGCGATAGCCACACACGAACTCGATGCGCGTGTTGCCTTTGGTGCGCTCGGTGCGACGCACCAACAACGCACCAATCTCCGCGGTGTGCGACACGTGCGTGCCACCGCAGGCGCTGCGATCGAGCCCTTCAATGGTCACGATGCGCAGTTCACCATCTCGGTCACTTGCCTTGCGAAGCCCCTCGGCTGTAGCGGCGTCCTCGTAGCTCACCGTAATCGGGCGACTCTCCAGGACGAGTGCATTCGCGCGCCGCTCAATGGCGGGAAGCGCGTCGGCGGGGATGTCGTCCACTGCGACATCGAGCGTGGAGATGTCCGGTCCGAAGTGGACACTCACCGTGGGCCAGCCGTAGCTGTCATGGAGCAACGCTGACAACAGGTGCTGACCACTATGCTGCTGCATATGATCGAAGCGGCGCACCGCGTCGATCTGGCCGACGACCATCGCGCCAACGGGCACGCCGATCGGCTCGGCGAGATGGTGTGCAATGCGATCGTCTTCGTCGACTACATCGACAATCGCGATGTCGCCCAGCGTTCCCCAGTCATTCGGCTGGCCGCCCGATGTGGGATAGAACGCCGTGCGGTCGAGATACACGATGCGACCGCCATCAGCGAGGGCCGTGATCGACGCGCTGAATCGCAGCAAACGGGCGTCGTCGTAGTAGAGGCGGGCGGTGTGCGTGGTGTCGGACACGGGCGTAGGGCGACTGGATCGATGTTGGTGCTTCGCGACACAGGCGGTGCGCGTATCTTGGGGAATATGACGCGAGCTTTCGATTCCGTGGTGTCGGTCCGCGTGGCGCTTGGTGCTGTCGCAGCCTGCCTGGCGTTCGGCGCCTGCACGCCGGTGACCAAAGCGCCAGCGATAACCAGTGCACCGCAGTCATTGCCGGAGCCGGCGGTTCAACCCGGTGTGCGGCTGCCGTTGTTATCTCCGCAGCCCGAGCCAGAGGCGCAGGCCTCCGATTCCGCCGGAATCGCTCGACTCGCCCGATTGTCGTGGGTGTGGCACCTGGCGTCGCTCCATCATCCGGCCGCTGCGGTTCGAGGGGTGCCGATCGACTCGGCCTTCATCCGGGCGGTCACGCTCGTCCGCGCGGCCAACAGTACCGAGGCACTGGAGCAGGCGTACACACGCTTTCTCGCCGTGCTGGATGATCCGCTGTCGCAGGTGGAGCGCGGCGCCGCGAGCGCACCGGCGATGGCTGACGCGCGCGTGAGTGCCGAGCGCACGCGCGATAGCATTCTGGTGCTGCGCGTGCCCACCGCATCGCGTTATGACGAAGCGGCCGCGGTGAGTGTGCGTGCGGCGCTCACTGACCCACCAGCGCGGGTGGTGCTCGATTTGCGCGCGTCGTCGCTCGCGGAACCCGATAGTGTGGAAGCGTTCTTTGCGCGAACGCAGTTGGTCGAGCAGCTGGCGAGCCTGCCATTCACGCGCAGCACCGTGCGCACGCGTCGCGTAGGAGGCATGCGCTTCGACGCCAGCGAGTGGCGTTTCGACGATTCGTGGTTGGTGCGCGATGGCGGCCTGCTCATGCCGCGCGCTTCCACGCCGCGTCGCATCATGGTGCTGGCCAACGGGCAGACCGTGCTGCCGCGCAGTGTGCTCGGACTCATTGCCAGCGCGCGTGGTACACTGATTGGTGAAGAGGGAGTCCGCGACGATGCCCTGGTGCCAACGGTGCGGGTCGATATTGGTGATGGACTCGTCGTGCGCCTGCGTACGGGTGAACTGGTGCACGCCGATGGGTCGAGTGGATTGTTCGCCGACACCCTCGTCGCCGCGGCGGCGTCGGCCGACACCGCGCCAGCTGTTCGCACGGCCATGACGCTGCTCAGGGCGGGCCGTGCTCCGCGCGCGTTTCGCTTTCCGGCGGTTCGCAAGCCAGCAACGCTGCCGGGATACTACGACAGCGATCCATATCCGTTCATGGGCGCGCGCGTGCTCGCCGGCGCACGGCTGTGGAGTGCGATGCGCGCGCGCCATGCACATCGTGATCTGTACGATGACGATATCGATGCTGTGTTCGCGCGTTCCATTGGCAAGCTCGAGGCGGCGAAGACGGCGGTACAGTACGCGGCTGCGTTGCGCGATCTCACGACGAGCTTCGATGATGCGCAGGTGCAGCTCACCGGTGCGTCGGCCGACTCCGTGCGCGGTTTGGCGAGCGCGCCATTTCGCGTGCGCATGATCGAAGGGCGCGCGATCATCACCGATGTGCTGAGCGATCCGGATGTAAAGACTGCCGGTCTCGATCGCGGTGTTGAGGTTCTTTCGGTGGATGGCTTTCCCATCGTGGCGTGGCTCGCCGAACATCGGCGCGATGTGTCGGCGCCCAACGATGCCGTTCGCACCGATATGCTGATGCGATCAATGACGCGCGGCCCGGAAGGCCCGGTACTGCTTCGCGTGCGGGACATGAACAATCGCGAGCGTCAGGTCACGATCACCAGGCGCGAGCGGTTTGTGCCGCTGCTCCCCACGGTGGAGCGTCCGCAGCAGGCGGCGTCGCTCGCACTGGCGAATGGCATCGCCTATCTCGACGTGGATCGCCTGACCGACCAAACCGTAGATGCCGCGATCGCGCAGCACAGGTCGGCGCGCGCCTGGGTTGTGGATCTGCGCGGCGAACTCGCTGACAGCAGCGTCGTGGGGAGCAGGCTACTCGCGGCCGTTCGATCGCGTGATGTCGCTGTCGTTGCGCGCGAGTTGCATCGCTATCAAAGCGCGCCCTGTCTTGCAGAGTCGCTCCGTGAAGCGACGCAGCAATGTTCTGACGAGCGCGAGACGCGCGCGCGAGTGAGTCGCGGTGATACCACCGGTCGCTACGCTGGACGCCTCGTGGCTCTGGTCGACGAGCGCACGAGCGGGGCGATGGAGCGACTGGCGCTTGCACTCGAAGCGACGACCGACATCACCTTCATCGGTTCGAGCACTGCTGGCTCGCCCACAGAGGGGGTGCAGATCGCATTGCCCGGTCGGCTGTCGGTGGCCGTGCCCGCCGCCGAGCTGCGTCGCACGGACGGTTCGGCCTGGCAGCGCGTGGGCATTTCGCCGGTTGTCGATGCACGATTGACCGTGCGACTGGTGCGCAGCGGTGCGGACGACGTGATCGATCGCGCGCAGCAATGGCTCGCGCAGCAGCTGGACACCACGCGTCGGCGTCGTTGAGAGTTTCGCCGTGCGTGAGGTGACCTTTCCGAATGCACTGCCGATCGACGACGCGCTTCCCGCACTGCGTGAGTCGCTTCGCACACGCAGGGTGGCGGTGCTCGAAGCACCGCCAGGCGCCGGCAAGACAACGCGTGTACCGCTCGCGCTGCTCAACGAGCCGTGGCTCGGCGAGCGGAAGATCGTGATGCTCGAGCCGCGAAGGCTGGCCGCGCGCGCCTCGGCGCAGTTCATGGCGCGAACGCTGGGCGAGTCGGTCGGCGACACGGTGGGCTATCGCGTGCGTGGCGATACGCGTGTGTCTCGTCGTACGCGCATCGAGGTGATCACAGAAGGTGTGCTCGCGCGAATGCTTTCCGGCGACGCGTCGCTCGAAGGATATGGCGCAGTGTTGTTCGATGAGTACCACGAGCGATCGCTACACGCCGATCTTGGACTCGCACTCACGCTCGAGACTCAGAGTGTGTTGCGCGAAGACGTCCGATTGCTCGTCATGTCGGCGACGCTCGATGGTGACGCGGTGTCGCGATTGATTCGCGATGAGGCCGGACCGGCGCCGGTGGTGCGCAGCAGCGGACTTATCTACCCCATCACCACGTTGCATCGCCCGCCGCGGAGCGATGAACGACTCGAAGCCACCGTCAGCCGAGTGGTGCGTGAGGCGCTCGACGCGCACGAAGGCGACGTGCTGGTATTCCTGCCCGGTGCGGGAGAACAGCGACGCGTGGCCGAACGCCTGGGTGGCTCGCTTGGACCATCGGTGCATGTGTACACGCTTCATGGTTCGATGTCGCTCGCGGATCAGGACGCAGCGCTATCGCCGGCGCCAGCGGGCACGCGAAAGGTCGTGCTCAGTACCAGTGTTGCAGAAACCAGTCTCACGGTTGCTGGCGTGCGCATTGTGGTGGATGCCGGGCAGTCGCGATTGCCGCGTTATGACGCAGCGGCTGGTCTTACGCGATTGCGTACGGCTCGCGTGAGTCGCGCGTCCGCCGATCAGCGACGCGGTCGTTCGGGGCGCACAGCTCCTGGCGTGTGCTATCGCCTGTGGGATGCGCATGAGGAGCACGGCTTCCTGCAAAGCACACCGCCAGAGATCCTCGATGCCGATCTCACGGGTCTCGCTCTCGAGTTGGCCGATGCTGGCGTGAGTGATCCTACGCAGTTGCGCTGGCTCGACGTACCACGCGCGGGTCCATTTGCGCAGGCGCGAACGCTCCTCACGCAGCTTGGCGCCCTGGATGGCGACGGACGCATCACACCGCATGGTCGCGCAATGGCCGCGCAGCCGCTGGCGCCGCGCCTCGCGCACTTGGCGGTCGTTGGAGCGGCGCGTGGTGAGCGCGCGTTGGCCGATGCCATCGCCGCCGTGCTCGACGAGCGGGAGTCGCGACCGTCGGGCGGATCGTGGAGTGTCCCGCCGGCTGATTTGCGATTGCGGCTCGATCGCGGACTGGATGACGGTTCAACCGGTTCGCTGTTGGCACTCGCATTTCCCGATCGCGTCGCGCAACGCCGCCCCGGCGCAGAGCCACGCTATCTGCTCCGCAACGGCAGCGGTGCGGCCCTGCCAAAGCAGGATGCATTGCACGATGCGGCGTGGCTGGCGGTGGCTGAGCTCGATGGGCAGCCACCAGAGTACCGCATTGCCCGCGCAGCCCCCATTTCGCTCGACGAGATCTACGAAGATTTCCGCGAGCAGATGGTGCGCGAGTCGGTTGTCACCTGGGACGCGCGCGTCCGGCGCGTGCAGGCCGTGGAGCGCGTCACACTTGGTGCGCTGACGATCGAAGAGAGAGCCATACGCGACGCCGACGCCGAGTTGGTGCGCGGCGCAGTGCTGGCGCATCTCGCCGAGATTGGCGTGAGTGCCTGGCCGCTCACCAGCGGGGCGCAGCGACTGCGGGAGCGACTGGTGTTCGCGCATCATCACCTGGGTGCTGATTGGCCGGATGTGTCCGATACCGCATTGCAAGCGACCGCCGCGCAGTGGCTCGCGCCGTTTCTCGATGGCGTGCGCACCTGGGCGCAGCTCGAATCACTCGACTGGCATGAGGCGCTCGCGAGTCTGGCACCGTGGAATCAACGCTCGGCGCTCGATCGACTGGCGCCGACGCACCTGGAAGTGCCGAGCGGTTCGCGCATCGCGATCGACTACAGCGTGCCAGAGTCGCCCACACTCGCCGTGAAGCTGCAGGAAGTGTTCGGCTGGACGAGCACACCGATGCTGCTCGACGGGCGCGTGCCGGTCACGATGGAGCTGCTCTCTCCCGCACAGCGACCGGTACAGGTGACGCGCGATCTCGCGGGGTTCTGGAAGAGCAGCTACTTCGAGGTGCGCAAAGAGCTGCGCGGGCGGTATCCTCGGCATCCGTGGCCGGAGGATCCGCTGACGGCGGAGGCGACGAGACGGGCGAAGCCGCGCGGAACCTAACGCGCCCGCCCTCGCCAGTTGAAGATCTCCGAGCAGGTCGTGTCGCGTGGTTCTCGCCGTGGTCGTGAGACACGACGCATCTGCGGCTCCTTGAACGTCGGCCCCCAGTTCGCGCGCGTGATCACCACCTGCGCGGTATCGCTTCCGTCGCCGGCGCTTGGCCGACGTCGCACCACGACTATGCTCGTGTCGCCGGTCATGCACGACAGCTCCTGGCGCGACTCCCGTATACGCGCGCAGTTGGCGCGGAGCACGCCGAGTGCGACGCGATCGTGTGCGAGCGAATCGGTGTCGAGTCGCAGAATGAGATGACCCGCGGGGAGCGCCGACGACCAATACTCCCCACTGACGAGCGTCATGGAATGTTTGTAGTCCACGAACGGTTGGATGTCGGCGAGTGAGGCGACGGTATCGCGTATCGTGACCGACACACGTGTGCTGCAGTTGCCCGCGCGAATGCGGATCGAGGTCGAGCCGTATCGCTTGGCGATCACTCGACCGGAATCGAGTTCGGCGATGCTGGTGTCTTCGATCACGGCCTCTCCGGCAATGAGTGGCACGGGATTGCCATCCACATCGACCGCGTTGATCGGATACACCGCTGGTGCATCGGATAACCGCATCGAGACGCTGTTGCCAAAAAACAGGAATCCCTTGATGGGTCGGCAGCGAATCAACGCCTCCGCCCGTCGCGACTCATACTCGGCCACTACACGCGCATCGAAGGCCGCGGTGCAGGTGACGGTGCCCGAGTCGGTGAGATTGAGCGACGGACCGCCCACCTGACGCCAGCGGGCAGCAGGTTGACCAACCGTGTCGCCGTTCTGAAAGACCGCCGTGAGGGGCAACGGCACCGCATGCTGATGATTGACGACCACGGTGTCAGCGCGGCCGACGCGCAGCACAACCGGAGCGTCGCCGCAGGCGGTGACAGTGAGGGAAATGAGGGCGAGGCGGCGCATACGGGACAATGCGCGAGGGCGCTTAACGCTTACTCAATACACAGAAACTCAAACCCAGTAACCCAGAAACTGATCAGTTGCTGAGTTACTGGGTTCGGGTTGTGAGTTTCGCGTTGTTGCTACGCGAACGCCCCCGGCAGCACGCTGCAGAACTGCTGCATCTCCTCCGGTGTGCCGATACTCACGCGGCACCAGTCGTTGTATGGCGGAAACGCGCGGCCGATCGTGAAGCCCTTTGCCGAGAAATATTTCTGCATCTCGGCCACCGGCTTGCCGGCCTGGAAGAAGACGAAGTTCGTCTGGCTTGCGGCGACGCGCTTGCCGGCTTTGGTGAGCGTGTCGGTGATGAGCTTGCGGCTCGCGCTGTTGCGCTGCTTCACAAACGCCTGGTACTCGGTGTCCATGAGGCTCGCGTTCGCGGCGTGCAGGCCGAAAACGTTCGGATCGCCCGAGACGTACTGGCTGATCTTCTTGAGAATGTCGGGTCGCGCAATCGCGAAGCCCACACGCAAGCCAGCAAGGCCGTGGATCTTGGACGCGGTGCGGGTAACGACGACGTTCTCACCCTTGAGCACGAGGTCGACCATGCTCTTGTGGCCGGGCGCATCGACGAAGTCGATATACGCTTCGTCCACGATCACCGGCGCGCGATGCGCGGCATTCGACACGAACTCGCGCAGTGCCTTGTCGTCGGCGAGGTTGGACGTGGGATTATTCGGATTGCAGACGTACACCAGCTTTGTGGCCGAGCTGACGCGCGCGTCCATCTGGTAGAGATCGTGATCGAGACGATCGTCGAGCGGAATGCGATGCACCTTGAGCTTCATGGTGTCGCCCCAGCGCGGCGTGTCTTCGAACGTTGGCCACGGCGACACGAGCTCACCGCCATCGAGTCCGTACGCGACGCCAAGTACCGACAGCACTTCGCTCGAGCCCTGCGTGACGAGCACGTGATCGACGGGCACGCCGACATGCTTGGCGAACGTCGCCTTCACTTCTTCACGGATGGGCGGCACGTACCAGGTGTGCTCGACCCAGTGGCCCATGAGCGCGTCCTTCGCCTTGGGCGACATGCCGAAGGGATTTTCGTTGTAGCACAGGCGAATGGGTCCAGCGAGTCGTCGCGCGGTGGTGACATCGCGCTCGAGCTGCTCGAGCATCCCCGTGTAGCTGACACCTCCACCGAGCACCTTCGCCATTTCCGACGCGGGGAGAAGCCCCGGAAGCGCGACGCTGGCACCAAGTCCGAGTCCGGTGTTGGTCAGCCACTGACGACGTGAGAGGTTCGACATGAGCTCGATGGGAAGAATGGGCAGCGCAAGCGATCGCGTTTGGTAACCGTTCTGCATAATCGACTGTTCGTCGATCAAAGTCGCCAGAGTGGTCCGATTAGGTTACGCGTATGTCGCCCCGTCGCTGGCTGATCACGATTGCCTCCTTCGCCCTGATGCTTGGGGTGTCCGGGTGGGTCGTCGCGAAAAACTGGCCGGCGGGTGGAATGCCATGGCTGGGGTGGCATGTGCATGCGGCGGCGCTCGCGGCGTTTGCGATGGAGATCCTGACGCGCGCCTTCAAGATCCAGGCTTCGGCGCGCGCTTGTGCGATTCCGCTGCGCTTCAGCACGGCACTGCGTGTCTGTCTGGCGGGCGATTTCGCGGCATCGGTCACCCCGGCGCGATCGGGCGCCGAACCGGCGCGATTTCTGGTGCTGGCCGAAAGCGGCACGACGGCGGCGAATCGCGTGCTCATTCTCTTTCTCGAGCTGTTCGTCGAGATGCTGTCGCTCGTGGTGGTATGCACCGCGCTGGCGCTTGTTTTTGAAGGACGTGGCGCGTCGGTGAAGGGCCTGATCGCGCTGGTGGGCGGTTACAGCACCTTCGTGCTTGGTGTGGGGGCGGCGGGATGGTTTCTGTCGCGCCGCAATGCGAATGGTCCGCCGCCCCGATGGGCGCGCGCCGTGGGACTGCACGCGGGCAGGTGGCGCGTCGTGCAGCACACGCTACGGTCGCTGCGCTCGTCGGTCTCGGCGCTGCGTCACGCGAACCCGTTCATGATGCTGCTGTCGTTCATCGGATCGGTGCTGCATGTGCTGGGGAAGGTCGCGACGCTTCCCCTTCTGGTGTACCTGGCCGATCGCCGCTTTCCAATGACGATGGACACACTCGCGCCGCTCGTACTGTGGCCGCTCGCGCTCTTCTATGGCGGCGTGGCGGTACCGGCGCCGGGGGGCGGTGGTTTCATTGAAGGAGCGTTTGCCGCCACGCTCAAAGACGCGATTCCGCCAGCGATCTTTGTGGCGTGTCTCGTCTGGTGGCGTTTCTACACTTTCTATCTCTACATCATTGTTGGTGGCATTGCTGCGGGTGACGCTGCGATGCGCGCGCTCAGGCCAGCTACGACCGAATCACCGCCGCACGCGATTTCCCCGCAGCCCACGACGTGAGTTCCTCTTCCACACCCGCTGACTCGAGCTTACCCGCGCACCACGAGGTACCGCGCTGGCAGCTGATCGGCGGGTTTTTGATCATCTACGTGGTGTGGGGCTCGACGTACCTGGCGATCAAGTGGGCGGTGAATACCATCCCGCCCTTCTCGCTTGGCGCGATGCGCTTTCTCGTCGCTGGCGGTTCGCTCTACGCGTGGGCACGCTGGCGGGGGGCTCCGAAACCGACGCTCCAGAACTGGCGCGCCAGTGCGGTCGTTGGTGTGCTGTTGCTCTTTATCGCCAACGGCGGTGTGAGCTGGGCGAGTCGACGGGTGAGCAGCGGCATTGCGTCGGTGCTCGTGGCGACCGTACCGCTCTGGCTGGTGATCAGTGAAGCGTACATGGGAAAGCGACCGCAGCTCGCCCAGCTGCTTGGCGTGGTGATCGGCCTGGTCGGCGTGGGACTGCTGGTGATCCCCGCGCACGCGGCGAACGGCGCCACAACGAGCGCCGTCGATACGATCGGCGCGCTGGTGCTCGTCATGGGATCACTCAGCTGGACCGTGGGCTCGCTCTACTCACGCTCTGCGCCACAGGCCAAGTCGGCGGCGCTCGCGATCGCGATGCAGATGCTCGTGGGCGGCAGTTGCCTCACCGTACTTGCCGCACTCACCGGCGACTGGCCGCGCCTCTTTGCCGGCGACGTGTCCACGCAATCGTGGCTCTCGCTGGGCTACCTGATCACCTTCGGCAGCCTGATTGGCTTCAGCACCTACATGTGGTTGCTGACGGTCGCGAGCCCCGCGGCAGTGGGGACGTACGCGTACGTGAACCCGCTGGTGGCGGTACTGCTCGGCGTGTGGCTCGGCGGCGAGCGTTTGCCGAGCACGGCGTTTGTGGCGATGGGGATCATCGTGGGGGGGGTGGCGATGGTGAATGTGTTCAGCAGGCGCCGATAACCCGAAACCCGGGCAACCCAAATCCCAATACCTAAAGCCCGAAACCCAGAACCGATCAGTTTTGGGTTTCGGGCTTTAGGTGGTGGGTTCTGGGTGGGTTCTGGGTGGGTTCTGGGGGGTAAGGATTCTCCACCTCGCCGCGTTGTACGGTGTCGCGCCGACACGCTTCCCCAACTTTGAATCCGTCTGTCGGCCGCCCCGTAGGTTCTCCTGTCCCCAAACATTGGAGCTGTCGGTGCGCACCCATATCAAGGTCGTTGGACTGGTCAACCTGGCGTACAGCGTCCTCGGCCTGGTGGCCGCGGCGAGCATGCTGTTCGGCGGAATCTTTGCCAGCCTCGCCTCGCTCAATCCGGTCACGATGGCGATCGGTACGGTCACCAGCGCCGTGTTCGCGGCCTTGATCGGCATCATCAGCGGGCTCGGTCTCGTGGCCAGCTTTGCGCTGCTCAACAACCAGAACTGGGCGCGATACGCACTGATCGCGGTGTCCTGCTTCCGCCTCTTCCGCTGGCCGTTCGGCACCGCGTTCGCGATCTACTCGCTGTGGGTCCTGACCCACGAGGAAACCCGCCGCGAGTTCGCCCTCGGCGTGTAACCGATCGGAGCTCAGACCTCTGAGCCCCGATCAGGCATCAGACCTCAGACTCAACTTGTTCAGCCGGGATGATGGGTAACGCTTAGACCGGGATGATGGGTAACACTCACG
>CBHWDN010000056.1:0-14511 GCA_966112585.1 uncultured Gemmatimonadaceae bacterium
GCCAGGCGTCCAAGTTCACGAACAACAACATCCGCACGCCGGCCACGGCCACGGCGACCTCGCTCTTCACGAGCGTCAATACGGCGGGTCTCGATTGGCGCCCCGCTGGTGCGGCGGCGAGCGTTCTGGCGACGGGCGGCGAAACGACGCCGGCAGCGCGCGTCACGAACTACTTCAGCAACTCGTGGGTGAACACCACCTACGTCGGCGCGATCGACCCGGCGGCGACCACCCCGTGGTACAGCGGCTGGACGCGCTACGTCATCAACTGAGTCCAACTGAGTCCAACTGATTTCGAAGCTCGCGCTACGCCCCTCGTGACGTAGCGCGACACTCGAAAACAGCGGCGGCGCCGGCATCGTTCGCGATGCCGGCGCCGTGTGCTTTCTCCCCTTCTGAG
Source organism: uncultured Gemmatimonadaceae bacterium (assembly GCA_966112585.1). Lineage (GTDB taxonomy): Bacteria > Gemmatimonadota > Gemmatimonadetes > Gemmatimonadales > Gemmatimonadaceae > Gemmatimonas. The sequence continues at coordinate 401 of CBHWDN010000056.1, forward strand.
CGATAGATTCTTCCGATGCCTTTTCGAACGACCTCGCGCCGCGTGAAGGCTGCGCAGCGCCTGTTGGGCGCGCCCTTCATTGCCGTCATCGCCGCCACCGTCGTTGGCTGCCGAAGCGAGTCCGCGCCAGCCAAGTCGGCCGACTCCGCCGCCAGCACCGCGCAACACATCGACAGCGCCGTGCCACGTGACGTCGCGCTCGCCAGGTTCCGCGAGCCGCTCGGCGCCGAAGTCACCGCGCTCGATTCCGACATTCGTTCGCGCGATGCCCTGGTTGCCGAGTACGTGAAGTTGCTGGCCAAGCGCGATACGACCGGTTTGTCGAAGCTCGCGCTCTCGCAGGCAGAGTTCGCGTGGCTCTACTATCCCACAAATCCCATTTCCCTGCCGCCGTACGATCTCGCGCCGGGACTCATGTGGTTCCAGCTCGAGGGCAACAGCCGCAAGGGACTGCTGCATGCGCTCGAGGAACGTGGTGGGATCGATCTCAAGGTCGTGGGCTATCGCTGCGAGCGCACCGTGGATGAAGGACCGAACAAAGTGCATGAGCGGTGCGCGCTGCGTCGGGTGCAGGCACCAGGCGACACCATCAACGAGATTCTGTTTGGCGGCATCATCGAGCGGGACGGCCGGTTCAAGTTGATCGGACACACCAACAAGCTCTGAGGACGAGATGCTCACCGTGCGTCGGATTGCGTTGTCTGCGCTGGCCTCGCTTGTCGTTGGCTGTGGTGCTGGTGATTCACGTCCTGCGGATTCGGCAACGGGCGCCTCGCCAGGCGTTCGTGTCGATCTCACCGGAGCCGGCGCCACGTTCCCGTATCCGTTGTACGCACGCTGGTTCAACGAATACGCGCAGCGTACGAATGTGCGCATCAACTATCAGTCGATCGGGTCGGGCGCCGGCATCCGGCAGCTCGCCGCTCATACTGTGGACTTTGGTGCGACCGATGTGCCGATGTCCGACAGCGACATCGCAACGGCGGGTGGCAAAGTGCTGCATATACCCACCGCGGTCGGCGCGGTGGCGTTGACTTACAATCTCCCCGGCCTCGCGCGTCCACTCAACCTGAGTGGCGAGGTCATCGCCGACATTTTCCTCGGGCGCATTACCAAGTGGAACGATGCGCGATTGATCGCGCTCAATCCGCGCGTTGAGCTGCCGAACACCGACATCCTGGTTGTACATCGCGCGGATGGGAGTGGCACGTCCTACATCGTCAGCGACTATCTCTCGGCGGTCAGCCCAACCTGGGCGAAGGGTCCCGGTCGCAGTCGCGATGTCGAGTGGCCCGTCGGTCTCGGTGGACGTGGCAATGAGGGTGTGGCGGGACAGGTCAAGCAGATGCCCGGTGCGATTGGCTATCTCGAAGTGGTGTACGCCCGACAGAATCGCTTGCCGGTCGCGCACATTCAGAATCGCGATGGTCGCTTTGTCTCGCCGTTGCCATTCGAGATCGCGTCCGCGGCCGCGGCGGTGCTCGATTCCACCAAGTCGGCGGATCTCACCGATCTGCGGGTGTCGTTGGTCAACAGCCCCGGCCCGCAGTCGTATCCCATTGCGTCGTTTACGTGGATGCTCATTGCCCCCCAGGTGATCGGCCCCGCCAAGACTGGGCAGCTCGTCTCCTTTTTGCGATGGGCACTTCTCGACGGCAGCGATCTCGCCTCGAGCCTGGGCTATGTCCCGCTGCCCACCACCGCGGCGACGCGCGTGATCGATCGACTCGAAACGCTCACCGGATCCGCGTCGCGTTGAGGGGTCTTCGTTGGTGACGCGAGTCGTAAAGCATTCGCTGGGCGATCGGCTCTTTCGCGCGTGGACGTTGCTCTGCGCGCTGTGCATACCGGGTGTGCTGCTGATGGTCGCGATGGTCGTCCTGATCAACGCGTGGCCGACACTCTCGATGCGATCGGTCGAACTGTTCACGTCGAGCCGATGGAGCATCGCGAACGGACAGTTTGGCGCGCTGCCGGTGATCGCCGGTACGCTGCTGACATCAATTGGCGCTGTGCTGATCGCCGCACCCTTGGGAATTGGCGTGGCGCTCCTCACCACCGAGGTCGCGCCGCGCGCGATGCGTGGCGCGCTCGCATTTCTCGTCAATCTGCTCGCCGCGATTCCGTCAGTGATCTACGGACTGTGGGGATTTCTCATCCTCATTCCGTTCCTGCGCCGCGTGGTCATGCCATGGCTCATGCACAGCGGCCTGCCTTTCACCTCCGGACCAGCCTACGGACCAAGCCTGCTGGCTGCGACACTGGTCCTGACGCTGATGGTGCTGCCGTACGTGGCGGGTGTGTCGCATGACGTGCTCCGCGCCGTGCCCCGCGCGCAGCGCGAGGCGGCGCTCGCGCTTGGCGCATCACGCTGGGAAACGATTCGCGATGCGGTGTTCCCTACGGCGCGCTCAGGACTCGCTGGCGCCGTGATCCTCGGCCTTGCACGTGCGTTGGGCGAAACCATGGCCGTCACCATGGTCATCGGCAATCGCCACGCCATCCCTCACTCGCTGCTCGATCCGGCCTCTACAATGGCATCGCTGCTGGCGAATGAGTTCGGCGAGGCCAGCGGCCTGCCGCAGGTGAGTGCGCTCATGGCCGTTGCGGCGCTGCTGCTCCTGGTCACGCTCATCGTCAACTTGCTGGCGCGGTTGCTCATCAATCGCGTCGCCGGGAACGACAGCCGGTTGCTCCCCGCATGAGCACCGCCGCCACCAGTTCGGCGTCGGCGGGTCGCGCGCGACGACGCAACCGAAGCGACCGCCTCTTCGTGCTCTTCGCATGGAGTGCCGGTGTACTCGCGTTTACGCCGCTGCTCGCGCTCCTCGGGTATCTCATTGTGCAAGGCGTCGGTCAACTCACCCCGTCGTTTCTCACGCGTGTCCCTGCACCACCGGGCGTGAATGGCGGTGGCATTGCGAATGCGCTGGCCGGATCGATGGTCCTCGTGAGTATCGCCATGACCATCGCCGTACCGATCGGCATCGGCGCTGGACTGTACTGCGCCGATCAGCCGCACGCGCCATTCGTGCGCTTCGTGCGATTGCTGACCGACGTGCTGGCCGGCCTGCCCTCCATCGTGATGGGCATCGTGGCCTGGGAGCTCATCGTACAACCCACCGGACATTTCTCTGGCTGGGCCGGCGGCGTGGCGCTGGGGTTGCTGGTGGTGCCGCTCGTGACGCGTGCCACTGAAGAGATGGTGCGCCTGGTGCCTCGATCGCTCACCGAAGCCGGGCTCGCGCTCGGCTTGAGCAAGACACGCACAACGCTGGTGATCGTCCTGCGAACGGCGCTGCCAGGTGTGGCCACGGCGGTGCTCGTGGCGCTCGCGCGTGTGGCCGGTGAAACGGCGCCGCTCCTGCTAACGGCATTCGGTTCGCCCTTCTGGTCGCTCGATCCGTCGAAGCCGTTGGCCGCTGTGCCACTGCAGATCTTCGCGTACGCGCAAAGTCCGTATGATGAATGGCGTGCACAGGCGTGGGCGGCCGCACTGCTGTTGGTGCTGGCGGTTGCCGCACTCGGTGTCGGTGCGCGCGTGGTACGGGCAGCCCGACTTCGATTGCTGGCGAGCGTTCGTTTGCGTCGCGGGCGCGACGTATGACAAGCACCATGCCGTCGACCACGGTGGGCATTTCGCTCGAGCACGTCAGCGCCGGCTTTGGCGGCACGGCGGTGCTGCGCAACGTGAACCTCGTGGCCGCACGCGGCAGCGTGACTGCGCTCGTTGGCCCGAGTGGCTGCGGAAAGACCACCGTGCTGCGCTGCATCAATCGCCTGCACGAACTCGATAGCGACGCGTGGGTTCGCGGTGAGATTCGCATCGGCTCCGTCGACCGTGATGCGCTCACCGACGCCTACTCGGCTGATACGGAGGTTGCCGCATTGCGTCGCCGTGTGGGCATGGTCTTTCAGCGGCCCACGCCCTTCGTCACGGAATCGGTGTTCGACAACATCGCGATCGGCGTTCGTGCCGGTGACCCGCAGGTCACGCGTCGCGACCTCGAGGCACGTGTCGAAGATGCGCTGCAGCGCGCAGGGCTCTGGCGCGAAGTGATGGACCGCCTGTTCACGAAGGCGGCGGTGCTCTCAGGCGGACAGCAGCAGCGACTCTGTATCGCGCGAGCACTCGCGGTGCGTCCGGATGTGCTGTTGCTCGACGAGCCCACCTCATCGCTCGATCCGGTATCCACTCAGCGCGTGGAAGAGCTGCTGTACGATCTGCGCGGAAGCGTGACGATGATTCTGGTCACGCACAACCTGCAGCAGGCTGCGCGGATCGCCGATCTCGCCGCAGTTTTGCTCGACGGCGCGGTAGTGGAGGCGGCCCCCAGTCGCTCGCTGTTCACCGCCCCGCGAGACGCACGCGCCGAGGCGTTCATCACCGGGCGATACGGATGAGTCCACGCTCCGCGAACGATGCAGTCCAAACCACCGCGATCGCGACGCAACGATTCTCGGCGTGGCTTGGCGATGTTCCCATTCTGTACAACATCCAGCTGCGGGTCCCGTCGTGCTCGATCACGGCGATCATCGGGCCCTCCGGCTCGGGGAAGAGCTCGTTGCTGCGTGCAATGAACCGCCTGAATGACGGACTGGCTGGCGCTCGTCATACCGGCACCATTGTGATTACCGGTCAGGACATCTACGCCGCTGGCACCGACGTGGGCGCACTCAGGCAGCGTGTTGGCATGGTGTTCCAGCGCTCGAATCCCTTCCCGAAGTCGATTTTTGACAACGTGGCGTATGGTCCGCGGCTCAATCAGCGACTGTCCGGTGCAGCGTTACAGGAGCGTGTCGAACACACGCTGCGTCGCGCTGCACTGTGGGATGAGGTCAGCGATAAGTTGCATCAGGATGCCCGCACGCTCTCCGGCGGGCAGCAGCAGCGTTTGTGCATCGCGCGCGCACTGGCCAACGACCCGGAAGTGCTGTTGCTCGATGAGCCCACCAGCGCGCTCGATCCGCAGGCTACGCAGCGTGTCGAAGAACTGCTCTACGACCTGCGCAGCGAACTCACAGTGCTCGTCGTCACCCACAATCTGCAGCAGGCGGCGCGCATCTCGAGTCGCACGGCGCTGCTGGTTGACGGGGTGCTCGTGGAAGAAGGCGAAACCTTGCGCATGTTCACTCGCCCGTCCGATTCGCGGACGGAGGCTTTCATTACCGGGAGATTTGGTTGAGCACCATTCCGGGTGGCTATCGACATTTTCACGCCGATCTGGCGGCACTGACGCAACGCCTGCTCGACATGTCCGAGCGCGCTGAGTCGTTGATTGCGCTGGCAGTTGAGGCGTTCGAGGCACGCGACGCCGAGGCCGCGCATGCGGTGATCGACGCCGACGAGGAGCTCGACCGCATGGAAGTCGAAGCCGAGAATCAGGCCATCGGCATGCTTGCGCTGCAGCAGCCGATGGCGCGCGACCTCCGCTTCCTCATCGGTGCCATCAAGATCTCGAGCGACCTGGAGCGGGTCGGTGATCATGCGGTGAACATCGCCCAGTCCACCGTCCGGGTCGTGCAGGAGGGCATCGTGCTGCCCGCCGTGCCGCTGCTCTCGGAAATGGCGAAGAACGCGCGGCGCATGCTACGCGATTCTCTCGACGCCTTCATTCGCGGCGACGGCGCTCTCGGACGCGCCGTGCGCGAGGCCGATGATGTAGTCGATGCGAGTCACGAAAAGCTCTACCGACAGCTCCGGGCGCAGATGACGGCCGATCCACAATCGGTAGCCGCGGGACTCGAGCTCCTTCTGGTCAGCCGGAACCTCGAGCGTGTGGGCGACCTGGCCACCAATATCGGCGAAGACGCGGTCTACCTTGCGGAAGGGACGCAGATTCGCCATCGCTATGAGGAAGCGCCGGCATCCGACGCTTCCTTCCGCACCGACCCCAGCCCCGGCTCATGACCGTTCCTACGCCGACGTCTTCGACGTCCGTTGATGTACGCATCGCGGCCATCGACATCGGTTCGAATTCCGTCCGCCAGATCGTCGCCGACGTGTCCCCCTTGGGGCAGATCCGCGTCATCGACGAAATGAAGGCGATGCCGCGACTCGGCGAAGGCGTCGAGTCCACCGGCGCCCTCAATGCCACCGCGGTCGAGACGGCCGTGGCCGCAGTGCATCGCATGGTCATGCTGGCCAGGCAACTGGGCGCCGCGCGCATCGAGATCGTTGCCACCAGCGCCGTGCGCGATGCGAGCAACTCCGCCGACTTCACTCAGCAAGTCGAGGCGCTCGCCGGTCAGCCGGTTCGCATTCTGAGTGGTGAAGAAGAGGCCCTGCTCTGCTTTCGCAGCGCACTCGCCCATTTCGAGTTGGGCGCTGGTCGCACGGTCATCATGGACATCGGTGGCGGATCGCTCGAGCTCGTGCTTTCCAAGGACGGTTTGATCGAGCGGATGGCCTCGTTGCCCTTCGGCGCCGTGCGCATGACCGAGAAGTTTCTGCAGCCCGCAATTCGCCCGCGCCGCGTGAACGCCCTTCGCGAGTTCGTGCGCAAAGGCCTCAAGGAAGCGGTACCGGTCAAAGACTGGCGCGGTGCGCAGGTCATCGGCTCGGGTGGGACCTTCACGAATCTCGCGGGCATCATGCTCTCGAGAAACTCGGTCGCCGCGCCCGGCACGCACGGTACCCGCGTCACGCGCGCCGAGCTGGAGCATGTGCTGCTATGGCTGCAGCAGCTGACGAGCGACGAGCGAAAGTTCGTACCTGGCCTCAACCCCGCGCGCGCCGACATCATCGTGGCCGGTCTTGCCGTCGCGGCCGAAGTGCTCAAGCGATTCGATCCGCGGGACCTGCTGACCTCCGCGTATGGCATTCGCGAGGGGCTGTTGCTCGAGGCCGCGCGCGTCACGCCCACCGCAGTCGACCCAGGCGTCGCACGCGATCGCTCGGTGCGCGAGTTCGCCGAGCGCTGCCACTATGAGGAGCCGCATGCGCGTCAGGTGCAGCGGCTCGCCCTGCAATTGTTCGATGCATTGGCCGGTCGCCTTGGACTCACGCCTCCCGATCGTCGCATTCTGTCCGACGCGGCGTTGCTGCACGATGTGGGATACCACATCAACTACGAAAAGCACCACAAGCATTCGTTTCACCTGATCTCCCATGCTGACCTGCTCGGCATGACACCCGCCGAACAGATCATGATCGCGCATATCGCACGCTACCATCGCGGCGCGCCGCCCAAGATCAAGCACGAAGGGTTCGGCGAACTCGATCGCCTCTCGCGCGAGCGGATTATCACGCTCTCAGCGCTGCTGCGATTCGCCGATGGCCTCGACCGCGGTCACGTCGCCGCGGTCGGCAGTCTCGAGATCAAATGGGAAAAGGACGCGATGCGCGTGTTCGTGCGCGAAGCCGAAGGCGCTACGAATGTCCGACTCGAGTGCTGGGGCGGCAGCCGCAAGCGACAGCTTCTCGAGTCGGTCCTCGACCGCCCCATCATCGTGGTGTTACCCGACGGCACCGAGCTGACCACCAACGATGACGGGGAGGGAGAGTAGGCTCAGATGCCGACTTCCGCTCCAAACCGAAGCGTCCAATCGCCGCGCTTCTTGAGCGTCGACAGATTTTCGTAACGTCCGTGAATGAACTCACCGTTGAACTTGATACGGTGCCCATTGACATAGCGCGCAACACCGAGCGCGCTTTCCTGATTCGCTTCTACGCCAAGTGACTGAATCGCGAGCCCCGGCGCGATTGTCGAATAGCGAAGCATCGGCTCCCAATTGGCGTGCGGCAGCAGGTAGCTCGCCTGCACATTCACACCTTCGCCGGTCACGACGTTGCGCACGGCAGTGCCGCTCCGCGTGATCGGGTCTGGTGACGTGCGATGCGCATATTCTACCGCCACAGCGATCCCCCGCCTCTTGAGGAGCGCGTCGGCGAAGTAAGTCGTCATGCTGCGCGGCGCATAGAGCGGCGTTCCCAGCTGTCCACCGGTGCGCGTCGTGCGGTCGTTGTGCGACGCGCCGGCTGCGAATGACAGCTTGAGCGTCTTTTCGCGAGCCAGGTCGCCTTCGACGTAGTCGCCGCCGTTGGTGAACGCTCCGAGTGGCAGGAACTCCCAGCGCGTCGTATACGCCAATCCGCTGCTGCCCATGGTGGGATTGCGCCCTTCGCCTGACGTGACCGCACCGCGTATCACGTAGCGCGCCTTTCCGACGGTGTTCGAGTAGGACAGGAATCCGCCCACATCGCGATCCACAGTGAACAGCGCGTTCACGGGCGAGCGATCGGGCGTCTGAATCTCACTCGAGCTGACGAGTCGCTGGCGATTTCCCGGAAGCTTCGCTTGTCCGAACGACCCGGCGAGATGCGGATTGAACTGCCACGTGATGTACGCGTCACGCAGCACATTCACAGTGCCGGAGTTCTCGAGATCGAGGTCACCGCGCGAAAATGCAAGTTGCACGTTCACCTTGAGGCGGGGATCCCGGAGCGTGCCCTCGAGACGAATGCGCATGCGCCGCACCACGAGACTCGTGCGATTGATGTCGAAATTCGTTTCGCCGTCGGTGCTTGCTGATGCGAGCTCCTGCACGCGAAAGCGCAGGTTCACCTTGCTCACGCTGTCCGTGCCGTAGAAGGTGATCCCCTTTCCGTCGAGTGTAATGGACGGATTCGGGAAGGCCGGCGCAGGCTGCGCGTTCGCTGAGAACGCCAAAAATGACGTCAGCAGCAACGCCGCGACGCCCAGACGTCCGAGACGCTGGATCATGATCTGGAGCGGAGGAGGGGGCTTACTTGGAGGACTTCTTCCGGCGCTTGGGCGCCGGCGGGGGCTCAACGCCCCATGGTTGCTTCATGAGGCGCTGATGGGTGGACCGCACTTCGCCGTCCACCACGACACGAACATAGCGCCCATCGGCCCCCAACAGCCACGCCTGTCGATTGTCGTCCAGGCAGGTCGCCAGCAGCGACTCCAATCCACGATGCAACGCCGGGTCCTCCACCGGCGTCATCGCCTCCACGCGCCGATCGAAATTGCGCGGCATCCAGTCGGCCGACCCGATGTAGTACTCAGGCTGCCCACCGTTCCCGAACATGCACAGTCGCGAGTGCTCGAGGAATCGGCCAATGATGCTTCGTACGCGAATGTGATCGCTCACACCCTTGAGTCCCGGCACCAGACAGCAGATACCGCGGATGATCAGGTCGATCTCCACGCCCGCCTGTGACGCGCGGTACAGCGCGGCGATCACTTCAGGGTCAACCAGCGCATTCATCTTGGCGATGATACGCCCGCCCCGTCCGCCCTTCGCGTGCGCCGTCTCGCGATCGATCAACTCGAGCGTTCTGGCGCGCAGCGTCGCCGGTGCAACGGCCAACTTGCGATAGAACCGCTGGCGCGAGACACCAGTGAGCGAATTGAACAAGTCGCTCAAGTCGGCGCCGATCTCGGGATTGCAGGTGAACAAGCCGATGTCGGTGTAGAGTCGCGCGGTCTTCGAGTTGTAGTTGCCCGTACCCAGATGCACGTAGCGACGGATGCCATCGGCGTCGCGACGCACGACCAGCACGGTCTTCGCGTGCGTCTTGAGTCCCGGCAAGCCGTACGCGACATGGATGCCGTAGCTTTCCATCGTGCGCGCGAAGGTGATGTTGTTCGCTTCGTCGAAGCGCGCCTGTAACTCGATCAGCACCGCCACCTGCTTGCCCGCTTCGGCCGCCTCCGTCAGCGCACGCACGATCGCCGTGTCGCCCGACGTGCGATACAGCGTGAGCTTGATCGCGAGGACCTGCGGATCGTTCGCCGCAGCTTCGAGGAACGCCTCCACCGACGCAGTGAACGATTCGAACGGGTGATGCACGAGAATGTCGCGCTCTCGAATCGCCTCGAAGACGTTGCGCGCGTCGCGAAACGCCGCCGGGACCATGGGCGTGTGCGGTGGATCGCGCAGCTCAGGCACATCGAGCAGCGCCAGCGTCATGAGATCACCCAGCTCGAGCGTCTCATCGAGGTCGTGCACATCGCGCGCGCCAAGCGGCGCGACCATCTGCGTTTCGCTTTCGCCCAGCTCATCCAGCAACAACGCCCGCATCGGCTCGGGCATCTCGCGCTGCACTTCGAGTCGCGCGACTTCACCAAAGCGACGCTGAAAGACCTGCTGTTCGATCGTCTCGAGGAGATCTTCGGGCTGATCGATCTGCCCGAGATCCACGTCGGAGTAGCGCGTGACGCGGAAGGTGTACCAGCGCTGCACCTGCATGCCGGGGAACAGCGCATCGAGATGCGCGCCGATCACATCTTCGAGTGGTACATACAGGTGATCACGTCCGAAGCTCACCCATCGCGGCAGCGACCGGGGGACCTTCACGCGGGCGAAGTGATCCTTCCCGGTGACCGGATCCCTGATATCCACCGCGAGCGAGAGCGACAGATTCGAAATGTGCGGGAACGGATGCCCCGGGTCGACCGCGAGCGGCGTCAGCACCGGAAACACCTGCGACTCGAAGAAGGCGTGAACGCGTCCACGTTCCTTCTCCGAGAGTTCGCTCATCGGCACGATGCGTATGCCGCGCTCGGCGAGCGCTGGCAGCAAATCCTTGCGCAACGCGCGACGACGCCGCTCCAGCAGCTCCCGCACACGCGTTTGAATGGCGTCGAGCTGCTCGGTGGGCGTCAGCGGATCGGGCGCATACTGCGCCGATCCGGTGTGCACCTTGCGGCGCAAGCCAGCGACCCGGACCATGTAGAACTCGTCCAGGTTCGTGCTGAAGATCGCCAGGAACTTGAGTCGCTCGAGCAACGGCACGCGTTCGTCGAGTGCTTCCTCGAGAACGCGTGCGTTGAAGTCGAGCCAACTCAGCTCGCGATTCAGGTATGGGAGTGCCAGCGACGTCGTCGAGCCGTCCACGTCAGTCTCAGAGCGGATTGAAGACCGCCAGCAGTTTGTACGTCATCGCGGCCATGAGGGCGGCGGCCGGAATCGTCAGGACCCACGCCCAGACAATGCGCCCCGCCAATCCCCAGCGCACCGCGGAGAGGCGATTCGTCGCGCCCACACCGACAATCGCGCCGGTGATCGTGTGCGTGGTGGACACCGGAATTCCGAAGTGCGTCGCCCCGAGGATCACCATCGCACCGCCCGTCTCCGCGCAGAAACCGCCCACCGGACGAAGCTTCGTGATGCGCGTACCCATGGTGTGCACGATGCGCCACCCGCCAAAGAGCGTGCCGAGCGAGATCATCGTGTACGCGCCAAGCTCCACCCACAGCGGGATATGATCCAGCGACGTCACATGCAGATGCGAGAGCCAACCGGTCTGCGTGGCAAACGTGCCCTGCGTCGCGACGAGCAGGCCGACGATGATACCCATCGTCTTCTGTGCGTCATTGCCGCCGTGCGCGAGCGAAAGCAGCGCCGAGCTGGTCAACTGGGCCACGCGGAAGAATCGCTCCGCGGTCGAGTTGCGAACCTTCGCGAACAGGTTGAAGACGATAACCATGAGCACGAAGCCCACGAGCGCACCGAACATCGGCGACAGCACGATGAACGACAGCGTGTCGATCCACTTCTTGCCCCAGAGCAGCGCACTGAAGCCGGCCTTGGCCACCGCCGCGCCAGCGTACCCGCCGATCAGTGCATGCGAGGAGCTCGACGGAATGCCGAACCACCAGGTGATCAGGTTCCAGATGATTGCGCCAAGCAATCCACCAAAGATCACGTTCGGGTCGACGATGCTGACGTCGATAAAGCCGGCCGCCACCGATTTGGCGACCGCCGTTCCCACGTAGAACAGCGCGGAAAAGTTGAAGATGGCCGCCCAGATGACTGCGGCGAGTGGACTGAGAACGCGTGTACCGACGATGGTCGCGATCGAATTCGCCGAGTCGTGAAACCCGTTGATGAAGTCGAAGACCAGCGCGGTGACAATGATGAAGACGACGAAGGAAACCACAGGGCGTCCGCGTCAGCTGTTCTTCAGCGCGATGCTCTCCAGGACGTTCGATACGTCCTCGCATTCGTCGATCGCGTGCTCGAGCGCGTCGAAGATCTCCTTCCACTTGAGCACTTCGATCGCCGGCTCATCGTGCTCGAAGAGCGCGCCGACCGACTGCGCGTAGAGCACGTCGCCCTCTTCCTCGAGGAGCTTCATGGCCTTGCTGTGCTCCATCATGCGCTGACGCTTGGTCACGTCACCCACGGACTGCTGAATCTCCTGCGCCGCGCGCACCAGCACGTCGGCCATCTGCACACCGCCTTCGCGGCGGTCCTTCACGCGGAACATCGCCACGCGGCGCGAAGCGCCGTTGATCAGATCGATGACGTTGTCGAGGCGCTTCGCGAGGAGGTGAATGTCTTCGCGGTCGAGCGGAGTCACAAAGCTCGTGTCGATTCGCTGATTGATCGCGACCACGATGGCATCACCGTCGGTCTCGACCTTCTTGATCTGCACCGAAATCTTCGGCGCGTCAGCGGGATTCTCGAACAGTGTACGAAGGAGACGCGCCGCTTCACCGATGTGCGTGGCGAGCTGGCGAAAGGAATCGAAAAAAGTTTCGTCCTTGGAGAAGAGCTTCACGGAGTCGTATCTGCTGTTGGAATTGCACGCTGCATGCGGAGGTGCGCGAGTCAGGCGCTCCTGGAAGGACCGCAGGCGCCCTGAAAATCGCCCCGACCCACTCCGAATGCCATCAGGGCGTTGCTGGGCCTGTCTTTCGTTACATGACGTTGACGAAATGCCGCACGATCGAGCGGAACCGAACGGTTCACGTCCAAACCATCTTCGCATCGCCAAGTGCGCGACGACGGCGCACCAGCTCCACGTTCTCGAAGACGCGCGCCAGCAGCACACCCGCCACAAACCCACCCACATGTGCCCACACCGCCACGCCGCCCGAGATCTCGCGGCGTAGCGGCGAGAGCTCTGGCAACCCCGCCACAACCTGGCTGCCGAACCAGAAAATCAGCACGCTCCACGCCGGCAATCGAAAGAGGAAAATCGGCGGAATGTAGGTGCGCACATGAACTCGCGGATACATGACGAGATACGCGCCCATGATCCCGGAAATCGCGCCCGACGCGCCCACCGTGGGCACCGGCGAGCTTGGATCGACCGCCAGATGCGCGAGCGCGGCAATCACACCCGTCAGCAGGTAGAAGGCGAGGAAACGCACCCGCCCCATGCTGTCTTCCACGTTGTTGCCGAACACCCAGAGATAGAGCGAGTTGCCGATCAGGTGCATCCAGCTGCCATGCAGGAAGATCGACAGCACCGGTGTCGCCCAGTTGATCGCTTCATTGTCCACGACGCACGCCAGCGGCTGGCCATTGATCACGCCGAGCGGAACGCCCATTCCCAGCATCGCCTGCTTGCTGATCTCCCCCGGCACAAAGCCGAGGTTACAGACGCTGACCGCCAGCCGAAGCGGATCGCCAGCCCCCTGCACCAGAAACCAGACTGCCCAGGTGACGATCAGGATCGCCACGGTCATCACGGGCGTCCTCAGCGTCGGATTGTCGTCGGATACTGGGAACATGGCACATCCTTTGGGTCAAAATGGCAGCCTGCCGGTTGGGCAGACGGTTGAGCGAGTCAATCTCCTGCATCTACGCCGGACAGGCAGGTGAAGTTCGGCCCATCCCTTGCCTTATCCGAGGTCGATTCATTGGCGGTGGCCCCAAGTGCCCCCGCTTCCTTCACAAGCTGGACCTCTCAACTCGAGATCCCTATGGCTGAAAAAGTTATCGGCATCGACCTCGGCACGACCAACTCGGTCGTTTCAGTGCTGGAAGGTGGTGATCCGGTCGTGATTCCGAATGCCGAGGGCGGCCGTACGACGCCTTCGGTTGTTGGCTTTACCAAGGATGGCGAGCGCCTCGTTGGCCAGATCGCCAAGCGTCAGGCTGTTACCAATCCGACCAATACGATCTTCTCGATCAAGCGCTTCATGGGCCGCCGCGTGGCCGAAGCAAAGGACGAGCAGGGTCGCGTTCCCTACAAGATTGTGGCCGGCCCGAACGACGTGGCCGCCGTTGAAGTGGGTGGCAAGCGCTACACGCCTCCTGAGATCTCGGCCATGGTTCTGCAAAAGATGAAGCAGACCGCCGAGGACTACCTCGGCCATCCGGTCACCAAGGCCGTGGTCACGGTGCCC
>CBHWDN010000057.1:0-14258 GCA_966112585.1 uncultured Gemmatimonadaceae bacterium
TGAGTGTTACCCATCATCCCGGTCTAAGCGTTACCCATCATCCCGGCTGAACACCTTGGAACTCAGGCAGTAGGACGCCAGAGCACGGGAGTCAGGACAGCGCGCGCCTGCCGTCCTGACCCCTATGCCCTGGCGTCCTACTGCCTGAGCTCCAAGGGGTTCAAGAAACAAAAAGCCCCGCCGGCAACGCCGGCGGGGCTTTCCAAATCAGCGGCTCGTCACGCCAACCGCTTTCTGCGCGCCCAAGCCAGCACGCCAAGTCCGCCAGCAAGTAGCGCCAGCGACGACGGCTCCGGCACCGTCGTCGACGGCGGCGTCGTCGGGACGGGCGTATTTACGCCGTCCGCCCCGCCCAGAAGGAAGGCGTCCGTCGCGCCATCGCCTTCAACCACGAACGTCAGCGTGTTGCTCTGATTCGCCGTGACATTGAGCGCCATGTTATACACGCACTTCGGATACTGCGATGTAGGGAAGACGCCGTCTCCGTTGCGACAGAATCCGGCCGTGCCACCGTTGTCCGTGAAGGGCGTGGCGATCGAGACCCCGGGGAGCAGGGAGGTGCCGCCGTCAAAGAGGCCGGTGGTCAGATTAACCGAGCCACCGACATACGCGCCCACGAGTCGATTGTCCCAACCAATTCCAAAGTTGACAAGGCCGTTGACGCCCTGAGTAAACGTCGTCTGGAAGTAGTAACGAGTGGCGCCGCCACCCACGCTCGCACTCGGCGCGGCGCCAATCCACTGTTGAACTCCCGCCACATTTGGTGCCCAGACGCCTCCCACAGCGGGTACGACGTACGCGTTCGCCAGCGTGCCGCTGAGGACTGGCGATGAAGGGTTGGAAATTCCGAACCAGCGCACAGACCAGTTCGCATCGCACAGATTCCCCCCGCAACTCACTGTGGTGGCGCCAGTTCGCGACACCTGCGCATTGGAGACGGATAACGGCAGTGCTGCGGTAAGCGCGAGGATGAAGGTCCCGATACGCATTGAGTCTCGCCAAGTTGGAGGGTGTGACTAGCAGCTGAGCAAAATTCATGCGCATCGCGTATGATCTGTCAATGTCATCTCCCCGCGCCGACGAACTCGATCCCGCCGTCCTCGCCGCCCTCGGCCACCTCGAACTGGTGGCCCGGTGGACCGTCGACGGGTTCGTAAACGGGTTGCACCGGTCGCCGCGCAAGGGCTTCAGCGTGGAGTTCGCGGAGCACCGGCAATACCAGCCCGGTGATGATCTCCGGTATCTCGATTGGCGCATTGTCGCCCGCGCGGATCGCTGGATGATCAAGCTCTTTGAGGAAGACACCAACACCCGGGCGATGTTGGTCCTCGACGTCAGCGCGTCGATGCAGTGGACCGGCAGCCCGGCCCGTCTCACCAAGCTGGCCTACGCCGAGCGACTCGCGAGCGCGATGGGGCTGTTGCTGCTCCGGCAGCACGACGCGGTGGGGCTGATTCGCTTCGACGGAACGCTTCGCAACGTCGTGCCGCCGCGATCGCAGCGCGCGCAGTGGCGTCGACTGATGGCCGCGTTCAGCGAGCCCGGTGGCGGTCGCGAGTCGAATGTGAGGGACGCGCTCATGGCCGCGGGCAAACTGGTCCGCCGTCCCGGTTTCGTGGTGCTCTTCTCTGATTTGCTGACCGATCCCGCGCCGGTCGCTGATGCGGCGCGTTCGCTGCGCGCGCGTGGACACGAAGTCCTCGTACTGCACATCATGGATCCGTCGGAGCGCGATTTCCCCGAGGAGGGTGAGGCGCGCTATCGCGATCCCGAGTCCCAGCAGGAAGTGCCGGCAACGCCTGGCGAGGTGCGCGGTACGTATCGCGAGACCGTGAAGGAGGCGCTTGCCGACTGGAAGGCCGCGATCGGCCGTTCCGGTGCGCGCTATGCGCTCGCATACACTGACGAACCATTCGGCCGACCGCTCCGTCTTCTCGTGGGCGCCAACGGCCGTGGCGCGATGATCTAAGCCGCCCTCAGTACTTCCTCCGCAATTCATGGCGTTTCTTGCTCCTGCATTTCTGGCGCTGGCGGCACTCGCCGGCGTCCCCATTCTTGTCCACTTCCTGCGCCGCCGCATTGGCCGCACGGTGGACTTTCCGGCTGTGCGCTACCTCGCTCGCATGGAGCAGGAGCACAGCAAGGATCTCAAACTCAAGAACCGGCTCCTGCTGCTGCTCCGCATCATTGCGGTGATCGCGCTGGCGCTGGCCGCCGCGCGTCCCATTGCCGGATTGTTTGGTGTGGGTCATTCGCCCATCGCACTGGCGCTCGTGGTGGACAACTCCATGAGCAGCGGTGCGGTGACCGATGGGCGCGCGCGTTTCGATAGCCTGCGCGCCGAGGCGCGTCGCGTGCTCAATGAATTGGCCACCGATGATCGCGCTTGGCTGGTAACCGCCGACGGCCGTGTGATTGGCGGGGCGCCGGCGACCCTGCAAACCGCGCTCAACGCCATGACACCGCTCGGCGGGCGTGGCAATCTGTCGGTCGCCACACAGCGCGCGATCGGACTCGCGAAAAGTGGCTCGCCGCGCACGGCAGTGGTTGGACTGATCAGCGATGGTCAGCGCAGTGCATTCCTGAGCGACAGCGTGGTCGATGCCGCCGGAATTCCGGTGGTTGCGCTCACCGTTGGCGGCAGTGCGGTCGACAATCGCGCCGTGCTCGAAGCGCGGGCTGATCCCGTGCGCTGGACGCCGGCGGGGGCGGTCACGCTGGCGATTGCCTCGAGCACGTCAACGCCGTGGCGTCTCACACTGGATGGTCGCACGGTGGCGCGCGGTGACGCGGCGCCGGCCACCATTGCGGCCCCCACGCGCATCACGCAGAAGTTGGCGAGCACCGGTTCCGGATGGATGCGCGGCAGTGTTGAACTTGATGCCGACGCGTTGCGCGCCGACGATACGCGCTGGTTTGCGGTTCGGGTCGCGCCACCACCAACGGTAGTGGTTCGCAACGAAGGGGGACCGTTCCTGAGTGCGGCACTGGGCACACTCGTTGACGAAGGCCGCCTCGCGCGCGGACCGGCGACCGACTCCCGTGCGGTCATGGTGGCCAGTGCGGACGCCAACGGCACGCGCCTGCCAGTATTGCTCACCGCGCCCGCGGATCCGCTTCGCGTGGGTGACGCCAATCGCGAGCTCGCGCGTCTCAACATCCCGTGGCGCTTCGGCGCGATCGCCCGTGGGCAGGTGCTCGCGCGCGTTCCACAGATGGGTGCGGACACCACTACGAGCGCGGCGCGCGCGTTCGAAGGAACGCCGGTGCGTTTGCGCTTCCCCCTGGTGTACTCGCCGGGTGGGAGCAACACGACTTCGGCCGCGCCTGATACGCTCGCGACAGCAGGCGGAACGCCGTGGGTCGTGGCGGGTGCTGGTTACGTGCTCATTGGTTCGCCACTCGAGCCTGATGCGACCGACTTGCCGCTTCGCGCGGCCTTCGTGCCATGGGTTCTCGAATCACTGGCTCGTCGTCTCGGTGACGACGGTCGACTGATAGAGACCACACCGGGCGCAACGATTTCCGGTGTGCGTGACGCGACCGGGCTCGAGCAGCCTGATGGTTCGGTGCTGCCACTTTCTTCCGATCGACTCACTGTTCCGGCCACCTCGGGTGTTTACTTTCTTCGTCGCCAGGCGGCTCGCATCGGAGCGCTGGTGGTGAATGCAGAGCCTGAGGAGTCGGACTTGGCAGGGATGGCGCAGGACAATGGGGCTGGAGTCGCTGGAATGCTCGCCTCGTTGGTGAAGGGCAAAGACGTAGCAGCACTGCGCGCGGCGCCGGCATGGCGTTCCGCGATTTTTGCGCATGCCGCAGGTCAGGCGCTCTTGCTGCCACTCGTTGCGTTGGCCCTGCTCGCCCTGCTCGCCGAAGCGTACCTCAGCGGGCGCTGAGGGTAAGCGATGGGATTGCCGCGTCTCCTCGACGCGATTGCCGGATTACCGGCGTTCGCGCGCACACTCAAATCGCTTCCTGGTCCGGGACAGTCCCTGCGATTGGGCGGACTCGCCGGGTCCGCCGATGCGGTGCTCGTTGGCGGGCTCGCGCGAGCGATGCCGCAACAGCTCGTCGTCATCGTCACCGATCAGTTGGGCGACGCCGAGCGTTGGCTCGCCGACCTTCAGGCGCTCACCGACGACATCCCGATCGCGCTCTATCCGCCGCGCGAAGGCTTTGGCGAAGTTGAACCGCATGCCGAAGTCGCCGGCGAACGAGTCGAAACCCTCGAGAAGCTCGCGCGCGGCGGGGTGCGCATTCTGCTGACCACGGCGCGCGCCGTCCTGGAAAAGACCGCGCTGCCCAAGGTCCTCGGCTCGGCGCGGCTGGAAATCCGCAAGGGCGATGAACGTCGTCCTGAGGAGCTTGCCGCGCATCTCGAAAAGTTTGGCTTCGAGCGCGTGGAGATGGTGGAAGACGTTGCGCAGTTCTCGGTGCGTGGCGGCATCTTCGACATCTACTCGTTCGGCATGTCCGAACCGGTCCGTCTCGAATTCTGGGGCGACGAGATCGTTGAGCTCAGGCACTTCGATCTCAACACACAGCGCAGCACTCGCGACGCCGACCTGGCGCTGATCCTTCCGGTCGACATTCAAAGCGACCTGGATGAAACGTCAGACGAGCGTGTCGCGCTGCCGGCGTTGTGGCCGTCCGATTCGCTCGTGGTGATGCCATCGGGGAGCAGCGTACTCCCCGAATTCGTCCGCACCTGGGATGAGGCTCAGCATCACATCGACCTCGCCCGTCGTCGCGGTGAAGAGTTCGTCTATCGCGAACGCCTGTTCGTCGCGCCGCCGGAAATGGCGAGCACCATGGCGCGCTTTGGCACGCTGCGGCTCAATCCGCCGCCAGCCAAGGCGGTCAGCGCCAGCGCCGCCGACGACGCCCCCAAGGGACCTGAGCCAGATATCTCGTTCCCGACGCGTGCGCCGGAAACGATCTCGCGTGATCTGCGCGTGCTCCGTCGCTTGCAGCGCGACGGATTGCCCACACTCATTCTCTGCGACAACAGCGGCCAGGCCGAACGACTCGACGAACTGCTTGGCGAAGATGGACCCGTGTCGGCGTCAATCGCCATTGGTGTGCTCGGCGGCGGTTTTGTCGTGCCGAACGTGGTCCGTGTCCTCACCGACCACGAGATCTTCCGCCGCGATCGGCGGCTGCGGCGTGCGCGTCGCTACACCACCGGTGCATCGCTCGACACGCTGGGCGCACTCAAGCCTGGTGACTACGTCGTGCATCTCGAGCACGGCATTGGCATCTATCGCGGCATCGAAAAGATCTTCGTCCGCGAAAGCACCATCGAGAGTGCCGTCATCGAGTACTTGGGCGGTGATCGCCTGAACGTGCCGCTCTATCGCATCGATCAGATCGAGCGGTATCGCAGCGCGAGCGATGTCTCCGACGACATGCCGCCCCCACGGCTGCATCGGTTGGGCGGCAACAAGTGGAAGGCGCAGCGCGAGAAGACGCGCATGGCCATCCTCGAGATGACGCAGGAGCTGCTGGACCTGTACGCGCGCCGCAAGATCACGACGCGTGAGCCGCATGCGGCCGATGGTCCGTGGCAGCGACAGCTCGAGAGCAGCTTCCTGTTCGAAGACACGCCCGATCAGCGCAAAGCCACCGAAGATGTCAAGCGCGATCTCGAGGGTGAGCGGCCCATGGATCGCCTGCTGGTGGGCGACGTGGGCTACGGCAAAACCGAAATCGCCATTCGCGCCGCATTCAAGGCGGTGCAGAGTGGACGCCAGGTAGCGGTGCTCGTGCCCACCACGATTCTCGCCGAGCAGCACGCGCGCAGCTTCGGCGATCGCCTGGCCGATTTCCCGATCACGATCGAAGTCATGAGCCGATTCCAGACGCCAAGCCAACAGGCGGCGGTGGTGGACAAGCTCAAGAAGAAGCAGATCGATATCGTGATCGGTACGCACCGCCTGCTGAGCCCCGATGTCGCGTTCGGGGACCTCGGGTTGATCGTTGTCGACGAAGAGCATCGGTTTGGCGTGAAGCACAAGGAGCGGCTCAAGCAGCTCAAGCTGTCGACCGACGTGCTCACCCTTACGGCGACGCCCATTCCGCGCACACTCCATCAATCGCTCGCGGGACTTCGCGATCTGACGTTGATGCAGACACCGCCGCGCGATCGCTCGCCCGTGCTCACCTTTGTCGAGCCATTCGACGATGCGCTGATTGAAGAAGCGATGGCGCGCGAGCTCGATCGTGGCGGACAGATCTTCTTTGTGCACAATCGCATCGAGACGATCGAAGCGATCGCCGACCATCTGCGGAAGCTCGTGCCGCGCGCTCGCGTGGCGGTGGGGCATGGGCAGATGAAGGAGCGCGAGCTCGAAAAGGTCATGCGGCAGTTCGTCGAAGGCGAAGTCGATATCCTGGTCTCGACGCTCATCGTCGAAAGCGGACTCGATGTGCCGAACGCGAACACGATGTTCGTGAACCGCGCCGACCATTTGGGGCTCGCGCAGCTCTATCAGCTCCGCGGTCGCGTGGGTCGCTCGCATCGTCGTGCCTATTGCTTCCTGCTCGTCCCGGAACGGGTTGATGAGGATGCGGAGCGCCGACTGGCGGTGCTCGAGCATCACACGGAACTCGGGGCGGGGTATCGCGTCGCCCTCAAGGACATGGAGCTGCGTGGTGCCGGCAATCTGCTGGGCCCCGAGCAGTCCGGATTCGTCCATGCCGTTGGCTTCGATCTCTATCTGCGCCTGCTCGATGAGACCGTACGGCAGCTGGCCGACGGCGGCGGGAAGAAACCGTGGATTCCGCCCGATGTCAGTATGGATTTTCCGAGTTTCCTTCCCGATGACTACATCGAATCGCAGGAAGCCAAGCTCGATGTCTATCGCCGCCTGACGGCGCTGCGAGACCCGGCCGGGATCGAAGCGCTGCAGGCTGAGGTCCGCGACCGCTTCGGCGCACTCCCCGAGCCGGCCAAGGCGCTCTTTGGACAGGCGCTCCTTCGTGTGCTCGGTGCCGCCTTGGGAGTGGACGGGGTCCTTGTGCGTGTATCTGAAGCCCGTGTTAGTTTCAGGGCTGACGCAGTGCCACGCCTCAAGGGGCTCTCCGCCGCCTTCCACGATGTGCAGTTCCAAGTGGAAGTCCGTCGGACGCAGCCCCTTGCGCTCAAGTTGAGTCGACTTGGCGGCGCGGAAATGCTCGAGGGATTGGTGCGCGCGCTGCGCGCGCTTGCCCCCTGAAGGCAACCCTTCCGGTTGCCGGCAGGGTCCCACCACACCACCAACCACTCCGCGTCCGGAGTTCGCCTGATGAAATTCACCCGTTTGTCCGTCCTCGCCGCCGTGGCATTTGCCGTTGCCTGCGGCGCGGCGTCCAACCCCGACGTCGCCGCCACCGCTGGTAGCCAGAAGCTTTCGGTTGATCGCTTGGCGGGCATTCTTGGCAACTCGCAGGCGCCGCTCGAAAAGGATGTGGCCCGCTCGATCGCCGAACTCTGGATCAACTACCAGCTCGCCGGCACGGCCGCGGCGAAGGGCGATTCGCTCAACGATACGAAGCTGATGCAGGACGCTTTGTGGTCGAACATCGACAACATTCGCGTCAAGAAGTTCTACGAGACCGTTTCGAAGGGCTGGGACTCGATGTCGCCGGGCTCCGACGAATCGCGGTACAACTCGGGTGAAGCGTTCGCGGCCCGTCACATTCTCGTGAAGGTCGACGAGAAGGCGACCCCGGAACAGAAGGCCGCCGCCAAGTCGAAGGCGGAAGGCATCCTCAAGGAAGCGACGCCGGCGAA
The DNA here is from genome assembly GCA_966112585.1 of uncultured Gemmatimonadaceae bacterium. GTDB lineage: Bacteria > Gemmatimonadota > Gemmatimonadetes > Gemmatimonadales > Gemmatimonadaceae > Gemmatimonas. The sequence continues at coordinate 7,775 of CBHWDN010000057.1, forward strand.
CTTCGCCACGCTCGCCGCCAAGAGCGACGAGCCGGGGGCCAAGGAGCGCGGCGGTGACCTCGGCCTGTTCACGAAGGGCATGATGGTGCCGGCGTTCGAAAAGTGCGTGACCGACCTCAAGCCGGGCGAGATCTCGAAGGCCGTCTGCGAAACGAGCTTCGGCTATCACGTGATCTATCGCTCGCCGTACGCCGACGTCGCGGCCAAGTTCGCGCCGGCCGCCAAGCAGCGTAACGTCGCGATTGCCGAGAGCACCTACCTGGCCAAGCTCGAAACGGCCAATGGTGTCAAGCTCGAAAGCGGCGTGCAGGTGAAGGCCAAGGCGATCGCCAAGAACACGATCGGCTACGCGAAGGACAACTCGAAGCTGGCGTCTTTCAAGGGTGGTGACCTCACCGCCTCGCGCTTCGCCGAATGGCTGAACGCGTATCCGCCTTCATCGCAGATCCGCCCGCAGTTGGTGCAGGCGCCGGATTCGATGGTGGAGAAGTTCGTAAAGCAGATCGTGCGCAATGAACTCGTGCTCCGTCAGGCCGACAGTGCGAAGTTCACCGCCGACACGGCCGAGCTCTCGAACCTGTTCCTCAACTACAAGAACGCCGTCGGTCAGACCTGGACGTCGTTGGGTGTGGAGCCGGCGAAGCTTGCCGACAGCGCGAAGGCCGGTGGCAGCAAGGACGCCATCGCCGCCGATCGCGTCGAGAAGTTCTTCGACAAGCTCGTGAAGAACGAAGTGCCGTTCGTGGACGTGCCGTACCCGGTCGTGCGCGCGCTGCACCTCAAGTACGACTTCGCGCTGAACGAGGCCGGTCTTGATCGCGTGATCGAGAAGGCCAAGTCGGTGCGCGCCACGGCAGACAGCTCGAAGGTGGGCAAGCCGCCCGTCGGCGCGCCGAACGGTGCCCCGAATGGCGCCCCGCCCGCGGTTCCGCCGGCTGGCGATACCACCAAGAAGTAAAAACCAGGCCGGTCAGCAACCCTGACCGGCCGCTTGGGTACTCAAGGGCATGATGCCTCGACTGCTCTCCCTGCTCACCGGCGCCGCGATAGTCGCGGCGCCGGTGTCGCTTTCCCTCGCGCAGAGCGCGGGGACGCAACCACCGGCCAAGCCGGCGGCGAAGTCTGCTGTTACCGCCAAGGATACCGCGAACCTGCTCCCGCTCGACGGCATTGCCGCCGTCGTTGGTGATCAGGTGATTTTGGTGTCCGAGGTCATGGCGGCGGTGAACACGGAACGGGCCAGCGGACGCGCCAAGGTCGACAACGCGAAAGAACTCGCGAAGCTCGAGATGGATGTCATCAACCAGCTCGTTGACGCCGAACTGCTCGTGCAGAAGGCGAAGGCCGAGAAGGTGGAAGTGAACGATGTCGACATTCAGCTCGACGTCGACAACCTCGAGAAGCGCGCCCGCGCGAGCTTCAAGACCGAGGCAGAATTCCGTCAGGCGCTCAAGGAAAGCGGCTTCGGCACGCTGGAAGAGTGGCGCAAGATGCAGTTCGATCAGGCCAAGCGCGGCAAGTTGCAGCAGGGGATCATGTCCAAGCTGCAGCGCGACGGCAAAGTGACGTCGGTGAACGTCTCGGATGCGGACATCGCCGAAGCCTTCAACAACGTCAAGGACAAGCTGCCGCCCAAGCCGGCGCGCATTGGCCTGCGTCAGATCGTGATCGCCACTCGTGCGAGTGATGCGGCAAAGAAGCGCGCGAAGGACAAGGCGGACTCGCTGCGCGCTGAACTCGACAAGCACTCCGAGGATTTCGAAAGCATCGCCAAGCGTTTTTCGATGGACCCCGGTTCGGCGGAGCTCGGCGGTGATCTCGGCTGGAATCGTCGCGGCAGCATGGTGCCCGAGTTCGACCGCGTGATGTTCGGCATCAACCCCGGCGTGCTGAGCCCGGTGTTCGAAACGCAATACGGCTACCACATCGTTCGCGTCGATCGCGTGCAGCCGGCCGAAGTGAAGGCGCGCCATATCCTGATCAGCCCCACGATGGATACGGCCGACGAAACGCGCACGAAGAAGCTCGCTGATTCGGTGGCGACCGCGTGGCGCAAGGGTGGGAGCTACGACTCGCTCGTCGTGAAGTACCACGACGAATCGAGCGGTGAAGAAAAGACGGTGCCGGAGTTCCCGCGCGACTCGTTGCCGGTGGACTACAAGAACGCGCTCGAAGGGAAGAAGCTGAATGAGATCGTTGATCCGTTCCCGATTCCCAACCCGCGTTCGAACGTGCACAAGTTCGTCGTGGCGCAGGTCACGTTCCTCGACAACGCCGGCGAGTACACGCAGGCCGAGTACCGCGATCGCATTCGCGATCAGCTCGCCGAGGAACGGAAGATGCGCCGCCTCATCGATTCGCTGAAGAAGCAAACGTACGTCTCGATCCGATACACCCCCGAAACGATCACCCCGTGACCGCACGGCTCGCCCTCACCCTGGGCGACCCGCGCGGTATCGGCCCTGAGATCGTCGCGAAGGCGCTCAACGACCCCCGTGTGGGGGCGCTGGGCGCCTTTTGGCAGGTGATCGGCCCCTCGGGTACCGAAGTGGGCGTCGCGGACCCACTGGGCCCCTGGGAGCCCTCTGGCGACGTCGGGCTCGACGCGGCCGCCGGCGGTCGATTCGCCGGACTCGCCGTGGAGCGCGCCGCGCGGCTGGCGCTCGAGGGTCGGCTCGACGGCATTGTCACCGCACCACTCGACAAAGCCGCGCTCAAGGCCGGGGGCTATGACTACCCGGGTCACACGGAGATGCTGGGAGCGATTGCCGGAGTGCCCACCACGATGATGCTCGCGAGCGACCGTCTGCGTGTGGTGCTCGCGACCACCCACATCGCGCTTCGCGACGTAGCGGCGGCGGTCACCTTCGACGCGCTACACGTCGCCGCGCACGGCACGCGCGACGGTCTCACCCGCGACTTCGGCATCGCCGCGCCACGCATTGCGCTGTGCGCGCTCAATCCACACGCTGGCGACTCCGGGCGATTCGGTCGCGAAGACGACGAGCTGCTCGCGCCGGCTGCCCGCGCCCTCAATCTCGCCGGTCCATTTCCGGCCGACACGGTGTTCGTGCGTGCGATGCGCGGCGAATTCGACGCCGTCATCGCGCCGTATCACGACGTCGGGATGACCGCGATCAAAGTCGCGAGCTTCGGCAGCGCCGTGAATGTCACTCTGGGGCTGCCCTTTGTGCGCACGTCGCCGGATCACGGCACGGCCCTCGACATCGCCGGGAAGGGAATCGCCTCGGCCGAGAGTCTGGTGCGCGCGATGGAGGCGGCGGTGGAGATGGTGCACCGAAGAAAGAACCCACAACCCAGGACCTAAAGCCCGAAACCCTGAACCGATCGGTTTTGGGTTTCGGGTTTTAGGTGATGGGTTGTGGGTTTTGACTATGGGTTGTGGGTTTGGAAAAGGAACAGGCGGACGCTTTCATACGCGTCCGCCTGTCGTGTCATGGTGAGCTGTTGAGCTTCAGGATCCTGGAGACTGCGCGTTTTCGCCTCGCGTCTTTTCGTACTCCGGTCGATCGCTGTAGCCGTAACCACCGAATACTTCGCCGCCACGCATGTAGTCGTGGCCGTAACCACGTCCAAGGGGATAGCCGGCCGAGGCGCGTGCCGTGTTGTTGTTGCTGCCCCGGGATTCATTGGACGTGCCTTGCTGCTCTGAGTGCATCGGTCCTCCAGAATAGGTGGTCCGAACGGGTGTACCAAAGACGCTACGACGTCCGGCGGAGCGGTGCAAGCTGAACCGAGCGCCTGATCCCCAACTTTCTGCCGGGAACGTGACGCAGCCATCAGGTGGCCCCTGACAGGCGCGGGTGTACAAACGCGCGAAAATCACGCAGGTCGTAGCCAGATCGTGACTTCCGAGCTCTCTGCCCGGTTGAATCCAGCACCCCGAGTCCGCTAACTTCTAAGGCTATGCAGATTCGTAACGTCGCCATCATCGCGCACGTCGACCACGGGAAGACGACCCTCGTCGACAAGATGCTCCGTCAGGCTGGAGCTTTCCGCGAAAATCAGGTCGTCGAAGAACGCGTGATGGATTCGAACCCGCTCGAAAAAGAGCGCGGTATCACCATTCTCGCCAAGAACACGTCGATCCGTTGGCACGACACGAAGATCAATATCGTCGACACGCCGGGCCACGCTGACTTCGGTGGTGAAGTCGAGCGCATCCTCCGCATGGTGGATGGTGTACTCCTCGTCGTCGATGCATTCGATGGTCCGATGCCGCAGACGCGCTTCGTGCTCCGCAAGGCGCTCGAACTGGGTCGCACGCCGATCATCGTCATCAACAAGATCGACCGTCCGGGTGCTGACCCACTCCGCGTACACGATGAGGTGCTGAACCTCTTCATCGAGCTCGAAGCCAGCGAAGAGCAGCTCGATAGCCCGGTGGTCTACTGCAGCGCCAAGAACGGCATCTCCACCCTCGACATGGATGTCGAGCCGGTCGACTTCACGCCGCTGTACGACACGATCGTCAAGACCGTGCCGCCGCCGCCGGCTGACAGCGAAGGCGCCTTCCAGATGCTCGTCTCCACGATCGACTACTCGGCGTACCTCGGCCGTTTGGCGATTGGTCGTATCGAACGTGGCACGGTGCGCATGGGTGATTCGATCTCGCTCGTGACCACCGACAGCAAGGTCGCGCCCGTTCGTGGCCGCGTCACGAAGCTGTACGGCTACGAAGGCCTTGATCGCGTGGAAGTTGAGTCCGCGTCGGCAGGTGAAATCGTGCAGCTCGCCGGTTTCGAAAACGTCGACATCGGCAACACGCTGACCGATCCCAACACGCCGGAAGCGCTCGAAGGCATCAGCGTCGAAGAGCCCACGATCAGCGTGGACTTTGTGGTGAACAATTCACCGTTCGCTGGCAAGGACGGCAAGTTCGTCACGTCGCGTCAGATCCGTGAGCGCCTGTACAAGGAGCTCGAGCGGAACGTGGCGCTCAAGGTGGAAGACACCGACACCACCGATGCGTGGAGCGTCTCCGGACGCGGTGAATTGCACCTCTCCATTCTCATGGAGACGATGCGCCGCGAAGGATTCGAGTTCCAGGTGTCGCGTCCGCGCGTAATCACGCGTACGAGCGAGACCGGTGAAAAGCTCGAGCCGTTCGAAGAGCTGTCGATCGACGTGCCCGAAGACTACCTCGGTGTCGTGATCGAAAAGCTCGGACCACGTAAGGCCGAGATGATCGAAATGAAAAACCCGGGGCAGGGGCTCGTGCGCTTGCTCTACCGCGTGCCGGCTCGTGGTCTCTTCGGCTTCCGCAGCGAGTTCCTGACGGACACGCGCGGTACCGGCATCATGCACCACCGCTTCCTCGAATACGGACCGTGGGCGGGGCCGCTGTCAGGTCGCTCGCGCGGTGTGCTCGTGTCGATGGAGAACGGCACGATCGTGGCGTTCGCGCTGTTCAGCTTGCAGGAGCGCTCGACGTTGTTCGTCACGCCGGGCGATTCGGTTTATGAAGGAATGTTGATCGGCGAGAACTCGCGTCCGGGCGACATGGACGTGAATCCGTGTAAAGAGAAGAAGCTCACCAACATGCGTTCGAAGGGCGCGGACGAAGCGATTACGCTCGAGCCGCCCCGTCAGCTCACGTTGGAACTGGCGCTCGAATACATCGAGGACGACGAGCTGATCGAGGTGACCCCGAACAACATTCGTCTCCGCAAGCGCATGCTGACCACCAGCGATCGCAAGCGTGTGAGCCGTGAAGTGAAGCGGGAACGGGACCGGGCGTCGGCATAGCGGGACGGATGCGCGACCAAACGTTTACATGGTAGGGTTCCAACGTCCGGGAGTGTTCGCACTCCCGGACGTTTGTCCATTCGTGCGGAAGCTCAGCTGGCGGTGCGCGAGACGGTATCGCGACCGCATCGCGACGGCGGTCACGCATCATTTTGCGTGGTCGTGCGTAGTTTCGGGTTGCGCCCCGGCGCGGGACTGCCGATACTCCCGGACAGCACCGTTTATTTGTTCACCACTCGCAGGAGAATCGTCTCATGTTGGAGCTGTTCGGGTCGTCGTCGCTGGACGCGCTCGAAGAGAAGGATCAGTTGTCGGTCTTCGCACTCGCGGCCGATGACGACGATAATTTCGACGACGAAGATCTCGATGACGAGAATCTCGACGACGACGATGACGCGACGTTCGAAGCGTCGAAAGTGTTTTCCCAGAATTTCATGGAGAAATATTGGATTCCCACTGCAAAAGCAGGGACCTTTACGGATGCGAAGGCGGCCAAAGATTTCATTCAGGCACTCGGCGGTCGTTGCGCCGTGAAAGCGGACGGTCTGGCGCTCGGCAAAGGGGTGATTGTCTGCACATCGACTGCGGAAGCCAATGCGGCGGTGGATGAAATTCTCCTGAACAAGAGTTTCGGCTCTGCCGGTGAAAAGTTGGTAATCCAGGAATTTCTCGAAGGAATTGAAATTTCACTGCACGCGCTCTGCGACGGCAAAAC
>CBHWDN010000058.1:0-14111 GCA_966112585.1 uncultured Gemmatimonadaceae bacterium
GTGCGGCGCGTCGGCTTTGTCCACCACGCCCACAAGCCGAAGGGCGGTGCTCCCCTGGTGGCCCGGCCGTTCGTCTGACACATCAAGTCGCCCTGCCGTTGCCGTCCCGGGGACGAGTCCCCAATCAGACCTGCGGCGTTGGCGACAGCACCCGGAATTCGAGCTTTTCCTTTTCGGTCGCTGAGACCGCAACCTCGATCTCATCGCCGCGCGAGAACTCTGCGGTGAGGATCTTCTCGGACAGCGGATCTTCGACGTACCGCTGGATGGCCCTCTTGAGAGGACGGGCACCGAAGTGCTCGTCGTGACCGTGGTTCACCAGGAACTCGGTCGCCTCCGGGGTGAGCGAAATCTTGATCTCCTCTTCGGCCAGGCGCTTCTGCACGTCGGCGAAGAGAATGGATACGATCTGCGAGATGTGCTCCTTGCCCAGCGGGTGGAACACGATCACATCGTCGAGGCGGTTGAGGAATTCCGGGTTGAACACGCGACCCATCTCTTCCTTCACCTTGTCCGAGATGCGCTCGAAGTCGCCACGCGAATCCTGCGTCGCGAAGCCCAGCGATTTGCCCTTCGTAATGTCCTTCGCGCCGACGTTCGACGTCATGATGACGACCGTGTTCTTGAAGTCGATCACGCGACCGTAGTTGTCGGTCAGATGACCTTCGTCGAGCACCTGCAGCAGGATGTTGAACACATCCGGATGCGCCTTTTCGATCTCGTCGAGCAACACCACGCTATACGGCTTGCGACGCACGGCCTTGGTGAGCGTGCCCGAATCCTCGTAGCCAACGTACCCCGGCGGTGCGCCGATCAGGCGCGAGACCGAGAACTTCTCCATGTACTCGCTCATGTCGACGCGGATCAGTGCCGACGCGTCAGCGAACAGGAACTTGGCAAGCGAACGCGCCAGCTCCGTCTTACCGACGCCTGTGGGACCCGAGAAGATGAACGAACCGATCGGACGACGTGGGTCTTTGAGACCAGCGCGGCTCCGGCGAATGGAGCGGGCGAGCGCCTTGATGGCTTCGTCCTGACCCACCACCGTCTCGTGCATCTCCTCTTCCATGCGCAGCAGGCGCGACGTTTCCGCCTCCTGCAAGCGCGTGACGGGGATACCCGTCCAACGACTGACGATGAAGGAGATCTCCTCTTCGCCCAGTGTGGGTCGGAACGACTGACGACGCTGTTCCCACTCTTCCTGCTTCTTGCGGATCGCCGCCTGAAGCTCACGCTCGTTGTCGCGCAGCGATGCGGCGCGCTCGAAGTTCTGGTCACGCACCGCCGCTTCCTTCTCGGCGTTGATCGCGTCCAGCTGCTCCTTGAGCTCAGCCACTTCCGACGGCGGAACCTGCGCCGCAAGGCGCGCACGAGCGCCAGCTTCGTCGATCACGTCGATCGCCTTGTCGGGCAGGAAGCGGTCGGTGATGTAGCGCTCCGACAACTTGGCGGCCGCCAAAAGCGTCTCGTCGGGGATGTTCACCCGATGATGATCTTCGTACTTCTTGCGGAGCCCCTGCAGGATCTGCACGGTCTCGTCGATTGAAGGCGGTTCCACCACGACCGTCTGGAAGCGACGCTCGAGCGCACCATCCTTCTCGATGTACTTGCGATACTCGTTCAACGTGGACGCACCAACGCACTGCAGCTCGCCGCGCGCAAGCGCCGGCTTGAGCATGTTGCTCGCGTCGATCGCACCTTCAGCCGCACCCGCACCCACCAGCGTGTGCAACTCGTCGATGAACAGGATCACCTGCTTGTTCTGCGCGATTTCGTTCATAACCGCCTTGAGGCGCTCTTCGAACTGACCGCGATACTTCGTGCCGGCAATCACGGCGGCCATGTCGAGCGACAAGACGCGATGATCGCGCAGTGAATCCGGGCAGTCACCGTTGGCGATGAGCTGCGCGAGCCCTTCGACGATGGCCGTCTTGCCCACACCGGGTTCGCCGATGAGCACCGGATTGTTCTTCTTGCGACGCGTGAGCACTTCCATGACGCGCTCGATTTCCTTCGCCCGACCGATGGTCGGATCGAGCTGCCCCTCCGCCGCCAGCTGAGTAAGGTCGCGGCAGAAGTGGTCGAGTGCCGGCGTCTTGGACTTCTTGTCGCCCTTGGCCGGAGCCGCTGACGGCGGCGCACCGCTGCCCGCCTTTTCGGCCGGCGGCGTGGAACCACCCTGCGGCATCTCCGTCCCCAGGAGACGCAACGTTTCGGCACGCGCCGCTTCGAGGTTGACGCCCGCGTCGGTGAGGACCTGCGCCGCGATTCCCTTTTCTTCACGCAGCAAGCCGAGGAGCAGATGCTCCGTGCCGACGTAGCTGTGATTGAGGTCGCGCGCTTCCGCCATCGCCAACTCGAGCACCTTCTTGGCGCGCGAGGTATACGGCAGATCCGGGCCGGTGGCCTGCGCCGCCTTCCCCTTCTTGACCGTGTCTTCGATTTTCTGCGTGACGTCGTCGAGATCGACGTTGAGGTTTTGCAGCACCGCTGCCGCAACGCCCTCACCCTCGCGGATTAGGCCGAGCAGGATGTGCTCGGTCCCGACGTACTCGTGATGGAGTCGCGCTGCTTCTTCGCGCGCCATCGCCAGCACCTTCCGTACCCGCTCGGTGAAGTTGTAGCCGTTCATCGTCCCCTCAGGGTCGTTGGGAAGCGGATCATTCGACGCCGCCGCCTTCGCTCACGAGCACCTGCCGCACAAACCGCGCGCGCGCCAGGTTTGCCTCGCCGTCGTTCAGCACTTTCCCCTCGCCATGGGAGAGATGTGCCGACTGCGCAAATATCAGGAGCTTGTTGAGTGTGTATACACTGAGCCCAGTGATCAGTTTCAGGCCGATCGCCAGGCGCACGCCGCTCAGGTAGTTCATGGCTTCGTCGAACGTCAGACTGCGGGCGTACCGCAGCGTGCCGTAGGCGCGCCACAACTTATCCTCGATAATATACCCAGCGTCCCGCACCAGAACACGACGTGCTTCCTCTTCGCGCTCGATTACATGACGTACGACGCGCGTAAGGAGGTCCTGTAACTCCTCCTCGGAGCGGCCCAGCGTCGTCTGGTTCGAAAGCTGGAAGAAGTTCCCGACGACTTCACTCCCTTCGCCATACAGGCCGCGATAGGTCAGTCCCATCTGCTGCAGACCGGCCAGCACCTTGCCGATTTCCTTGGTCAGTACGAGGCCCGGCAAATGGATCAACACCGAGGCACGAAGTCCGGTTCCGGCGTTCGTCGGGCACGCCGTTAAGAATCCAAACTCCCGGTGAAACGCATACGGCACCTGGCTCCCCAACTCTCGATCGAGGCGCTGCACCGCAGCAAAAGCCTCGTTCACCGCAAATCCCGAGCGCAGCGACTGCAGGCGCAGATGGTCTTCCTCATTCACCAGCAGCCCCACCGCCTCGCCAAGGAATACGGCGGCGCCGGTGCGAACTGGATGCTGAGGGTCGAGCCCGGCCAGCTCCTTGCTCACCAGATGCCGCTCGTGCAGTAGCTGGCGATCAACGGTCGGCAGCTCTTCCATGCGAACCAGCAGACTGCCAAACAAACTCGGCACATCGGTCAGCGCGTCACGGACCTGCGCCAGCATACGCAAGCGCTCACCTTCGCGCGCGCGGCCAGTAAATGCATAGCCGGACACGTTGCGTGCCAGACGCATACGCGTCGAAATCACCACGTCACTGTTCGGCCCTGAAGCGTCGAGCCAGCGCACGCCGCCATCCGGCAGGAGCGAGAGATCCAGTCCCGGCTTGGGTGACGTCATACGACCGGGCTCTCCAGCACGCGAATTCGATCGCGCAGCTCGGCCGCGACTTCGAACTGTTCGGCTTCAATCGCGCGTCGCAACCGATCCTTGAGATCGTGAAGACTGTCGGGCTTCTCGAGCAGATGGGCGACCGGCGGATCATAGCGCTGACCGACGTGTCGGGAGCTGCCATGCAAGCGACGCAACAGTTCGCGCAGGCTGCGTTCCATGGAATCGTAGCACGATGGGCAGCCGAGGCGGCCGCTCGCGCGGAAGTCACGCGGAGTGGCGCCGCAGAATCGGCAGCTCGCCGCATCTTCGCCGGTGGTGGGCGCCTGCTGCTGGACCGCCTGCAGAATGTCGCCAAGCGGATGCTGCGGCGTCGAGATCGATGTCTCGACACCCTTGGCCGCCGCACATTTCTCGCACAAATGCAGCTGCGAGACGGCGTTGTCCACGATCCGCGTCAGATGCACGACCGCGTCGCGCTCCTTGCAGTTGTCGCAGAGCATCAGCTCCCCACGGTCCGATGTACGTCCGACGGCACCAACCTGCCCCCTTCCAACAATAGCGTCCGGTCTGCTCGCGCGGCCAGCGACTGGTTGTGAGTCACGACCACCAGCCCCAACGATTGATCACGCGCCAGCTCCGCGAACAGGTCGTGCAACTGCTCGGCGTTATGCCAGTCGAGGTTGCCGCTCGGTTCGTCGGCTAACAGCAGCGCCGGCCGTGCGGCCAGCGCGCGCGCTACCGCCGTGCGCTGCTGTTCGCCTCCAGAAAGCGCTGATGGACGATGATGCAGGCGCGACGCCAGCCCGACACGCTCGAGCAGTCCCGTAGCGCGCTCACGCGCCGCGTCTTCCTCCACACCGGCGATGCGCAGTGGCATCATCACGTTCTCGAGCGCTGAGAACTCGCGCAGCAGGTGATGAAACTGAAACACGAACCCAACGGCGCGGTTCCGTAACGGGTCGAGGCCCGTGTCACTGAGCGATTCAACCGGCTGACCGCTCAAGCGAATTCGTCCGGCGGAGGGTCGCTCCAGCGCGCCAAGCACGTGCAGCAGGGTGCTCTTGCCGGCTCCGCTCGAACCGATGATGGCGACCATCTCGCCACGCTTGACGGTGAGCGTCACTTCGTCGAGCACACGAATCACCCCACCATCTCCGCCCACGAACTCTTTGACGAGCCCCTCGGCTTCGATAACCGGCGTGTCAGTACTGGCGCTGCTCACGTGATGCTCACTCATGACGGATCGCCTCGACGGGGTACAGCTTCGCCGCTTGCGACGCCGGATACAGCGTCGCCAGGGCGGAGATCGCGAGGCTCGCGACCACGATGAGCAGCACATCAAGGAACTGAATCGCCACCGGCAGATGGTCGATGAAATACACCGACGGGTCAAGCGCGATGAAGTGGTACTTCTCGAGGAGCAGCGCGAGCGAAAGGCCAAGCACCAATCCGCCCAACGTGCCGACCGCGCCAACGACGATCCCCTGCATGAGGAAGATCCGTCGAATGCTGGTTGCTGGCATACCCATCGCGCGCAAAATGCCGATTTCGCGCGTCTTGTCTGCAACGATCATCGTGAGGGTACTCACGATGTTGAAGGCAGCAACCAGCACGATGAGCAACAGGATCACACCCATGCCGAGCTTCTCGAGCTTGAGCGCCTGAAAGAGCGAGAGATTCTGCTCCTGCCAGTCGATGGCACGAACGGGTGCATCGATCGAACTGCGAATCGAATCGGCGACGATCGGCGCACTCCAACGATCGCGCGTGCGCACTTCGATACCCGTCACGTCAGCGCCAAAACCACTGAAGCGCTGCGCCGTGGCCAGGTGCACATAGATGTACGTGTCGTCGTACTCGTACATCCCCGTCTCGAACACACCGCTCACCACCACCGTGTCGGCGCGCGGAATGATCGCGCCCGTGGATGCATTCATCGAGAGTCCGGCGGCGCCGAAGAGTACGATGGTATCGCCAGGGAACGCATTGAGCTTCGACGCGAGCAGCTTTCCAAGCACCGCACCCGGCAGCGAGATGCTGTCGCGATGGAACGAGAAATCGCCGAGAATCGCCTTCGAACGAATCGTCGTGACATCCGAACCCGCGGAGTCCGCCGGTTGAATACCGACGATCTGCGCGCCCGACTGCCAGCCCACCATGTTGCGAGCGAGGCCCTGACTGGTGATGAACGGCGCGGCGCGCACCACCCCGGGGACCTTGAGCACCTTGTCGCGAACGGACGGCCAATCGACCATTCGCATGTCGGAGCCGTACGGCAACACACGCAGGTCTGGACTGCCGACCAGAATCTTCTCACGCAGGTCGCGCTGCAGGCCGTTCATCACGCCCATGATGAGGATGAGCGCGCTGACGCCAACCAGCACTCCGCCAATGGCGATGACGCTGATGAGCGACAGCAAACGCGATCCGCGACGACTGCGCAGATAGCGCCACGCGATGTTCAGCTCGATGCCTCTCATCGCCATGGACGCTGCCTCACTCCGGACGCATGGTGGGGAACAGAATCACATCGCGGATGTTCTGCGTCTCGGTGAGATACATGAACAACCGATCGATGCCGATGCCAACACCACCTGTGGGCGGCATGCCGTACTCCATCGCGCGCAAGTAATCCTCGTCAACACCGGTCGCTTCGTCGTCGCCAGCGGCACGCAACGCGGCCTGTGCTTCGAAGCGCTCGCGCTGATCGATCGGATCGTTGAGCTCCGAGAACGCGTTCGCGACTTCCTTGCCACGGGCAAACAGTTCAAAGCGCTCCGTGATCCCCTCGGGTCCGCCGCGCTTTGGCTTTGCGAGGGGCGACAGCTCCTTCGGATAGTCCACGACAAACGTGGGCGTATCGATCTTCGACTCGACGAGTTCCTGAAACATCTCATCGAGCAATTTTGGGCGACTCAGCGTGGATACCTTGGCTACACCAATACGCTCAGCGGCCGCACGCAGCTCCGCGTCGCTCGCTGTCATCACATCCAATCCGGCCGCCTTCGAGAGGCTTGGCACCCACTCGATGCGTGGGAATGGCGTGGAGAATGTCGGCACCTTCTCGCCAACACCGGGAATCGCGCGGATCGCGTCGGCGGCGGCCACCAACAGCGTCTCCACTCGGCTCATCATCGTCGTGTAGTCGGCAAACGCCTCGTAGAACTCGAGCATGGTGAATTCCGGATTGTGCGTCCGGTCGATGCCTTCGTTGCGGAAGTCGTGCCCGATCTCGTACACGCGCTCAAAGCCGCCCACGATCAGGCGCTTGAGATACAGCTCGTCCGCGATGCGCAGATAGAGCGGCATATCGAGCGTGTTGTGATGCGTCGTGAACGGACGCGCCGCGGCGCCGCCGTAGAGCGGCTGCAGCACCGGCGTTTCAACTTCGAGATAGCCGAGCGCGTCGAGATGCGCGCGAATCGTTCGCGTGAGTGTGCTACGCGCGCGGAATAGAGCACGCACTTCCGGGTGCACAGCGAGATCGGCGTAACGCTGACGTGCGCGCTGTTCGGTGTCGGAAAACGCGGAGTAGCGCACGGTCTGACCGTCGACGACCTGCTCCTTGCCAAGCGGCAAGGGACGCAGGGACTTCGACAACAGCTCCACGCCATTCACCTTCACCGTGGCCTCACCCGTCCTGGTGCGCATCATCGTGCCGCTCACGCCGACCCAATCTCCGAGGTCGTACTCGCTGAGCTGCGCAAAAGTGCCGTCACCCAGTTCGTCCTTGCGGAAGTACAGCTGTACGCGGCCATCCATGTCCACCAGATGCGCGAACGCGGTCTTGCCCTGACTGCGCCACGACACCAGGCGACCCGCCACACGCACCAGTGGCCCTTCGTCTGCCTCACCAAGCGCGGCGACGGCGGCCACCGTAGTGTGCGTGCGATCGAACGAGTAGCCAAACGGTTCGACGCCGGCGCTGCGCAAGCGATCCAACTTTTCGCGGCGCGCCTTCATCAGGAAGTTGAGCTCCTGTTGCGGCTCTTGAGACTCCAGCTGCTCGTCACTCACGACACACCTCCCTCAGCACCAGCCACGCTCTCCTGCTTGAGATACGCGTGAATGAATGGGTCGATGTCGCCGTCCATGACCTTCTGAACGTCGGCGATCTTGAGCTCGGTGCGGTGGTCGTTGACCATCGTGTACGGTTGGAAGACGTAGCTGCGAATCTGACTGCCGAATGAAACGTCCTGCTTGTTCGCATCGAAGGCTGCCTTGACGGCTGCCTGCTTCTCGGCCTCGAGTTGATACAAGCGGTTCTTGAGCTGCTTCATCGCGGTCGCCTTGTTCTTGAACTGCGACCGTTCCTGCTGCGATGCGCAAACGATGCCCGTAGGGATGTGCGTGATGCGCACAGCCGACGAGGTCTTGTTGACGTGCTGTCCGCCGGCACCGGACGCGCGATACACGTCAATACGGAGATCCTCTTCACGGATCTCGATGTTGATTTCTTCGTTGACCACCGGATAGACGAACACCGACGCGAAGCTCGTGTGTCGACGTGCCTGCGAGTCGAATGGCGAAATGCGCACGAGGCGATGCACACCCGATTCGGGGCGAAGAAATCCGTACGCGTATTGGCCCTTGATCTCGAGTACCGCGCCCTTGATGCCGGCCTCTTCGCCTTCAGACAGATCGAGCATTTCCAGCTCGAAGCCTTTGCGCTCGGCCCATCGCGTATAGAGCCGCAGAATCATCGAAGCCCAGTCCTGTGCTTCGGTGCCACCGGCGCCGGCGGAAATTTCGAGCTGCGCGTCGCGGAAGTCATCGCGGCCACGCAGCAACGACTTGAGCTGATAGGACTCAGCGTCGGCGCGAATGCGCTCGACTTCCGCATCGAGATCCGCATCCATCGCATCATCCGGCTCGAGCGAGAGCAGGTCATGCAACTCGCGAGCGCTTTGGACGCGGCTGGTGAGCGAGTCCATCGGCTCGACCCACCCTTTCAGCACCTTGACCTGCTGCACGATATCGCGGGCGTGTTCCTGGTCGTTCCAGAACGCCCCGTCGGCCATTTCCTCTTCGTACGCGGCTAGTGTCGCGCGCTTGGAGTCGATGTCAAAGATACCTCCGCATCTCGCTGAGCTGTTCCTCTGCCCATGAGATCACCTTCAGGCGTTCGCCGTCCTGCATGTCGTCCTCCACGTACGACGCGAGCCGCTTCCCGCGATGGAAAGCGGCCCGAATTTGTCTGCTCCAATCCGATACGGAAAGTTATCGGATGCGACGAGCGATAGACAGTCGTGCGTGCTCCGGGACGCGCCTTAGAACAGGCGACGCCCACCGGCGAGGATTTCGTTCAGCGCGTCCTGGAAATGCGGCGCGCCCTCGGCTACGTCTCGGCCGACCTGCTCGACGTATTCCTCGTAGCTCTTCTTGATCTCTTCGCGGAACATCTGGCGAAGCGTACCGTCGCGCAGCCCCTCTTCCCGCTTCTGCGGGTGATAGGCCACGAGATCCGACACGAGCGCGCGGGCGAGACGGCGGGCACGCTGCGAGGGATCGGCGCGCAGAAACGGATTGATCGTGCGCTTGCCGCCCGCTGGAGTGGGCGCCCCAACGGCACCGGTGTGCGCGGGCGTCCCAAAGGCCGGCGTGGCTCGCGGAGCACCAAGCGCAGGGGCAATCCCCGTAAAGTTCGGCGTTGCGCGCGGTGGAAGCGAGATCGACGCCGCGGCGGGCGGCACAGCATCCGTCGGAGCAATGCTCGTCGCGCCCACAGCCGGCGTGGCAAAGGCCGGCGTTCGACGCATTGGCGGCGAATACGACGGCGATGCGGGCGGCAACGGTGCCGGCGTCGGAAGCGCCGAGGTCATCATCGGCGTCGCCGAGCGCTCAGCGGCCGCAGGTGTTGGGCGCGAATTCGAAACGGCGAGACCTGCTGCCGACGGCGTGACCGATACTGGAAGCGTACCGGCCGCGATGGCGATGATACCGCCACAGACCGAGCAACGCGCCCGCACGCCAGTCGCCGGCACCTTCGCCGGATCTACGCGAAAAACAGATTTGCACTCGGGGCAATTGACGGTCACGACGCACCTCCGATCACGCGCAGCCCCGCGCGATCGTCGAGACGCAACTCGGCGCCATTCCCCGACTCCAACGGTGCTTCATCGCGACGACGATCGACGGCCCACACTGAGCCCGGCAAAGTCTTCGCGTAACTCTTCATCTCCGTCGCCAACTCGCTCACCTCAATCGCTCGCGTGAAATGGCGCCGCTGATTCGTGACCACGCCCACTGACAACGTCATCAGCGGCACGCGGTGCAACTGTCCCCGGCGGTCCTTGCCGAAGAAATATCCCACTCTTCGATCCTGCTCGGAATACTGCCAGGGAATCAATTCGTCGAAGACGTGCACGATTTCATCGCATACGCGTGGTGCCGCCGCCAGCGGCACCGTGAACAGGAAGTCGTCGCCGCCGATATGCCCCACAAAGCCGTCGCCGGCACACAGCCCGGTCACCACGTCGTGGAGTATACGCGCCACCAGTCGGATCACCTGATCGCCATGATGATAGCCATAGCGGTCGTTGAACTCCTTGAAGTGGTCCAGGTCGGCGTAACAGGCCGCGAACTTCTCCCCGCTGGCCACTCGCCGCGCCAGTTCGGCCTCGATCTCACGGGCGCCAGGGAGGCGCGTCGACGGATGCACGTCGGTGTCGCGGTCACTCCGGCGCAGGAGCGCAGTGGCGCGGGCCAGCGCCTCCTCGTCGGTCACGTCGTCCCGCAGCACCTCGTCGGCGCCGGCCGCGAAGGCGGGGGCGAAGTGCGACGGTCCAGCCAAAAAGAGCACCGGGACGATGCCGGTGTATGCGTCGCGTTTCAGGCGACGGCAGGTGGTCAGCACCTGATCGCCCCACGCCGAGTCGCCGCGGCCATCAAGAACGATGACCCGGGGGCGAGCCTTGAGTGCCGCCGCCACGATGTCGTCAGCGCGGCCGGTCGACTGGCGCGGGCCCCCGATGGCATCGAGCCAAGCCGCCAGCCACGCCGGTTCTTCCCGACCATCGGTCAGGCGCAGCGCGGTCTGGTCGAGGAGGGCGAGCTTCATCCGGGGCGGCGGATTCAATCGAAAACGTGACTGACGCCGGAATGTCCGGCGCTCTGGGAATGGACGTACCACCCCCTGCCCCCAAAGGACGATTCACATTCGGGCTTCGCCACGTGAACAGCGACGCAAAACGTGACGAATCGCACACGGACTGTGAGGGTTTTATCAGACTGCCGGCGACTCGTGACGGCATCGCCGGTCGCGAAACGGATCGCCAAAGCCAGTCGATGGCGCGCCAGTAGCGCTTTCGCGAGGTCTGCGTCGAACTATCGAGCGCGGAGACCGAGCAACAGTTGACCTTCGCCCAGGGGCGTGGTCGAGTAACCGGTCGAGATGCCGTCCAGGCGAAGACCGCTGGTTCGGCCACCATCCGTGGCGCCGCCAAATCGGCGCAGTCGAACACTGATATACGCGTCGATCAGGCTCGCCAGATGATTCGCCGCAAGGATCCCAACCATTGAGGTGGCGCGCTGATAGCCGCGGTTCGCGTTACGAATGGTTTGCTGATAGAGATCTTTCTGCAGCTGCTGATCGCGCCAACTCCAGAGATACTCCTCACCCGCGGCCGAATTGACGTAGAACGCCAACGCTCGCTGGTATTCAGGGCTGCTCTTGGAGGGCGCGACATTGGGATTCGCCCAGAAGTTCAAGCGCGCCAGCAGCCAGCGTGCGCCGTTATACGTGAGGGGATCCGTTTCCGGATCGACATCACCGCCGGCGATCATGTCGAACGCGCCGCTCGCATCGTACTTCTCCATCGACTCGTAGTAGTCCCACGGTCCGATGCGCGTGCCGCCGAACTTCTTGCGTGCGATATCGGCGGCCAGTTGACGATACTCGGTGCGATCACGATTGCCATCGCGCTGCGCCGCAAGATACTGGATGATGAGAAACACTTCCGTCGCGAGATACGCAACGCTTCTCGGCTGCTTGAGCATTGACTGTCCAGCACCCGGCACGACGAGCGATGCAGCGGGCGCCCACCACGATGCTGGTTGCGCTGCCGGCGGTATGATGAGAGCCGCAGTCCCGACACTCGCATCGCGCGGATCAACTGCGGGCCCGAGTCCCGCCGGCCGCATCCGCATCTGCGCGTCGCACGGCGAAACGCACAACGTCATCGCAGCCATGCACGCAACCAGCGAGAGTGGGGAACGATGCGTCATCAGAAGCGCGCTCGGAGCGTGAAGTACGTCGCCGATTTGCCACCTTCACTGGCCACGGCGTCGAACTTCTGCGCGAGGTCAATGGCAAACGCGGGGCGCTCGTATCCGAATCCGAGCGAAGGCCCCTTGTTTTGCCCAGGCTGTTGCTTGTAACCACCGCGGAGGAACAGCTGCTTGTCGTACGTCATGGTGGCGCCAACTCCACCGGCCGCGCCATCGAGTGCCTGTGCGCTCACGACGTCTGCCGACAACTCCAGCACGAGCTTTCGTTCAGCGAGCGCCTTGCTTGGTACTTGTGTTCGCAGCCCAAACTGAATGACACGCGGCAGCGGATCCGCTTGTTCGGCGTCCCTCGCCTGAAGCGCGGGGCCGATGTTTCGCACCGAAACACCAACACTCACGGGAATCGTCGTTGGCAGCGCATACTGCGCGCCGAGATCGAGCGCACTCGTCGACCCGGAAATCGGATCCTGATTGTTGCACACACCGCGGCACTGATTGAACCGCAGCATCGCGAGCTTGTACGTCAATCCGGCACTCAGTCGCTTGCCCATCGGAGTCGCGTAGGCGAGGGCGAACTGATAGTTGTTATTGCTGATCGTGCCGGTCGGATTGTTGTTGATGTCCGTGGCCTGTTGATCGCCGTAGTCCACGAAGTACGCCGATGCGGCGAGCGTGCCAAGTATCCGCGACGGACGAACGAAGCTGACCATGTTACTCGTGGCGACGAACGTCTGCGAGTGATGAATGGCCAGCTCGTTTTTGCTCATGCGCGCGAGCGCGGCCGGATTCCACCATATTCCTTCGCTGCCCAACGTGCTATCGGCAGCAACCGCTTCGCCCTGCCCCACAGCGCGAGCGCCGAAGGGCATTAGCAAATACAGCGCACCACTCTGCGCCGCCGCCTGGCGCGCCAGAAGAGATCCGCCGGCGAGACACGCCAGGGAAAGCCAACGCCGGACACCACGCACCACCATCAGCTCTGCTGATCCGGGTCGCCGTAGCCGAGACGTCTCACTGCGCTGCGATTGCGTCGCCAATTTGCCAGCACTTTAACCCACAGGTCCAGGTAGACAGGTTGTCCAACGAAGCGTTCGATCTTTTCGCGAGCGGCTCGTCCGAGCTTCTTGATCTGCTGCCCATTGGCCCCGATCACGATACGCTTCTGGCTATCGCGCTCGACATGCAGCACGGCCCGAATGTACAGCGGTGATGAGCCTTCGCGAAACTCCTCGATCTCGCAGGCGAGCGCGTGCGGCAATTCATCGCCAAGCTGTTCAAGTGCGGTCTCACGGACGAACTCCGCGCAGAAGAAGCGCACCGGCTGCGTCGAGATCTCGTCATCGGGATAGAGATAGGGACTTTGAGGAAGCTTCCCCGTGATGACACTCACCAAGTCGTCGACGCCGTTTCCAGTGGTCGCGGAAATGAAGACCGCTTCTGGATAGAGCTGACCGAGCGCATCGCGTTGCGTTTCGGTGAGCAGGTCGGCCTTGTTCAGTACGAGTACGGTGATGGCGCGCGGTGCATTCGGCATCTGCGCTGCATCCTGAAAACTCTGCGGAATCGTACCGGTGGCATCGACCACGTGCACGAGCACATCCGCATCGCGCACGGCAGTGAGCGCCGCATTGCGCATGGCCGTGTGCAGCGTGTCGCGAGGCTCGAGCAATCCTGGCGTGTCGAGTATGACCATCTGCGCATCACCTTCGGTGCGAATACCGACGATGCGATGGCGCGTGCTCTGCGCCTTCGCCGAGGTGATGGCGAGCTTCTCGCCGACGAGGTGATTGAGCAGCGTCGATTTCCCTGCATTGGGGAAGCCGGCGACGGTTACGATACCAGCACGAGTCATGGCGGAACACTAGAGGCGCTAACGAACCAACGCTAACTGACGAACGCTAACTCACGCACGCTAACTGAGTTGCGTGACTTCTCCAACTGAACTGCGTGAAGCGGAGCGAACGGAGGCGTTGGCGCGGAGTGACTGGAGAGGTCGACGTGAGCGCGGTATACAAACGACAGAAGCCCCAGCCTTCGTGAGAAGACTGGGGCTTCCAGGGGGTGCCGGCGATGGCCTACTCTCCCGCGAGCTCTCGCCCGGAGTACCATCGGCGCTATCAGGCTTAA
>CBHWDN010000059.1:0-13466 GCA_966112585.1 uncultured Gemmatimonadaceae bacterium
GGTTCAGGGGTTGTGGCGCAACCCCTGAACCTTCCCCCTTCACGTCCTACCCACTCGATTCCTGTCGTGTGCGGCCTATCTACTCAAGCCAACATTGCCGACAGCTCACCGCCCCAGCCAATACGACGCCTTCACCAGGAATACATTATCCGGCCGCCGCTGCAAGATCGTCGAGTACGCCTGACCGACGCCGAAGCCGCGTGATCCGTCATCACTCGTGTCGCGCCCCTGCGACCAGACGAAGAAGAGCGTCGAACCCGGGCGGTACTCCCAGCGCACGACATTGTTCGTGCGCAGCTGACCAACGCGGAAGCCGCTCGGATCACCATTCGCCGTGAAGGGCGTGAAGCGCTTGTCGCGATCGCGCGAACGGCCATCGGCCAGCGAGCGCCAATCGGTGAAGCGACCCGTCGCCACGAACGGCTGCAGATAGCTTTCGACACTCAACGTCGGCGTGATCGTGTAGTTCATGCGCGCCGTGATCGAGCTCGTATTCTGATAGAGACGCGCGAAAGTGTAGTTCGTGATGCCACCGACGACGTAGTTCCCGTTCCACTGCTGGTCGTTGATGTTCCGGCTGTAGTTCGCGTTCAAGCTGCCGTTGAACTGCGTGCCCAACCGCAGTTGCGCGCCGAGCCCAACGTTCCAGTTGCTCGCGATGCCATCGAAGCGACGACCGCCATTCAGACCAAACAACGGCGAGATCATCTTGCGGTTGTCGCCGTTCAGGTTCGCCCACACGTTCACGCGCGCCGGCATGTACACCGCCGGGCCGCCGCGTGCGTCGCGATCGGAGTACGTCGGCACGACGTTGTTCACACCAATGCCGCCGTTCGCGCTCCAGAAGTTCTTGAACTCGCCCCAGGCGTTGGTGTTGCCACCATTGCCGGTGATCAGGCCGCTCGTGTTTGCCATCGTCCAGCCATTGAAGTTGAGCTGACCACGGCGGAAGATGCCGACCGGTTTGACCGGCTGCAGACCGACCCACGTGGACACACCCATTTCGTCGGCGCGCGAACGGAACCCCATGTCGTTGATTTCATAGCCCGGCGTCATGTACCACGCGCTCATGTTCGTGCGTGTCATGCCACCGCCCGACTTGTTCAGCGATGCCGCCGCGTACCAGCCCATCAGGTCGGTGCGCGTGCTGTCGTACTTGAGATGATCGGCGTCGGGGCGCTGATAGAGATGCACATTCGAACGCTGCGTCAGCGCAATCGCGTTCGCCGTGCCACTTACGCGGGAGCCGGAGAGCTGTGCGGTAGCCTGCCACTTGTTGCCGGCAAAACGATGACGGGCATCAAGGCCACCCGTCCACGCATTGTCGCGCAGGAAATCACGCGTCCACTGATCCGTCTGACGCGCGGTGTTCGTCATCATGAGACCGATGCCGCTGTTGCCGCCGCGGAGGTCCTGCTGCAAGCGAACCACCGCATAGTTCGTCTGCGGCTCGATCGTGCGCAGCTGCGTCCCCTGCGCGCGATCCGTCACGGCATCGAGCAGGCCCACTGACAGTCCATTCCCCAAACGTCCGGTCACCTTCGCCGCACCAACGATGCGACTCTGGAGCGGCGACGCGGCATCACCATACGTGCCACGCAGCTGCGGCGCGCGGCCGATACGACGTGAATAAAAGAGACCCGTGCACTGACCGTCGTTGCAATCGATGTCGTAGCGGAAGATGCCCACGCCTTCGAGGAAGAACGGACGACGCTCGGCGAAGAACTGCTCGAACGCCGACAGATTGAGCACACCCGGATCGGCTTCGACCTGTCCGAAGTCCGGATTCACCGCGGCATCGAGCGTGATATTCGACGTCAGGCCGAGCTTCACGTCGGCACCAACCTGCGCCTTCGACGCATTCTGCGGTGTGCCATCGCCCTTGGGACTCGCACCGTACTTGGCGACGGTGTACGGCAGCAGCTCCATGCGGCGCGGCGCAGGCAGTCCATCGAAGCCGGCCATCGACGCCCACTGACTCACCATACCGGTCTTCGAGCGACGGAAGAGCGGCCACGATACGCGCTCACCTTTGCGCGCAATGCGACGCATCAGGAGAACGCCAAAGGTGTTGTCGCCCGTCGGCACATAGCGCAGCTGACTGAGCGGAATGCGATACTCAGCGGTCCATCCGAGCGAATCGACATGCGACGCACCTTCCCACACGGCGTTCCAGCCCCAGTCTTCTTCGCCGTCGTTGAACATGTAGCCGTCGCTCATCGTGCCCGCGGGCGTGAGGCGGAACATGTAGCCCGTGCGCTTGTCGTTGTACGAGTCGATACCCACGATGATATCGTCGCTCAACGCCATCCCATCACGACGCTGCAGCACCGAGAGCAAGCTGTCGGGATTCGGGTCGTACATGCGCACCATCACATACAGGTTGCGCGTGTCGTAGGCGATGCGCGCTTCGGTCTTGAAGGACGGGTCGCCATCTTCGGTGGGTTCCCACTGACGAAATCCGTCGATCACCGTGGCCGAACGCCACAGTTCATCGTTATCAAGCCCATCGATGCGCGGTGCGCGCGCCGCCTTGGTGGGGCTCGGAACGGGCGCAGGAGAGGGATCTCCAACGGCAACGCGGCGTGATCCACGCGTTGGTGTTGCGACCGAATTCGACGGCGTTTGGGCCGAAACGATTGAGGACGCGACAAATGGGACGAGCAGCGCGACAAGGCGCATGGAAGGGACAAGCTGAGGGCAACTACGAGGGTTCGCGGGCGACGGTGAGACAGTCCGAGTCGCGCGAGGGTTTACAAGCATCCCCACGTATCGTCCCATCGGCGGGTTTCAGCCGACTCGACCGAGTCACTTCAACGCAGCAACTCGGTCGAGAGGCCAAACGCCACAAGCCCTCAGCTCAGTAGCTGCGCCGCTTCGTCGAGGCCGCGAAAGCGCGCGACGTCTGCCGGTGTCTGACCCTTTGCGTTGCGCACCGATTTGTCCGCGCCATGTTGCAGTAGCAACGCGGTGATTTGTGCGGCCTGTGATTCATCGTCGGGCAAACAGAACAGCGCCACGGGATTGTCGGCCCCGTGAAGCTTCTGGCTGGCAAGCGACGGCGTCTCGGCAAGCACGGCAGCCAATCGCTCAACGCGTCCGCTCTGCGCGAGTGACCGCACATCACGCGACACGGGCGCGAGCCGAACCGCCGAGCGATGCTGACCGGTGTGAACACTCCAGCCGAGTGGCGTACTCTGCCAGCGCGGGTCACGCGCATCGATATCGGCGCCACGAGAGATCAGCACGTCGATCACGTCAATCGCGTTGGCGAACGCGGCCCGATGGAGCGCCGTGGCCCCTTCATGATCGCGCGCATTCGCGTCGGCGCCATGATCGAGCAACAATGAGACTGCGGCGGCGTTGCGATGGCCCGCCACAAGTGGCAGCATGGCGCCGTGCACCAATGACGTATCGGCGGCAATCATCGCGCGCGCCGTATCGAAGTCGTTGTCCATCAGCACGGCCAGCAACTGATGCGCCGGCGACAGCGCTTCAGCGGTGGCGCCGTGCTGTTGGAGCAGCTGCATGAGCGCCGTTCGACCAGCGAGACGCGCTTCGGTGTGCACCGGACGTCCGGAGTAACTGTGCCGGGTATTCGCGCTTGCGCCGTGCTCGAGTAACCACGTTGAACGCTTCAGGTGATTGTTGGTCACCGCATTGCCCAACAGATAGTTCAGCGTGCCGACCTTGAACTTGCCACCCAAACCGCGCCCATCGGTCGTACTCCACTGCCCCGTTGCACCGGCGGCATCACAGGCGCGCCACAATACGTCCAACCAGTGCGTGTCATCGTACGCGATTGAGTCGTTGTACAGCGCCTGGGTATCGAACGGATCGGCACCGCGTGACAACAACAGCGCCACGAGCGCGTCAGCCTGTGGATGCGACGGCTTGACGCCCTCGCCCAATCCGATCGCGCCGCAGATGCCAGTGAACGGATTCTCCCACCCATCGTCGAATCGAAAGTTCACATCGGCGCCGGCATCGAGCAGCATCGTCACGATTGTCACGGCGTTCGCGGCATCGAGTCGCCCGTAACAGGCGCACGCCAACGCCGTCCACTTGAGCGGACCGCCAACACGCGTCGCGCATCCGGCATCGCGTGCGAGCAACGTCGAAACCCATTCCACATCACCGCACATCGCCGCGGTGTAGATGCTGTCGCGCGCGATGGTGGGATGGCGTTGCACCAATCGTTGCGCGAGCAGGCGATCACCATCCCATCCGTGACGCAGCACGGCGTCGACGCGCTCGGTGTGGCTTTGCCTGTCCAACGCGAGATTGTCGAGTGCTTCGAGCATCGCCTTCCAGTCTACGAAACCGTACTCGCGGGCGAGTGCGTGCTGTACATCACGCAGCGATGGATCTTCGGGCGCCGCAGGCCATGCGGCAGTCAGTCGTTGGCGGGACGCATCATCACCGCTGCGCAACGCGGCGAGCCAACGCTTCGCGTCCTGCTTGAGGACGTCGGGGGTGCTCTTGATGGACAGCGAACGGCGGGGTGCTTCGGACATCGTCACTCCTTCCGGAACGGCCACGTGTCCGCTTATGACTGGCCAGGAAGAAGGAAAGCCGACTCTTCTCGGTCACACCTGGGTGGGAGCAGGCTCCCTTGCCGCGGACAGGAGGCGCCCCAGCGGCGCGCTGCCGCAATCTTGCTGCATCCGAAGTCGGTCACAAGCGCTTGCGAGCCCGAGCACGGGAATTGCCCAGTACCCCGCCCATGTGGCCCGTACTCACTTTCTTGCTCGCATTGACGGTCGCCGCGCTCTTTCTCGCGGTTTGGAAAACGCGGGAATCGGTGCGCGCCTCCCTGCGCGAAGACACGGTGACTCGCGAACCGGCTGACCTGCGTCTGCGACGATTCTACGAAACCATTCTCGACAGCACGCCCGACTTCGTCTACGTCTTCGGGCTCGACTACCGATTGTTGTACGCGAACGATGCCCTGCTCACGATGTGGGGAGTGACGCGAGAGACCTACATTGGCCGCTCCTTTCTCGAGTTGGGGTACGAGCCGTGGCACGCCGCGATGCACGAACGCGAGATCGACACGGTGATTGCCACGCGCCAGCCGCTGCGCGGCATCGTCCCGTTCAACGGCACGCACGGCCGGCGCCAGTACGAATACATCTTTGTGCCGATCATCGGCGCACAGGGTGACGTGGATGCCGTTGCCGGCACGACGCGCGACGTCACCGAGCAACTGCAATCCGAAGAGCGGCTCAAGGCGAGCGAGGAACAGCAGTCCTTTCTCGTGGAGCTCGCGGACACTCTTCGTCCGCTCTCAGACCCGCTCGCCGTGCAGGCCGAAACGAGTCGGGTACTCGGGCGACACCTTCAGGCGAATCGCGTCACGTACTTCGAAGTACATGCCGGCGACTTCGTGATCGAGCAGGACTTCAGCGACGGCGTTCGACCGCTGAGAGGCCGGTTTCCGATCACGGCATTCGGCGCCGCCGTACTGAAACAGCTGCAAGCCGGACAGACCGCCGTGGCCACGGACCTGCACCGCGTCGCTGCGCTCACACCGGCAGAAGCTGACGCGTTTGCCCGAATCGAGACGCGAGCCTACGTCACGGTTCCACTCGTCAAGAACGGCGCATTTATCTCGGGGCTCGCCGTGCAGTCAGCACACGCGCGTGAGTGGAGCGCCTCCGACCTGTCGATCATCGAAGAGACGGCGCAGCGTACATGGGCCTCCGTCGAACGCGCGCGGACCGAACTCGCACTCCGGTCGAGCGAAGAGCTCTTCCGTTCGCTGTTCACCACGATGGCAGAAGGGTTCTGCATCATCGATATGCAGATGGACGAGCAGGGCCGTGCGGTCGATTTTCGTTTCGAGGCCATGAACCCGGCGTTCGATGCGCACACCGGCTTGGGAGCGGTCCTCGGGCAGTCGGTTCGCCGCGTGGTACCCGAACTCGAAGAGTCGTGGTTCGAGACGTACGGACGCGTGGCGACCACGGGCATTCCAGTGCGCTTTGTCGAGCAGGCGAAGGCGATCAATGGTCGCTGGTTCGATGTCTCCGCCTTCAGGCTCGGCGACGAACACAGTCATCGCGTCGCGATTCTGTTCACCGATATCACGCCGCGCATGGAAGCGCAGGCCGAACGCGAGAGACTGGTGAGCCAGCTGCGCGAGCAGGATCGCCGGAAGGATGAATTCCTGGCGACACTCGCGCATGAGCTGCGCAATCCGCTCGCGCCCATTCGGAATGGCCTGCAGCTCATTCGCCTGACCGATACCACGGGCAGCGTGGAGCAGGCGCGCGCGATGATGGAGCGTCAGGTCGGCCAGCTGGTGCGCCTTGTGGACGACCTACTCGATGCGAGTCGCATCACGACCGGCAAGCTCGAACTCCGTCGGGAGCGAGTCGACGTGCAGTCGGTCATTCGCGCCGAGCTGGACACCTTGAATGCCACCTTTGTGCAGGCTGGACTCGCGCTCACCGCCGAACTGCCGCGCTCCGCGGTGGACATCGACGGAGATCCCATTCGCCTTGCGCAGATCGTCTCGAACCTGCTGACCAACGCGATCAAGTACACGCCGCGTGGCGGCAGTGTCCATGTGACCTTGGCAAGCGATGGCGTGAGGGCGAATCTCACGGTGAGTGATTCCGGCATCGGCATCCCTCCGGAGATGCTCGAATCGGTGTTCGAGATGTTCACGCAGGTCGATCGCACGATCGAGAAGACCAGCGGCGGCCTGGGGATTGGTCTGTCACTGGTGAAGTGGCTGATCGAAATGCACGGCGGCGAAATCAGCGCGCACAGCGACGGCGAAGGGCGCGGCACTCGGTTCGAGGTCGAACTCCCGGTCGCAACGGGCGCGGTCTGTCCGCTGGAGATTCGCATTCATCGCCATGGCATCGCGCCGCAGAGTGCGACGCCGCGCCGCGTGGTGCTGATCGACGACAACGAGGACGCCGCCGAATCGCTCGCAAAGGTTCTCGCGATGCACGGGCATCAAGTGCGCACCGCGTACGACGGTGAACAGGGGCTCGCGCTGGTCGAGCAGCTTCGCCCTCACCTCGTTCTCTGCGACATCGGCATGCCACGGCTGAACGGATTTGAAACCGCCAGACGCATTCGAAACGAACCGTGGGGCGAAGAGCTCGTGCTGGTCGCGCTGACGGGTTGGGGGCAGTTCGACGATCGTCAGCGCAGCGCCGCCGCTGGCTTTGATCTTCATCTGGTCAAGCCGGTGGATACCGATGTGCTGCTCCAACTGCTTGATGGCGTGCAAACCACGAGCACACTCGATCAACCTGCCGGTGAGCGTGTGTAAATTCGCGTCGTTCAGCTAACGTATGTCAGTTCGCGCAGTCAGAAGGATTGCGCCGACTTTCACTGTGCGCGACGTCCACTTCGCGACTCGCGATGTCGGTTGGTAGTAGCGCCACGTATCCAGCAATGCCGGCGCGAGAATCATCGCGCCAACCGCCGGCTCACCCTTGCGCGCGCCCACCGCGATGGATCGCGTATCGCGCTCCGCTGGTCCGGTCTCGGCAAACGCCGCGAACGCGTAGCCGGCAGACGTCAGCACGTTGAACGCCAGCATCCCCTTCGCGAACGCTGCGTTCTCGTCGCGAAGGTTGGGTCGCCGTGTGAGCAACCATTCGCTGGTCGCGTGCTGCATCCAGAACCCCGCCGAGGCGATCACGAACTCCTTGCGCGGCGATCCGGTGGGTTCATGACGCACCGCGAAGAACGGAATGCCATGAAACTCGACCCGGCCGAACGAGATGTCGGTGCCATATGCCGCATCAGCGATCATGTGACTGCTTTCGTGCGCCACGAGCGCGGTTGCGGCGCCCAATACAAAGCGTAGCGACTGCTGCGCGCGCTGAGCCTGCGCGCTGGATGACAGCGACGCGCCAATGAGCGCGAGGGCGGCGAGCGCGCAATGCGGAGTGAGTCGAGCCGGCACTTCCACAACATAGCGAGCGGCCGCGTTCGCAAATTCGCCGGCGCATCGTCATGGAATCGGTGCCGGAATTTTGAAGGGCACGGAGCTTTCCCCGTGCCATCTATTGCGTTAAGTCGTTTATATTCATGGTGATGCGTTGACATCATACAATTGATGCGTTAGCATCATCATATGAGAACCACTGTCGATATCGAAGCGGGGCTGTTGGAGCAGCTGCGCCTGGAGTCCGTTCGACGCGGCGTCAGTGTCAAGGCGCTGCTGAACAGCGTCATTCGCGCCGGTCTGGCCGCGCGAGTGAGCGAACCGGTGGTGGCGTACCGCGTCGACTCTGTCTCGCTCGGTGCCCCGCGAGCGGACATCACGAAAGCGCTGACACTCGTCGACGTGCTCGAAGACGAAGAGCATCTGCGCGACCTGCAATTGCGGAAGTAGCAGTGCGCATCGTCGATCTCAACTTGTTGATCTACGCGGTCAACAGAGACGCGCCTCAGCACCACGCGGCAAAGACCTGGCTGGAGCAACGACTGAACGGCCCTGAAACCATCGGTATCGCCTGGGTCGTTGCAATGGGATTTTTGCGACTCACTACGAGCGCGCGAGTGTTCGAACATCCGATCAAGCCAGAGCGTGCAACTGCACTGCTCGACGATTGGATCGCGCATCCCAACGTCGAATTTGTCGTGCCCGGCGAGCGTCATTGGACGATTCTCCGCGCACTGCTCGCCGAGTCCGGCATGGCGGGCAACCTCACCACGGATGCGCATCTGGCTGCACTCGCAATCGAAAGCGGCGCCGAGCTGGAATCAGCCGACGCCGACTTTGCGAGATTTCGCGGACTTCGCTGGTCGAATCCGCTGGCCGGCTGAACTCCAAGCGCGTTACACGTGTACCGCGCTCGACTGTTCAATGATGTGCCGAAATGATCTCCAGCATTTCACGAATGTTGGTGATCTTCGCGCGCGGTCGTCCCGCCGCGGCACCGCGTGACTGTTCTGCCTTATCCAGGGTTTGCCAGTCGGCCCAGCTTGTCACCGTCACGCCACGCGACGCGAGCAGGTCGTCGATCGATGAGATGTCGTTGCGCGCAGCGGGAACCTTCCCGGCCTCGGCATCAGCGAGCAACTGCGTCACCGTTGCCGCAGCGCACAGCTTATTCGTGCCGATGATCCCCTGTGGGCCACGCTTGATCCAACCGGCGACGTAGAGTCCGGGCTCAGGCGTGTCGCCGCCGGCGCGATCGACAACACTGCCGTTGATGTTCGGTACCACACCGTTTCGCTCGTCGAACGGCACGCCTGGCATCGGCATCCCCTTGTAACCAACGGAGCGGAAGACGAGCCCCACCGGGAGCTCGTGTCTTTCGTCTGTCGGAACCGCCTTCACCCCGCCTCGACCGTCGGACTCGAGCTTGTTGCGCACGATCGTCAGCCCATTCACTCGATCGGTGCCGCTGATCGACACTGGCGATGCGTTGAAGTGAAAGACGACCTGGCGCTCGGCGCCGGTGCGCTCGCGCGTCGCCCACTCGCGCAGTACCTCGAGATTCTTGGCCGGATTGCGATCTTCCATCGCCGCCAGTTGCGCTTCGCTTGCGGGATCAAGCTCGAGGTCGCGCGGATCGACGACGACATCCACGCCTTCAAGCTCGCCAAGCTCGCGCAACTCGGGTGTCGTGCACGCGGCCTGTACCGGTCCACGACGCGCCACGATGTGCACGGTCTTCACGTTCGCGTTCGCCAGCGCGGTCAGTGCATGATCGGCGAGGTCGGTCGCCGAGAGTTCCGCGGTCGGCTTGGCGATGATTCGCGCCACATCCATCGCGACGTTGCCAATGCCGATGACCGCCACTTCTCGCTGCGTCAGATCAAACTGTCGCGCGGCATAGTCTGGATGGCCGTTGTACCAGGCGACGAACTCGGTGGCAGCGTGACTGCCCGCAAGCTCCTCACCCGGAATACCCAACAAGCGATCGGTTTCGGCGCCGTAGCTCAGCAGCAGGACATCGTACCGCTCGCGCAGCTCGTCCACCGTGACGTCTTCGCCAACTCGCACATGACCAAGGAAGCGAAACCCGGGTTGTGTCGCGATCCGGTCGAAGACCCGCGTCACCGATTTGATCTTCGGATGATCGGGCGCCACACCGCCGCGAACCAGGCCGAATGGTGTGGGCAAGCGATCGATCAAGTCGATCGAAATACCGGGTGCAGCCTTCTGCAGCGCTTCAGCCGCGTAGAAACCCGCCGGGCCCGATCCAACGATCGCAACCCGCAACGATGACGGAGGAGTAGACATGACTCGGAACGTAATGAGCGGCGCTTACTTGGCGAGCGGCTGCGGCGGCAACGCCTTGATGTAGCTCCAGAGCGCCTGCAGTTCGGTCTCGGTCATGTTCTTCGCGAACTTGGGCATCGTGGCCATCGGCTCGCGGAGCATCGTACCGTCCTTGCTCTTCCCTTCCTTGAGCGCGCGCAGAAAATCCTCGTAGCTCCAACCCGCCAATCCAGTGGGTGTGAGGTTCCTGGCGGGTGGCCAGTCGGGCGGACCACCAACAATCGGACCGCCGGCGAAGGTCGCACCGTGGCAGCCGCTGCAGGTCTGTGCGAGATGCTTGCCGAAGTTCGCATCTGCCGCACTGGCCGGGGGCAGGACGGTGTGCGTAAGGACATGCTTGGTGGGGTGCACGTCGGCCGACATTTCGATCTGACCGGTGGCGAGCAACACCGCGCCCAGTGGACCGAGCGTCACCGTGGTGACTTCGTGATCGACTGGCGGCATCGAACGGATGAACGACACAATGTCCGAGAGCTCTCGATCGGACATCATGAAAAAGTCCTTGGATGGCATGGGCGTGGGTGTGCCATCCGGCTTCACACCATGACGCACCATGCGGTCCCAATCGGCAGCGGCGTACTTGAGGGTACGCGACCCTTTGCCGGTGGTGAGGTTGGCACCGAGCACTTGTCCGATCGCTGGATCGTCGATCATGGTGCCGCCACCGAAGTTCGCGCCGTGACATTCACCGCAAGCGTAGAACGTTTCGGTGAGATGCTTGCCGCGTTCAACCGCGCGCTCGTTGGCGATCGCGGCGACATCGACACCGGCCAGCGGATCCTTCTTGTTCGCGCCAGCGGCGAGTCGCGCGGTGCGCAACGAGTCGAGTTCGGTGTCAGTGAGTGGGAACGGAATGGGGAAGTCCACGCGATGCACATCATACGTCTTCGCGAGTTTGTCCCTGGCCGCGCCCTTCGCCCACACGAATCCGCCGGCGCCCGCGAGCACCAAGACGCCAATCACGCCACCAACGCCGATCGCCAGCTTCTTGACGAGTCCCATGCGTCATTCCCTCGAGGAAGTGAATGCGGCGAATCTGCTCACCATTGTGATCTGGCGATAGGTTTTGAAGATGAACCGTGTTGCATTTGCCATCAGCGGGTGTCTCGTTGGCGTGACACTCGCGTCGGTTTCGGCGGCGCAGACTGCGCTTTCGTCACAGCCGCTCGCGCCGGCCAACTACGTCTACTTCGGGCGCGACCGCGAACGCATCCGCGACTCGGCGTTCCTGTCCAGTCCGCGCATTGTGGGGGCACAACTTCGCTACAGTTGGCGCGAACTCGAACCGGAACGCGATCGCTACGATCTTCGCGAGCTCGTCGCGGATCTGACCTATCTCGAACAGCACGGCAAGCGCCTGTTCGTGCAGTTGCAAGACGTGTCATTCGGGGAGCAGGTGCTGGTGCCCGAGTATCTGGTTCGCGACAGCGCCTTTCACGGCGGCGTGGCACGCAAGCTCGAATCGGATGCGGACGACGACAGCAAAGTGCGGTTCGACGGCATGGTGGCGCGTCGTTGGGATCCGGCGGTGCGTGAGCGCTTCGCGCGATTGCTTCAGGCGCTCGGCCGCGCCGTCGATGGTCGCATCGAAGGGATCAACCTTCCGGAAACGGCGACCTCCTTTGGCGCGACCGGACAGTTCTTTCCGACAGGGTTCAGCTACGTCGCCTATGTCGACGCCGTGAAGGCCAACCTGAGTGCCGCGCGCGCGGCATTTCCGCGTTCGGTGGTGATGCAGTACGCCAACTTCATGCCTGGCGAATGGCTTCCGGGCGACGATCGCGGCTATTTGCGCACTGTGTACGCGCACGCCGAGCAGATTGGCGCGGCGGTCGGCGGCCCTGATCTGCTACCACATCGTGCGGGACAGCGAAATCATTCGCTCGCGTTGATTGCCGCTCGTGCGTCAGGCGTACGCGCCGGTCTTGCTGTCCAGGATGGCAACCTTGCCGCGATCAATCCGGCCAGTGGCGCGCCGGTAACGGTGCGGGAGCTCTACGACTATGCACGCGACCGGCTGCATCTCGACTACCTGTTCTGGGGCATTGAAGAGCCGTACTACACGCGCGATGTGCTGCCGTTTCTGCGATCACTGCCGTAGATACCTGTTCGGCACGTTGTCGAGCGGCGGTACACTGCGGCCCGCGGCGGCGAGCAAACGCTCGACATTCGCGTAGATCTCCCCTTCATTGCGATGCACTTGCGGCATCAGCCCGAATTGCGCGTACGAAATGGGCGTGACATCAAAGAACGTCGTTTCCCACTCGAAGCCTTTTCCCCAGGTGATTCCACGGAGCGCGATCGTGGCGTCGGCGCCGGCATCGAGCAGGAGCTGCATGATGGGCGCCGAGCGATTGAAGCTCGAGTTGACGGTGTGAAAGAGCGGCGTGTGGCCGTTGAGTCCAAACACATCCGCGTCGGCGCGCGCGTTTACGTCGGCGCCGTGCTCGATCAGCACCCGCGCCACCGCCAGATGCCCATATTCGGCGGCGACATGCAATAGCGTCGCGCCAATGAGCGGTGTGAACGTCGAGACCATCGATGTGCGATGTGTTGCAAGCGCAGGGTTCGCGGTGAGCTCGGCGGCAAGCGTGTCAGCGTCGTTGAGCAAGACCGACTGCACCAGGGGATCGGGTAGCGCGGCGCCGCGATCGAGCATGAGCTGCACACAGGCCGGGAAGCGATCGCTTCGGCTGTACATCTCGGTGAGCCAATCGATCGGCGTCTTGCCGCGAATGCTCTCAGTCGCGCTGACACCCGCATCGAGCGTGGCGCGAATGGCCTCGACGTCATGCCCTTCGAATGCGAGCACGAGATCTTCGCCGGTCGAGGGGTGGGTCATGCGAGCGCTCGATAGAGCAAGAACGCTGCGCCGAGCGCCAGCACCGAAGGGATCGCCGCAGCGCTGCCCGATCGCCGTCCGGGCACAAGGCCGCGAAAGGTGATCAGTGGACTGAACAACACGCCTATTGAAAGTGCGTCCAGCGGGGTACGCATACCGGTAAATTTGAAGAGCCGCTCCTATTCCCGTAATCCGATCTGAGAGCCCATTCGCCATGCCATTTCCGCAAAGCCCGCAGTGGTCGAATGGCCGCTTCGTGAACCGCCTGCCGCGGCACGACCAGCTTGGCTTCAAGGTGTTGTGGGACTTCTTCGTTGGGGGATCGCCGTACAAGCGGCCGAATGCCCCGGTGCCGGT
>CBHWDN010000060.1:0-13161 GCA_966112585.1 uncultured Gemmatimonadaceae bacterium
ACGATGACGACGACGATGAGGATGACGTCGACTTCGACGACGACGATGATGATCTCGACGACGATGACGACGATCTCGATGATGACCTCGACGACGACGATGACCTCGACGACGACGAGGAGGATGACGACGACGATGAAGACGACGACTTCGATTACGAAGAAGGCGACGGCTTCGGCGACGACGACTCCGACGGCTGATTGGTCGCGTGACTCTTGTGATAGGCCTCGCCATCCCCTTGTCGGGGCCGCATCACGGGGATACATTACGCGGCTCTGGTAGATAGGCGTCAGGCGAAAGCCACGGCCCTGGTACCGGGCCTGTAGCTCAGGTGGTTAGAGCGCACGCCTGATAAGCGTGAGGTCCGAGGTTCAACTCCTCGCAGGCCCACTGAAGCACTTTGGTACGGCAGCGGCGATCCCATACGGGTCGCCGTTTGTCGTTTCCCCCTCACGCAGGCTGGAGTCGCTATGTCGGATGCGCGTCCGTGGTTTGTCGCGCCGAGACGCATCGCCGATATCACCGTGCGCGTGGCCACACGCTCCGGTGTGATCGCGCACGGCGGTACCGACGCGCCTACCGACATGCTCGCCGAGGCCATGGCGGCCATCGAGGGGGCGGGGCAGGCGTCTCTGCACATCGCGTCCGGCAACGGCGTGGTGGCGGCCGTGGCGGCCGCGCGCGGCTTCTCGGTGACCGCGCTCGATCGCTATGCACCGCATGCCGAGGCGACCGCGCGAACGCTCGAGGCCAATGAGGTGCCGGACGCGCGTGCTCGCGTGCGACATGCGGTGCTGCCAGCCAACGATCCCAACCCGATCCGCGATCGCTCGCAGCATCACGTAACCATCCGCATCCCGACCGATCGCGTTGGGGTGCAGCAGGCCATCGCCGAAGCGTTTCGCGTGCTGCGTCAGGGTGGTTCCTGCTGGTTGGCAGGCGCCAACGACGAAGGGGCAAAGACGGCGGCAAAGTCGCTCGAGGCATACTTCGGCAACGCCACCATTGAATCCCAGCACAGCGGTTGCCGCCTGCTTCGTGCGACACGCACGAGCGCCTCGCCGGCAGCGCACTTTGGCCACGAGTGGACCGATCCGCTCCGCGCGAATGAACTGCCGATCGCCATCGCCGGTGTGCCGACGCTCGTGTACACGCGACCTGGCGTGTTCTCATGGGAGCATCTCGACGATGCCACCGAAATTCTACTCGGCGTGATGCAGATCCCGACCGGTGCCTCGGTCCTGGATCTGGGGTGCGGCGCTGGCGTGTTGTCGATTGCTGCCGCGCGCATGAGTGGTGGTGGACGCGTGCTCGGTGTGGATGCCGACGCCGATGCCGTGCGTTGCGCGCGCCTCACGTTGCGCGAAGCGGCGGTCACGAACGTGGAGATTCGCGCGAGCGATGTCGACGACGCCGTCGGTGATGAGCGGTTCAATGTCATCGTCACCAATCCGCCGTTTCACCTCGGCAAGAATACTGAGCTCACGATTCCGCGCGCGTTCATTGACGCGGCCGACGCGCATCTCGCTCCGGGGGGCACCCTCTACCTCGTCGCCAATCGCCAGCTCCCGTACGAACGGCTGGTCGCCGAACGATTCGGCAGCGTGCGCATTCTGCACGACGGCCGCCGCTTCAAGGTGCTGAGCGCAACGCGAGCTGCGCGGTGAGCGACGGCGCGCTGAGCGACGGCGCGGCCCGTGACGGCTCGACAGTCGCGCGCGCCGGTTGGCGCAGATGGCTGACGCTTCCGAATCTGTTCACGGCGGCGGTGATGCTCTGGGCCGCGCCACGTTGCTGGCCGCATGTCGAAGCGGTGGCCGGGGTGCGGCATCGCTCGAGCGAACGGACAGCGCACTTCGCCGTCACGACCCGTGCGGGGCGGCCGCTCACCGCCGAGCAGCTGCGAGGACACGTCGTACTGATCAACGTGTGGGCGACGTGGTGCACCCCCTGTCGCGCGGAAATGCCCGCCTTGCGGCAACTCGCTGCCGCCTACGCTGCTGACAGTGTGATTGTGCTCGGTTTCTCCATCGATCGCGGCGCACCCGCTGATGTCGACACCTTTCTGCGCGAGCGAAATATCACCTATCCGGTCGCCATTGTTGGCGACGATGTTGTCGCGTCGCTCGGTGGTGTGCATGGATATCCCACCAGCTTTCTCGTGGACAAACAGGGCGTGATTCGGCACACGGTCATCGGGCCGGTTGGACCGGTGACGTTGCGCCCCGCGATCATGCGACTGGTGAAAGAGTAGCCGCTACTTCGTTCGCTTTGCGCTGGCGGCGAGCGCGGCCACTTCGTCGTTGCTCAGTACCCGCCACTGACCGGAATCGAGGGCGCCGAGCGAAAGTGGACCGAATGTGGAGCGGTGCAGCGAGGTGACATGATTGCCGACCGCGGCAAACATGCGTCGCACCTGATGATAGCGGCCTTCACTGAGCGTGATGGCCGCGTGGTGATCGTCGAGCACCTCCATCGTTGCCGGAAGCAGCGGAGTCTTCTCGCCGCTCAGCATGAGCGTGCCGCCAGCGAACAGGTCGACCTCGTCGCCTCGAAGCGGCGACGCCAGCGTGGCCACATAGCGCTTGCTCACATGCGAGCGCGGCGAGGTGAGCGTGTGATTGAGTCCGCCGTCGTCAGTCAGCAGCAGCAACCCGGTGGTGTCGGCATCGAGACGCCCAATCGTCGCCATGACGGGATCGCGGCGCAGAAATCGCGCCGGCAACAGTTCGTACACCAGCGGCGGACGATCGCTTGTGGAGCACACGTAGCTGAGCGGCTTGTTGAGCAGCACCACGCTCCCAGCGGGCGGATCGATGGGTGCGCGATCCACGCGAATCTCCGCGTGCGCGGGAGCGTCCATGTCACGCAGCACCACGCCGTCGGCGCTGGTCACGCGCCGTGCGGCGATGAGTGCCTCGACTTCGCGGCGTGTGCCGTAGCCGAGCCTCGAGAGATAGCGAGCGAGCGACACTGGCAACGACGCGAGTGCTAACGCAGTCCGTAGCTCACCGTGGTGACGACGCGAACGCGCTTCATCACCTGCGTTTCTTCGGACATCCCCTGCGCCTGATCGCGCGGGAGGATCTCGAAATAGCCCTGGGTGGCGTTCCGAATGCCCGTCAGATCGCTCCGAGAGTCTTTCGCGAACTGCTCGGCCGCCTCGCGCGCGCGCGCCGTCGCTTCGGCGATCATCGTAGGCTTGAGGTCGTTCAACTTGGTGAACACGAACGTCGGGCCGCCGTTGCCGTACTCTTGTCCGGACGACAGCACGACACCGTCACGCACGAGGTCTGGCACCTTCTGGCTGGCGGCCTGCACCTGGTCGATCAATGACGAGCGTACCACGAGCGTCTGATGAATCACGTAGCGCGACGCGTTGTAGTTGCCACCCATCGTGCGTGTGTCCTGCACCGAGAAGTCCTGCACGGCGAGCTCGGATCCGGTGGTATCGAGCCCCTGGGCGTGTAAAAAGCGTCGCACCGCCTGCACGTTCTGCTCGAGCATCGTGTTTGCCCGGGCGAGATCGTTGTCTGTGGCCACCAATCGGAGCGGCCAGATCGCGAGATCGGCCTTCGCTTCGCGCTCCGATACGCCCTTCACGGCGACCGTACGGTCGGCGGTGCGCATGCGCGCGAAGCCGTTGCCAATCAGCGCACCGGCGGACGCCGCACCCAGCCCCAGCACGAGAGCGGACAAGAGCAGCGAATTACGTGAGACGTCAGTCATGGAAAACGGGGTCAAAGGATCGCTGTTCGCGCCGCTTCGCGTGAACGTGCGCACTGAAAACCGCTGGCGAACACGGTCGTTGGAATACTACCCCGCTCGCCGCGCCGCGGATGGGAACGCTCGAGGTCAATTGACCCATGCGCATTCCGGCGACCCAGCCGACTTTCGTGCCATGACTCGATCTCTCCTGAACTCGATGGTCGCCGCGCCGCTGTTGATGGCGCTGGCCGCCTGCGCGACGACTGGTAGCACGTACAAGTCTGGTGTGGGCGACACCATGCTCCGGCAGGCGCCTTTCATTGCGGGCAAGCCGGTTCCCGCCAATCGTTCGCTGCTCGTTCTGCCGGTGGGCTTTCAGGCCGGCGCCACGCAGCCAGCGAGCTTCGATCTCAAGCAGCACACCGGCACAGCCATGGCTGACCTCTTGGCCGAACTGAATAGCGCGCTGGAATCGTATCAGGTGGGCACGACCGGTGTGATCACGGCGGCCGATGTGACGCCGCCTGATGTGATGTTCGGTTGTCCGCGAGACCTCCCGACCTTCGATTGCCACAAACGTCCGGAGTCTCGTGGACTCTTCTCTGGCGACCCAGTACGTCATCGCCTTTCGGTTGGCCGACCGTCCGCGTCGTGGATTCGGTCATTGCAGCAACAGCTCGACTCGGCGCACGCCACGCACGCGCTGATGCTCACGGTGGAAGTGGGCGAGTACTACCCGCGTCAGCGTGGCCTTCGCGGCGACAAGTACGTCGTTCTGGGCCGTGAATATGAGCAGAACCTTCCCTGGCTCACCTCGCTCGACACCCCGGTGTCCGTACTGCAACTCACCGGCGTCGTCGTGGATCGCGACGGACAGGCCGTTCGAATTGCGGCCGAAGGACTCATGGCCAAACGCACGAGATTCCTGCTGAGTGCGATCAACGCACAGGAACTCTGGAAAGACAAGGATGTCGAAGCGCTGAGGTCGGCGGTGCGCTCGGATCTGCCCAACACGCCATTGGTTTGGCGCACAGCGCTCGGCAACCTGTTGCAGGACCTGCAGGTAAACACGCAGTTGACGGCGGCACGCTGACATCCGGGCAGGTCAAAACGGTTGTGCTGAACCGCGCGGCACATGACGTGCGCGCCGTTCGTCGTCATGACACCTCAAGGCGCAGTTCCGTCGGGTGAGCGCGAGGGCGCGCTCTCCTCGTTGTGGGAGCGTAGCACGCAGCGCGAGCCCGTGGCCGTAGAAAGACTGACTGAGTCCGTTCACGCCGATGTGTGCGTGGTTGGCGCCGGTATGGCTGGGCTCAGCACCGCCTATGAACTGAGCCAGCGCGGCTATCGCGTCGTGGTGCTCGACGATGGCCCGATCGGCGGAGGCGAGACCAGTCGTACCACCGCCCACGTGACGGCCGCGTTTGACGACTACTATCACGAGATCGAGCGACTCCACGGGGAAGAGGCAATGCGCCGGGTTGCCGATGCGTTTCGCGCCGGCATTCGGCGCGTCGAGGTGATCGCGAGCGCGGAGTCAATCGACTGTGATCTGCGACGCGTGGACGGCTGGTGGTTCGCACCCGATGACGCCGGCGCCGACGCCATCGATCAGGAAGCGGAAGCGGTGACGCGTGCGGGCTTCACCGACGTGCGCATGGAATCCAGTTGGCCGGTTCCGTATCTCACGGCGAAACGCTATCTCCGTTGGCCGAATCAGGTGCAGTTCCATCCGTTGCGCTACGTGGACGGATTGGCCCGCGCGATTCTCGCCAAGGGCGGCCGTATTTTCACGCCGGTGCACGTGGTGGGCGTGCACGACGGCACGGACGACAAGCGCGCGCGCGTCGAAACTGCGCAGGGAATCGACATCACGGCAGACCATGTGGTGGTGGCCACGAACACGCCCGTCAATGACTGGGTCACCATGCATACGAAACAGGCGCCATATCGGACCTACGCCATCGGGCTGCGTGTTGCGCGTGGCGTGATACCGGCGGGGCTCTACTGGGATACCCTCGATCCGTACCACTACATCCGCCTCTACTCCGGCAGTACCGAAGCCGATGCGTCAGCAGATGATGTGCTGATCGTGGGCGGAGAGGATCACAAGACCGGTCAGGATGCCGATGAACGCGTGCACTTCGAGCGATTGGAGACCTGGGCGCGCGCTCGTTTCGCCGTTGGCGACGTCGTTGCGGAGTGGAGCGGTCAGGTGCTCGAGCCGGTAGACGCGATCCCGTTCATCGGCAGAAATCCCGGCGATCATCATGTGTACATCGCCACCGGCGACTCAGGTAACGGCATCACGCACGGGGCCATTGCCGGAATGCTCATCACCGACCTGATCGATGGTGTGGCGAATTCGTGGGAGCAGGTGTTTGACCCCGCACGCATCTCACTCAAGGCCGTCACGACATGGGTGTCGGAAAACGCCAACGTCGCGCGACAGTACGCGGATCTCGTGACGCCAGGTGAGGTGCCAGCGTTCTCTGACATCCCGCCGGGGCAGGGGCGTGTGGTGCGCGATGGCGTTCAAAAGCTCGCCGCCTATCGCGCCGACGATGGACAGCTCACGGTGCGGAGTGCCATCTGCCCACACCTGGGTTGCGTGGTGGACTGGAACTCGGCCGAGAAGACGTGGGATTGCCCATGTCACGGATCGCGCTTCGCCGTGAATGGCGATGTGATCAACGGACCAGCGGTGACTGCACTCAGTGCCGTCGAACCGACGCACGACGAGGTGCAACTGCCACCCCCGTCGCTGTCGGCTATGCCGCGTCCAGAGGGAGCCTGATTTCGACGCGACAGCCGCCCGTTGGCAGGTTGCTCATGCGAAACGCATAGCGATCGCCGTAGAGCATGGCGAGACGCGAGCGGGTGTTCGTGAGGCCAATACCGAGTCCGTCGACACTCGGCACCGCGGCCATGAATCGACCACTGGTGGTAAGCAGACCGGCGAGTCCTTTGCCGTTGTCTTCCACCACGATTTCCATAGTCGCGCCGTGGCGACTCAGGCGGACTTCGATGCATTGATCCTGATGGCCCGGCGCGAGGCCATGCTTGAGCGCGTTCTCAACGAGCGGTTGCAGGAGAAAGCTCGGGATCATGGCATCAACGACCGACGGATCGACCGAGATATCCGCTTCGAGTCCATCGCCGTACCGCACGCGAGCGATCTGCAGATACAGTTCCACGAGCTCGATCTCCTGCCACACCGGAATCACCGACTGCGCGGCGCTACGCAACGACAGCCGCAGCAGATCGCTCACCCGCACCAGAGTGCGCTGCGCAGTGCGGACATCGATTTCCATCAACTCATTGACGGAGTTGAGGGCATTGAAGAGGAAGTGCGGATTGAGCTGCATGCGCAGCGCTTCGAGCGTGGTCTGGGCGAGCTTCTGTTCGAGCTCAGTCGCGGCGCGATCACGCTCTCGATAGCGTCGGACGAATTCGACCATGTACGCCGCACCGAGTACGGCCCAATACAGCACGACCTGGAAGTCGAGATGGTTGACCAGGACCATCCGGACGGCGAAGGCGTAGCTCGTGACCTGTCCGACGGCGCCAAAGACATGGTCGAGCCACGCGATCGCAAGCACATCGGCCGCACAGACCGCCGCGGTGGCGAGCACATGCGTAGTCAGCCACGGGAGCACCCGTGCCGTGTCGAGCTTTACCCGGTCGACCAGCGTGAGGATCAGCTGCGACCAAAGGCTCCAGAGCATCCAGGCGGAGCCCTGCCACAGGAGGGCCGTGCCGAGCGTGTAATGGGTGCCTGACGCGTCGCCGACCAGACTCATCTGAACACCGGCGAGGGTAGCCGGCAGAATCCAGACGAGCGCGAAGAGGAGGCGCGTCAGCCGACGCAGCCGATAGCCCTCATCGGCGATCGTGAGAGGGAGAGCAGGTGCAACCATATGAATTCTTAGCCTGTCTCGGTGAGGTGGAACAAGCAGCGGCGTGAGCCGTATAAGGAAGCACGGGAGTGCAGCCTATCGGCTGCACTTTCGCTCAACGGGAAATTGTACGACCATCCGAACATACATTCCTGTGCATCCGGTCCCAGTCTTGGAGGAATAATTCGCGTGCGAGTCCTCATCGTGGATGACGAGGCGCTGGCCCGCCAGCGGGTGCGTCGATTGTTGCAAAATGAGCCCGACGTGGAAGTCGTCGGGGAAGCCGAAACGGGGCATGACGCCGTGGCGATGATCCGCGATCTCCAGCCGGATCTGGTCTGTCTCGACGTGCAGATGCCTGGACTCGACGGCTTCGGCGTGCTGCGTGAGCTCGATGGGAGCACCGTTCCGATGGTGCTGTTCATAACGGCGTACGACGAGCATGCACAACGTGCGTTCGATGTGCACGCGGTGGACTACGTGCTCAAGCCAGTTGACGACGAGCGTTTCCGTGCGGCCTTCGACAAGGCGCGCAAACAGCGCGCGAATGCGCAGGCGGCCGAGCGTCTTGGCGAGCTGCTGGAAACCGTGCGTCGTTTAGCGGATGGAGGCAGCGCGGAGCCGCGTCTCGACGCAGCCGCGGCAGCTGCCGCTGGCGCTGGCGGCGGGACTGCCAATGGCGGTGGGCGCTACGCGAGCCGCATCCTGGTCAAACAGGATGGTCGCATGTTCTTCGTGAAGACCACGGAGATCGACTGGATCGAAGCCGATCGCAACTACGTGCGTCTCCACGTGGGCAAGACGGCGCACACGATTCGCGAACGCATCAGCCATCTCGAAGAAACACTCGACCCACGCCTGTTCGCCCGCATTCATCGGTCGACGATCGTGAATCTCAATCGCGTGCGTGAGATGCAGCAGTGGTTCTCGGGGGACTATGTGGTGATTCTCGAGGACGGCACGAGACTGCGTCTCAGTCGTCACTATCGAGATCGTGTCGAGAAGCAGGTTGGCGTTGGGTAACTACTGAAACTGCGCTAACTGGCACTGCGCTAACTCAACTGCGCTAACTCAACTGCGCTAAGTCAACTGCGCTTACCAACGGGGGGATCTGCTATCTTGCGGGTTCTCCCGTTTGCCTTTGTCATGACCTCAGATCGCTCACCACAACCCAGCTGGCAGTCGCTGTTCGTGAACCTGTTGGTTCGCGCGCGAATGCGGCCGCATGCGTTACGGCCGATCGATCCGTTGTGGGTGCGCTCCCAGATGGGGCGGCCTCGGTGGGCGCGACGGATGATGGCGCGGGCCACGCGCGTGTCGTATCGCGTGCAGAGTGCGACGTCGGGATGGGTTGGCGGCGAAGTGCTGTCGGTGGCGAATCCGTCGGACCATTCGCCGGTCATGCTCTACCTGCATGGCGGTGGCTACATCGCTTGCTCGCCGGAAACGCATCGCTCGCTCGTGGGATCGCTCGTGCGTCGCCTCGGCGGACGCGCGTTCGTGCCGCGCTATCGGCTGGCGCCGGAGCATCCCTATCCGGCGGCGCTCGATGATGCAAAGGCAGCGTATCGCTATATGCTCGATGTTGAGCGCGTGGATCCGTCGCGACTGGTGGTCGCCGGAGATTCGGCGGGCGGTGGATTGGCGCTGGCGCTTGTGCTGGCGGTGCGCGATGCGGGGTGGCCGCTGCCGAAGGCGGTGGTCGCGTATAGCCCGTGGACCGATCTCGCTGCCACCGGCGGCTCACTTGATGAGAACAGCGACTCCTGCGCGATGTTTGCTGGTGTCACCATTCGCCGCGCGGCACCCTTCTACGTGGGCAACGCCGATCCACGCACACCGTATGTCTCGCCGCTCTACGGCGATTTCTCGGGCTTCCCGCCGCTCTTGCTGCACGCGAGTACCGACGAAGTGCTGCGCGATGACACGCTGCGCCTGGCAGATCGCGCGCGAGCCCAGGGCGTGGATGTCGAGCTTTCCCTGTGGTCGCGGGTGCCGCATGTCTGGCAGTTCTTTGCCGCCGTACTCCCCGAAGCGCGTGATTCACTGGCCGCAACACAGGCGTTCATCTCGCGCCAGCTGGGGACGATTTGACGAGCGTTTTGCGAACGGTGATTTGCATCGCCGTTACTTCAGAACGCCATCGCCCTCGCACGTGATACTTCGTGACCCGTCATGGCAACGCGCCGTCCTGCGCTCAGAAGACGCCATGACCGACATCTTTCCTGCATATCGTCCGCCCGATTGGTATCCGCTGCAGCGAGCGCTGTCCGCGGTCTTCGGGGTCGCCGCGACCGATGCCAGCAAAGGCTTCTGGTTCATCGGCTATGTCGCCGGTCCAGCCGACGTTGGGGAGCTGCGCCTGTACGAGCACAGTATCACCCGTCGCCGCCTCGCGCTCGACGCCCATGGCAGTGCGTATCGCCTCGTTGATTCGCTGGGACACTACGTCCGAGTCGATGACGAGGCCGCGCTGATCGAAGCGCTGGTCTGACGGTTCCCGACCGGACGGGCGTTTCAATCCGGGTCCGAGTGTCACTGAAGTTCGTGGGCTCGCGGCCGATACTAGCTCCCGATGGCCAATAATCTGGGTGGGGTGAACGGCATCCGCAGCCT
The DNA here is from genome assembly GCA_966112585.1 of uncultured Gemmatimonadaceae bacterium. GTDB lineage: Bacteria > Gemmatimonadota > Gemmatimonadetes > Gemmatimonadales > Gemmatimonadaceae > Gemmatimonas. Next base: position 10,224 of record CBHWDN010000060.1, read on the forward strand.
GCCACTTCCACCGGGCGCGCCGGTGCGCCCGGCGGAGCCGTCGCGTGCCGTCGTGCCAGCCACCGAAGTCACGCAGACGCCCCGGGAGAGTGAGTCTCCCCTGGGCCGGAGCGGCCTCTCGGCGCTCGATGTCCTCCTCACAAGCGACCTGGTGGTCGAACGCGAGCCCGTCGCGCTCACCGCGCTTGAGATGGGACTGGAAAGCGCGCGCGGCGCACTCCTTCGGCAACAACCGGGCGAAGCGTTGGCCGCACTCGATGCGGTGTGGTCGCGTGCCTCGATGAGCGAGGAAGGTTGGTATCTCCGAGCGGGCGCGCTGATTCTGGACGGTCAGCTCGACGAAAGCGATCGCGTCGCCGACGACGGACTGGAACGGGCGCCCACATCGATGGCGTTGCGATTCGTGCAGTCCGTGTCGCGGTTACTGAGCGGAGATGTGCAGGGGGCGCGAGCGGCGCTGTTGCAAACGCTCGATGCGACGCTCGAACATCCGGTGCTGCTGGCGCAGCACGCCATACTCCAGGCCAGGCAGGGACGCGGCGGCGAATCGGGGAAGCTCCTTCAGCACCTGAGCGCACAGTTTCCCGAGCATCCGGCGACGCAATGGGCCGAGGGCGAAGTTCGCGCAATCCGCTCGATGCGTGCCCGCGAAGCGAGTAGCAGCGGTGACTTCGAAGTGATCGCTGAGCCGTCGTTGCTGACCGACGCTGCCGAAAGCGCGGCGGCAATCTCAGAAGAGCGCGCCCTGTTGGTTGACAGTGACGCCGGTGAATCGGCGTTTGCGCGACTCGGCGTTCGCCTCGCCGTGGGTGGTCGTACCGACGCGATTGAAATGGCACGCATGCTCATCCGAGCATTTACAACGGGTGGTGCACTGTCCAGCAGCGTGCTTCCTGAGCAGGCGCACGGTGCGCGAAGTGTACTCATCGCCATCGTGAACACGCTGCGCCAGGACGCGCGAGCACCGGGCGCGGCGCTCGTGCGTCAAGTCGTGGAGGCGCTGCGTGATGGTCGGACGAACGACATCGCTCGTTTGATTGCTCGCGAAGGTCGCACAGTCCCGTACCCTCAGCGGCGGTGGATCGCCGCATTGCTTCGTGAGGTCGCGCCGACCGTCGTAGTGCATCGCGACACGCCGACGCATGCCGTTCGCGTCGACGCCATACAGGTGCAATCCGTTCGTGTCGACGAGACGGGCGACGATGCACGAGAATCACTCTCGGCCGTGTTGTCGGACGCACGTGCCACCGGACCGCATATTCCGGTGCGATTGGGACTCGGCTTGCTCAGCGACTCGGCGGCCGCGCGACAGGCCGCGCATATGACGATGGAGGAGTTGAGGATAGCGGCCGAGTACACCGCCACTGCGAGCGATCTCGCGCGCGTTCCGACACCGGCGGACGGACGCGCTGTTGCTGCCGGCCTGTCGGCACCAGGCGTGACGTACACGCCGGGTGGCCGGCCAGCGCCGCTCGACGCGGGGATGCTGTTGCCACCGCTCGTGGCGATGGCCGCCGCCGTGATTGCCGCGGCAAACGGCGCGCGCGTCGTTGCCCTGGCGGCTGTGGCGATCGGGATCTGGCTCGCCTTTCGTCGCCAGACTGTGACGTTCGGTCCGGTCGATGCGCGCGCGCCGAAGGATCGCGGCGATGTCGCTCGCTCAGCGGTGCGCCGTCGAGGGCCCCAGGATGTCGGTGACAATCCGGACGATGGAGCGAGCGGGATCGATTAAATTGGGGGCGGCGCGTCGGGGGTGGAGCGCGCCTGCGATGGTCCTCAACCGATTCCGAACATGTCCAAGAGCACGAACGCGCCGGTCTCGGCGTTTCTCCGTCATCACTATCGCCACTTCAACGCCGCGGCGCTGATCGACGCCGCGGATGCGTACAACGCGCATCTCGCGAGCGGTGGCAAGATGATGGTCACGCTGGCCGGTGCGATGAGCACCGCCGAGTTGGGACTCTCGCTTGCCGAGATGATCCGCCAGGACAAGGTGCACGCGATTACGTGCACGGGGGCGAATCTCGAGGAAGACATCTACAACCTCGTCGCGCACGATCACTACGAGCGCGTTCCGAACTATCGCGACCTGACGCCACAGGACGAGCAGGCGCTGCTCGAGAAGCACTTCAATCGCGTCACCGATACGTGCATTCCGGAAGCGGAAGCGATTCGCCGAATCGAGAAGGCTATTCTCGACGAGTGGACCGCTGCTGACCAGAAGGGCGAGCGCTACTTCCCGCACGAGTTCATGTACCGGATCCTGCTGAGCGGAAAGCTCGAGCAGTACTACCAGATCGATCCGAAGGACTCGTGGATGCTCGCCGCCGCGCAGAAAAACCTGCCGATCATCTGCCCAGGCTGGGAAGACTCCACGACGGGCAACATCTTCGCGTCGCACGTTATCGACGGCAACATCAAGAACGTGCACACGGTGCGCAGCGGCATCGAGTACATGATCTACCTCGCCGATCACTACACCGAGGTCACGAAGCAGTCGTCTCTCGGCTTCTTCCAGATCGGCGGCGGCATCGCCGGCGACTTCCCGATCTGCGTGGTGCCGATGCTGCATCAGGACTTGCAGCGCACCGAGGTGCCGCTGTGGGGCTACTTCTGCCAGATCAGCGACTCGACCACGAGCTATGGCAGCTACTCGGGCGCGGTACCGAACGAAAAAATCACGTGGGGCAAGCTGGGTATCGAGACGCCGAAGTACATCATCGAGTCGGATGCGTCGATTGTGGCACCACTCGTTTTTGCACTCGTTCTGGGACAGTAGGGCGTTACTGCGCTAACGGCACGAACGCTAACTGCAACGACGCTAACTCGAACACGCTACGGGCCTGGCTATCGGATGTCCGGAAACCGGACGCGCACAGCGCGGTCGGATCCGAGATCCCGATATCCGGGCCCGTAGCGTCTTCGAGTCAGCGTAGTG
>CBHWDN010000061.1:0-12721 GCA_966112585.1 uncultured Gemmatimonadaceae bacterium
CTTCTCATGTTCGCTGAGGCCGAGGACGCTTGGCCGGGCATCTCATAGACTTTTTCCTAGCTGCTGCGTTTGGTGTGGGGGCGTGGGCGGCGCCAGCCCCCAAACGAAACGGTCTCCGGGGTTCGGAAACGCTACGCGTTCCGAAGCCCGGAGACCCATTCCGTTTGTGGGCCGTCACCGACAACGCCCACGACCATCGCGACCGCCGCAACAGCCGACGTGACGCTGGATCGCGTCATTCAACCCTTGTTGTGGCTTCGCTTCGCCTTTCGCTTCGCCCTTCGCCCTTCGCCCTCCGCCCTCCGCGACGCGATTCGCATCGCCTTCGGCTCGCTGCTTGGAGGCTCATCTTCGCGCGCGAATCACCAGGGCTAGTGGGACCGTTCGCAGGCCGGGCCAGCGCGTGGTCACGCTGGCGTCTCTGATCATCAGCTGCGCGGAGAGTCCACCGTCAAGCATGAGCGCATCGGTGGCGCCGAGGCGCTTGGCGATCTCGGCCATTTCTGGGGTGGTGGGACCGATGGGGACGCGTTCAGCCATCTTGGCGAGTCCGCTGCCGGTGCCGGCGTATCGGGACATGATGATGAGCAATCGGCCGTCGCGATGGAGAGCGACGACGAGGCGCGTGTCGCGATGCGTGAGATCCAGCGACTCGCCTCCGCATAGGGCTGCATCTGGTGTGCTGTGTGAAAGCAGTTGCGGATAGGATTGCACGGCTTCACGCCACCTGGAGTCGTGGCGCGCGCTTTGAATTTCAGCGGCGGTGAGCAGCGCGATGCGGCCGGTGGTGTCGACGACGAGAGCGCCGGCGAGCGATCCGCTTCCTGGTGCTTGTTGCTCGCGTCCGTCATGACGCACCCATCCCCAAGGGCCGGAGTCGGTGAACTGTCCGGCGTTGAGCGCAATCAGTGCATCGGCTGGCGCATCATTGATCGTCCATGGGCCGAGTCCGTCGCCTTGTCGATTGATCTCGAGTGAGAGCGAAACACGCTTGGGGTCGACGGCGACCACGATGATACGATTGCGGACCCGGTCATCGCCGAGCTGCACGGGCCACTCGGTCCATCGCACGCGCGCGCCGCGCCAGTTGAGTGTCGGTGCGTTGCTCGGCGCAGACTGTGCGACTGCCGGTGCTCCACAGCGAATCGCGCCAATGGTGGTTGGTGCGACCGGCCGACGCGTCTGTGCGACGAGTGAGAGCGGCGCGGTGATCAGGAAACAGCACGCCGCGCGGCGCATCTTCACGGCGAGAGGCGTCGCTTGACCCAGCTACCCGCTTCACGCTTGAACTGCACGCGATCGTGCAGCCTGCTCGCGCGCCCCTGCCAGAACTCCACCTCCTCTGGCACGACACGAAATCCGCCCCAGTGATCGGGAAGCGGCACCGTACCATCGCCGAAGCGCGCTTCGTTCACCGCGAGCTGCGCTTCAAGTTCTTCCCGTGACGCAAGCACGCTGCTTTGCGCCGACGTCCACGCGCCGATCTGACTGCCACGCGGACGCACCTTGAAGTATGCCTCGCTTTCGGCGCGACTCACGCGCTGTACCGCACCACCAATTCGCACCTGACGCTCGAGCTCCGGCCAGAAAAAGTTGAGCGACGCGTGCGGATTGTCCGCCAGCTCCTGTCCTTTGCGACTGCGGTAGTCGGTGAAGAAGACAAAGCCGCGCTCATCCACATCCTTGAGCAGCACTGTCCGCGCGCTCGGATACGCATCCGGTGTGGCCGTTGCCAGACACATCGCATTCGGCTCCACCACCTGCGCCTCCAACGCCTCCGCAAACCAGCGCTGGAACTGCACGATGGGATCGTCGGCGACCTGGTGCTCGGAGAGGGAGGCCTTGCGGTAGTCGGTTCTTAGGTCGTGGAGGGACATGCACTGAAGGTACTGCGGGACTGCGGAAGCCTGAACCTCGGAAGCCCGTACTACGGGAGCCTGAACTACGGAAACGGCGGAAAGTTGAAAGCGGAAGTGTGCACGGCGGTAATATTGACGGCGGGTACTGCGGTGACCGCGGTCGCCGATTGGCCCGTAGTCCAATTTGCCGATGTGTTTACTTCCGCTGTCGACCTTCCGCAGTCCCAAGAGGGAATATGCCGATCTCCCTGGATCTCTACGCCGACCTCGTTTGTCCCTGGTGTTGGATCGGCGAACGCCGTCTCATGGCGGCGCTCAAGATCGTGGCGGAGTCGCATCCGGACGAAGAGTTCGACCTGACGTGGCGTCCGTTTCAGCTTGATCCGTCGATGCCGGTCGAGGGGCGCGATTTCGAGACGTTTGTGACTGAGAAATTTGGCGGCCGCGAACGGGCGATGCCGATGTTCGCGCGGGTGACGGAAGCGGGGGCGCCCGATGGAGTGCCGTTTCACTTTGAGCGTATCACGCACTTTCCGAATACGTCACGCGCGCATGGGCTGGTGTTGCATGCGCAGCAGACCGGGCGAAAGGTGTGGCCGCTCGTTGAAGACTTGTTCGCGGCACATTTCGAGCGCGGTGAAGACACCGGCGACTTGAACACGCTCGTTGGCATTGCGATGCGTCATGGCATTTCAGGCACCGAAGCGCACGAGGTGCTGTCGACCGGTCGATACGAGCTCGATGTGCAGCAGAGTCAGAAAGAAGCGGCACGCCTTGGAATCCAGGGCGTGCCGTTTGTGGTACTCGACAATCGATATGGCGTGAGCGGCGCGCAGCCGCTGTCGGTCTTTGTCGAAGCGTTGACGCGTGTTGAAGCGGACCGCTAACAACAACGTCTAAGCGTCAGACCTCGACCAGCGGCAGCGGCGCGCGCGGATAGGCCTCCGGTACGCCTTCAAACGGATCGCCGGCAAACTCCTGGCCGTCTGGCGTTTCGAGTACGAAGCCGGCGTCTTCGAGCATACGCAGATCTTCGCGCGCGGTCTGCCCCTGCGTGGTGAGGTAGTCACCCACGAAGATCGAGTTCGCCGGATAGAGTCCCATCACCTGCATGCTGCGCAGGTGCACTTCGCGGCCACCGGAGATGCGGATTTCCTGCGTCGGCAGCAGGAAGCGATAGAGGCAGAGAATGCGCAGGCAGCGACGCGGATCGAGGTCGTTCTGTCCTTCGAAGCTCGTGCCCGGCACCGGAATCAGGAAGTTGACCGGTACGCTCTTCACATCGAGTTCACGCAACGACAACGCGAGATCGATCACATCATCATCGCTTTCGCCCATACCAAGAATGCCGCCGCTGCACGTCTTCATGCCAGCCTTCTTCACGGCTTGCACCGTGTTCACGCGATCGTCGAAGGTGTGCGTACTGACAATCTCCGACGTGTAGTTGGCCGACGTGTTGAGATTGTGATTCACCGTCTCGACGCCGGCTTCCTTGAGTCGTAGCACCTGCTCCTCATTCAAGAGCCCCAGGCACGCGCAAATCTTGAGGTCATGCTTTTCACGCACGGCCTTCACGGCGTCGAGGACCTTGCCGAACACGGTCTCACCCGGCGAGCGACCGGAGATCACCATGCACAGCGTGCCCGCCTTGAGCTGCGCCGCACGATCGGCCGCTTCCATGATCTTGTCCTGCGCCATCATCGGATACTTCTCGATCTCGGCGGCAGAAATCTTGGACTGTGAGCAGTAGCCGCAGTCTTCCGGGCACAAGCCGCTCTGCGCATTGAGCAGGAAGTGCAACCGCACCCGATTCCCCCACGCGCTTCGACGCACGCGGTACGCCGCGGCGAGTTGATCGAGCAACTCACTGTCTGGCGCGCGCAGCACGGCGAGTGCTTCGTCGCGGCTCAGGAGTTCGCCGTTCAGGGACTTGTCGGCTAAGGACTGCCAGGCTGTCGACATCGTTCTATGGCTTCGGCTGACTATTGAAGGGCGGCAGGATCGCGAACCGCCATGTGCTCGCTGCGCTCGCGAGGCACGGAGAAACGGAGGCACGGGGCAACCGCGCACGATGCAATAAACAATGGAAATCGATGAAACAACACTCTTGAAACAGGTGGGTCATGTCACACCCATCGACTGCGGATCTCCGTGCCTCCGCACCTCCGTGTCTCGCGAGCAGAGCGAGCACCAGTCGCTGCTGTTTACGAACCGTCCGCCTGCAGCAAGCCGGCCGCGGCGGCACCAGCGCCCACCACCGCGTCCAATCCGGCCAGTGAAGCCGCCACCGCCAACGCCGGCAGGTCGTCGCACCGATCAATCCAGGGAAACCGATACAACGGAATCGCCGGAACGAGTTGGCGCAGCGCGTCGAAGTTCGTTGCCTCGGCAATCGATGCCGCGCGTGGCGTCATGGCTGTCAACACGATCCCGGCGACCGGAATGCCCACGGACTCCGCCGCCCGAAGCGTGAGCAGTACGTGATTGAGCACGCCCAGACGATTGCCAGCCACGAGCAACAGCTCGCAGTCCCAGTCGGCGAACAGGTCGAGATAGGAGAGCGTCGGTGTGATCGGCACCATCAACCCGCCTGCCCCTTCAATCAGCAGCAAGTCGCGATCACGCTCGAGCAGCGCGCGCGATTCGTTGAGTGCCTCGATATCGACTTCCACCCCGGCGCGTTGCGCGGCGATCATCGGCGCGAGCGGTTCACGGAGTGCGTACGGCCGCACATCCCGCAGGGCGTCCGTGTCACCACACGCGCGGCGCAAGCGCTCGGCGTCGCTCGCGAGTCCAGCGTTGGACATTGGACGATCATCGATACCGCTTTCGAGCGGTTTCATTGCTCCGACACGGACACCACGCTGACGCGCCAACGAGGCAAGCGCACAGGCGACCATCGTCTTGCCGATTCCGGTATCCGTACCGGTGATCGCCAGTCGGCGTAGTGCAGTGACGGTGTCAGTCATCGATCGGGCCGCCGGAAGAGACGGGCCCTGCTCGTTCGCCGGAGAGGAAGCGCTGGAGCACGTCGTAGACCTGCTGGAGTTCGTCGTCGGTAGTGCAATACGGCGGGAGACAGTAGGCCACCTGCCCCAGAGGGCGAATGAGCACCCCCTGTTCGAGGGCAAAGGCCGCGAGATCGCGTCCGATGTCGCTCAGGTAGCCGTTCGGAGCATCAAGCTCGACGGCCGCCACGGTACCAAGCTGTCGCACCGATTTCACCCCACGAACGCCGTGGAGATCCGCGAGATGTCGAGCATGGGCGACTTCGATCCGAATCCGGTCGTCCTCGCTCGATTCGTCGAACAGTTCGAGACTCGCGAGCGCTGCCGCGCAGGCGATCGGATTCGCCGTATAGGAATGACCGTGGAAGAAGGTCTTTCGGCGATCCTCGCTGCGAAACGCGTCGAAGATCGCTTCCGTCGCGACCGTGGCACCGAGCGGAAGGACGCCGCCGGTGATGCCCTTCGACAAACAAATAAGGTCAGGCTGCACATCTGCGCGTTCGCAGGCGAAGAGCGGCCCGGTGCGACCGAAGCCGGTCATGACCTCGTCCGCAATCAGGTGCACTCCGGCTGCGCGAGTGCGCGACCGAATGCCCTGCAGCACCGATTCATCCCACACGCGCATACCCCCCGCGCCGAGAATCAGTGGCTCCACAATCACCGCCGCGAGTTCATCACCGCGCTCGGCGATCAGCGCATCCAGGGCTGCCAGCGTATCGCCCTCAGTTGGATCGGGTAGTCGCGCGACCTCGAAGAGCAGCGGCTCGTACATGTGCGTGAACAGTCCGCGCGCGCCCGCCGCCATCGCACCGAACGTGTCACCATGATACGCATGCTCGAGCGCCGCGATGAGGCGGCGCGGCGTGCCGGCGTTCGCAAAGCTTTGCACGGACAGCTTGATCGCGACTTCAACCGCGGTGGAACCGTTGTCGGAGTAGAAAACGCGATTGAGCCCGCGTGGCAGTCGCGCGACGAGTGCGCTGGCGAGCAACGCCGCCGGTTCGTGCGTGAATCCCGCAAAGATGACCTGATCGAGCGTGCGCGCCTGTTCGGCGATCGCCTCGATGATCTCCGTGCGACAGTGACCATGCGTGGTCACCCACCAACTGGAGATCGCATCGAGAATGCGCGCACCGTCATCGCGATAGAGCCAGCTTCCGTCGGCGCGAGCGATCGGCACCGGTAGCGGAGACTGAAAGTGCTGGGTGTATGGATGCCACACATGCGCGGCATCATGAAGCAGAAGATTGTCGCTCATACGCGTGCGAGGACGTCGAGTACGTTCACGGCGAGTGCGTCGACCGTTTCGATGGGATGCACCGAGCTTACAGAAATGCGAAGACGCGACGTGCCAACCGGCACCGTGGGTGGTCGCACCCCGCCAACGAGGAATCCGCGACGACGGAGTTCAGCCGTTGCGAGCATCGTGCGCATGGCGTCGCCAACAACGACCGGAATGATGTGTCCATCATCCGGACCGGTCATCGGCACGCCACCCGCAGCGAGCCTCGTGCGCAAGCGACGTGCGCGATCTCGAACGGCATCGCGGCGCCACGGCTCGACATCAGCAATGCGCAACGCTTCGAGCGTCGCGGCGGCGAGTGCGGGCGGCGACCCGGTGGTGAAGATGAACGAGCGGGCCTTGCTCACCAGGTACTCAACGAGCTCCTGTGAGCCGCCGACGTACGCGCCGGACGTACCGAGCGCCTTTCCGAGTGTGCCGACGACGACATCAACCAACCCCGACACACCAAAGTGTTCGAGCGTGCCGGCACCGGTTTCACCCAGTACGCCAGTGCCGTGCGCGTCGTCAACGTATGTCCACGCCTTGTGTGCGCGCGCGATCTCGACGAGTCGATCGAGCGGACAGAGGTCGCCGTCCATCGAGTACACGCCTTCCACAACAATCAGCGCGCGACGGTACTGCTGGCGTTCCTCCCGCAGCATGTCGTCGAGCGCGTCGAGATCGTTGTGCGGGAAGACGCGCACCATGGCGCGCGACAGCCGGCAGCCGTCAATCAGCGAGGCATGATTGAGCTCATCGCTGTAGATCACGTCGCCGTGCTGCGCCAGCGCGGGAATCGCGCCGGTGTTCACCATGTATCCCGCCGGGAAGAGCAGGGTGTATGCGCACCGTTTGAGGCGTGCAAGCGTGTGCTCGAGTGCCTCGTGGATCGGATAGTTGCCGGAAATCAGTCGCGCGGCACCAGCGCCAGTCCCTTCCGCCTGCAGAATCGCTTGCGCGGCACGCGCGACACGCGGATCGGCCGCCAAGCCGAGATAGTCGTTCGATGCAAAGTCGCTCACCCGCTCGCCGCCGAGCAACACGGTCCCCGCGCGCCGCTGATTCACCTGTCGCAAGGCGCGCTTGAGGCCAAGCGCTTGCAGCGCCCGGAGATCCTCGTCGAGTGCCGCGTTCATGGTGCTGGGCGGCAGTGCTACATCTTTTTTCATCACCTTCACCCGCTCAGAGCAGTGCCTGAAGATCGGCGAGCAGCGTTTGCCAGCCAGATCCAGGCGCGTACATCGCGATCAGCTGCCCCTTCTCGTTGAGCAGAAATGCCTGCGACGAATGTCCGATCAATTTTGTGGTGTCGGCGCCATGTTGATGCGCCATGTTGCTCATCGACGGACCGGGCATCGGCACCGGATTGGGCTGCTGCGCGCTGGCGTCGTCGGGGATCACCGCGACACCGAATGCCTTCACCATGCGCGCGGTCGTCGACGCATCGCCAGCGAGGCCGATGAACGACGGTTCGAATCCGGCGACGTACTGCTGCGCGATGGCCGGCGTGTCGCGCTCGGGGTCGATCGACACGAACACGAACCGCACATGACTCGTGTCGGATCCAAGCTTGCCGTACACGCGCTTCCAGTCCGCCAACGTGATTGGGCAGACGTCGGGGCAGTGCGTGTATCCGAAGAAAAGCACGGTGAGCTGGTTCTTCGTGGCGCCGGTCGAAAAATGCGATCCATCGGCGCGCGTGAACTCGTACGTGGGAACGTCCCGCGCCGGCGTAATCGCATCGCCCTTGAGTGCTGGTGAGCACGCCGCCGCGAGAGTCAGCATCGTGACCGACGCCAGTGCCAGCAGTCGACGCTTCACGACGTGCTCGACGCGCAGGCGGAGCACTGCCCGTACAGCACGACTTCGTGCGCTTCGAGCACAAATCCACGCGGCGTCAGGTCGGAGAGATCGCCAGGGCACCCCTGAATCTCAAAGACCCGATCGCACAAGCGGCAGCGGAAGTGATGATGATGCGCACCGCCCGCGCGTTCATAGCGCGGCGGCTCGCCGGGCAGCTCCACCGGGACCAACCATCCGCTTTCGACGAGCGAATTGATCGTCCGATAGACCGTGGCGATGCCCAGGCCGGCTACCTGGGAGCGTCCGGCTTCGAGCACCTCGGTTGGTCCAAGCGGACGGGCCGTGCGCTCAAACACCTCGCGAATGGCATCGCGCTGCTTCGTGTTGCGTTCCATTCGCCAAATATGCTTAGATTCGCCGCCATGACGCGACCGTCTTCGACGCAAACGCTCAAGCCGTGGCTTGTACGCTGGTTGCTGTTGTCCATCGCGGCGATCGCGCTGGCGCATCTCGCTGACTCCGTCGCATGGCGCACGCTGCGCATGCCCGACGTCTACGACAAGGATTGGGGGCGACTCCTTCGCTCCCTGGGCTATCTGCCCACCTGGGGCGTCGTTGCACTCGCGTACTGGCTCGATCAACGCGGACGCGAGGGCGCCGGTCGTGTCGCCGGCTATCTGATGCTCTCGCCAACTGTGGGCGGCATTGTCGCCGAGACCGGGAAGCTGATCTTCCGGCGGCTCCGCCCCGACGCGGACACGTTCGGCTATGTATTCCGTCCGTTCAGCGACCACTTCTGGTCGAACAAGGGGATGGGGCTACCGAGCAGCCACACGCTCGTCGCCTTCGCCGGCGCCGCCGCGCTCGCGAATCGGTTCCCCAAGGCCCGGTGGGTCTTTTATGTACTCGCCACCGGGTGCGCGATCACGCGGGTGATGGCCAATGCGCACTTCCTGAGCGACACGGTGGTCGCGGCCTGCCTGGGCATATTGGTGGGGCAGCTGCTGGCGATGAGGATGCTTCCGCTGGGAAGGGACACCGATCAGTGATGAGTTTCTGAGTTCGGGTTCTGGGTTGCGGGTACTCTGAACCCACGACCTGAACTCACTAACCCAGAACTGATCGGTGATGGGTTTCGGGTTTTAGGTGCTGGGTGGTGGGCTTACCACAGCCCGGCACCAAAAACCCGAAACAAAAACCGATCGGTTGGTTTCTTCCTGATAACCAGTTATCATAAGTGATGCCGTCCGCCCTGCTTCTGTCGAGCCTCGCCGTGCTGGGCTCTGGCCCGCTCCTGGCGCGATCGGCCCGGTCGCGGCCGCAGATGATGGCGTTCATCGACGGATTCGTGCTGGTCACGATCGGTGGACTGGTGTTGCTCGACATTATTCCGCACGCGATCGAGCACCGTGACGCGTTCGCGCTGCTGTTCATGGTCGTGGGGTTTGCGCTCCCCACCATGGCCGAAAAGCTCTTTCACTATGGCGTCCATCGCACGCACCCGGCGGTGCTCGCACTCGCGATCGTTGGTCTCGCGGTGCATTCGGCGCTCGACGGAAGCGCCATCGCGCAAAGCGATGCCGATGTCACCAAGCTCCTTGGCTATGGTGTGCTGTTGCACCAGCTACCGGTAAGCTTGATGATCTGGTCTGTGCTTGGCGATCGACCACGCGTCTCGTGGTTGGTGCTCGCCGGCATGGCGGTGGTCACGCTGCTCGGCTACCTCGCCGAACCCACCATTTTTGCTGTGCTTCCGGAGCGCGCGGGCCTGTGGTTTGAAGGACTTGTTGGCGGTTCGCTGCTGCACGTGATCGCCCATCCCGCGCACGATCATGAGCATGATGTGCATGATGACGAAGCACTGCCACCGATCGCGCACAAGCACTCGCATACCGGTGCCCACGACCACGCACGTGGTCACGCACATGACCACGCACACGATCACGCAGATGTTCCTGCGCAGGGGCCAAGGGTCGAGCAGATGGGTCGAGGGTCGCTCCCGAATCGGCTCGGTTTGCTGCTCGGTACGGTCTTGCTGCTGTTGATCGTGCTCGGACGCTGCTCCGGGCACATGGCGTGAAGGTGCTCTCGCTGAGCTGCAGACCATGATCCCGCTCGTGCTGATGGCGGGATTTCTCGGCGCCGGCAAGACGCGGTTTCTCACGCAATTGGTGCCGGCGCTGGCCGCGCGCGGCGTTCGTGCTCGCATCATTCTCAATGACTTTGAGAACGCGACGATCGACGCCGCGCGACTCGGCGCGCTCGATGCGCTGGTCACGCCGCTCAACGGTGAGTGTGTCTGCTGCGGCTCGCTGCGTGAGTTGTTGCAGCAGCTGTACGATACGCCGGCCGACTCGGGGAGCGTGATGCTCATCGAAGCGAATGGCGCGACCGAAACTGACGAACTGCTTGGGCATCTGACGTCCGATTCGCGTCTCGCGCACTTTACGCTGCCGCTGCAACTCACCATTGTGGACGCCGGACGCTGGCAGAAGCGCTGGTGGCACAATGGCCTCGAACGTTCGCAGGTGCGTACGGCCACGCATGTGCAGCTCAATTGGATGGAGCGATTGGGCGACGCGCGGCGCACTCTGGTGGAGCGGGGGGTTCGCGATGTGAACGGTCAGGCGATGTTCGTGCAAGTGGACGACTTCGCGGACACGCTCGCTGAGCTGACGCGCGCTGTGCACGGCGACGCCGAGCGCGGCGGGCGCACGTTGAGCGCGAAGCCAGCGCATCATCACGGGCACACGCATCCATTCGGGAGTCTCGCACTGCCCTTGCCCCGAGTCGTTCCGCGGGAGTCGTTCACCAAATTCGTTCGCGACCTGCCGTCGACGGTGGTGCGCGCCAAGGGGATGGTGCGCTTTGCCGACTCCCCAACCGCGATGTGGATCTGGCACAAAGTCCCCGGACGAAGTGCGCTCAAGCTCGATCGGTCGGAGTTTCACGACGACGCCGAGTCCACAGCGCTGTTCATTGGCGTTGGCATGGACGCCGCGGAACTCGCCGGGCGTATCGCGTCTATTTGAGGCCCCCTCTCTACAACTCCGACCGACCAATGCGCATCCTACCGTTCGCTCTCCTCGTTGCCCCGGCTGTTCTCTCGGCTCAGCCGGCGTCATTCATTTACCGCCTCGGCAAGGACACCGCCGCGGTTGAGCAGTTCACTCGCACGGCGACGGCGATCAACGGCGACATGGTGCAGCGCAATGGACCGGCGATCGCGCGCTATCGCTACGCGATCACGCTCGGCAAGGATGGACGGCCTACGGCGGCGTTGCTGCAGCGTCTCAATCAGGATGGCAGCGCGGCACCGGCGCCGAGCACATTCCGTTTTGCGATCACGGCGGATTCGATCGTGCGCGAAGTCGTGTTCGCCGACAGCACGCAGCGTCGCGCCTTCGCTGCAAAGGGCGGCCTGGTGAACTGGCCGACGTTCATCTACTCGCCCACTGAGCTGCTCGCTGGCGCTCGCGCGAAGAAGCTGCCGACTGACTCGCTTCCGGCCGTTGGCAACGCGGGTAACCTCGCCTTCACTGGAGTCACCGCGCTTGGCGGCGACTCGGTTCGGTTGCGTGGCGGCGCGTACGCGATGGTGCTGCGATTCGATGCGCAGCAGAAGCTGTTGAGCGTCGATGGCAGTGGCACAACGAACAAGGTGATGGCCACACGCGGCGGTGCGGTCGATTTCGAGTCGATCGCGAAGGCGATGAAGCCCACCGGTGTGCTGTCGTTGCGCGACGATGCACGTGCCGCATTTGGACCCGGCGGCATGGTGATCGTGGACTATGGCCGTCCGGCGGTGCGCGAACGCAGTGTGTGGGGCGGCGTGCTGGTGCCGTTCGACAGTGTTTGGCGCATGGGTGCGAACGATGCAACGCATCTGTTCACGACCCGTCCGCTCACGATGGGTTCGCTGTCGCTCGCACCGGGCATGTTCACGCTGTGGATTCAGCACACCCGATCGGGAACGAACCTCATCGTGAACAAGGGCACCGGTCAGTGGGGCACGCAGTACGATGCCGCGCAGGACTTGGGCAAGGTCGCCATGACGTTGGCTGACGCGCCGGGATTCACGGAAACGATGACGATCAGCGTGAAGGCGCTTGGCGCGACGCGCGGTTCGATCGAGCTCGCCTGGGGCGACAAGGTGGCGAGCGTGCCGTTCACCGTCGGCGCCCGATAGCCCGCGGCGATTTCGGGTCTCTGTGGGGTATTGCTAAGCCGGAGCGTTGCCGCAGCTTTCACCGCGTTCCGTACATCGTCCCCGTGGAGACCCAAGTGACGCGTTTTGTCCGCCCCGCTATAGCGCTCGCAGCGACCGCACTCATGGCTACGCCGTACTCGGTGCGCGCCGTGCCGCTGCCGCATCTTCGTCTTACGCATGCCTCGCCCGCGGCTGACTCGAGCGTGACGCAGGCGCCCAAGAATCTCACGCTCTGGTTCAGCGAAGCGCCTGAACTGCCGATGAGCAAGGTGACCGTCGCCAACGAAGCCGGTACCGAGATCGCACTCGGCAAGCTCGCGGCGGGGAAGGAAGGCGGCGAGCCGAGTCTTTCCGCACCGGTGACCGGCGCGATGAAGGCTGGCAAGTACACGGTGACGTGGCGCGCCGGCTCCAAGGACGGTCATCCCATGCACGGGACGTACAGCTTCACCGTTTCGAAGTAGGCCAAACCCGTATCAAGCACGGCTTGGGGTGAGACGACAAGCCGGTGAACCGCCTGGAGTATGGGCCCCAACCCTAGCGAAAACGCTGTGCG
>CBHWDN010000062.1:0-9571 GCA_966112585.1 uncultured Gemmatimonadaceae bacterium
CGCTAACTGCGACTACGCTAACTGCGACTACGCTAACTGCGACTACGCTAACTGCAACCACGCTAACTCGACGACGCTCACCAGCGGTAGAAGCGGCTTTTATAGCCGTCGACGCTGGCTGCCAGATTCATGAGCATGATCTCATGGGTTGCGGGCTCGCCGGGATGATCGGGCATCGGCATACTCGGGGTTCCTTCAGACTTGCCGATCATGCTGCGTGTGCTGCGATCCGTCCGACTGCTGGCAATCCCCTTGTTCGCGGCGTGTTCCAAGTCGGCGACGGACACGACAAACGCGAACAACGCCTCGACCGATGCGGTGCCGGCGCTGGTGACCATCTCGCCAGCTGACAGCACGGTACCGATCGACGGGACGTTCCCGTACACGGTGGTCGTGAAGAACGCGAAAGGCGCGACGATCACCGGAGCGCCACTGCTCTGGCTGAGCAACACACCCGCCGTTGCCACCGTGAGCAGTACGGGTGTGCTTCGCGCCGTCGCGCCCGGCAACAGCATCATCACCGCGATCGCGGCGAACGGAGCCTTTGGCGTGGCAACGCTTCGCGTGCTGGTGCCAGTATCCAGCGTGACGGTCACCCGACCGAGCGTGTCGCTTCCGCTGGACGCGAAAGGTCAGTTCACCGCCACCCTCAAGGACTCAGCGGGCGCCACGCTCACGGGTCGCGTGGTGACGTGGACGAGCTCGGACCCTTCAGTCGCGTCGGTGAACGGCACAGGTCTCGTGACCGCGCTGACGCCTGGCCTGGCAATCATCACCGCCACCAGTGAGGGCAAGAGCGGAAGCTCGCAAATCATCGTGGACTTCTCCACGCTCCCCATTGCCGCGATCACCCTGGCGCCGTCAGCGCTGCGTGTGCAGACGGGCACTGCAGAGTATTTCCAGATCAGTGGGGTGGATATCAACGGACGGTCGATTGGCTCCATCGCCGCGACGATATCCGTGGCCGACACGAACATTCTGCGCAGCTTCAGTTCGTCGACATTGCTTCTGGGACGTCGGGCCGGATCCACAACGGTCACCGCGACGGTCGCGCCTCGCACCGCCACGCTCACCGTGACCGTTCAGGACAATCCAGTCGCGGTCGAAGGTCCGTCGATCGTGGCCGGTCTACGACACGCCTGTGCGCTGGACGGAGACGACGCCGCCTGGTGTTGGGGAGAAAACGGCGGGCAGTTGGGGAATGGCACCTTCTCCAACCCGTTCACCACAGTACGCGTCTCCGGTGGTCTGACCTTCGCGACGCTGACTGCCGGACGTGTGCACACCTGCGGACTCACTCGCGCGGGTGCGACGTACTGCTGGGGCGACAACAGCTTCGGTCAACTGGGGCGACCGCTCACGACCACGGCGAGCAACGTTCCACTCGCAGTTCCCGGCGTGCCGACGCTCTATCGCCTCGCATCGAGGAGTGATCACACCTGTGGACTCGCGGTCGACGGGCAAGCGTATTGCTGGGGCGCCAACACTGGAGGACAGCTTGGCGACAACAGCCGCACGAATCGTCCAGGCGCCGTGCCAGTGTCAGGCGCATCACGATTTCTGGCCATCGCCGCCGGTGCGCTCCACAGCTGCGGTATCGAACGCACGAGTGGTGATGCGTACTGCTGGGGCACCAACTCCTCCTACCAGCTTGGCGACGGGACCAATGTGGACCGACTGACACCAACGCGCGTGGCGGGAGCCAATGCGTTTCACCTGATCTTCGCTGGCGGCGGCACCAGTTGCGCCACGTCCGTGCTGATGCAGTTCTGGTGCTGGGGCAGCAACGCGAACCCGCGGGATGTCGGTGTCGGCAATCGCACGGTCCCCTCGTTCAACGATCGCTTCAGCGGTCAGTTCGTGCTGCAGGCGTCTCTCACGGCTGGCGTCAGCTGCTCAGTCGGAGGCGCGACCATTGTGTGGTGCTGGGGATCTGCGCAGCTGCGCAACTTCGGTGCATCAAATGCGACATCTGACGGCTGGGAATCGACACCAGCACTCGGCGTCGGGTCGATGGGCGTCGCCGTCGGCGGAGAGCTGTTCGGGTGCCGACTGGTTCCGCTGAACGCGAATGGCAATCGCGCGACCATTGCCTGTTGGGGCACCAGTACGTTCGGCACGGCGATCGGCGTTGCACCGCCTGTGTATCGGGGCGCGGCGAATAGTTGGCGATAGCGCATGCGAACTGCGAACGCCCGAACTGCAACTACGCGAACCGCGACTACGCTAACTGGGCGACGCTAACTCAACGACGCTCAACAGCGGTAGATGCGGCTTGTTCAGTCGTCGAAGCCGACCACCAGGTTCATTCCGGCCTGTCGCGCGCGCTCGACCGCGGTGCTCGCGGTGCCGAGTAGTCCGTCGACACTGCTGATGTTGTCCGTGACATCAGCAACGCCGATCGAGAGCGTGCAGCGAACGCCCTGGTAGTCGCCCGGGAAGACATGTCTCGCCATGCGCTCGCGAATGCGCTCGGCGAGCACGAGACCGCCGCTCAATTCCGTGCTCGGCAGCAGCACCGAGAACGCTTCACCACCAACACGTCCCACGACGTCGGTGTTGCGGCTCTCCTGCTTGCACACGGCGGCGATCGCCTGCAGCCACTCGTTCGAGAAGCTTTCGCCGTGTTGCTCCTTGAGCTCGCGGAAATGATCGGGATCCACCAGCAACATCGTGAGCGGCTGGCCGTATCGACGGGCACGCGCCACTTCGCTTTGCGCGACATCAAAGAAGGCGCGACGTGCGAGCGCGCCGGTGAGATAGTCGTTGGTGCTCGACGCGTCTTCGCGCAGCGCGGACTCGAGGCGACGGCGTTCCGAGACGTCGTGTGTCACAACGCTGTAGCCAATCGCCTCACCCGCTGCGTCGCGCAGTGCCGTCACAACCGTGCTCGCCCAGAACACGGTGCCGTCCTGGCGAAGGCGATTGCCTTCCTCTTCGCACCAGCCGTTTCGCGCGGCCAGCCCGAGCGTATCCCTGAGATAGCCGTTCGCGCCCGCATCGTGCGAGAGCAGCAGCGACATCGGCTTGCCGATGATCTCACCGGCGCCGTACTGGTGCACGCGCTCAGCGGCGACACTCCAGCTGTCGATCAATCCTTCGGCATCGAGCGTGTAGATCGCATGATCGCGAACGGCACCCTCGACTGCCTGTTGACGCTGTTCGAATCGTGCGATCAGACCACGCGCGGTCGCGAGTCCGCTCGCGTCGGTCGCCACGGCCACCACGCGACCCGTTGACACTTTGACGAGCGAGAGATGCACACCCGAGTGCTGACCGGGAGCAAGCAACTCGAGATTGTCGACGATCACACCTCGCGGGCCATCGAACGCGCGCACGCGCGCCGCGAGATCGGGAGCGACCGCACCGAGCGCCGCGAACAGGTCGTCGAGTGAACCGGTGCTGGTAAACGGAGTGAGCAGGCGCCGCGCAGCCAGATTGGCTACTTCGACCCGACCGTCTTCGTCGACTTCGACGAGACCGCAGGGTGCGAGCAGGAACAGGTCGAGCAACGCCTCCGGCGTCACGCGTCGGCCTCCGGCGACTCACTCGCCGCGGGAGCGGCAACCGGCACCAGGGCGCGGGTTTTCACCTCGTGCAGGACGCGCTCAACGAATGCATCCTGCGACATCATCTCCTGCTTCTTCCCTGCCCCACGCGTTCTCAAGGCGACCGTGTGTTCCTCCGCCTCACGGCGACCGATGACACACATGTACGGCACCTTGCCCACTTCACCTTCACGCACGCGATAGTTGAGCGTCTCGTTGCGCGCATCGAGCGTCGCCCGAATGCCATGTGCCTTCATGCGATCGACGAGCGCCTGCGCATGCTCGTTGTAGTCGATCGCAATGGGAATGACACGGACCTGCTCCGGCGACAGCCACACCGGGAAGGCGCCGGCAAAGTGCTCGATGAGAATCGCGATGAAGCGCTCGAACGAACCGCTGACGGCGCGATGAATGACCACCGGACGATGCGGCGCGTTGTCTTCGCCCGTGTAGCTGAGCTCAAAGCGTTCCGGTGCGTTGTAGTCGAGCTGAATCGTACCCAGCTGCCACGCACGTCCGATGCTGTCCGTGACATCGAAGTCGATCTTCGGGCCATAGAACGCCCCGTCGCCCTCCTTCATCTCGTACGGACGGCCTGTGCTTTCGAGCGCGGCCTTGAGTGCCGCCTCCGCACGATCCCACAGCTCATCGCTGCCGATCCGCTGCTCGGGACGCGTCGCGAACTTGAGCGTGGCCTTGAGACCAAACGAGTCGTAGTAGCCGAGAATGAAGTCCATGAGGAACTTCACTTCGCTTTCGATCTGGTCTTCGCGCAGATAGACGTGGCAATCGTCCTGCGAGAACTGACGCACACGCGTGAGCCCCGACAGCGCGCCGGAGAGCTCATTGCGATGGAGCACGTCGAACGTCACGTAACGCACCGGCAATTCGCGATACGAATGCTTCTCGCTCGCGTACAGCACGTGATGCGACGGACAGTTCATGGGCTTGAGCGACATGTCATGCTCACCCGTCTCGTTGTCGAGGACGAGGAACATGTTCTCCTTGTACTTGCCCCAGTGCCCCGACTGCTCCCACAGGCGCTTGTTGTACAGAAGCGGCGTCTTGATTTCCTGGAACGCCTCCTGCTGACGCTCGCGCACATAGGCTTCGAGCGTGTTGTAAAGCGTTGTGCCCTTGGGCGTCCAAAACGCGGCGCCCGGGGCGTGCGGGAACAGCTGGAAGAGGCCGAGCGACTTACCGAGGACACGGTGGTCGCGCTTCTTCGCCTCCTCGAGGTTGTGCAGATGCTGCTCGAGCTCGTCCTTCTTGAAGAACGCCGTCGCGTAAATGCGCTGCAGCATCTGGCGCTTCACATCGCCGCGCCAATAGGCGCCCGCCGTGTGGAGCAGCTTGAAGTGCTTGAGATGCGACGTGTCGGGCACATGCGGGCCACGGCACAGATCGATGAACGGACCGTCCGTGTACGTCGAAATGATCTCGTCGGTGCCGTCGAAGTCCGCGAGGCGCTCGAGCTTGAGTGGATCATCGGCGAACAGATTCTTCGCCTCCTCCACGTTCACTTCGGCACGCACGAACGGATACTTCTCGGCCACCACCTTCCTCATCTCGGCTTCAAAACCCGCGAGATCTTCCGGCGTGAACGGCTTTTCGACTTCAAAATCGTAGTAGAAGCCGTCGTCGATGGCCGGACCAAAGCCGATCTTGGCGTCGGGGCGCAAACGGCGAACCGCCGTCGCCAGAATGTGCGCGCCTGAATGCCGCAGCACGGCGAGTGCTCGCGGGTCTTTGTCCGTGATCACGACAAATGCGCCCGACTTGCGGAGCGGCGTCATGAGATCCTGCACTTCCCCATCCACCGCGACTGCAAGCGAGGCCTGAAGCAAACGGGCGCCGATGGTAGCCACCACGTCGCGCGCCAGGGTTCCGGGCGCGACCTCGCGCGTGGAACCATCGGGGAGCGTCAGGACTATTGGGGCATCAGCGGCGGAAGACTGGCCAGCACTCATCGATCGACGGTCAGGATATTCGGACAGCCGGCGGGCTTTCGCGCCGGTCAAGACCGTTCAACTTATCCTGTGACTGATACTTACGCCAAGTGAATGCCGGCCCCTTGCACGTGGGAGACCGGCACTGAAACAGCTGGAGGTCCAGATGGCTCGAATTCGCGGTTCCCGCACCCGTCCACGCACGGAAGCGATCCTGTTGCTCGCCCTCGGCGCCATTGGTGGTGCCCTGTTGGGAGTCGCCCTGGCCGATCGGCTGGGGGGCCTCGATGGGATGCGTCATCGGCTGGGCAGTCGGAAGGCACGCAAGCATCGCCCCGATGGTTGGCGAGGCGATGAGCGGCGTTCGCACAACTTCGAAGCGTTGAACGACGATGAGGCCGAACTCGCCCCGGAGGCGATTGCACACCTGCACCTCCATGACCGCCATCCGACCCCAGCCCTCGCCACATCGGCCGCGCACGACGCTGGCGATGATGCCAATGGCGTCGAGATCGAGCGGCGGGTTCTCGAGGCCTTCCGCAACGACCCAGTGCTGGCGCATCGGCTGATCGACATCAGCGCCGAGGACTCGGAAGTGACGCTCAGCGGGTGGGTCCGCGACGAGGGGGAGCAGCGATACGCGACGGTATTGGCGCGCGGGGTGCCGGGGGTGTCGACGGTGCAGAGTGAGTTGTCGGTCGTGCCGATTAGCTTTCGCGGATGACTGCGACCGACCCGAACGACCTTCCGACCACATACGACGCCAACGCCACCGAGACCGCCTGGTATCCCCGGTGGACTGAGCACGGCATCTTCACGGCTTCACCCGAACGGGCTGCGACACACGAACCGTTCGTGATCGTGATTCCACCGCCGAACGTCACGGCGGTGCTGCACATGGGCCATGGGCTCAACAACACCGTGCAGGATGTGCTCATTCGCTGGCGCCGCATGGCTGGCGACGAAGCGCTTTGGGTGCCAGGCACCGACCACGCCGGCATTGCGACGCAGAACGTCGTGGAGAAGCAGCTCGCGGCGGAAGGCAAGACGCGCTTCGATGTGGGTCGTGAGCCGTTCGTGTCGCGCGTGGCGCAGTTCGTCGAGAAGACGGGCGGCGAGATTCTCAATCAGCTCAAGTCGATTGGCGCGAGCGCGGATTGGACGCGCACGGCGTACACGTTCTCGCCTGAGCTGTCGCGTGCTGTGCGCGAAACGTTCGTGCGCCTGTACGAGGATGGACTCGTCTACAAGGGTCACCGGGTGATTCACTGGTGCCCGCGTTGCGGCACGTCGTTGTCGGACGAAGAGGCGGAGTTCACCGAGACGAACGGCAAGCTCTATCACCTGCGATACACGCTTGCCGACGATCCGTCGCAGAGCATCGTGGTAGCCACGACGCGCCCTGAAACGATGCTGGGCGACGTGGCTGTGGCCGTCAATCCGGAAGACGAGCGCTATCTGGAGTTGATCGGCAAGGAGGTCGTGCTGCCGATCAATGGCGTGCGCATTCCGATCATCGGCGACAGCTACACCGATCCGGAATTTGGTTCTGGTGCGGTCAAGATCACGCCCGCGCATGATGCGAACGACTTTGAAGTCGGCAAGCGTCATGGCCTCGCGATGCCGGTCATCATCGATGCCGAAGGCGTGGTGCGTGAAGTCGAAGGTGCAGCGGGTCGCGTGCCGGATTCGTTGCGCGGGCTCGATCGCTTTGACGCACGCAAGGCCATCGTACCGATGCTCGAAGCGGCGGGCGCGCTGGTCAAGATCGAGAATCACCAGCACAGTGTGCGGCATTGCTATCGCTGCGACACCGTGGTGGAGCCGCGCCTGTCCGATCAGTGGTTCGTGAAGATGCAGCCGCTCGCCGACAAGGCGTTGGCGGCGTTGCGCACCGGCGAGCTCCGCATCCTCCCCGAGCGGTGGGAAGCGGTGTACGTGAACTGGCTCGAAGGCATTCGCGACTGGAATATCTCGCGTCAGATCTGGTGGGGTCATCGCGTGCCGGTGTGGTATTGCACCACCGGCTGTGGTCAGGCGCCGATCGTGTCGCGCACCGATGTGAGCAGCTGCCCCGGTTGCGGTGGCACGGTGCGTCAGGACGAAGACGTGCTCGATACCTGGTTCTCGAGCTGGCTCTGGCCGTTCTCCACGCTCGGCTGGCCCGACGACACGCCCGATCTGCGCGCGTTCTATCCGGGCGATGTGCTCGTGACTGCACCAGAAATTCTGTTCTTCTGGGTCGCGCGCATGGTGATGAGCGGCTGCTGGTTCATGGGCAAGGCGCCGTTCCACACGGTCTATCTGCACGGCACCGTGCGCGACATGCAACATCGCAAGATGTCCAAGTCGCTCGGCAACGGTATCGACCCGCTCGATGTGGTGAAGCTGTACGGCGCCGACGCGTTGCGTTGGACGATGGTCGCGGGACTTGGGCTGGGCGTGGACGTCATGCTCGATCCCACCGATCTCGAAAAGTCATTTGCGCCGGGCCGAAACTTCTGCACGAAGCTCTATAACATCGGACGCTTCCTGCTGTCGCGTGTCGGAACGGATCCAGTTATGCCGGTCGCGCATCTCGACGACGCGTCGCTCACCGCGGCCGATCGTTGGATCCTCGAACGACTCGATGTCGCCATCGCCGACTGCGAAGCGGCGCTGGGACCGGCGCGTCCGTCGGCGAATGGTCACTGGACCGATGCGGAGCGTACGAAGGGCCTTCGTCTCAGCGAGTACGCCGAGGCGGCTCGGCGCTTTGTGTGGAACGAGCTCGCCGACTGGTATCTCGAGAGTGTCAAGCCACGCCTCAATGCTGAGGGCGCCGACAAAGAAGTCGCTCGCGCGGTTTTGGCGCATGCATTCGACGGCGCGCTGCGATTGCTACAGCCGATCGTTCCGTTCATCACCGAAGAGCTGTGGCAGAAGCTGCCGCAAACGCCTGAGGGCGCCTTCCTTGCGCAGGCGAGCTGGCCAGTGGCCAGTGGCAACGACGAAGGTCGTGGTCGCGACTTCGAGTTCGTGCGCGACGCCGTGCAGGCAGTTCGTCAGGTGCGCGCGGAATACAACGTGAATCCGGGCGCGTGGGTCGATGCGGTGCTCGTGGCTCCGGACGCCGTGCGCGGTGTACTCGAAGCGAATGCAGCAACGATCGGCTCACTCGCGCGCGCGAAGGCCCAAGTTGCTTCAGTGGCGCCCAGCGGAGCCGCAGCGCATGTGTTGCTCAGCGCCGGTGTGGAGCTGGTGGTGCCGTTGGCCGGCATGATCGATCTCGAGAAGGAGAAGCAGCGGTTGCAGACGGAACTCACGCAGCTCGAAAAGCAGACCGTGGCGCTCGCCGGGCGTTTGGCGAACGAAGGGTTTATCGCGAAAGCACCGGCGGCAGTGATCGACGCCGAGCGCGCGAAGTTGGCCGACTGGCAATCACGCGCAGAACAGTTGCGCGCCAAGTTGGCGGCGTTCGGCGCGTGAGCGTGGTGAGCGCGCTTCTGCGCAGGCGTTCTGGTGCGAGTGTCCGAGCACGCGCCGTTGCGCGAGTGCTCGGCATTGGCGCGGTGCTCGGCGTCGCGATCTCGTGCGCCAATGCGACCGCGCCGCCGGGTGGCGCGCCCGATGCGGAACCACCGCTCGTGTTGTCGGTCACACCGGGGAGCATGGCCACCAATCAGAAGCTCAAGACGGTGCGCTTGCGCTTCAACGAAGTGATCAGCGAGACACCGAAAGGCGTGCGTTCACTGGCGGACCTGGTGTTCATCAGCCCGCGAAGCGGCGATGTGAAAGTCAGTTGGGGACGTGACCGCATCGACATTCGCCCTTCGAAGGGATGGAAGGCGAACACGGTGTACTCGGTGCAGGTCAAGCCCGGACTCGTTGATCTTCGCGGCAACGCGATCGATACCAGTGTCAGCGTCGTGTTCTCCACCGGGCCAAACATCCCTGAGACACGAATACA
The DNA here is from genome assembly GCA_966112585.1 of uncultured Gemmatimonadaceae bacterium. Lineage (GTDB taxonomy): Bacteria > Gemmatimonadota > Gemmatimonadetes > Gemmatimonadales > Gemmatimonadaceae > Gemmatimonas. The sequence continues at coordinate 9,447 of CBHWDN010000062.1, forward strand.
GGGCGTCGTATTCGACTGGGGCATGGGCAAGGGCGCCGGCGGCGCGATCGTGGAAGCGATAGCGCCCGCCCGTACGCGCGATAAAGTCGTCGAAGGTCTGGGGCGGCTCGCCCAGGCTCTTCAGC
>CBHWDN010000063.1:0-7108 GCA_966112585.1 uncultured Gemmatimonadaceae bacterium
GGGTGTGGCCCCTCTCCCCCACCCCCCCCCCCCCCCGGCCCATTACTCCACACTCTGTACTGGCCGTTTTGGGTCGCAAGGAAACCGCTAAGAACCCAGCCGTGTCGAAACGTCGTCCCCCTCGGTGTCGTACCGTTGATAACGCCCGCCCGACTCTCAGCCCCCTCCGACGTGTCCCGTCGTTCTTCCTATCCCCTCGCTCTGCTCCTGACGCTGCTGGTTGCTATCGCGCCGCCAGCGCTCGCGCAGCAGGTCGATGTCATCCGTGGTCGTATCACGAGCACGGAAGGCGAACCCCTTGATGCAGTTTCCGTCATCATCACGTCCATCTCGGGCAACGTAAACCGCACCACGCGCACCGATCGTCAGGGGCGCTTTACGGTCACATTTCCCAATGGCGACGGTGACTACATGGTCACCCTCAACCTTGTCGGCTACAGCCAGAAGCGCTTTGAAGTGAAGCGCACCGCTGATGAAGACGTGCTGCTCGCCGATGCGAAGCTGCAGAAGGTTGGTACGGTGCTCGATGCCATGAAGGTCACCGCCGAGCGACAGAAGGTGTCGCGTGGTGAGGCCAATCAGGACATCAGCGGCACCGAACGCACCATCGCCACGAACAATCCGGCGTTGCCGCCCGATCAGATGAACGATCTCGCGGCCATGGCCGCGACGTTACCCGGCGTGCAACTCGTGCCCGGTCAGGACGGTGGCGCAAACGGATTCTCGGTGCTGGGTCTGGGCGCCGATCAGAATCAGACGACACTCAACGGCATGATGTTCGGCGGCGCCGGCTTGCCGCGCGACGCCGGTGTGCTGAGTTCACTCGCCACCAGCCCGTACGATGTGTCGCGTGGTGGCTTCAGCGGCGGCCAGTTCAATCTCCGCACGCGTTCCGGCTCCAACTTCTCAGCGCGCAACCTGAGCTTTGTTGGCGACGCACCGCAGGCGCAGTTCACCGATCGCGCCGCACGCGCGCAGGGCCAGGAGTACTACAACGGCTCTCTCGGTGGCAGCGTCTCCGGACCGCTCGTCTTCGACAAGGCGTTCTACTCGATGTCGTATCAGCTGGGCCGTCGCAGCAATGATCTGCAGACGCTGCTCAACACCTCGCCGGTTGGCCTTCAGGCTTCTGGTGTCGCGAGCGACTCCGTCACGCGCTTCATGAACATCCTGAACGCGAATCGTGTGCCGATCACCGCCGGCGGATTGCCGTCGAGCCGCCTGGGAGATCAGGGCTCGGTGCTCGGCGCGATCGACTTCGCGCCACCGTCGAGCACCAGCGGCGCCGCGTACAACCTCACGGTGAGTGGCAACTGGCAGAAGCAGAACCCCGCGACACCGCTCACGACGTCGCTCGCCACAACCTCCGCGTCGCGCACGAATATCAACGCTGGCGTGCAGGGCCGTCACAGCGGCTATTTCATGCTGCGCGGCATTGGCGTGCTCTCTGAGTCCAACGTGAGTGCGAGTCGCGCGGAAGGCAGCGGTGACCCGCTGATGAACCTTCCCGGTGGCCGCGTCCGCGTGAACTCCACCTTCGCCGACGGCACGAGCGGCGTGCAGATGCTCGGCTTTGGTGGCAACCAGTTCCTCGGCACGTCGCAAACGACGCAGGGCGTGCAAGCCACGAACACACTCTCGTGGTTCAGCGGCAACAACAAGCACCGCCTCAAGCTTGGCACCGAGTTCCGTCAGGAAAGCGCGTCGCAGGACCAGACGCTGAATCGTCTGGGCACGTTCACGTACAACTCGCTTGCCGATCTGCAGGCCGGCATCCCCGTGTCGTTCACCCGCACGCTGTCGCCGCGTGAGCGTTCGACGAGCCAGATGGTCGGTGCGGTGTCGCTTGGCGATTCATGGCGTCGCACCGATCGCTTGCAGTTCCAGTATGGCGTGCGTGTCGACGGCAATCGTTTCCTCGATGCGCCGGCGCGCAACACCGATATTGAATCCAGATTCGGTGTGCGCAACGACCTGGTGCCTGACGGCGTGTTCATCAGCCCGCGTGCCGGCTTCTCCTGGCAGTACGGCACCGCCCCGCAGATTGGCGCCTTCGCGGGTGCCTTCCGCGGTCCGCGTGCTGTGGTACGTGGTGGCGTGGGGCTCTTCCAGAACACGCCACAGTCGGTGCTGGTCGGTGGTGCGATCGACAATACCGGCTTGCCGAGTGCGATTCAGCAGCTCGTGTGCGTAGGTTCGGCGACGCCGACACCGGATTGGAGCGCGTATGGCGATCCGTCGCGCATCCCGTCGCGCTGCGCCGACGGTACGACGGGTACGGTGTTCGCGAACAGCGCCCCCAACGTGACGATGTTCTCCAGGGACTACATGCCGTCGCGCAGCATTCGCTCCAACCTCAGCTGGTCGGGAGCGATTCTGCGCAACACGCTCAACGCGAACTTCGACGCGACGTATTCGCTGAACACGCACCAGGCGAGCTTCGTCGATCTCAACTTTGCCGGCGTCTCGCGCTTCGCGCTCGACAATGAGGGCAATCGCCCGGTGTACGTGCAGTCGAGCAGCATTGTCCCGCTCACCGGTGGCATTGCCTCAGCCGACGGCCGCGTGGTGTCGCAGTATCAGCGCGTGACGCAACAGCGCAGCGATCTTTCATCGCGCAGCGCGCAGATGAGTGTGCGTGTCTCGCCGATGTCGTTTTCGTCGAACTTCAGCTGGAACGGCAGCTACACCTACAGCAACGTTCGCGAGCAATTCCGCGGCTTCAGCAGCACGGTGGGTGATCCGAACGCGATCGGATGGTCGCGTGCCAGCATGGACTCGCGTCATCAGTTCACCTACGGCTTGAGCTGGAACGCGATGGACCTGATTCGCCTGAGCTGGTTCGGTCAGGTGCGTTCGGGCTCACCGTTCACGCCCAGCATCAGCGGCGACGTGAACGGCGACGGCTACAGCAACGATCGTGCATTTGTCTTCAATCCGGCCAGCGCCGGCGACGCCGCGGTGTCGAGCGGTATGCAGTCACTGCTTTCCAGTGGCTCAAACGTCGCGAAGGAGTGCTTGCAGAAGCAGCTCGGCAATCTTGCCGCGCGCAACAGCTGTCAGGGTCCATGGCAGCAGTTCGCGAGCCTGGGTATTTCGTTCAATCCGCTCAAGCTGCGGTTGCCGCAGCGCTCGACGCTTACGTTCACCGTGTCGAATCCGCTTGGCGCGGCCGACCTCCTCATCAACGGCCAGGATAATCTGCGCGGTTGGGGGCAGCAGCAATTCCTCGATCAGTCGCTGCTCTATGTGCGCGGCTTCGACCCGGTCACCAAGCGCTACAAGTACGAGGTGAACCAGCGCTTCGGTGCGACCAATCCGCAGTTCCAGCAGTTCCGCACCCCGGTCACGATCACCGCGCAAGTGCGCTACGACATTGGCCCTACCCGTGAACGTCAGATGCTCACGCAGTCACTCGACCGCGGTCGTCGCACCACGGGTGTGAAGATGCAGGAAGCGATCATCAAAGCGCAGTTTGGCACCGGTGGCGTGCCGAATCCGCTCGCCACGATTCTGCGCGATCAGGACACGCTCAAACTGAGCGCCGATCAGGCCGACAGTCTCGCCACGATGAATCGTCGTTACACGGTGCGCCTCGATTCGATCTGGGCGCCGATCGCCAAGGCATACGCGGCGTTGCCGAACAACTTCAGCCACGACGAGATCTACGCGCGCTATGTCGCCGCGCGTGAGGCCAGCGTGGACATCCTGCGCGGCTATGCGCCGGCTGTGAAGAAGCTCCTCACGAAGGCGCAAAACCGACAGCTGCCACCGTTTATCGCGACCGCACTCGACGACCGCTACCTCAAGTCCATTCGCTCTGGCACCGCCGGTGGCGGCGGTGGCCTGATGATGGGCGGCAACATGATGATGGCCGGCGGCATGAGCGCTGGCACTCAGGTGATCATGCGGCAATGACCAACACCTTTCGTTCGACCATTCGCGTCACGCAAGCGGGCGCATATTCCATGCAGCTCCGCCACCGTCTTCTACCCCTGGTTCCGATGTTCACTCTTCGATCCGTCACCGGCGCCCTCGCGCTTGGAGTGACCGCCAGTTCGCTGAGCGCGCAGTCACGTCCCGCAATTCGTCAGCTCGCGCCGGCCGTTGCCACCACCACCGATTCGATCGGCGCGGTCACGAATGTGCGCGCGCTTCCCGGTGGTCGTCTGCTCATCAATGACATCGTGAGCCGCCGCGTGCTGCTTCTCGATTCCACGATGAAGGTGATCTCGGTAGTCGCCGACTCCACGCCGAGCACGGCGAATGCGTATGGTCCGCGCCCGGGCAGCCTGATCGCGTATCGCGGCGACTCGACGCTGTTCGTCGATCCCGCGTCGCTATCGATGCTCGTCATCGATCCACAGGGCAAGCTCGGTCGCACCATGAGTGTGCCGCGCGCGCAGGACGCCATGATGCTCTCGTCGGGACTCGGCGCGTATTACAGCAACGGTCATCTCGTCTATCGTGGCATGCCGCAGATGCAGATGCGGATGGCCGGCGCGCCCGGCGCCGGCGGCACACCGCAGGTCGAAGTGCCGGACTCGATGGCGATTGTGCGTGTGAACCTGCAATCGCGAGTACTCGACACCGTGAGCTTTGTGAAGATTCCGCGCACGCGTCCAATCATCAGCCGTCAGGATGACAAGATCAGCGTGTCGGTCGAGATCAACCCGCTGCCGGTGATCGACGAGTGGGTCACCACGTCGAGCGGTGATATCGCGATTCTTCGCGGCAAGGACTTTCATGTCGATTGGGTTGGCGCTGATGGCCAGCGTCGCAGCTCGCCCAAGGTGGATTTCGATTGGAAGCGCATGACCGACGATGACAAGGCGAAGCTGGTGGATTCGGTCTCCAAGATTCTCGAGAAGCAGTTCACATCGGGCTCAGCGGGCGGCAACGCGCTGCAGGCCGGTTTTCAGTCGATGATGGGCGGTGCGGCCGGCGGTCCGGCGCCGCAGGTACAGATGCGTTTCGAAATGCGCGCTGGTGACGGTGCCGGCGGCCCAGTGCGCGCACCGCAGATGACGCAGCCCAAGCTCACCGTCGTTTCCGCGAGCGAGCTTCCCGACTATCAGCCGCCGTTCTTCGCGAACAGCGCGCGCGCCGACTTGGACGGCAACATCTGGATTCAGACTATTCCCACCAAGCCGCAGCCGGCGGGTGTGGTCTACGACATTCTCAACAAGGATGGGAAGGCGATCGATCGCGTGCTGATTCCTGAGGGCCGTTCCATTTTGGGTTTTGGTCCGAACGGTGTGGTCTATCTCGCGGTGCGCGAGACGCCGGCTACAGCGATCGGTGCCGCGGGCGCCACGCCGACGGGTCAGCAGATGAAGATCGAGAGGGCGCGCATCAAGTAGCAACAGCTCGCACAGAGCACACTGAGGGCCACAGAGGGGCACAGGGGACTTCGGTTCTCTGTGCCTCTACTGTTCCCAGCCATTCGAGACTCGATGAATCCCGTCGGTGAGTCGAGGCATACCGAAGTTCAAGAGCAGACCGGTGCGAAGATGCGTGTGACGTAGATATGTGAGCACCTGCTTGAAATGCACCGGATGATGCTGCTCCGTGGACTTCACTTCGACGATGACTCGATCGTTGATCAGCAGATCCAGCCGGTAACCGAGCGGCACGACGATTCCATCGAACTCCACCGCCACCGGTACTTCCTTGGCGATGTCCAGTCCACGACGAGTTAGCACCACAGCAAGAATCGTTGAGTACGAGCGTTCGAGAGCGCCCGGCCCAACACGGCGATGTATTCGAATCGCCTCTTCGATCACCACGCCAGTGAGCTCGGTGTCAGTCATCATACTGAACGGATAGCCATCAACGTCAGCCGTCCGTCAGCGCGTCGAAATGAAAGAGCACAGAGAACCGAAGTCCCCTGTGCCCTCTGTGGCCCTCAGTGCGCCCTGTGCGAGCAGTTAAAACCCGCCAGGCCCGCCTCGCCCACGCCCCGCCGGCGCCGGCAACGTCCCCTTGTTCGCGATCGCCTTGTTGATCGCCTGCACCGTGATGTCCGCGCGGAACGCGATGATCTGCTTGCCCAACTCCGTATTCTTCTTCTTGTCGGCGATGTTCACGCCGTTGATGCTCGCCTTGCCGGCCTTCACGCGCTCGTTGTAGCGAATGCTGTTCGGGTCATCCATAAACATGTTGAGCGAAATGATCGCATCATCGTGCAGGTTGTCCGACGCACCATTCACGATGCCATGATCCTTCATGTACGCCTCGGCACCAGCGTAGTCGTAGTACTCCTGCACATGCGCCACGATCGGTGTGCCGTTCCAGATCTTCGTGAGTGAATCGGCCACCCACCGCTGGCCAGCCTGATTGCCACCGCTGTCGCCAATCAGGATGATGTTCGTGAAGCCGTGCGTCTTGAGGCTCACCACGATATCACTCAGCATCGCGCGGAAGGTGTTTTCGCGCATGCTGATCGTGCCGGGGCTCGTCATGTGGCTGCTGGGCGGCTCGAGATTGCCTTCCGGCACAAACTTCACGATGGGCGCGCACAGCGCGTTCCCCATCTTTCGCGCAATCGCTTCGCAGTTCTGATGCAGCACGTAGTTGTGCTTGCCCGTCACGAGCCATGGACCGTTCGGCTCCATACCGCCGGTGGCGATGATCGCGGTGGTCTTGCCGGCCTTGAGCGCGTCGCGAATGTCCATCCACGTCATCTCTTCCATCCACACCGTCGTGGGCGCTGGAAGCGGATTCTTGGCGTCGACGCAGTTGTAGGCGTTCTGTGCACAGTTGCCGCCGCCCATGTTGCGCGGATCCGGTGCCGGACGTGCAGTCTGCGCCTGCATTGGCGAGGTGGCTGCGAGCAGCGCCAATCCCATCGCGCTGTTCAGCAGGGTGGAAATGGCGGACGAGCGCGAGCGCATGGTACGACGCATGGGACACTCCCGGGGCGGGGTGGGGAGGACAGAGGCAGGGTGTGCCAACTTACATCACACGCCCTCCCAACGCTCCGCACGCGCAGAACGTTTGGGTCTGGTGGGGGCCCGCGCCCGGGGGGGCCTTAGAGGGGGGGGGCGCCGCGCGTTGGCGGGCCATGCCCACCGCCACATCCCGCGCGCCTGACTTTTCCTCGATT
>CBHWDN010000064.1:0-6572 GCA_966112585.1 uncultured Gemmatimonadaceae bacterium
AGGTGTGATCCTCGCACTCCTTCTCAAAACCGCGGTGCAGATAGCCGCAGTGCACATCAGTGCGCAGCACCTTTTCCGCATCGAGTTCGGCAATGATCTGCACGGTGCCGTGCGTTGCCGGATGCGACGGGCCGAGGTTGACGATGACGGTGTCCTCGCGCGACGCAGTGAGCGTCGTCGACACCGGATTCGCAATCGGCGGACGGGGAATGGGGCTAGCGGACAAGGGCGCTCTGCGGCGGACGGTACGGCACAAGGGGCTGCTCCTGCTGCTTCGGATAATCCTTGCGCAGCGGATGCCCCACGAAGCCCTCGTACAGCAGGATGGGACGGAGATCGTTGTGACCGCGGAACCGGATGCCATACATGTCGTGGCATTCGCGTTCCATATAGGCCGCGGATCCATACAAGGACACGAGCGAATCGACCGACGGGTCGTCGGCGCTCACCCGCGTCTTGATGCGCACGCGCACATGCTCGCTCGTCGTAAGGAAGTGGTAGACCACTTCATAGCGGAGCGGCGCGTTTGGCCAGTCCACGGCGGTGACGTCGAGGAACAGGTCCATACCGAACTCGTCGCGCAAACGACGCGCGACCGGCAACAGCTGATCGGGGGCGAGCTCAAACACGAGGACTTTATGCTGCACACCCAGACACACAACCGGTGTTGCCGCACTGACCTCGGTGGCCTGCCCCGCTTCGCCGGGGGTAAGCTGCTCGCGCAGCCGGTCGAAGAGTGGCGCCGTCACGTCAGAATCGGTCGTTGATGATGGGGTGTCGATCGGCAGCGATCTTTTCCTGCAACTTCATGATGCCATCGATGACCATTTCCGGACGCGGCGGACAACCGGGCACGTAGATGTCGACCGGAATGATGCGATCGATGCCCGGAAGCGACGCGTAGTTCTGATAGAAGCCGCCGGTGCTCGCACATACGCCGAACGCCATCACCCACTTGGGCTCGCACATCTGCTCGTAGACCTTGAGCAGAATTGGCGCCTGCTTCTGCGTGACCGTGCCAACGACCATGAGCAGATCCGCCTGACGCGGCGAGAAGCGCGGCAACGCGGCGCCAAAGCGATCGGTGTCATACGCCGAGGCGCTCACTGCCATGAACTCCATGGCGCAGCAGGCCGTGACGAACGGGTACGGAAAGATCGAGAACTTGCGCGCCCAGCCGATCAGTTCATCCTTGCGCGTCGTGAGAAACTCGAACGACCCGTCCTTCTGATGCGTCGCCGCGCTGTTGCCGACCGTCGCGATACCGCTCGCGCTCGCGTCGACGATGGGAAGTCGCTTGCCGTACATCGGCTACTCCGTCACCGCTTCGAGAATGCGTGCCTTGTAGACGTACAGCAGGCAGAGCACGAGAAGCGCGGTGAACAGGAAAAAGGTGAACACCATGAACCCCGACAGCGGTCTCGCGCCGAGGGTCCAGATGAACAGGAACATCGTTTCGAGATCGAAGAGGATGAACAGAATGGCGACCGCGTAATACTTGATCGGGATCGCCTTCACATTCATGGTCTCGAGGGCCGTGGCGCCGCACTCGAACGGCTCGAGCTTCGTGGTCGTCGGTGCGGGCTTTGGGCCCAGCAACGCGTTGAGCGTGAGCGCCAGGCCGACAAAGCCGACGATCGCGACCAGATAGAGCAGAAATGTGAGGTAGGGCGTCATCGGACAGCAGGAGGGAGTCGGCAGCGCAAGTGCCGGGATGCTGAGGACTTAGCCATCCTCGGCGGAGCCCCATTCCGACACGCGTCAACCAGCGCCGTCAACGTGCCCATGGGTACAGGCTGAGTCAAGCAGGGAAACTCCGCGCTTTCTCATATGAATGTCCCGGCCCCGACGTTGAGACTTTATGGCTCAGTTCGATCCTGAACGTCTCAGTGTTAAGAATGCGTTGCGAGGCGTTAGTTTAGTGACGCTGCCAACATTGGCACTGTTCGCAGCGTGGGTGACAATGTCACGCCAGTGGAGATAGGTGGCGCGCGGGTTCTGAAGTTGGGTTCCGTATTTGTACCCACTGGGTCACCAGTTGGAAACAAACGAGCCCCCCGCCACATTTCGCCCCCCAGTAGTCATCTGCAGGTGCTCCCGCCCCCGCCCCATCGGCTACTGGTCGTTAAACCCTCATTCCCTTCAAAGGAAACGGTTGATGTCCTTCCCTTCCCTCTCGCGCTTCATGCGCCGGGTGCGAATTGCCGGACTGGCCCTGCCAGTTCTCGCGCTTCCCATCGCGGCCCAGGCGCAGACCGGTACGGTCACCGGCACGGTGACCGACGCCGCCAGCAAGCAGCCCATCGCTGACGCGCGCATCCAGATCACGGGTACCGCTTTCGGCACCCAGACCAATGTCGACGGTACGTATCGCCTCACGGCGGTGCGCGCTGGCATGGTCCAGATCTCGGTGCTCCGCCTCGGCTACAAGTCGATGCGCGACTCCGTGCGCTTAGCCGATGGCCAGACTGCTTCGCTCAACTTCCAGCTGCAGCAGTCGGCAGTAAACCTCAGCGAAGTCGTCGTCACCGGAACCGCCGGTAACCAGGAGCGTAAGGCGCAGTCGGCGCTCGTCGCCTCCGTGAAGGCGTCGGACATCATCAAGGACGCGCCCATCACGAACGTCGCGAGCTTGCTCCAGTCGCGTGTTCCGGGTGTCGCGCTTTCGGCGCAGTCGGGCACCAAGGGTGTCGCGACCTCCATCCGCATCCGCGGCGCGTCGTCGATCAACCTGTCGAACCAGCCGCTCGTCTTCATCGACGGTGTGCGCTTGAACGAAGGCTTCACGAGCTCGGGTCAGTCCGGTCAGCAGTTCGACCGCTTCAACGACCTGAACCCGGAAGAAATCGAAAGCATCGAAGTGGTGAAGGGGCCGGCGGCCGCCACGCTGTACGGCGCTGACGCGTCCGCTGGCGTTATCCAGATCATCACGAAGAAGGGCAAGGCGGGCTCGAACACCTTCTCGCAGTCCGTGCGTGCGGAAATGAGCAACTCGGACAAGAACTTCACGCCGCCCGACAACTACGCGTTGTGCACGACCGCGCTGGTCGCGACGACGTCCACCAACCCGCTCTGCCGCGGCAAGGCGGTGGGTGACCTCGTGAGCGACAACCCGCTGCTGCGTGTTGGCGCCTTCCAGACGGGCGAAGGCCGCATCTTCAGCTGGAACGGTCGTGGCGGTGGCCAGAATTACGGCTACAACCTCTCGTACGGCTCCGACAATACGAAGGGTGTGCTGCCGAACAATCGCTTCAACCGCTACAACATCCGCACCAACGCCAACTACATCGCCAACTCGAAGCTCAACTTCGACGCCGGCCTTGGCCTTGTGCAGACGCAGGTCGACCTGCCGGACAACGACAACAACATCTTTGGTTGGCTTGGTGGCGCGATGCTCGGTTCGCCGACCACGCGTAACGACTCGCCCACGGGTGATGCGTCGAACGACGGCTGGTTCTCGCGTCGTCACTACAATGCGATCCTTTCGAAGCAAAACCGTCTGCTGAGCAAGCGTGTCACCAGCAACGTGACCGCCAATTGGGCTCCGACCACGTGGTTCACCAACCGCTTCATCGGCGGCTTGGACTACGCCGGCGAAGTGAACGACTTCTTCCAGCCGAAGAACGATTCGCTCTGGTGGGGCGGTTTGAGCGATGGTGGTACGCGCTCGATGGGTTCGCGTGGTGCCGAGCGCTACACGTTCGACTACAACGGCAACATGAAGCGCGAATGGTCGGGCGACATCGAGACGAACCTGTCGTTCGGCCTCCAGGTCGTCTCGTCGCGCAACCAGCTCGTCAGCTCGACGGGTACGGGCTTCGTCACGAACAACAATATCTCGATCAACTCTGCGGCCCAGACCACGGGCGGCAGCAGCTTCACCGAACAGCGCCAGTATGGCTACTTCGGCCAGCTCCAGGTCGGATCGGCCAATCGCCGCTTCTTGCAGCTCGGCGCGCGTATCGACCGCAACTCGTCGTTCGGTGGTGATGCGCCGTCGTTCTTCCTGCCGAAGATCGGTGCGAGCTGGATGATGTCGGAAGAAAATTTCTTCCAGCCGCTGACGCGCTTCGTCAACCAGTTCCGCGTGCGCGCCTCGTTTGGAACCACCGGACGTTCGCCGGCGCCGGGTGACGCGCTCACCACGTTGGCCGCCGCGACGTACAACATCACCGGAACCGCGGGAGCCGGTGTGATTCTCGGCAACCCGGGTAACGTTGGCCTCAAGCCGGAACGCGGTACCGAGCTTGAAATGGGTATCGACGCCGGATTCTTCGACAACAAGGTGGGCATGGAGCTCACCTACTTCAACAAGAAGACGAAGGACCTGATCATCAACAAGCCGATTCCGCCGTCACTCGGTTTCAACACGAACCCGTTGGCGAATCTCGGCGAAGTGCTCAACAGCGGCCTCGAACTCGGCCTGAACATTTCCGCGATCAACAAGGCGAACGCGAAGTGGGATGTCCGCCTCGGCGCCAACACGCTGCACAATGAGCTTCTCAGCCTCGGTGGCGTTGCTCCGTTTGCCCTGGGTGGCGCGGGCCGCACGATCGTTGGCGAACAGGTCGGTGTGTTCGTATCGAAGAAGATCAAGAGTATCGACGTGGCCAACAACAAGGTCATTGTAAACGACCTGCTCGTGCCGACTGGCAATCTGTGGCCGACGCTGGAGTGGAACCTCACGAACACGGTTACGCTCTTTAAGAACTTGCGTCTCTCGGCGTTGCTTGACTCGAAGCGCGACTTCCTGATCCAGAACAACACGGCGTTCTTCCGCGAAACGCAGGTCGTGGTCGCGCAGAACCGCATCGACGTCAACAAGCTGTCGGCGTACGAGCGTCTGCGTCACTACGGCAACCTCACCGCCGGCCAGCCGGCCTTCGTAACCGACAGCGGTCGCTCTGCGACGGTCAACGATGTGCAGGATGCCTACCAGGAGCCGGGCGATTTTGTTCGCCTCCGCGAAGTCTCGGGCACCTACACGTTGCCGAATTCGTTGCTCGGCTGGACCAACCGCCGCATCAGCAACCTGTCGGTCACAGTTGCACTGCAGAACGTCAAGCTCTGGACGAAGTACTCGGGCTTCGACCCCGAAGTGAATTCGCAGACGGGCGGCTTCTCGCGTCAGGACTTCCTGACGTTGCCGAATCCGAAGACGACCGTTGTGCGTCTCAACCTCAACTTCTGACCGCGACCATGCCCAACATGAATTTCCGTCGCGCGATTACGCGCACGGCCGCGGGCACCGTCATGCTCCTCGGAGCATCGGCCTGTGGTGACAAGTTCGTCACGGTGACGAACCCCAACGTGATCGACGCGGCGACGGTCGATCCCGTACAAAGCGGTGCCACACTGGCGCTTTCGTCGATGCAGAACCTCGCCACCTCGCTCGGCTGGATGGCCGCGTACGGCTCGTGGTTCACCGAGGAGACGAACGTCGGCGACACTTTCCCGACGCGTAACGAGTTCGGCTTCCGCCAGATCACCGATCTCAACACGTCGCTTTCGGGTGACGTGTGGGGCCCCATCTCGCTCGCCGCGTCGTCGTCGAAGCAGGTCCTCGACCTCGCGCTGCCGACGCCGGCCACCAACATCAACGTCGCCCGTGCGGCGTTCGTGCGTGGCTTTGCCGTGCTGCAGATCGCGAGCGATTTCTGCGAAGGCGCCCTGTCGTCGAGCCGTCGTCTGACGACGGCTGAACTGCTCGACACGGCGTCGTTCTGGTTCACGAAGTCGATCGACGTGGGAACCGCGAATGCCACGACCGAAGGCATTTCGCTCGCCAATGCGTCACGCGTGGGCCGTGCCCGCGCGAAGCTGCAGAAGGGTGACAAGGCTGGCGCCGCGGCCGACGCCAACGCCGTTCCGGCTGGCTTCCAGTACGACCTGCGCTACACGGACGACGCGTCGAACCGTGGCCGTTTGTCGAACCGCCAGTGGCAGTTCTCGTTCGACCGCGCGAACCTGAGTGTGGCGCCGTTCTTCCGTACGAACGACCCGCGTGTCACGTATCGCACTGGTGCGGCGGCCACGGCCGTCGCGCAGGATCAGAACCTCCCGGGTGGCTACTATCAGCAGACCAAGTTCCCCGCGTACGGCACGTCGATGCGTCTCGCTTCGAAGCTCGAAGCTGACTATATCGCGGCCGAGGCGAGCGGCACGACGGCGATGCTGGCGCTTATCCAGGCGCGCCGTGCGGCGGTTGGTCTTCCGGCCTATGCCGGTGCGACGACCGATGCGGCAGTGGCCACGGAGTTCTTCAACCAGCGTGCATTCGAGTTCTATCTCGAAGGCAAGCGCGTTGCGGACTACCGCCGTATGCCGTCGGCCATCTCGAACATCACGGCCGCCGGTGGCGTGTACTTCAAGCCGGGCTACCAGAACGTCGGTACCCAGACCTGCTATCCGCTTCCGCGTACCGAGACGGACAACAACCCGCTCGCGAAGTAAGCACTCTTAGCTGAAGGACGAACGGCGGGGGGGGCTCCCCGCCCCCCCCCGGTGGCGTTTTTGGGCCGCACCCACAAAGTCACGGTAAAATGTAAGTCGCGGGGGGCAACACCCAAAAA
>CBHWDN010000065.1:0-6133 GCA_966112585.1 uncultured Gemmatimonadaceae bacterium
CATGGGTGGCCCGTTTGTGCGGGGGCCCGGGTTGTGCGGGGGGGGTCACCCCCCCCCCGCGGGTTTGCCTCGCCCCCCCGAGCGGGAGCCAAGCGGGAGCCAAGCGGGAGCGCTACATGCGCGCTTCGCTCGGCATGATTGAGCTGAATTCGCGCGTGGGCATTCTGGCGCCACCGCGCAGCGCGCTGATGACGTCGTCAGCGCGATCGTCTTCGCAGCCCACGCTTCGCAGCGCGTGATAGGCCATACCGAACGCCAATTCGCGTTCGCCCATCAGCGCCTTCTGCACGCCGAGCTGTTCGAAGAACTCCTGTTCGACATCGGCGTGCGTGCGCACGATGATGTCGATATCCGGGTTCTTGGCACGCGCGAGCTCGATCACGTGCCGCGCGTGATACGGATCGGGGGTGGCAATCACCAGCAGCTTGGCGAATTCGGGCTTCGCATGCTCGAGAATGCCAGGACGCGTGGCATCGCCAAAGATCGAGGTCACGCCGAGCGTACGCATCGCGTCCACCACGCGGCGGTCCTGATCAATCGCAATGAATGGAATGCCGACGCGCTCGAAGGCCTCGCCAATCGTGCGCCCGACGCGTCCGTAACCAATCAGAATGGCATGATTGGCTGGCGTCGCCATCCAGAGGTCGGTGGCGGCCATACGCGGCGCCTTCTGCCGTTCCAGTCGGTCGAGCAGCCGCGGATAGCGTGCCAGGACGTTTGACAGCTTGTCGAGTAACACATACAACGGCGTGTTGAGCACGATGGTGCACAGTGCCGCCGCGAGAATCAGGCTGCGTGCTTCCTCGGTGAGCACACCCAATGACACACCAAGCCCGGCAAGGATAAACGAGAACTCGCCGATCTGACCGAGGCTCGCCGCCAATCGGAGCGCGGCACCGAGCGGGTGGCGCAGCAGCACCAGCAGAATCGACGCGACGACCGTGTTGCCGAGGAGAATCACACCAACGGTCGTGGCGACGCGTCCGGGCTCCGTAAGCAGGATGCGCGGATCGATGAGCATGCCTGCTGCGACAAAGAAGATCACGGCGAAGGCGTCCTGCATGGGAAGCGCATCGGCGCCGGCGCGATAACTCAGGTCGGACTCGCTGATGACCACACCGGCGACGAATGCGCCAAGCGCAAAGGACACACCGAACAGACTGGCCGCGCCCACGGCAACACCAAGCGACACGGCAAGCACCGCAAGCGTGAACAGCTCGCGCGAGCCGGTTCGCGCGACGTGCGTGAGCAACCACGGTACGGCGCGACGACCAACGGCAGCCATGAGCGCGATGAACGCGGCCACTTTGACGATCGTGATCGCCACCACCTTGGCAAGCGCCAACCCACCACCGCCGGCACCGGCGACACCGGTTGCGCCCAATGCCCCGAGCACGGCGGGGAGCAGCACAAGCGCGATGACGACGACGAGGTCTTCGACGACGAGCCAACCCACCGCAATGTTGCCGTCGAAGGAGTCGAGCAGCCCACGATCTTCGAGCACGCGCAGCACGACGACGGTCGATGCGACACAGAGCGACAAGCCGAACACCACCGCCGCCGGCGCACTCCACCGCCATTGCATGGCGGTGAACGCCCCGAGGGCGAAGGCGACGCCCATTTGCACAATCGCACCAGGGATTGCGACTCGCCGCACCTTCTTGAGGTCACCTGGCGAGAAGTGGAGCCCGACGCCGAACATCAGCAGAATGACACCCACTTCGGCGAGCTCGCTCGCCAGCTCGACGTCGGCGACGTAGCCAGGCGAGTGAGGCCCGATCATGACGCCGGCGACGAGATACCCCACCAGCGGCGGCAGCTTCAGCTTCGTGGCGAGAAATCCAAAAACAAACGCAACGGCGAATGCGCCGGCGATTGTGATCAGCAGAGGAGTTTGACCTTCCATTCCCCAAAGGTACCACGGCGGCGAACCCGGCGGTGCAGGCGCTATTGGTCTGTGAGCTTGAAGCCGCGCCTCGTGTAGACCAATCGCCGCATTTCAGTCTTGAGCCCGAAGTTGAAGAGCAATCCCACCGGCTTCCGGCTGACTTGCAAGTAGCTCGAGAGCTGCTTTTCGTGTGCCGGCGCGATTCGTTCACCGGCCTTGAGTTCGACCACAACGGTGTCGTTCACCAGAAGATCGACCCTTGACTCGCTCACCAGCACTTTTCGAAAGTGCAATGGATAGCCCGGGTGAGGTCTTCGAACAGCATCGCTTCGGCCATTACTTCGCTCCTTGAAGTGTTCGTCGAAGATGCTGAGGAGTGGCCGATTCCGTGTCACCATTTTCTTGTTGATTGGATCATTTCGACGCATTCCTCTTGATTCATTGGATCTCGCGGATAACTGATACAGCATTCGCGGATCACGCGGATTTCGCGGATCGCCCGCCGCATTCGAGGTTTAAGCAGTATCCGCGAAAATCCGCGTGATCCGTGCCAATCCGCGTATGCAGTGTCTGTTATCGGCGAAATCCGATCAGGTCCGCTTGCTCCCTGGATCGCTTTGGCGCATTCCGGTTGATTCATTGGATCTCGCGGATAACTGATACAGCATTCGCGGATCACGCGGATTTCGCGGATCTCCCGCCGCACTCTTGTCCAAGCAGTATCCGCGAATATCCGCGTGATCCGTGCTAATCCGCGTATGCTGTGTCTTTTGTCCGTGAGTATCCCGCGCGCCGAACCACCGGCGAACACAGCTCAGGCAGTTCGTGCCGAAAAGATTGAGGAGAGCCAGGAGTCAAGCGACTCGTGCGTCACCTTCTCCGGATGTGGCAAACCATGCGTTGCGAGCATGTGCCACTCCTCGCGGGCTTTTATTGACTCGCGCAGCGTAAGCGGAAGTGATCCCTCCTCGCGCAGCAGACGCAGCATGCGCAGTCGGTCATCGACCGAGCGCGAGTGCCGCGTCGGATCGTCGGCTAGTTCCTTCAGCACCGTCTTCGCCACGGCGGCGGAATCGGCAATCTTCGCCAACGGATACAACGCTTCCCGCAACGGCGAAAGCATCGCCGGCGCACTCACCACGTCCACCAGTTCGTGCGGCGCGTCCGGTTCGGCCAGACGCGCGAGCGCCCAGTCGTGGACATCCGTTTCGCGCGTGAGTCCCACGAGCAGAAGCAACCGATGAACCGCCGCCTCGAATGCGATGGCGTCGTTCATGGGGTGCTCGAGACGGGGATGCGCGAGCGCAAAAACCGGATCTGTCCGCGGTGATTGAGCTCGTCTTCGAGCACGTGATACCAGGCCCAGAGCGGCGTCGCCGGCGTGGGGAGCCACGGCATGCTGATAGTCTCGACGAGCCACGAGTCCGGTTTCGCGGCCAGCGCTTCCACGGTACGGGCGCGCACGGCGTTCAGCGCGCCGACCAGCTCATCGAGCGAACGACCACGGGCGATCTCCCAAGCGCTCGGACCGAGTCGGATGCTCGGCATGTAGCGACCCCACTCGTCAGGAGTCGGTGGTGTTGTCGCGAGGGTGGATGCGTAATACGCGAATTCGATCGCGGTGATATGCGAGAGCAGTGCGCTGATCGGATTCGCCTGTTTATCGACCTGGTAGGCCAGCGCATCTGCCGAGAGCCCTTCCACGGCCGACAGGGTGGATGCGCGCGAGGCCTCGAGCATCGCGAGCAGCGCGCCCACCTGGGGGGCGGCGCCGGCGGCGGGGTACATCTGATAGGCGGACATCTGCTTAACTTATAGCTTCAGAGCATCCCCATCCTACCGATGCCTTTCGCAATGCGCGCTCCCGCCCTCGCCCTGCTCGCCGCCACTACGCTGTTTTCCACCGCCTGCGTCTCGTTGGGTGGCGGTGCGCCAAAACGTCTCGATCCGGTGGCCGCGGTGCGTATTTACGACACCAAGGCATCGAAGTTCGTCACATGGCGTGAATTCACGCAGGTGGTGACGAGCAAGGACCTGGTCTTCTTTGGTGAGCAGCACGACGATCCGGCGACGCATGCCGCCGAGCATGCGGTACTCGCGGCGATCGGCGAGAAGCGCGACAACGTGGTACTCTCACTCGAAATGTTCGAGCGCGATGTGCAGCCGCTCGTCGACCAGTATCTCGCCGGTCGCATTTCCGAAGAGAACTTCCTGGCCGGCTCCCGTCCGTGGGATCGCTACGCGACCGACTATCGCCCCATGATCGAGCTCGCTCGCGTGCATGGTTGGCCGGTCGTCGCCGCCAATGTGCCGCGTCGCCTTGCGAGCGCCGTGAGCCGTCGCGGACTCGCGCTACTCGATACGCTGAATGCGAACGACAAGAAGTTCATGGCGCGCGAACATCGCTGCCCAAAGGACACGTATTTCGACAAGTTCGCCGAAACCATGAAGGGGCATGGCGCCGGTGGCGGACCACCGAGTGCGAGCGACGCCGCGATGATGGCGTCGATGACCGACAAGTTCTACGAAGCGCAGTGCGTGAAGGACGAAGCGATGGGTGAAGCGATCGCAGATGCCTGGAAAAGCGCGCCCAAAGGCGCAGTGGTTTTCCAGGTCGATGGCGCGTTTCACAGCGACTTCGGATTGGGCACCGCCGAGCGTGCGCGTCGTCGTGCGCCGCAGGCGAGCAGTGTCATCATCACCGCCGTGCCCGTGTCCGACCTGTCCAAGGCGAAGGCCGGCGACGACGCGAAAAAAGCCGACTACCTGCTCTTTACGCGCTCGCCGAAGTAGCGACTTAGCTGTCCGACGTGGCGCTATCCGTTTGCGTCGCCTCGTAGCCGCGCTCCATCAGAAACGCGCGCACCTTTTCCGGGTTCCGCTCCACTTCGAGTGAGCCCGGACGCAGCCCGGTGCGCACGAGCATGCCGCGCGCAGCGCTGCTCCCCACTACGAATGCGTCGGTGGTGATGCACACGACCTCCGCCGTCTCCGAAAGCTGCTGCGGATGACCGGAGAAGTGCATCGCCGCGCCCTCCTTCACACCGGTGGCGTTCATGCCGCCGTGCGGCTCGCTCCACGTCACACCGGTGAAGAGCACCACGTCGTTGCCATCGTTGATGAAATCTTCAACGGGCACGCCAAGCAGACCGGGGTTCTCCACGACTTCGGCGCGCAAACGATAGGCGTCGAACAGCCCTTCGACGTCGGCGGTATCGATGCCGATGCGCACCACTTCGCCATCGCGAAGAATGACTGTCAGCTCGTGCTCGGCGGTGACAAGGCCGCGCCAGGCATGACGCAGCTTACGAAAGGCTTCGATGGATTCGGCGGTGGCCTGAAAACGATATTCGCGCATCCCTGAATCTAGCAGGGCACGCCAGCGTCTTTCGAGCCGACTCGCGGCGGTTACTCCGCGCGCCTGAGCCGGTATTCGTGGCGGAAGCTCAGCGCACTGCCGTTGATCGCGGTGTCTTTCCGCAGGACGAACACACCGGTGGTGATTTCGAAGGTCTCTCGAATGCGCGCCGGCTTGTCGTCGTCGGTCGCATCGGCTTCGAGCACAAGGCGGAGCGGTTGTCCGTTCACGCCCCCTGCGCGTTCGTGTACAGAGAAGCGCTGGAGCGTGCTGTCCTGCACACCACCCCAGCGCGCAAGCAGCATGGGGCGATCAAAGTGCAGATGATCGACGCTCTTCACCGTCTTGCCCGGGCCATCGTCGTACGTGTAGCGCAGCTCGAGTCCGTCCTCATCGGGCGCCGGCACGATCTGCACGATGGTGGGCAGCTTCACGCGACGGGTCGAGTCACGATAGTCCTTGTATTCGAGCTCTCCCTGCCACTTTCCCACGAGGCTGGCGTAGAGTCGATCGCGCGGCGGGGGCTGCGTCACCGGCGTTGAGCGCGCGCAGGCCGCTGCGGCTCCAAGAATCCCACCAGCGATCACGACAACCCAGGCAATTCGGCGCATGAGCAGGTGGGGATGAGGCGAAGGTGCGTGCGCCATCGGCGCATGGACAGTGAGTGAGACGCAACGAACAGTGAAATGGTTGCAACGCGCGCATCGTCCGCTTGGGGTGAGACACCATCGCCGTGGGTGCGGCAGTAGCGCCGGCCCAGGTTTCCGCCAGCCCAGTGGAAGTTGTCACCTATGCCTGAACTTGAACCGATCGTGGCCGTCCCGGCAGTCCGCATCCCGCGGCAGACCGGGGAGAGGATCGACTCCGGCAGCCGCCTGGCTCCGCTC
>CBHWDN010000066.1:0-5871 GCA_966112585.1 uncultured Gemmatimonadaceae bacterium
TGTAGCGGTCGACATCGAACTTGAAACGTGCACGCGATGTGACCATCGGGCGAATGCCACCCCAGATCGGCTTGTTGCCCCACGGGCGATCCCACAATCCCAAGCACCACATAATGCCACCCACACTGTTCGCGTCTCGTCCGTCGGTGGCGTACTTGTCGTTCAGATGAAAGAGCCACGTGCGCGCTTCTTCATAGTCGCGTGTCCACAGCAGCACCGTCTTGGCCCACAGCATGCGCGGATAGTTGTGAATGACTCCGGTGCGCACGAGTTGTCGCTGCGCGGCATTCCACAACTCGTCGCCGGTTTCTGCCGCCTCGAGCGTGGCCAAGTCGTACAACACGGGCCGCGGATCCTTCACGTGCTCGTCCATCGTTCGCTGAATCCATGCCGGCAATGACGTCAACGCGTCGAACGCCGGCGTGCGAACGCACCAGTTGTACGAGAGCTCACGCCACGTGGTGATTTGCTGAACGAACGGATCGAGCGACTCGGAAGGCGCGCCACTCTCGAGCGCCTCGCGCACCACGCGGGCGGAGGAGATGTGACCGTAGTGCAAATACGGCGAGAGTCCGCTCGTTCCGTCCGCGTCGCCCGCCTCTTGACGGCGTTCGGCGTACTGCGGCAAATCGTTCTCCAGAAACGCGCGCCATCTGGCCTGCGCGGCAACCTGTCCGCCGCGCATCGTCACCGCTCGCACGTCATGATCGATTTCGCAACTCGACACCTCGCGAGTAATGTCGACGTCGGTGAAGCGCGATAACGTCAACGGTGCTTCGCGCGTGAGCTCACGCAATCGTTCCCGCAACGCAGCCGAGACACTCGCACGCGGGGCGTGATCGGCGATTGGTTCGATCGAGGCCGCGAGCAGGGCAGCGAGTTTCGGGCGAATTGTGCGCGCCGCGTATTCCGCGGTGGCAAATGAACCGCTCGGAACGGTGCACACGCTATCGATTGCCAACACCCGGCACGAGCAGCGATCGGCGAAACGCTGTGAGCGCTCGCGAATGCCTGCGGTCGGATACAGATCGGTGAAGACGAGATACGCGTGCTCGGCCAACCGGTCGACGACGCGGCGATCGTCATCGCGACGACGGCGCAAGACAAACTGGTAGTGTATCCCCAGCGATTCGGCTTGCCGCGCTGTATCGATCGCGCCCTGCAAGATCGTTGTGTGATGCCGGTCGGATGCGTGCAGGTATGTCGGGTCGAGTCCTTGATGCACGACCACCGGCAAATTGAGGCGATCGGCCGTTCGGATGGCTGCGCGCAATCCCCAGTTTTCGTCGAGGCGATGCGTAGACTGCATCCAGTAGAGCACGAATTCGCCTTCCGAGCGATAGCGCTTACCGTTCAGGTCGAGCGTACGCGCGACCAATTGGTCGCGGACATAGTCACTTTCGAGTTCGTGCGGATTCGTTCGCGCAGATGTCATCAGGCGCCCTAAACGGCTGGCGTCGACCGCCAGTTCCTCCCCGGTGCCTTGACACCTACCCGCGGACAGCTAGCTTGCCAGAGTGTTCGGAAGGGCCCCGCGCCACCGGTGCGGGGTTTTTTCATCTGGCTACCCGGCCGGGTGGCACACGGGGCTGTAGCTCAGCTGGGAGAGCGCTGCATTCGCATTGCAGAGGTCAGGGGTTCGAGCCCCCTCAGCTCCACTGAAGGACGAACCGGTGGTACGGTTTGTGATATGGAAGCCTTTACCGGATCGTAACGGATTCGGCACTGGTGTGACGGCGGAACCGCCTGCATCGTCCAGTGTATGAAGCGATAAGCCCGCCGCCGATCGGTAGGACGGAGAGTTCCAATGACGGCGAGCGCGGCAGCTTTTGAAGCCCTGACCTATGGTCAGGGCTTCTTTGTTTGTGGGTAACTCCAAACCCAAAACTCGAACCCCCAACCCATAAACTGATCAGTTAATGGGTTGGGGGTTCGAGTTGGTGGGTGGTGGGTTATCTCAGGTTCGCGACGTCCCCCCGCATCGCCCTCATCCCCTCCGCAATAAACCGGTTCTCCTCCTCCTCCACCTTTCCCGCGAATTCACTCACCGCGGTGAAGCCGAGGTTGCCGAGGAAGCGCATGATGGCGCTTTCGCGCACGGTGCCTTCGAAGGTGCGGCTCATGAGCGTTTGACCATCGCTACCGGAGCGAAAGCCGAGTTTGAACACGACGCCTTTGCCTTCGAACGGGCGGCGCAGCGGTGAGCTCAGTAAACGCTCGGCGATCAGCGGCAGATGCCACTCCGGCTCTTTGGTGAAGCGCATCGCCCACGCGCGCTCGTTCGCGCTTTTCACGAAGACGAACTCGCCCTGCATCTTGCTCACGCCCACGGTGAAGATGCCGAACCTGGCGCGCGCGTCGATGTTGAGCGTGAGTGTATCGGGCATTGTGCGCGCGGATCCACTGAGCGGCTGCAAGGCGCCGCGGAGCGAGCGGAATTGGAGAGTGAGCAGCTGGTCGGCTCCCTCTGCATCGAACCAGTCAGCGCCGGCGCCTGAAAGACGAAAGCGATAGGTCGACGGCTCCACGTACTTTCTCACGTACTTTCCGAAGGCGGGGAATGACTTGCCCAGTGTTTCGCCGTCGATCCTGAGGCGCATCGTCACCAGCGTCGAGCCGTCGGTTTGCGCACGCGTGATGATCGTGTCGATGGTCATCATGCGGCCGAATGCCTGCGACGTGCGCGGGAACGCCGCGCGATAGTCGGCGCGCACGGTCGCCGCCGGTCGCTCAGCGGATGCAAAGAGCGCGCGAAACACATCCGTCGTGCGCGCCGGAACGAGCGATCCCACCGCGTGATCGACTTCGGTGTGCCAGAACCAATCGTCTTCGCTCTGCTGCTCGAGCGAAATCAGATGGCGCTGATCGCCAAGGTGCGTGGGCGCGGAGGCACCGCGCGCCACGACGAAACTGAACTGATTGCTCGTGAGCCCGCCCTTGAGCTCGATGTCGCGATATGGCCCCGTGCGTCCGGTTCGCGCGCTGCTCCAGATGGCCGTGTCGTTGACGAGCTTGGACGGTGCGAGCGCATAGCGCGCGATCCGCATGCGCGCGTATGAGAACTTGGGCGGCCGCACGACGTTGGTGAATCGGGCTTCAAGGGCGCCGGCCAGGTCGTCGAACGCGGTCCGCGCCGAACTGGCGTCGGGGCCATAGGCTAGCGCCGCCTCTCGGCAGGCAGCAAGTGATGTCAGCGCCACGAGGGCGAAAGCAGTCCAATGGCGGCGCACACCCGAAATACACCGCGCGGACAGCGCTGATACCAGCGACTCACGTCGATTCTGGCGCTCCGCCCCTTAGATTGGTGGGTTCTACTCAGCCATTGTGATTTCCGTGACCGATCCAGCAGCCTCCGAACCCACCGCACCCCGCCGCGACTTCATCCGTGAACTCGTGGCCGAAGATGTGGCCACCGGCCGATTTGGCCGCGGGCCGGCGACGCGTTTCCCACCGGAGCCGAACGGCTTCCTCCACATGGGGCACGCGAAGTCGATCTGTCTGAACTTCGGCATCGCGCAGGAGTTCGGCGGCACCTGCAATCTGCGCTTCGACGATACGAACCCCGCCACGGAAGACGTGCGCTACGTCGAAGCCATTCAGCGCGATGTCGAGTGGCTCGGCTTCAAGTGGGACGGTCTCTTCTACGCCTCGGATTACTTCGAGAAGCTGTACGATATCGCCGAAGGCTTGGTGCGTGCCGGCAAGGCGTACGTCGACGATCAGAACGAAGAGCAGATCCGCACCAATCGCGGTACGGTCACGAGCGCCGGTACGCCAAGCCCGTGGCGTGAGCGGAGCGCTGAGGAGAACCTCGATCTGCTGCGCCGCATGCGTGCGGGCGAGTTCGCCGATGGTACAAAGGTGTTGCGCGCCAAAATCGACATGGCGCATCCGAACATGATCATGCGTGATCCGCTGCTGCTGCGCATTCGTCATGCGCATCACTATCGTCGCGGCAATGACTGGTGCATCTACCCGCTCTACGACTTCGCCCACGGCTTGAGTGACGCGATTGAAGGGATCACGCGCTCGTTGTGCACGCTCGAGTTCAAGGACGCGCGCGAGATCTACGACTGGCTGGTGCGCGAAGCGGGTTTTGCGAATCCGCCCACGCAGATCGAGTTTGCGCGTCTCGAGTTGGACTACACGATCTTGTCGAAGCGCAAGCTGCTCAAACTGGTGAACGAAGGGCACGTGAGCGGCTGGGATGATCCGCGCATGCCCACGATTGCCGGTTTGCGTCGCCGTGGTGTGCGTCCGGAAGCCATTCGCGCATTCGCCGAGGTCATCGGCGTGGCGCGCAAGGACGCGCGCGTGGAGTACGCCACGTACGAACATGCGGTGCGCAACGACTTGAACATGGAAGTGCCGCGCCGGTTGTGCGTGCTCAATCCGCTCAAGGTGGTGCTCACGAACTATCCGGAAGGACAGGTCGAAGAGCTCGAGGCGCAGGACTATCCGCACGATGTGCCGAAGACCGGCTCGCGCACGGTGCCGTTCACGCGTGAGCTGTACGTCGATCGCGACGACTTCATGGAAGATCCGCCGAAGAAGTTTTATCGTCTTTCGGTGGGCCGCGAAGTGCGCCTGCGCTTTGGCTATCTGATCACCTGCCAGGAGGTGATCAAGAACGACGCCGGTGAGGTGGTTGAGCTGCGTTGCAGCTACGATCCGGAAACGCGCAGCGGCAATGCGCCCGATGGTCGCAAGGTGCAGGGCACGATTCACTGGGTGAGTGCAACGCATTCGGTGTCGTGCGAAGTGCGTCTGTACGATCGTCTGTTCACGCAGCCCGATCCCGATGATGTTCCTGAGGGGCAAGACTTTCTGTCGACCATCAATCCGTCGTCACTCGTGGTGATTCCCGATGCGAAGATCGAACCGAGTGTGATGCGTGATCCGGTGGGGTCGCGCTATCAGTTCGAACGCGTGGGGTATTTCTATGCCGAGCCGGAATCGAGCACCGATGCCAAGCGCGTGTTCAATCGCGTGGTGGGGTTGCGTGACAGCTGGGCGAAGGAAGTCAAAAAAGGCTGACGCGTTGGTTTGATCCAACGTGCGACGAAAGGGTGACGGAACTCCGTCACCCTTTTGCTGTGCTGGCGCATGATGTCGCCGAGTTGCGAAGAACTGCGCGCGCCGAGCAAACTATGGGTATGCCGATCCTGCAGCAGGACGCCCGCGGGCGCCGC
This sequence comes from uncultured Gemmatimonadaceae bacterium, assembly GCA_966112585.1. GTDB lineage: Bacteria > Gemmatimonadota > Gemmatimonadetes > Gemmatimonadales > Gemmatimonadaceae > Gemmatimonas. Next base: position 5,193 of record CBHWDN010000066.1, read on the forward strand.
TGGTCCGTCGAGGATGTGTGGGCGATTCCGAATGACGGGAATCGCTACGAAACGGTGGACGGGGAGTTGTTGGTGAGCCCGGCGCCGCGGTATGGGCATCAGGGCATCGCGCTGTCGATTTACCGATCGCTATCGGAGTACGTCCGGTCTCACGGTCTCGGTTTGGTGCTCGTGGCGCCTGCCGACGTCGTACTTGATGCCTACACGCTGATGCAACCCGATGTGTTCGTGCTTCCCCCGGTCGGCTCCGACGTGATGTGGGGTCGCGTTCCCGCGCCGGCGCCCCTCCTCGCGATAGAGGTGCTGTCGCCCGGTACGGCGCGCAACGACAAGATCCGAAAGCGTCCCCGTTTACAGCGCGCCGGCATCGAGTGCTGGTTGGTCGATCCCGAGGCGCAGCTGGTGGAGCGTTGGTTACCCGACGCCGAGCGCCCGGAGGTGTGCGTCACCCGTGTGCTCTGGGAGCCGTCGCCGGCAACGGAGCCGTTCGTGCTCCAGCTCAATCCCGTGTGGATCGAGGCAGGGCTTCCAGAAGTCGAGTGATCTCAGCCCAATAGGCACTACCATTGGGCTTGGTTCGTCCTATATTTGTGGGCTCCCGGAGCTCGTGACCGGGGAAAGCCAGCTGCCCCTTAGCTCAACTGGCAGAGCGTCTGACTCTGGATCAGAAGGTTCCTGG
>CBHWDN010000067.1:0-5735 GCA_966112585.1 uncultured Gemmatimonadaceae bacterium
GCCGTTCATGACCCAACGCGTTTTGGGGCCAGACCCCACCCCGCGCCTGCACCGGGTGGCCTGGGTTCCGCACCCCAAAGCGGTGCCCGTCGAGGATGCAGTTCAAAGATGACGAAAATGGCAGACAATGGCCAGCCATGCTGGCAGTTAGCTTGTCTTGCTCTGCTCGCGAATGAAGTCCCAGACCTCTTCGGCGTGACCCGCGGTTCGCTGGACGTCGTAGACCTTCGCGATGACGCCCTTCGGGTCGATCACAAAGGTCGTCCGGACGACTCCCATGTACTTGCGGCCGTAGAGCGTCTTCTCGTGCCAGAGGTCATAGCCTTCGAGCACGCGGCGCTCTTCATCGGCGAGCAGTGTGAATGGGAGCTCGTACTTGGCCTTGAACTTCTGGTGGGATTTCACCGAGTCCGGGCTGATACCCAGGACGACCGCCTTGCCGCGTTTGAAGCGCGGAAAGATGTCGCGAAAGGCGCACGCCTCCTTGGTGCACGTCTCGGTGTCGTCCTTCGGATACGCATAGAGCACGACCCACTTCCCGCGCAGCGACGACAACCTTAGCGACTTTCCTGTGTCGGTGGGCAGCGTGAAATCGGGTGCTTCGATGCCGGCCGCGATCGCCATGTGCGCGCCTTTACAGTTGCTCGTTGCCCATCAACACCGCCATGATCGCCTTCTGAATGTGCAGGCGATTTTCGGCCTCATCCCACACGACGCTCTGCGGGCCATCGATCACATCGGCGGTGACCTCTTCGCCGCGATGCGCCGGCAAGCAGTGCAAGAAGATCGCATGCCTGGCGGCGCGCTGCATCAACTCGGCATCCACTTGATAGAGCGCAAAAGCGAGCGCGCGCTTCGCCTGCTCCTCCTCCTGGCCCATCGACGCCCACACGTCGGTCGTAACGACATCGGCGTTGGCAACGGCTTCACGTGGATCGCGCAGAATGCGCACGTCGGCGTTTCGCTCGCGCGCGAACTCGAGGAACTGCTCGTCGGGATCGAAGCCTTCCGGGCACGCGACGGTGAGCGTGAAGCCCAGGTGCGCCGCCGCCTCGATCCACGAATTGGCCATGTTGTTGCCGTCGCCGATCCAGGCGACGGTCTTGCCGCGAATGTTTCCCAGGTGCTGATGCACGGTGAGAATGTCGGCGAGGATCTGACAGGGATGCGACAGGTCAGTGAGACCGTTGATGACCGGGACATCGGCACCGACGGCCAGATCGACCGCGTCCTGATGCGCAAAGGTGCGGATCATGATGCCGTTGACGTAGCGCGAGAGCACGCGCGCGGTATCGCCAATGGGCTCACCGCGGCCGATCTGCACATCGCGCGGCGAGAGGAAATGCGCGGAGCCGCCAAGTTGAATGGCGCCCACTTCGAACGACATGCGCGTACGCGTCGACGATTTCATGAACAACATCGCGAGCGCCTTGCCGGCGAGCGGCTTGCGGTCGTACCCACCGGTTCGCATGCGCTCGGCGAGGTCGAGGAGCGCAAACGTTTCGGCCGTCGAGAAATCGACGATGTTGAGGAAATCGCGGTGCGGCCGATCGGCGCGCGGCGACGGTGCGTGCATGGTTATGCCACCCCGTTCGGGGTCCCCGGTGGGGGGAAAGCAGACGGCGCGACTGGAGGGTCGCGCCGGGCGAAATGGGAATCTATGCGGGGTGGGGCAGTCGTGGCAGCGGAGCCGCTGGTTCGGTGCTATTCTGGGCAGTCCTCAACCCGATCACATGCGCCGCTTTCTGCTCGCCATCGTGTTGCTGCTCGCTGCCGCCGCTGCCTTCGCCCGTCGACGGGATCCGGAGTCGATGACGCTGGACGGTCGCGTGCGCCCGACCGATGGCGGCTCTTTCGTGACACTCGCCGACGGCGTCACCCACTACGAGGTCGCGGGCCCCGACAGCGGCGCGCGAGTGGTGCTGGTGCACGGCTTTTCGGTGCCAGCCTATATCTGGGACTCGACGTTCGTTGCGCTCACCAACGCGGGCTATCGCGTGGCGCGCTACGACACCTACGGGCGCGGATTCTCGGATCGCCCCGAGACCACGTACGACTTCAGCTTGTTCGATCGACAGCTGACGGGATTGCTCGATTCGCTCGGATGGCGCGAGCCAGTGCACGTGATGGGGCTCTCGTACGGTGGCCCGATCACGAGCACGTTCGTGAATCGGCATCCGGAACGCGTCGCGACACACATCATGGTGGATCCGGCGGCAGGCAACTCGCGACAGGTGCCGTGGTACATCGCCGCGCCGGTGATCGGACCGGTTATCTGGCAGACGTTCGCTGTGCCGACGATGGCCGATGGACAAGCGTCAGATTTTGTGCATCCGGAGAAGTGGCCCGACTGGGCCGGCAAGTATCGTGTGCAACAGACGAACAAAGGCTTCGGTCGCGCGCCCCGCGCGACGATTCTGGCCAATCGCTCGGTGCGTTCTGACTCGCTCTACGCGCTCACCGGCAAGGCGGGCAAACCGACGCTGTTGATCTGGGGCAAGGAAGACCAAACCGTGCCGATTGCGAATTCCGAACAGGTTCGCAATGGCATCCCGCAGGCCAAGTTCGATGTGATCGAAGGCGCGGGGCATCTGCCGCATATCGAGCAGGCGGGGATTGTGAACCCGATTTTGCTGGAGTGGCTGCAGGTCCATAAACCCGAAACCCAAAACCAAAAGCCCGAAACCAAAAACTGATCAGTTTTGAGTTTCGGGCTTTAGGTAATGGGTGTTGGGTTTGTTAGAGGATGTATTTGCGGAGATCCTCGTCCTCGCTGATCATTTTGAGTCGTTCGCGCACCATCGCGGCATCTACGATCACAGCATCCGTGCCCCGATCGGGCAACTCGTAGAGTACGTCCTCGAGCAGCGTCGTCATCACCGTGTGCAAACGACGCGCGCCGATGTTTTCCATGCGCTCGTTCACCCGCGTCGCGACCCGCGCGAGTTCGGCGATGCCTTCGTCTCGGAACTCGAGGCTTGCGCCCTCAGCGGCGACCAGCGCCGCGTACTGACGCGTGAGCGCATTCTCCGGTTCGGTCATGATGCGCACGAAGTCTGCTTCGGTAAGCGCCTTGAGCTCCACACGAATCGGGAAGCGACCCTGTAACTCCGGAATGAGGTCGCTCGGCTTCGAGACGTGAAAGGCACCTGCCGCAACAAACAGAATGTGATCGGTCTTCACATTGCCGTACTTCGTTTGCACCGTTGACCCTTCCACGATCGGCAACAGGTCGCGCTGTACCCCTTCACGCGATACGTCCGGGCCACCGCCCTGCCCTCGCTCGCCGGCGATCTTGTCGATCTCGTCGAGAAAAACGATGCCCATCGCTTCGGTACGATCGAGCGCGTCGGTCGTGACGTCATCGAGATCGATGAGCTTGTCCAACTCTTCATCGAGCAGAATGCGTCGCGCTTCGCTCACCTTGACGGTGCGCTTCTTCTTTTTCTTGGGCATCATGTCGCGGAACCATTCGGCGACACTCTCCATCCCCTCCGGCGCGCCTGGTTGCATCGCGCCGGGCATGCCGGGGCCGCTCTGCGTCACCTCGATCTCGACTTCGCGCTGATCGAGCTGCCCATCGAGCAACAGTGCCTTGAGCTTCTCACGAGTGCGCTTGTGACGTTCAACGGCCGCTGAGTGCTCTTCCCTGGCCTCCGGCGACTCGTTGGTGAGCACCGGCGGCGTGGGGAGCAACAGGTCGAGCACGCGGTCGTCGACCTTTTCATTCGCGAGGTCCTCGACCTCCGACTCGCGTTCCGTGCGCACCATGTCGATCGCGTTCTCAATGAGATCGCGGATCATGCTTTCGACATCCCGACCGACGTAGCCGACCTCGGTGAACTTGGACGCCTCGACTTTGACAAACGGCGCGCCGGAGAGCTTGGCGAGTCGACGCGCAATCTCCGTTTTCCCGACGCCGGTGGGGCCAATCAGGATGATATTGTTCGGCGAGATTTCATCGCGGATGGACTCCGGTGCCCGTTGACGGCGCCAGCGATTGCGCAAGGCGATGGCCACCGACTTCTTGGCGTCGGCTTGCCCCACGATGAATCGATCCAGTTCGGCAACGATCTGTCGCGGCGTGAGATCGGCGAGGCGAGCAATCGCCTGCTGCGTGCGAGGAGAAGGCATATGCGAACGCTAATGCACTCCCTAGCTTTGGGGGATGTTTCTCACCAGCCTCGCGGTGGCGCTGCAACTGAGCGCCGCCACCGGCGCCGCCCTCCCCGCGCCGTCCCCTCGTGATCCACAGCCGTCGGTCTTTCATGCGCGCAACGGGCAGACCGATGTGCCGCTCGGACGCCCACGCACCGATTCGGTCGTCATTGATGGCGTTCTCGACGAATCCGTCTGGCGCGATGCGCCGCTGCTGACGGGTTTCTCGCTCTACAATCCGACCGACGGTCGACCGTCGCCCGACTCGACCGACATTCGCATCTTCTACACTGCGAATGCGCTCTACATCGGCATTCGCGCCTTCGAGCCGCATGGTGTCGTGCGCGCGACGCTTGCCGATCGCGACCGCATCAGTGCCGACGACTACGTCGAGATTCATCTCGATCCGTTTCAGGAGCGTCGCCGCGCCTTTGTGTTCATGGTGAACCCGCTCGGCATTCAGGCCGACGGCACCAAAGCAGAGGGCGGCGGCTTCACGCCGGGCGCCAACGTTGCGCCGGGTCAGACCGATCTCAGCGCCGACTTTCTCTGGCAGTCGCGCGGTCGCGTACTCGACGACGGATACGAAGTGGAAGTGCGCATTCCATACACAAGCCTGCGCTTTCCCGTCCGATCACCGCAACGCTGGGGCATTCAGTTCAATCGCAAGATGCAGCACAGCGGTTATGAATCCACCTGGACGCCGGTCAAGCGCGGCGCGGCGTCGTTCATATCGCAGGAAGGGTACATCAACGGCCTCACGGATCTGCACCGCGGGCTCGATGTGCTGCTCAATCCGGAGTTGACCAACAGCACCGCCGGCTCGCCGTCTCCTACGGATCCAACGGCGTGGCGTTATACGAATACGCCGCGAGTTGGCGGCAACGTGCGCATGGGACTCGGCAGCAACTTCGTGCTCAATGGCACGATCAAGCCGGACTTTTCCCAGGTTGAAGCCGACGCCACACAGGTTGCCGCCGACGCACGCTTTGCGCTCTTTTATCCGGAGCGTCGACCGTTCTTCGTGGAAGGCGCCGATCAGTTCAATGTGCCGAACACCTTGGTGTACACACGACGCATTGTGCAGCCGAACGCGGCGCTCAAGCTGACCGGGAGACTTGGACGTTCCAACATTTCCGTCCTCTCGGCGATGGACGCACCGCCGGGCGCCTCCGATCGGGAGAAGCCGATGGTGGACATCGTGCGTCTCACCCGTGATTTCAGCGTGCAGTCGCAGTCCGGACTGCTATATAGTGAGCGGGTGAGTGCCGCACGCACGAATCGACTGGCCGGCCTCGATGTTCGACACGTCTTTGGCCGCATGTACTACGCGTCGGCACAATACGCCGCGAGCACCACCAGCGCGGGTAGCGCGCGACAGAGTGGCGCGCTTTGGGAAGGCGTGGTCGATCGCACTGGGCGGGCGTGGGGATATCACTACAACCTCATTGGGATCCAGCCCGGCTTTCGCGCCGACAACGGGTTTGTCGCGCGTACCGGATACGTGCAGCCGAATCTCGCGAATCGCGTCACGCTGTTCGGCAAGCAAGGCGGATTCTTCGAGCGCTACATGGTGT
>CBHWDN010000068.1:0-4856 GCA_966112585.1 uncultured Gemmatimonadaceae bacterium
GTCATCGACGTCATCGACGTCATCGACGTCATCGACGTCATCGACGTCATCGACGACGCCATCATTCCGCATGGTAACGGTCGACGACACGACAGCGATTCACCACTTGCTCACGACCGCTGGGCTGCCCATCGACGGCGTCGCGGAGCTCCTCGTGTCCGGCGTGGGGCGGTTCGTGATCGCCGAGGCCCCTCACGACGACGCTGAACTCGTAGCGGTTACCGGCCTCGAGGTGTGCTGCCACAACGCTACTACGATCCGTCGCCGTCCGCGCCGATTGGCGGCAACACGGCCTCGGACATCAACTCGTGCAGCGCGTCGTCCGTGATGCGGAAGCGCGCGGCATCAACGCGCTCTATCTCCTGACCATGACGGCGGAGCATTACTTTCTCCGCTTTGGATTCGAGACGGTCGCACGCGACGGCGTGCCGCGCGAAATAGCGAACACTCTCGAGTGCATGAGTGCATGAGTGCATGAGTGCGTGTCCGGCGTCGGCCATCGCCATGCAACGAACACACATCGCCTCGTGAGCGGATGCGATGGAACGCATCCCCGCTTCCCCTTTGTTTCCTTCGTCCTGAACTCCCATGCGCTACGCGCTGATCTCAGACATCCACGCCAATCTCGAAGCACTCGACGCGGTGCTGGCCGACATTGACCAGCGCGGAGATGCGGACGCGATCTATCACCTGGGCGATCTTGTCGGATACTCCAGTAATCCGAATGCCATCATTGATCGGTTGCGCGCGCGATCCATCTCCGGCATCGCCGGGAACTACGACAGCACCGTGGCCACGGACTACAAGCACTGTGGGTGCAAGTCGGAAAGCGCGCGCCAAGAGGAACTCGCGCACATCAGCTACGAGTACACCCGTGCGACGGTGACGCTGGAACAGAAGCAATTCCTCGGCGGATTGCCGTTCTCGCTGGATCTCCGTCCCAACGGCGGTCACACCAATGGTCCGCGACTCGTGCTCGTGCATGGGACACCCACACTCAACACATTGTACTGGACGGCGGATCGCTCCGACGACTTCTGTCTCAAGATGGCGGCGAGTGTTGGACTCAAGGCCGGCGATGTCATTGCGTTCGGTCATACACACAAACCGTGGCATCGCGAAGTGGGGGGAATTCACTTCATCAACACGGGAAGTGTGGGCCGGCCGAAGGACGGCGATCCGCGGGCCGGCTACGTCCGCGTCACGTTCGACCAGGGTCAGGTGCAGGTGGAACTCGTTCGTGTGGCGTACGACGTCCAAGCGACGATAGCGGGTGTACGCGCGGCAGGCCTTCCCGAAGATTTCGTGGAGTTCCTTCGCACGGGCGGCGCACAACCATCGGTCGTGGCCGGCGAGTGACGCAACCGTTGCATGTCACACGGGCCCCACGCACTGCTCTTCTTTGCTATCTCGTTGAGGCCATGGGCACGTTCGCACTGGTGGCCATCGGCCCCGGGGCGGCGATGGTGGCGGCCAAGACCGGCGCGTTCGGCCACAGCGGCGTCTCACTCGCCTTCGGCCTCGCCGTAACCTTGATCGTCGCGGCGAGCGGGCACCTGAGCGGTTCGCACATCAATCCAGCAGTCACGCTCGGCTTGTGGTCTGTGCGTCGTTTCCCGGCGCGCCACGTGCTGCCTTACGTGGTGGCGCAATGCCTTGGTGCCGTCGCCGCCTCGGCATTGCTTGGCTGGCTGCTGGGAGCGGTCGGCAACTTTGGTGCAACGCTTCCTACGGTCTCATTGGCGCGCGCATTCGTGGTCGAGATGGGCTACACGGGGTTGCTGGGCTTCGTGATCATGGCCCTAGCTACCGATGACCGCACGCCGTCCGGCATCGCGCCGTTCGTGCTGGGCGCAACGGTGTACGCCGGCGCGCTCGTTGCGGGCCCTCTTACTGGCGGAAGCTTCAATCCCGCGCGGACCCTCGGACCCGCGATCATCGGCGGTTTGTGGACCGCGCATTGGGTGTACTGGCTCGCACCGATCCTCGGGATGATGGCGGGAATGCACCTCTATCGCATCGTGCGCGGTGCGAACGCGTCCACTGCGGCCCCATGAGAAGGAGGAGGGCGGAAATTCCTAGTCGCGGCCGCGGAGCCACAGCGGCCGAATAGCGGCGCGTATGTCCGCTCGAGCCTGGGTCAGCTCCACCAGGCCGCGCAGATTGGTTGCCCCATGTGCGGTAACCGCCTGCTTCGCCGTCTTTGCCACGTCTAGGCCCGGCTTTGCCATCTCCGCGAGGGCGCCAAACGACAGAGCGGCCCCGAGTCGTGGACCCGGGGTCGATCTGTAACCCTCAACACCTGATACGATTATGAGGTGCGACGCAATCTCTGCTGCGAGTGCGACAGGAATTCTGCTGCGTTCGCAACTGTTGTTCTGCGAAGTGAGGGCTCGTGGCGGCGCAGGCGGTTTGGAACTCTTGGTGACGTGACCCCCGAAACCTGATCCACGCGGCATGTTAGTCCCAGCAGAGGTGGTCTAGCCCCCAAAGCTGGTCCAGCCAGACTCACTTTATGCGGTACTCGAGACGCTGGCGGTGGTCGCCACGGTGGCCGCGAAGTGGGCCGGTGGCACGTTGCCTAAGCTGCTGTGGGGCCGGTCGTTGTTGTACTCGAGTCGGTACTGCTCGATCTGCTGTTGGGCGTCGCTGATATCGATAAAGTAATGCTGCGTGAGACACTCACGGCGAAAGCTGTTGTGGAAACTCTCGATCGCCGCGTTGTCGGTCGGTTTGCCGGGTCGGCTGAAGTCCACGCTCACCTGGTTCCAGTAGCACCAGTGGTCGACTGCGACCGACGTAAACTCGGTGCCGTTGTCGCATTGCAGCATCGCGGGGATGCCGCGCTCGTCGCGCAATCGGCTCAGCGTCGCCACCACGTTGTCCGCCCGTAGCCGGATGCCCGGCACCAAGCCGATGCACTCGCGCGTGTACAGATCGACGACACTCAAGACGCGAAACGCCGTCCCATCGGCGAGTTGATCGTGAATGAAGTCCATCGCCCAGCGCTCATTCACGGCGCCTGGCTGCACGCGCACGACGCGCGGGGCCGCGCTGCGGCGCCGCTTCGGCCGCTTGCGCTGCTGAGTGAGCCCCTCGTCGCGATAGAGCCGCTGCACGCGTTTGTGATTGACCGGCCACCCTTCGCGACACAAGAGCACGTGCAGGCGACGGTATCCGTAGGGCACGCGCGTCTGCGCCAGTTCGCGCAGTCGCTGCCGGAGCGGCTCCTGCGGCGCCGCGACGCTCGTGTAGCGCACGCTCGAGCGCGCCACGCCGCCCGCGTCACACGCGATGCGCTCGGAGACCGCGTACGCCTCCTGCACCCAGCGCACCCATGTCCGCCGCTGCGCTGGGCTCACCATTTTTTTCGCAGGGAATCCTGCAGAATCGTCTTGTCGAGACTCAGATCCGCGACGAGCTGCTTGAGCTTTTTGTTCTCCTCGCGCAGCTGGCGGAGCTCCCGAATCTCCGGCGTCCCGAGCTCGCCGAACTTCTTCCGCCAGCGGAAGAACGTCTGTTCGGTGACCTGGAGCTTCCGGCAAATCTCCACGATGGGCGTGCCGCTCTCCGCCTGTCGCAGTGCCTGCGCAATCTGCTCTGGGCTGTACTTGCTGGTCCGCATCCGCTGCCCTCCTCTGCCCCGCCGGGGGCTCGTGGCCAGCGTCTATCGTACCGCGATTACGTGAGTCGTGCCGGATCAGGATCTGGGGTGCAGACCAGGTGCAGACCAGAGGGACGCATGCGAAAGAGTCGGTTCACGGAAGCCCAGATCGTGGCGGTGCTGCACGACTGGGACGCCGGCGCGAAGCTGACAGACTTGGTGCAACGGCACGGCGTGACGGAGCAGACGCTGTATCGATGGGAGAAGCAGTACGGCGGGACGAAGGGCGCGGAAGCGAAGCGCCTGCGGGCGCTCGAAGAGCATCCCGGTTACCATGCTCAAGTTTAATCCTCCTGGCCGATGACCCTTCAACAGCTACTCCTGGTTGCGCGAATGGTGCGCACGGAGCTCGCGAGCGACTACGTCGGTGTGTGGGAGATCCATCGGCTGCTACAGCAACACGGGGGGGCTTCTGCCAATCGTATCGCCCAAATTGTCGAGGAGCTGTTAGTCGACAGCACGGTATCAGCAGGGCAGTTCTCCGATCAACGTTTCATCCCGTGGGAGGGACGGCAGCATCGCTGATCGACTCTTGTTTACTCGCGGCGTTCTGCGATCTTGCCAGCGATGCGCACGGTGTCAGTCCGCGCGTCTTGGACGATGCCGCCGTACTTGGCATTGGGGGCGCCGCGTCGCGCGCCTCCAAGGATGGCCGCCGGATTTCAAACGAACCTCAGCGGGCCCGAATTCGATTGCGATATCGTCAGTGTCTGCACCGCAACGCTCTGCCCAAGACCGTAGCTCGCTTCACATGCGAAATTTAAGCGACTCAACCATCACCGCATAATTCGTCGGCGCATCTTTGCAGCATCAACAGTTCGCCGCGTCTCAGCTTCTCCATGAGACTCAGTGCGGGGACTCCTCGGACCAGTGCTGCTACGTCAGCTATTGCCTGATCTAACACGTCCATTTGCGCACGCTCGTACGCGGCTGCAGCGAGCTGCACGGCAGCAGATCGCATGCGTACGTCGATAAATCGAATAATCACAACGTTCCGTGCGTCAGGGTGGCCAGAACGGGATCCACCGAGACGCAGTTGGTGTGACTGGACGGAGCGCCTCCGCTTCGCCGAATGCGAAGGCGGGGACAGGCGATGAGGGGGGCGGGGTCCGAATGCGTCACCGCCCCCCCCGCGCGTCACACCTGGCCGGGACGCCAAGGCAGTACCCGCACAGGCAACCGCCCCAACGGG
>CBHWDN010000069.1:0-4642 GCA_966112585.1 uncultured Gemmatimonadaceae bacterium
GTGCGGTCCCACCCCCCGCGTGCCCAAGCGCTGGGCGCCGCACCCCAAGCGGGCTCGGAGCGGGCATTCCGTCAGTCGCTTGCGGAGGGCGAGCGATTGAAGGTCAGTGCGGTCCGGCGCTTCCGAGCGACGGCCGCACTTGTCCTTTCAGGATATCAAGTCGGAGCTCAACCCATCCACCGACCTGCACATACAGCACACGCACCTCGTGCCTCCCGCCCGCAATGGTCGCGTACGCCGGCGCCGTTTCGTGCGGAGTGAAGTGATCGATCACGAGGCGTCCGTCGACCCAGACGCGCACCGCATCATCGCTCAGGGTGCGCAGTGTGTAGCGGCCCGGCGCGAGCTCCAGTGAGCTCGTGGCATCCATTGCCATCTTCTCGGCGGGGATCGCGCGGTCACGCGGGCGCGACCACATCCAGTCGAGGCGCGACGCCGAACGCTCGGCGAGTGGCGTGGTCGTCAGCAGCTTCGCGAATGCGCTCGCCTGCTTGAACGGATCGGTGCTATCGCTGTAGGCGAAGATCTTTTGCGCCCAATGCTGACGCGGCTCAAAACGTTCGTACGCGAAGCGCGCTGGCTTTGCGCTCAGGTACTCGAGGTCAACGCGCCAGTCGTTCGCACTCTCCGCGCGCGGTGCGACAACCAACGTGTCACCGATACGTCCCGACCTTGTCGACAATGACGACACGCCGCGCTGCGACACCACACGCCACCGTCCTGCGGGACCGAGTACACGCAGTCGCACGGTTGACGCGCGTGTGCTGTCGATGGGCCACAGCTTGGGCGTCTGCCAGTCGTATGGTCCCCACTCATCCACCACAATCGCATCACGCGGTTTGCTCGCGAGCGTCGACTCCGGCCATCGCCGCGGCTCACTATCAATCGGCGCCACGCGCCACCACGCCGTAGTCGGAATGTTGCGCGAGGGCTCGCACGTTTCAGTCGTATCCACGACCACGTTGCGCCCGCTGTCGGCCACCGACGAATTGGCCATGCGCCACCGCTCTGGGACACGCGCAAAGCGATTCTCCACGACGCGCCAATCTCGGCTTCTGGTATCGCGATGCTTAGGATAGCCCCAATCACCCGGTTCGATCGAATCGGCCCACAGTCTGATCCCCAGTGAGTCACCAAGGAATCGATTGCCGCCGATCAGATTGTCCTGGCCATGCTCGATCGCGATACCGATGCGATTGTGCGCGAAACAATTGCCAACAACGCGTGAGCTGAAGCTGTAGCCGCCCCACAGCCCGTGCGTGCTTCCCACGATACGATTGCCGATGAACGCGTTGCGACTGAATGTGGCTTCCATGCCGTTGGTGGGTGCAAACGAGAAATCGTTCATGATGAACAAGTTGTCGTTTGCCCCGCCCTGGCCGGTATCCATCGTGTGCTGTCCGGCCCACAGGAAGAGCCCGTCGCCGCTGTGCGTCATGCTGTTGTACGCGACCACGTTGTGCGAGCACTGCTCGAACATCAACAGCGCCGCCGAATCCTGTCCACGTTGATAGAAGCCCGTACTCGAGCCGCGCACGCTGTAGTCGGCGCGATTGTGCACGATCTGATGCCAACTGCTCCGATACATGCCAATACCAAGGCCGGAGTTGAACGAAAAGTCGTTGTCGCGAATGGACAGCGAATCGCTGTGCGTCATCAGCAACCCGTTCATCGATTGCCGTACGGTGTTGCGCCTCAGCGCGCCACCCGTGACATGATCGAGATAGATGCCGGCACCGAAGCGCTTCCACTCGCCCTGCTCGTTCTTGTGAAACGACAGCCAGTCACCGAGGCTCTCGTGTTCGACCACACTGAACAGACGCGGCTTCCAGCTGTGACTCAGGTCGGTGTCGCTGAGATTGAGCGCGCGCACGCCACGCGCGTGAATGCCGAATCGATAACCGCGTGCGGTGAACCCTCGCACGGCGATCGAATCGCCGCCGTCAATCAAGAGCGCGGTGCCCTGCGCAGCGTCGGGTGTGCTGTCGGGTGATACGCCAACGAGCGTGACGCCGCGCATGTCCACGGTGATTCCGCGGCCTCGCACCGTGATCAGCGCGGAATCAGGATGCGCGTTTGCCCGCCATTGATACGTGCCCGGTACAAGTCGCATCGACCGGGTGATCACCATGCCTGGCCGTGGCGTCACGGTGGGCAGCGCGCGCTTCGCCGTCTGCGCCTCGAGACCGCAGCCACTGAAGACGCCGAGCGCAGCGAGGGCGGTCCGCAGGATGGAGGGTCGGGCGACAATCGCGTGTCTCATCTCGTGAGATTGCACCCGTCGTCTGTCGCTTGGCTATCTTTCCCACCGTCGACGCGACCCGTCGTCGCGTCCCGCCCGCTTCCGAGGCTCTCCGTGCGTCTGTCCCCGATCGCGCTCACCCGGCTCGCTGTTGTCGCGGCCGCTGCTGCCCTGTTTGCCCCGTCGTCGGCCAGTGCGCAGCGACGTCCTGGTGTGGGCATGGGTTTCTACACCTACACCGGACTGGTCACCGGCGAGGTTGAAATCGGGCAGGTGTCAGGCACGACCGCCTATGCGGAAGGCCCCAAGGTGACGCTATCCGGCCTGTTCACGGTGCCGCTCGCCAAGCTGCGCAAAAAGGCGGTCATTCTCGGGCTGCGCGGCACGGCGGTGAGCTACGGCAACAGCGATGGCTGCTATATCGTTGCACCGTCCACCGAATGCCGGAATCGGCGCTTCACCGAACGCGTGACGCTGCTCCCCGGCATGTCGTTCGATGTTCGCACCGTCCTCGTGCGCTTCATGGCCGGCCCCGCGCTGTACTCGGTGGAGCAGGAAGGAAGTCGAATCGGCACACAGGTTCGTTTGGACTTCACGCGTCCGGGCATTGGCAGCACGATGGCCACCGCGTTCGTGTCGCGCAGCTTCATGGGAAGTCAGTTCGGTCGCGAAGCGGGATTCACCACGCTCGGCATCGGTCTTCGCAAAGCCAACAAGAAATAGGATTCCGCTGAATGGACCGCCGTCTCTTTCTGTCGGATCTCACGCGCTACGCCGCGTTGTGCGCGGTGGTTCCGAATGTGTGGCGTGTAACGGGGCGCCCGCGCTTTGCCGATGATCCGTTCACGTTGGGTGTGTCGAGTGGCGATCCGACGCCGACCGGCGGGGTGCTCTGGACACGACTCGCCCCCCGCCCATTCGAGCCCGATGGCGGAATGGACGGCACCCGCGTCATCGTGAACTGGGAAGTCGCCGACGACGACGCCTTCACCAGGATTGTGCAGAAGGGTCGCGCCACCGCAGCACCCGAGCTGTCGTTCAGTGTGCACGCAGACGTGACGGGGCTCTCGCCCGACCGCTGGTATTTCTATCGCTTCACGACTGGCGCGGGCGCGAGTGCATCAACGAGTCCCGTCGGCCGCTTTCGTACGACGCCCGCTGATGGCGCGATGACGCCGCTCGCGCTCGCGTTCATGAGCTGCCAGCGATGGGATCAGGGGCACTTCACCGCGTTCGGGCACATGGCGCAGGAAGCGCAGCTCGATCTCGCGGTGCATCTGGGCGACTACATCTACGAGTACGCGAGTCCGTCCACGGCCGTGCGCAAACACCAAGGGCTCGAGGTGCGCACGGTTGAGGATTATCGCCGTCGCTATGCGCAGTACAAAACCGATCCGCTCCTGCAGGCGGCCCATCTGCGCTGCCCGTGGCTCGTGGTGTGGGACGATCACGAAGTCGACAACAACTATGCGGGTCTCGCTGGTGAGAACAGCATGGAGTCGGTCGAGCAGATGCGCACGCGCCGTGCCGCGGCGTATCAGGCGTGGTGGGAGCATCAGGCGGTGCGCGTGCCGCGAGCACAGTCGTGGGCGGACCTCAACATCACACGCTCGGTGAATTGGGGCGCGCTGGCGCGTTTCTGGATGCTCGACACGCGTCAGTATCGCGACGTGCAGGCATGCGGCGGTGCCACATCGGCGCTGTGCCCGGAAGCGCTCGACCCCAAGCGTGGTTTGCTCGGCGCGCCGCAGGAGAAGTGGCTGGTCGATGGCCTTGGCGCTTCCAGGAGTCATTGGCAGGTGCTGGCGAATCAGGTCATGATGGCGCCATACGATTCCGCACCGGGCGACGAGTATCGCGTGTCGATGGATCAGTGGAGCGGCTACCCGGTCGCGCGTGATCGACTGCTTGGCGAGATTGCCAAACGCGCGCCCAATCGCACCGTGGTGATCACCGGCGACATTCACACCAATTGGGTGAATGAGCTGCGCAGCGACTTCACGCGCCCGGATCGCCCGGTGATCGGCGCCGAGTTTGTCGGCACGAGCATCGCGTCTGGTGGTGATGGCGCAGTGGTCACACCGACGCGACTCGATGAGATGAAGCGCGACAACGCGCATCTCAAGTGGTTCGAAAACCGCCGCGGCTATGTGCGCGCGAAGGTCGACGACAAGGCGTGGAACGTGGACTATCGCAGCGTGCCGTACGTGCAGCAGCAGGGCGCACCAGTGGCCACTTCAAGCAGCTGGCGTGTGGAGCACGGCAAGCCCGGAATCACCAAGGTCTGACCGTTTTGGCTTGGTCCCGCTTGGTTGCGCTTGGGGTGCGAAGGCCATGCCGGTTGGGGTGTTTGACCGAGGGGGGGGCAAGCGGGAGCCAAACGGGAGCGGTGAATTGGGG
>CBHWDN010000070.1:0-4499 GCA_966112585.1 uncultured Gemmatimonadaceae bacterium
TGGAAGCCCGCTACGCCCGCTAGGCCCGGGCCTTCCGCGTCGCCTGAACGAAGAAGGGGCCCGCCGCACGGCGGGCCCCGGGTCGTGTTGGTGACCCCCCCCGGGGTGAGGGGGGGGAGGAGGACCACCGGGGGGGGGGCGCGGGTTTATTACCCCCGGCGCCCCTGCGTGGTGCGAGTGCTTCGAGTCCTGCGACCGCGCTTAGAACGTCACCGACGCATTCGGCGAGCAGGTCGTCGTACCAGCGTTGCACACCTTGTAGGTGTAGGTGCCCTTCGCAAGCTTCGCATCGTTCTGCGAGCCGTCGTTGGTGCTGGTCAGGAACTTCGAACCGTTCCGGTAGATGTCGACGCTGGTGGTCGTAGCGCCAGCCCAGGCGAGGCGCGCGGTGTTGTTGTTTTTCGCGACCTGCTTGGTGATGCTGAGCGTAATCACAACCGGAGCCGGAGCCGGAGCCGGCGGCTGGCTCGGCGTCGTGGTCGTGTCAGCCGGTGGCGGCGGTGGCGGCGTCTGCGTGGCGGTGAAAAGCGTCGACAGCAGGAGGTTCGGCGAACCGGCCAAGTCGGTGATCACGTTCGGTGTCGCCGCGGCGATCATCGAGCTGCGAACCTGGTCGGCCGTGTAGGTCGGATACGAGCCGAGGATGAGTGCCGCGACGCCCGTGACGTGCGGCGTGGCCATCGAGGTGCCACTCAGGCCGGCATAAGCGTTATTCGAGCCAATCCAGCTCGACGTGATCCCTGTGCCGGGTGCGAAGATATCGACGCACTTGCCCCAGTTCGAATAGCCGGCGCGGTTGTCGCCGCTTTCGCTGGCCGCAACGGTAAGCGCATTCGGCGTCGAAGCCGGCGACACGTTGCAGGCGTCCTGGTTTTCATTGCCGGCGGCGATGGCGAAGACCACGCCGGCGGAGATGGCGCGGGTGACCGCATCGTTCACGGACTGGATGTAACCGCCACCCAGGCTCATGTTCGCGACCATCGGGATGCTCTTGTTGTTCGTCTTCTGCTGCGTCACCCAGTCGATACCGGCGATGACGCCGCTCCACGTACCGCTGCCGGCGCAATCGAGCACGCGAACCGGGACGAGCTGGACACCGCGAGCGACGCCGGTGGTGCTACCACCAACGGTGCCGGCGACGTGCGTACCGTGGCCGTTGCAGTCGATCGGGTTGTTGTCGCCGAACGCCGAGAAACCGGCGAGCGTGCGGCCCGTGAACTGCTCGTGCGACGTCAGGATGCCCGTATCAATGATGTAGGCGCGGACGTTTGACGCGGTGCCCGAGAAGTTGTAGAAGCCGTCAAGCGCGTTGGAGCGCTGATCGATGCGATCGAGCCCCCAGCTCGCCGCGGCAACGACGTCGTTCATCTTGACCGGGCCGTCGGCTTCAACGCGTGTCACGCCAGGGGTACGAACCATT
This sequence comes from uncultured Gemmatimonadaceae bacterium, assembly GCA_966112585.1. Lineage (GTDB taxonomy): Bacteria > Gemmatimonadota > Gemmatimonadetes > Gemmatimonadales > Gemmatimonadaceae > Gemmatimonas. The sequence continues at coordinate 1,421 of CBHWDN010000070.1, forward strand.
TCTTCCACGCCGGCTGGCGTCAGGTTCGCCACAAAGCCCTTGAGGGCGTACTTGTAGGCGCGCTTGTAGAGGCCCTTCTGCTTGCCCGTGAGCGTCTTGCCTTTGCCTTCCGGATCCTCGGTCGAATCCGCGAGCGTCACGATATAGTCGGCCGGTTCAGCGCTCGTGTCGATGCTGTCGGTCGGGGCGGCCGGCGTGTTTGCCGTGGCGGGGGTGACGCGGTCACGACCCGAGGCAGCCAAACGGGCATCGGCCGGCTGGGTGGTCGTGTCGGCGCAGGCCGCGAGTGCGGCCGTACCAAGAAGGGCGAACGAAAGACGGGTGAACTGACGCATCGAGTGGTCTCGGCTGATGACTTTGCGAGGCGGGCGCAACTTCGCGGCGCTCGTCAGCAAACAGACGGACTACCCTTGAGAACGGCACTTCACTTTTCGCACACTGTGTGACGCAGATCTCGCAAAGTGACGTCTGTTAAAGAACTTTCATGGCGAGAGCGACTCGACCTTACAATAGAGACGTGACGCCTGCACTTTTGCGCCATGCAACGACGCCATTTCGTCTCGGCGCTGGCGGGCACCACGGCCCTCCCGGCGATCCTCCCCCAGTTCGCACCCGGCGCCATTCGCCGTCTGATCGATGCGAACGACGTGGCCAAAAGCCGCGGAACAGAGCTGTTCGCCGCAGATGGAGTTCCGTGGCGTGGGAACGCGGCTGAAGCGGCGGCGTTCGCGTCGGACGAGGAGTTCTGGGAGCCCATTCAGCGCGCCTTTGACCTCGATCGCACGTGGATCAACCTCAACAACGGTGGCTGCTCACCGGCGCCGACGCACGTGATGGCGCAGCTCGAGCGCGATCTGCGCTACGCGAACGAGTTGCCGGTCATTCACATGTGGCGCGACCTCGAGCCGCGCATCGAAGTCGTACGACGAGAGCTCGCCAGGGAATTCGGTTGCGACACGGAAGAGATCGCGATCACGCGCAACGCGTCGGAAAGTCTCGAGACGTGTATCTTCGGCATCGATCTCAAGGCCGGCGACGAAGTGGTGGTGAGCAATCAGAACTACGGGCGCATGATCAACGCGTGGAAGCAACGCGCGGCGCGTGAGAAGATTGTGCTCAGGGAAATTTCCTTTCCGGTACCGTGCACGAACCCGCAGCAGATCGTCGATGCCTTTGCCGCGGCGATCACGCCGCGCACGAAGGTCATGGAGATCACGCACATCACCAACCTCACCGGACAGATTCTGCCGGTGAAGGAATTGGTGGAGATGGCGCGTGCGAAAGGTGTGCAAACGATCGTGGATGGTGCGCACGCCTTCGCGCAGTTCCCGTTCACGCGCGACGAATTGGGCGTCGATTACTACGGCACCAGCCTGCACAAATGGTTGCTCGCGCCAATCGGCACGGGCATGCTCTATGTGCGTCGCGACAAGATCCCGGCACTATGGCCGCTCATGGCGCAGAATCCCGGGCAGGAAAAGGACATCCGGAAGTACGAAGAGATTGGCACGCATCCGGCGGCGAATCACAATGCGATTGCGGTGTCGCTCGCGTTTCATCGCGCGATTGGCGCGGCCCGCAAGCAGGCGCGTCTTGTGTATCTGCGCGACCGCTGGGCGAAGCGATTGCTTGCCGAAAGCAACGGCCGCGTAAAGGTGCTCACGCCGCTCGACTCCAAGTGGGGCGGTGGGCTCGGCTTCTTCAATGTGGATGGGCTCGCGCACGACAAGCTTGGCAACTGGCTGATGGGCCAGTATCGCATCGTGCAAACGCCAATCACGCATGCCGAATTCACCGGGATCCGCGTCACGCCGAACGTGTATACCACCGTGGACGAGGTGGATCGATTCGCTGAGCTCGTTCTTCAAGCCATCAAGAAGGGGATCGCGTGATTCGTGTGCGTGCGTTGGGCGTGTCGGTAGCGTCACTGGTGGTCGGCATTTCAGGCAGCGCTGCCGCGCAGCCGCCGTTTGAAGGCCTGGTGACCATGCGCCTCACTGCGAAGCCGCCCACCGCGGCTGGCGCGCCAGAACGACCGGCGATGACGCAGGAGCTGGAGTACGCCATCAGCGGGAAGCGCGTGCGTGTGCAGTTGGGTGCGGCCGGGATGACGATGCTCATGCTTCCGGCGGACAAGAAGGTCTACATGCTCATGCCAGCGCAGAACGCCTATTCCGAAATGCCGATGAGCGATGCGATGGCGGCGGCTGACCAAGCGGCCGCGAACGCGCCCCCACCGAACGTGAAAACCTCGCGGACCGGCAAGTTCGAAACGATTGCCGGCTACAAGTGTGAACACGTGCTCATTACCTCGACCACGCCGACCGGCCCATCTACCACCGATGCGTGCATCTCGAAGGAGCTGGGACGCTTCAACAACCCCATGAGTGGAATGGGGGCCAAGGCTCCGGCGTGGCAGAAGTCCATCGAGTTGGAAGGTTTTCCGCTCAAGGTGAACACCGCCGAAGGCGGCACCGCGCTCGAGGTTATCAAGATCGAAAAGAAGCGGTTGGCCAACTCGCTGTTCACGATCCCCGAGAACTACACCAAGATGCAGGTCCCGACCCGCCGATAAGGCGTGAGGGCAGCGACGCATACGATCTCGTCCCGTGGCGGAACGACACGCGGAGCGGGGGCTGAAACCTCCGCTCCGCGTACCCGTTAGGGGATCAGAGCCTGACGCTCCAGTTGACGCCCTACGAGATACCGGATTACCGGATTACCGGAGAAGCCCCATGATTTTCGCCATCCTTTCCTTCGCCATTGCGAGCGTACTCGCCATCGTGTTGCACGGAACGACGCGCAAGTTTGTGCGCAATCGTTTGCGATACGTTGATTCGGTGCAGAAAACGCTGGCGCCGTGGCTGGCGGGGGCTGCGGCCTTCTGTCTGGGCGCCGTGCTCGTTCCGCTGCTGCCGCTCGTGGGAATTGGTACCGCCCTCACCGCCGGCCTCGCCGTCGGTAGTGGTGTCGCCGCCGGTGCGCGGGACATCCGGAACGGCGTCTCGCCCATCGTCTACGGCCCGTAAGCAGGACCGGCGAACCCGGCGTCAACGACAGCCTGTGCGCAACCAAGGGG
>CBHWDN010000071.1:0-3469 GCA_966112585.1 uncultured Gemmatimonadaceae bacterium
CCCCCCCCCCCCCCCCGCCCCAACCCCCACCGCCCCGCCCCCCCCCCCGCCCCCAACCGACCGGGGGGTTTCGGCCCACCCCCCACCCCCCCCCGCCCGTTGCTGCCACCTCACCGGGCGACGAATCGCTCACGCAGTGGGCGGCTTCTTCGTGATCCCCGCCGGGGCCGACGACGGACCCGTCGTGGGCTTCGCAGCTGGAGCGGCCATCTTGGGCGCGCTCAGGCGCATCTTCGCCACCACCCGGTCGGTGATGTCGAGGTTTTTGTCGGCCGACACGATGTACGGCATTTCCACCGCCACATCGAGGATGAACGAATAGCCACCCTCGGAGCGCACGTCGTCGAGCGACTTGCGGATCATTTCCATGATCGGCGCCATGAGCTCCTGCTGACGCGTCTGCGCCTGCTCCTGAAGCTTCTGCGCCTGCCCCGACAACGACTGCTGCTTCTCGGTCAACACCTTGAGGCGCGCTTCCTTCGCCGCGCCCTGCAGCGTCGGCTCTTCCTTCGCCCAACCGTCATTCATCGCCTGCAGCGAATCCTGAAGCTTGGTCATGCGGTCGCGGAGCGGCGCCATTTCCTTTTCGTATGCGGCTTCCGCTTCCGTGCGGCCCGGCGCGGCGGCCATGAGCTGCTGCGAATTGACGTAGGCGATCTTCTGCCCCTGAGCCTGCGCGATCGTAGTGGCGCCCACGAGGAGGGCACAGGCGCCAAGAAGTGAAGAGAGACGCATGAGAGTGAGGTTCTTGAGTTTTAGTAGAGCTGGCCGAGCCGGAAATGGAACTGCCAACGGGGGTCCTTCACGACCTGGCCAGTGGTAAGGTCGAGTTTGGTGCGGTCGAAGCCATACGCCATGTCCAACCCGAGCGGGCCGAGCGGCGTCACGGTTGATACCCCGAAGCCGAATGATCGGAAGAGGCGGGTAGGATTGACCTGGCGGGCCGAGGCCCAGTTGTTCCCGGCGTCGGTGAACACGTTCGCGTACAACATCTGGTTGAAGCGGACACCGAGCTCACCCGTCATCGTCATAAACGCATTGCCGAACGACGCGGGATCAGAGCGATACTGGTCAACATTGGGATTGAAACCCGTCGGCGTAATCGAGAACTCCGGATAGCCACGGAGCGCCTGACCGTACATCACGCCACCAACGGAGAACTGCTGCTGGAAGAAGAACGGCCCCGAGTTGCCGAAGAGCGCACCGGCGCGCGTCGACAGTCCGAGCGTGAACTTGATGGGCTGCGAACCAGGCGTGCTGCCACCGATGGATCCGAGCAGCGCGTACGACTTGAGCTCCGTTTCAACGCGCTGGAAGTTCACGGTGCCGCCCAACACGCCGCCGGTAAAGTCGGTGTTGATCGATCGCAGTGAACCCTGCGTCGCGAACGGCATGTCCACACGCGTGTCGTACTGGTATCCGAGACCAATGCTCGAACGGAAGCAATTCTTCGAGCAGGAGCTGTTCTGTACGAGTCCCGAGGTGAAGGTCGTCGCTTCACCCGTGTATTGCAGCGACAGCGACGAGTAGTACGACCACGGCACCGGGAAGCCCATGCGGAAGGAACCACCGGTACGCACGTTCTGACCAAGGTTGCCGATCACGAAGCGCGACTGCGTGCGATACGCGCTCAAAGCGCCCGACGTACGTGTGCCCTTGAGTGCGGGATCGGTATACGTCGCCGTGAAGTCATTGAAGAACCGGCCGTACTGCCAGTTCACCTTGCCCTGCTTGCAATTGCCGAACAGGTTGGGCTGCTCGAGGCCGACGAATCCACCGAAGCCCACGCCGCCCTGACCCATCGAGGCGCCGAAGTTCACGCTACCAGTGCGCTTCTCCTTCACCTTGAACACAATATCGACGTCGCCCTGATCGTTGATCGGCTTCGAATCGGGGAACGGCATCGGCGACTCGAAGAAGTTGAGATTGCCGATACCCTGATAGCTGCGAATGAGCGACGCCTGACTGAACGGACCGCCCGGCACCATGAAGATCTGGCGACGAATGCATTCGTCCGACGTGTAGTCGTTGCCCTGGATCTCGATGCGATTCACGATCGCCGGATTTCGCTCTTCGATTTCCCACCGGAGGTTGACCGTGGGCACCGAATCTGGTCCTTCCTTTTTGCGATCGACCACCGGACGCACCTGCGCGTACAGGTAGCCGTTGTTGCGGTACTCGTTGTTGACCTTGTCGAGCGCGTCGTCCCACTTGTGCTGGTCGAAAACGCCATCGGGAGCAGCCTTCTCGCGCTTGATGAGCGCCTTCACGCGCTGTGTCAGCGTCGGATCATTCCCTTCGAACGGATAAAAGCGCTTGAGCTCTTCCGTCGGGAAGCGACGGTTGCCTGCGACTTCGAATGTGCCAATGCGATACTGCGGTCCTTCCTGTACGCCAACCTGCACGAGTCCTTTTCCGCGCTCGCGATCGACAATCAGCGTGTCCTTCGTGATGCGCATGTCGACGTAGCCAAGTCGCGCGTACAACCCGGGAATGCGCTCACCGAGGTCGCCAACATACTTGTCTTCGTCGAACTCACCTTTGCGGAACCACCAAAAGCCTTCCGGACGAATCTTCATCGCGCCAGCGATGTCCTTGTCCTTCACCCGCTGGTTGCCTTCGATCTCGATCCCCGACACCGCCAGTCGACGACCTTCGTCGATGCGATAGGTGATGCCGATGCGGCCGTCATCCATCGGCGTCGAGTCGATGGTCACGCGCGCGAGATAGTAGCCATTCGCTTCGTACGTCGAATCGATGCGCGCGCGCGCCCGCGCCACCTGCATCGGATCGATCGGACGACCGATCAACAAATCCACTTTGTCCTTGATCGTGCGATCGGAAATCGCACTCGGCCCGATGACCTTGAGGTCGCCGAGCATCGCGCGCTCCTTCACGAGCACGACGGTCAGCACCTTCCCCGGAACGGTTTCGACATCGCACGCGGTGCGCACATCGTCAAACAGCGCGAGCGCATAGAGCGCCTTGATGCCTCGCTGTACCGCCGGGAAGTTGAGCGGCGCACCAGGCGCCAATCCCAACTCGGCGCGAATGCGCGAGTCGGCCACGTTTACGTTGCCGCGAATGGCCAGCGAGTCAGGCGTTGCGCAGCGCCCCGTGATCTCCTGCGCCGACAGGGCGGCGGGAGCCACGAGCGCAGCAGTTGCCGTCAGGGCAACCGCACCAACCCGGCGGAGGGACCGTACAACCTGCTTCAGGGAAACGCTTCTCAGCATAGCCTTGGAATATAACCGGTTACGCGATGTGGAGGGGGTGCCGGGGGTCCCACCGGTGGGGACGAATCCCACCCCAGCCGCGGCCGCACTTACGGGTGAAGGCGCGAGCGCAGGTGCTACACCGAGAACAGACCAACGGCCGGTGTGCCCCAGGAGACCCGCCGGTGGGGGGGCGCCCCGCCGGTGTGGCCCCCCCCCCCCCTCACTGCATGTCACGCGGAAGCCGCCGTCGC
>CBHWDN010000072.1:0-3011 GCA_966112585.1 uncultured Gemmatimonadaceae bacterium
GTCCGGTTTTTTCGCGGTGCGACTATTCGTGCGAACGATAACTTGGCCTTTTCTTTTCACTGGTGCGGGGGGTTCCTTGGGCCCCCCGCCTTTTCCATTTCAACCCACGACCCCAAACCAAAAACTCGAAACCCATAACCGATCGGTTTTGGGTTTCGGGCTTTAGGTATTGGGTGGTGAGTTGTTGTGGGTATTGCTTATGGAGCCGGGTACTTCACCAGCAGCGAGTCCAGTTTCGCCCGATCGATATTCCGCCCGCTCACAATCGCCACGATCGGCCCTTGCAAGCGCGACACGCGATGATGCCGAATCGCCGCCACGGTGACGGCGCCCGCGCCCTCCACTGCCATGCCAGTGGTGCGGTGCAGCCAGGCGATCGTTTCGCCGATTTCTTCTTCGCTCACGAGCACCATCTCATCGGCGCACTTCTGCCCGATGTAGAGCGCATCCTCATCGATCTGTCCCGCGAGACCATCGGCGAGCGTTGGTGTCACGGTCACGTCGACGACACGCCCCGCCGCGACGCTGCGCTGCATTGCCGCCGTCTCGACGCTTTGCACACCAATGATGCGCACATGTGGTGCAAGCTCACGTAACACCGCGCCCATGCCGCCAAGCAGTCCACCGCCGCCCGTGCACACCAACACGGTGCACACCTGCGGTAGCTGCTCCAGCAGCTCAAGGGCGACAGTTCCCTGTCCGGCGAGCAGGTCGACACCCAGACAGGGATTGATAAAGCGAATGTTTTCACGCTCAGCGTGCGCTTTCGCATGCACCATCGCGACGTCGTAGTCCGCCGCGTCGTCATTCACGGTGGTGCCCAGCGCACGAATTCCGTCCTTCTTCACCTGCGGCGCCGTGCGAGGGACGTATAACATCGCCGGCGTCCCAAACGCCTTTGCGGCGTACGCCACGCCCAGTCCGTGATTTCCCGCACTCGACGCGACGATGCCCTTCGCACGTTCGTCGGCCGTCATCCCGGCGAGCACATTGAACGCGCCACGCACCTTGAACGAGCCAGTGGGATTCTCGAGTTCAAGCTTGAGATAGACATCGGCCTGCGCGTCGTCACTCAGGTCGTCGTTCTTGACTAGGCGAGAGGGTGGCATGACGGCGCGGACGTGCTGCTCGGCGGCGCGGACGGATTTTACAGTGGGGAGGATGTCGTGGTTGAGCATTCGGCTATGAGCGGTTGACTGCGGAAGCCTGTACATCGGAAGCCTGCACTACGGGAGCCTGAACATCGGGAACTTATCTCGCGGAGCAGTTACCGCAGTGCGGGCTCCCGTAGTGCGGGCTTCCGACGTACAGGCTTCCGTAGTGACCGTTCAAAGCAACCGTGTTCCCGTCACGCGCGCGACGTACGCCTCCACATCAAACTTCCCCTTCGCGCGCGCCAGCGACATCGGCCGTATCCCACCCCAAATCGGCTTGTTGCCCCAGGGTCGGTCCCAGAGTCCCAGGCACCACATGATGCCGCCCACGCTGTTTGGGTCGCGGCCGTCGATCGCGTATTTGTCGTTCAGGTGAAACATCCACGCGCGGGCCTGTTCGTAGCTCGACGTCCACAGCAGGAATGTCTTGCCCCACAGCATGCGCGGATAGTTGTGGATGATTCCCTGTTCGACGAGCTCCTGCTGCGCGGCATTCCAGAGCGGCTCGCTGGTGCGGGCCTCTTCGAGCGTCTTGAGGCGGTAGAGATGCGGACGCTCGTCGGCTTCGTGCGCCTGCATGGTTTTCTGCACCCAATCGGGAAGCGCGGCGAGCTGATCGAAGTTCGGCGTGCGGACGCACCAGTTGTAACTGAGCTCGCGCCACGTGGTGATCTGCTGCGTGAACGCGTCGAGATCATTCGCACTCGGACGATGCGCGCGCGCTTCGCGAATGAGCCGCCCTGACGGGATCTGCCCGTAGTGCAGATACGGCGAAAGTCGCGTAGTGCCTTCGCCATTGCCGGCCTCGTTGCGCTGTTCGTCGTAGCCTTTGAGATGCTTTGACAAGAACGCCTTCCAGCGCGCCTCCGCCGCGACGCAGCCGCCGGCGAGTTCCACTGGCGCTACGGAATGATCGATCTCGCACTGCGCAATTTCGGCGGCGATCTGCGCATCGCTCATGTCCTTGATCGCGAGTGGCTTCTGTCCGCCCACTTCGGCGACCGTGGCGCGCAGCGACTTCGCGAGTGGTGCGCTGACGCTCACGCGTGGCGCTTCATCGGCGACCGGTTCGATAGCGTGATCGAGCAGCTTCGCAAGCTTCGGGCGAATGGTGCGCGCAGCAAACTCCGCTTTCGTGAACAGCCCACTGGGCACCGTGCACACACTGTCGATCGCCAACACCCGACAGCCGCATCGCTCACCGAATCGCACCACGCGCTCGCGAATGCCAGCGGTGGGATAGAGATCGGTGATCACGACATACGCGCGCGCGGCGATGCGATCCACGACTCGGCGATCATCATCGCGCGTCTTACGCAGCACGAACTGGTAGTAGAGCCCACGCGCGTCGGCGTCGCGCGCGGTATCACGTGCGCCCTGCAGAATGAACGTGTGGTGTCGATCGCTCGCGTGCGGATAGGTGGGATCGAGCCCCTGATGAATCACGACCGGCAGGTTCAAGCGATTCGCGGTACGAATCGCCGCGCGCAGCCCCCAATTCTCCTCGAGCCGGTGCGTGGATTGCATCCAGTAGAGCACAAACTCACCGTCCGGCCGATACGCTTTGCCGTTGACGTCCTGGGTCCGCGGAACGAGTTGGTCGCGGACATAATCCGCGTCGAGTGCGTGTGTTTTGGCCACGTCGGTAATGTTGGCAGCGAGAAGGCCGGAGAGTAGCGTCAGCTTCCATCGCCGCTTGACACCCGGTAGCCGATGGCTAGCTTACCCGTCTGTCAGCGGAACGGCCCCGCGCTTGGAAGGCGGGGCCATCTTATTCGGTGACAACGATTTAGGAAGTTCCTGGGGCTGTAGCTCAGCTGGGAGAGCGCTGCATTCGCATTGCAGAGGTCAGGGGTT